>CAWHMJ010000001.1:0-612581 GCA_963830375.1 uncultured Acidobacteriota bacterium
ATATGTCGTTTGCCCGTGTGAAACTGATATGCCTATTAACGGCGCTTGTAATTTTTCTTGCTGTCTTTACGGCTATGCAAACACAGGCGTATCCGCAGTCACAGCAACCGGCCATTGCAAATCCTAAGACGGACCCTCCGGGATCTATTTCTTCCCTCGAATTGCCTCTAACCTTTCAGCGCCAACTTGGTGATCAAGACGTCATGCTGAAGAGCCATCAGATTCGTGTTCTCGTCGTACCCAGCCGCTCGGGTTTTTTTTACGATAAGGGGCCCCTGCAGGCAGATCTTTTACGAAGCATTCGATGAGTTTCAACGTTTCGTGAACCAGAAGGTCAAAACCGGAGCCTTAAAAGTAAATGTGACGTTTATCCCAGTGCGACCAGAACAGCTGGAACACGCCTTGTTAACAGGCGTCGGCGACGTTATGGGCTATCCAGTAATTGTGACGCCAGACCGCGGGAAACACGCGTTGTTCACGAGCTCCATCTACTCGAATGTGAAGCAGGTCATCGTGACCGGACCGAAATCGCCAGCGATAGCTAGTCTCGAAGATTTAAGCGGGAAAGAAATTTACGTCAATCCGCTGACCGTTTATTACGACAACCTCAAGCTCCTAAGCGAGTCATTTCAAAAAGCGGGCAAGCCGCCGATCCTGATCAAGAGCGCCGATCCTAACTTGACCGAGAGGATCTGCTTGAGATGGTGAGACGGGCTTGCTCCTGCAACCGTTACGATAAGTCTCCGCGCCGATTTCTGGTCAAAGGTATTCCCCCAACTTACCGTTCATTCGGACGCTGTCTTAAAAAGATGTTGAGTTGGCTTTGGTCACGCGCAAGGACAGTCCGGAGTTGAATAAGCTGCTAGACGAATTCATCGAAGGCCAACAATCCGGCACATCGTTCGGCAACACTCTGGTGCGTCGCTACCTGGAAAATACGAGGTGGGTTAAGGATTCGACATCCGCTGAGGAAATAAAGAGTTTCAAGCATACTTACGCTTCCCAGAAATATGCAGCGGAATACAATTTTGACTACCTGCTGCTTGTTGCGCAGGGATACCAGGAATCGCTACTGGACCAAAGCCGCAAGAATCCTACGGAGCGTCGGCATCATGCAGGTAATCCCTAAATATGCAGCCGCTGCGCCCATCGGTATTGAAAATGTGGGCGGTCCCGAAGATGCCGAAAACAACATCAACGCCGGTGCGAAGATGCTGCGAAATATCGCGGACACCTATTTCAACGATCCCAAACTGGATGCCTTGAACAAAACTCTGATGGTCTTCGCATCTTACAACGCAGGCCGACCCGAATAGCGCGCATCCGAAGACAAGCGGCGAGCGAGGGCCTGGATCCCGATAAATGGTTCGGAAATGTCGAATTGGTCGTTGCGAAAGACATTGGACAGGAAACCGTGCAATATGTCGACAATATCTACAAATACTATGTGGCCTATAAACTTGTCCTAGAACAATCGCGCCAACGGCTTCCGCTAAAAGAGCACGGCGGAGCAGGTGAAGATTTGCCTCGGCAAGTCCAAGAGCGATGCCAACGATTGGACCATACAGCATTGCGATCAGCATGGCGCCGATGATGACCGCCGGGGAGTTCTCAATGAGCCCGAAACCGGCAATCAGCGCAGCAGCGAAGTTCATCGCTAAATAAGGGCCGTTGAGCGCGGCCCCCGGAGCCACTGATTCGCGTATCGCGGCACGCTTACCCTCACTTAACTGAGGGCCGATTCTGAACGTAAAACCTGATTGTGAACTCATAGGCTGCCTCCCGTGGAATGATCTCCGCACTATAGCTACCTGATGACAGCATCTCTTATCAAGGGAGCCAGTTGAGCTTCGGCGAGTGGACGGTGAGCTCCCGAATGACGCGCTTACCCGAGACGTGAAGTCGGGACAAATCAGGACCGTCCGCGTTCTGCACGGGCTTGTCCCTCGAACCGAGCGAGGGGAAAGGCTGGGCGAGTGGCGGGTAATATCCGATGGGTGAATCATTTCACCAGCGTGACTTCACCCGGACGCCACGTCTTGTCGAACCACGGTTCGAGCGCTCCGTAGAGACGGAGGAGGCTCCGCCAGCCCTTGCCGGGCACTGTCTGGATCCAGTTGTTCCCCTCGCCCGCCGGGTGTTGGCCAAAGTAAACGTCGACCGAGCCATCGGGATTGGATTTCACCGTGCCCGACTCGCTGCTCACCGCCGGTGTAAACCTGCGCGAACTAAATCGTAATGAACCATTGACCCTATCCCCGCCTCAAATCACCCGCGACACCTATTCCACGGGTATCGTGAACTTGAAGCCCTCGTTCTGCAGCTGCTCCTGAAAGCTCTTGAGCAGTTCGTACTGCCCAAGGCTGACATACGGTATGCTCACCCCTTGCACTTTGCGAGGTGGATACTTCATATATGTCGCCATGACCTTCTTAAACGCTTCGGACATCGTTACGGCGGCCCACGTTGACTCCGTGTAATTGTTCATGAAGATGTCGTAGCGTTCCTGCGGATCCTGCCAGAGATCGAAGATTTGTGGCGTCGTCGCAATCATCTTGCTTGGCCCTTTCCAGCCGAGGTTGGTGTCTACAGCCAAGCCTCCGGTCGCCTGTCCACCATCACCGCGTATATCGAAAACCGCCTTAAAGTTGTCGACGCGAATTGCGCCGGGTGTGAGATCCTGCTCGGTGAAGTAGTACCAAGTGTTGCGGGGGTCTTTTCCCGTACCGAGCAGCACTGGTGTCATATCATAGCTATCGAAGATCGTAGGTTTACCTTCCAGATCGGCCTCCGGCAGCTTTACGCCAGCGAATGAGGCGAAGGTAGCCATTAGATCGAGACCGCCGATAATATCGTGGTTCTTGGTGTCACCCTTGATCTTGTCGGGCCACCATGCGATTGCGGGGACACGGTTTCCCCCTTCCCGCACAGTTCCCTTGGTTCCACGAAACGGCGTATAGCCTGCGTCTGGATAAACGTCCTGCCAAGCGCCGTTGTCTGTTGTCCAAAAAACTAGGGTATTTTTGTCGATGCCTAACTCGCGGATTTTATCCATCACATGACCGATGCGAGCGTCGGCTTCTACGATTGAGTCAGCGTACTTGCTCTTGGACATGGATTTGTGGATGTAGTCAGGATGCGGAAGATTAGGCTGGTGTACCTTCATGAAATTTATGCTCATGAAGAATGGCTGGCCTTTCTTTGCGGCCCGCTCCAAGTAATCAATCGAGGCCTTCTCGATGTATTCGTCCAGATAAGGAATTCCGACCCAGCCCTTGTCAGGTGTGTTTTCGTATTCACCGTTCACACGCCACTCCTGATGCGGTTTCTCCCCGGCATTGCCAGAGAGCGCGCCAGTTGTCACCTTCTCAAACAGGGCGCGCAACTCGGGACTCATACCCGGAAACCACTTTGGGTCGGCGTATGTGTAAGCGTTTAAGTGATAGAGTAAGGCATACTTCATTTCGTCGAAGCCGTGTGCGCTGGGTAGCGCATAGTCGGACTCGCCCAAGTGCCATTTACCAGTGAAAAAGGTCTGGTAACCCGCCTGCTTAAGCACCGACGCAAGTGTCCATTCGGCAGCCGGTAAACCACCGCCCTGACCTTGAAATGCCACCGTAGTCATGCCGCTGCGATTGGGATACCGCCCCGTCATCATCGCAGCTCTGCCCGGTGTGCAACTTGCCTGGGCATAATAGGAGTAAAACGTCATGCCTTCAGCAGCCAAACGATCGATATTAGGTGTCGGCATGCCCCGACCGACGCCGCCGCCGTATGGTCCCGAGTCGCCGTACCCGAAATCGTCGGACACGATTAAGATAATGTTAGGTTTTTGTCCGGCGGCGGGTGACACGTTCTGTAATGTCACCTTGGTTTGTGCCTGACTTTGCGGCAAGTTGAATAGCATCAATACCAAAAGGCCCAGCGTTGTGGCCAACCACTTCCTTCGATCCTTTTTTTCCATTTTCTCTCCCTTTCTTGAAACTGATTTCGAGGCTATGCGACGCCGTTGATGGACCACGCAGAAACGCAGCGTGCCCAGCCTTGAACACCGCATCCCTGTGCAAGCGGCGTACTCACGGGGAGAAAACTACTCCAACTTCGAAATTATCGCAATTGCCAAAACTAACAGGCGCGTCAACCTTTTGGGGCAACGGGCCTTAGCGAAGCTTCGTAAGCATTCGGTACACGAGAATCAGGGGTTATCATCAGCTAATCGGCTAGTGCCTGATTGATGTCATAACGACGTCGGCCTCGCGACGGCGAAGAGATTTGTTTTCATAGTCGTGTTCTCCCTCTGCCTATTTGGTTCCTTCATTTCAGCTTCTCGATGTCGCCAGGCTTCCAGCTCTTGTCTAAAGCGGCTTCGGTCGGGCCGTAAAGTCTGAGGATGGCGAAGAACCCCCGGCCTGGAGCAGTGGCGAGCCAGTTGCCTTCTTTGCCCGCCGGTACTTTTGGACCGAAGTAAAGGTCCGTGCCGCCGTCCGCGTTCTGCACCGGCTTGTCCCTCGAACCCAGCGACGGGAAAGGCTGGCCGTTGGCGAGACCCGAAGCGCTTGCAGCGTCATAGAGCGTAACCGACCAGAAGATGGCAGCCGGGACGTTGGGCGGCAGGTGCAGGCGATAGTTGCTGCCACCCACGAACGGCTTGCCCTCGCCATCGAAAAAGGCCATCCAGTAATTGGCTCCCTTGCCAGGTATTTGTGAGGCCATGCCAATGCTTATCGCGTAGTAGCCGGTGAAATAGTTGATCCGCGAGTCAGTTGTCAGAATCCCCGTGGCGTTCAGCCATGGCCACTCATTGACAGAAGCTGTTGGGTTCGCCGGCGTCTGGTTGGCGAGCGGATTGGACCATTGACGGTCGGGGAAAATCAAATATGACACGCCACCAACAATATTTTGGAAAAGCAGCACGCGGCTCATTTCGTAGCCGGTCTTCGCGGCCTGGTCGAGGACCTTCCGGGTGCCCGCATCAGGTGTGAACGGCTGCCCCTTGACGATGCCGATTGCCGCCAAGTCGCCCAGCCGGTCGGGACCAGCAAGGTTGGCGCCCTCCTTATCCAGGAGCAGCTTGAGCTGAACAAACGCGCTGCCGTCGCTGATCGGCAGCATATTGACCGGGACGCCGGAGGCATCAGGGAATTTCATCGGCTTCGCGGTCGCTTCGCCGTTCAGCGGATAGATCTTTGTCCGTTCAAGGTGTTCGACGGCGGGTGCCAGATTCTTCGGGTCCTCGTAGAAACCACGTAGGAAAACAAAGACGTTGTTGGCTGCTGAACGGTAAACGAAATAACCTTCCGGCACCGTGCCCTTATAGCCGGGCGGCAATAGCAGGAATTTGCCGCCCTTGCCGCCATCCGGCCCTGCCAGACCGATGTCGCCAAAGAACTTGCCACCATCGACCGGGATGGGACGCTGCCAATAGTCATCAAAGATGCCCTGCAGCCCGGGCGGCGCTTCCATAACCAGCGGACCGTCCTTCCCAAGATCCACGTAGCTCATGGCGTAGAGCACGTCAGAGTTCGGCGTGGTCACTAGGGTCTTGGCGTCCAGGCGTTTTTTCCAAATTGGCAGGACGTTGTAACCGGCACCGAAGGTCTTCTCGGACCCGACCTGCATGCCGAGCGTGCTGATTAACGGTAGCGCCCAGAGGTAAGTCTGCGTCGCCCGTTGGAACAGCAGTTCGTCGCGCAGTGTTTGCGCTGTCTCCGGCGTGGGCCGGCCGTCCGCGAACGGGAGATTGGCGAGTTTATCGAAGTTGCCTTCCTGAGCGAGGGTTGGGGCTGTGAGGACGCTCAGTGCCAGCGCGCCAACGAGCGCACCCATGATGATGTGTTGCTTGTGAGCAGGTTTCATAGTTTGTCCTCTCGTTCTCGCTGAGACCCTACTTGACTAGTTCCACGTCGGGCATCTTGAATGACTTGTTCCAGAAGGGTTCCTCGGGAGCGTAGAGCCGGAGCCACGGATAGGGCTCTTTGTCTTCCGTCGGAATCCAATTAGATTCCATTCCTGCCGGTGCTTTTGGTCCAAAATATAGGTCAACACTCCCATCAGCATTCTTCTTCATCTGGTCGATGTTGAAGGAGCCTAAGCCCGCTCGGTCCTGTGGGTTCTTGATGAAGGACCATGTCCTGCGGTCGTAAACAGTCAGTGACCAAAACTGCTTGGCTGGAATTTCTTTCGGGATGTGCAGTTTGTACGTCTTTCCCGCTCTGAGGGGTTGCCCGTCACTGTCCGCGATTGGTGCGAGATAAACAGTTCCGGCATGCTCGGTCAGCACCTTCGGATAGAACGTAAAGAAAAACCACGCTGCAGCCCGCTTGTCTATTTGCACGGCATCGTCGGTTACGAAGCTGAACCCTCGGTTTACATCAGGAACCATCGCAAAATTCCAGTGGCGGTCGGGCCAGTATAAATTCTCGGCAAACAATTTCGTGTCGAGTTCTTGCATGTAGTAATAAGCATCGACGATTCCTCGCTCCAAAGCCGCTTTGTACTTCGCTGGAGGGTTGAAAGGTTTCCCGGGTTCGATGCCGATTGTTGCCAGCATTCCCATCATAACCATGTCGCGTGGTTGCACAGGTTCGACGCTCACGATGTCGTAGATGTCCTTCAACGCTCGAATATCGTAGAACGGCAGAGTATGCAGCGGGTACGGACGACCATCCGTGAAGCGCGTCGGTTTGGGATTGGATGCTTCGGACAGTGGGTACATCTTAAGTGTCGTGCTGTAGGCGTGTGCCTCCGCGTCCGTTGCGCCTCCAAGCGGAATGGAGCGAAATCCAAAAAGGATTCGATAACTGGTGGAGTGAATCACGAGATAACCATCAGGGACGGAATCTTTGTAACCGGGCGGGAGAAACAGATACTTGCCTCCTTCGCCTTTGTCGAGTCCGGACGGTCCGACATCGGCAATCGTGGCCTGCCACGCGTCGACGACTTGACCGTAGAGAACAGCTTTGCCTGTCTTGGCCGGAACTTCCAACACGACCGGACCGTTTCGCAGGTCGGATGCCGCTCCGAGGTACGGTGTCACCTGATTGGGCGTAATCAGTTCTTGCGCCATTGTCAGCGGGCCAGAATATGCGGTGATTACGTTGTCAGCCATTCCGGGCTGTTCTAACAATCCAACGCGGAAGCGGTAGATTGCGGATGCGGGCGTAGCCCACAAGACCGCCTCGAACGCTCTTTGGTAGGCAACCTGTTCGCCCAGGTCCTTCACGGATTGTTTGGCTCCGCGCTCGGGCTGGCCCCCAAGCGGTTCGCCTTGCGCGTTCGCTCTGGATACTAGACACAAAAGAAGAGTCGCACCGATCATCGCGGCGGCAAATTGGTTGCGCACTGTCGTTCTCCTCCCAAATCGAAATGAGACGCACCTAGCGGCTTGTGGTTGGTGAGGAATAATAAGTTGGAGACTCGCCTACTTACTATTGTCAGAATTAACAGACTGCCGCTGCGGGAGGCTTGGTCAAAAATATGGAGCGTCTGTAGCTCAAGCCCCGATAAACGGACATGCTGGTTCCATCGAACGTAACACTGGGAAAGCAGAATAGAATGTCTACTCCATGGGTATGCTCGAAGCGAATCGGGGCCTTGGTGCAAGACCTCAGGCGGCTAGCATCATTGCCAGCTTCCTCTTGAATGTAGCTGGTATGAAGCCTTATCCGCCACTGTGGTTCCGGATCTCTGGTGGCAGGCAAAGACACTCACTGCGAGTATGAAAGACCACTAGCTGCTGTTAGTCGCTACCTGAAACAACCGCTTTCAGATCCACTAACTCGGATTACTGGCCATGCAAAGACTGAGCAAGGCTTATTAGATTTTGCGGATGCACGCGAATAACGCCTCTACGAGGGCTATCAATGTCAGCTATGAGAAAAAACGCGATGGACAAAAGGGTGGTTCCTATGTAACCCCAAGTGCCGCGAAAGGTCTTGATAATATCTCCTTGCGAGAGCCCAAGAACCGTGAGCATGCGCCTCAGCCTACCGGACGGCAGCGGGAAGTCATTCAATTATTGGCAGAAGGGCGCACCATGAAGGAAGTAGGCAAGCTACTGTACATTACACCGAGGACTGTCGCTGCTCACAAGTACACCGCTATGGAACTGTTACAAGTGAAGACTAACGCTGAGTTGATACAGTACGCAATCAAGCACCGGATAATCTCCGTATAGCCTCCTCGATTTTTCTTTCCCGACTGTAAATTCTAACAATAGCAATAGGCCTGCATCGCGCCCATGGTCGTTTCCAGGACAATGCTCCCCTGCGGGAGAAGAACGCTAGGCGGGAATAACCCCGCAGACTCAACTCGCTGGAACCCAGAGGCGACTTTCATGACTCGAACACGGGTTGTGGTAGCGGAGGATCTTCCTCCCGTATTAACCACAGTGGTCGCTCTACTGCGAGAGTCATTCGATGTTGTTGGCAGCGTCACCGATGGGCAAGCGGCTTTAGCAGCAACGCTAAAGCTCGAACCCGGCTTAGTAGTACTGGACATCTCGATGCCGCTCATGAGCGGAATCGAAGTGGCGCAAGAGCTGAAGAGACCAGGAAATAAGGCCAAGATCGTGTTCCTCACGGTCCATGAAGATACTGACATTCTAAAGACCTGTCACGCGGCAGGTGGGTTGGGTTACGTAGTCAAGCTGCTCATGGATACTGACTTGATTCCCGCAATCAATGAGGCGCTGGCTGGTCATATGTTTACCTCCAATTTTCCGTCCCAGCAAGACGTGGTTTGAGCGCAGCACGTGAGACAAGGAGCGCAAAACGCATCCTTCATCCATACCCGCTCCTAGCGAAGTTTCTCTCGTGCGCGGGGGGCCGTTCTTCCGAGCCCAGCGAGCGATTGGACTCATCCGCCCAGATCAGTGGAACCTCGGCCGGCGCATGATTCTTCTGCTAGCGGTGGGCTGGCTGCCGTTGGTTCTGATCACCGCCGTTTTGAATCCCGAAGGTTTGTTGTCCCTGATGAAGGAATATCGAGTTCATGCGCGCTTGCTGATCGCCGTTCCTGTTCTGCTATTCGGCGAATATTTTATGGAGTCTCGTTTCCTCATGGTCATGCGTCATATTCGGCAAGTAAATCTTTTGGACGCGTCGGACCTGGCGTACATCGAAGGAGTGATCGCAACCCTGGTGCGCGTTCGCGACGCATTCCTTCCCGAGCTCGTGGTCTTGGCGGCTCTAATTGTTCACACCGCCCTTTCATACAAGGGCTTGGTGGACGCCACGCCATGGCTTGGGCATGGAACCGGCGTTGACCTTCACTTAACTGTTGCAGGCTGGTATGCCGTATTGGTAAGTGCGCCTCTTTTCCAGTTCCTCCTAGGTCTCGGTCTATGGAGATGGCTGATGTGGACCTTCTTTGCTTTTAAATTGTCTGGACGGAATTTAAGGTTGGTCCCGACGCACCCCGACGAACACGGGGGTCTTGGCTTCCTTGGCCTAACGGTGGCAGCGTTCGCCCCTTTTGCTTTCGCCGCGACGGCGGTAATCGGAGCAACGTGGCGGAACGACATCCTCAATCATGGGGCTCGTCTGATGGACTTCAAGTTGGAAGCGATCGTCCTGGTGATGATCATTGCTCTTGTTGCGTTCGCGCCCGTGCTTTTTTTTGTTCCGCGTCTGGCTGCCCTGCGCCGCCGGGGAACCCTGGAATACGGCATTTTGGGCCAGCTACACAGCGCCGAGTTCCACGAAAAATGGATTCATCATCGTGCTGGACACGAGTCCGAGTTTCTCCAGGCAAGCGAGACCTCCACCCTCGCTAATTTTGGCAAGACTTACGAGAAGATTGAACAGTTGAATCCTTTTCCCGCGGACAAGGGAGCTATCTATACCTTGGCAGCAGCAGTAGTGATACCGGCGCTACCGGTAATTCTTACTCAGGTCCCGCTTGCCATTGTTTTGAAGGGTCTGCTCAGAGCTTTGCGCTGATTTGCATTCACACGCACGGCGACGTGCTATCCGTCCAGGCCGAACGCGATAGACTGTCAATTTTGACAATTACGACTGGTCAGAGGTTTGGACAGAATGACAGCATCTCTGCAGCAAAAAGGACACAAAATGAAAAGATTAATCGTGTTTGCGTTGTGCTTAGGGGTAGCTTCGCCCCTGTTCGCTCAGAAAAAAGAAGAAGAACGTTTATCGAATTCAGCCACCGTGCTTCGAGAACTTCTCGTAGGGAGTACTGGGCTGCCCACGAGTATTCTCGACCAGGCCGATTGCGTCGTAATATTTCCCAGCGTCAAGAAAGTAGCCGTCGGCATTGGCGGCAGCTACGGACGTGGTGTACTCGTTTGCCGCCAAGGCGCCAAAATGGATGGTCACTGGGGCGCACCCGCAATGTACAAGCTTGACCAGGGAAGCATCGGTGTGCAACTCGGCTCTACGGCCACTGATTTTGTGCTGGTGGTCATGAACCAAACGGGCGCAGAGCAAATCCTGAATGGGAAGACAAAGCTTGGAGCAAATGCCGCTGCCGCTGCCGGTCCCACGGGCGCCCAAGCCACCGGTTACAATGCCGCTTCCATGCACGTAGACGTTCTGACGTATTCGCGGTCCAAGGGGCTCTTTGCCGGCGTCTCTCTGGAAGGCGCGTCAATGGATACTGATGATGATGCTAACAAATCCCTGTATGGCAAAGACATCAGCGCGAAGGACATCGTCGAAGGCGGCCAAGCCATTATTCCGGGAGCCAAAGGGCTAATCGCCGAGCTCGACAAGGCTTCAGGCGCTCACAAGTAGTAGCACGCGGCCGGATCCGGGTCCAAACTGCATTCGAGACTAGGGCTGCATCAATAATCGACGATTAGGAATAAAGAATTGGTAATGAAAAAGGTGGTCGTCCGGCAGGAGAAGAATGTGCCTCGGCCGTGTCAGACTCAGATTCGCATTAACGGCTGCTGCAGTTTTTGCTGCTAGTTTTGCGGGTACGCAAAGTCCGGCGACCTCGCAATCCGAATCAGAGCAGCAGCTCGCGAACGCGACTTCTCAGAGTGCGATGACGGGTACGCAAGCTATCGACTGATTGTGTAGCCCAAAGCTTGGTCGGCGAAACGCTTTTTGCGTGTATCGTCGCCCGCGAGTAGGAACGTGGCGTGGTAGAGACCGTAGGGAACAACGTGCGCTCCACCGTCGATCATATCTTGCTTGAGGCGCTCATGAAGCTTTGGCAGCCCCGACCAGTGGACCCTGGGATGGTCGTGATGTTCCAGATGAAAACCGATATTGAACATTGTGAGGTTGAAGAATTTCGACACAAACACGGTGGAGTGACTAACCGGCCGAGCGGCACTCTTCGGGACGCATCCCGCGTGTTGGACATACATTCCCGACCCCATCACTAACGCGTTCGCGATCCAGTGCGGCAGCACCCAGAGCCATACGGCCATTACCGGATCGATCCAAAAAGGAATTGACCAAAGTGCAAGGAAGATAGCGAGTTCACGAAGCGACTTGCGGCGGAGGCTTCGACGCGCGGTCAGGTCCCTCCAGAGATGCATCATGATGCGCCACGGCCAATGCGTGAACATGTACCGGCGAAAGTCTTCAAATGATCCGTCGGCGTTCTGTTTGGGAAGAGTCCAATCATCAGTGGTTAGCAGATTGGCATGGTGAATGGTGACATGGCAGTACTCCCAAAAGAACGAAGGCCACCCGCCCGAAAATGTCCAGATTCGACCGAACCAGCGATTGACGAAGTGCGACTTGAAGATTGGGCGATGTGAATGGTTGTGGAAGTTAACACCGATATCTATGCCGGAGATCCAACCAAGCATCGACGCTGCACCTGCCACGAAGGCCATTCGGGACCAGGGACCAGTGATGCCAGCCAGCTCGGGGTGCCGGTACAGCCAGAAGGCGCATGCGTATGCTGCAAGGCAAATCAAATGGAAGATCACGCAGTGCTGGTCCTGGGGGTGGGAGAGAATGCCCCAGCGGCTCAACGTGGCTGAGCCATTGTCCGCAAGTCGACTCAAGAGAACCTCATTGCGGCACTCAGCGCCAGTACTATCATTGCCAAGCTTACCCAAGGCCCCCAAAGCGTCATTCCCACAATGATCGCTATCGCAAGAAGAGGAAAGAATGACCTCCCGATAACGCGTCCTGTATGTATCAGAAACTTGTAAGATAGACGCTTCATATTGCGCTGGCGTGTTATTTGGCCGGATGGCTCCGTGCGTTGGCTGTTAGGCAGAGCCTGGGTATTCAAGGATCAAGCAGGCGATCCTGAGCGCCTGCTCGGCGTCAACATAGATGTCACGGACCGTAAGTTGGCCGAATCTGAGTTGCGCGAGAGCCAGCGGCGGTTCCGTGAGATGTTTGATTTGCTTCCCGTCGCCATTTACACCACTGATGCCGAGGGCCGCCTCACGTACTTTAATCCTGCCGCAGTCCAATTCTCTGGTCGCGTGCCCGAACTTGGGACTGACCACTGGTGTGTGAGTTGGAAACTGTTCCATTCGGATGGCACACCGATGCGACACAATGAATGTCCAATGGCTCTCGCGATCAAGGAGGGCCGCATTGTCGAAGGTATTGAGGCCATTGCCGAGCGGCCTGATGGCAAACGTGTGTGGTTTACGCCCTATCCGAGGCCCCTGCACGATGTTGAAGGGAGAATTGTAGGCGGCATCAACATGCTGCTCGATATCACAGAGCGGAAGCAGGCTGAGCGAGCCACTGGTTTGCTAGCCGCCATCGTGGATTGCTCGGATGACGCCATCGTCAGCAAGAGTCTCGATGGTGTGATCACCAGTTGGAATACCGGTGCAGAGCGGATGTTCGGGTACACGGCGGGAGAGGCTGTCGGCCAATACATTAGCCTGATCATTCCGCAGGATCGGCGGGGTGAAGAAACAGGAATTCTTGAGCGGCTGCGACGGGGCGAGCGGATCGAGCATTTCGAAACCGTGCGAGTAAGGAAAGACGGTAAGCCCCTGGATATTTCCCTCTCAATTTCACCAGTTAGGGACGCCGCAGGCCGTATAGTGGGCGCATCCAAAATAGCGCGCGACGTTACCAAACAAAAGCAAGTCGACCGAGCGCTGCGCGAGAGCGAAGAACGTTTCCGCGCCATCGTTGAGACGACACCTGAATGCGTGAAGCTCGTCGCCCACGATGGCACTTTGCTTCAGATGAATTTATCCGGTCTCAAGATGGTTGGTGCCGATTGCGCTGACATGGTCATAGGCAAGAACGTTTATGATCTGATTGATTCCAAAGACCGAGACCGGTTTCGTGCATTCAACGAAAGAATCTGCCGGGGCGAAAAGGGTTCTTTGGAGTTCGATATCGTCGGACTACGCGGCGAGCGACGCCACATGGAAACACAGGCGACGCCCCTTCGGAATCCTGATGGGGCCGTCGTGCAACTTGCGGTCACACGAGACATTACCAAGCGCAAGCAAGCCGAAGAAACAATCAAAGAAAGAGAACTTTCCGCCCGGCTCCTTAAACTTCAGGATGAAGAGAGGAGACGCATAGCGCGCGAATTGCATGACGGAGTAGGGCAACTGCTCGCTGCTATGAGTATGAATGCTTCCAGGTTAGCCGGAGAGAAGGCGAATCTTAGCCCCGATGCAGCACGATGCGCAGAGGAGAACTCCAAGCTGATCGACCAAGTTTCGGCGGATATTCGTACGATGTCCTATTTGTTTCATCCACCTTTGCTGGACGAAATGGGACTGGATTCCGCTCTGAAGTGGTATGTCGACGGATTCGTTGAGCGGAGTAAAATCGCCGCGAAACTGGAACTCCCGACGGACTGGGAGCGACTGCCACAGGACCATGAATTGTGTCTGTTCCGGATTGTGCAAGAGTGTCTGACGAATATCCATCGCCATTCGGGAAGTTCGACCGCGCTGGTGAGGCTGTTGCATTCTCCCGGAGAAATCAAACTGGAAGTCAGCGATGAGGGTGAGGGAGTAAATCAGGAAACTCAGTCGAAGATTTCCTCCGGCGAGACTACTGGCGTCGGTTTGCGCGGAATGCGGGAGCGAGTACGGCAGTTGGGAGGCAGCTTGGAAGTCCGGTCGAATGGTCATGGGACCATCGTGATTGCGACAGTGCCCTTTGAAGGATCAGTCCGGGGCTCGGACAATGGACACCGGTCACAGAGCCGCCTAGCAGTGACGAGGGCCGAACCGTAAGATACTTGTCGCACCCTCATCAATCGAAAGTAGAAATCGGTATTACTGCCGGGGTTGGATTATGAGAATACCCTGCATCCTGTATGGTTCTCCCCGCTAATCCCAGGGTAGCCTTCGACATGACTCACGCGGTCGGTGCCAAAATGAAAGCCACTGATCGAAGTGTCCGAATTCTTATCGCCGACGACCAACCGATAATAAGGACGATGGTCCGGTCCACGTTAGAAAAAATTCCTCATTTTGAAGTGTGCGCCGAAGCGGTAGACGGCGCTGAGGCAATCGAAGAGGCACAGAGATTAAAACCTGACGTAGTCGTCCTGAATGTGACCATGCCGGTCTTGAATGGATTTGACGCAGCTCGTGAAATCAAGGCCACTCTGCCGGGGACGGCGATCGTCATACTGTCTTCACACGCCGATCAGCGTTTTGTGGCAGCTGCCAAAAAGATTGGCGTTCGATCATACGTCGCCAAATCAAAAGTAGGAGAGGCGCTAGTCAAGGCGATTGAAGCCGCTGTAAAAGGTGACGACTTCGTTCTAGTGGAGTGAGAATCCAGCAAATCCTACCTTCAGCCTGTGTCAGATGTGTCGGCGTCTGGAATGAAACTTCCTTTTATCAAAGTTGTCTGATGAGAAAGCAGGCGCGTCCTGGAGTGAACCCCTAAACTGAGACAGGTTCTGTATCTGCCCCACGAATACTTCCGAGTTGCTGACAATCCCGGGAGTGGGTCACTTAATGACCACAAGCGCGTTTACCAGGACCTACCAAGAGTTCCGACTTTCACTTCGGCGTGCTTTCTCTGAATTTTCAGTTGTTGCCGCGTGCTCCGCGAGAGGGCGGCGCGCATGCGGCGGCCAGTGAAATGCAAACGAAAAGAACCAGCAAACGTGCTTTCATGGTGTTTCTTCTTTTAGTGGTGGTGTGTTTCTCCCTCAGGATTCTGGGGCGGTTCCCCGCCCTTCAGAAATGTGCCGGATTCGCCTCATTCTTCGGGTCCCACCCCTTCATGTCATTGAGTTCCTCGGGCGTGATCTGAGGCAAGTGCCGGATGAACAAAACCAGGCGCCAGGTTTGCGGCACAGTGTGCGTTCCATGGAAGGCGGGCATGCCGCTCAAACGAACGCCATTTTCAATGGTGTAGTAGAGCTCACCATCGCTCTTGTTCTGGGTCTCGGCGGCGCGCAAGTCGGGCGGTTTCGGATAGAGGCCCTTGCCGAATACTGTCTGGCCCGCTCCGTCATTCCCATGGCACTCGGAGCAATGATAGGAGAAATGTTCCATGCCTCCCCGAATGTTCTCCGTGGAAGCCACGATGGGATTGCGAAGTTGACGATACGAAGATGGCACGGCTATTTTGCGTGCCGTGGTGGCCGCGAACACCTCAAGCGCTGATGGTGTCCCAAGTGCGCTGAAGCCTCGTCGCACGAGAATGATTCCGTAAACCGCGGCTGCAGCCACCAGCGCAAACAGAATCAGTGAAACTGCTTTCCAAGGTTTCATGTTTACCTCTCCTTTCCCGTGGCGTCGTCGTCCGCGCTCCCGAGCGCAGGCAGGTGCCTGCCGAAGTTCAATCCGCCTGAGCTTTTGCCAACTTCGCCTCGCCACCGAGCGGCCTAAATACGTCCTGAAAAATGGGAGCTCCAAACGGGGCACCCGTGAATCCGCCATCCACTATCAGCTCGACCGCGTTGACGTAAGAGGAATCGTCGGACGCGAGGAAGAGCACGGCTTTGGCAATTTCTTCCGGCTCGCCCCAGCGGCCCTGTGGAACCGCAGAAGAAAAGAACTTCGCCAACTTAGCGGAATCCTCTGCGGAAGCAGCGGCGCGGGGCCCGCGCTTCCAAATGGGAGTTTTGATCGCGCCTGGTGCGACGACGTTCACGCGAATGTTGCGCGGTGCGAGGTCGGCGGCGATGCAACGCGCCATCGAGACGAGACCACCTTTGGTGGCTGCATATGCGGCGACGCCAGGCTGGCCGAGATAGTTCTGTACCGACCCACTAAAGATGATGCTGCCGTTGTCGTTCAGCACAGGCGCCGCTGAATTCACCGTAAAGAAAGCGGCATTAAGGTTGGTGCGGATTACGTTCTCAAAAATGGCCTCGTCGGTCGAGCCGGTAGGAGTCTGGCCGGAGATGCCGGCATTGGCGAAAACAATGTCGAGCCTCCCGAAATCTTTGGCCAGGGCTGCGAAGAGCCGCTTGCGATCTTCCGCAATGGTGACGTCAACGCGATAGCCACGCGCGCTCGGTCCAAGTTCTGCAATCGCTTCATCGAGAGTCTTCTGGTCCCGACCAGTAATGGCCACGTGCGCGCCCTCCGCAACGAAAAGGCGGGCTGTGGCAAGACCGATGCCACTGTTGCCGCCGGTGATAAGAGCCTTTTTCTCTGTGAGTTTCATAACGCCTCCTTTTTTAAGAACACTACCGAAGTGATCTGAAGCCCGCGCGAACTTCTTCTGCGAACAGTGGGGCTGTTCCCAGGCCGCAAAATGGCGGGTGGCCCGCCCCGGTGAACTGGGAGCGGGCAACGCCATCAGCTTCCTCTCCAAGGAAGCTCTATCGCAGCGATCCGAAGCCCGCGCGAACCTCTTCGGAAAAGAGCTTCGGCTGTTCAAATGCCGCAAAGTGCCCGCCCTTGGGGAGCTTGTTATAATGGATCAGTTTGGGATACGCGCGTTCTGCCCAATTCCGCGGACATTGATAGAGCTCGTCGGGGAACGCGCTCACAGCAACCGGGACAGACACGCCCTTGACGCTGAAATAGGGGAATTTATTTTCCCAGTAGAGCCGCGCTCCGGAAAGCGCCGTGTTCGTCAGCCAGGTGATCGTAATGTTATCGAGGACATCGTCTCGTGAGAGACCTTCGGTCTGCCCGTCAAACACGCGCGCGATCAGCGCATAACTCCACGCATCGTGGTCCAGAAAATAGGCAGCCAGGCCGACGGGGGAATCCGCGATTCCATACAACGTCTGCGGTCGCAACCCCATCTGGTAGCCGTAAGCGACGCCTTTGCTGTACACGAATTGGAGCCTCTCGAAGGCAGCCTTTTCGGCGTCTGAGAAACCGGACGGCATCGGCGCTCCGGACAAAACCGCTTGATGAATATCCGCAGGAACCGCGCCGGGCATGTTGGTGTGAATACCGAGAAGTTCGGGTGGCGCCTGCACGCCCATCAGTTCGGTGATGACTGCGCCCCAATCGCCGCCTTGCGCTACGAATTTGTTGTAGCCGACGCGCTTCATCAACACGGTCCAGGCACTCGCGATCCGTTCAGGGCCCCAGCCGGTCGTCGTCGGCTTGCCTGAAAATCCGTACCCCGGCATCGACGGAATCACCACATCGAACGCATCTGACGCGCTCCCGCCATGTGCCGTAGGATTGGTCAGAGGATCGATAATCTTCAACTGTTCGACAATCGAGCCCGGCCATCCATGCGTGACGATAAGCGGCACGGCATTTTCATGTTTTGAACGGACGTGAATAAAATGAATGTCCAGCCCATCGATCTCAGTGAGGAAGTTCGGCAGGGACTGCAATTTTGCCTCGCACTTGCGCCAGTCGTAATCGGTCGCCCAATAACGCGCCAGCGCTTGCGTTGTCGCGAGCTGTACTCCTTGGGTCGCATCGGTCACTGTTTCCCGCTCAGGCCACCTGGTCGCGTTGATGCGCTTGCGTAAGTCTGTAAGCTCTGCTTCCGGAACACTTGCCACAGGAAACGGACGAATTGCATCTGCCTGCTCGCTGCCTCGTTGTGTAGCACTGGATTGGGTCATGGGGTCCTCCTTTTGAGTAGTTTTACATTCTTGGTTTGTACTGCTCCTGTTTGGGCTGGTGCGGTTGTCAACTGCGACCAAAAGGTCTTTTGGTGGTGCGCATAATAACACCATGGGGCCGCCTTGCTCAATCAGAGTCCCTGCGTGATCTATGAATACTGAGACCGCTTCTCGGATCGCTTCATCACCGCGAGTGTGCGCCACGACGGCATCCAAATTCGCGCTGTCGGATAGCGGTACCACAATGGCATGGACAAACCCGCTTCTCGGAAACGCGCCAGATCGGTAACGGGAAGTCGGCTTGTCGGAAGTGATCGCAATGGCTCCCGGTTGACGAGCCACTCGGAAGTTATCCAGCCGCTCCTATCACATGTTGTTTTCGACGGACGTGCCAGTGTGTCAATTCAAACTGTCTCACTAAGGGGTTCACCCACTGCTGCAAAAGCAGGCGCGTCCCCTGTGCCAAAACTGTGCCAGAATCCGATGTTTTCATGCCATTGGGGATAGCTTTGAGCGAAAAGCAGATTCCCCAAATTACTGAAAACACAGAGAAGTCAAAGTAGAGTATGGAGCTGTTGGAGTCGGTCGGTCCGCGCCCAAGGCAGGCGCGCTACCAGGCTGCGCTACGCCCCGACATAATTGAGTTTTATTCTAGCTTAATTTGCGAATTTGTGGACTCCGAGCCGGTGGCATGCACGCCGCCCTGGCAAAATGCATCCGGCTCGTTGGAGTTTCAGATATTCACGGGTAAAAGTTCTGCGCTCGTAGTCCATTGGACACCTCACCGCGAATCTGCTTGCCCTCGCGTAAGGCTGGTATAGAATTAAGTTCCCTTCCAAAAAATCGGCGCTCGGCTACAGGCTGCCCTCTTTCAGCCTTCAGGGTCGTGTCCCGAATAGAACTTCCATTCCCAGACTAGTGTGAAATGAAGAACAAGTTTCCGTTGGATCGGAAGATACAACTCGCGTTTGGGTCCGCCATTTTGACCTTGCTCGTCGTGGGTGTGATTTCTTATCACGCCATGGCGGTATCCAGCGAAAGCGACCGCTGGGTGCGCCACACCCACGAGGTTCTTGAGCATCTGCAGGATTTACTTGGTTCCATGCAGGGCCTCGAGTCCAGCGCCAGGGGATTTGTGTTGACTGGCAAGGAATCCTATCTCGAGACTTACCGCGCCAGCATATCGGGCACCGAACAGGAAAAAACAATCGTTGCCAACTTGACCGTGGATAACCCCACCCAACAGCGCCAGATTCCGATCCTCGAAGGATTGGCCGCTCGGAAGATCCAACTCGCCGACACAGTTATAACGCTGCGAAAGACAACGGGTTTAGAAGCGGCGGTTGATGCGATTCAAAACGGAGAAGGCCAGCGAATCATGGAGGACTATCGAGAAGTGATTCGCCAGATGGAGGATGAAGAGCAGCGATTGTTAGTGCTGCGCGACGCGAACGCGAAGCGGACGTTGGACCAGACCAGAGGGGTCCTGATCCTCGGAACACTCCTCGGCTTGTTTGTAGCCGTTGCAGCAGGTTGGACCGTCCAGCGCGACAGCACCGCGCGCGCGCTAGCGGAGGGAGCCCTGCGCGAAGGTGAGGAGCGCTTCCGCACTCTGGCGAACAACATTCCCCAGTTGGCCTGGATGGCCGATGAGAAAGGCTACATCTTTTGGTACAACGATCGATGGTTCGATTACACGGGGACCAACTTTGAGGAGATGGCCGGCTGGGGTTGGCAAAAGGTGCATCATCCGGACCACGTGCAGGGAGTCGTGGACAAGATCACGGGGTGTTTTCAGACGGGCGAGATCTGGGAAGACACCTTTCCCCTGCGCGGCCGAGACGGCACCTACCGCCTGTTCCTGTCGCGGGCTGTTCCGATTCGCGACCCGGCTGGGAAGGTGTTGCGTTGGTTCGGGACGAATACCGATATCAGCGAAAGCAAGGAGTCCGGGGCGAAGTACCGCGGACTGCTGGAGGCGGCACCGGACGCCATGGTGGTGGTGAACCAGGGCGGAGAAATAGTGTTGCTGAACGTTCAAGCGGAGAAACAGTTCGGCTACCGGCGTGATGAACTCGTAGGGCAGCAGGTGAAGAACATCATTCCGGAGGGTTTTGCGGAACGGCTAATCGCGGACGAAACGCGAACGGCGGCCGAGGCGCTGGCACAGCAGATAGGCACAGGGATTGAGTTGAATGGGCGGCGGAAGGATGGAAGTGAGTTTCCAATCGAAATCATGCTAAGCCCGCTGGAAAGTGCCGAAGGAATTCTGGTGACGGCAGCGATTCGCGACATCAGTGTGCGTAAAGAAGCGGAAAAAAATGTGTCCCGAATGGAAGGGAGATATCGCGGGCTGCTGGAGGCGGCGCCGGACGCGATGGTGGTGGTGAACCAGGCCGGAGAGATCGTTCTACTGAATGTTCAGGCGGAGAAGCAATTCGGATACCGCCGCGATGAACTGGTAGGGCAGAAGGTGAAGAACATTATTCCGGAGGGCTTCGCGGAACGCTTGATCGCGGATGAGACTCGCACCGCAGCGGAGGCGCTGGCGCAACAGATCGGGACGGGGATTGAACTTATAGGCCGACGAAAGGACGGAAGCGATTTTCCGATCGAGATCATGCTGAGCCCTCTGGAAAGCGCGGAAGGAATCCTGGTGACGGCAGCGATTCGCGACATCAGCGTGCGTAAAGAAGCAGAGAGGCACTTGGCGCAGATGGAAGGCAGATACCGCGGGCTGCTGGAAGCAGCACCGGACGCCATGGTGGTGGTGAATCAGGGCGGCGAGATCGTTCTACTGAACGTTCAAGCGGAGAAAAGGTTCGGCTATCACCGCGACGAGCTTGTGGGACAGAAGCTGAAAAACATCATCCCAGAGGGTTTTGCGGAACGGTTGATTGCGGATGCCCTGCGATCCGATGAAGACGCGCTGGCGCAGCAGATCGGGACGGGGATTGAGCTTATAGGGCGACGCAAGGACGGAAGCGATTTCCCGATCGAGATCATGCTGAGTCCTTTGGAAAGCGCGGAAGGTATCCTGGTGACGGCGGCGATTCGCGACATCAGCGTGCGCAAAGAAGCAGAGAAGCACTTGGCGCAAATGGAAGGCAGGTACCGCGGACTGTTGGAGGCGGCACCGGACGCCATGGTGGTGGTGAATCAGGGCGGCGAAATCGTTCTGCTGAACGTTCAAGCGGAAAAGCAGTTTGGGTACCGTCGTGATGAACTCTTAGGACAAAAGGTAAAGAACATCATCCCGGAAGGATTCGCGGAGCGGCTGGTTGCGGACGCTTTGCGCTCCGTGGAAGATGCGCTGGCACAGCAGATCGGGACGGGAATCGAGCTCACCGCGCGACGGAAGGACGGAAGCGAGTTCCCAATCGAGCTCATGCTAAGCCCGCTGGAGAGCACCGAAGGAATTCTGGTGACGGCGGCGATCCGTGATATCGCCACGCGCAAAAAGGCCGAAGTTAATCTTTTGCAGAAAGTTGAGGAACTAAATCGTTCAAATGAGGAATTGGGGCAATTTGCCTACATTGCCTCCCACGATTTGCAGGAGCCTCTGCGGATGGTAGCCAGCTACACACAGCTTCTTGCCAGACGCTACAAGGGCAAGCTGGACGCCGATGCCGATGAATTTATCTCTTTCGCCGTGGATGGCGCCAGCCGCATGCAGCGGTTGATCCAGGACCTCTTGACTTATTCGCGTGTAGGAACGAAAGGCAGGAAGCTGCTCAGTACCTCCAGCGAAGAAGCCTTCCAGCAGGCACTCAGAAACTTGCGTGGCTCCATCGAACAAAGCCGCGCGCTCGTGACCCATGGCCCGCTGCCCGCCGTCCTTGCCGACGAAACACAACTAATTCAGTTATTTCAAAACTTGATCGGGAATGCCATCAAGTATCAGAGACTCTGGAGTTCCCGAGGTGCATGTTTCGGCCGCGAGGAATGGCGAAAAGAAATGGATATTTTCGGTGAAAGACAACGGACTGGGGATCGACCCGCAGTATTTCGAAAGGATTTTTGTCATGTTCCAGCGCCTTCACAAACGGGAAGAGTTCGACGGCACCGGCATAGGACTAGCCATCTGCAAGAAGATCGTCGAGCGGCACGGCGGCAGTATCTCAGTGGAATCACAGCCCGGCCAGGGTTCCACCTTTCGATTTGCGCTTGACCGAAGGAGAGCGAAATCATGAACGATTAGACGGAACGAGATGTTCAAGAGGTTCTCTTAGTCGAGGACAGTCCTGGTGATGTCCGGCTGACGCAGGAAGCTTTTCGCGATACCAATACTCACATCCATCTGCACGTAGCTATCGACGGCGCGGAGGCCATGGCGTTTCTGACGCGCTCGGGTGTCCACGTACATGCCCCTCGTCCCGACCTCATTTTGCTGGATCTGAACCTACCCAAAATGGATGGCCGCGAGGTTCTGGCTCACATCAAGAAGGATGCCGCTTTGAAAACAATCCCTACCGTGATCCTGACCACTTCCGATCGCGGAAGCGGATATCGCGAAAAGCTATCAGCTCCACGCGAACTGCTACCTAAGCAAGCCCGTGGAGTTTGAGGCTTTCGAGACTCTTGGTGAAAAGCATAAATGATTTCTGGTTTACCAAAGTTAGGTTGCCGCAGCCCGGCTAATTCGCACGAGCCGTAGATCCATCCACGAGCCGGTGGCCACAACCGAATTGACTGGGGCCAGTCCATGATTCTCCCCAGCGCCTTTAGGAACAGGAGGAAATCGTGAAGATTATCGGAGGAGACGGTATGCCTATCGAAGTTCTCTTAGTAGAGGACAGTCCCGGCGATGTTCGTTTGACGCAAGAAGCCTTCCGCGATGCCAATAGCGTCCGTGCATTTGCACGTGGCGCCCGACGGGGTGGAGGCTATGGCCTTTCTGAGGCAGAGGGACGTCACGCTCATGCTCCCCGCCCGGATCTGATTTTGCTGGATCTGAATCTGCCCAAAATGGATGGCCGCGAGGTTCTGGCTCACATAAAGGAGGACGACGGGCTTAAAACGATCCCGACAGTCATCCTCACCACCTCCGATGCGGAAGCGGACATTGTGAAAAGCTACCAACTGCAGGCTAACTGTTATCTCAGCAAGCCCGTGCAGTTGGACGCGTTCGAGAACCTTGGTAAAGAGCATCAATGATTTCTGGCTGACAAAGTCAAGTTGCCGCAGCAGAAGGCAAAACGCATGAGCGAGAAATCGGTCACAGATCCTTCTCCTAATCGAAGACAACGCCGGCGACGCGCGTTTGCTCCGCGAGATGCTCAACGAACAGGGCTCGCGCGAAACCGAATTGACGCACGTGGAGTGCATGCGTGAGGCTGAGAACTGTCTTGCGGGATGCGCATTCGACGTTATCTTGCTCGACCTAGGGTTGCCCGATGCGCAGGGACTGGAGGCGGTGCGGCGGGCCCGCGCGGCCGCGCCTCGCGTCCCGTTGGTGGTGATGACGGGTTTGGACGACGAGTCGGTGGCCGCACAGGCCCTGCAAGAAGGCGCGCAAGACTATCTGATCAAGGGCCAAATTGAGACGCGCGGGTTTCTGCGGGCCCTGCGCTATGCCATCAAGCGCAAGACCATGGAACTGGCTTCGTTCGTGGAAAAAGAGCAAATAACTCATACGGCGCAACACGATTTTCTGACTGGCTTACCGAATCGAATGCTGCTTGAACGACCGGGTCAGGCAGGCGATCGCCTTAGCGCCTCGTCATAAGAAAAAAGTCGCGGTGCTCTTTCTGGATTTGGACGGTTTCAAACATATCAACGATTCCTTGGGGCATCCATCGGCGACAAACTTCTTCAATCCATCGCGAAACGCCTGGTGGATTGCGTGCGGGGATCGGACACGGTAAGCCGTCAGGGAGGCGATGAATTCGTCGTGCTGCTTTCGGAAGTGGCGCAAACGGAAGACGCCGCCATTACGGCGAGAAGAATGTTGCAGGCGGTGGGGGATGCTCACCGGATTGACCGTCACGATCTTCACGTCACCACCAGCATCGGCCTGAGCGTCTATCCCGAGGACGGTCTGGATGCGGAGACGCTGGTCAAGAACGCGGACACCGCCATGTACCACGCCAAAGAAAATGGGCGTCAGAGCTATCAGTTTTTCAAGGCGGCCATGAATGGCGGAACCGTGGAGCGGAAATACGTGAAGGAGAGCCTAGGGCGTGTGCGGATTTAGCCAGCTAGACGGTTTAGTCCGCACACCGAGAAGTGGTGAGGAACATTTATGATTTCTGGTTGAGCAAGGTCAAGCGGCCGCAGGCCGAGGCAAAACGGATGAGTAAGAAATCGATCAAAGTACTTCTCCTGGTCGAAGATAACCCCGGGGACGCCCGTTTGTTCCGCGAGATGTTCAACGAGCAGGGCTCGCACAACACCGAAATGACGCACGTGGATTGCATGAGTGAGGCCGAGAAGTACCTTGCTGAGCGCGCGGTTGACATCATCTTACTCGACCTGGGGCTTGCCCGACGCACAGGGCCTGGAAGCGGTGCGGCGGGCGCGTGCGGCCGCGCCCCGCGTTCCCTTGGTGGTGTTGACGGGCATCGGACGACGAATCGCTGGCGGCACAAGCCTTGCAAGAAGGCGCGCAAGACTATCTGATCAAGGGCCAAATCGAGGCGCGCGGGCTTCTGCGAGCCTTGCGCTATGCCGATCGAGCGCAAGATCATGGAAGAGGCGTTGTTCGTGGAAAAGGAACGCGCCCAGGTCACGCTCAACTCCATCGGCGACGCCGTTATTTGCACGGACATTTCCGGGAAATATCACCTTCCTCAATCTCGTCGCGGAAAAAATGACGGGCTGGCCGCGGGAAGAAGCGGCAGGCCGGCCCATGGCCGAGGTTTTCCGAATCCTGGACGCCACGAGCCGCGAAACCATCCCGAATCCCATGGAGATGGCCGTTGGGAAAAACCGGACCGTGCACCTGCCGTTGAACTGTGTCCTCATCCGGCGCGACGGATTTGAAATTCCGATCGAAGACTCCGTCTCCCCGATCCACAACCGTGAAGGGCAGGCTACTGGAGCGGTGATCGTTTTCCGCGACGTGAGCGTGGCCCAGGCGATGGCGCTCGCAGATGGCCCACTCGGCCCAGCACGATTTTCTGACCGGGTTGCCCAATCGAATGCTGCTGAACGACCGGGTGAGCCAGGCGATCGTTTTAGCGCACGCGTCACATGAAAAAAGTCGCGGTGCTGTTTTTGGACTTGGATGGCTTCAAACACATCAACGATTCCCTGGGCCATCCGATCGGCGACAAACTTCTTCAATCCGTCGCAAAACGCCTGGTGGATTGTGTGTCGCAGCTCGGACACGGTAAGCCGGCAGGGCGGAGATGAATTCGTCGTGCTGCTTTCAGAAGTGGAACAGTCGGACGATGCTGCCATTACAGCGAGAAGAATGCTTGCAGGCGGTGGCGGAGCCTCATTCCATCGACCAGCACGATCTTCACGTGACCGCGAGCATTGGCCTGAGCATCTATCCCGACGACGGCCTGGATGCCGAGACCCTTATCAAGAACGCGGACACCGCGATGTACCAGGCGAAAGAAAATGGCCGTCAGAGTTATCAGTTTTTCAAGCCGGCCATGAACGTCCGAGCCGTGGAGCGGCAATCTATCGAGGAGAGTCTGCGGCGCGCCCTGGAACGGCAGGAATTCGCGCTGCACTACCAGCCGAAATCAATCTAAGGACAGGAGAGATTACCGGCGCGGAAGCGTTGATACGTTGGACCCATCCCGACTCGAGGGCCGGTTTCTCCGGCCCAATTTATTCCCGTCGCGGAAGACTGCGGCCTGATTCTGCCAATCGGCAATTGGGTCCTGCGTGAAGCGTGCAAGCAAGCCCAGGCTTGGGTGGACGCGGGCCTGCCGCTGGCCACTATGGCGGTGAACATCTCCGCGATGGAGTTTCGGGACGAGCACTTTCTGGAGGGTGTATTCGCAATCCTCGAGGAAACAGGCTTGGATCCGAGGTCTCTTGAGCTGGAGCTGACCGAAAGCGTTCTGATGAAGCGTGCCGAGTCCACGGAATCCATCCTCAAGACACTGAGAGCGAGAGGGGTGCAGGTTGCGGTCGATGATTTCGGGACGGGTTATTCCAGCTTGAGCTATCTGAGAAA
The DNA here is from genome assembly GCA_963830375.1 of uncultured Acidobacteriota bacterium. Classification (GTDB taxonomy): domain Bacteria; phylum Acidobacteriota; class Terriglobia; order Acidiferrales; family UBA7541; genus Palsa-295. The sequence continues at coordinate 26,072 of CAWHMJ010000001.1, forward strand.
GTTTCCGATCGATGCCCTGAAGATCGACCAGTCGTTCGTCCGTCAGATCACCACCGCTCCCGACGAGACGACCATCGTGACCGCGGTAATCAGCATGGGCCGAAGCCTTAAGCTGCGAGTCGTTGCTGAGGGCGTGGAAACGCAAGAGGAACTGGCATTTCTTCAGGCTCACCAATGTGACGAGGCGCAAGGATACTATTTCAGCCGGCCGTTGCCTCCCGAACAATTCGCCAGGCTGCTTGCAACCGGGATATCACAAACAGTCCTTAACTGAAGGCTGCGCCGGCGTTCCCGGGTCTGTTGTTATGATTGCGTCTCCGAGCAAGCTGAAAGCATCTACAATAGGAATGAAGTTACAAACCCAGTTTTCCTTGCCTAACTGAATAAGCGCCTAACGTAATGACATTGTCAGCACAGTTGTTCTGGCTGCTCATCATTGCGATTCCGATTGCGTCCGTCGCATGGACCATTACGCATGAAGAGATATTCAACGAACCCCGCAAATGGTGCGAACGAAATAGCAAGGAATGCCGTTCTCTTTTGCAGCGAAAGTTTTTCTACCTCTTCACCTGCGAGTACTGCTTTAGCCATTGGGTGACGGCATTTTTTCTCATCATCACGCGGTTCAAGCTGCTATTTCCGGATTGGCGGGGTTATTTAATCGCAGGCTTCTCGCTCGTTTGGGTCGCGAACGTGTACATGAGTATTTTTCGCCAGAATTCGCCTGGATGTGAAACGCGAACGCGTTGAGATTTCCGCTGAAGAGAAAGCTCTGGGGCACGGCCATACCGATTCAAACAAGTCCGGTTAAGACGACAGCATCTCATCATAGGTGAGCGTCTTCGGAAGAGTGTTAACTCCGATTCTCTGGAAGAGTTTCGCACCGCAGTTATGCCCAGCAGGCCGGAGGCGCAAATTTAAACGGTTTTATCCTTCGAGTAGCACAGCGGCTCGAGATTGCACTCGATGCATTTGGGATTGCGCGCATGGCACACACGCCGCCCGTGCCAGATTATTTGGTGAGAGAACAGAATCCACTTTTCGCGAGGAAGGATATGTATCAAATCCTGCTCCACTTTTTTCGGGTCAGTGTTTTTTGTCAGGTCGAGCCGCCGCGATACGCGAAGCACGTGAGTATCGACAACCACGCCTGAAGCAATCCCGAACGCCGTCCCGAGCACGACGTTGGCGGTTTTCCGCGCCACTCCCGGCAGTTTCAGCAACTCCTCCATCGTCCGCGGCACTTCGCCTCGCAATTCTTCGACAATCTGCTTGCTTGCGCCCATGATGGATTTCGTCTTATTTCGGAAAAAGCCGGTCGGCCGGATGTCCTGTTGCAGTTCTGCCGGACTTGCATACGCGAACGCTTTCGCATTGGGGTATTTTTGGTAGAGCGTCCGCGTCACTTGATTCACGCGAACATCGGTGCATTGCGCCGAGAGTATCGTCGAGATCAGAAGTTGAAAAGGATTTTCATGAGTGAGTGCGCAATTCGCCTCGGGGTATGCTTCATCCAGTTTCCGCAAAATCAAGCGAACACGGTCGGGGTTGGTACCGCGCATCCCGCTACCGCGGCCAGTGGCTTTCGCGGAAGCCGCCTTCGCAGGTCCGCGACGGCTAGCAGGTTTTTTCTTAACAATCTTCTTCAGTTTTTTCTGCATCAGGCGGAAAACTATATCATGGGCGGGCGAAGCGTCGACCCCTGGCACTTTTGCGCACTCCGGGACCTTTACACCGCGAAAAAAAGGTTCTGCGCGAACGGCCATTCGGAGTCAACCCATTGCCCGGCGCAGCGATATCCTGTGCGTTCGCCCATATGGGGAACTTCCTGCGGATTATATTTGTGCGAGCTTTCCGTCCAAATTGTCTCGCCTTCGCGCAAAAGGAAATTGAATCCCGCTTTGCGAAGCGTGACGCGCTGCCAGGTTGTTGAGCGAAGATGCATTTCCACGCGCCGCTCGGATTCGTCGTACCGGACGGTGTGCTCGATGTGTGAGAGATCGAAATTACCGTCCAATTCGCGATTAATCCGCGCGAGCAGATTCTTGTTAAATGCTGCGGTAACGCCTGCCGCGTCGTCATACGCCGAAAGCAATTGCGGTACGGACTTTTCAAGGTCGGTCGCGAGCAAGAGGGCATCGCCTTCCCGCAACACGTTGCGAACGTCGCGGAGAAATTGATCTCCAGCCGGCCGGTCGAAGTTTCCAATCGTGCTCCCGAGGAAGAGAACCAACAGATGTTCACCATCTCGGCGGCGCGCAGCAACTTCCTGTAAGCCGTCCAAATAAGCTCGCTCAAAGCCGACGATGCTCACCCTGTCCATCTCGCCGAGTTCCTGCTGGCAGCGGTGAAGCGCGGTACCCGAAATATCGATGGGGTAATAGTTAACACGCTGCCGCCTCGAAAGCGCTTCGAGCAGAAACCGCGTTTTTTGGCCGCTGCCGCTGCCGAGTTCAGCAACCACGAACGGGCCGTTAAGACGAGAAATGATGTCGGGCGCATAGCGCTTGAGCAGCCGCATTCCGGCGCGGCTCAAACCATACTCGGGCAGCAGGCAGATCACGTCGAATAGCGCCGAGCCTACTTCATCGTACAAATATTTTGAAGGCAGTTCCTTCTGGCCCGGCTGGCCCAATCCGACGACTACGTCCGACGAAAATTCGGCCAGGGCCTGGCTGGCAAGAAGGGAAGGGGTCAATCGCGGAGCAGTTGCCATCGTCTATTCCTCCACGCAACGGAAGCTGGAATACGCGTACGGATAATGTGGCTGAAACCAATTCCGGAAGGATCGCCGCAGCATACAGGTATCCGTCCGCGCCGAACCGCCCTTCATCACAAAATGTTTGCCATCGAAGAAATTCGCGGAATAGCCGGGATAAAAGGGAAACGGTTTGAATCCGTTCAACGGACCAAAAGGCGTTGCAGTCCACTCCCAGCCATTGCCCAGAAGATCGAAAACGCCAAATGCGCTGGCGCCCGCGGAATGCGCGTCCACCGGGGTGGGATCCCATCGCTGATGATGGAAATTCCCGCGATAACCTTCCGGTGGCGCATCGCCCCATGGATATATTTGTTCGCCGCCCTCTGGAGTGCCATAGGCAGCGCGGTGCCACTGCGCCTCGGTCGGCAATTTCTTCCCAGCCCAGCGTGCGAACGCCGATGCTTCTGCGTAGCTCACATAAACGGGCCATGATTCCGGCAGCGGCATACTTCCAAACATTGCGCGATATTCCCACCGCGTGTCCGGGGCCGATGCAGGGGAACTTGAACGAGACAGCCAGAAATTCGGATGTTCCATCCGCTGTTGAATCTTCCAGGCCCAGTCTTCCGCCGTCCAGTAACCAGGATCGTCATAACCGTTCGCCTGGACAAATTTCAGATATTGTCCGTTGGTGACCGGGAAGGCATCAATCGAGAAGTTCGGGACAAAGATTTTCTGCGTCTCGAATTCATTGTCCCAGCCGAATGATTCCCCCGGATTGTTTCGCTGGCCCAGGGTGGCGGTGCCGGAAGGAATCAGCACTTGTCTTTGTTCGGGCGCAGGACTTGGATCGGCGAATGGCGAAGGCTGCGGCGTTTTTCTCTCCAGTGGCAGACTGTGTAAAAGATAGGCTAGGGTTTCGGCGTGCATCAGCCGATGCTCGATCGCGACATGAAGAAGCGTTCCGTCCAGGAGCGCCGGGTCGCCGGATCTGAGCGCAGTTCTGTCGTGCAACCTCGCGTCCAATCTTTCCCGCACGCCCCGTTTGTATTTTTCAACATTCGCAATATTCGGCCAATCTCCAGGGACATCCGTGGGCAAACCGCCGCCCACCGGATCGATACCGAACGCGAAAAGCTTGTCGAGCGTGGCGTCCTGCGGTTCCAATCCCAACGGCCCGCTCAACAGATTTTGATCGAATGCTTCAAGATGTCCCAGATAGAAAATCAGGCGATGACGTTCAGGCACGGGCCGATCGTAAAAAGAATTGGGCGGCAGCAGATTAAAAAGACTGTCCGTACGCGCGCGTGCTTCTTCCAGTCGGGAAAGAAGAGACGGCTGTAGTGCGATCGCGGCGCGCGAGGCTGCCATGGAATCCCCTCGGAAGAAAAAAGACGAGCTTACTTTGTAGCCCCGTCGGCTGTGCGAAAGCAAGGATATTGACGGGAGCAGATAGGTTAGATGCGGCCCTCGCAAAAAGGTGGCAACTTAACTCCCCGCCACCAGTGACAGCATCTTCCTGAAAGCCTTTCCACGGTGGCTATAAACGTTTTTCTCTTTGCGCGTGAGCTCAGCGTACGTGCGATCGAGTTCCTGAAACAGAAAAATCGGGTCATAGCCGAACCCATCTTTGCCGCGCGGCTTCTCAGTTAGCAGACCCTGCGCGAAATCGGAAGCGATGGTGAGAACCCGGCCTTGCCTGGCAATTGCGGTAACGCAAATAAACTTGGCACGCCGCTGATCACCCGTTTTTCCTGCCATCTCTCCGAGCAGCTTGCGGATTCGGTCCTCGTCGCTTGCATTTGGTCCTGCATAACGCGCGGAGTGAACTCCGGGCGCGCCATTGAGCGCCGGGACAACCAAACCTGAATCGTCGGCAAGGATGGTTGCGGTGCTGAACCGGCTGTAGTGAATTGCTTTGCCCGCCGCATTTTCAGCAAACGTCGGAGCGGATTCGTCGAAGGCTTCGATCTCCTTGAAATTTGGCATCTCATCCAACTCGACCCCGGCATCGTTAGCAAGCTCGCGGTATTCTCGCAATTTGCCTGGATTGGATGACGCTAGGAGGAACTTCATGAATATGGTACCGCCGGCATGCAGCGCCGCTACCGCACATGACCCGCGAAATTCATGTGCAGCAATTCATTCTGCGCCTGCGTAAGTTTGCGGATTCCGCCCGCGGCCAATGCAAGCAGCAACTCCAGTTCGCGCTGCGTGTACGGACGTCCCTCCGCGCTCGCCTGCACTTCAACGAACTCTCCGCTGCCGGTCATCACCACGTTCATATCCACTTGCGCGCGAGAATCTTCTTCGTAGGCGAGATCGAGCAGCAATTCGTCTTCCACGATTCCCACACTGGTGGCCGCCAGCGAATCCTTCAGCGGCACACGGCGCAGCATGCCGCCCGCGACCATCCGTTCCAGGGATAGAGCCAGCGCGACAAAGGCTCCCGTAACCGAGGCAGTGCGCGTGCCTCCGTCGGCCTGGATCACGTCGCAATCGATCCATACGGTTCGCTCGCCCAACGCTTTTAAATCCGTCACCGCTCGAAGCGTTCGCCCGATCATCCGTTGGATCTCCAGCGTTCGGCCCGATTGGCGGCCGCGGCTGGATTCCCGTGGCGTTCGGTTCTCGGTCGAGCGTGGCAGCATTCCGTATTCACCTGTCACCCAACCTTTGCCCGAACCTTTCAAGAACCCCGGCACACCGTCTTCTACCGTCGCTGTTACGATCACGCGCGTCTGTCCCGCTTCAATCAACGCGCTTCCTTCCGCGTGTGGAATAAAGTCCGGCGTGATTTTCACCGGCCGCAATTGATCGGCGGCGCGTCCGTCTGTTCGCAAGATGAAATCTCCTCTTTGAGATTGAAAGCCAGGATGGCTGGGACCTGCGTTAGTAAGTTTGACCACTGCAGGGGCGAGTGTCAACACATCGCGGAAACAAAACTAACCCATGCCCTGGTATCCGTAGAGCTCAATCCTTTCAATGGGTTTCTGCGAGAGGTCGATCGAGGGCAAGCCTCACTTTTTGTTACTGCGTTGCGCTGCAGCGCTGGCAGGTGACGCCGGAGGTCGAGCGCTCGAAGGGTTTAGATCGAAAAAGCCGGTCAAATCGATGTGCCCGGCCAGAGTGTCCACTTCCTGGCCGTGAATCAAGATTTTCAGGCGGCTGAGCCCCGGGACATTATTTTCCAGCGTAAGCCGGATGGAATCGACGGCCATTTCCTCGCTCAATATCCCCGACGGTGTTTCCGAAGCCAGCGCATCGGAAAAGTCCGCGATAGCCGTACCGTCCGGGAGCACGTAGAAGCCGAGGAGCACTGTGTCCGCGGGAATTGTGCCTTGATCTGCGGCGGGCGGGTTTTCGATGAGCTCGTTCAACACTTGCTTGGCGCGCTGCACGGGGTCAGCCGAGAGAGCCATGGCCACCTGCACTGGCGCAACTCTGTCGGGACCTGCAGCCCAGTAGATTCTTGTTTGGACTTTCGCGTCGGTCGGCGTCGAAATCCCCGGTGCCAGAAGTTCGCGTCTCGCTTGCTCTTCGGTCGTTGTATGTTCGGATAATCCCTGGAGACGCCGATGCAGGCCGCGCAAACTGATCAACCCGATCAGCACAGCCACGGCTAAAATCGCCAGCGTGATTCTCAGGTTACGCGGCATTATCTCGCCTCCGGAGCGGCCGTCGAACCGGCAGGCGGTCGCGAGGCAACAATAGCGTGTACGATCGCGGTGGAGACCGGCGCCGCCATGGCCACCAGTTCGTTCGGATCGGAGACGGTCACGCTCGAGATTTCGACTGCAACCGCAGGCGCCCCCACGGAACGCAATACTCGCACCGCCGCTGCGGAAGACGCGCTTGGAGACCCCGGAAATCGTTGCGCCAAATCTGCCTGCAGCACATCCGCGAGGTGATGACTTGCGTCCGCGTAGGGACGCTGCGCCTCCTCCCAAGTCGACCAAGCCTGATGCTCTTGCAGGACGAGAGGGCGCTGACGCTCCGCTGGTATTGGAGCCGGTCACGGTTGGAATGACGACCGGGAACTGATAGGAATAAGCGCGAGCGGTGTGAAGCGCTCCGGTGGAGGAAATGTGGAAGCTGACGAAAATCACATCGCGATAGGAATTGGCGAGCGCCGCACGATCATCGTAGGAAGGGTCTGAGTCATCGTTTCGCGTCATTACCACTCGAAAACCTTCGCGCTCCAGCGCGAGACGCGCAGTTCGTGCGAACAGCAGCACCAAATCCTTTTCTACCACGCCACTTTGGCCGCGCGCCCCGTTGTCTATCCCGCCATGCGCCGGGTCCAACACGATTACGGGCCCTACATGTGTTGGCGTTGGTGGCGCAATTTGTTGGGATCCGGTTTGTGCCGGCACAGATTGCGGTGGACCTGGCGTCGGTTGTTGAACTTGTTGCGGTGACGACTGCGTGGCCGCTCGCAACACCGGCTGGCTGAGCTGCGGCCGTGCGATCAAGGCGGAAGCGCTTGCCACGAGGAGAAGAGCTGTGAATCGAAACGGATTTCGCACGCGAAAGAGAATAGCAGAAATGAAGAAGGGTGCAGTCCTGAAGAAGGCTGGACGCTGACGATTAGGCATCTCCCGAATATTTATAGGCGAGAGATGGTCTGGAGAAATGCCAACTTGGAATTCTAAGCAGCCTTGCGTTGCTTGATCGCGGTGGCCGCCCAACCATTTTTCCGGATCGCTGATTGCGCCCAGTAAGCCAGGAATCCACCGGCAATGAGGAGAGTGCCAAAGACCAGCGCGCTCATGCCCCAGATCTGCTCGGACTCGCTGTGAACCATGGCGAAACCTAGAAGCAATACCGGGCATACGCCCAGCAGCGCGGCCCCGGGCAACCCGCCGGGAACGCGAAACGGCCGGCGCAGGTTCGGCTCCTTAATGCGAAGCGCAACCAGAGCCACAAACTCGAGCGTCAGGCTCATTCCGTAAAGGAGGATATCCAGCGTCACCAGCCGCTCGAAACCCAAGCCCAGGCACATGGCCCAACCTGCAGCGCAAACCAAGATAGCGACCCACGGTGTGCGAGTTTTCGGGTGCAACTTTGCGAATACGGGCGGCAACATGCCGTCTTGCGCCATGGCCAGAGGGAGACGGGAATAGCTCATCACCAGCGCATTGAACATTCCGAACGCGCTCATCATTCCGCCCAGCACCAGCGCCACTCGGAACCCTCGGGCAAGCAATGGCCCGCCAACCAAGCCGCCCATCATGCCCGCAAGGTCAGCCCAGGATCCGGTCTCGAACGCTGAAGATGGAACACCCGTAAGCCACATGGCCGCGAAGGGAACGACATAGCTCAACGAAACAACCGCGACCGCGAGCAGCATCGCGCGCGGATAAGTTCTTTGCGGACGCTTCACTTCGGTGGCAATCGTTGAAGCGTTATCCCAGCCCATATAATTCCACATGCAAATCAATAGGCCGCCCATCAGCCCTATAGTCGAGGTCGTCGGAGCAGTATTCACTCCCGCAAGCGCGCCCATCTTCAACGGAGCGATCAAGACGATCAGCACAAACGGAGCGGACAGAAGAAAGAACAGCCACAGCGAGGTCGTCGCCACCACTCGAATCCCTGCAATGTTCATCAACGCACAAGCCGCCACCACGGCTAGCCCCACCATGACCCCGCGATGTCCCACGCTAAACCACGGAATCAGCCTGGAAAGATAGGCGACGAACAGCGTGGGATAGATCGCCATGTCAAAGATGCTGGCAACCAAGGAGAGCCACGCCTCTTGAAATCCCCAGAAATTTCCCAGTCCCCGTCGTACCCATGCATAGAATCCGCCTTCTGCGGGAAGCGCGGCTGACAGCTCGCCGATCATGTAAGTTGTGGGGAGGCTCCAAACCAGCGGAGTCAACAACAGCAGCAAAATTCCGAGGCCGTATCCCGCACCATGGATGATGTCTTCGGTACCGTAAGTTCCGCCCGACACCATGAAGAATGTCGCCGCCACGAGCGGCCACAGTGTCAGCTTGGCAGTGCGTTTTGCTGGAGAAATCGCCCGGGTGGGGAATTGGGCTGGGAGGGATATCGTGCTCAATTTATTGTCGCGTCCTCCACTCAGCGACCCTCGCACTCTCACTGGCGCGCATTCGGCGCGAGTTCGCTTTCGCAGAATACGGATATTTGCAGCCGATGCAAGAGTTATTTGCATCCAGATGAAAGATTTTTCGATGCGCGAGTTTCCTGCTGGATATTTTTTTCGGCCGGGAATGCCAGGCTGATCTTAGAAGTGGGAATTCGTCGGCTGGAAATCTCAGCTCGCCCAAAATCGCGCCTGCGGGAGGGAAGATAGTTTTGGGGACCGAATCTTGGGCGATCGAGCGGGAGAATTACTGAGGATTTGCGTGGGTTTTCGCTTCGCGTCTCTCACGAGCCTCATCGGCCCATATCTTGCGCTGCTCTGGTGTCAAGACGCTCCACACTTGCTTGCGCGTGTCCATTTTTATCTGTTTTGCCTTTTTTTGCCTTTGGTCGTCGGTCAGCGTCTTGTCTTTCTGCATGGCTTTGAGTTGTTCCTGGGTGTCCTCGCGAATGGTTTTGATCTGGGTCTTCTGGTCGTCTGTCAGATTCAGCGAATCGTCCGCTTCCGGAGTATCGGGATCAGCCTTGTCGCCGTGTGAGGCTTGCGACGGTCGCGCACTCGTGCCGGCGCCAGGATTCGAACTCGAGCCCCCCTGTTGCGAGGCTGCACTGAGCGTCAGGCTGCCAAAGAGAACAATGCTAAAGATCACCGCGGAAACTTGGCACTTTTTCATATATCTATCTCCCTCGATTCCATTCCGGCGTCGCCAATTTGACCACATTAGCCTTCCTTTCGGCCAATTTTCCTCTCCTTCTCTTGGTGCCCCAGCCCGATTGGGAAGCTGGGCCGTACGGGCAGTAATGGGAAGTGTTCGCACATCAATTAGTAAACTACTTCCGTGTACAATTTTGAGAAAGGCTTTAAATCCCACCAAGTGAGCCACTTGTGACTGCGCCGGTTTGGAACAGCGATTGCCATATCCCTGGTAACGCCTGCAGCAACCGCGATTACGCTGCAAAGAGGGGGCGGAGCAAAAAGGTGTCATATGAAGTCGCCGCTAAAGCTTGGAGCAATACTCGCAGTTCTCTTTTTCCTTTCGGCGGTTCCTGCGAAGGCCGATTCCGCACCTTCGGATACGATGACTTACAGCCTTTCCGGGTCAACCACCGCCACGTTCACAATTTCCATGGACTCAGGACCGGATTGGTCTGATAACGGCACCGCTTTGACCATGGATCCCCTCAATCTCATGGTCGATGGCACGTCCATGACGGATACAGTCGTTTTCTTTAACTCCTCGGAACTCGGCGGGCTGAACGGCGTTTTCTCGTGTCTGCCGGATTTGATTGGGCCGCAGCTCTACACGGGCAGCGAGTCTGATCCCACATTTTTGACCGGAGTTTTTCAACTTTTCGACATCGAGACGGGAGCTTCGTACACGCTCACTGTAACTGAGTCGTCCTCGGTGCCGGAGCCGTCCACGATATTGATGCTGGTTTCGGGACTCTTCGCTGTCGGCCTGGGTTTCCGGCGCCGATCTTCGAACCCTGCAGATGTGAACTAATCGGCCTGCAGAGCTATCCGGGACGCATCTACCCGCCAAGAGCGATCTTCGCGGTTAGGTTTTTTGCAACTCCGTCAGCGCGGCTAGTACTTCTTCGCTGTGTTTGCCGGGATTCACATCGAGAAATTCCCTCACGATTACGCCGTCCGGATTGATGATGAACGTGTGCCGGGCAGAGAGTTTTTTCACGCCCAAGTTCATAATCGAACCGTACTCCTCTGAAACTTTATGATCCGCGTCGGACAGAAGCTTGAAGTTCAGACCTTCCTGAGTGCAGAACTTCTTGTGTGAATCCGCGGTATCCGCGCTCACGCCCAGGATGGTTACACCCTTTGCTTGATATTGCGCCAAGTCACGCTGGAAATTGTGAGCTTCCGTGGTGCATCCGCTCGTAAAATCCTTGGGATAAAAATAGAGCACCACCCACTTTCCGCGATAGTCATGCAGGTTCACTGGCGTGCCTTCCTGCGAATTCAGCGTGAAATCAGGCGCGGCAGTTCCGGTCATGGGAGGCTTGTCACTCGCATGCAGGACGCCATAGCCAACACCCAGTAATGCTGCAAAAAACACCAGGGCTACAACGAAACGGTTCCTCGTTATTTTTGATGCTCTCATCGTAAGGGTCTCCTCTGCCCGCGTATATTATGCGTCACTGTATCTTCCCCTAACAAGCTGCAGCATCCGGGCTGAGCCGGTGGCCGAGACCAAAGGCCACGCTGCGCAGATGAAGCGGCGAGAAGGTCGAGGATTGCGCCCGTGGACTGCGAGGTCGAGGGGCCGTCGCGGTGGTCGACCCCGCCACCCGCCTATTGAATAGCACGAACGGTCGTGCTATTGTCTTGCCGTGCGTACCGAGAAGCGAGGGGTAGTTCCGGCTGCCATGAAAACCGTTCGCAAAAACGCAAAGCCCAAGCCTGCCCGCGGATTAAAGACTCGTGACACGATCCTGCTCAAAGCCGTTTCTATTGCTTCGGTTGAAGGGCTCGAGGGCTTGACTTTGGGAAAGCTCGCGACCGAGTTGCACATCAGCAAGAGCGGGCTGTTTGCTCATTTCGGATCGAAAGAAGAACTCCAACTTGCCGTCGTGGAACAAGCCCGGCTCATCTTCGTCGAACGAGTGATTAGCCCGGCTCACAATTCTACAGGTGTGAAGCGTTTGCGTTCTTTTTACGAGAATTGGCTGTCTTACGCCGACAAAAAAACATTTCCGGGTGGCTGTTTCTTCACTGCCGCATCGCTGGAATTTGACGACCGTCCCGGTAGAGTGCGAGACCAGATCGTGAAACTCATGAAGCAGTGGATTGGCATGCTCGAGCAGGCTGCCGTACAGGCGCAATCCGCCGGCGATATCAAAAAGGAAATAGATGCGCGCCAATTCGCGTTCGAACTTCACTCTTTGGCCATGGGAGCGAACTGGAGTTCGCGGTTGTTTAAGGACGAAACAGCTTTTGTGACAGCTCGACGAGTAATTCTGCAGCGAATCGATCAGGTCAGCGACGAGCAAACGAAGAGGAAGTAATGCAGATCCTGGGTAACCCGCTGTGGCTTGCGGTTGCGAGTTGTCTTCTACTTTCTGGCGCGCTACCGGCGCGCGCGCAGAACCCGACGATTGAAATTCCGCTCGAACGATGCGATCGGCTTCCGATTGTCATCATCAAGGTTGGCGAGACGAACAAGCGGTTTTTGGTGGACACGGCCGCGACGTCGATGCTGAATGTGAGATCATTTCCTACCGGCCATTCGAAAGACGTTCGGATTGCATCCTGGAATGGAACCGCTTCTGCAAGCGCTCGCGAGGTTTTTCTTGCCGAACTGTCTCTTGGCAACCGGCGGCTTCTAAGAGTGAAGTTGCCTGCCATTGACCTGAGTGCGATCGCGAAAGCGTGCGGAGGGCCAATCGACGGAATCTTCGGAGTCGACCTGTTGGAACAAATGAACGTGACGATCGATTTGAACCGAAGCGTTGCGCGTTTGGGCGTGCCGCCAATGAATTCAAACGAACTTTCGCTGATCGCGGAGATGGATAAAGCGATGCAGGATTGCTCTGACGCGTTCAATCAAGCCGAGCCGGAAAGGCTCGGGCAATGTTTCGACGCGGACTTCGTTATGAGCACGCCCGAAGGCGAGTATCGCGGCAGAGAGCAGGCCACGGAACATTTCCGAAACCGTTTTTTCGGCATGGATCCGCACGTGCATCTGTCCATGACGATGAACGATCAACAGGCGGTCGGTGACGTCGTGTGGACCTCGTACGACTATTCGTTGGAATCTCCCGTGCTGCATATAACTGGGCGCGGGATGATGCTGTGCAGAAGGTCGGAAGACCACTGGTACATTCTGAGCATGCACGAAACAGCGAGCGAGACGCGAACGAGTCCGACGCGATAAATATATACCGAAAAATTGGAGGCGGGGGGAGTCGAACCCCCGTCCGAGAAGCCTTGCTGCGCGAAGACTACATGCTTAGCCCGTTCCGATTTTTTCGTCGCGCGCGCTCAGAGCGGGCAAGACGCGCGTGCAACTAGTCCGATGATCTCGCCGCCGCATTACGGACCGAAACGCGGCAACCAGCCTACTGTGTGACGCCTCATCTCAAACGCGTAGGTGACGCCTGAGGAAGCGCGTAGCCTAATTTAAGTTAGGCTGCGAGTGCCAACTGTGAGTTGCCAGTTGTGTTGTTCCACCCTATTACGGGTAGGTGGGTCCCGGCATGCCTTCGGGCCGCGACAACTTCCGTCGAAACCGTGTCGCCCCCTTGGGACCTATAGTTTAACATTTACACACAAGGCCGCCAAATCTACCATCGCTTTGGTGTGGACCAATTAGATCTCGCCGATGCCGGCACCGGGAATATGTTCTTTTGCCGGCAGATGGCGGGTTCATCAGATATTCTGCGGCTACCCGCTTTCGATATTCTATGCTGAGAGAAGATTTCAGCCTTTAGGAGGTCTCTTGAACATACTTTCCAATCAACGTTTTCTGGCCATCTACTCGGGCTTGCTCACTCTTATTTTCGCCGTGACCGTTTTGTGCGGTTTTTCAATAGTGCGCAACGCGCAATTCGGAATCATTACGGCTCGACGGATAAACATTGTGGAACCTGATGGCACCGTTCGCCTGACTCTCTCCAACCAAGCCGACTTTCCAGGGGCATGGAACCGGGGAAAAGAGTACGCGAGGCCCGACCGCCAAGAGCAAGCCGGCTTGCTGTTCATGAGCGAGGAAGGTACCGAACAAGGCGGCCTGATATGGGGCGCAAAGCAGTTGCCTGACGGCACGATTGAGAATCACGGGCACCTAAGCCTCGATCAATATGAAGAGAACACCGTCTTTGCCATAGATGCCGGCCAAGAGGGCAAGGAAAAATTCTCACGTATTACTATCGAGGATCAAGGCGATTACTCGATACGAGGAAAAGCGGACGGCGAACGATCGAATTATGAAGATGCCCGCCGATAAGCAAGACGCCGCATGGGGAGATTTCTTTGCCTCCCATCGCCACGATATCAAGCGGCTCGTACTGGGGCGCGCGACGGACGGATCAGTGGGGCTCAATCTGCGCGATCGCGACGGAAAGGTGAGGATTTTGCTTGCGGTACTGCCGAACGGTGAGCCCGTCCTGCAATTTCTCGACGACAGCGGCAAGGTTGTCCGGGAGCTGCAAGGGGAGAAAAAATAGGGCCATACAGCGTGTTCCCGGTGACCGGGGGGCTGCCAGTGCGCCAACTACGCTCAGGAACGTGTGCGCGTATTGTCAGTTGACACACCACGTTACCGTTTCCATAATCGCAAAGAGGCAGGGAAACCCTTGAAAGCTCGACAAAACTCGCTCGAGCACGCTCTGGAAGAGGCGGTTTCGCGCGCTTTACGCGATAATCTCGCTCCGCTCCAGCGCACCGCCGACGACCTGCAGCACGCCTATGCCGATCTGGTTGCGGCTTGCTCTTCGAGCCGCCCGAGCAACGCTTTGCCTGCGCTCCTGCGCGCGCAGACGTCTGCTGCGGCACTCGCCGCCGGGCTTTCGGTGCTTTCGAATTTCGTTGCCGTTGCGCTGAACCCGCGCGAGCAATCGAGCTCTGGCGCGCGGTCTCAAGCGCTTGCAGCTGCGACTGTAGAAGTGGAAGAGGAGGAAGCGGCCGCCTCCGCCCCGGCGACTGCCGAGCCGGAATACGAATCCGAGTGGGCCGAAGAACCCGCGGAAATGCCGGTGGGCACGATGGTTCCCGAGGATGTGCCGCTCGACGAGCCGTCCGGAACCACGGAAATTCCGCTGGAACCACCACCGGCTGTTCCAGAAGTTGCCTTCGATGTCGCCAGCCTTTCGCCGGAGCTGAAAGATTTGCATCGCCGCGCGAACCGTGCAGCCAAAGTTTCCATGCAAGACATCAAACTATTGCGGCCGAAAGACGTTAAACTGGGCCGAGAACATAAAGACATTTGTCATCGGATGCGCAGTGAACTCGATAAAGCCCGCAAAGAATACGATCGCCGGTTTCGCGCGATTCAGGATCATCCAGTGGATTACTTCCACCAGTGGATGGTGGAAATCCTCGGCGAGGGCGATAGCGAAGCCCTCGGAGAATATCCTTATCCCTCGCCCGTTCTGCGGCACTAGAACGCCCGAGATGAAATTCGCGGCACGTCTCGTTCGCTTGGGCGGAGCCTGTTTGATTTTGTCTTTCCCGCTACTCGCCGCAGCCGCACCTCAGCACAAAGTTCCAGCTTCAAAAAAATTGCCCGCACCCGGCGAGAAGCAGCTCGAACAGCTAGCGCGCGCTTTGAAACCGAAAAATCCGACGGCGGCCTATGCGCGGCTCAGCGCATTCGCCATGCAGAAATCTTCCGGCGTTCTCGGAATGCGTGCTGCGCTGGCGCTTGGTTACTACGACTACAGCAGAGCGCATTATCCGGAAGCAGCCAAATGGCTCGCGCGTGCAAAAGGCGATCCGCTTCTGGACGACTATGCGCTGTATTGGAGCGCGGAAACGAATATCGCGTTGAACCGCAACGCAGACGCGCTGGCGCAGCTCGAAGAGTTTCGCCAAAAATTTCCTGACTCGGTGATGACCGAACAAGCGCTGCAATCCCTGGGCGTCGCCGCTCTCGCCTTGAACCGGCCGGACGAGGCGCTGGCCGCGCTGGACGCATACCCGCAAACCGTTCAGCGGCCGGGCCTTCTTTTCCTGCGCGGCGAGGTTCGCGAACAATCGGGGCACCAGCTCGATGCCGCAGCGGATTATCAGACTATTTATTCGCTATACCCCACCAGCGAACAAGCCCGCGAGGCCGGCGAGAAATTAAATTTTCTGCGCAGCAGCAGTATCGGGCAACAAATCCCAGCCATCCCCGTCGAACAGCAGATTGCGCACGCTGCCATGCTTTTCAACGCGAAGGAATGGGGCGATGCGCGCAACGAGTACTCGCATCTTGCGTCGCAACTTTCCGGCGCGGACCGCGAGCGCGCGACATTGCGAGTCATGGAATGCGAAGTACAACTAGGGACCGCGCCATCTGCGCTGACAGACGTCAAAATCAGCGATCCCGACGTGGACGCGGAAAGATTTCTGGCGCTCGCGCAGTGGTATCGTTCGCAACAGCGCGAGCCCGACATGGCGGCAGCGGTGGAATCGGCCGTATCGCGCGCCCCGGCCAGCCATTGGGCCGAAGCTGCTCTGTTCTTGGCCGGGAATTATTATTGGGTGCAACTCGATCGCGATCGCGCGGCCGGATTTTACAAGCGCCTCACGGATAATTTCCCCACTTCGCCCGATGCTACGCCCGCGCAATGGCGCTTCGCCTGGGTTGCCGTGCTCAAGCGCCAGCCGGACGCGGCCGAGCTGCTGGCACAACATCTTCGCCAGTACCCGGGTTCGCAGTTCACGCCGGACGCAGTGTATTGGCTTGGCCGTCTCGCCGAGGAAGCAGGGAATTTGCCGCTGGCGCGCAGTTATTACGGGAAATTGCAGGAGCGCTACCAGCAGAATTATTTTGAGAGCTTGGCGGCCGTGCGCTTGCGCGCTATCGGCTCGGAGCCTACCGCGGATACGGATCTATTAGCAACGATTCCGCCGGTCGCTGAAGCGCAGCCGGTTGGGGACACAATTCCTCCTGCCGCAATGGCACGGCAAGCGCGCGCCGATGCGCTACGCTCGATTGCATTTGACGCTTCCGCCGAGCTTGAATTGCGCGCGGCATACGCATCCACGGGTGAGCCGAGGCTTTTGCTGGAAGCCGCTCAGGCTGCGGTAGCCGCCGGGCATGTGGGAGCGGCTATTGTCACCATGCGGCAAATTTATCCGCAGCTTGATTCGCGCCCGTTCGATCAAGTGCCTCACGATGTTTGGATGGCGGCCTATCCGCTTCCGTTCGGCGCTTCCATCAGGCAATGGTCGGCGCACGCGGGAGTTGACCCCATGTTGACCGCCGGGCTCATCCGGCAAGAGTCGGCTTTCGCGCCGGACGCGCATTCTGTCGGCAAACGCGCTGGGGTTGATGCAACTGCTGCCCAAAACAGCGCGCCAAATGGCGAAGAAAGCCAAGGTCAAATATTCCCACGCGCTTCTATTCGACCCGGATTACAACGTGCGACTCGGCACCATTTATGTGGCGGGCTTGAAGAATGATTTCGGCAGTGTCGAATCCGCGCTAGCCGCGTACAATGCCGGTGAAGACCGCGTGGCCCAGTGGACCGCGGGGCAATCGTACCGCGACCTTGCCGAGTTTGTGGATTCGATTCCGTTCACCGAGACGCGCGAGTATGTGGAGATCGTCACGCGCAACGCGGTAATTTATCGCAAGCTTTACGGTGCCCAACAAAATGAACCCGTCAAAGTCGCCGCTAACCACAAACATCAGCCCTGAGCTTTCCGCAAAGACCGAGCAATTCACCGAGTCCGTAATCCGCGAGATGACTCGCCTGGCCATTCAATATAAGGCCGTGAATCTCTCGCAGGGTTTCCCCGATTTTCCGGCGCCCATCGAAATCAAGCGCGCGGCGCAGGAAGCGATTGCCGCGGACATCAATCAGTACGCCATCACCTGGGGCGCGAAATCTCTGCGCAACGCCATCGCTGAAAAATTCTCACGCTCGAATGGCATTTCAATCGATCCCGAGCGAGAAATTACAGTTTGCTGCGGATCCACCGAAGCGATGATGTCGGCCATGATGGCCATCATCAATCCGGGCGACGAAGTCGTTGTCTTCGAGCCGTTCTATGAAAATTACGGGCCCGACGCGATTCTCTCCGGCGCACAGCCGCGCTTTGTCAAACTTCATCCGCCCGATTGGAAGTTCGATCCGCAGGAATTGGCCGCTGTTTTCGGCCCCAAGACAAAAGCGATCATCTTGAATACGCCTAACAATCCGACCGGAAAGGTTTTCGAACGCGCGGAACTCGAACAGATTCGAGATCTTTGCGTACGGTGGAATGCTTTCGCCATTACCGATGAAATCTACGAGCACATGTTGTACGACGGCGCGAAGCATATTTCCATGGCCACGGTCGACGGAATGCGCGACCGCACCATTACCATCAACGCGCTTTCGAAAACTTACAGCGTCACTGGCTGGCGAGTGGGCTGGGCCATTGCGCCCGCGGAGGCGACCTCCGCGATTCGCAAGGTCCACGATTTTCTGACGGTGGGAGCCGCTGCGCCGCTGCAAGAGGCCGGCGCCGCAGCTTTGCATTTTCCGCAAGATTACTACGATACGCTGGCACGCGAATACACGGTTCGGCGCGACCGCCTGCTCGGAATTCTCACGGACGCCGGATTCCGCTGTTTCAAACCGCGCGGCGCGTATTACATCATGACGGACATCTCCGCCTTCGGATTCTCCGGACGATGTCGCTTTCGCAAAATATTTGGTGAAGGAAATTGGCGTGGCCGCGGTGCCGGGCTCGAGCTTCTATCGAAATCCCGCTGACGGCCGCACGCATTTGCGCTTCACCTTCTGCAAGACGGAAAAAACATTTCAAGCTGCCGCCGAGCGCCTGGCAAAACTGAAAGTCGGCTCGGGAACGCGGCTGAAGTAAAAGTGCGAGGCTATGTTAGAATCCGCGAGATTTAATCCGGAGACGCAAGGCCATGAAACTCGATCTGATCCCGCCCGACACCCGCCTGACTGCGAATGGGGAAGGGCAGCCGTACGAAATCGCCGCGAGCGGGACTCGCACGTTTCTCTGCTCGATGTTCATCGAGGATCAGATCGAACAGGAATCCGTGGATATTTCCGTGTGGGGGTCGGCGGACGGCCAAGACTGGGGGAAATTGCCGCTGCTCAAAATGCCGCAGCGATTCTACCGCGGCGAAACTCGCCAGGTTCTCGATCTCACGCTGAAACCCGAAGTCCAATTTCTCCGCGCGAAATGGGAACTCGCGCGCTGGGGCCGCGTGCCCCGCATCCGATGTTTGTGCTCGGATTCCATCTCACCGAAATTCCCGCCTTCGCCAAATCGCGGCGCGTGAAGCTCCTCGACCGCGTATACAAATGTAAATCGAACGATTGCTGGTAGCCGGCACGGTAACCGGCCAGTGAAAGCGCGTGATCGCGCCGCGAAACGATCGAGCGCGACCGGCTCGCCGTGCACCAAAAATGTCTGTCGTCGGCGGCGATCTTGAATCCGGAGAGCCAGCGCAGTAATTCGCTGCGTCCCGCATGCGCGGAAAGCTGACCGAGCGTCGACGACCTCGGCGCGCACCGGCACCTTCTCGCCCAAAATATTCGCAAGTACTTCGCTCCATCCTGCAATCGCGCGGCCCCAGCGTACCCTCCGCCTGATAGCCCACGAGCAGCACCGCGTTGCGCGAATCCGGCAAGCGCTTCGCGCCAGATGATGCAGAACGCGTCCGCCGGTGGCCATGCCGCTCGCCGAAAGAATGATGCAGGGCGACACCACATCATTGATTTTCTTCGAATCCTCCACGCGAGCGCGTCATGTGCACGTTCGCGCACGTTCAGCGGATCGCGATCGCCTGCCTCCTCCGCTTGCGTAAAATCCAGCGTCGTGGTCTTCTTTGTGACTGCTCATAAAGACCGGTGACGCTGATGGCCATCGGGCTATCCACGTAAACCGGCAGCATCGGAATCTTTTTGCTGGTCCTCGAGCTCGTGCAAGAAATACATCAGCGTCTGCGTGCGTCCGACGGCGAACGCCGGAATCACCACGGCCCCGCCGCGTTTCGCGACGCGATTGATCACGTCCGCCAGCTCATCCTCCACCGAACCGGGCGGATGATCGCGATCCCCGTACGTCGATTCGCAGAGCAGAAAATCGGCGCGGGTGGGCGGCTCGGGATCTTTCAGAATGACCTGATCGTAACGGCCGAAATCGCCGGAAAAAACCACCAGCGTTTGCTTGCCATTCTCGGTGATGGTCAGCTCCAGCCAGGTCGAGCCGAGAATGTGCCCGGCATCGTGCGGCCGCACGGAAAACTGCGGGCTGATCGTGAAAGAATCGGCGCGCGGAATTTCTCGAAATTGCGTTGAGCGCCGTCTGCGCCTTCTGCCACGGTATAAAGCGGCAGCGGCGGATTGTGGCTGCAGTATCCTTTCTTTGCGGCGAACTGCGCTTCTTCCTCCTGCAAGTGCGCCGAATCGGGAAGCAGGATGGTGCAAAGTTCGTGCGTGGCCGCATTGGCATAAGATCGGCCCGCGATATCCGGCGTGCACCAACCGCGGAATGTAGCCGGTGTGATCGATGTGCGCGTGCGTCAGCACCACCCAGTCGATCGACGCCGGATCGATCGGCAGATTATCCCAATTGCGCTGCCTCAATTCCTGCGAGCCTTCGAAACAGCCCGCAATCCACCAGCAATCTTTTGCCCTCCGCTTCGAGCAGATATTTCGAGCCGGTTACCGTTCCTGCCGCGCCGAGAAAAGTAATTTTGGCCATAGGGCGCATATTCTAGAACGAAGAGCCGGAGAGCTGGTTGTGTTTCTACGCGCGCATTCAATTTTGTGCTTCCGAGCGTGGCATCCGGCTGCAACGAGCTTGACCGAAACGCGCTGTGGCTTTAGTCTCTGCGCTTTGGCGTTCAGGCTTCGAATCGGCCGCACTGCGGCGCTCACGAGGTGGGGAGACATGAAAATTATTGCCGGGTTCGTCTTGATAATGTTGCTGGGATCGGCGGTCGCAGCGCAGGATCTCGCCTGCGAATCCAATTCAAAAAGGAACCTGGGAACTCGGGGCTATTCAGCGGCGGCGGAATGGGTTTGGGCAAATCCGACAACACTCAGTTTTTTTATGCCGGCGGCCGCGCCGGCCGCGTCCTGACCTCGGATCATCTCTCCGGGATTTTTCGCGGGAATTTCGAATGGGCGGTGGACGTGATGCCGATCTACGTCGTATTTCCGCCGGCAAAGCGCGGTCTATGGAGGCAGCATCAAGCCGGCGATCTGGAAATGGAATTTTACCAGCGGGAAAAAGATTGTTCCGTACTTCGCCGCGGAGGGCGGCGTCGTTTTCAGCAGAGACAATATTCCGCCGGGAGATACTTCCCAGATCAATTTCACGCCTGGGGCTGCGTTTGGAGCGCACGTTTTTGTGAAACCGAAGCGAGCGTTGCTTTTTGAAATCGAGTTCGGCCATTTATCGAGCGCCAGCCTGGGCCCGCATAATCCCGGATACAACGGCACTTTCACGTTTACCATCGGCTATAGTTGGTTCCGAGGGCCGAGCTAATTGCTCGGAGCGACGTCGGCGGGAGCGATCGATGGCATTATTCTAAGCCAGAGAGGACCAGACTTATGAAGTTACACTTGATCGCCCTACTGATCGTACTCATGCTAACGACTTCAATGGCGACCGCCGTCTACGTATATGGTGCACACTCAACTCCAGGCATACGTTTCCTAATGTTGAATGTTCCGGGTGTTGCCGTAGCGGTATGGGTCGGCTCGCGGATCCGATCGATCGGCGAAAACAATTTTGTGTTTTACGCCATCGCTGCGGCGGTGAATTGGGTCTTCTACTTCTACCTGGTTAGCGGAGCGGCATTGCTCAAGCGCAAGCTTTCAAACTAACCCCGCCGCCTGACTTCGTTTGTTTGACGCTCGCAATCGCAAGGTGCTATAAAAGCAATAACAGTATTTGCATTCCGTGGGGCCGTAGCGCAGTTGGGAGCGCGCCTCGATGGCATCGAGGAGGTCGCGGGTTCGAACCCCGCCGGCTCCACCATATTCTGTTAGTTGAACGTTTACCAAGCGCGTCCCGATGACGAACTCGGCGAAAGCGCACGGTTCGAACTCGTTCTCTTTTCGCCACATAATGGCTATGATCTTTGGGATTCGGGGGGCTTCTTTCAAGGCATGTAACTAGTGGACGCTATTATTTGGTCAGACGAAGAATCCCATGACCGAATCGACTATCACTAACGCGAACTACTTTGCGGACTCCTAAGAAACCGCGGTCCATGGCAAAGGCGGCGGTTCATATCATGAAGAGTACCTTCACGGCCCGAGTCCCGTAGAAGCGTGAACCCAAGTCAAGCGGTCAGAAGAAGTCGATCTCTTCATCGAATAGTTGATGAGCGCGTCCCGGTAGGACTTCTGGGAAGGTCGAGAGTTCGCACCACCGCCGCGCTCCACCAATGCTTTCAGTGATTTGCGCCCTCTTTAGGGACGGCTCTCGGGGTAGTACCTTCGGCACATACCCACGCTATTAATTTCTGCTATGCTGGTAACAATCAGGGCGAGCGGTGTCTAAACATAGCAGGGACACGCCCTGAAGGGAGACCGGCGGAAGGCATGTCCGACCTAGCACAAACTTTGCCGTGGGGCCGCGACGAAGCCGTATTGGTGACGGAGCTTCAGGCGGGGTCTGACTCGGCCTTCGACTGGCTGGTCACCTATTATCACGCCGGGGTGTACAACCTGGTTTACGGCATTCTTTCAGACGCTGCCGATGCCGCTGACGTGACCCAGGAAGTTTTTCTTCGAGCTTTTCGCGGGATTCACGGATTCCGCCAGGGCAGTTCGCTGAAGACGTGGCTTTACCGCATCTCCGTGCGGCAAGCGTTGAACCATCGCCGCTGGTGCTGGCGCCATCATCGCCAACAGGTCTCTATTGATGCCGAAGTGGAAGGGAAGAACCCGGCGCTCGATCTGAAAGACCTGGAAGCAACACCGCTGGAGCAAGTGGAAGCGGCCGAGATGCAGGCGGTGGTGCGCACGGGCGCTCGCGCAGGTGCCGGACGTGTTTCGAAGCGCGGTCATTTTAAGAGATCTAGAGGGGCTGTCTTACGAAGAGGTGGCGGAAGTGCTCGAAGTTTCGGTAGGCACGGTGAAATCACGTATCCTGCGCGGCCGCCGCGATCTAAGGGAGATTCTCGAGCCCATGCTTCACGTCTCTCATACGGAAGAATTTGCTGAAGCGCGGCGTCGCAGCGAGCACGCACAGGCGCCTTCCATGCAGCCTTCAAAGCTCCGTGTGATTTCGACACCATCGGCGCCAATGACCGCTCGCGCCATGCCCTTCGCAACAAGACGACGCGGAGGTGCGCGATGAATTGCCGCGACGCTGCGCGCCGCCTTCCCGGATATATGGATGGCGCAATTCCGTCGAAGGATCATGCCATCATTCGCGAGCATCTGGACGCCTGCGGAGAATGTCGCGACCTGCTGGAAAGCTATCGCCGGCTCTCGGTCTGTTTGGCAAAGGTTGAGCAAGTTGCTCCTCCGGCGGATTTGGCCATGCGTATCCGCGTGCAAGCCGCGCACTCAGTTTCTCCGTGGGTGAGTGTTCGCCGTACTTGGTCTCGCGCATTCTTGGGATTCCAGGATATTTTCGG
Source organism: uncultured Acidobacteriota bacterium (assembly GCA_963830375.1). Classification (GTDB taxonomy): domain Bacteria; phylum Acidobacteriota; class Terriglobia; order Acidiferrales; family UBA7541; genus Palsa-295. The sequence goes on from CAWHMJ010000001.1 coordinate 49,181, forward strand.
CCGGCTTGCTGTTCCCAGCGACCGGCGGAATTCTTACCGCTCTGGTGGTCTTTGTCCTGATTGTGCAGAACGTTTTGATAGGCGTTCCCGATGGGCGTGGTTGCAAATGATTTGCCTTTGAACCTCGTTCAGCCCGCGCGCCTGGAAAGCCTCGCGCCATTTCCGGTCCCGGGAGTGGTAGCCACCGAAGGCCATCCGGATTCCGGTGTATTGGTGCTTCAGGCCACGCTCAACGCTCAAGGTGAGGTGGTGTCGTACAACATTCTTTCAGGCCCCAATGACGCCGCGGTGAAACATCAGATCGATCAGGTTCTGCTGTTTTCGCGGTTTCGTCCGGAGCTCAGCTTCGGCCGTCCGACCGACGGCGGCCAAGTTCTGATTAGCTTTAGCGAAGTCCGCGTCCACGGATAGCTTTTCTCTTTTCTTCCACAGCTTCAAAAATTCTCCCAGCGCGTTTTCTTGACTCTGTCGTGGCCGACCGCTAGAGTTTAGTGTTTCGAAGCGAGCCGCTGTAGCAACGGGGCACGTCGTTTGGGGAGAGCGCACGCTCGCGAGGAGTCTGGCCATTCGAAGGATTTTTCAGCCACGCCCGAAATTGATGTGTTCCGCCGCTCTGCTCGTTTTGGGAATCGCGGCTGCGCCCAAGATTCATGGGCAGCCCGCCCCTACGCAGGAGTGGGCCAGCGGAATCAGCGTAGAGGCCAGCCAGCAGTTGTTTTCCACGATGTGCGCGCTGGATGCGGCAGGATTTCGACGCGGATGAAAGTACTCTCGCAGAAATGCCTTCGCGTCTAGCGTTGCGCGGGGAACTCCTGAAACTCCAGGGTCCGGCCACCGACGCTGTCCGCCAGTTCTATCGCGACCACGCCCTGGCTGACTCGGGTGAAACACTCTCGCGCTATATTACATTCGCCCTGGTCGCCGGGCCGCCGCCACAGTTTCAATTTCAGGGCAATCCGGATTTTCTTCCTCCCGACGTAGCCGCGCTCGAAGGCTTTCAGAAACTTCTGATGGCTTTTTATAGCGAAGCCCATCTCGATATTCGCTGGGCCCAAATCAAGCCGGAGTACGATCGCGCCATCTCTCGCTATCAATCACCCGTCCGGCGCATCGTCACCGTGTCCAACGGTTACCTGCGCGAAATTCTCAAGCCTATGCAAGGGCGAACCTTTACCGTGGAAGTTGAGCCGCTGGTCGGCAATCGCACGAACTTTCGGAATTTCGGCGACCATTACGCGATCGTCGTCGGAACGGGCGCGCAGCTCCCCATTGACGATATCCAGCACGCCTATCTGCATTTCATGCTGGACCCTCTGCCTCTTCGATATCGCAAGCAAGTCGAAAGCAAAAGCGCGCTACTCAACATTGCCGCGCGCGCTCCGCGGCTTCCCACCGAATATCGCACGGACTTTCTCTCATTCACCGACGAATGCCTGATCAAGGCCGTAGAGTTGCGATTGCGCCGTCCCACGCCGGAAAAACTTGAGGCCGCACTAGCGGAGAACGATCAATCCGGATTTATTCTCGTGCGGCCGTTGGTTGCCCAATTGCAGAAGTTTGAGAAAGCCGAGCCCGCGATGACGTATTATTTCCCCGACATCGTCGCGGGTATTGATGTATCGGCGGAGCTGAAACGTTTGCAGAATTTCACTTTTGCTCCTTTTCAGGAGGCGTCAGCGCCAGCACAGACGGCTGCGGTGCCGGAAAACGAGTCTGAGTCTGCCGAGCTCGATCGCCGGCTAGCTGACGGGGATCATCAAATTGCTTTGAAGGACGCTGCAGCCGCGTCGGCGACCTTCGGAAAAATTCTGGAGAAGTATCCGAATGAGCCGCGAGCAGTGTATGGATTGGCCATTGCGTCTATACTGTCGGGCGATGCGGATCGCGCTAAAGAATTATTCGAGCTGCTCGTTGACGCTTCAGGATCGACGGCATCGGGCTCCCCAAATTCTGGCGGGACATCCGATCCCACGATCTTGGCCTGGTCGCATGTGTATCTCGGCCGCATCCATGACCTTGAAGACGAACGTGATGAGGCGCTCATCGAATATCGCGTGGCTCTCGCAATCAATGGTTCCCCAGAGAACGCTCGCGTGGCCGCCCAGCGCGGCTTGGATTCAGCTTATAAGCCTCGCGCATCCGAAAACGGCAAGGAATCGGAAAAGCCTTAATCCCGGCGGGCGTTCTTAGATGCGCCTGGGAAACCAACCAGGAAAGGTGAAAAATGAGTTTTAGGTCAATTCACGTCGGACTGAAAACGATAGCGATACTTATCGCGGCAGGACTGGCAGTCGCGCAAGGCACAAGCGCGCAGTACCAGCAGCAACCGCAGCAGCAACAACCGCAGCCGCAACCGCAGCAGCAACAACCGACGCCGGCACCATCGGGGAAAGCGGCTCCACTAAGCGCCCCGCAAGCGCCGGCCGAAGCGCCCAAAATTGATCCGGAGGAAGAGAAAGCTTACAAAGCTTTTGTCGATGCGAACGCTCCGCAACAAGCCGATGCCCGAATTAAGCTTGGCGAGCAGTTTCTCGCAAAATACCCCAAGAGCAAATATGCAGAGCAGGTTTATGCCCGCCTGATGCAGGACTACCTCGATAAACAACAATTCGACAAAATGTATGATGCGGCCGATAAGGCGCTGGCGCTAAACCCGGATAATGTCACCGTACTCGTTATCGAAGGCTGGGTAATCCCGCACAACTACAATCCCGACGATCCGAACGCGGAGAAACGCTTGAACCAAGCGGAGGTTTTCGAAAAGCATGCAATCGACGTAATCTCCAAACTAACCAAGCCCGCGAATCTGACGGACGAACAGTTTGCAAAGGCCAAGGACTTGGCATTGTCCCAGGCCCATAGCGGTCTGGGACTGATTTATTTTCGCCGGCAGGATTTTGCCAATTCCGTCACCGAGCTGCAGGCCGGTGAGAAAATCGCCGCCACGCCGGATCCTACTGATTTCTACGTGATGGGAGTTGAGCTGCAGGCCTTGAAGCGATTCAGCGAAGCCGCAGACGCATATCAGAAATGCGCCCAGATTCCCGGTGGGTTGGCCGATCGTTGTAAATCGAAAATTGACGAAGCTAAGAAACAGGCGTCCGCGCAACCCGCCGCGGCCAAACCGTAGGCGAGGTTTATCCAACCATGACCGCACAGGAACGCGAAGAGCTCGAGGCGATCCTGGGTCATTGTTTTAAGGATCCTGAAGTGCTTGAGCGGGCTTTGATCCACCGCTCGCATCGTCAGAATTCGAACGATACCGATAACGAGCGTCTGGAATTTCTAGGCGATCGTGTTCTAGGTCTGGTGGCCAGCGAAAAGCTTTGTCGGACTTTCCCCGATTGGGATTCTGGGAAACTTTCCAAGGGTCTCGCCCGGCTCGTCAGCGCTTCTTCCATCCATTCGGCTGCAAAACAACTCAAGCTCGGCATGCATTTGCGGCTGGGACCCGGCGAGGAAAAAACCGGAGGCCGCGACAAAAAGAGGCTGCTGGCAGATGCTTTCGAAGCCATCCTCGGCGCCATCTATCTGGATGCCGGTCTCGAAGCTGCGGCTTCTTTCCTGCAACGTACCCTGCTCGAACCTGCGCTGGCAATCAACGCCGGCGGTCTGGAGCGAGCCGACCACAAATCCGCATTGCAGGAATGGCTCCAGCAGCGCGGGCGGCCGCCGGTCGAATATCGCGTCCGCAGCGAATCGGGGCCGGAACACCAGAAAACATTCGAAGTGGAAGTTTGGGATGCCGGCAAAAAGCTATCGGCGTCGGAAGGCCGCAGTAAAAAAGAAGCAGAGCAGGGTGCCGCAAGAACGGCGCTGGAAATTCTCGAAGCGAGCAACGGAACGGCCTGAAGGACTTCATGGAAGCAGATACTTCTACAGCGGAGTCGGCAAACATCTCAACTCCCCTACCCCCGCGTGCAAAGACGTTGCCGAAACGCAGTACATTTGCCGAATATGCCGAGTCGCTTCTGGTAACAGTTCTGCTTGCGCTTTTCGGAACCACCTTCATCGTTCAAGCTTTCAAAATTCCTTCCCAGTCCATGGAGCCGACGCTGCTGGTCGGAGATCATTTGCTGGTGAATAAGTTTATATTCGAAGGAAACGGGGCCTGGTATGAAAAGCTCCTTCCTTACCGCGCAATTCGGCGCGGCGATATTATCGTCTTCAAGTTTCCATTCGACGATCATCCGCACTACGTGAAGCGTGTGATCGGTTTGCCCGGAGATCGCGTTCGGATCATCAACCAGCATGTCTATGTAAATGGCGATCCGCTTTCTGAGCCGTACGTGATTCACGAACCGGCTTATGAAGATCCCTTCGGCGATAATTTTCCGCCGACCAACCGCTACTTCGTCGAAATCGGCCTTCGTCCGGAATGGGCGGAACAAATTCTGAGCCACGTCCAGCGCGGCGAGCTCGTTGTTCCTGCGGATAATTATTTTGTGATGGGCGATAATCGCGATCGTAGTTGGGACAGCCGCTATTGGGGCTTTGTGGACCGACGCGCTATTATGGGCCGTCCGATTATGGTTTACTGGTCGGTTGATGCCACGTCCCAAGATTACGCCGATCGCGGATTCCTTGGCAGCTTGCGCGCGATGGGACAAAATCTTCTGCATCTTCCCAGCCGAACGCGCTGGCATCGCATGATGCACGAGGTCCATTAGCCGGGCCGTTGGCCGCTATTCGCTGTGTCAGACACTCTTTCCCAAAGCGTCGCAGCTTCTGAGCCTCGGGCTTCGATTCACGCGCGATCACGCGGCTGGAGCCGGTGGTTCAAATGGATACTCCTGTTCTTCGTTCTCCTCTGGCTTGCGGACGTTGGAATTTCTCTCCTCATCCGCCACACCCGCTTGCAGAGAAAGATTACCGCGCGGCTCGAGTCCGCTTTCGGCAGGCCGGTTCAAGTTCGCAGTTATGATTTCAGCTTGTGGGGCGGCCCAACCCTTCAAGCGCAATCGGTCACCTTCGGCGAGGATCCGCGTTTTGGAAATGAGTATTTTCTGAGAGCTGAGTCGCTCACGGTGCGTCTTCGCTGGCAAGGGCTGATGCGCGGCCACATTCAGCTTGGAACTGTTTCGATGGAGCACCCGAGCCTTAATCTCGTTCGAAATCTCGAGGGTGATTGGAACCTCGCCGAATGGCTGCCCAAACCTGCTTCCACCCTGGCTTCTTCAGCCGTTTCCAGCGGCGCGCCTTCCGCTGCGCAGTCTGTGCGCTTCAGCCGCATCGAAGTCGATTCAGGGCGGATTAATTTCAAGCGCGGAGACGAAAAGCTTCCTTTCGCGTTGGTCGGTGTGACGGGTTACGTCGAGCCGGCAGGTCCGGGCCGGTGGAACATGGACCTGGAAGCGACTCCAACTCGTGCTGCGGTGATCGTTCAACAAGCAGGGATTCTTCATGTGAGCGGCCACATGGGCGGTACGTCCTCGCGTTTGCGTCCCGCGGAACTCGACCTCTCCTGGAGCGACGCCTCCGTGCCGGATGTGCTGCGCCTCGCGCGAAGCCACGATTACGGCGTCCGCGGAATCCTTACGCTTATCCTGAATGCTCGAACGGAAGACCGCGAAGATGGATGGGCCATTCAGTCGCGCGCGGAATTCAGGCAGCTTCACCGCTGGGACCTCGCGCTCCGCCCGGACAATCCGGCCCTTAACGTACTCGCGAATATCCACTGGAATCCGATGACTTTCGGATTCGAAATAAGCGATGCCGCCATTGAAGCGCCGCATTCTCATGCTCGGGCGTCGGCTCGCATCGCCTGGGATACTCCGGCACAAGCTTCCGCGCTGAAAACGCCCCCGGTTTCCATTGATATCGCTTCTTCCTTGATTGACTTGAACGATCTGCTCGCCTGGATCCGGGCGTTCCATTCGGACGTCGCGGCCGATATTTCACTTCGCGGCTTTGCTAGCGTGCGTGGAAACATTTCCGGCTGGCCTTTGCAGATGAATCGCGCAGCCGTGACGATTGACGGAGCGGAACTCACGGGCGCCCACCTGCGGGTTCCTGCTCACGTTGGGAATATCCAGTTTCGTTATGACGGCGGCAGTGCCTCGCTGGCTCCCGTCGCGCTCTCGTTCGGCGCTTCCGCCAGTTCGTTGCGCATGGAAGCGTCCGCGAAACCCGGCTCCGCGGATTTTCCTACTTTTCACCTGTTCGGAAATTTAACCCAGGCGCGCGACTTGATCGCCACCGCAAGCGCTTTCGGATGGAATATTTCTCGCGGATGGGATCTGGCCGGTCCGGTGCGTTGCGATTTACGATGGCAGGGCGCCGCGTTCCCTTGGCGAACGCAACCGACAGGTTTCCTTGACTGGGGCGGGGAATCGGGCGAAATGTCACTTCGCACGCCGTTCCTCAACCAGCCCATCGAAGACATTCGCGCCCGTTCGGATTGGAAACCCGACTCTCGCCACATCTCGCTCTCGTCCGCTGCGGCGTTTGGCGCTCATTGGAGCGGCTCGTTCGATCGTCGTTCTTCCGGCGGATGGCAGTTCGCGCTTTCGGCGGACCATCTTGCAGCGGCGGAAGTCGATCGCTGGCTCAATCCGGAGTGGCGGGAAAGCTTCCTCGACCGCATGTTGCCGTTCTTGAACACTCGCTCGTCAACGAATGCAGTGACTGACAATCTTCACGCCGCTGGCCATCTGGCCATCGACCAATTCACGCTGGCTCCCGTCGTTGTGCGCCGGCTGCAGGGCGAGCTGAAAGTGGATGGGCACCACGTCGAGTTCACCAATGCGCGCGGCCAATTTTATGGGGGCAATATCGGCGCGTCATTCGACGCTGATTTTGCAGCTATTCCTTCCTATCGCATGAACGTGGCTTTCTCGCGCATCGATCTTGCGGCCCTTTCCGCGGATTCCCCGGCTTTCGAGAATATTTTCGCCGGCGCAGCCTCGGGAGAACTCGCTCTCCGTGCGCGAGGTGCCACTAAGTCCGATCTGCTCGCTTCGCTCGCGTGTAAAGGCAAAGCCCGGGTGAACGATGCTGAATTCCGCAACCTCAGCCTGGCGGACTCTCTGCGCGAAGGCGCCAGCCGTCCCGGCGTCAGTTCCTTCGACGAAGCCTCGGCTGCATTCACCTGTGGTGACCGCGAGATTAAGTTTTCGGAACTTTCGCTTCTTACTCCGTCTGGCGAAATCAACGCCATGGGCGCCATGGATTTCGCCCACAATCTCGATTTCCGCCTTCGAGTTTCTTCAGGTGTGCCACTGGAACGCACTTCGCGCGCCGCCGACGCCTCCTCTCAGCCTACTTACCATCTCACCGGCTCACTCTCTTCACCTCAACTCACTCGCCTCTCAGCGCACGCGCCCCAGCCCTGAACTCCTATTGTATATTCTCACACGAGAATATGTCTTGACATGAATATACTGTCTGAGGCATATTCGTGTTCGCCATGATGGCAACACTCAGAGCGCTCGCCGAGCCCAATCGCTTTCAAATCGTCGAGCTGTTGCGTAAGGGACCTCGCCCTGTCGGGGACTTGGTCGACCGCCTGGGTCTTCGCCAACCGCAAGTTTCGAAACATCTGCGCGTGCTCAGTGATGCCGGGCTGGTTGAAGTTCGAGTGGACGCTCAGCGCCGAATTTACACATTGCGTCCGGCACCGCTACAGGAGCTCGAGGAGTGGGTGGAGCGGTACCGGCAGCTTTGGGAAGGCAACTTCCAGCGCCTGGATGCGCTGCTCGACCAGATGAAGACCCAGGAGAAAAAACGTGGACGCACAAAGCGATAAGGGAGATCGACCATGATGAACACTGGAAATCTGAAATTGACGACGCGCGGGGAGCGGGAGATCGTCATGACCCGCGAATTCAACGCGCCTCGCCGCCTGCTCTTTGATGCCTTCACCAAGCCGGAACTGGTGAAGCAGTGGTTACTCGGGCCGCCTGGCTGGTCGATGCCAGTCTGCGAAATCGATCTCAAGGTGGGCGGCAAGTACCGTTACGTGTGGCGGCAGGACTCCGACGGAACAGAGATGGGGATGGGCGGCGTTTATCGCGAGATCGTGGCGCCGGAGCGGCTCGTTTCCACGGAGAAGTTCGATGAAGCCTGGTACCCGGGCGAGGCCGTCGGGACAATCGTCCTGTCCGAGCATGGCGGAAAGACGACGATCACGCAGACGATCCTTTACGAATCGCGGGAGGCGCGCGATGCCGTCCTGAAGACCGGCATGGAGAAGGGCCTGGCGGCGAGCTACGAGCGGCTGGCGGGGATGCTGGCTTCGGCGCGAGCTGGTGGGATGGAGAAAGGGGCGAGCCCGTCCTGAGCGAAGGAGTGTTCGGCTCCGCGACTCATGCATCCCAATAGCGGGCATTTAGACGCCTCACTCTACGTGATCCTTTTCGACTAAGTCCCTGCCGTTTCGGCGCTTACGTGGTTTTGCTTACGGTACTTAAATTGCGCGCTATGGGGAGGGTCGCTGGCATCACTTCAGTGGGCGGACTGGCTGCGGTCAAATTTAGTTGCCCCGAGCGAATAGCTGGGCGAGGATAATCCCCAGGTAATACAGGCGGTAGGGAGGCCGGACGATGCTTAAACTAGACTTGCTCGTTCGCGATCTGAAAATGGCGGTGCGTTCGCTGGCGCGCACCAAAGGGCTCGCGATTACGGTGGTGCTCACGCTGGCGCTGGGCATCGGCGCAAACGCGGCCATTTTCAGCGTGGTGCGGGGCGTACTGCTTCGACCTCTGGTCAACCGCGACGAGGACCGCCTGATCTACATTCGGCAGAGCGCACCCGGCATCGGCGTCGAGAACACCACGTTCTCCGTGCCCGAGATTCAGGATATTGAATCGCGCGTGAAGACAGTGAGCGCTTTTGGCGATTTCTCCAGATGGGGTTCTCAGCATGGTCGGACTCGGCGAGCCGCGCGAGGTCCGCGCCGGCGTGGTGGACGGATCGTATTTCGAGGTCATGGGATTGCACCCGGTTCTCGGCCGCTTGCTCGATGCGCACGATGACGGTCCAAAGGCCGCGGGCGCGATAGTCCTGACGTACCGTTTCTGGACGACGGTCATGAAAAAGGATCCGTCCGTGATCGGCAAGACTGTGAAACTCGATTCGGTGATCCTCCGGCGCGCGCGTCGGCAACGATCGTCGGCGTGCTGGAACCTTCGGTTCCTTATCCCGCGGAAACCGAGATCATTGCCAACATTGTGACCAGCCCTCACCATCTGTCGGCAACGATGGTGACCGGACGAGTCCATCGCATGACGGAACTCTTCGGGCGGCTTGCGCCGGGCGTGGACATCGAATCGGCGCGCGCTGAGTTGGCGGACTGTCTACGGAGCGATGATTGCGCAACATCCCGAAACCTATACGCACAAGCGGAGTTCCGCATCAGCGCCGTGCGTTTGCGCGAGCAGATCACATCGCGCGCGAAAAATGTACTGTGGGTGCTGCTGGCGGCTTCGGTGCTGGTCTTTATCATTGCGTGTTCGAACGCGGCCAACTTGATTCTGGCGCGCACGGTTCGGCGCGAAGGCGAACTCGCGATCCGCGCGGCGCTCGGCGCAACCACCGGCTCGCTGCGACGCGTGCTGCTGGCCGATAGCCTTTTGCTCTGCGGCGCAGGCGCGGCTCTTGGTGTGTTGAGCGCGAGCCCGATGGTGGCGATTCTGGCTCGCTACGCTTCCCGGTTTTCGGTGCGCGCACTGGATCTGAAGGTTGATTCCAGCATGCTCTGGGTTGGCGCGCTGCTGGCGGTCGTTGCGGCGGTGCTCTTGGCGTTTGTTCCACGCCTGCCCTCGGCGGACGCCGCGAACGGATTGAATATAGCGAGCGGAGGCGTGCGGATTACGGGCAGCACCGGCCGCCGCCTGCGAATTTTCGCCGTCACGCAGATCGCCGCGTCCTTCATGCTGCTCGCCGGCGCGGGCATGCTGCTCAAGACGCTTCTCGCGTTGCAAAGTGCGCGCAGCCGGATTCGACACGCACAACGTCCTCGCGTTGAATGTGCCGGTGGTTACCGAAGGCCGCACACCCGAGCAGATTCAGGGATTCTACAAAGAAGCGATGCGGCAAATCGCAGCGTTGCCGGGCGTGGATCGCGTCGCCGTGGGCACCGCTGTCCCCTGGCGCGACGCGGGCATATTCGGGGTTCGGGATTCCAGTACTCGGCGGACGGCCACGTGCACGGGCCCGGCGAAGAGGATCCCCGCGCGATGTTCCGAACAGTGTCACCGGGATTTTTCGCCGCACTCGGCGTCCCCATAATTGCCGGACGCGATTTCAACGACGCCGATCGAAAGGACACCGAGAAAGTCGTCATTGTGAGCCAGAGCTTGGCGCAGCGGATGTTCCCGAACCAGGATGCGGTGAACCACCACATGATGTGGACCGATCCGGTGATGAAATTCATCGACATCAGCGACGGAGCCGCGGCGAATCATCGGGGTAGCGGCCGATGTGGACGACCAGAACGTTGTGCCGGGACCGGCGCTAACCGTATATCACCCGCTTGAGCAAGAGACTGGGCGGGGGCCGGTTGTTCGTTCACACGCACTCGGATCCCTACGCGCTGGTGCCGCCGATCACGCGCATCATTCGCGATATGTCCGTGGACCAGCCGGTCGAACACGCGGCCACGCTGGAAGACGTGCGCGCGGAAGTGCTTACGCCGGATCGGTTAAACACGCTGGTGTTCGGCGGCTTTGCGGCGGTGGCGCTGGCGATTGCGGTCATTGGCGTTGCGGGCGTACTGGTGTTCTCGGTGAGCGGGCGGACGCGCGAGTTCGGAATCCGCCTCGCGCTCGGCGCCCAGCCGCGGCATCTTCTGACGAGCGTGATAGTGCAAGGCGCCGTAATGGCTGCTGCGGGCGTCGTCGCAGGCGCGGTATGCGGATACGCGCTGGCGCGCCTTGCGAGCAGCTATGTCGTGGATATGCGCATGCCGAGTGTCTTGCCGGTTCTCGCCTCCGCGATCGTGTTGCTGGCCGCTGCGGTTGTCGCGTCGGTGTTGCCGGCGGCGCGCGCGGCGCGCGTGGACGTCATGGAAGCGCTGCGATCGGAGTGACCCGCGAAAATTATCGCCCTGCCTTTTCTTTCGCCACAATGTCGTACACCGGCTTGTTGTCGGCGTAAACTCGCCACTCCTTCACCAAGCCCTTCTCTACCACTGCCAGCCAAGCAGCGGGTGTCCGCCATTTATTTTCTTGAGGAAGCTTGCCATTTTCCGCGATGGTGCCGCCTGCCGCGCCGAACACCGCGACCAAGTTTCCATTTTCAAAAATGTCTTCGTGCGAAACCCAGTAGTCCGGACAAAATGCGTAATAGCCTCGCCACCCGGCTCGCATCTTCTCGCGACCGCGCACGGAATTGCCGAGGGAATCGATGAACACGTGATCTTCCGTCATCAATTCAGCAAGCTTATCCGCATCGCGCTGGTTGATGCGGTCCATAAACTGAAGTACGGTCTCGGTGGGACTCATAAGCCACGCTCCTCCGAATTTTCCTCGGCATTTTTTTAATTGCCGGCAGGCGTATTGTACAGCTCCATTTTAAACATCACTTGGTTTGCCTCGTCTAAATCCCTGTGCTAGCGTTCACCAATGCATCGGAAGGCTAAGCTTACGAGACGCAACTTGCAATACTTGTCGGCCTTCGTCGCAAGCCTCGCCTTGCTCGCGCTGTCGCTCCGCGCGACGGCCTCCAATCGCGTCCGTCTTTTTCCGAAGTATACGCCGGGAGAAACCCTGCGCTACCAAATCGAAACGCGAACGAACTCGAACGGGAAAATGGAAACACCTATCGAGAATCCAGAGGCCGCATCCAAGTCGAAACAGACTGTCAGCCTGATCCTGCGCCTCGATATTCTGAATCCACTGCCCGCCAATAACGATCCTCCCGGAAGTGTTCGCATTCGCGCCACATATGAAAAATCCAGCGCTACATTTGAAAGCGATGCCTACGATCCCGCAAGTTCTAAAATCACGGACCAGTACAAAAATCTGGAAGGCCGCTCGCTTGAATACGTTATGGAGCCGGATGGCCAGCTCGCTCACTTCGCGGGCCTCGATGATCTCCTCGCAAATCGATCTGTCGCTGAAAATGTTCACTCCTGGATGAACGGACTTTCTTCCGCCGCGCGCATCCCAAAGGACGGAATTGAGGTCGGTCAGAAATGGAGCACTGAGCGCCCCATGGAAGGCGTCGCGCTCGGCGGGCTGATCTGGCGAAACCAATCCAACTATCTTCGCGATGAACCGTGCTACTCGACTGACGGGCCGCCGAAAGCCATTGCTACCGCCCAGCCTGCCGGGGCAAGCGCTTCATGCGCCGTGATCGTCACTCAATTCAAAATCATCCGAAATGGTGACGCCACGCCCGATGACTACTCTCGCCAAGCCCTGGACGACCTCCGGTACCTGGACCGGTTCCGGCGGCAGCCTCGAAACGATCTCGCTCTCAACCGGCACCCTGATCCGTTCAACGCAAACTGCCACGCAAGATATGGACGTCCTGATCACCAGCGCGCGTTCCGGCTCAAAAATGCACTACCTCGGCCATGTCGAAAGCCAGTCCGAGATCTCCCTTCTTCCTGCGACGCCGCCCTCCTCGGCAGAGCCGCAGCCCTGAATATGCCGGATCCGGCGCGCTTTGCGTCCTCAGCGGCGATTTTTGATTTTTGATATAATCATAGTTTTCAGCGCAGCTCAGTTTTCGCATCTGAAGGATTCAGGATGAACTTCAAACTAGCCAGTGACTACGAGCCGCGCGGCGACCAGCCCGAAGCCATCGCCCAGCTCCTTCGCGCCATAAAAGACGGAGAACGCCAGCAGGTCCTTCTCGGCGTCACGGGCTCGGGCAAAACATTCACGATGGCCAAGGTGATCGAGGAAATCAATCGCCCCACCATCGTCCTGGCGCACAATAAAACTTTGGCCGCCCAGCTTTTTCACGAATTTCGCTCGTTCTTTCCCAATAACGCCGTCGAATATTTTGTCAGCTATTACGATTACTACCAGCCGGAAGCCTACGTCCCTTCGAGCGACACCTACATCGAAAAAGAGTCCACCATCAACGATGAGCTCGACAAGTTGCGCATGAGCGCCACGCGTTCGCTCTTCGAGCGTCGCGACGTCATCGTCGTGGCTTCCGTCTCGTGTATTTACGGCCTCGGCTCTCCGGAAGCGTATTACGGAATGATGCAGCTCATCGAAAAGGGCCAATCCATCGCGCGCGAAGCTATCCTGCGCAAGCTTGTCGAAATTCAGTACGAGCGCTCCGAAGACCTCAAGCGCGGCACCTTTCGCGTTCGCGGCGATATGATCGAAATTTATCCGCCCTATGATGACCTTGCCGTGCGCGTCGAGCTCTGGGGCAGCGAAATCACGGCTATCCGAAAGATCGATCCGCTCACCGGCGAAATTCGTACGCGTCCCGGCGAAAACGAAATCAATCGCATTTTGATTTATCCCAAGAGCCACTACGTTCTGCCGGCCGATCAAAAGGAGCGCGCAATTCAGAGCATTTACGAAGAGCTCGACTGGTGGAAGGGTGAGCTCGAGCGCCAGGGGAAAATCGTTGAGGCTCAACGCGTGGTCCAGCGCACGCATTTCGACATCGAAATGATGCGCACCATCGGCTATTGCCACGGTATCGAGAATTATTCCCGCCATCTTTCAGGGCGCTTGCCCGGCGAAGCTCCGCCCACGCTCTTCGATTACACGCCGTCCGATTTCTTGCTTTTCATCGACGAGTCGCATCAAACCATTCCACAAATTCGTGGGATGTATCACGGCGACCGTTCGCGCAAGCAGACGCTCGTTAATTATGGCTTCCGCATGCCCTCCGCGCTCGACAACCGGCCGCTCAATTTTGAAGAATTCGAACATCGCGTGAATCAAGCTGTATATGTCTCCGCTACTCCGGGTCCCTACGAGCTGACGAAATCTGGTGGTGTCGTAGTAGAACAGGTGCTTCGCCCCACGGGACTCGTCGATCCCCAAGTCGAAGTTCGCCCGGTAAAAGGCCAGGTGGATGACCTGCTCGAACAAATTCGCATTCGCGCCGGCCGCAACGAGCGCGTTCTCGTCACCACTCTCACCAAGCGCATGGCCGAAGACCTGGCTGAATATTTCACCGAGGTTGGCGTGAAATGCCGCTATCTGCACTCGGAAATCGAAACGCTCGAGCGCGTTCGCATCCTGCGCGACCTGCGCCGCGGAGAATTTGACGTCCTCATCGGCATCAACCTTCTGCGCGAGGGCCTGGATTTGCCGGAAGTTTCGCTCTGCGCCATTCTCGATGCGGACAAGGAAGGTTTCCTTCGCAGTACCACCTCTTTGATCCAAACGATTGGCCGCTGCGCGCGCCACCTGGAAGCCCGCGCGATTTTGTACGCCGATACGATGACGGACTCCATGCGCCAGGCCATCGGCGAAACGGATCGCCGCCGCGCAAAACAGGAAGCCTACAATCGCGAGCACAACATCACGCCGGAATCGATCATAAAATCGGTCGATATGCAGCTCGCCAGAATCGTTGAAGCCGATTACGTTACGGTGCCTTTGGATGACGTAATAATCGGGGATGTTTCCACGGAAGCCGAGTTGGTCCACGCCATCGCCCAACTCGAAACGCAAATGCGCGAAGCCGCGAAGAACTTTGAGTTCGAACGCGCGGCTGCGCTCCGCGATCGCATTCGCGCCCTCAAGCAACGCGATCTCGGCGCGATCTTTTCCGCTCCTTCGGCAGCAGATGTTGCATCTACTTCTGTGCAGCTCGAAACGATGCCGGAACCGGAGCGCCCGTCTGCTTCGCGCTCAGGACCGGGCCGCGAGTCCGGCAAAAAGCGCGCGGCGGAAAAAAATATCTAATCGAGACCATTTGACTCCACTACAGAGAATTTACCCCACCATTTTATCCCTGCCGTTTTTCGTTGTGGCTGCGCTTCTGGCAGCTTCGCCCGCGGCTCATTGCTCAGACTCCGCCATCGCAGCAGGAAAGTTTCCAAAGTGGAAAGAATGAGTTCGGTGTTTGGGCCTCTTATGCCCCGGGCTCGCCCCATGTTATCGGCCTCACCAGCCCGCGTCAGTTCGCGGCTCTTGGATTTCGCTACGGACGGATGCTGCTGGATCATCCTCGATGGTCTCTCGCATACACTTTCGACGTAGATCCAGTCGAGATTATGCTTCAGCCAAAGATTCTCGGCAGAATGTCCACACCGGGGGGCACAGTCTACATAACCGGATCGCGCGAGGTGGTTTACGGCGGAGGCGTGAATCCCGTCGGATTCAAGATCAACCTTTTCCGCCGCCGCAGCTTTCAGCCTTTCGTTGCGTCAACTGCCGGATTCGTCGCGTCTCTGCGCCCGATTCCGGTCGATATCCACGGCGAGGAGCAGTTCAATTTCACATTCGACTTCCAAGCGGGATTCCAACTCTATAATTCCTCGCGAAAACGAGCCTGGATGTTCGGATACAAGTACCAGCACATCTCCAACGCCGACCGCGGTAAGATAAATCCCGGCGTGGATCTGAACACCGTCTTCTTGGGCTATTCCTTCTTCAAGTAGGGAACCGATCTCAACTTTGCGGCATCGCGCGACATTTCTTTAGACGACTCCGCGTTTCAATTCCTCCAGCGGATAAAATGTCCCGCGCCAGGTGACTCCTCCGGTCCACAAAGTAACAATCATCGAGCGTGCCAGCATCCACGCAAAAATCAGCGCACCGATGGGGAACGTCAACGCATATGCCGGCGAGATTCTGAATTCGATACACGCACCGGCGTGAAGAATGATCGCCAGTCCCACGGCGATTCCCGCGAACAATAGCGCCCACCCGTGAAGGAAAGGCAGCGCCACCCAGGGAACAACGCACATCATCAGTATCCCGAAAATCTGTACGCTCGCAACGAATAGCGAGAACTCTGCAAATGCGAAAAAATTCTTCGTTGTGCCCTTAATGATATTTCCCAAGCCGCTGTGCCAGTGCACACTCACTGCGTCGCCTGCCATTGCCAAGCCCGATCGAAATCCTTCCTGTTTCACCAGCTTGCCGAGCTTCATGTCGTCCACCACTTCCATCGCCAGCCGGCGGTGGGTCCCCATCGCTTCGTACGCGCTTCGGCGTATAAGTTGGAACATTCCCACGCCGGCGAACGCACGCGAGCGCGGATCGCTCACTCTCCACGGCCGGACGCTCATCAGAAAAGCCAGTCCGAAAAATGTCATCACGACTTTTTCGCCGAAGCTGAATATTTCCGTGCGGCCCGACAGCGTCAGGTGCTCCCAGCCCCTCTTTCGAGCGAGCGAAATCGCGCTCCGCAGCAATCCGGGTGCAAAATGCACGTCCGCGTCCGTAAAGATCAGCCACTCCCCGGTGGATTGCTCGTACGCTTTTTGCAGCGCATGAGGCTTGCCTAACCATCCGCCGGGAAGTTCCCTCACGGAAACGGCTTTCATGTGCGGATTTTCTTGCGCCGCGCGCTTCAGGATTTCTTCCGTGCCGTCCTCGGACCGGTCATTCACGGCCACAACTTCGTAACGCGGATAATCCACGACGAGGAACGTCGCGAGTGCAGCCGGCAATTTATCTGCTTCGTCCCGCGCCGCGAATAGAATGGAAATGCTCGGGCAATCAGCGTCGCTAAGCGGTGGAGCATCTCGCAAGTGAGGCAAGTCTGGGGACGCCTATCGCCGCCTCGATCGCGCCGTAAATCCACAACGCAGCCACCGCTCCCAGCGCGATTGTCGAAAATAAATGCAGGTTCAATTTCGTCCACCTGAAAAAGTCGCTTACAAGTTATGCTATCACGTGCCATGAAGCGCTCTCTTTCCATCGTCGGCGCAGGGCGCGTAGGCCGAACGTTAGGGAAGCGTCTTCATCGCCTCGGCTGGCGCATCGGAGCCGTGGTCACGCGCTCGGCAGCCACATCACGAATTGCCGTGCAGGAAATCGGAGCGGGAAAACCACATTCGCGGCTCGTTCCGGAAATCTTCGATTCCAGCGTGATTCTGCTAACCACCCCCGACGGCGCGCTCAGCGGAGTTGCTGGCGCACTGGCCAAATTTGACGAAATGAAACTTCGCGGTAAAATTGTTTTGCACACCAGCGGCGCGCTTGACCGCAATGTTCTGGCGCCGCTCGCCCGCCGGGGAGCTTCAACCGGTTCGCTTCACCCCATGCAGACGTTCACGGGACGCGGAGCGCCGAAGCTGGAAAAAGTTGTATTCGCGGTCGAAGGCGACCGCAGCGCGGCGATAGTCGCGCGTTCAATTGCACGTTCCCTCGGCGGTGTGCCGGTCACCATAAATAGCAAGAACAAACCCGCGTACCATGCAGCGGGCGCGTTGGTCGCCGGACACGGCCTGGGATTGATTGAAGCCGCGACACAAGTGCTGATGAAGCTAGGATTCAGCCGCCGCGACGCCATGCACGCGCTGCTGCCGTTAATGCGCCAAATGCTGGACAATTTCGAGCAGCTAGGTCCGCGTGAATCCTGGACCGGACCGGTCTCACGCGGAGATTTCGAAACCGTAGCAAAGCACACGAAGGCGTTGCGGGGTTATCCGCGCGAGTTTAATGAGGCGCATGCAGCTCTGGCGCTGCTCGCCAGCCGGGTTCTGTCGAAGAATTCTGCCGTCGCGTCGAAGCAGTTGAAGCGCGCACTAAGAAAATCCACGGGAGGCAAAAGTTGAAGAAGCTGCATATTCCGGTCGAGCACACAAAACTCGCCAACGGCCTGCGAGTCGTCGTCTCGCCCGACCATTCCGCGCCCTTCGTCACCGTCGGCGTTTACTATCAGATCGGCTTCCGCCTCGAGCCTCGCGGCCGCAGCGGTTTCGCGCATCTTTTTGAACACATGATGTTCCAGGGTTCCGAAAACGCCGGCAAGATGGAACACATTCGGCTGATCAATGCTTCCGGCGGCCTGCTGAACGGCACCACGAATTACGACATCACCAATTATTTTGAATCCGTGCCTTCCAATGCGCTGGAACGCATGCTCTGGCTCGAAGCTGACCGAATGCGTTCCCTGAAAGTGGACGATGAAAATCTGCGCAATCAGCGCGACGTGGTGAAAGAAGAAGTTCGCGTCAACGTGATGAATGCAGCCCTACGGCGGATTTCCTTGGCTCGACTTGCCGCCCGTGGCCTTCCGCAATTGGCCCAATGCGCACAATTTTTATGGCGATTTCAACGATCTCGATGCCGCAACGCTGGACGATGTGCAGGCTTTTTTCCGCACCTATTACTCGCCGAATAATGCCGTGCTCCTGATGCTGGGCGATCTCGATCCCTCCGAGGCGTTCACATTCGCAAAGCGCTACTTCGACGACATTCCGGCGCATGCGCTACCGCCGCACGCCGACGTGACCGAACCGCCGCAAACCGAAGAACGTCGCGGCGAAGTGGAAGAAAAGTTCGGAACCTTGCCCGCTCTCGCCATCGGATACACAGTTCCGCCGCGCACCGCGAAAGATTGGTACGCCATGGCGATTTTAGACCGTGTTTTGCATGGTGGCCGGGCCGGGCGCATCCACCGCCATCTCGTTTTCGAAAAGCAAATTGCCATTGGGACCGAAGGGGGCGTGGATGTTTTCGATGCCAACGGCCCCACGCAAATGGTCACGCAGATTTATCACCGGCCGGAGTTTACTTCCGACGCTACCATTGCTGCGTACGATGAGGTGATCTCTGAAGTGCGGGAAAAAGAGATTGCGGAAGAGGAACTCGCGCCGGTGAAAGTAAAATTTCGCGCGGATTATTATTCCATGCTTGAGGGGGGCATGGGTTCGCACATGCCTCGCTTCGGCCTGATGCATTATCTCGCTTGCTTCACGTTGTTCGACGGCGATCCCGATCGCATCAATACCGTGCTCGACGGCTTCATGGCCGTAACTCCTGCCGAAGTGCAGGCAGCGGCCAAAAAATATCTGGTTCCGCGAAATCGTGCCATTGTGGCCCGGCGTCCTGCGAACGCGGGAGAAGCTCGATGACCACTCCGATTGTTGCAACCAAGCCGCAGCGCTCGTCTCCGCCCGCTCTGGGCCCCGAACGCCCGGTTGCGTGGCCCAAGCGCACGGTTCGCACTCTGCCCAACGGCATGCACGTGGTCCTGGTCGAGGCCCGCACGTTCCCAAAAATTTCCGCGCAGCTTTTCTTCCGCACTGGAAACGCCGTTGTCGCGCATAGCGCGCCGGGATTGGCGGAGATCACCGCCAGCGTAGCACGCACCGGAACTGCCACTCGCTCCCTTCGCCTTATTGAAGAAGACCTTCGGCGAATGGGCGCGGACTTCGCTGCTCACGCCGGAGCTGACGCGAGCGCAATCGGCATATCGGGAGTGGCCGAATTTTCGGAAGGACTGCTCGAAATGCTCGCGGACGTTGCGCGCAACGCCTCCTTCCCCGAAGAAGAATTTGAGCGCGAGCGCCGCCAGCGACTCGAAGGCCTTCGAATCCAGCGCACAACTCCTGATTTTCTCGCCAACGAGCGTCTGCGAAGCGTGCTTTTCGGCAAACACCCCTACGCGGTCGTCGCGCCGAAGGAAGCTCAGGTGGCAGCCTACCGGCGCAGTCAACTCCAGGAGTTCTATCGCCAGAATTATTCGCCTGCGAACGCACTGCTGATTGTGGTCGGTGATTTTTCAACCGAGCCGATGCTCGAACAAGTGGAAAAAATATTTAGCGGCTGGAAATCCCCCGCGCCTGCGGAGCAGAAATGGTCTGCGCCGCCACGCCACTCAGGACGGCATGTTCATCTCGTTCATCTTCCCGGCTCGGTGCAGACGCAAATCCTGGTGGGAAACCTCGCCATCACGCGGCGCGATCCGGACTGGTATCGCATGGTTCTCGCTAATTCAATTTACGGCGGCGCGTTTCATTCCCGCTTGGTGATGAATATCCGCGAGCAAAAGGGCTACACTTACAGTCCGCGCAGCGGAATGAATGCCTTGCGCGAATTTGGTTACTTCACCGTGCACGCCGCTGTGCGCAATGAAGTCGCCGCTGCTACTCTTACCGAAATGTTTTACGAAATGGACCGCATGCGCTCGCTGCCCGTCACTGCCGAAGAACTGGAAAGCGCTCGAAGCTATTTGAGCGGCGTTTTTTCGCTCGGCGTTGCCACGCAGGAGGGGTCTCTCTCCCAGCTTTCCACCGTTTACCTCGACCGCTTGCCTGAGGATTACCTCGAAACCTATCGTGCGCGCATTCACGCGCTCACCGCGGACGACATTCTAGCCGCCGCCCGCCGCCATTTCGATTCCGCCAACGAGCAAATCGTCCTCGTCGGCGACCGTGTCCAAATCGCCGAACAAGCCGCTCTCTTCGGCCCGGTCAGCGAACACGACGCGCAGGGAACTCGCGTTTGATATGCGGTATTCGCCAGTCTTCTTTCTAATCTGTGATTGGCAGTAACCGATTCTCGCGTTATGAATAAAATAACTCGAATTGGGCGCGCACTGTACGGCGTCTCGATTTTGCTGATTCTTTTTTCCGCGTCGGCGTCTCGCGCGGATACGAAGCACCCTCCCGCTCATTCGATCGAGCTGAACACCGCGACGGTGGAACAGCTTCAGCAGGTGCCCGGAATCGGCCCTGGCACGGCGAAGGCGATTGTAAATTTCCGCGAAAAGAGCGGCCCGTTTCAAAAAATCGAAGACCTCCTCGCGATCAAGGGCATCTCGAAGTCTCGACTCGAGAAAATGCGTCCCTACCTCACACTTTCTCCGGCTGGGCAGAAGTCGCCGTAGCTGGGTGCAGCAGGATCATCCGCTTCCGCCGATCCCTCGTACGCGCGCGAATCATTGACGCGACTCTAGGCACGGCATACGATGGCTTCGAACCAAGTGAGCGGAGAACATCGGGGGCGAGGCAGATGAAAACGTTACGTGTGCCATTTGTTGGAAGGGTCATGGCGGTCGTCGGTGCGCTTGCGCTATTGGCGGTGGGCGCGGCTATGATTGTCTCGAAGACGCACGCGGCGGAACGGCGCGTGACCGCTGCTTCTCCAGCGCCGGGCCCGTCGGGTTACCACTTGCTGAAGAAAATTCCGCTCGGCGGCGAAGGATTTTGGGATTACATCATCTTTGATTCGCCCACGCGGCGGCTGTTCATTTCGCGCGGAACGAAAGTTGTGGTTCTCGACGTGGATTCAGGGAAAACTGTCGGCGAGATTCCGAATACTGACGGGGTGCATGGAATCGCGCTGGCGCCGGAGCTCAATCGCGGCTTCACCTCCAACGGGCGCGCGGGGACGGTGACAATCTTCGATTTGAAAACTTTGGAAGTTATCGGCAGCGTGCAAGCGGGCACGAATCCCGACGCCATCGTGTACGATCCGGCGTCGAAGCGCGTGTTCGCCATGAACGGGCGCAGCAAGAACGCTACGGCCATCGACGCCGCGACCGGAACCGTCGCGGGCACCATTCCCGTTGACGGCAAGCCGGAATTCGCTGTCGCGGACGGCGCCGGCCATGTGTACGTAAATATCGAAGACAAGAGCGAAGAGCAGCAAATCGATTCACAGAATCTGAAAGTGACAGCGACGTGGCCGCTGGCTCCGTGCGACGAGCCCTCCGGTCTAGCCATGGACGTTGCGAACCGGCGCTTGTTCGCGGGCTGCGCCAACAAGATGATGGCGGTGATCAACGCTGACACTGGAAAGGTGATTGCGACGCCGGCGATCGGCGAAGGAGTGGATGCCGACGCGTTCGATCCTGGAACGGGGTACGCGTTCGCGTCGAATGGAGGGAGCGGAACGCTCACGGTGGTGCATGAAGATTCGCCGGACAAATATTCTGTGGTGGAAGATGTGCCGACGCAAGCGCACGCGCGCACCATGGCGCTGGACCCGAAGACCCATGAAGTTTTTCTGGTGACCGCGGATTTCGGCCCGGCGCCAGCGGCCACCCCGGACAATGCGCACCCGCGTCCGACGATGGTGAAAGACTCCTTCGTCGTTTTAATATTCGGCAAGTAATCACTACACATTTTTTTAAATTATAAAATTTGGCGGGTTGATTTTGCGGAGCCTAGCGACAAGGGAACCTGATCGGCGATTTCCAGGCCGTAGCCTTCGAGAGCAACCACTTTGCGCGGATGGTTCGTGAGTACGCGGATGCGGCGCAGTCCGAGATCGATCAAAATTTGCGCGCCGATGCCGCTTTCGCGCTGCACCAATCGCTGCCTGCCTAAGTCGTGATCGAGTTCTTCGCGCTGGTGAAACCGGATGCGCGGGAGTTCGGTGCTGTCCGCTTCGCGTGAATCGATCTGAAATCCCCGCCCGGTGTGATGCAAATAAACGAAAACGCCGCGATCCGCCTGCGCGATGGCTGCGAGTGAGCGGTCAATTACGGCGCGGCAATCGCAGGCGGTCGAGCCGAAAACGTCGCCGGTAAGGCAATGCGAGTGAACGCGGACGAGTGGGGGGCCGCCGGCCGCGTCGTTGGAAACGTCGCCGCGAACGAGCGCGACATGCAGCTCGTGGTCCACGTCGCTGGAGTACGCGATCATGCGGAAGTTTCCGTGCGGCGTGGGGAGAATGGATTCCGCGATGCGGCGGACGTAGCGCTCATGCTGCATGCGATAGCGAATCAGGTCGGCGACGGTGAGCAGCTTCATTCCGTGCACGCGGCAAAATTCGGTTAGCTCGGGAGTGCGCGCCATGGTGCCGTCGTCATTCATGATTTCGCAGATCACGCCGGAATGGTCGAGGCCGGCGATGCGGGCGAGGTCCACGGAAGCTTCGGTTTGCCCGGCGCGGACGAGCACTCCGCCATTGCGCGCGCGGAGAGTGTAAACGTGGCCGGGGCGCGCGAGATCTTCGGGGCGCGTGTTGGGATCGGTGGCGGCCAAGATAGTGGTGGCGCGATCGGACGCGCTGGTGCCGGTGGTGGTGCCGCGGCGCGCGTCGATGGGTTCGCAGAACGGCGTGCCGAACGCGGAAGTATTTCGCGGCGTGATGGGGGCAAGATTCAGCGCGTCGCAGCGCTGCTCGGTGAGCGCCAGGCAAATCAGGCCGCGCCCGAATTTAGCCATGAAGTTGATGGCTTCCGGCGTCACTTTTTCGGCGGCCATGGCCAGATCGCCTTCGTTTTCGCGGTCTTCGTCGTCCACCAGGACGATCATGCGGCCGGCGCGGATTTCCTCCAGCGCTTCCTCCACGGTTGCGAATGGCTGTTTGCGTTCGGTCATCGAGTTTCCCTCATTTCTTTATCCATTCTAGCGCAAGTGCCAGTTTCCCCGATGTGTGTATTGGCGCGAATCAAAATGGTGTGAAGGTACGGTTATGTCGCGGCGACCTTTAGGTTGGCGGTTCGTTAAGATGAAAAATTTCCCGGTTGAAGGCCGCCGCTACAAGGACAGGTGCGTTGCGGAATTGAATTTGATTGTAGCTACGCGCTGAAGTGATAGATACTTTGGCAGGGTAGGTAGGGGGAGGAGCACAATGCGTACTGCTATTATTATTCGGTCGTTGCTGTTTTCGTTTGTGTTGCTGGCTTTTGCTCACGGTGCATTCGCACAAATTGGCATTTCGGTGGGCTACGGCCCGCCGCTGCTGCCCATATACGAGCAGCCAATCCTTGCTTCCGAGGGCTACCTGTGGGCGCCCGGTTACTGGGGCTATGACTACGCCGCTAACGACTACTACTGGGTTCCGGGGACGTGGGTCTATCCGCCTCAAGCTGGCTTCCTGTGGACGCCGGGTTATTGGGGCTGGGGCGGCAGCGGGTACTATTTTAATCAAGGATATTGGGGCCCGACAGTGGGCTACTACGGCGGGATTAATTACGGCTACGGTTACAGCGGCATTGGATATGAGGGCGGGCGTTGGGAAGGGAACCGCTTCGTGTACAACACGTCCGTGAATAACGTAAACACTGCCGTAATTCACAGCACCTATAGCGCCCCGGTGACGAACGGCTCCGAGAATCACGTCAGCTACAACGGTGGCACCGGCGGGGTGGAAGCGCGTCCTACGCCGCAGCAAGAGGCTTACGCCAAAGAGCAACATGTGGGTCCGGTGGCGGCGCAAACGCAACACATGCAGGCGGCTCGCAATAATCCTGCGCTGTTCGCTTCCGCCAACCAAGGCAAACCACCCATCGCGGCTACTGCGAAACCCGGCGACTTCACAACTGGTTTTGTAGCTTCCAAACAAGCGGGAGGCGAATACAAGGCGCCTCCAGCCATTAATCACGCCAGCGAATTGCCGGATCACAACTTCGCTGCGCCGAATACCGGCAACGCCGCAACCAACAAGACGTTCCAGCAGCAACTGAACGATCTATCTTCCCGGCAAGCGCTGGATCACCAAACGCTCGAGCAGCAACAAGAAGAAGAACACCAGCAAGCCACCCAGAAAAAGTACAGTGACTCGCAGATACAACAGATGGAACAGCGCCATTCTCAGCAAACGCAACAGCTCGAGCAACAGCACGCAAGTCAGAACAAGCAGATGGAGCAGCGGCAATCGTCACAGAGTTCCTCGAAGCAGCAGAGCAATTCAAATAGCGGAAAGCCGCATTGATTTAGAAGCAATCCTCCCCAAAATCGGCACATCGAAAAGGGAACTAAAACGGGCCCCGGAAACTCGGACGGATGCGCTAGCTGGTCATCCTAAGTTCCGTGTTGGCGGTGGGCAATGCCGCCGCGCTCCCGTCCTTAGTCAGGGCACATTCGCTCTGCGCAGTGCAGGCAGGCGGGATGACAGAGTAGGAAGAGGGATTTACGAGATAGGCACCACTGTTTAGAAGAAGGGCGCAGGCCCGGCGAAGATGGGTGCGCCTGGCGTTATACTGGAGGGTAACTGGGCAAAGACGCTGAACCACAACATCATGGGATGGTCCGGCTCAGACGGATGACGAGGTGCCGTGGCATGAGAAAGCTATCCATATTCATCTTGGTAATACTAGCGGGCACTCTTCTGGCTCCCTGTAGCCGGGCGCAGAACATCAGCGCTTCCGAGTTAAGGGAGCAGGCGGCGGAAAAAGAGGCCAAGCAGGACGAGCTGGTTAATCTGGAAAAAGATATGGCGCGGGCGATGCAGGCGAACAGCGGGCTGCTGTTCCGGCGAATCTATGGCGACGACTTCGTGGGAGTATTGCCGTCGGGACAGATTCTGGACAAGGCGGGGTGGATCGCGGCAATCGAGAATTCCGGCACCCAGTTCAGTTCCTTTGTTGCGACAGATATACGCGTGCGCATGTTTGAGGAGACGGCTGTAGTCACTTGTCTCTGGAGTTCGCACGGATCCAAGAACGGACATGCATTTTCCCGGCAGTCGCGCGTGACCCACGTGTATATATGGGGCCAACGGGGCTGGCAAGCCATCGCGAGCCAGGAAACGCTCTTACCGGGTTAGGGCTGGTTCGAGTTTGGGCCGTAATCACGCACAAGAAAACTCCTTCCCGAAGAAACAGCGCGTCGGCGTGAGCGGGGCCCGGAAACTCAAGATTTAGAACCAGGTTTTGTCGCGATATTGGCGGTAGGCGTCGCCGAATTTTGCTTCGAGGACGCGAGCTTCGTTTCTGGCGCGAACGAACTGCATGAGAGTTATCAGCAGCACGAACAGAAGTCCCCACCAAGGCACAGACGCATAGAGCACGATTCCGAGAAAAATTACCGTACCGAAAAAATAGATCGGATTGCGTATTTTGGAGTAGATGCCGGTGGTCACGAGTCCGCGGGCTTCCGCTCGCGGCGTGAAGAATTCCCGGATTTGCAACCGCGCGATTAGCCAGCCAACATATCCGGCAGCGACCAACACGGCTCCGGCGATGTGGTGGGCAGTCCAAGGGCCGTTCCTTCCGAGATACGCCAGATAGATCGCGAAACAACACATTACGAAAATTTCCCAGTCGTACTTGTGTAGGCTCATGTGCGGGGATTGTAGAACGGGGAAGGCGGAAAAGCTCGCCGAGAATTCCGCCGCCCCACAAGTAGGGCCGGGGCGTTCAGATGGGAGCGGGGAAAAAATCACGAGTAGATTCCTCGCGTCGCTCGGGATGACAGAGTAAGAAGACTCAGCGGCCGCGCCACCGCGATAGTTCTTGGAACTGCACAGATTGCAGCGGTAAACTGCGAGCGAACTGTTCGGGAATGAAATGAACGACTTAATCGAGCTTAATGACCACGAGACAGATTAGCGTGCAGCGGTTTAGCGTTACCTCTTCGAAGAGATTTGAGGAGGTGGTGGCGAAGCTGGCGGCGGGTGTGGGGCATCCGGATGTGCGCGGGATGTTCGCGAAGATCGGCGCGGCGAAGACGTACGCGGAAGTGGAACAAGTAGTTCAGCCGGGGCTGGGACCGACGGGCTTGATGGAATTCATGCGATTCGATCTTGGCGAAGTACTGAGAAAAGCGCAGGGGGAGAAAGCGCCAAAGTCTATGCGGTTTCTGATTGGGAATGCGCTGATCATGAAAAAAATGGTGGAGCATGTGCCGGACGCGGGGTCGTATGCGCCAGTGACGATTCTGGTTGATGAACGAGCCGATGGAGTGCATCTTTCTTACGACACGATGGCGAGTTTTCTGGAGCCGTACGGGAATGCGGAAGCGCTGAAGGTGGCGAAGGAGCTGGACGCGAAGGTGGAGGCCCTGTTGACGGCCGCGGCGAAGTGAAGGGACAAGCTCGAAGGCACAGCAGGGGGTGGGCCCTTCGCCCAATTCGCTCAGGGTGAATCTTTCAGTCGCTGAAGCGACCTCAAGATTCAGCGAATTAATTTTCGGCAATTAGCGAAATCAATAAGCGCAAAAAATGGAGATTGCACATGACTAGCGTGCTGCTTTGGGCGTTTCTGATTGGCATGATTGCGGGGTTGCGTGCGCTGACTGCGCCTGCGGCGGTGGCGTGGGCGGGATTTGGCCACGGAATCCTCAACCACGCACCGCTCAGGTTTATCGGGAGGCTTCCTGCTGCCTTGTTTTCACGGTGCTGGCTTTGCTTGAAATGTACGCCGATCAGCTTCCTAGCACTCCCAGCCGCTTGGCGCCAGCGGGCCTGATTTCCCGGATCGTCACCGGCGGGCTGTCGGGCGCGTGCCTGGCGGCAGCCGATGCGGGATCGATTGCGCTGGGCTGCGTGTTGGGCGCGGTTGGCGGGGTGGTTGGCGCGTTTGCGGGATACTACGCTCGCACGGGACTGGTGAAGGCGCTGAAGGTTCCGGATTTGCCGATCGCGCTTCTAGAAGATGCCATCGCGATTGGCGGCGCGATTTTCATTGTGTCGCGATTCTAAACGCGCGGGTCGCGCATCTAAATTGTCGGCCGCACAATATTTCTGCGAGTACGAGGAACCTTTTCAATGAACGCCTCCGATCAATTTCAAGCCATCGTTATCGGGTCCGGGCAGGGCGGGAATCCGCTGTGCATGGCGCTAGCGAGCGCAGGGCTGCGGACGGCGTTAATCGAGCGCAAACACGTGGGCGGGACGTGCGTGAACGAAGGGTGCACGCCGACGAAAACGATGGTGGCGAGCGCGCGGGTGGCGTACCTCGCGCGGCGAAGCGCGGATTACGGCGTTCACAGCGGAAACATCCGCATCGACATGGAACGCGTGCGGAAGCGCAAGCGCGACATCGTGGATGCGTTTCGCGCGCGCAACGAAGAGGGCCTGGGACACACTGCAAATCTGGAGCTGATTTTCGGCGAAGCGAGTTTCACAGGAGCGAAGTCGGTGCTGGTGCGGCTGAGAGACGGCGGGCAACGCGTGCTTAGCGGCGAGAGAATTTTTATCAATGCGGGCGCGCGGCCGGCGGTGCCGGCGATCGAAGGGCTGAAGGACGTTCCGTTTCTCGACAGCACTTCGATCATGGAACTGGGCGCGGTGCCCGAACATTTGATGGTTCTGGGAGGCGGTTATGTGGGGCTGGAGTTTGGGCAAATGTTTCGGCGGTTCGGCAGCCGCGTGACGATCGTGCAGTCGGGCGGGCAATTGCTTTGGGGCGAGGACGCGGATGTGGCCGGCGGAGTTGCCGCTATTTTGAAACAAGACGGAATCGAGGTGCTGCTGAGCACGAAGGCCACCGGAGTGGTCAAAGAGGGAGCGAAAATTCGCGTAACCGTTCGCATGGAGATGGACAACGAGACGCGCGTGCTGGATGGGTCACACTTGCTGGTGGCGACGGGGCGCGTTCCGAACACGGATACGTTGAACGTTTCGGCGGCGGGCGTCGCGGTGGACAAGCGCGGGTTCATCCAAGTGAATTCAAAACTGGAAACGAACGTGGCGGGAATTTACGCGTTGGGGGATATTAAAGGCGGGCCGGCGTTCACGCACATTTCCTACGACGATTTTCGCATACTGCGGACGAACCTAATCGAGAAGGGAAGCGCTTCGACCGAAGGGCGGCTGGTGCCTTACACGCTGTACATCGATCCGCAACTCGGGCGCATCGGGTTGACGGAAAACGAGGCTCGCGCGCAGAACAAAAAAGTGCGCGTGGCGAGAATGCCGATGACCTCGGTGGCGCGCGCGCTGGAAACGGATGAAACTCGCGGATTCATGAAGGCCATCGTGGATGCCGAGAGCGGACAAATTCTCGGAGCAGCCGTACTGGGGCTGGAAGGCGGAGAAATCATGTCGATGCTGGAAGTGGCGATGATGGGCAAAGTGCCCTGCAGCGTGCTGCATAATGCCACGTTTGCGCACCCGACACTCGCCGAATCGCTCAACAACCTTTTCCTGAATTTCGATTCGTAGCCGGTAATCACCGGGCTGGCTATCGATCAACGTGGGGTTGTATCCGCCGGGGCCGGGGTGGAAGCGTTCCTCACGTCCAGGCGAAATTGAACCTGGACGGTGTTGGCGATTTTGTCGAACAGCACATTATGGGTCATGCCAAAATCCCGCCGGTCGAATGAAAAATCTCCTTCCATATGCTGAAGGCCATTCTCCTGTGGGTGCAGGATTATAGCGACGGAAACCGGTTTGGTGATTCCACGCATGGTCAGCTCGGCAGTCATGTGTAGTTTCGAGGGATCGGTATCCGGAGCAACGCTCTTCGATACGAAACGAATCTTGGGATACTCTTTCACGCTGAAGAAGTTTTTCCCTTTGGCCTCTTTGTCTTTGAGCCCGTTTCCGGTCTGTACGCTGGCTGCGTCGATTTCCAGATCGAGAGAAGCGTCCGCAAAATTGTCCGTAGGCATTTTCAGATCTGCGTCCCAGGAGCGAAACACGCCGACCGTCTTGCCGAAGGTGGAAGTGGCGTGAAATTCGATTCGGCTATCCGCTTTCACAACGCTGCGCGTCTGGCCCTCCTGCGCCTGACCGGCCAGGGAGACAGCGGTAAAAAGCAGAAAGACACAAGATACAAAGATTCGCATGAAGAAAACACCTCGAACTAAGATTACACCGAGGAGGGGTTTGAAGGCTTGGAGAAGAATTGATTGTGGCACGGCCGGATCGAACCGGCCGTGCCACAACGTGCTTCGTTAGGGTTATTGTTACTTGGACTTGGTCCTGGGCTTCGCCTGTGCCTTCTTGGCGTCTGGAACGGTGAAGGTGCTGGCCTGAATCGACCCGCCCCAAGTGAAGAAGTCATCCGTTTCGACCCAGAACAACTGATCGCCATTGGCATCGTAGGCCGTGACACTAAAGTCAATCACGTCATCGGCGCTGTCGGTTGCTACAAAGCCCCCTTCACCGGACGTATAGCGTCCGATGCCTGAGCCGTCATCGGTAAAGGTTGCGCTGAAGGTACTGTCGTTGTCTACGATCGGGGTGCCGATGAGTATGGCAGCCGGATCGTCAATGAATCCCTCTCCGGAGAACACACCCGCATCCACCGACGATGCGCCGAGTAAGTCGAACTCGTCAATGGTGTCGTCATTATCACCATTGCCCTGCGCACCGAACACGACATCTGCCGCGATGTCACTCACGGCGGGTTCAGCTACTTGCGGAATCAGAACTCCCGTACCGACGAGGTTCGAGTCCATCTCGGCAATTAGAGCTCCGCCCGTTAGTCCGGATGTTGAGTTATTGGGATCGAGTATGTTAAGGGTTGGGTCTACCGCATATATACCAAACAGCGCTAAATCGGTGTCTGCAGGAGGATCCACAAAGGTGAAGGATCCGTACCCGTTGCCGGCAAGAGCGTACGTGCCGTCGAAGGCGGCGTCAGTCGATACATCCCCTCCGTCAACCGATTCGTTCACGTCCGCGGTACCTTCGAAGGCGCATGTATCCGCTCCCGAACAGACAAGCGCACCCTGTGGACGAGCAGGACGCTTGTTCGACTTCGGTTTAGCAGCATCTTCGTCATCGAAGGTAAAAAACTGACCCGCTCCATTATAGAGGAGTAAGTCATCGATGCCCGAGATGTTGAACACGGACTGGCCGATTGAAGAAGGTGCGAAGCTGCCTGCAGCGGTACCCTGGCCGAAGGCCGAGCCGACGGCTGTGTCGTCGGTGTCCACGTCAATGAGGCGAATCACTTCGGAGTTAACAACGTAGAAGTTAACGACCGCACTGGTCCCGTCAATACTGCCGGTCACAGTGCCGCGACCGAAGGTGTCAGACGCCGGAATAATGGTGCCCTCAGAAGGGGAATTGGCGAACGTAACGGTTCCACCGTCATTGATATCCACGGAGCCGGTCACGTTACCGGAACCATCCAACGAGAACACGCCTCCTTCGGCAATCGGGAGAAAGTCAGCATCGACGCCGGAAGAGGTAAATGAAAATGAGACACTATTTATCGCTGCCGATGGTAGGGTTTGAAGGTCGAAGCTACCCATGGACGTTGCGGTATCGTCGAACTGCGCGATGAGCGCATGGTTAGCGTTCGCGTAGGATAGTGCAAAAGTCTCCGTGCCCGCATTACCCATGGCCGCATTGCTGGTGACCAGAGTCAGGAGGGCGTTTCCCGAGCCGTCGGGGTTAAAGGACAACGACGATCCGGTAGCCAAGATTGTGTCACCGCCAGGTTGCGGAGACGTAAGGCCATCACCATCGTTAAAGTCCTGTACGCCGCCAGTGATTGTGTTATTGCCATCGGCCGTAATCGTCACTGTTCCGGCGATGGAATAGGTGTCGCCGAAAGAGTCCGTACCGGCCGCATAGAACACGAAATTGTTCGTGGGTATCGGCGGCGGCACATGGTGGTGGCTGCTGCCGCAGGCCGCATTACCCATCACGCAGAGTACAACGAGAGCGATTAATAGAGTTCCGCGTTTCATAGCTGCCCTCCCTTCGATGCGGTCGCACCGCCCTCACGCGATTGATGACCGCGGAGGAAACCGTGTTCGTTGCGGATCGTGTAGGTGTGACCATCGGCCTGGACGAGGCGAGTGACGAATACTTGCTTGCCTTTAATCGTCTTCATCACCCCGGTCACTTCAACCTGCTGCCCCGGTGTAACGGAGAGGGCGCCCTTGCCGTGCATCGCGAATTGTCCCAATGACGCATCTACCTCGCCGGACTTTGTTGCCACGATGAGGTGAGAACCGTCCACCATCTTCATTTCGCGGGTAGGCGCTTTCACCACGTTGCTCACGGTGCCTGAAAGCTTTACTTCCTTGGTGATGTCGTACCTGGGCGGTACGGCGGTTCTAGTTGAAACTGCGGCTGTCTGCGCGTAAATCGGCAAAGCAAAAATACACAGGGCCAGAAGAACGAATGGCCCAAAAACTGGGAACCGCCATTTCATAGTTGCCTCCATGCGGATTTTTCTTGAAACCGAAGGGAGAAATGCAGACTCCTCATGCGTGCGAATGAGAGCCTTGTACAACTCCGCCTTCGATAAGCAAGGTCTAACAGGATTCTAGGACCTCCGACGCTGCGCGGGAATATATCACGAATATCCGGATTTGATGATAAAAGAGTCAATTTAATTTTGGGGGCGCGTATCGGTAAATTCCCAGTTCGGAACTGCCGCTAGCGGGAAAAGCGATGGATAACCAATGAAATGGGGAGGCCGACGCAAATAATGTGCGTGACGATAGCGACGATGGAAGAGGTAACCGTTTGGGCGCGATGGAAATTTGAGAGGGGCATTACAAGCCAGTACATAGCGAGGTAAACCATGATTCCGTACAGCACGCCTGAAACGACCGGCTGCTGAATCATAAAGGCGAGGTGCCGGCTGGCCACGTAAAATACGAAGGCTGCGGTGAAGGCGATCAGGAAGTGGAACGCCAGGCCGAGAGCGGCGGTGGCCATTCCGCCGTTGAATGACTTGGGGCCGAGCCAGCCGGCGGCGACTCCTTGCAGGAGGCGTGATGGCTTGACGCCCTTGGGCCACCAGGTGATGAAGGCGGCGGAGATGTCCATGACGCCGCAGAGCAGGCCAGCGGACATAATGGCTGCGAGCGGCCGCGAACCGCTCGCTAGCGCGAGAGAGGGAGTGGAAGGCGGCAAGCCAGCACTCCTTATAGCGAGTGTAATCTTAGCGGATGCGATGGCAACTCCAGATGTTGCATGTGAGCAAGAGGGCATTGCCCCGGGCGGGTTGTGTCCCCGGCGAAGATCACATTTTGTTTATAATTCGGTAATTCCGGGTATATTGACGCCCTAGTAAAATGAAAAAGGAGGGAGCTGATGACCACAAGCTCAAACCTAATCGGCCCTAACGGGCGGTTGTTTGCAGAGAGGCAGCCGGGAAAGGACGCGGTGACATTCCGGGTGGATAACACCAGCGAGGCATACTACAACTCGCCGTACTATGTGCAGCATAAGAACGACGTGCAGCCCATCCCGCCGCCCCGCAAAAATGTTCCCACGCAACTGCAGCTCGCAGATTTCACCGGGCCGGAGATTATCACCGCAATTCAAAGGGCGGGGAAAATCACGTTTCACGCCGTGGGCGATACAGGAGCGGCGAAGGTGAATCACCAACAGACAGTCGAACGGGCGCTGGCGAACGAAGAGGAAGTGGCGGACGCGATGGCGAAGGACGTTGCGGCCGGCGGGCCGAATGGGCCGGCGTTCTTTTTCCACCTCGGCGACGTGATCTACAATTTCGGCGAAGCCCAATATTATTACGATCAGTTTTACGACCCGTACCGCGCGTACGACCGGCCGATCTTTGCGATTCCGGGGAATCACGACGGAATGGTGTTTGGGCAGGGTTCGAGCGCGCCGCAGGTTCCGACGCTGGATGCGTTCTTAAGCAACTTCTGCGCGACGACGACGGGACCTTCGCCGGACGGTGGCGGATTGGTTCGCAGCGTGATGCCGCAGCCGGGCGTTTATTTCACACTGGACGCGCCGTACGTGTCGATTATCGGGCTCTACAGCAATGTGCTGGATGGCCCCGGAGTGATCTCGTCTCAAGGCGGCCATTTCAATGTAGTTGGGGATGACCAGCTTGCGTTTCTGAAAAGCGAATTGCAAGCGTTTGGCGCCGGACCGCAATGCGGGAAATCGCGCAGTGATAATAGCTGTACATCACCCGCCGCTTTCCGTGGATGCGCTACATGCTGGGTCCAACGGGCGAACAGACCGATTTGGATACTGTGTGCCAGGAAGCCGGACTTTGGCCGGACGCGGTGCTTGTCCGGGCACGCGCATCTGCTACCAGAGATTTACGCGGATCGCGGGGCCGAACAAGAAGGAGACTCCGTACATTACCGCGGGGAGCGGCGGATTTGCAGCTACGCCGCCGCAAAGCGCGGTGGGGCCGGCGCCGATCACGATCGGAAACGATACGATGGTGATCGATCCCATTGTGAAATTTGGATACTTGACTGTGACGTGCGACGGGGAAACGCTGTGCATTTCGTTCGAATCGCCTGCGCCGGGAGGAGGCGTGGCAGTCCTGGACTTTGTTTGCGTGGACTTAAAGGCGGGCCAACTGATGCCGAATAGCGCAGCGCAGAAGAGCGGAGCAAAGGCGAAAGCGCGGAGCAAGACTTCGAGCCCTGTTCCAAGCAAGGCGCCAAGCAAAGGGCACAGCAAGACGCACAGCAAGGTTTCGACGAAGCCGGGCGGGTCCAAGCCAAGCAGCCATTCGGGAAACAAGCCCAAGACATCGAAGGTCGGCCTTCCGGTCGGATGGAAGACTTGGCGAACCAAATATTACTTGCGATAGATGACGCCGTCTTTCATTACAAAGGAAACTTTTTGCAGGGCGGCGATGTCCTGGAGCGGGTCGCCGGGGACGGCGATGATGTCGGCATCATAGCCGGGCTTCAGCGCGCCGATTTGATTTTGCCAGCCTAGCAATTTTGCGCCGTTCAGCGTGCCGGCCTGGAGCGCGGCGAGCGGCGACATTCCGAATTTCACCATCAGAACGAATTCGCGAGCTTGCGTGCCGTGGGGAAACGGGCCGACGTCGGAGCCCATGGCGAAGGGCACGCCGGCGGCGAGCTGCTTTTTGAATTCCTGCGCGTGGAGATCGAGGAGCTGGCGATCGCGCGCGCCCTGCGCGGGCGTGGCGGCGTGGTCGGCGAAATATTCGAAGATGGTGAAAGTGGGCACGGCGAAGATTTGTTTTTCGCGCATCAGGCGCATGGTTTCGTCGCTGAGTTGAAGAGCGTGGTCGATGGATTCGACGCCGGCGCGCGCGGCGTAGAGCGTGCCGGGCTCGCCCATGGCGTGTACTGCGACGCGATTGCCGGTGCGCGCGGCTTCGCGCACGGCGGTGGTGAGTTCTTCTTCGGTGTACTGATAAGGAGTGGTGAGGCGGCCGTCGGCGATCTTGTCAGGGCCGGTTTCGTAAATTTTGATGAAGTCGGCGCCTTCCTTCAGTTCGGCGCGAATGGCGGTGACGAGTTCGGCGGCGTTGTTGGCGTAGTGGCGTTCCCGAGGACGTGTTGCTCGGGGTTGTAGCCGATGGCGTCTTCGTGGCCGCCGAGAATGCTGATGGCGTTGCCGCTGATGCGCAGGCGCGGGCCGGGGATCAGGCCCTGATCGATGGCGTTGCGGACGGCGGTGTCGGCGGAGCCTGCGCCTTCGGTGCCCATGTCGCGCTCGGCGGTGAAGCCGGCGAGCAGGTCGTCGCGCGCGGCGAGCGTGGCGAGAATGGTGCGCTGCGGAACGGATTCCTGGACGGTTTGCAAATCTTCCGCGCCGGGATGCAGGAAGAGGTGGACGTGGGCGTCGATGAGGCCGGGGAGCAGGGTAGTGTCACCGAGGTCGATGAATTCGGAGGCGTGCGGGTGATTCACTTTTGCGCCGACTTCTACGATGAGGCCGCCTTGGACCAGGATTTCGCCGGGGGCGGTGATGCGGCCGGTTTCGACGTCGAGCAGGCGCGCGGCGTGGAGGACGATGGCGCGCGGGGCCGGCGCGGGCGTGGACTGCGGCTCGTTTGTTTGCGCATGAATTGCTGGAGCGATGGCTAGCGCGCTGGAGAGCAGGGATATTGCCAGTGCGGCGAGAACGCGACGGACAGTCATGTTTTCGGGCGCGATAATAACACGCCACACGGCATTCTCGCTTGCTTGCGACGCCACCGTATCTTGCAGGGCGCTCCCACGTTATAATCTCCGCCGCTCATGCCTCTTACTCCCGGCACAAAACTTGGGCCCTACGAAATCGTCGCGCTGAAAGGCGCAGGCGGTATGGGCGAAGTGTATCGGGCGCGGGACACGCGCCTGGATCGCACTGTCGCCGTAAAAATTCTCACGCAAGGAGTGGCGGACACTCCCGAAGTTCGCCAGCGATTTGAGCGTGAAGCTCGCGCCGTTTCCAGCCTGAACCATCCGCACATTTGCGCGCTATACGACATCGGCAACCAGGACGGAATCGAGTATCTGGTGATGGAGTATCTCGAGGGCGAAACACTGGCAGCGCGAATTGAGAAGGGCCCTTTGCCTACCGCTGATCTGTTGCGATATGCGTCGCAGATTGCGGACGCTCTGGATCGAGCGCACCGTCAGGGAATCGTGCATCGCGACCTGAAGCCCGGCAATGTGATGTTGACCAAGTCAGGCGCCAAGCTGCTGGACTTCGGCCTCGCAAAAGGCGGAGAAATTTTTCAGGGTGATGTGGACTCCTCCCCGACGGTGAGCCAGCCGTTAACGACAAAAGGAACGATCGTCGGCACGATGCAGTACATGTCTCCGGAGCAACTGGAAGGAAAAGCGGTGGACATGCGCAGCGACATTTTTTCGTTCGGCGCCATGCTCTACGAGATGGCCACGGGAAAGAAGGCGTTCGCAGCACAAGAGCCACGCGAGCCTGATAGCAGCAATACTGAAAGAAGAGCCTCGGCCAATGCGTGACTTGCAGCCCATGACGCCGCTGCTGCTCGAGCACATCGTTAAAGCGTGTCTTGCGAAAGATCCCGACGAACGGCCGCAAAGCGCGCATGACCTGAAGTTGGAGCTCGACTGGATTCGGGAATCGAGCGGCATTTCGGAAGTTGCGAAATCGGGAGTCGAAGAATCTTCGTCGCGGCGAAAATTTGGCGGCGTGATGCTTACGGCCGGCGTGCATTGGCGCTAGTGGCAGCGGTTGCATTGGTATTCCTGTACTGGCCTAAAAAAGCCCCGGCGGAACGCCTTGAATTTTCCATCCCTCTCCAGGAAGAAATGAGCCATATGGTGCTTTCGGCCGGATGGCCGCATGCTGGCGTTTGTCTCGCCGGATCCAGTTTCCGGCGCCAACAAAGTGAGCGTGCAGCGCGTCGGTTCCTCGGCGGTATCCGTCCTGCCGGGCACCGAGGGCGCCAGCTATCCGTTCTGGTCGCCCGATGATGCTTACGTGGGATTTTTCGCGGATGGCAAGTTGAAAAAAATTGCGATTTCCGGCGGGGCTCCGCAAATTCTCGGCACCGCTACAAGCGGGCGCGGTGGGAGTTGGGGACGCCGCGGCGTCATTGTCTTCTCGCCCCAGGCCGCCGGGTGGTTATGGAAAGTCAATGCGGACGGAAAGCAATCTTGTTCCGCTCACCGAAAAAATATTCGACGGCACGAAAATTGTCTCGCACCGCTGGCCGGTCTTTTTGCCCGACGGGGAACACTTCCTGTTCACGGCTGTGACTTTCACGAACACCGCGACAGACAATTACAAGGGAGTGTATCTCGGTTCACTAACGGGCGAGGCAAAGAGAGTGGGGCCTTTGGCCATCTCGAACGCGGGCTACGCGAACGGTTACTTGTTTTATCTGGATGACAAGAAGTCGCTGCGCGCGGCTCTGTTGGACGCCTCCAAGGGAACGGTGGCAGGCGATTCTCTGGTCGTGGCCGATCTGGTCGGTTTCCAGCCGTCCATCTTCTGGGGCGCGTTTTCCGTGGCAGAGAACGGAACCGTCGTTTACAACCCGACTGTCGGTGCCGCGCTCTCGGTCTTCACCTGGTATGGACGATCCGGGAAGGAACTGGGTACCGTGGGTGATATCGGAGTTCTCGCAAATCCGACGTTGTCGCCCGACGATGGCCGGCTGGCCATGGATATCGCGGATGCAAAAGCAAACAACGTCAATGTTTGGCTGGACGATCTCAAGACGCGGAACCAATTCGCGCTTTACGTTCGATTCCTCTGAAGATGTGGGAGGCGTCTGGTCGCGTGACGGTTCCTTCATCGCCTATCGCTCTCTTACAAGCGAGCGATACGAATGTCTTCGTGAAACAGGCACAAGGCTTGCAGCCGGCTAAGTCAATTTTCTCTGCCAAAGAGAATGATCAATCGACGGATGACTTCGCTCCGAACTCCTGGTCGCTCGACGATAAGGAACTCCTCTGCACCTTACAGCCGGCTGCGGGAGGATCCCAGCTTGTGCTGCTTTCCACGTCGGGCGGCAAAATGACGCGGTTTCTTACCACTAGGACGAGCGAGACCAACGGTCAGATTTCTCCGGATGGCAAGTGGGTGGCCTATGCGTCGAATGAGTCGGGCGACTGGGAGATCTATGTGACCACCTATCCGACCGCGGCCGGGAAGTGGCAAGTGTCGCGGGGCGGCGGTACCGAGCCTCGCTGGCGCGGCGATGGCAAAGAGATTTTCTACATCGGAGCCGGCAGCACTTTTACGGCGGTACCGGTCAGTAGTGAAGGAACTTTCACCGCCGGCAACCCCACGCCCTTGTTCCGCACGTCAGCTTCGAGCCCAGGTTTCCTCCACAGATCAGTTCTCTTACGACGTAACCAAGGATGGCCAGCGATTTTTGGTGAACCGATACGCTAAGCCCGCGCAAGTCGCTCCGTTGCACATAATCCTCAACGCCACCGCCGAGTTACAGAAATAGCCGCAGCTCGCTTCCGGACCCGCTGACGTGAGTTTCTGGCGCTCGCGAAAATACTTGACAAGAATGTGCGCGTGTTGTATTTAACCTATAGGTTAAATACAAATGACGGCTGATCAACTGAGTACGACTTTTGCGGCGCTGGCCGATCCTACGCGGCGGGCGGTTTTGGCGCGGCTGGCATCGGGCGAGGTGACCGTTACGGAGCTTGGCCGAGCCTTTCAAGATGAGTCTGCCTGCAGTGTCGAAGCACCTGAAAGTTTTGGAGCGGGCGGGGCTGATTGCGCGCGGGCGCGACGCGCAGTGGCGGCCTTGCAGGCTGGAAGCGGCGCCGCTGAAGGACGTTGCGGATTGGGTTGGGGAATACCGGCGGTTCTGGGCGGAGAGTTTCGATCGACTGGATGATTATTTGCAGGTGCTAAAAGAAAAGGAGAAAAAACATGGCCGCAACAAGCAGCATGGCAGAAAGTAAGGACCGTGAACTGGTGTTCACGCGGGTGTTCGATGCGCCCCGCGAACTTGTGTGGAAAGCGTGGACAGAACCACAACACGTGTCGCAATGGTGGGGGCCGCGTGGTTTCACCACTACGATTCATGAGATGAACGTGAGGCCTGGCGGAGTCTGGCGACAAACAATGCACGGGCCCGACGGCATTGACTATCCCAATGAATCCGTCTTTGTCGAGGTGGTGAAACCGGAGCGTATCTCGTACACACTTGCGGGCGGCAAAAAGGGCGATCCGAGCCATCAACTTGAACAAACGTGGACTTTCGAGGCGCAAGGGGACAAGACCAAGGTGACGTTGCGGATGCTTTTCCCGTCAGCCGCGGCGCTGGAACATGTCGTCAAGACGTATGGAGCCGCGGAAGGAGCGACGCAGACCTTGGATCGCCTCGCGGAGCACTTGCCGACGATGAGCGCAGAA
Organism: uncultured Acidobacteriota bacterium; assembly: GCA_963830375.1. GTDB lineage: Bacteria > Acidobacteriota > Terriglobia > Acidiferrales > UBA7541 > Palsa-295. Next base: position 88,210 of record CAWHMJ010000001.1, read on the forward strand.
AAGAGCTACGCTGCGGGAGACAAGGAACGCGAGGTTGTTATCACGCGCGTGTTCGATGCGCCGCGAGAGCTTGTGTTCAAAGCGTGGACCGATCCGAAGATCATGAAGGAGTGGTATGGTCCGAAAATGTTCACGAATACTGTCTGCGAGTTGGACGTGCGGGTCGGCGGCGCTTGGCGCATCGTCATGCGCGGGCCGGACGGCGCTGAATATCCGGGCCGTGGCGTGTATCGCGAGATCGTAAAGCCCGAGCGGCTCGTTTTCACCAGTGAAGCGACGGACAAAGACGGCAAAGTCATTCTCGCGGGGCTGGCGACGGTAACGTTCGCCGAGGAAGGCGGCAAAACGAAACTCACGCTGCGAGCGCGCGCTACCGCTATGGTCGATTATGCCGTCGCATACCTTGCCGGGATGGAAGCGGGCTGGTCGCAAAGTCTGGAAAAGCTGGCCGAAGAACTGGCGAAAGGCTGAGAAGTTCGGCCGGTTGCGGCGTGAAGTTCGAAGCGCGAAAAGAAAAGACGTCCTGGAGCGGATCTCACCAGGACGCCTTTTCTTCCGAGTCAGTTACTGTAAGTTCTACCGACCGGTTTTTTCTCTCTTCTCTTATTCTTAGCTTGAGTGATTTGCGGCAGTGAGCCGCCGATTTTATTTTCAGGTTGACATCTTACCCAAGCATTTATATCCTCGGGTGACATGTCTACCCAAGATGCAAGAGAAAGGCTGGAATTGCTGCAGGGCACACTCGATCTGCTGATCCTCCGCACGCTCATCTTTGGATCGCAGCACGGGCAAGGGATCGCGCGCGCCATCCAGCAGACGTCGGATGAAGAGCTGCTGGTGGAGCACGGAGCCCTTTATCCCGCGCTCCAACGGCTTGAGGAGCGCGGCTGGATTTCCGCGAAATGGGGAATCTCCGCCAATAACCGCAAGGCCCGGTTTTATTCACTGACGCCGGTCGGCCGCAAGCAACTGGTGAAAGAAACCACCAAGTGGAATCGATTGACGGCAGCGATCGGACGCATTCTGGAGTCTGAGGAGGGCTAGGGCAATGTTCCGACGCAAGCGGAAAGCGAGCGACTTCGGCGCTGAAATCGAAGCCCATATTCAGCTTGAGACAGAACGCTTGCAGGAACAGGGGCTCAGCTATGAAGACGCTCGTACCGCAGCGCGCCGCTCCTTCGGAAATGTAACGAACACGCAAGAACACTTCTACGAATCCAGCCATCTCCTCTGGTGGGACAACTTCTGGCAAGACATTCGCTACGCCGCGCGCATGTTGCGCAAGTCTCCCGGCTTTGCCGCCATCGCCATCTTGACGATTGCATTGGGTATCGGCGCAACTACAGCGATTTTCAGCGTGGTGGATGCAACGCTGCTGCACCCACTGCCGTATCCGCATCCGGAGCAACTCGTAACCATCAAGGACGATCTTCCCGGCGTGGGCGCGCGCGACGTGGGAATCTCCGTGCCGGAATGGCACGATTTTCAGCGCTCTGGCATTTTTCAATATGTTTCGGCGCTCGGCGGCGGGGACACGAATCTGACAGGCGCGTCCGAGCCTGCGCGAATCCGCCTTCTTACAATACCGCCGAATTACTTTGCGCTGCTGGACGTGAAACCGCAGTTGGGCCGCTCATTCGATCCCGAGGATCAAACTCCCGGATTCAACCTGGAAGTTCTCATCAGCGACGGATTGTGGAAGCGAGCCTTCGGAAGCGATCCGCATATTCTGGGCAAAAGTGTGCGGCTGGACAACGACTTGTATCGCGTGGTCGGCGTCATGCCGCCCGGTTTTCACGACCCGGGAGCAACGTTGGAGGAAAGCAACACCGACGTTTGGGCCGCTGCAGGCTTCGCCGGCCCGCCTGCTCCGCCTCCTCAACGCAATTTGCGCGATCCTTCCGGAAGCCATCGCGCGAATCAAACCTGGACTGACGATTCAGCGGCGCAGAGCCGGTTAGACGCGTTGGTGGCATCTTTGCAGAAAGAATACCCCGCCGATTATCCGCTGCAGAGCGCATGGAGGGTGCGGTTGGTGCCGCTCACGGAGACGTGGTCGGAAACGTTCGCCAGTCGTTGATTCTGCTGCTTGGCGCTGTGGGATTGGTGCTGCTTATCGGCTGCGTGAACGTCGCGAATCTGCTGCTCGCGCGCGCAAGCGCAAGAGGGCGCGAAATGGCTGTTCGCCAAGCGCTCGGAGCCGCACGCACGCGCCTGATTCGACAGTTGCTCACCGAAAGCGTGCTTCTTTCGTTGCTCGGCGGAATAGTCGGTTTAGCAATTCTTTTTTGCGCCAAGGGATTTCTGCTGCAAATCATGCCTGACAGTCTGCCGCGGCTCAACGAAGTATCCATCAACTGGTCCGTCTTGCTTTTCGCTCTCGCCGCCTCGCTCGTCGCCGGAATGATTTTCGGCTTGGCTCCCGCGCTGCATGCGGGCCGGGTCGATTTGATTCCTATGCTCAAACAAGAAGCGCGAGGCTCGACTGGCTCGGGAGAACAAGCGCGCACACGCCGCGTGTTGATGGTCACGGAATTTGCTCTGTCCCTTGTGCTGATGATTGCTGCCGGCCTTCTGCTGCGCAGCTTTTGGGATTTGTTGAATGTGCGCCCGGGATTCAATCCGCAAAGCGTCATGGCGATGCATACGTGGTTACCCGTGCCCAACGATCCCGACACTGACATCTATGGATCGACCGCTCAGGAAGCGCCGTTCGTACGCGAAATACTTCGTCGCGCTGCGACGCTCCCCGGGGTGGAAGAAGTAGCCGTTGGTGACATAGCCGCTATTCCATTAGGCCACGATCGAAACGACCTAAACCCATTCGCATTGATCCTCGAAGGCCGCGAGAATCAAAGCGACGATTCTCCTTTGGTGAACGCCACAATAGTCACGCCATCCTATTTCCATTTGGTCGGCATGACCCTGCAGCGCGGCCGTTTATTGAGCGATTCGGACAAGGAAAATGCCCCGCCCGTGGCAGTCATCAATGAAGCGTTCGCGCGGACCTACTGGCCGAACGACGACGCTGTCGGCAAACATCTCAAACTAAATAACGCCCGCGGAACCACACCCAACCGTTCGTGGACCACAGTAGTCGGCGTGATCGCGGATGCTCGAACAGAATCACTTGCTGAACCGAGTGTTCCACAAATCTACGTGAGTGTGTATCAGCAGCGGTCCAAAGATCTGGCGATATTTTTGCGCGGACGCCTGGACCTGGCCGCGACTCCAATAGAGTTGCGCGAGCAGGTGCAGTCTGGTCAATCCCGAGCTTCCGGTTTTCGGCGCGCAGATGCTGACGGACATGGTGACCGCCTCTCTCTCCGAGCGGCGATTTTCGTTGGAAATGGTTGGCCTGTTCGCTCTCACTGCGTTGCTTCTCGCCGGGCTCGGAATTTACGGAGTGATTTCGTACTTGGTCAGCGAGCGCACGCACGAGATCGGCATTCGCCTCGCACTCGGCGCGCAAAGCCGCAACATCCTGCGCATGGTTTTGCGTCAAGGGTTGGGACTTGCCCTTGCCGGCGCTGCGGTCGGGCTGGTTTGCGCGCTGATCGTGTCGCACTTAATGGCAGGGCTGCTTTACGGCGTGAGGCCGACAGACCCGCTGACGTTTGCAGGTGTGGCGCTCCTCCTGATCGGTGTTGCTTTGCTCGCTTGTTACATACCGGCGCGGCGCGCGATACGCGTCGATCCGCTGATCGCGCTACGGCACGAGTGACTGCGTAGGCGAATCTGACCGAATTCAACAATCACGTTGTGGGGGTTATTGCTCGTTTAAAAAATAGAGGGGAGGATGAATCCGTGAAGACGAAAAATCTATCGCTGGCCATGAAACTCAATCGCTGGAAATTCAAAAGATGGACTGTCTCCGCCGTTGCTCTAGTTTCGTTTGCCGCCGGATCGCTCGTCACTATTCGCCTAGTGCACCTCAGCCAAGTGAAGGCCGATAGCAATCGCATTTTTGAGATGCACGTTTACCATACCCTGCCGGGCAAATTGCCGGCTCTGGAGTCACAGTTTCGCGACACGACGTCAAAGCTACTCGCCAAACACGACCTGAAGGTCGTGGGTTACTGGGTGCCCGAGGGGACGCCCGCTTGGGACAACACATTCATATTCATCGTAGCTCATTCCAGCCGGGAGGAAGCAAACAAGAACTGGGATGCCATGCGGGCAGATCCAGATTTTCAAGAGTTGATCAGAAAGAACTCCGATCCGGCCACCAAACTCGTGGAAAAGGTAGATGTGATTTACATGCGACCGACGGATTTTTCGCCGATGAAGTAGCGTCGGTTGTTTGGTGGAGTATTTGCGGATGAACGGAATTGTGCCGCCGGCCAGCCTGGGGCAGTCAATTTGATTGCCGGAATTGCCGTAACCGCGAAGATTCGAAACACGCGAGAAATAAAAAGGGCGGCCCGATGGATTGCATCGGACCGCCCTTGAACCTGCACCCGAAGCTTTGGATGCGATTTAGTACATTCCGCCCATACCGCCGCCGCCGGGCATACCGCCGCCGCCGCCCGCCTGCTGCGCCCTTCTTTTCGTCTTCCTTGATGTCCGCCACCAAAGCTTCGGTGGTGAGCATCAGGCCGGCGATAGAAGCTGCGTTTTGCAGAGCGAGACGAGTGACCTTGGCCGGGTCGATTACGCCAGCCTTGACCAGGTCACCGTACTCGCCGGTGTCGGCGTTGAAGCCGAAGTTGTCGTCTTTCGATTCGCGGATGCGGCCAACCACCACAGCGCCTTCACTGCCGGCGTTGTGAACGATTTGACGCATGGGCTCTTCGAGAGCGCGCTTCACGATGTTGACGCCGATGGCTTCGTCATCGTGCAGCTTGAGCTTTTCGAGCGCCGAGATGCAGCGAACCAGAGCTACGCCGCCGCCGGGAACAATGCCTTCCTCGACAGCCGCGCGTGTGGCGTGCATGGCGTCCTCAACACGAGCCTTCTTTTCCTTCAGCTCGGTTTCGGTTGCAGCGCCGACTTTAATCACGGCGACGCCGCCCACCAGCTTGGCCAACCGCTCCTGCAACTTCTCGCGGTCGTAGTCCGATGTGGTGTCTTCCACCTGGGTGCGAATCTGCCGAACGCGGCCTTCGATCTCGCTGGATTTCCCGCCGCCTTCAACGATCGTGGTGTTGTCCTTGTCGATGGTAACTTTCTTGGCGCGGCCCAGATCTTCGACCTTCACGTTCTCGAGCTTGATGCCGAGGTCTTCCGTGATGGCCTTGCCGCCCGTCAGCGTGGCGATGTCTTCCAACATGGCCTTGCGACGGTCGCCGAAGCCGGGAGCCTTCACCGCAGCGCACTGCAGCGTGCCGCGGAGCTTGTTCACCACGAGTGTTGCGAGCGCTTCGCCCTCAACGTCCTCTGCGATGATCAAAAGCGGCTTGCCCATCTTGGCGATCTGCTCGAGCAAAGGAAGCAAATCCTTCATCGAGCTGATTTTCTTTTCGTGGATCAGAATGCGAACGTCTTCGAGCACGCATTCCATGCGTTCGGGGTCAGTGACGAAGTAGGGCGAGAGGTAGCCGCGGTCGAACTGCATTCCTTCGACCACTTCCAGCGTCGTTTCCATGGTCTTGGATTCTTCCACGGTGATGACGCCGTCCTTGCCGACTTTCTTCATCGCTTCGGCGATGATTCCGCCGATGTGACGGTCGTTGTTGGCGCTGATCGTGCCGACTTGCGCGATCATGTCGCCCTTCACGTCCTTGTGGAACTTCTTGATTTCCTCGACGCAAACTTCCACGGCCTTCTCGATGCCGCGCTTCAGCGCCATCGGGCTTGCGCCGGCCGCCACCGTCTTCACGCCTTCGCGGAAGATGGCTTGTGCCAGCACGGTTGCTGTGGTGGTGCCGTCACCAGCCACGTCAGAGGTCTTCGAAGCAACTTCCCGGACCATCTGTGCGCCCATGTTTTCGAGCGGATCCTGCAGCTCGATTTCTTTTGCAACGGTTACGCCGTCCTTGGTGATGATTGGCGCACCGAATTTCTTTTCGATCACCGCATTGCGGCCCTTGGGGCCCAGCGTGATCTTCACGGCATCCGCCAATTGGTTGACGCCGCGCAAGATGGCCTGGCGTGAATTTTCACCAGTCACGATTTGCTTTGCCATAATTCTCCTTCCTCCTAATTTATACGGAATTGTTATCCGGCCGGCTCAGGCCCCGATGGAGTCGGGGTGAAGCCGATTCCGGAAGTTACTTTTTGCCGCCAGCCGCTTTGGCTTGGCCGCCGATCTTCGCGAGGATTTCGTCTTCCTTCATGATCATGTATTCCTCGTTGTCGATCTTGATGTCGTTGCCGCTGTACTTGCCGAACAGAATTTTGTCTCCGGGTTTCACGTCGAGCGGAATCCGGGTACCCTTTTCTATGCGGCCTGCTCCTACGGCAATCACTTCACCTTCTTGTGGTTTCTCTTTGGCCGAGTCAGGGATGATGATGCCGCCCTTCACGGTCTCTTTTTCTTCCAGCCGCCGCACTAACACACGGTCGTGTAGTGGCGTAATGTTGACTGCCATTTGTGCATTTCCTCCGGTGGAGAACTTAGTATCGCTCGGGGAGAAGGGCTGTTTGCCGAGGCATTAGCACTCCTCTCGAACGAGTGCCAATAGTAGCATGTGGGCACTTGGTGTCAAGCATAAAGCTGACAATTCTTCACTCACATATGGATTTCGGCTGCTAGGAATCTAATAAGCTTCTTGTTTTCAGTGCTATATAGGACAAAAGTATCCTGCAGAAATTGGCAGTTGAGTCTGCGGGAGCGTCAGGGCTAGAATCCGCCTTGCTTATACCTCTCATGCTGGTCGAAAAACAAATCGGCGGCTTCGTTCTCGCGGGTGGGAAGAGCTCTCGGATGGGCAGCGACAAAGCGTCGCTGGAAATTGCGGGCGCCTCGCTAATCGCTCGCGCCGTTCGTCTTTTGGAGTCCGTTACCGGCAATCCGACAATTATCGCTTCGACGTCTCTTTACAGCTCGCTCGGCACTCCGGTCGTCGCCGACGATTGGCCGGATTGCGGGCCGTTGGGCGGCATTGCGACAGTGCTTCGCGTTTCCAAGACTCCCTGGAACCTGATTATTGCGTGCGATCTTCCGTACCTGACGAAAGCGTGGCTCGATTTTCTGATCGGGCGAGCGCTGAAATCAACCGCGGAGGCAGTGGTGCCCATGAACGAGCGCGGCCCAGAGCCGCTTTGCGCGGTGTATCACAAAAATGCAGAGAATCGAATTCGTGCGGGTGTGGAAGGCGGGGTTCGCAAAGTGACGGACTCATTTGCTAGTATTCGCGTGGAATACCTGGAACCCGGCGAATGGAAAGCCTTTGATTCGGAAGGACTCCTATTTAAGAATATAAATTCGCCGGCGGATTACGAGGAAGCGAAAGCGCGATTCAGCGCGCAGGCAAAGCCATGAGCGACCATTACTTCGAATTCCGCAAGGTCTGCAAAGCGTTCGGCGATAACGACGTGCTGAAGGACGTGAGCTTCTTCGTGAACCAGGGCGAGACGGCCGTGATTCTTGGCCGCAGCGGCGTGGGGAAATCCGTTTCGCTGAAGCTTCTGCTGGGGTTTCTGCAGCCGGATTCGGGGCAAATCATCGTGGCGGGAAAAGACGTGACGGCCTGGAGCGAAAAACAATTTTCCGAAATCCGGCGCCGGGTGACCATGGTTTTTCAGTCCGGAGCGCTGTTCGATTCGCTGACGGTGGAAGAGAATGTGGCTTTCCCGGTGGAGACGCGCGGCGGAGCCGAGGAGCAGGAAAAAGCGGAGCAGACGGTGACGGACCTGATGAAAATGCTGGAGGTTTCGCAATTTGCAGACCGCTTGCCGTCCGACCTGGGCACGGGCATGAAACGCGTGGTGGCGATCGCGCGCGCTCTGGCGGAAAATCCGGACGCGATTCTTTACGACGAGCCGACTACCATGGTGGATCCGATCATGGCCGCGCACGTCAGCGATGTAATTGTTAAATTAAAAGCGCAGTTTAAAAAGACTTCCATCGTGGTCACGCATGATACGCATCTCGCAAGAAAACTCGCCGATCGAGTGATATTTCTCGTTGACGGCGGAGTCGGTTTTTTCGGAACCTGGCAGGAGCTGGAAAATTCCAAGGACCCTTTTCTACGGAATTTTTTGGCGCAGGATGAAATGATTCCTGCTCTGGACGCCAGCGCGTGAGCGAGGCTGCTTCAGAGAACGCCAAACCAAAACTTCCCCGGGTGATGGGTTTCTGGGACGTTCTGCTGTTCAACATCGTCACGGTGCTGGGGCCGCGGTGGATTGCAGCGGCGGCGCACAACGGCACTTCTTCCATATCCCTGTGGTTTCTGGCTGCGCTCTTATTTTTCGTGCCAACAGCGCTGGTGATCGCGGAGCTTTCCACGCGCTTTCCGCAAGAAGGCGGACTCTACGCCTGGTCGAAAGACGCTTTCGGGGAATTTCACGGGTTTGTGGCCGGCTGGACCTATTGGATTTATACCCTGTTCTATTTTCCCGCGCTTTTATTCGCCAGCGCGGCGATGGCGGCTTACATCGGAGGGATTGGGTACGCTCCGCTGGCGCAGAACCGTTCGTTCTTGTTAGCGGGGTCTTTTGCGCTGTTTTTTGTGGCTGTGTTCATGAACATCATCGGGCTGCGTGTGGGCAAATGGCTGCAGAACGCGGGGGCCGTGGGCACGTTCGTTCCCTTGATGATGCTGATCGTGGCCGCGGCGTGCGTCTGGTATCGCCACGGATCGACGACGCAATTCACCTGGAGCAATGTCCAGCCGCACTGGAATTGGGACACGGTGAATTTTTGGCCGCAGATCGCGTTTGCATTCGGCGGGCTGGAGCTGGTGTCGTCAATGAGCGAGGAAGTAAAAAATCCGCGGAAGACTTTTCCGCGCGCGATTCTCGGCTCAGGCATCGTGATCGCGGTGATCTATATCGCGGGAACGATCGCGGTGCTGTCATTGATGAGCAGTGTGAACGTGGATCCCAAGAGCGGCGTGTTTCAGGCGCTCACGATTGCTTCGGCTACACTGAAGATTACCGCGCTGGGAATCATCGCGGCAGTGCTGGTAACAGTGGGAAACGCCGGCGGCGTGGGTTCTACGGTGGCGGGAATCTCGCGCGTGCCGTTTGCCGTCGGCGTGGATCGTTATTTGCCTCGTGCATTCGCCAAAGTGCATCCCAAGTGGCAGACACCGTACGTTTCCATTTTGGTGCAGGCCGTTATTTCCGGCGCGATTTTGCTGCTCAGCCAGATCAGTGAAACCACAGTAAGCGCTTACCAAATTCTGGTGGACGCCACGAACATTCTTTATTTCATTCCATTCCTCTATATGTACGCGGCGGTGATCAAGCTGGCATACCGGCCGGACCGCGAAACATCAACAGCTGCGCTGATTCCGGGCGGCAAGGCGGGCGTGTGGTTCGCGGGGGGCATGGGATTTATTATCGTCCTCGCGAGCATCATCCTTTCGGTGATCCCGCCGGGCGAGACCGCCAACAAATTGCTGTTTGAAGTGAAGCTGATCGGCGGCACGGGGTTCAGCCTTCTGTTGGGTGTGATGCTTTTTGTGCGCGGTGCACGCACGAAAGCGCAGGAAGTTACGCGCTAATTCCTGAGACGTCGAGTCGAATCGAATACGTTTCCGCGGCTAGAGTACTCGCTGCGAGAAACCAGCGCACCAGGTGTGAAATCGAAACCCGGACCATTTCTGCGCGAACCGCAGAAGAGATTCGGCACCTCAACTCGCAGTCAGATAGCCCTTTGGGGGCGGCTCGCCGTCCTGGAAAGACACTCGAATCCCCGTCAACCTGTCCATACATGCATCGTTTGGTCGCCATGCACGCAGAAAGAAATTGTGAACTGGCGTTACGGCCGATGCGCCATCGTCAATCGCAAAAGCTAGGCTGTAATGCATTCTCGTGATATCAAGATATTATATCTTGACATCAAGATACAGTGTGTTTTATCGTCCTGGCCGTGGAGGGATGCGGCGGCGCGGGAGAAGCTGCGTCCTTGATCAGCAGGGAGGGGGAAATGAAGAGGGCAATCTTTCTTGTGATGCTTTCCGTTGTTCTGAGCGGTTCGGCGCTGGCGCAGTCGCCGCAGGAAGATTTGAAATCCTATGTGCCGATTTTGCCCGCGGTTCGTGCACAGTACTTCAAAATCGACCCCAAGCTCGGCTATGCGGTCAAAGACATGGGCGGAGGCGTGTACGTCATTTCCGACAACATGTGGCAATCCGCATTTCTTGTCACCAACGAAGGCGTAATCGTGTTCGACGCGCCGGAAAGCTTCGGGAAAAGCATTCCGTCCGCGATTGCCAAAATCACCGACAAGCCGATCAAGATGCTGATTTATTCCCACATCCATAAAGATCACATCGGCGGTGCGGCGGCCTTCAAAGACATCAAGGATTTGAAAATCGTTGCGACGGAGGGCGTCGCCGTTTTTTTGAAGGAACAAAACGATCCCAATCGGCCGATTCCGAATGTAGTGTTCGGCGCGAAAAAGACGATCAGCATAGGCGGCAAGACCGTTGAATTGACCCGTCATTTCTATCACTCACCAGAGGGAGATCTTTTCATCTATGTCCCGCAGGCGAAATTCATGATGGCGGTGGATTGCGTGACGCCGGGCTATGCTCCGTTCCAGGGATTTGATATCACCGCCGACTTTGGGGAATATATGAAGGTGTTTGACGAACTGCTGGCCTACGACTTCGATAAATTCACGGGCGGTCATTTGACGGCCACAGGAACGAAAGAGGACGTGCTGATCACGAAGGAATTCACCATGGATGTCTACCGCACGGTGAAACGCGTCCATAACAACCTTGACCAGCGCGCTGTCGTGGCCGAAGCCGCAAAAACAATCGGATACGACAATGAATTCCTGCTGTTTAAGGTTGTGCTGGACCGGGTCGCCCATGATTCTGTGTCCGAACTACAACCGCGCTGGATTAATCGACTGGCGGGCGTGGACGTCTGGCTCGACAGCCACGTACGCACGGCAATGCTGTACGTCCGCTGGGATGACAAATACTGAGAATCGAACAAGCCTTGAGGCCGAGATACTTCACTATAAGTCTCTTTATGGCGCTACAATTTGTCTATGCCCGTGCGAAACCGGCTGCCGCAAAAGACCGAGGCAACCCACGTATTTCTGGTGTTGTGGAAGGCCTACCGCGCGATGCTTGTGAAGTACGACGAAAGCAAAAAGAATCTGGGGATTTGCGACTCCGATTTCCGCGTGCTCGAGGTGCTGTTACATAAGGGACCTTTGCCGGTCAACGTAATCGGCGAGAAAGTGGAATTGACCACGGGTTCGATCACCACCGCGGTGGACCGCATGGAAGCTAAGTGGCTCGTCGCCCGTAAAAACCATCCTGAGGATCGGCGAGTCCGGCTTGTCGAGTTGACCCGGAGAGGGCGGCGTATGATGGAGAAGGCTTACGCCCAGCACTCGATCTACATGGAGAAATCGATGAGTATTCTTTCTCGTGAAGAGCGCGCCGTTCTAGTGGAACTCCTTAAGCGCCTGGGAACAGGGAAAGAGGAAGCTGCCATCGAGCGTCTTCGCGCGGTGCGCTAATCTCCACGCACTCACACGACAACGACAACCCGCCCACGCCGAACCGGATGCTCCACAAGTTCGTGCGCACGAGCGATATCCGTTAGCGGGACTCTTTCGGTGATCCCGCCTGGTGAGACCGCCAACAAATTGCTGTTTGAAGTGAAGCTGATCGGCGGCACGGGATTCAGCCTTCTGCTGGGTGTGATGCTTTTTGTGCGCGGCGCGCGAACGAAAGCGCGCGAAGTTGTGCATTGATCGCTGCGAAGTCGTATCGAATCGGATACATTCGAGAGCTGAAGTACCTGCCAGAAAATCTGCGGACTAGGTGTGAAATCTAAACCTGGACGTTCTCTGCAGAACTGCAGAAAAAAGTCGGCACCTCACACTCGTATCCCCGTCAATCTTTCCACTCCTGCACCGTATAGTCGCCGTGCAGACGCCCAAAGAAATTGTGGACTGACGTTACCGCCGACGCGCCATCCCCAATCGCGAAAGCAACTCGCTTGGGCGTGCGATTTCGACAATCGCCTGCGGCGAACACGCCAGGAAGGGTGGTCTCGACTGTGCATGGCGGCCGGGGTTCTTTCCAAGCGGGTAGAAGTGCTACCTCGGGCCCGGTTAAGAGAAAGCCCCTCTCATTTCTAGCAATGGCGGCCGGTAGAAAGTCCGTCCGGGGCTTCGATCCTATGAAAACGAAGAGGCCAGATGTGAATTCTGTTATCACTGTGCCGTTGGGTTCGCGTATATGAACAGCCGAAATATGTTCGACTCCCTCCGCTCCGACGACTTCAGTGCGAAAGCGGATTCTGACTTTGTCATTCGCCAGAAGTCTTTCCGAAAGGTACGACGACATTTTTCGGAGATCCGAGCCGCGTACGAGCAGAGAAACCTCGCTGGCGGTCTGGGAGAGAAACATTGCGGCTTGCCCTGCTGAGTTGCCGGCGCCCACGACGTGGGTCGCGGAATTTCGACAGAGTCGAGATTCAATGTTTGTCGCGCTGTAGTAGACACCAGAGCCTTGTAAGGCATTGAGTCCGTCTACATTCAAGAGTCCATAAGAGACTCCCGTGGCGATGATCACCGTTCTACCCAGCACATAGTCCCCTTCAACGGTTCGCACCCGATACAACCCGTTACTGCGCTGTTCCAGATTGGACACGGTGCTCGGGACGTGGAAGTCCGCTCCGAATTTCAGAGCCTGTAGGTAAACGGAATGAGCCAAATGCTGCCCGCTGACACCGTCAGGGAAACCCGCGTAGTTTTCAATCCGGGACGTCGAACTGGCCTGGCCTCCTGGCCCGAGGCCGTCCAGTACGAGACAGGACAGACCTTCGGACGCTGCGTAAACTGCTGCTCCCAGGCCCGCCGGCCCGGCTCCCAATATCAGAACGTCGTAGCTAGAGCTTGGCAGGCTCCGTCGCAGACGGAGATGGCCGGCCAGTTGTTCTCGCGTAGGAGCTTCAAAAAGCACACGACTTCCGTGAGCGATCACGGGATACGACTGAACGTCTTCACGGATACGTTGGAGTTTGAGCCGGTTCTCTTCGAGAGAAGTGTCTAACCATTCGTGCGGAACGGCGTTGCGGAACAAGAGTTGAACTGCATCCCATGTGGCTTTGTCGTTTCTTTTGCCGTAGATACTTAGTCCTCGAAATTTAGAGCCGAGCAGTAATTCGCGGCGACGCTGATATGATTTCCAAAACTTTTCGCCGAGCTGCGGCCTTCGTGTGAACAAATTTCGGAGCTGTGCCGGCGCGAGTCGAATCGCCTCTACATCCGTTTCGGCCTCGCATGAAACTACGGAGGGCCGATGCGTAAATAGATCGATGTCTCCAGTGAAATATCCCCGACCGTAACGTACGAACACGACGCGTTCGCCGGTCGAGGTGTCCACGATGCGGACCGTCCCGGAAAGAATTGCGTGACTGTTGAAGGGATAATCACCCGCGCAAACCAGCGTTTCGTCCTTGGCAAACGAGCCGCGCTCGCCAAACAGTGCGACCTCAGCCAGCTCAGCTTCGCTCAGTTCCGGAAACGCAACCTTGTCCGAAAGGGGATCAGGGCCAAATCCAAAACCCGCCAGCAGGGCGCCCGCTTCAGGAAGGAGTGGGTCAGCAGAACGGGACATTTGTCACCTGATCTGATACGCCGTTGAATCTCAAGATACTCACAGCACAACGACAACCCGTCCGCGCCGCGACGGGTGTTCCACCAGCTCGTGCGCGCGAGCAATATCCGTTAGCAGGACTCGTTCGGCGATCTCGAAGCCCGGCCAGCCGGCCTCAAGCGCAGCATTTATATCTCGCGCTGCTTCTGATTTCGCGACCTTCGGGAAATCGTCGCTCCCCAGAAAGAACACGCGAATGTTCTTAAATACCATTTGCCAGAAGGGAATCTTCGGAGCGGCGTTATCGGTGGCGTAGCTTGCGATCGACCCGCCCTGCTTCAGGAGTTCGACGTCGACTTCGATGTTGGCCCCAAACGCCACTTCGACGATGTGATCGATACCGTCGGGAGCCAGTGTTTTCACGCGCGAAGTCAGTTCCTTATCGCCAACTAGCACTTCGTGGGCGCCGGCGTTCTTTGCAGTGGCTTCGTCCGACGACGACCTCACCGTTCCGATCACTCGCGCTCCCGCAAAACGCGCGAGCCGGACTGCGCATGCACCCACGGAACCTGCCGCGCCTTGCACCAACACATTGCGCCCATTCACGGAACCCGCGACATGAACGGCTCGATGCGCCGTGATACCGGGTATGCCAAGACAAGCGCCTTGCTCCATCGCCACGCTTTCCGGCAGAGGAGCAACCTGATCCACGGGCACGACTGTAAATTCCGCAGCCGTACCGAACGGACGATACGACTGGGCTCCGTAACACCACACTGAACGGCCCATCCATTCAGAGGGCACGCCGGCGCCAAGCTGATCCACGCGGCCGGCACCATCGCTATGCGGAATCACACGCGGATACGGCATGCCAACACCAAAGGTATCCTGGCGCTTCTTGACATCTCCCGGATTGATGCCGGAGGCAGCAATCCGAATGCGAACTTCACCGGCCGCCGGAATCGGGTCCGGCATTTCACCGACCACCAGGACTTCGCGAGCCGGCCCCTGCTTTTCGTACCATGCCGCTATCATTTAAGTTCCTGAGAACTTCTATGCGTACAAATCCAGCGGACCCGCGGTCATGGTCGTTTGTCCGACTTCGATGAGGTAACCGTCCGGGTCGCGCATGTAGCACCGCAATTCCGTTGCATGGACTTTCGGCTCCGTAATGAATTTCGCGCCACGCGAAGACCAAAGTTTGTAATAGCGCATGATCTCAGTCACGCGAAGGTTCAGAAAGATGCTAAGAACGTTAGGATCCCGCGGCGGCGAAGCGACGACCTCAGGCTTATCGTCGGTCCCGCCCCCACCGCCGTTGATAGTGAGCCAGATATTTCCGAGCCTCAGAAATGTCGGCTCACCTTCGCGCAGCACCGTGGCGCCCAGGACATCCCGATAGAATGCGACTGAGCGCTGTATGTCTGCAACGATGAGGGTATTCGTCACCACAAACTTGAGTTCAGTCGGCTGATCCGATCGGGACATCGACCTTGCACCCCCGTCTGGTGAGTCTAAAACGTCATGTCTCTTGATGTCAAGATATGTTCTTAGTGCCACAATCTGGAGCCGCGACACATCGGGGAAGGCTCAGCGAAAGTCCGCCGGAGGGAGTGCGTCTTTTGGACGCTTATGTCGCGTCTGAAGCTACAGCCCGCAAGGACGGACAACCCTTCGCGATTGAGCTCAGGACAAGAGGGAAAACGGTGCTCTTACTTCGTTGGGTTTTTTTTGGTGGTGCACATGCCGCGCTGAGGGCCGCGCCGCTACATTGAAACCTTAGAACCTTTGCTCAGGAAATGGTTTAGTGGACGGCGCGGTTTTGCGTGGATTGTTTTGTGGCCAGAGAGAAGCGCGGCTCGATTTTCAGCGGTGATGACGCTTGGCCCTGAAGAACCAGGGCTGCGACATATTCTCCCAATGATGGGCCGTGCTTGAAGCCGTGGCCAGAGCCGCCGCCTACCAGCCAGACGTTGTCGAAATCCGGATGGCGATCGATTAGAAAATCTCCGTTGGAAGTGTTTTCGTACTGGCAGACGCGCGATTCGACAATCGGCGCATTCTTCAGGGCCGGGAAACGTTCCGAGATGAAGTTTCGCGCCGCGGCTATTGCTTGCACACTGGCCATGCGAGGTTGCGTGTCGGGGTCAACGATTGGTCCGTGGTGGTCGTCGGCGACTTTGAAGCCGCGGCTTTCGAGATCGGGCATGCCGTAGAATTCGTCTTTTGAATCGATCCAGGTCGGCATAGCAGGCATAGAGAATTGCGCGTTGCCCGCGGGTACGCCAAAGAAGAAAACCTCCTGGCGCGAAGGGAATATGCGGTCGGCGAGGAGGTTAGGAAAAATTTTAGGCAGCCAGGGGCCGCAAGCGAAGACGAAAGTGTTTGCCGAAAGCGTCTGGCCACTGGCAGTTTTCACCCCCGATAGCCGCCCGCCGCCCGAGGGCGCAAGGGCCGCTTCGGAGACGTAGCTCACGCCGATCTTCTCCGCCTGCGCGACCACGGCCTGAACAGCTCTGCGAGCCATCAATACGCCGCTATCGGGTTCGAAGATTCCCCAGGCGCCGTCCTCGAAGAAAATCTGCGGAAAGCGGCGGCGCATTTCATCGGGCTCAAGCTTCTCAAATTTCGCGCCGGCATCCTGCATCATCTTCATGCTGGCGAGTGCATAGGGTTCCTGATCGTGCGCGATCCAAAGGACGCCGGTGGGTTGAAATAGCCCGGGACATCCGGCTTGCGCGAACAGCTCTTTCCAGAGAGGCAGGGCATGAAGAGACCAGCGCGTATAAATTTCGTCCGCGCCGTAGCCCATGCGAATGATGCGCGATTCGCCGCCCGAGCTTGCGCGTGCGTTGGCGGGTCCATAAGCATCGACGAGTAAAACGCGCGCGCCGGACTTCTGCAGGCAGTAGGCGGTCCAGGAGCCAAAGACTCCGGCTCCGATTACGGCCACGTCATACTTCCCGGATTCGCTCATGCGTGTCTCCCCTGATTTTCCCGGCGCGTTCTTTAAGTTGCGGCCCAAAACGGATACAGCCCCGAGAGTTTTAAGAAATTGCCGCCGCGCAATTTTCATGTGGGGCTTTCGAACGCCGCATTCAGAAGCCCTCTTCGATCAACTGGGTGATGGTGAGACGCGAATCCGGCGATGTTTTGTGATTGGCGAGGAGGCTTTCGACGTATTTTGCGAGGATGTCGGTTTCAATATTGACGGCATCGCCGTGAACCATGGTGCGCACGTTGGTGTGCTGGTAGGTGAAGGGAATGATGGCGATGTCGGCGATGCCTTCGTGCCAGCGCGCGACGGTGAGGCTGATGCCGTCGATGGCGATAGAGCCTTTTTCCGCGACGTAGCGGCGCTGGTCTTCCGGCACGCGAACGGAAAGCCACCAATTTTCGCCTTCGGGGACGAGGCGCGTGACGCGGCCGATGCCGTCCACGTGGCCTTGCACGAAATGGCCGCCGAGGCGGGCGTTTGCGGCGAGAGGGCGCTCGAGATTCACGAGATGGCCCGGTTCTTTTCTCGCCGAAGGAAGTGCGGCGGAGCGTTTCGCCGGAAAGATCCGCGGAGAAATGGTTCTTGTCGAATTCGACGACGGTCAAGCAGCAGCCGTTGACGGAGATGCTGTCGCCGAGTTTCGACTCTGCGGCGAGTGCGCTGGCGCCTTCGAGGTTCACGCGCAGGCGGCCGCCGTCTTTCGAGTGCTCGAGCGATTCAATTTTTCCGACGTGCTCGGTGATTCCGGTAAACATCGTGAAAATATCCTTGGACGACGAAATCGGGTCCGTACGTGTTCAGCGACAATATTTTTGAGCGCGGGCGATTTTGGAAACCAGCGCGCAGGGATGCGAGCCATGGGCACGCCGCCCGTCCCCATGATTTTGGGAGCATAGAAGAGAATCATTTTGTCCACAATACCGGCTTGGAGTGCGGCGCCATTTAGCTCGGCGCCGGCTTCCAGCAAGACATTTAGAATGTCGCGCCGGCCGAGTTCGCGGAGGACGGCGTGCAAGTCCACGTGGCCGGCGCGCGAGGGGACACGAACGACTTCTACGCCGGCGCGGGCGAGCGCTCGCGCCTTGGGAGAATCTGCGCGCTGGGTGGTGAAGACGATGACGTCGCCCTTCGCCGATTTCACGAGCTTCGAGCGCAGCGGCATGCGTAGGCGCGAATCCACGATGGCGCGGAGAAGTCTTCGTCGGCGAGGCAGTCCGGTGCGATCGGACATGCGCGGGTCGTCGGCGAGGACAGTGCCGATGCCGGTGAGGAGCGCGTCGGCCTGGTGGCGCAGGCGCTGGACTTCTGCCAGCGAAGCAGCGGAAGTAAGCCAGGTAGTGGTGCCGGCGCGCGAGGCGATTTGGCCGTCGAGAGTGAGCGCGGTTTTGAGCGTGACGAAAGGAAGGCCGGTGCGAATCCACTTCGCGAAACCTTCGTTGGCCGCTTCGGCTTGTTGCGCGAAATTCTCGACCAGGTGAACCTTGATTCCGGCGCGTTTCAATGCCGCGAAACCCCGCCCAGCAACCGCGGATTCGGGTCTTTCATCGGCGCGTAAACATGTTTTACTCCGGCTGCGATGATGGCTTTCGTGCACGGGCCGGTGCGGCCGGTGGTGCAGCATGGTTCTAGCGTCACGTAGAGCGTTGCGCCGCGGGCTTTCTTCCCGGCCTTCTTGAGTGCGACGATCTCGGCGTGGTCGCGGCGGTCGTAAACGTGGAAGCCTTCGCCGACTACGCGGCCGTTCTTTAACGAGGACTGCGCCGACCATTGGATTCGGGTGCGCAAGAGCGAGACCTCGCTGCGCCAAATCGAGGGCGCGCTTCATGTACGCGTCGTGAGACGCGGCATCGGCGCTAGTCGAAGAGGGAGTTGACATAGGTTTGCGCGTCGAAGGGGACGAGGTCGTCGATTTTTTCGCCGGTGCCGACGAAGCGGATGGGCAGATTCAGTTCGCGGGCGATGGCGACGACGATGCCGCCTTTGGCGGTGCCGTCGAGTTTCGTCAGGACGATGCCGGTGACGCCGGCGTGGCTCCAGAATTCGCGGGCCTGGTTGAGGCCGTTCTGGCCGGTGGTGGCGTCAAGAACCAGGAGAACATCGTGCGGCGCGCCGGGAACAATTTTTGCGGCGGTGCGCTTCATTTTGTCCAGCTCGGCCATCAGATTTGATTTCGTGTGCAGGCGGCCGGCAGTGTCCACGATGACCACGTCGGCGGAATGGGCGCGCGCGGAGGAAATCGCGTCAAAGACAACGGCGGAAGGATCGGCGCCGGGTTTTTGTTTTATGACTTCCACGCCGGAGCGGTGCGCCCAGACTTCCAGTTGCTCGATGGCTGCGGCGCGAAAAGTGTCGGCGGCGCAGAGGACTACGCTCGCGCCTTCTTTCTTCAAGCGATTGGTGAGCTTGCCGATGGTTGTCGTTTTGCCGGTGCCGTTCACGCCGACGACGAAGATGACGCGCGGAGTGACTTTGGCCATTTCTGGCGATATGCCAGCGCCGTTGCCGTCCGAGTGTGCGGCGGGCGCTTGAAGAATTTTTACGATTTGACGCTTGAGTTCTTTTTTCAGCTCGGCGGTTTCGGTGAGCTTGTGTTCGTTTACTTGCTGGCGCAAGGAGGCGAGAACTTCTTTGGTGGTGCGCACGCCGATGTCCGCGCTGAGCAAGGCCGTTTCGAGATGCTTCAGCAATTCAGGATCAACCGGACGATTGCCGGTGAGAATCTGTTCAACTTGCGCGGCGAGTTCTGTCCGCGTTTTGGTGACGGATTCTTTCAGGCGCTCAAGAAGCGTCGGTTCCGGTGGTCCGAAGAGAGAAATCATGGAATCGGGATTCGACCTAAAGATTGTAGCAAAGGGATGGCTTAAGCGTCTGATCGCGAGTTAGCCCAACCAGCGCTGAGGCTCAACCACAAAGAAGTCTGGAGACGCACCACGTGGCATGAAAGCTGCCCGCTTCGACGCTTCCGTCCTTGAAATGAAGTTCGTAAGAGCCTGAAGCGCCGCTTCCGTGGCTAAACTTCGTCAGATGCAGAGTTCCGGAAGTCGCGGTCTCGCATTCCCCATGGCTCATGCAGCGGGACGCAAGCAGGGCACTCCTACCTGACGTTATCGAATAGCTCTGTGGCGCAGACTTTGGCAGATTTTCGACGATTTCAATGAGAATGAAAGGTTCCTCGAACTCTCCACACTGTGCCTGTTTCTGGGTGAAGAAAAACTCAAGGGCTAAGCCATCGGTGGGTCCGCATACGTCCTCGACATAGACAAATGGGAACCGCGAAGGCGTCGCCCGCGATTGGTTCCCGCAACTCGCTGAGGACGCGAGGAGGACGAAAGGCAGGAAGAATATCGATACGAACCGTTTCAACTGGAACGGCATGATTTCGTCCTTTTCGCGACGGTCCCTTGACCTGAGAGATGTTGCATTCTACTCCATGCGCACAAGAGACGCTGGCTTGCCTGTGATTGAGGACAGTCTGCGGGCGATTAGACTTCGACGAGGGCGGCGGTTAGGCGGAGGCGGCCGTCGGCGATGGCGGATTCGAGGGCGGTGACCACGACGGGATCGAACTTGGAGATGGCCAGAGAGCGGATGCGCTCGAGCGCGAATTCGAGCTCCATGGCGGACTGGTACGGGCGGTTAGTGGTCATGGCGTCGAAGGTGTCGGCGACGGCGATGATGCGCGCCATCATGGGAATCTGATCGCCGGGAAGGCCGTAGGGGTAACCGGCGCCGTCCATGCGCTCGTGGTGCAGCTCGATGCCCGGGAGCATTTCTTTTAGCTGCGCGACGGGGCGCATGATGTTTGCGCCTTTCACCGGGTGCTGCTTCATCAGCGCGAATTCTTCTTCGTCCAGCTTGCCGGGCTTTTTGAGGACGCGGTCGTCCACGCCGATTTTGCCGACGTCGTGGAGCAGAGCGGAGATGCGCAAGTTGTCGAGGTCCTGGGCATTCAGCGACAGATATTCTCCAATGATCATGGAGTACTTCGCGACGCGGCCGGAATGGCCTCGCGTGTAGGGATCCTTTTCGTCAATGGCCGCGGCGAGCATGCGGATGGAGCCCAGGAACAGGTCGCGATTTTCGGCGGCGGCTTGTTTGAGGCGCTCGACGTACTGTTCGATGTCGCCGGCCATGTGGTTGAAAGTTTCGGCGAGCTCGGCGATTTCGGCGGCGCCGCGGACTTCCACGCGTTCGTGAAATTCGGCGCGGCTGATGGCGCGAACGGAAAAGACCAGGCCGCGAATGGGCCGCGTGATGCCGACGGCGAAAAGATATCCGAAAATAAGAGCCACGATGGTTACGCCCACGACGAAGCGCAGAGCACCGGCGGTGAGTTCGTGTACGCCGGCGTCGATGCGAGCCTCATCCAGGCTGCGTTGCGCGATCACGGCCCAGTGCAGCTCGGGAATAGTGCTGTAGGTGCCGATCATTTCAACGGGATGCTTCGAATCGCGCCCGGGCTGGAAGAAGTGCATCGTTTCGCGTGGCGCGCAATTCCTGCGGCAACTCCTGTAGATGTTTTACTACCGGAGAATTCGTGGAGACGTCGCGGCCGGGAACCATTTCTCGAGTGTCCGGGTGCGCGACGATATGGCCGTGGCCGTCAACGATGAAGACGACACGATCGCGAACGCTGGCGTCGCGGATTCTGGCCAGCAGGCCGTCAATGGAGACAACGGAAGCAAGCATGCCGGTGAACTGGCCGCCGATGGAAAGCGGGACGGACACGATGAGCGCGGGACGGCTGCCTTGTCCCAAAGCAAAAGGCTCGCTGACAAAATTAAGCCCCTGAATGCTGGCGGTGAAAGCATGTTTGAGCGCGACCTGAACGAACGGGTCGCTATCCGCGCGAAAACTTCCAGCGGATTGCCCTTTGGCTTGTTTATTAACGGCCGTGACGTAGAGGATGTTCTGATTATTTTCGACGAAGCTTTGCAGCAGGCGCGTGAGTTGAGGGGCGTGAGCCGGGTCGTCCACGTCGGTAATCCATCCGGTCAAAGCGAGGACCTGGCGCTGGCTGAGAAGCTGTTCGTTGAGGCTCTGCTCGAATTCAAGAGTCTCGCTGGCGAGCGAACGAGTGATTTCGCTCTGCTGAACGCGCTCGGTGTCCTGAAGCTTTTGTTCGCTGAGATTCAACACCTGGCGATGATAGAGCCACAAAGGCGTGACGCTGACGAGCAACAGGGCGCCGAGCACAATCCAGAGGATGCGCAATCGCCGAGTCGTGAACTGCTTGAGGGCCTTAATGGGCACAGGAATTTCCCGCAATAAAATGCTAGCGGAGAGAAGCGCTCGGCACAACGGGACGAAAGTACTGGGGTTAGCATATAAGGTACAGAGATGTTGGCACTTAAGTACGAGAAAGGGCTGGGTGGCGGTCCCTTTTTCCGGTTCCGAACAGCGGGGCGACTCAGTTCATAGGAGTTATCCCGGAAATTTGATGCGGGGCTCGGTGCCGGCGACCAGACGCGCGATATTCGACCGGTGTTGCAGCAAAACGAGAACGGAGATGAGCACGGTTCCCAGCGTGACAAATTCCGGAGGAGCATGGCGTGGCGCGTACAAGATATAAACAAAGACTGGCAGCGCTACGGCTGCGGCGAGCGAGCCCAGCGAAGAATAGCGCCAGAAAATCACCACCGCGAGCCAAAGCACAAGGGCGGCTACCACTGCTTCAGGGCTAATGGGAAGAAAAACGCCAAGACCGGTAGCCACACCTTTGCCGCCGCGGAATCCCAGCCAGATGGGAAACATATGGCCGATGACCGCGAGGATCGCGGCAGCCATCATCCAGCGGATGTTGCCGCCGGTCCATCTGGATGCCAGCCAAACGGCGGTGTAGCCCTTCGCGGCATCGAGCAGCAGAGTGAGAATGCCGGGCAGGACGCCGGCACTGCGCGCGACGTTCGCCGCGCCGATGTTGCCGCTGCCCGTGGAGCGAATGTCCGGACCGCCCATGGCCTTCACCACGAGAAGACCGAAGGGTATGGAACCGAGCAAGTAGGCGACGATAGGAATGAGCCAGTTTGCGTTAGCGATCACGCCGCTCCTTCTTTCACGAATGAAAACGTTGCGAGCCGGGAATATTCGGCGCCCGCGGGTTTCAGGACACTGCGATAGAGATGAAACTCGGACGCGCGCGCCGACCCGAAATCATAAGACTTGAGATTATTAGCCGCGCGGACAAGCGTGTCGAGACCTTTATGCGAATTGAAACGCGCGAGCGTGAGATGCGGCGTGAAGGGGCGCGATTCAGCGGGAAAGCCGAACGGTTGGAGCGCGCGGTCAACGCCGGAGGCAAGCTGCGGAAGATTCGAAGAGGAGTCAATTCCGCACCAAACAACGCGCGGGTGGAACTCATTGGGGAAAAATCCGATGCCGCGGAAATTTGATTCGACGGCTTGGCCGGAATGTATGGTGGAAAGCGCTGCGCGGATGGAATCGAGCTTGGCTTCGTCCGTCTCGCCCAAGAATTTCAGCGTGATATGCATGCCTTCAGGGCGAACCCAGCGAGCGCCCGTCGCATTCAGGACTTCAGACGCGCCATTAGCTCGCGAAGCGCGCGGCGAACGGCGTCGGGAATATCGAGCGCGACGAAGAGGCGCATGGCTCAAGCTCGTCCATGCGGAGGGAAAAGAAAATACCGGCGGACAGTGTCGAGCGCTTGTTGCGTGGCTTGGAAGCGGATGCGCTCGCGGTCACCCGGGAAGCGAGAAGCGCGTTCGCGGCTGCCGCGCTCGTCGGCGATGCCGATGTGTACGAGGCCTACGGGTTTTTCGGGTGTTCCGCCGCTGGGTCCCGCAATTCCGGTGATGCCGATGCCCAGCGTCGCGCCGGTGCGTTTGCGAATGCCGTCGGCGAGAGCGAGAGCGGTCTCGGAACTGACTGCGCCTTTGGAGTCGATTATGTCGGCAGGCACGCCGACCAGGGAGGATTTCAGCTCGTTGCTGTAGCAAACCACGCCGCCGAGGAAATAGGACGAGCTGCCGGGAACGTTGGTGAGACGCTCGGCGAGCATTCCGCCGGTACAACTTTCGGCGACCGCAATGGTGGCGCGATTTTCGGTAAGCGCGCGCGCCACGATGTCTTCGAGTGATTCTCCTTGCGTGGAATACAGGTGCTCGCCAAGCGCGAGAGCCATGCGGCTCACGATTTCGTCGAGCATTTTTTCGGCTGCGGCCGGATCGCGGGACCAAGTGCGCGGATGGAGCTGAATTCCGGTCGGCGTGGCAAGAATCGTGGTTTCGGTTTCGGGATACAGCGCGTAAAGGGGCGCACGCGCTGCTCGACTTCAGATTCAGGCAAGCCGGTGACGCGCAGGTCGCGTGAGAACAAACGCTCCGCGATACCTTGCCGGGTAAGGCGCGCGCGGACTTCCGATTCGTAGATGCCTTTCAGTTCCGAAGGCGGGCCGGGCAGGAGAATCACGATGTGTCCGCCGCCTTCCATCCATAGTCCAGGCGCGGTGCCGCGCGGATTGGGAAGCACGATGGCGCCGGCGGGGACCATAGCCTGGCGCTCGTTAATTTCCGGCATGGTGCGGGCGAAACGGCGGAAGCGTTCCTGGATGCCGCGGAGAACTTCATCGTCGCGGCGCAGCTCGCGGCCGAGCAATTCGGCCACAGTTTCCCGTGTGCGGTCGTCATCGGTAGGCCCCAGGCCGCCGCAACTCACGATCAGCTCGGAGCGGTCGAGCGCGTGGCGGAACGTTGCGCGAATGTCGTCCCGCGAATCACCGACGACGGATTTGTGAATTACGCGAATGCCGATCTTATTCAGCTCGGCGGTGAGATAGAGGGAATTCGTGTCGAGCCGGTAAGGAGTGAGCAACTCGGAGCCGACCGCGATGATTTCGGCTAGCATCCTGGGCCTAAGCGTGAAGCGGAAGACCCTCGACATCCCAGTCGAGGGAGTAGAGCGCGTTGTTGGTGGTAATCATGGCGCGATGCGAGGGCAGAAGGGCGAAGCCAACGATGCCGCTTCCACTGGCCACAAGTTCGGCTTCGCCTTGCGGAGTGATTCGAACGATACCGCGATTGCCGCCAATCGACGCAGCGACGTAGAGATTGCCGACGCGATCGAACGCAAGACCCTGCGGGCGGCCGAGACCGCGAAAAAATGTGCTGACTTCGCCAGCGGGATTAATGCGATAGACGGAGTCGAAACTGGAAGTGGTCGGCCCGGTGACGAAAAGTTCGCCGGCAGGGCTGAATGCCAGGTGATACGCGGAAAGGGAAGGCTCGATGGTGGCGAAGACAAATATTTCGCGGTCGGGAGCGATTTTGAAAATCGTGCCGCTGCGATCGCCGACGTAGAGGCTGCCGCCTTTGTCGAACGCAAGGCCGGTGGCGATGCCCATGCCCTCGATCCATTGCATCGCGCGGCCGTCGGGCGAGACGCGATGCACGGTGCCGTCGTTGCGGCAGGAAACGAAGAGATAGCCGTTGCTGTCAATCGCGAGGCCCGTGGGGTTCATCATCTCGGTGATGAAGGGTTTTACGATGTTGCTCGAAGTGACTTTGTAAAGCGAGACGGGAACTTTTTGGCCGCGCTGGCCGCTGAAGGTGACGTAGACATTGCCTTCGGCGTCCACCGCTGGGCTCGCGACGGGATGCAAATTGTCGGCAACTTGCGTGCCGAGCGCCATGGGAAACGGCGCGCTTTCGATGCTGCCCATGCGCACGCGGACTGCTCCTCCCGCTGCGCCATCGGGGACGCGCGCGATCAAAAGATTTTCGGCGGCTAACACCAGGCTGCCTTCGGCCAAGCCAAACTGAACTTGCGGGCGCGTGTGGTTGCGCGCGCCGAAACCGCTGCCCTTGATGGATATTTCTCCGCCGGGGAGAGCGGCGGGCGGCTTCACGGCTTCGATTCTCGGCGTGCCGGATGTTTTCATTTTTCCTGGTGCGCTGTTGACACGAGGATGCCGGTTTGCAATCCATCGCCAAGAAACCCTACAAACCGAACGCTCTTGCGACCCACAGTCCGAGCGCGGCATAAATTCCCGCAACCCAGTCGTCAGTCATGATACCCCAGCCGCCGGGTAATGACTCGGCTTGACGCGCCGGAAAAGGCTTCCAGATGTCGAATACTCGAAAAAGTATAAAACCCAGCAGCAAATATTTCCAGTTGGCGGGTGCAAGGGCCACCACATACGTAAGCAATTGACCAGAGACTTCGTCGATGACAACAAATTGCGGATCGTCGTTCCGTACGAATCTAGAAGCTCTTCCTGAGGCCCATACTCCTAACACGGCGATTCCGATTGCAAGACATGTAAGCGGGATAACACGAGAATCAAATACAAAACCTCCGAAAAACATCAAGGGTTCGTCGGCGTTAGCAAGGCGCGGGGAAAAAAACCGAAACCAGAGGAGCCCCCAAAGCTTACCCGATA
This sequence comes from uncultured Acidobacteriota bacterium, assembly GCA_963830375.1. Lineage (GTDB taxonomy): Bacteria > Acidobacteriota > Terriglobia > Acidiferrales > UBA7541 > Palsa-295. The sequence continues at coordinate 114,293 of CAWHMJ010000001.1, forward strand.
GATAGGTAATGCCAACGGCCGCGAGGGAACCCCATGTGCCCGGAGCTTTCGGGAGGTAGCCGAGGCCGGCAGCGGTGGCGACGAAAAGTGCGAAACGAGGCTTCTTTCGGAACTGAGCGGCGGAGGCTCGGGACGGCGCGACCGCGGAGGACGTTTGCGCAGCTAGCGGCGGCGGGTCAGTTTTTTCGGTCATCCGCGTCTCGGTCGCGATCTTCGGGGAGCGACTCGTCAATTACAGGCTCGCTGATGACATATTTCTCGCTGGCCCAGGCGCCGAGGTCCAGCAGTTTGCAGCGCTCGCTGCAGAAAGGGAAGTCGGAGCTTGAGTCCGAGTCGGTTGGTTTGCGGCAAATGGGGCAGTGAAATTTCATATGGTTGGTACAGCTTCCGCCGCGAGGCTTCAGGGGTTAAAACCCCTGAAAAACCCAGGCAGCTGACGGCGGGGTTGAAACCCCGCCCTTCCAGACTTCGCACGCTGACGAGATTAGACTAACACGGATGATTTGAAGTGGCAGACAGATTGGCACTTGTGAGGGAGCGGGATCAGGATTGCTTCCTCGCTGGCCGGGTAGTAACATCGCGCGACACGGACGGTCGTTCACCCGAGCGAACCTTTCGCCCATTGTTCCCTGCCCATTTCCAGGCGAAACCGCTAGCGGGAAACGTAAAGACCGCCATTTCCAAAAATGGCCGAAGCGCGAACACAACACGATCCGGCCCCCACATCCAATACGGATCTCAGCGGAAAAACGGTCGGAAGATTCCTGATTCGAGAGCGCCTGGGCGGCGGAGGCATGGGAGAAGTGTACCTGGCCGAAGACACTGGGCTGAAGCGCCAAGTTGCGCTGAAGCGGATCTCTCCGGCTTTGCGAGCCGACGCGGAGTCGCGGCAACGGCTGTGGAAAGAGGCGGAATGGGCTTCGCGGCTGAACGACCCGCACATCGCCGCGGTGTACGACGTTTTCGAGGAGGGCGGGGAAGTTTTCGTGGTGATGGAGTACGTCGAAGGGGAAACGCTGCGGCACCGGATTGGAAGTCCGCTGCCGATGGCTGAATTTCTTTCGATCGCCACGCAATGCGCCGCGGCTCTGACGGCGGCGCACAAGGCGGGCTTGCTGCACCGGGATATCAAGCCTGAAAACATCATGCTGACGCGCGAGGGGCAGGTGAAAGCGCTTGATTTCGGCGTTGCGCGGGAGCTTCCGGGATCGGACCGCGCGACCACGCGCCACACTTTTGAAAGCGCGCGGTTCGCCGGGACCCTGCCGTACATGGCTCCGGAAATACTGGAGGAGAAAGAAGGCGACGGCCGCGCGGACATCTTTTCCATGGGCGTGGTCTTCTACGAAGCGCTGTCCGGAAAAAATCCGTTTCGGCGCGCGGGATTTCTGCAGACATGCAACGCAATTCTGCACGAGGAGCCGCCGCCGCTGAGCAGGCAGAATTCCGACGTGCCGGAAGGGCTGGAACAAATCGTCGGTAAAATGCTGGCGAAAAATCGCGAAGATCGCTACGCCACGGCCGCCGACCTCGATGTGGATTTGCGATTGCTTTCGCGCTCGCCGCAACTTCCGCAGGGTCGTCAGGCGCGCATCCCGAAGAAGCTTGTCGCCCTGGTGATAGGCGTTGTCGCGGTCGCCGCCATCGTGCTGCTGGCCAGAAACTCCAGCGTCCAGGAACGTGCGAAAGCCTGGCTGGGTGTAACGCTGGTACCGCATCAAAAACTGCTGGCCATCCTGCCGTTTCGTGCGTTGGAGGGCGGTGCTGAAGCGGCGTCCTTCACCGATGGTTTGACCGCCACGTTGACGACAAAACTTACGCAATTGACCGACAACCAATCCTTGGGCGTGATATCAGCAAGCGAAATCCAAGCCAAGCATGCCACCACGGCGGATCAGGCCTATGCCGAATTCGGAGTGAACCTGGTCTTGGAAGGGAGCCTGAGCACATCCGGTGAGCTGATGCGCATAAATTACGAGCTGGTGGATCCGCGAACGCACCGGCAGTTGCGCGCGGAGAGCATCACCTTGCCCGCTTCAGAACCTTTCGCAGTTCAGGACCAAGTTGTAAACGGTGCCGTCCGGATGCTGGAGCTGGAAGTTCCGCCGGCCGAGCGGCAGGTGCTAGATTCTCACGGCACGCAAATCCCGGCCGCCGAAACTCTTTATCTGCAGGGACGAGGCTATCTTCAGAATTACGACAGGCCCGAAAACAACGACAGCGCAATCCAGGTATTTCAACAGGCGCTGAAGCTGGATCCGAACTATGCGCTGGCTTACGCAGGTTTGGGCGACGCCTACTGGAAGAAATACACGGACAACAAAGATCCCCAGTGGGTTCAGAGCAGCCGGGAATCTTGTGAAAAGGCCGTGAACCTGGATCCGAACCTTGCCGCCGCGCACGAATGCCTGGGGACGCTCTATTCCGGCACGGGCCGCTACGAAAACGCGGTGGCGGAGTTTGAAAACGCGTTGAAGGCCGAGCCGACCAATGATGATGCGTATCGCGGTCTGGCCAGGACCTACGAAAGACTCGGGAAGCTGCCGGAAGCGGAAAAGACTTATCAGCGCGCGATCGAACTGCGGCCGCAATATTGGGCGGGATACAGTTGGCTGGGAGCTTTTTACCAAAATCACACGCGTTATGCCGACGCCGCAAAGATGTTCAGCAAGGTGATTTCTCTGGCGCCGGACAGTTTTCGCGGATACTACAATTTGGCGGCAGCGAACGTGGCACAAGGCCAATACGCCGAAGCCGTCGCCAACCTCGAACATTCCATTTCCATCCGGCCTTCCTCGCGGGCCTATGCCAACCTGGGCATGGCTTACTTCTGCTTGCGGAGATTTGAAGAAGCGGCGCAGAGTTTTGAGCAGGCAGTGAAGCTGAATGATAAATTCTACGAAGGATGGTGGGACCTGGGAGACGCCTATTCGTTCGTTCCGGCAAAGAGCGGATTGGCGAAGGGCGCTTACGAAAAGTGCGTTACGCTGGCGAATGAAGCGGTGAGCGTGGATGCGCGGGATCCTTTGGCGCTCAGCATACGCGGGATCTGCCAGGCGATGTTGGGTGACCGGGCGGCGGCGTTCGCCGACCTGCAACGAGCGGATACGATTCTTCCCGGTGACGCAGAAGTTAGCTTTGACACGGCAGTTGTCTATAATCACTTTGGCGACACGGACCAGGCGTTGCGATGGCTGGGAAAAGCGGTGAACGCGGGTTATTCGCCGAACATCGCGCGGGATTATCCTTTCTTCGACAAAATGCGTTCGGACCCGCGGTTTCAGAAAATTTTCCAATCTCCATAGCTTTTGAAAGGAGGAACGATGAACACAGGCACAGCGACACAATGGGCCACACCCAATGTAAGGACAATCGTCATCACGCTGGACAGGAACGGGTACCCTCAGGTACCCGAAGGGGACGAAACGGTTTCAATCTCGCCGACGAAAAACCAACAGATCAGCTGGAAATCCGACGAGCCTTTCCTGATTGATTTCAAAGGGAACTCGCCTTTTTACGAGGAACAGTTTAACAACGCGTACCCGCAATCGGGGCTGTTGCGGCGAACCGTGGTGCCCAACAATTCTGTATTCTACAAGTACAGCATCATCATAAACGGAAAGGCTCTGGACCCGCGCGTGGGCGTCGATCCCTAGAAGTCCCAATCCTTAGAGGAAAGCGAGCGGCCGTATCTGAGCGCCGCTGGAGGGACCTCAAGCGAGGATGGGGAATGGGCTGGCCGCTTGCGGGGAAATCTGGCGCGGGAGGGACGGCGCTGCGAAATCCGTGACGCGGCCGATCAAGTCGTAGTCCTTTGCCTCGGTGATCTCGATTGTGGCGAGGGTGCCGGGTGCGGGAAGATCGGCGGCGTCGTTCACGCTTTCGAATTCGGTGATGTAAACTTTGCCGTCGATGTCGGGCGCCATGCCTTGCAGGCGCGCCTCCCAGACCAAATCGGTATCCTTCGAAGGGCCTTCCAGCATGACCTGCAGGCGCTGGCCTACGCGCTTTTTCAAATTGCGCGCGGAGATTTTCTTCTGGATGGACATTAGCGTGTCGCGGCGGCGCGCGATTGTTTTCTCGTTGACCTTGTTATCGAGCGCGAAACTTTGCGAGGTGTCTTCGTCGGAGTAGGAGAAGACGCCCATCCAATCGAATTCCGCGGCGCGCACGAAATCGCAGAGTTCGCGGAAATCGTTTTCGGTTTCGCCGGGGAATCCGACGATGAAGGACGTACGAATCGAAACGCCAGGAATTGCCTTGCGCGGCTTTTTCCAGCATTTTCAGGAACGCGTCGCCGTTCGAGCCGCGCTTCATGCGCGCGAGGACATTGCGGCTGGCGTGCTGCAGCGGGACATCCAGATATTTTGCCAGGCGCGGATGGGCGGCAATGGTGTCGAGCAGGCGCGGCGTGATGCGATTCGGATAGCAATAGAGGAAGCGCACCCAGTTCAAGTCTTCCACTTGCGCGAGACGTTCGAGGAGCAGCGCGAGGCCGTCGCGCAGGCCCAAGTCTTCGCCGTAGAAAGTGGTGTCCTGGCCGATAAGCGAAATTTCGCGCACACCTGCGGCGGCGAGATTTTCCGCTTCGCGCACGACCGATTCAAAACGGCGGCTGCGGAATTTTCCGCGAAGCTGCGGGATCACGCAGAAAGTGCAGGGATGATCGCAGCCTTCGTTAATCTTGATGTAAGCGGTGTGGCGCGGCGTGGCGAGAATGCGCGGCGTCAGGTCGTGGTAGAGATAAGTGGGCAACTGCGCCGAGCGGCATCGTTCGAGCGCAAGTCGCCTTCGCACGCTTCCAGAATTTTTTCGATTTCCCCGGTGCCGATGACGGCGTCCACTTCGGGAATTTGTTCGCGGATTTCGTTGCGGTAGCGCTCGACCATGCATCCCGCGACGATTAATTTCTGCGCGCGGCCGAATTTCTTGTACTCGGCCATCTCCAGGATGGACTGCACGGATTCCTGCTGCGCCGGAGCGATGAAGCTGCACGTGTTCACCACCAGGACGTCCGCTTCACCGGCGCGCGGCGTGATTTCGTAACCGGAGCGCGCGAGAATGCCCATCATCACCTCGCTGTCCACGAGGTTCTTCGGGCATCCCAGGCTGACGAATCCGACCTTCGGCATTTCTGTGGAATCCTTCAAACGGCTTGCAAACGCCAATTCGACGGGATTAGACTAACACGGATGTTTTGAAGTGGCAGACAGATTGGCGCTTGTGAGGGAGGGGGATCAAGATTGCTTCCGCGCTGGCTGGGTAGTAACATCGCGGGATACGGACGGTCGTTCACCCGAGCGGACCTTTCGCCCATTGTTCCCTGCCCACTTCCAGGCGAACCGCGAACGGGGAACGTAAAGACCGCCATTTCCTAAAATGGCCGAAGCGCGAACACAACACGATCCGGCCCCCACGTCCAATACGGATCTCAGCGGAAAAACGGTCGGCAGATTCCTGATTCGGGAGCGCCTGGGCGGCGGAGGCATGGGAGAAGTGTACCTGGCCGAAGATACCGGGCTGAAGCGCCAGGTTGCGCTGAAGCGGATCTCTCCGGCTTTGCGAGCCGACGCAGAATCGCGCCAACGGCTGTGGAAGGAAGCGGAATGGGCTTCGCGGCTCAACGATCCGCACATCGCCGCGGTGTACGATGTTTTCGAGGAGGGCGGGGAAGTTTTCGTGGTGATGGAGTACGTCGAAGGGGAAACGCTGCGGCACCGGATTGGAAGTCCGCTGCCGATGGCTGAATTTCTTTCGATCGCCACGCAATGCGCCGCGGCTCTGACGGCCGCGCACAAGGCGGGCTTGCTGCATCGGGATATCAAACCTGAAAACATCATGCTTACGCGCGACGGGCAGGTGAAAGCGCTTGATTTCGGCGTGGCGCGCGAGCTTCCGGGATCGGACCGTGCGACCACGCGCCACACTTTTGAAAGCGCGCGGTTCGCCGGCACCCTGCCGTACATGGCTCCGGAAATACTTGAGGAGAAAGAAGGCGACGGGCGCGCGGATATCTTTTCCATGGGCGTGGTTTTCTACGAAGCGCTGTCCGGAAAAAATCCCTTTAGGCGCGCGGGATTTCTGCAGACATGCAACGCAATCCTGCACGAGGAGCCGCCGCCGCTGAGCAGGCAGAATTCCGACGTGCCGGAAGGGCTGGAACAAATCGTCGGCAAAATGCTGGCGAAAAATCGCGAAGATCGCTATGCCACGGCCGCCGATCTCGATGTTGATTTACGATTGCTTTCGCGCTCGCCGCAACTTCCGCAGGCTCGTCGCGCGCGCATCCCGAAGAAATTTCTCGCGCTGGTGATAGGCGTTGTGGTGGTCGCCGCCCTCGTGCTGCTGGCCAGAAACTCCAGCGTACAAGAACGTGCGAAAGCCTGGCTGGGCGTAACGCTCGTACCGCATCAAAAACTGCTGGCCATCCTGCCGTTTCGTGCGTTGGAGGGCGGCCCTGAAGCTGCGTCGTTCACTGATGGCTTGACCGCAACGTTGACGACAAAACTCACGCAATTGACCGACAACCAATCCTTGGGCGTGATATCAGCAAGCGAAATCCAAGCCAAGCATGCCACCACTGCGGATCAGGCCTATGCCGAATTCGGAGTGAATCTGGTCTTGGAAGGCAGCCTGAGCACATCCGGCGACTTGATGCGCATAAATTACGAGCTGGTGGATCCGCGAACGCACCGGCAGTTGCGCGCGGAGAGCATCACCTTGCCCGCTTCCGAACCTTTCGCAGTTCAGGACCAAGTTGTGAATGGAGCGGTCCGGATGCTCGAGCTGGAAGTTCCGCCGGCCGAGCGGCAGGTGCTGGATTCTCACGGCACGCAAATCCCCGCCGCCGAAACTCTTTATCTGCAAGGTCGAGGCTATCTTCAGAATTACGACAGGCCGGAAAACAACGACAGCGCAATCCAAGTCTTTCAGCAGGCGCTGAAGCTGGATCCGAACTATGCGCAGGCTTACGCAGGTTTGGGCGACGCTTACTGGAAGAAATACACGGACAACAAAGATCCACAGTGGGTTCAGAGCAGCCGGGAATCTTGTGAAAAGGCTGTGAACCTGGATCCGAATCTTGCCGCCGCGCACGAATGCCTGGGGACGCTCTATTCCGGGACGGGCCGCTACGAAAACGCGGTGACGGAGTTTGAAAACGCTTTGAAGGCCGAGCCGACCAACGATGACGCGTATCGCGGTCTGGCCAGGACCTACGAAAAACTCGGGAAGCTACCGGAAGCGGAGAAGACTTATCAGCGAGCGATCGAACTGCGGCCGCAATATTGGGCGGGATACAGTTGGCTGGGAGCCTTTTACCAAAATCATACGCGTTATGCCGACGCCGCAAAGATGTTCAGCAAGGTGATTTCTCTGGCGCCGGACAGCTTTCGCGGATACTACAATTTGGCGGCAGCGAACGTGGCACAGGGCCAATACGCGGAAGCCGTCGCCAACCTGGAACATTCCATTTCCATTCGGCCTTCCTCGCGGGCTTATGCCAATCTGGGCATGGCTTACTTCTGCTTGCGGAGATTCGAAGAAGCGGCGCAGAGTTTTGAACAGGCGGTGAAGCTGAATGATAAATTCTACGAAGGATGGTGGGACCTGGGGGACGCGTATTCGTTTGTTCCGGCAAAGAGCGGGTTGGCGAAGGGCGCTTACGAAAAGTGCGTGACCTTGGCGAATGAAGCGGTGAGTGTGGATGCGCGAGATCCTTTGGCGCTCAGCATACGCGGGATCTGCCAGGCGATGTTGGGTGACCGCGCGGCGGCGTTCGCCGACCTGCAACGAGCGGATACGATTCTTCCAGGTGACGCGGAAGTTAGCTTTGACATGGCAGTTGTTTATAATCACTTTGGCGACACGGACCAGGCGTTGCGATGGCTGGGAAAAGCGGTGAACGCGGGCTATTCGCCGAACATCGCGCGGGATTATCCTTTCTTCGACAAAATGCGTTCGGACCCACGGTTTCAGAAAATTTTCCAATCTCCATAGTTTTTGAAAGGAGGAACCATGAACACCGGCACAGCAATACAAGGGCCCAGGTCAAACCTCAGGACAATCGTTATCACGGTGGACAGCAATGGAAACCCGCAGGTCCCATCGGGAGACGAAACGGCGGTCATTTCGCCGAAGGAAAACGAAGAGATCCTGTGGAAGTCGTCTCATAGCTTCGTGATTGATTTCATGGGGAACTCGCCGTTCTACGAGCAGCAGTTTAGCGATAAGTACGCACAATCGGGGCTGGTACGGCGAGACGTGGTGTCCAGCAACTCTGTTTTCTACAAGTACAACATTATTATAAATGGAAAGACACTGGACCCGCGCGTGGGCGTTGATCCCTAGAAGTCCCAATCCGTAGAGGAAAATTAACGGCCGTATCTGAGCGCTGCTGGAGTCACCTCAGGCGAGGATGGGGAAGAGGCTGGCCGCTTGCTGGGGAATTTGGCGCGGGAGGGACGGCGCTGCGAAATCCGTGACGCGCCCGATCAAGTCGTAGTCCTTTGCCTCGGTGATCTCGATTGTGGCGAGAGTGCCGGGCGCGGGGAGGTCGGCGGCGTCATTCACGCCTTCGAATTCGGTGATATAGACTTTGCCGTCGATGTCGGGGGCCATGCCTTGCAGGCGCGCTTCCCAGACCAAGTCGGTATCCTTCGAAGGGCCTTCCAGCATGACCTGCAGGCGCTGGCCGATGCACTTTTTTAAATTGCGCGCGGAGATTTTCTTCTGTATGGACATCAGCGTGTCGCGGCGGCGCGCGATTGTTTTTTCGCCGACCTTCTTATCGAGCGCGAAACTTTGCGAGGTGTCTTCGTCGGAGTAGGAGAAGACGCCCATCCAATCGAATTCCGCGGCTCGCACGAAATCGCAGAGCTCGCGGAAATCGTTTTCGGTTTCGCCGGGGAATCCGACGATGAACGACGTGCGAATCGAAACGCCGGGAATTGCCTTGCGCGCTTTTTCCAGCATTTTCAGGAATGCGTCGCCATTGGAGCCGCGCTTCATGCGCGCGAGAACGTTGCGGCTGGCGTGCTGCAGCGGGACATCGAGATATTTTGCCAAGCGCGGATGGGCGGCGATGGTGTCGAGCAGGCGCGGCGTGATGCGATTCGGATAGCAGTAAAGGAATCGGACCCAGTTCAAGTCTTCCACTTGCGCGAGGCGTTCGAGGAGTGTGGAGAGACCGTCGCGCAGGCCCAAATCTTCGCCGTAGAAAGTGGTGTCCTGGCCGATCAGCGAAATTTCGCGCACGCCCGCGGCGGCCAAATTTTCGGCTTCGCGCACGACCGATTCAAAACGGCGGCTGCGGAATTTTCCGCGAAGCTGCGGGATCACGCAGAAAGTGCAGGGATGATCGCAGCCCTCGTTGATTTTGATGTACGCAGTATGGCGCGGAGTGGCCAGAATGCGCGGCGTGAGGTCGTGGTAAAGATAAGTGGGCAGCTGCCGCCGATGCAGAATCGCTTGAGCGCAAATCGCCTTCGCACGCTTCCAGAATTTTCTCTATTTCGCCGGTGCCGATGACGGCGTCCACTTCCGGAATTTGCTCGCGGATTTCGTTGCGGTAGCGTTCCACCATGCATCCCGCGACGATTAATTTTTGCGCGCGGCCGAATTTCTTGTACTCGGCCATCTCCAGGATGGACTGCACGGATTCCTGCTGCGCCGGAGCAATGAAGCTGCATGTGTTCACCACCAGGACGTCCGCGTCACCGGCGCGCGGCGTGATCTCGTAACCCGAGCGCGCGAGAATACCCATCATCACCTCGCTGTCCACGAGGTTCTTCGGGCATCCCAGGCTGACGAATCCGACCTTCGGCATTTCTGTGGAATCCTTCAGGCAGCTTGCAAACACACAATTCTATCATGGAGGACAGCATGGCGACTGATGAGCTGAGCTTTAATGAGGCAGTCGCACCTACAAAATGCTCGGTTAGTACACCAATTCTGACTCTCTTATTGTTTCCCCTGCTGTACGTCCTTTCTTTAAACCTCGTTCGTTTTACGATGCCGGCGTTTGTCAGGTTTGGCCCCGATGCCCCCCGAAGTGCAAGAAATGGCCGAGCGTGCGGACCGATTGTGCAGCTCGTCATCCAACTGACGCTTCTAATGACTGTTTTGGTTCTGATTGTGCCTCTTCGATTTCCATGTACGCCGTCGGATTGACCGCAAACAATTGGCAGATCGGTAATAGCATTAGGCAGCTCTTGTCAGCTTTATCCGTCTGGTCTGGGCGAAGTTCTGAGTTGAAATCTTTCAGCAGCCGAACTGAGAAAGAATCCGGAGTCCAAAGGCTCGGCCCGCAACGTGATATGCACTCACCGTGGTTAGTTCATTCTCAAGAGAACTCTGGCATGCCTTTTGTATCACAGGGTTCTGATTAGTCTGGATTTACCCGTCTGACTGTCGGTTCGTACGCTCGCGTCTGTCGCGTAATGCGGCCGTCCCAATTCCTGCACAAGTGCGGTGCTGGCTGCCTGGGGCGGCTGTCTTCGGTGGCGTAACAGGTATTCTCATGAATGCGAAACGGTGCTCGCTACTGGCCCCCAAGACCATGAGCCTTACTTGTACCGGCGGCTCATGTTTATCGCGCCAGGCACATATCGATCAGAAGAACCTGCCCGCGTTTTCACCCGTCGTAAGTGCCCGACCTGCTCTCAAGCTGATACCAGAGGACAGATTCCGCCGGGGAAATACTTTCACGGATGTCCCGGCGTGCGGTCAAAAGCTGATGCCGTAGTTTGGATTGGTCTTGGCAGGGTCCTGTCTGTGGAATTGTCGGCGCGGTGGGCACGTTCATTGGTTCTAAACTGGACATGTTCTGAGTCCGCATTATTGTTCATTCCGCTCTTTTTCCTCTCCACGGTTCTCTCCGTGTTCTTTGTCTCAGCAATTCCTAGATTTCGTACGATCAGAATCTATCGTGACCCCGGCGATCCAAACGATGGAAGTCTGCTTCCGATTCTGACTGGCGAGCAGCTGGTGTCAATTCCGCGGCGAGCGAAGCGTTTCGCGGATGGAATGCAGGAGCGAGGACATTTGGTCGACGGGGGCGGCGTGGTCGCCGAAGCGGGCTGATTGATAAAGCTCGGTGAGTTGGGCGACTGGCGCGGAGAGATCGGCGGCGGGGATAGCGGAAGCGAATTCCAGCGCGGTTTGCGACGGGGCTTTCTTCCAGCCGCGTTTTTCGAGCAGGCGGAGCATTTCGCGATATTCGAGCGCGGCGAGCGAGGCGGTTAAATTTCCGCCACGGCGCGCGCGAACACGCCAGCGCGCGACCAAATAGCTTATTAGCGGACGTCCGCGCAGATAAATCAGCAACGCAATCAGAAAGACGAGAACGCCGGGCAGAAAAAACGGCGAAGCTTCGGTGCGGTGGTCGAGCGCAAGGAGCAGGCGAATCGCGTCGCGTTGTTTGTCGTGGTAATAGCGCAGCGCCCGTTCGCCCCAATCTTTGGAAGTTTTCTGCACGTTTTGCGCGAGATTGGTCTGGTGGACAAAATCGTAATTGATCACCCACTCGTCCCAGGCAAACTGAAACCAATCCCAATACAAGGCGAGCCGCGCGAACATTCCGCTACGTTTTCCGGCGCCGGGAGGAGTGGGATCGAAAGTGATCCAGCCGTAGCCGGGGAAATAGGCTTCGACCCAAGCGTGAGCGTCGCTGGCGCGGACGATATAATCGCCGCCCAAGTCGTTGTACTCGCCGGGCAAAAATCCGCCCACGTAGCGCGCGGGAATTCCGAGGTCGCGAAGCATAACCGCCATGGCCGCGGCAAAGTATTCGCAATTTCCGGAGCGCTTCTCGAAAAGGAAATAGGCGAGAGGGTCATCGGTCTTGCGGCCGGTTAAATCGAGCGTATAGCCGTAATGCGTTTTCAGGTAGCGCTCGATATTTGCGGCGCGGTCGTATTCGTTGTGCGAGTTCTCCGCGATTTTTTCGGCGAGCTGCTTGATGCGCGGGTCGAGCTGCGGCACTTGGAGATACATGTCCCGGATCGGGTCGGGATAAGTCGTCGAGGATTTGCGCAGTTGCGCGGGCGGAATCAATGGCAGCAGCGACATGCCCTCGTAACGCACCTTGATGTCGTTATGAAACGGATTGGAGAGAGAGCCGGTCTTGTCGACCAGAAGGTAGCCGTGGTTCCGCGAAGCGCCCGCACGCTCGGATTCGTTGCCGAACCTGCCACGCAACATTTCGGGCCGAGGCGCAACGAAGACCGCGTCGGTGGCTACCGGTTCCATCATCACGGTGTAGCGCAACGGGTAGAAATCCCCGATGGGGAGCGGCAGGCGCGCGAAACGGTATTGGCCTTCGGAATCGGGCGAAATCACAATCTGATCGTGAGCGGGAGTGAACCAGCGCTTGCCGTCAAAATTCGTGAGCACGACGCCGCGCCAGTGAACGTCGTCGGCGTGGCCGGGATCGCCTTCCACGTGGATGCGCATCACCACCGCGGAGCTCTGCTGAATTTTCCCGATTTCGCCGATGGTGATGTCGTCGCCGAAGCCGGTCATCAGGTTGGGCTGCAGATTCAGCGCGCTGAGGTAGCCGGCGGTGAAGCGCGGAATCAAAAAGAATAGAACGCCGCCAATCAGGAGCGCGCTGACGGCGACGAGGGCGGACGTCAGCCCCAGCGCTCGATTCAGTTGGCGCGCCATGGGCGAGCCCGGTTCGAAGGGAGGAGAAACGGCTCCGGCGGCGCTGCGGCGAATTTCGAGCGCGACGAAAGTGGAGACGGCCAGAGCGAGAAAAATCGCCAGCGTCACAAGGAAACCGGTCTCGACGGTGAGAATCGCCGAGGACAGCATGCAAGTGAAAGCCAAGACGGCGAGAAAAGCGAAATCGCGATTGGTGCGCGCGGAGTAAAGGCGAACGAGCGTGGCGAACAGCATCAAGTGAATGGCTGCGAGCAGCGCTGCGTACAACGCCGGATTCGGCGCGCCGCTGGATATTCGCCGCGAGAAAATCCACAGGTCGAGCGGGAAAAATAAAAAGTAGGCGAGGACGAGCCAGGTTGCAACACGCGCGGAAATTTCCGGGCCACGGCCGCGCCAGATGCGGAATCCTTTGTAAACGAGCGCGATGGGCGGAATCACGAGCGAAATGGGATCGAGCTTGCCGGTAAGGACGACGGCCATGATGCCTGTCGAGACCAGCAGAAACAGCGATACCTCAAAATAGCGCTGGACTGCCGGGAGCGGCGGCGCGCTCGCTGATGCGGTGGAGGACATGTTCCTTTTACGATGCTAGCACTGCGTGGGCCGAGGCAGAGCGCTTTGAAGCGAAGCGATGACTGGGAAATAACTGTACTGATGCGTCTCCGCGTAAGCGAGAGTTGCAGCTTCTTAACTGAGCACGGAACGTGGCGACTGACGCGACCGCGGCGATTTTGCGGGTCGCGCTGGATACGGGCACGTCGCGCAGATTTTCGAGCGCGAGGATGCGGGTGCGAGGCAGCTTCGGAAGCCGCTCTACGCGCGCGAGGAACGGGAGCAACGTGATATTGCGGAACGTGACGCCGTGTCGCGCGGCGGGAAGTTCTTCGAGAGCGATGCTGTTTAGGCCGAGAGTGGCGCGAAGATGCTTTTTGAGTTCAGCTTGCGGATGGCGCGCGACTTCGACGGCGGGAAATTGCCACATGCGGGAGAAGAGCACTTCGTCGTGCGCGCCGGGATCTTTCACCAGGATTGTGCGGCCGCGCGGATCGCGAAGAATCGCGGCGGCGATTTTTATGCGCACGGGGTCGCGCTTGACGCGAGGAGAGGGAATTTTATCTGTAAAGCCAAGCTCGTAAGCGCGGCACCATTTCGAGATGGGGCAGAATTCGCAGCGCGGATTTATGCGGCGTGCAAATCGTCTCGCCCAATTCCATCAGCGCCTGATTCCAATCGCCAGGTGAGCCGGTAGCGAGCCAGGTTTGCGCGGTCTTCGCCAGATCTCGCCAGCGGCGCGGCTCGCGCAGGTCGCCGCGAATGGCGAGAAGCCGCGCCAGGACGCGCGCAACATTGCCATCGAGAACGCCGAGCGGCACGTCATAGGCGATACTCAGTACTGCGGCTGCAGTGTAGCGGCCGATGCCGGGGAGTTCCAAAGCGGCATCGAGCGCGCCGGGAAATTTTCCGTTGTGATGCAGAAGGATTTCTTTTGCGGCGCGGTGCAGGTTGCGCGCGCGGCTGTAATACCCAAGGCCGGACCAGAGTTTCAAAACTTCCACGAGCGGCGCGCGAGCCAGCGATTCCACATCCGGCAGGCGGTGCAGGAAGCGATCGTAGTAGGGCATCACGGCGGCGATGCGCGTTTGCTGCAACATTACTTCCGCTATCCAGACGCGATAGGGGTCGCGGCTGGCCCTCCAGGGGAGGTCGCGTTTGTGCGCGCGAAACCAGCGGAGCAAGCGCGTTTGAAAATTCTTAAGCTGGCGCGGCGAGAGATTTTCCTTCATGCGCGAGGTATTCTCGCATGAACGCATACGTGGGGCAGGTCAAACATGCGCGTTTGCGGCGTTGCGGCCAGAGCACATACGTTCGGACCTCGCTAGACTTGGCGAAGAGCAGATCCCTCGCTTCGCTCGGGATGACAGGTTGAAAGATCGGAGTCAACAAATATCTAGAGCTGATCGATGAAGAGGAAATAGGAGGAGGACCACAGTGCGGTGGGGATGGAATGCTGGGAACGATTGGTAATGATGATTTTGAAAATTTCGCGATCGGCGGCGAGGTCGTCGAGAAATTCTCCGCCGACGGAAGAATCATCAGGTTTGAGAGTGGCAAGTTCGCGCAAGGTTTCATAGATAATTTCGGCGGCCGGGGCCATCTCCGTTGCGAAGCGGTTGGTGCGGAACTGCATGACCGAATTAATTTCGTTGAAGTGCCAGGCAATGCAGGCGGTCATGGTTACGGCGCGCTCGAACCGTTCGGCGTGTTCGGCTTCAGCGAGCTGGCCCAGCTCGGCACGCGGGGGGCCGACGAACGGATCGAGGACCAGCATCACGCGGCGTTCGTCTTCTCGCGCGAATTCGCGGACCATCAGGCGGCCGGCTTTCGCGGTGACTTTCCAGTCCACGAATCGCGCGCTGTCGGTGTGCAGATAATTGCGCAGCGAATGCAATTCGTGGCCGCGGCCGCGAAAGTGGCTGGCCATTTCGCCGCTTAAAAGCGGAAGAACTTCGTAGAACTGGTCGGTGGGCGCGACGCGCGGATATACGACAATTTCGAGCTGTGAATCGACTTTCCGGCTTTTTTCAAAGAAGCCGAAAGGAAATCGCGTGCGTATGCCGAAAGTATCCTGGTGATAGACGCCGCGCCGGGGAAAAATCAGCTCGACTTTCTGCCGCGCCGACCCTTTGCGCGGGATGTAAGGAAAGAATACGGGCCGGCTGAGAATTTCGGCGGCGCCTTTCTTGTTTTCGCCGGCGACGCGCAGAGAAAACGATGGCCAAGTATCCTTTTCGTTGCGCAATTCGAGTTCGGCGAGCACCGGCTGTTCGGCGAAAATATGCTCGGGCATATCGAACTTGAGATCGATTCCGGTCAAGACCGCGCGAGACAGCACGCCCGAAATCAGGATTCCGGCGAGCGAGCACGCGAGAATCATGAAGAGCAGGTTATTTCCGGTGTTGACGGCTGCGAGAACCAGAATGAAAACAGCTACAAGGTAGATGATTCCTTCACGCGTGAGGCGGTAGTTCACCTGATAAACGAACCAGCGCAGACTGGTGCGCCGGGCGAGCGTGGGTACGATGACGACGGCGACCCAGCCGGCCAGACCGAGTGCAATGATAGTGGAGACGGCGGCAACGCCTACGCGGCCTTCCTGCGCCGCTGCGGCGGAGAAAAGCGCGACGATCAGCGCCGCCGAAAGCACCAGCATGGCGATGCCAAAACTGCGCCACCCGGAACGGTCGCGATTATTCCAAAGCCGCGCGATGAGAGTTTGTTCCATATAAGAAGCGGGCCAGCGGCTCGCCTGCCGTTTTCGTGGCTGCGATCCGGAACGAAAAATCGCCGGCAAGATGCCGGCGCTACAAAGGCACGCGCGTCGTGTCCATGATTTCGCGGAGTATCGCTTCGGCCTGCTCGGATTTTTTCTGTGTGGAGACGTAGCGCGAGCTGACCACCACGCGGTGCGCGAAGACGGGGACGATGAGGCGCTTGAAATCGTCGGGCAAACAGTAGTCGCGGCCTTCGAGGAAAGCCCGCGCCTGCGCTGCACGATGCAGCATCACGGCGCCGCGCGGACTGACGCCGAGGCTCAGTTGCTCGGTCTGGCGCGTGCGTTCGACGATTTCGAGCGCGTAGTCCAGAAGGCTTTCTTCCACTTTTACCTGCGAGGCGGCGTCCTGCATGGCGATCACATCGGCCGCGTCCATCAATGCCGAGATTTTATCCACTGGAGCGGTGCCGGAATTATTGCGAATGATTTCTTTTTCGCTCGCTCGCGAGGGATAGCCCATGCGGATGCGCATCAGAAAGCGGTCGAGCTGCGATTCAGGGAGCGGATAGGTGCCGTGATGTTCGATCGGATTCTGCGTGGCCAGCACGAGAAAAGGTTTGGGAAGCGGATGCGTGGTGTTGTCCACGGTAATTTGCGCTTCGTTCATGGCTTCGAGCAGGGCGGACTGCGTTTTCGGCGTGGTGCGGTTGATTTCATCCGCGACGATGATGTTCGCGAAGATGGGGCCGGGCTTGAACTCGAATCCCTGCGTGGCGGGATTGTACACGCTGACGCCGATCACATCGCTGGGCAGCATGTCCGAAGTGAACTGGATGCGTTGAAACGAGCAATCGAAGGAGCGGGCGAGCGCCTGGGCTAGAGTTGTTTTGCCGACGCCGGGAACGTCTTCGATCAATAGGTGGCCGCGCGCGAGAAGCGTGGTGAGCGCCAATTGAATGACGTCTTCCTTGCCTTTCACTACCGCCGAGATGGAGCGCAAGAGCCCGGCGAGGCGCGTGCTGGCGTTGGTGGTCGTTGTTTGCAATTGGCACGGCCTTCTGCTACAAAAAGTCAGTACTGTGGGCGACTAGCTCAGTGGTTAGAGCGCTCCCCTCACACGGGAGAGGTCCAAGGTTCAAGTCCTTGGTCGCCCACCACGAACCCCACATACAAGTTTTACCATCATTCATTGGACGAAGTGAAAAGGCGAACGGTACAGGTGTGTTCAAAAGGTTTTAGAAAGCGGACATCCGGGCGTTAAACTTGCGGTGGCTAGGTGAGCCATCGATGGCCAAAAGACGTAAGCGGTTTAGAGAGGGATTGACCACGATCGATGGACTGAGCCTTTATTGGCGATTGCTCAGCGAGCCACAGTGGACTTCGGAACATGGATACAAAGGGTTGTGCATCTCCATTCGGACCGAAGACGGCCACCATCGAGAACTGATTCTCGAGTACCCATTCCCAAAGAAATCTGCTTCGCGCGGAGCGCCAAACTCCCTCAACGCCCGAAATTCTCTGTGAAAACAATCGAAGGAGATATCCGCCGAGCCATCGCTGCAGGGTGGGAGCCCTCCTCGCGGGGAAAGACATTCGTTTTGCAGTTGCCCGGAAGTTCGAATTGAGGCGGCCTAATTCACTTGGATCGAGCTAATTTTGTTGTTCCAGTTTCGGGATCTGTCGCTCGGCAGGCGCCACGAAGCCAGGTCAGAGACGTTGCCATTCAGGGTGGCGCTATCGCTTTGGAAGTTTTCGCTCTTGTAGATGACCACCGAAACCCTTCCGTACACTTTGATCGAGCTGATCGCGTTATTAAATCCTGAGGGCATCAAATTGAAACCTGCACCACGCGTCATGCAGAAATACTCGCCGCGATAGTATCTTTCCTTGAAGAAACAGGCGCCACGGCTGGGAATGCCCTTGCTGGGTGGCCGATGACCTTGGCCCGGATCCCACCACCACGGGCCGCTGGAGTAGGGATTTACAACAAAGCTGGCGCGACAGCCATGCTGCACCCAGATCCCCGCGCCATCGGCTCCCCAGGTGCTTCCGAAAACGCACGGTGCGCTGGAGAATTGTTGCTGGATCGTGGCGCCGCCGCGCGTGTCAGCGGCACAGTACGTGCGTCCATAAGATTTCGATTCGCAGGTGAGGGTATATACAACTCCAGGCCGTTGGCCGACGCCGAAGGTTATGGAGACTCCACCGTCTTGTTGGGCCTTCCCGGAAACGGATGGAGCTGGAAGGAGCAGAACGATGCCCGCGAGCATAATGACAACTGCGAATATCGCGAGCTGTCGGAGAGTGGGCTTCATCTTTTCTCCTTTTCGCTGTGAGGCTATCCGAAAAGTGTTCCGCCGGACTGCGGCAGGAGTTTACCCAAAGTAGTGCGTCTGTGGCAATGACGGCAAGAGCCGCGGATCTTTGATCCGGCAGGCAAGGTTGCGCGATGCCGTGATAATCTGGGCGCATTCCAGGCGATGCATGGCGGCGATTTGTTGCTGCCGAAAGAGTTTGGAGCGATGACTAATATTTTGCGGTTCGTACAAGTGTTCGCGTTGGGCGCGTGGGTAGGATCGATATTTTATTTTAGCGCGGCGGTTGCGCCGGGCGCTTTTCGGGTCCTGTCGAACCAGGACCAGGCTGGCGCGCTGGTGCAATTCACGCTGGGGCGGCTGCACACGCTGGGCGTGGTTGCCGCGCTGCTCTATCTCTTTGCGTCGGTCGGGCTCGCGGGGTCATTCAAGGGATTGGTTCGGCCGGCGGCGATTGGCGTGGCGCTGATGCTCGTGCTCACGATTACTTCGCAGAATTTTGTGATGCGGAAAATGGTGGCGCTGCGTACGGAAATGGGCTCGGTGATGGCGACTCCGCCGAGCGACCCGCTGCGCGTTGAATTCGACCGGCTGCACGGGATTTCGGTGAAACTCGAAGGAGCGGTGCTGCTGATTGGCTTTGCCGCGCTGTTCCTCACGGTGCGGGAGATGACAGTGGCTAGTGGCTAGATTTCGCGCAGATGCGAGGATCCTGAAGTAGCTACGAGAGCCCGCTGCGCCGCCATTTGCAGTTCAACGAAGCGGATTGCGTTTTTCGGCCGATCCTCTCTTGGTTTTCTTTTTCTTGGTTTTCTTCTTGTTGTGTTCTTGGTGATTTTTCTTGCGTCTTTTCCGGCGCGGCCTACCGCCCGCCACATGTACCAGCTTGCGACGGTGCGGTAGGGCCGCCAGCGTTCGCCGAAAGCGGCTAGCTCGCGCGGCTTCGGAATGGCCTTCTTGCGGTAGAGAATCGCAAAACCTTTTTGTACGCCGTAGTCGTGAATCGGCAGAACGTCGGGACGCCCGAGACGAAAAATCAGAAACATCTCGACGGTCCAAGCGCCGATGCCACGAACGGATATCAAGCGCTCGACAAGTTCTTCGTCCGACATTTTGTGAGCGGCCTCAAGCGAGGGGACGATGCCATCGATTGTTTTCTGCGCGAGATCCTTCATCGCCAGCGCCTTCGCGGCAGACAGCCCTGCTTTGCGCAGAGACTGCGGAGACGCATTAATAATTTCCGCGGGCGTGGGGCACTGGCCGTTCGCGCCCAGCGCTTTAATGCGCGCGTAAATCGTGGCGGCGGCTTTGCCTGAAATGCTTTGGTGCGTGATGGCTTCGAGCAGCGATTCGTACACGCTGTCGCACTCGTCCAATTTGAAAGGAAATTCTCCGATGTCCGCAATCAGGCGGCCGAGGCGCTTGTCGGCCTGCGAAAGATGCTCGTGCGCTTTAACGTGATCGAACGGAAGAGTAAGTTTTTCGTTCATAGCTGGACGATAGGATACCGCTCGCCGCGCCCTTTACACAATTTTACGTACACAATTTCACGCGCAGAAGAACCGGCAAGTGTAAAATGCGGTGTCCCGCCGCGCAACCAAGCGGAAGAATCGGCCTCGGAGGCCACCATGAAAACGGCAGTCCGGCTCGCAGCAATTATCGCGCTCAGTGTGGTGTGCTTGTTCGTAATTCGCGCGGCCTCCACTCCGCGCGGCGATCAGCGAGATGACTGGCCGGTCTACGGGCACGACGCGGGCGGAATGCGTTTCTCGCCGCTCACACAAATCACTCGCGAGAATGTTGCGCAGCTCAAAGTTGCCTGGACATTTCATACCGGCGATATTTCGGATGGCAGCGGCGGCAGAAAAAGATCCGGCTTCGAAACCACGCCGATCCTCGTTGACGGAACGCTCTACCTCACGACGGGTTTCAATCGCGTGATCGCGCTCGACCCGGAAACGGGGAAGCAGCGCTGGGCTTACGATCCGCTGGTAGAACAAGCTGCGGACTACGGCGACGGGATGATTAATCGAGGAGTCGCCACCTGGCTGGATCCTGATCGCGCGGAAGGGAAGTTGTGCCATCGAAGAATTTTTGAAGCGACTCTGGACGCGCGCTTGATCGCGCTCGACGCTGCAACGGGCGCGGGTTGTCCTGATTTCGGCGCGAGCGGCCAAGTGAGCTTGCGGAACGTTGCGCGCTACTTGCCGGGTCAATATCACATGACTTCGGCTCCCACTGTGATCGACGATATCGTCGTGGTTGGCTCGGCCATCAATGACAATTCTCGCGTGGACATGCCCAGCGGCGTGGTCCGCGCATTCGACGCACGCACCGGCGCGTTGCGTTGGAGTTGGGAACCGCTCCCGCCGAACGAGCCAGCCTCTGCTGCAAACGGAGGCAAGCCTTGGCGCACTGGAGCGGGCAATGCGTGGTCCACGATCGTCGCGGATCCGGAGCGTGGCCTGGTTTTTGTTCCGACCGGAAGCGCAAGCCCGGATTACTACGGCGGACTTAGACCGGGCGATGACAAGTGGGCGAACTCGGTGGTTGCTCTCCGCGCGAAAACCGGCGAACTCGCCTGGGGGTTCCAGCTTGTTCACCACGATCTCTGGGATTACGACTCGGCGTCGCCACCCCTGCTCACCACCATCATGCACGACGGGAAGAAAATCCCCGTCTTGATTCAAGGCAACAAGACGGGATTCCTTTACGTGCTCAACCGCGATACGGGAGTTCCCGTGTTTCCCGTGGAAGAGCGAGCAGTGCCGCAAAGCGATGTACCAGGCGAAGTCGCGTCGCCGACGCAGCCGTTTCCGTCAGCGCCACCCGCGCTCGTTCCGCAACGTTATTCCGCGGATGACGCATGGGGCATCACGCCGGCAGATCGCGAGGCCTGCCGCGCCATGATGCAAGGGCTGCGCAGCGAGGGCGTTTTCACTCCGCCAAGTGTGCAGGGAACGCTGACGGTGCCCGGAAACGTCGGCGGCATGAACTGGAGCGGTTACGCATTCGATCCGCAGAACGGCCTGCTGGTGGTAAACATGAACAATCTGCCGGCGCAGAGTGAGGATGATCTCGCAGTCTAAGATTGACGACGACTCGGACAACAACACTGACACATCGCACGGTGAATACGGCTGGCAGCGCGGCGCGCCCTACGGAATGTTTCGCCAATTTCTTTTTTCGCCGTCGGATCTACCGTGCGTCCCGCCGCCGTGGGGCACTCTGGCGGCAGTGGACATGGCCAGCGGCAAGATTCGTTGGCAGGTGCCGCTGGGCGAAATGGCACCCGGCAAGCCTGTTCCGCCGGGATCGATCAATCTTGGCGGCCCAATAGCAACCGCCAGCGGCCTAGTTTTTATCAGCGGAACCTGGGACCCGTTCATCCGCGCGTTTGATGTGGAAACCGGAAAAGAAATCTGGAAGGCGCAACTCCCCGCCGGCGGCCACGCCATGCCCATGACGTATCAAATGCGGGAGAACGGCAAACAATATGTGGTGATCGCTGCTGGTGGCCACGCCAAAGTAGACGAAGAACCTCAAGGGGATTCTCTCGTAGCCTTCACCCTGCCCTGATTCCGGGACTTCGCCCCCAATCTGTGATAAATAGCTCGGATCCCAGTATCACTAGCCTCGGTGGCCACTGAGAAAAATATATGGGAATGCTTGTTCTGAACTTTCTGGATATTGAAACCATTGGCTTCTATCTTGGACAAGGGCTCATCCCAATTTTTCTGGGAGTTCTGCTTCTCTGCATTACAGTTCCTGTATTTCTCTGGTGGGCACTCGTGCGCTACTTCAAGCCCAAGATTGGAAGGAGAGCATATTACCTTGCTGCGATTCCATTCACTCTGATTGCCGTGGCGCTGTTCGTTGAATTTCAGCGGGAAAAACCCAATCAGGGCCCTCCCAAGGTCGTACCCGCTAACAGGCTTTCAGGATTAATGAAGGGCCTCCCACAGTACGCGCACTTCTCAATTGCAGGCCTTTCGTTCTTTGACGGCGACCTCTACGTCGGAACAAATCTGGGCATCGTTGAGGTTTCTGGCAGGGCCACTACGCGGCTCTACCAATTTCAGTCCGATGATTCGGTGGTGTCAGGTCCGTGGCTAGATAAGGCAGACCATCTGCTCTGGGCAATGGACGAGCATACGAGCGAACTACTGCGATTCGACGGCATCAAGTGGACTAGGATGCAGAAACCGGTTCCGGCAAAAGGCTACTATACTCGTGGAGATGTGCTTGAGGGAGTAACGCCAATCGGTAACGCCGAAGGCTTCTGGCTTGCTAGCGGAGGCACTGCCTGGAGATGGGATTCGGGCGCCCTGAAGTGGCTGCAAATAGCAGGAAATCTTCCGCGACCCGATGATTACAGCAGGGTAAACGACCTTCTTGGAGTTTTGCCCATAGCACAGACAGCTCTTCTGATTGTAAGGCATCAGCCGCTCTCATTCGCTTTAAGCGCGGGCGAGGACTTTTTATCTGACGAATTAGTTAGTGCGGCCGAACCCACGGCAACTCCCATCGCGCGGGACGGAAAGGCATTCCTAGCGGACAGTTGGGCCGCTACCGAAGATGCAGGCTACATCTGCACGAAACAGGGGAATTTGATCCGTGTTACGAAGGAGCATGTTGCTCCGCTGGAGGCCCCTGGGTATTGTGAAACTGTGTCCAGTGATGACAACTCGAGTCTGCTCGCCAGTATCAGAAGCAAAGGCCTCTTTCGCTATACGGATGGGAAATGGATGCTTCTTGCGAGATCGCCTTATCCAGGCGCAGCCGGCGAATATTGGACATATGTTTCCGCATCCTCTGGGCAATTGGCGGTAGCCATTGACGGCAAACCCGTCACCGATTCACAACATTCAAGCGGTTCGGATATGCATTTTACGAGGAATGCTCCCACATCCCTCTGGGTATTCAGAGATGGAAATTTTGCTGCGGTTTCATTCTGATTCCATACTGCTAACATCGCCTTCTCGCACAGTAATGACTCCCCAATGGTCGCAAACTGCCTAACTCTTGATTGACGCGCATATCGGAAACTGAGCCACTACCCTCGCCTCTAACACCTTGACTTTTATATATTTACGTGATACTATACCTTTGAGTACTATGAAGCTCGTATTAAAGGACTTATGAGCCGGGAGAAAGTCCCGGCCCAATTCCGAGCCCACGCTCTGAGCGTGGGCAGAATACCAGAAAATGACAGATTTTCTAATCGAGAACTCGATTTATTAGAACCCCGCGTATCTCTCTCAAAACAAACAACGGCGACCCTTTCTAATCGAGAACTTTCAACCATCTCGGGCACCCGTTTCCCGATCGAAACCTCCTCGCCGAAGCTTCCCGCTCCGACGGCCCAGCTCCATCGTATGTGCTACTATCATCGGCTCATGAAAACTGGAATTATCGGACTGCCGCTGGTAGGGAAGACGAGTTTGTTTCGGATTCTTACGCGCGCCCGCGTGGAAGCGCGAAGCTCACCAAATCAGGCGCACGTTGGGATTGCGCGAGTTCCGGATGCTCGCGTAGTGAAACTCTCGGAGGTTTTTAAACCGAAGAAAATCACGTATGCCACGATTGAATACGTGGACGTGGGCGGTTTGCAAAAAGACCGCGAGAAAAATTCGGCTTCGCTCGTCCCCTTGCGCGAAGCGGACGCCCTGGCGCACGTGGTTCGGCTGTTCGAAGACCCGGCGGTGCCGCACGAAGGCGGGTCGCTTGACGCCTTGCGCGATATTGAGAGCGTTGAAATCGAGCTGATGCTGAACGATCTGGAGCAAGCCTCCAAACGCATCGAGCGCGTGGAAAAAGATTTGAAGAAAAAGAAAGAGACGATACTCGAAGCCGAGCTGCAGGTTCTGACCCGTTGCCGCAAAGCGCTCGAAAGCGAAACGCCGCTTCGCGAACTCGACTTCAAACCCGAAGAACTGAAGATGCTCAGCAGCTTTGAATTTCTCACCCGCAAGCCCATGCTTTACGTGCTGAACCTCGGTGACGACGAAGCTGCTGACATCGATCGCGTGATCGAAAAACATCATCTTGAGAAATTGACGTCGAAGCTTCGCACGGCTGTGGTGCCGTTCTGCGGCAAGATTGAAGCCGAACTTTCCGAGTTGCCGGACGCGGAAGCTGCGGAAATGATGCGCGCGTACGGCTTGGCGGAATCGGGCCGCGATCGGCTCATTCAGGCCAGCTACCGGCTGCTCGGCTTGATTTCCTTTCTCACTTGCGGCGAGCCCGAATGCCGCGCGTGGACTATCGAGCGCGGAATGAACGCGCAGAAAGCCGCGGGCGCGATTCACAGCGACATCGAACGCGGGTTCATCAAGGCCGAAGTAGTGAATTGGGAAGATTTGCTGAAGGCTGGCGGATTTCCCGGTAGCGCGTGAACGCGCGCAGGTTCGTCTGGAAGGCAAGGAGTACATCGTGCAGGACGGCGATGTGATTTTGTTCCGCCACTCGAGTTAGCCGCATGTTTTCCCCCGTCGAAAATCGTATACCTCTGGCGCTGTTGCTCGGAGTGAGCGCTGCCGGCGCAAACGTCGTCGGCGGATTGCTGATCACCCGTGCGCGTTCGCTAAAACACTATTTGAAATATTTTATCGCGCTGGGCGCCGGATTCATGCTGGCCACGGCGCTGCTCGAAATGATTCCGGAGTCCCTGAAACTCCAGGCTGAAACAGGGTCGATTTTTTTCCACGGCGCGAATTCGGTTTTTCTGTTTGTCCTGGCCGGATATTTGCTCGTCCATTTTTTCGAACATACCGTGGCGCCGCACTTTCATTTCGGCGAAGAAACACATCATGAAGAGATTTCGGGCGCGCACGCAAGTTATGCGGCATTGCTCGGCCTGGTAATCCACACTTTTTTCGATGGCGTCGCGATCGCTTCGGGACTCCTCGTTTCCACTTCGCTTGGAGTCGTAATTTTCCTGGCGATCTTTCTGCACAAGTTGCCGGAAGGATCTACGGTCGCGTCTCTAATGCTGGCGAGCGGCCAGAGCCGGCGCATGGCGTTTCTGTCTTCTGTAATTTTGGGAGGATCGACCTTACTCGGCATGGCCTTAATGTTCGCGTTCGGCAATGTGGTGAGCGATGCGCTGCCGTTTTCGGCAGGAGTCACACTGTACGTGGCTGCGTCGGACCTGATTCCCGAAGTGAACCGCGAGCCCGGCCCGGCCATGGCGCTGCTGGTGTTTCTAGGCGTGGCCATCCTGTTGGGGCTGAAGGCGCTCTTTCATGTCTAATTGTAGCTCAAGCTTCGTAACCCATTTAGATTCAGCAACCCTTCGCCCCTGGAGGTGTCACAGCGATGCAGGGATACGGGTTAAGCAACGTGCCCTGACCTGCAACTTTAAGTGGCCACAGGTGTTAGATACAATGTGGAGGCCATGACCAGGTCTGACGTCCAACTGATGCTGGACGTGAAGGCTGGGGACGACGAGTCCTTCAACCTTCTATTGCAGAAGTATCGCACGCCGCTGGTCAACTTCCTCTATCGTATGGTGAGAGATACCGCAACGGCCGAGGATCTGGCGCAAGAAGTTTTTCTTCGAGTGTATCGCGCCCGCAAGCAGTACTCTCCCAGCGCGAAGTTCACCACCTGGCTTTTTCGGATTGCAACGAATTTGGCGCTGAATTCGGTACGCGATAACCGCCACCGCCAGATGGAAGTGTCGCTGGATGCTACGCCGGTTGATGAGGACGTAGCGCCGCTGCAATTGCCGACACGCGAGATGCGCATCGACGAGCATATGGTGGAACGCGACCGCGCGGATTTCATTCGCGGCGTGATTTCCGCTCTGCCCGAAAAGCAACGCGTAGCGGTTTTGCTGCATAAATATGAAGAGATGGATTACGGAGAAATTGCAAGGATCTTAGATTGCTCGGAAAGCGCGTTGAAATCGCTCTTGTTTCGCGCCTACGAGACCCTGCGAGTGCAACTGGCGCCGCTTGTTTCACCGCCAGCGCGGCACGCGGGGAAGGAAGCTCATCATGAAATGTGAAGATGTTTCAAAGGAACTGATTCCGTACCTGGATCGCCGTGCGAACTCGGCGGACCGCCATGAAGTGGAAGAGCACTTGGCGGCTTGCTCGGCATGCCACGCGCGCGCGGAGGAACTGCGCAAGTTGTGGACCGTCCTGGACGAAGTGCCGGTCATCGAGCCGTCTTTTGGCTTCGATGCGCGCATGCGCGCGCGCATCGCGGAAGAGCCGCAACCGCGCTGGTTCCGCTGGTTCGTACCGCAGCCGAGGCTGGCATTGTCTATCGCTTTGCTTCTGGCGGTCAGCGTTTGGATGTCGCGCCTGCCGCAGGATAATTCGGGATTGGCTGGATCTGCGCAGAGCGAGCACGAGCAATTCCAGGTGATTAAGAATTTGGATGTGCTGGAGAATTACGACGTGCTGAGCAAGTTTGATGCGCTGGACGAAGTTCCCGCGGAACAGCCGGCGCAGCCAGATAAACAGAAAGATCAGCAACAACAGGACGACGGCGGATAAATGAGGCGGGTGAAAATTATTTGCGGGCTTGCGCTGGCTCTGCTGATGGGGCTTGCGGCGCAGCCTGCCTGGGCGCAAAGGCCGCACGCTTCCGCGCCTCAGCATCCGAGGATGCAAGCCGGACCGCGACCAGGGGCTGCGCGACGCGCCAATCGGAACGCGAACCTGGCTGCGCGACAGCATCCGGGAGCCGTGCACGCTCCGAACACGGCGGTCCATCCGCCTGATAACGCAAACGCCGCACACGGGCAGGAAAGCGCGCGCGAGAACGAACATCCGCCGGCCAGTCCGAACAATCCGGGAGCAAATGCCGGTGCAGCGGAGGCTGAGCGAGAGGGGCGAGAGTTAGGGGGATTTTCTGCCGGTGTCAGACAGAACCTGCGGGACATGTCGCCTCAGGAACAAGACCGCTTTCTGCAGAACAGTGAGCGCTTCAAGAGCCTTCCGCCTCAGCGCCAGGCGCAGATTCAACGCAACCTGCAGAAGTGGAATAACCTGTCGCCGACCGAACGTAATGCCATGAGGGACCGAGCGGTTGCATGGCAGCACATGTCGCCCGAAAAGCAGCAGTATGTGCAGAACACTCTTCTTCCCAAGTGGCAGCAGATGAGCCCGGAAAGAAAACAATTGGTGACCGGCCGTCTGCACACCCTTCAGGGGATGAGCCCGGCGGACCGGCAAGCGGCGCTTAACGATCCGCAGTTCATGCGCGGCCTAAGCCCAGACGAGCAGTCTGTTCTGCGCGGTCTCGATTCGCTCAACGCTCCATCCCATCCGTAATCAGACCCAGACGAATCCGCAATAACCTCCCTTCGTTGACTTGATTCCTCGCGCGCCCTAAGATGTCCGGCACGTGCCATCCACCGACTCGCTGATTGGCAAAACCGTTTCGCACTACCGCATCGTAGAAAAGATTGGCGGTGGCGGAATGGGTGTGGTGTACAAGGCTGAGGATGTCAAACTCAGCCGGTTTGTGGCCCTCAAGTTCCTGCCCGACGACGTAGCCAAAGACCCGCAAGCCCTCAGGCGCTTTCAGCGCGAAGCTAAGGCGGCCTCTGCGCTCAACCATCCCAACATCTGCACGATTTATGACATTGGCGAGGACGCGGGCCGCACATTCATCGCCATGGAATTTCTCGACGGCCTGACGCTGAAACAACGCGTCGGCGGCGGCCCCATCGAAACAGACACTCTGCTCAACCTCGCTATAGAGATTGCGGACGCGCTCGACGCCGCTCACGCCGAAGGCATCATTCATCGTGACATCAAGCCTGCGAATATCTTTGTCACCAAGCGCGGCCACGCAAAAATTTTGGATTTTGGTTTGGCCAAGTTGCAAGCAAAGGCCGGAACGGATGCCGACGCGACGCTGACGCAGGAAGCGATGCAGTTGAGCACGCCCGGCGCGGCTATGGGCACGCTGGCGTACATGTCGCCGGAGCAGGCACGGGGGAAAGAACTGGACGGCCGCACGGATATTTTTTCTTTCGGTTTGGTGCTCTACGAAATGGCGACGGGAAGGCAGACGTTTTCGGGAAACACTTCCGCCGAAATTTTCGATGCCATTCTGAATCGTACGCCCGTCGCTCCCGTGCGGCTGAACTCCGCAGTGCCGCCCAAACTAGAAGACATCATCACTCGCGCGCTCGAAAAGGACGCGAAGCTCCGCTATCAGCATGCCTCGGACATGCGATCGGAATTGCAACGGCTGAAACGCGACACGGAATCGGGACGCTCGGCGCTGCCGAGCGAAATAGCAGAGCCGGCCAGCGCTGCTTCAACGATCTCGCCGGCAGCTACATCGCCTGAGTCAAAGTCTTCTACCGCCTCTACCGCGCCGGCCAAAACTCGTCGCCTGAAGTTAGCCCCGATAATTGCCGCTGCTCTGCTCCTCGCGGCGGGCGTTGGCAGTTGGCTTTACTTTACGCGGCATGCGCAGGCCCTGACCGACAAGGACACTATCGTTCTCGCCGAGTTTGCGAACACTACCGGCGATCCGGTCTTCGACGGCACGCTGCGCCAGGGACTTTCCGCGCAACTGGACCAGTCCCCGTTCCTGAGCCTTATTTCCGACGAACGTATCGCGCGAACGCTCACGCTGATGGCCAAGCCAAAGGACGCGCGGCTTACGCCAGACATTGCACGCGATGTTTGCCAGCGCACCGCTAGCGCCGCCACGATCGAAGGTTCCGTCTCCAGCTTGGGCAGTCAATATGTTTTGGGTTTGAAAGCCGTGAACTGCCGCACCGGCGATCTACTCGCGCAAGAGCAAGTGACGGCCAGCGGGAAGGAGCAAGTTCTCAACGCTCTGGGCGACGCGGCGACCAAGTTGCGCGGAAAAATGGGAGAATCGCTAGCCTCGGTACGCAAGTACAACGCGCCTCCGGAAAACGTCACCACCCCTTCGCTCGAGGCGCTGCAAGCCTATACCCTCGGCAAACAAACGATGGACGTGGCAAACGACTACGCTGCCGCGATTCCTCTCTTTGAAAGGGCCGTTTCACTGGATCCCAATTTCGCCATGGCTTATTTGCGACTGGCCCAGAGTTATCAACCTCTCGGTGAAAACGATCGCTGTGCCGAGAATGCGCGCAAGGCTTACGCACTGCGCGAGCGCGTCAGCGAGAGCGAAAAGCTGGGCATTTCCTCATTCTACGAGCTGGTCGTTACCGGAAATCTTGAGGCTGCCCGCACCTCCTTTCAGGCTTGGGCGCAAACTTACCCCCGCGATGAGGACCCTCAAGTTTATTTGTGGTTTACGTATACGTCCATGGGCGACTACCCGAAAGCGAATGCCGCGGCGCTGGAGGCCCTGAAGATCAATCCCGGCAGCGGTAACAACGTTGTGAATCTGGCTCTCAGTTACCAGTGGATCGGCCAGCTCGATCAGTCCAAGTCCACGATACAAGAGTCACGTGCCCACAACGTTGACTCGCCATGGATTCCTTTGGTCCTTTACAACTTGTATTTCCTCGAGCACGACCCCACTGGGATGCAACAGCAGGTTGCCGGTGCGACCGGGAAACCCGGAGTCGATGATCAGATCCTTTTTCTGGAATCCGAAACGGCAGCATATAACGGCGAGGTTGCGAAGAGCCGTGAACTAACACGCGGCGCCGCCGATTCGGCGCAACGCGCGAGTCAAAAAGAAGCGGCCGCGGAATATCAGTCGCACGCCGCGGTCCGCGAAGCATTAGCCGGCGATATGCCTTCGGCCAAGCAGGATGCCCAAACCGCTCTCGCTCTAGCCGCCGGCAGACAGGCGGAGGGCTTCTCAGCAATTGCACTGGGATTGGCGGGTGATTCCGCGCAAGCCGAACGCCTAGCCGCCGATCTGGGTAAACGCTTCAGCGAAGACACTATCGTAAAGTTCGATTACCTGCCGATGATCCAAGCCGCCATCGCGCTTCACAGCGGCGACGGCAAGCGAGCCATCGACGCGCTGGCCGCGTCTGCTCCTTATGAACTGGGAGAAACGAATCCTTCCTTCACCTTTGCGCTTTATCCGGTTTATTTGCGCGGCGAAGCCTACCTGGCAACGAAACAGGGCCCAGCAGCGACCGCCGAGTTCCAGAAAATTCTCGACCATGCAGGCGTGGTCGTAAATGAGCCGCTGGCCACACTCGCGCATCTTGGGCTTGCCCGCGCGTACTCCCTGGCCGGCGATAACGCGAAATCAAAGGCCGCATATCAGGACTTCCTCACGCTGTGGAAAGACGCCGACCCGGACATCCCTATCCTCGTCGCCGCCAAATCCGAGTACGCCGAGCTGCAATAACCTCCCGAACGCCAGTCCGGCCGGTTGCCAGCCCGGAAGTGCCGCGCTGAAGACCGCGGCGCTACATTAAAACCTTGTGTAGCGCGCGCCGTGCCAAGAAAACGATGGGCTAGCCGAATTTTTCTTGCTGTTTACTCTTACAAAACATTTTTTCTTCTTTTTTCAGCTCGAGCAACTAGGCGTGCGCAACGCGTCCAGAGGCATCCACCACTAATTGTGGTTTGGTTGCGGTGGGCCACAACGGCGCATCTTATTTTTAGTAAAAATCTTTATTTGCAGAACGGATTCCGCTTGACATGTAGTCGAACCTAACTACAATCGGGGCACAAAGTGGGAAGAAGTGGGACGCAGTGGTAAAAAGTATTAGAAAGCTTTAGAAAGCAGGGGCGCACCAAAGAGTGATTCTCACGCCGTACAAGCCGGGCGCAGTTCTGAAAGGCTTCCATGCTTCGGGGCAACTATCTAGCGACAGTCGACGAGAAGGGCCGGATGAAAATCCCGGCCGATTTTCTCGCGCTGCTGCGCAAGACGGGCAAGAAGTTCTACGTAACCAGCGAGACCGGCGGTATGGCGCGGATCTATCCCATGAAGTCATGGGAGAAGATCGAAGAAAAACTCGCCAAAGTTTCCACTCACAACCGGGCCAAGCAAAAATTTTTGGCGCGGGTGAACTATTACGGCCAAGTCGTGGAGTTGGACGGGCAGGGGCGCATTCTAATTCCACCAACGCTACGGGAATCGGCGCAGATGAAGGGCGAAGTAGACGTTCAGGGCCAGCTGACTTACCTGGAAGTCTGGAATCACGCGCAGTTCCTGGAACAACTGAACCGTAACCCCATCACGGCGGAAGACGAAAAGGAATTGGATTTACTGGGCATCTAGCTTTTGAGCGTTCTGCACACGCCGGTTCTGGTTGAAGAAGTTTTGAACTGGTTGCGGATTCGGCCCGAGGGCACGTACGTGGATGCCACGGTCGGCACGGGCGGGCATGCCATTGAAATCGCCCGGCGGCTGACCACGGGGCGTTTAGTGGGGATGGATCGCGATCCGCGCGCACTGGAAATAGCGCGGGAGCGTCTGGGGCCGCACGAGCGGCAGGTGACTTTAGTGCACGCAGAATTTTCGAAGATCGGCGAAGTGGCGGAGAACCTGAAGCTTCCTCCTCTGGATGGTGTGCTTGCCGATCTGGGGATTTCAAGCCTCGAGCTGGACACTCCCGAGCGCGGATTTTCTTTTCGTTGGGCCGCGCCGCTCGATATGCGCATGAATCCCGATTCGCCGCTCACCGCGGAAGAAATTGTGAACTTCTGGCCGGAGAAAGAACTGGCCTACCTTCTCTACAAGAACGCCGAAGAGAGGGACTCACGCAGAATCGCCAGGGCAATCGTTCGCGCGCGGCCGATCCGCGACACCGAACATCTGGCAACGGTTGTGGCAGGGGGACGAAAAGCAAGGGGAAGGCAGAGACTGCATCCCGCGACAAAAACGTTTCTGGCGCTGCGGACAGCGGTGAATCGAGAAGAGGAGGAACTCGGGCAGTTTCTTTCGCGGACCCCTGCCACTTTAGCTTCAGGAGGACGGATGATCGTCCTCAGTTACCACTCGCTGGAAGATCGCATGGTCAAGCATGAATTCCAGCGTCTAGCACGGGAGAAAAGTTTTCGAGTGCTGACCAAGAAAGTGATTCTGCCGGGCGACGAGGAAATCCGAAACAATCCGCGTTCCCGGAGCGCAAAGATGCGCGTGGCGGAGAAAGTGGCGACGGCGGAAAGCTCGGCGCCTGAGGCGTGGTCATGATCGAATATCACACAGTAAAACATATCGATAATTCGCGGCTGGTTCGCCCGGTATCGCCCGCGCGCTTGGGTGATTTTTGGCGGCGCGTGGCCGCCGGCGGCGCGATGGCTGCCTGCCTGCTGGTCTATACCTGGCAACATTTTGAATGCATCCAACTGCGTTACGAAGTGGAGCAGCTTGAATCGCTGCGGGCGCAGAGCTCCATATTGAATCAGCAGCTGAACCTGGAAGTGGACACGTTGACCTCGCTGGACCGGGTCTATGCGATCGGCGGAAAAGAGCTGGGATTGACGATTCCGGTGGTCGGCCAAACGGCCGCGGTGGAAGCGACCGGAGATCGAGTGTTGGCGCAAGCGCGCACCATTTCTCTCACCCAGCGTCCTTGACACGAAATTTGCAGCGGCCTGGCTTGCCGGGCGCGTCCCCGCGAAGCAATCCGAACTTTCGCGGGGTTGAGTTTTTTCTGGGATAGGCCGGTGTACCATGGAGCAGCACAGCCCGCGTCGCCGCTGGTTGGTAGTAGGGGTCGTGGCGTTGATTTGGATGGCGGCGGTGCTGGCGCGCCTCAGTTATCTCCAGCTCTTCTGCTATGGCGAATACTTCGCAAGAGCCCAGCACCAACAACGGCACGTATTTGAAATCAGCCCGAAACGCGGCACGATCTACGACCGCAAGGGTCAAGAACTGGCTATTAGCATCCCGATGGATTCCGTATTCGGCGATCCTACGGACATCAAGGATGCACCTCTCGTCGCCAGGCTGCTCTCGCGCGTTCTGAATATTCCCCCCGAAGAAATCGAAACCAAAATACGAGAGGCGCGTACGCCCGTTCGTCTGGCAAAGAAACTTTCGCCTGAAATCGTCCAGCGCATTGACGACATGAACTTGAAGGGCGTCTTCTTTCAGAAGGAAAATCGCCGGGTCTATCCCCAGCGGCAGAGCCTGGCGCACGCACTGGGCTATGTGGACGTGGACGAAAAGGGGATCGGAGGCATCGAGTACGCCTTCGACAAACAAATCCGCGGAAAGCCGGGCCGCATGATGGTGATGTCCGACGGAAAACGGCGCTGGTACGACCGCAGCGAAGCCGCCGCGGATCCCGGCGCGAGCGTGACGCTCACGGTGGATGAAACAATTCAGTTCATCGCCGAAAAAGAATTAGCGCGGGGAATGGAAGAGACCCACTCCAAATATGGGACGGTGGTGATTCAAGATCCAAACACCGGGGAACTGCTGGCCATGGCAAATCTCCCCACATTCGATCCCAACGACGCCGGCACCTATCCCGACGAAGTGCGCAGGAACCGCGCCGTTACCGCCGCCTACGAACCCGGTTCGACCTTCAAAGTAGTCACCATGACCGGAGCAATTGAAAACGGAGTCACGGATCCGGACAAACTCGTGGATTGCCAGATGGGCTCGATTCTTGTCGCCGGCAGGCTGATTCATGACTGGCATCCGTTCGGAGTGCTCAGCGTTCGCGACGTTCTTGCGAATTCCAGCGATGTTGGGTCGATCAAGATTGCGCTTCAGCTCGGCGCTCCCAGGTTTTACGACACGATTCGCTCTTTCGGAATCGGCCAGCTTACCGGAATCGAGTTGCCGGGGGAAAATCGCGGAAAACTCCGACCCGTTGAGAGCTGGAATGCAAGTGCTATCGGCTCGGTGGCCATTGGGCAGGAAATAAGCGTGACCCCGGTACAAATCATCTCGGCGATTTCCGCCGTGGCGAACGGCGGATTGCTTTACAAGCCGCGCATCGTCAAAGAGATTCAGGGCGGAATTGCTTCGGGGCCGCTCCCGCGGCCTGCGCCGCAACAAGTGACGGACGCGAAGACCGCGGCCACGGTGCGCGGAATGATGGAGACGGTGGTCTTGAGCGGCACCGGCAAGCTCGCGCAGCTTAATGGATACACAGCCGCGGGCAAATCCGGCACCGCGCAGCAAATTGACCCCGACACGGGGCGCTATTCTCCCAACAAATACATTGCTTCGTTTGTCGGGTTTGCGCCGGTGAACGAACCGGCGGTCACCATACTCATCGTCTTCGATTCGCCGCAGGGCGCGCATCACGGCGGAGAAATCGGCGGACCGGTATTCAAGCGCATAGCGGAACAAGTGCTCGCGTACTTAGACGTTCCCGGCGACATACCTGAGCCTTCAGAGACCGAAACGGCGAAGAGTGTGGGACACGCTCGCGCTCCGGAAGAAGATTTGAGCAATGGAATTAATGAGGCGCGTTTCAAAGCGGCCACCGAGCAGCAGGATGTCTCGCCGGCTACAACGGTTGCGTTCAGCGATGGGGACGCTGTGATAGTCCCGGATCTGGCGGGAGAGACGGTTCGAGGTGTCACGGAGGATTGCTCGCGCCTGGGATTAGTTCCTTCGCTGATTGGCAGTGGGGTTGCCTTGGAACAATCGCCAGAGGCAGGTACGCGCGTGGTGCATGGGAGCCGCGTGACCGTGCGGTTTGGGCGCGTGACGGCGGAAGCGCCGTCCACGGCGGCGCAAAGGAATGTAAATTGAAATTTGTGATGGAGAGTGGGCCGGAAGTGAATTCAGGAAGCGGTGCAAAGCGCGAGAATAAACAGAGCACAACTCTGCGTGAGCTGATGGAGGGCGTTGAGCGGGTTAGCGTGAGCGGAGCTGCGAACCCCAATATCCTCTCGGTGGCGTGCGACAGCCGTCAAGTTACGCCGGGCGCGCTGTTCTTCGCTCTGCCGGGACAAAAAGCGGACGGGAATAAATTTGTGTTTGACGCGATCGCGCGCGGCGCGATTGCAATCGCGAGTCCGCAGCCGCGAAGCGCGGAGATAAAGCCCGGTATTGCATGGGTGGAACTTGTCCCAGGAACCGAGCGGCGCGCACTGGCGATAGCAGCTGCGAATTTTTACGGCCATCCCGCGAGCGCGCTGAGGCTCATCGGCGTCACCGGAACAAACGGGAAGACCACCACAACTTTTCTCATAGATTCCATATTGCATGCGGCGGGATTTACAACCGGGCGTATCGGTACCACCGGCTACGAAACTCCACGAGGCAGCCGCAAGGCTCTGAATACCACGCCCGAATCGTTGG
Organism: uncultured Acidobacteriota bacterium; assembly: GCA_963830375.1. Lineage (GTDB taxonomy): Bacteria > Acidobacteriota > Terriglobia > Acidiferrales > UBA7541 > Palsa-295. Next base: position 149,711 of record CAWHMJ010000001.1, read on the forward strand.
ATTTGCAGCAAATGTTTGCGGAAGTTCGCGACGCGGGCGGAACGCACGCCGTGCTGGAAGTGAGCTCGCACGCGCTGGCGATGGAGCGCGTCTGGGGATGCCACTTCGCCGTGGCGGTTTTTACAAATCTGACGCGCGATCATCTTAATTTTCACAAAACGTTCGAAGAGTATTTCGCCGCCAAGCGCCGTTTGTTTGAGGGCCTGGGTGCGGGAGCGCCTGATGTCGCCGTCGTCAACGCCGATGATCCTTACTCGCCCCGGCTGGAGGGCCTTGCAAAACACACGCTGAGATATGGCCTGAGCGAGACGGCCGAGCTCACCACGAAATCGTTTTCACTGCGATTTGACGGCACTCAATTTACGGCGCAAACGCCAGCCGGGAAAATCGAAGTGCGCTCGTCGCTGGTCGGGCGTATCAACGTGTACAACATTCTGAGCGCGATCGGCGCGGCCATCGCGCTTGAAATCCCTCGCGCGAAAATTGAACAGGGAATCGCGAATCTCGAATTGGTGCCCGGCCGTTTTCAGCAAATCGATGAAGGCCAGCCATTTCTGGTAGTGGTTGACTACGCGCATGCGGACGATGCCATCCGCAATTTGATCACGACCGCGCGCGAACTGAATCCGTCCGGGCGCGTCATCACGCTTTTCGGAGCTGGTGGAGAGCGCGATCGTTCCACTCGCCCGCTGATGGGTGAAGCCGCCGGAGACGCTGAGCGACCTCGTGATTCTCACCGATGACAATCCTCGGAAAGAAGACCCGTTGCTGATCATGAACGATGTGGTGGTGGGATTGCAGAAAGTGAATGCGAAGTACCGGATCGAGCCGGATCGTGAAATAGCCCTTGAAATGGCGATCGATGAAGCGCAGCCCGGCGATATCGTGCTGCTGGCCGGAAAAGGTCACGAAAACTATCAGATTTTGCGCGACCGGACGTTCGAGTTTGACGATCGCGAAAAAGCCCGGGCGATATTGCGGCGCAAGGGTTATTCGAAGCAATCGGCCAAAAAGTAGGCGATTTCGCACGAAAATCTGAGTTTTTCGAAAATCAGATTCTGAGAGCGACCATCAGCCCCTGGGAGACGCAATGCGGTGGACAGCAGTTCAAGTGGCCGAAACTCTGGGTGTCCCAGTGCCCGCGGGGCTCGATCCCATGGCCCGGATGGCCGGTGTCTCGATTGATTCTCGCGCCGTTCAGCCTGGAGAACTGTTCCTTGCCATACGCGGTCCGCGTCACGATGGACACACTTTTGTGGCCGGGGCGCTTTCTCGCGGAGCTGCGGCCGGGGTGGTGGCGCGCGAAAAGTTTCCAGAGTACCCGGAAGAAGTCCGGCGCAAGCTTTTTGCCGTGGACGACACGCTCGTCGGGCTGCATCGTTTGGCCTCGCGTGCCAGCGAGATTTGGCGCAAGGCGAAGCCGGGCAGGCGAATCGGGGCGGTGGCCGGGTCGATTGGCAAAACTACCACGAAAGAAATCCTTGCGGCGCTTGTGGCCGCGCGGTTCCGCGTACTGAAGACGCAAGGGAATTTGAACAATGAGTATGGTGTGCCGCTTACGTTGCTGCAGCTCGATGATGAGCACGATGCGGCCGTAGTGGAGATGGGCATGTCGCATCGCGGAGAGCTCGCGCGATTGGCGCAGATTGCTCCGCCTGATGTGGGCGTGATTACGCGCATCGCCGTCGAGCATTTGGAGTTTTTTTCTTCGATTGAAGAGATCGCGCTGGCGGAACGCGAGTTGATCGAGAAACCTGGCGTGGCCCGGCGCAACGGCGGTGCTGAACGCAGACGATGAGCGCGTCGCTCGGTTTGCCGATGTAGCGCGCGGGAATGTGATTTGGTTTGGAACGAAGGGCGCTGCGCAATTTCGCGCGGAGAATATCGAAGAACGCGGTGTGGAGGGTACAGCGTTTGAATTCGTGTCTCCAAGCGGCCGCGCGCGGTTGGAATTGCCGTTGATTGGCCGGCACAACGTGATGAATGCTCTGGCGGCGCTGGCGGCCGCTAGCGTCTGGGGCATCGGTGCGGCAGAGGCGCAAAGTGTGTTTCCAACGCTGGTACCGGCCGATAAACGCGGCGAAGTAGTTCGATTTGAAAACGGACTCACAGTGATTAACGACAGCTACAACTCGAGCCCGACTGCGTTGAACGCGCTGGCTGAGCTTCTCGCGGCGACGCCCGGATATCGGCGGAGAATTCTCGCGGCGGGCGAGATGCTGGAGCTTGGGACGTCGGCACCGGCGCTGCATCGCGAATGCGGAAAACTCGCCGGGTCGCTCGCGGGAATTGACTGGATCGTGGGCGTGCGGGGTGATGCTGCGGAACTGGTCCGCGCAGCGATTGATGCCGGGCATGCGCCGGAGCGCGCGAAGTTTTTTGAAAATTCGGACGAAGCGGCGAAATTTCTGGCGGAGTTCGTCGCAGCCGGAGATCTTCTTCTGCTGAAAGGTTCCCGCGGCGTCAAGATGGAAAAAGTTCTCGAGGCAATCGACGCGCGTCAGAAGCGGACTGGATCGACGGGCTGCCGTCGTGGAAGCAATCGAAGCCGGGCGAAAAGGCCTGCGCTGATGCTTTACTACCTTTTCTTTTACGCGCTGAGGCCCCATTTCAGCCCGCTGAACGTATTTCGCTACATCACGGTTCGGACCGCGGTGGCCAGCGTAACGGCGTTTCTGCTTTCGCTGCTGATGGGGCCGTGGGTGATCGAAAAACTTCGTGAGCTGCAAGTGAAACAGTACATTCGCGAGGAAGGCCCCAAAGCGCATCAAAAGAAAGCGGGAACTCCCACTATGGGAGGCGTGTTGATTGTGGCCGCCATCGTGATTCCCACGCTGCTGTGGGCGGATTTGCGCAGTCCCTACGTGCTGCTTGCGATTGGAGCTACGGTGGCGTTCGGCGCCATAGGTTTCGTGGACGATTACAATAAAGTTGTGCGACGGAGAAATCTCGGGCTGTCCCCGAGCAAGAAATTCTTTTTTCAGGTGTTGACCTGCGTGGCGGTCGGCGTCGCGTTGCTCGTGTTGCAATCGCACGGCGCGTATTCCACGCAGTTGAGCGTGCCGTTTCTCAAACGGCTGCATCCGAATCTGGTGATCGACTCGCTGTTGGTCCGGAATTTCGTATGGCCGCTGGCGTTCGTTCCATTCGTTCTGTTTCTTGTGTTTGTAATCGTGGGCAGCTCGAACGCCGTGAATTTGACCGATGGCTTGGACGGCCTGGCCATCGGATGCGTGCTGGTTTCTTCCACCGCGCTGACCGTGCTGACCTACGTCTCCAGCAACGCGCGCATGGCTGAATACTTGGAGATTCAAAAAATACCAGCGGCGGGCGAACTGGTAATTTTTTGCGGCTCGTTGGTCGGCGCTTCACTGGGGTTTCTCTGGTACAACGCGCATCCGGCCGAGATGTTCATGGGCGATGTGGGGTCACTCGCGCTCGGAGGCGCAATCGGCGTGGTCGCCGTAATCATCAAGCAGGAGATTCTGCTGCTTTTCATTGGCGGCGTTTTCGTTCTCGAAGCGGTTTCGGTCATCATTCAGGTCGGCTCGTTCAAGCTCACGGGCAAGCGGGTTTTTCGCATGGCGCCGCTGCACCATCATTTCGAATTGATGGGATGGAGCGAGTCGAAAATCATCGTGCGTTTCTGGATCGTGGCGCTGGTATTTGCGTTGTTTTCGCTGACGACATTGAAATTGAGGTGACTTGGTTTGAGGCCTGGAATCGATCTCGCGGGGAAGCGCGTTCTGGTAGTGGGATTGGCGCGCACAGGTGTGGTTACCTCGCTTTTCTGCGCGGGCTATGGAGCAACTGTGACGGCCACGGACGAACGTCCGGAATCCGAGCTGGCGGAAACGGCCGCAAAGCTGCGCGCGGCGGGAGTGAAATTCGAGCCCGGCGGGCACGTTTCCAAAAGTTTTCTGAATCAGGATTTGATTGTGGTCAGCCCCGGCGTCCCGGCAAAACTTCCCGCGCTCGAAGCGGCGCGCGCGCACGGAATTCCGGTTTGGAGCGAAATTGAACTTGCTTGGCGCTTTCTGCGCGGAAAGCTTATCGCCATCACCGGCTCGAACGGCAAGACCACAACGACTTCGCTGGTCGCGCACATCCTGAAGACCGCGGCGATTCCGGTAATGGTCGGCGGCAATATCGGCACGCCGTTGCTGGCGTCTGGTGGAAAACTCCATGGATACCACCGTGACCGTGGCGGAGATCAGCAGCTTCCAACTCGAAACGATCGAAAAGTTTCGGCCGGAAATCGGAGTTCTGCTGAATCTGACGCCCGACCATCTCGATCGCCACGTTTCATTCGAAGAGTACGCTGCTGCGAAGATGCGCATGTTCGAAAATCAAATCGAGCGCGACATCGCCATCCTCAATGCCGACGATCCCGAAATTACGCGCCGCATGCCCTCCAAACCGCACATTTTCTGGTTCAGCCGGCAGAAGCGGGTGGCCGCCGGAGCGTTTCTGCGCGATGGACAGATATTTTTTCGCAACGAAGGCTCGGAGGTGGCGCTTGCGCGCCGCGGTGAAATCACGCTGCGCGGCGAACACAACGTCGAAAACGTGTTGGCCGCGTGTTCCGCGGCTTTCCTGGCAGGCGCCGATCCGGCGGCCATTGCGAACGGCGTGAAATCGTTCAAAGGCGTGGAGCATCGCTTGGAATTCGTGGCTGAAATAGCCGGCGTGCAGTTTTACAACGATTCAAAGGCCACAAATGTGGACGCGGCAGTGAAAGCAATCGAAGCATTTCCGGGGCCTCTTATCGTGATTCTCGGCGGCAAGGACAAAGGGAGTCCCTACACGCCGCTGCGCGAGTTACTGCACGATCGCGCGCGCATGGCCATCTTGGTCGGCGCTGCTGCGGAGAAGATTGCAGAAGACCTCGGCGATTCAGTTCCCGTAACGAACGCCGGCACGCTGGACCGTGCCGTGCAAATTGCCGCTGAGCGCGCGCAGCCGGGCGATACCGTGTTGCTCGCTCCGGCCTGCGCCAGCTTCGACCAATTTGAGAATTACGAACATCGCGGCCGCAGTTTTAAAGAGCTGGTCGCGCGTCTGGAAGATCACAACAAATCGGCCGCGGGAGCTTCCGCGCAAAAAGGATGACGCATGCCACGTAGTCTGCAACCCGACCGGAAATTATTCGGCGTCACGCTGGCGCTTTGCCTGATCGGCGCGGTGATGGTTTTCAGCGCCTCGGCCATCACCGCTCGAGAGCAGGGCGGTAATGGCTATACGTTTCTGCTGCGCCAGCTTGTGTGGATCGCGCTCGGACTAGCTGGAATGTTCTGGCTGATGCACACCGACTACCGGAAATTCCGCCAGCCACGCGTGATTTTCACCGCGGTTTCCATCACGCTCGTCATGTTGATTTCGGTTTTCTTCCTGGATCGTTCGCATGCCACGCATCGCTGGTTCAGGCTGGGCCCTCTGAGCCTGCAACCGTCGGAGATCGCGAAACTGGTCTTAATTTTCTATCTCGCATGGTTTATTGAAATTCGGCGCGGCCCGAAAAGTTTCGGCATAAATGACCCGGTGCACACGCTGTTGCCGGCGCTGGGGACGGTTCTGCTGATGGTGGGCCTGGTTCTGGCGGAGCCGGATATGGGTACGGCGTGCATGATCCTGCTGATCGCAGCGGTGATGCTGTACGTTTCCGGCCTTTCATGCGATACATCGTTGGCGCTGTGCTCGCGGCGATTCCCGCCATCTCTCTGTTAATTGCAAGCACGCCGTATCGGTTGGAGCGCTTCAAAGCATTCTTGTCGCCGAGCACCGACCCGCAGGGCCACGGCTTTCAATTGTTGCAATCGCTCATCGCCATCGGCTCCGGCGGATTCACCGGCGTGGGCTTGATGGAAGGCCGGCAGAAGCTTTTTTTCCTTCCCGAGGCGCATACCGACTTTATTTTTGCCGTGATTTGCGAGGAGCTCGGATTTATCGGCGCCGCGATTGTGCTGACGCTCTTCTTTGTGTATGGCTGGCGCGGATTTGTGGCCGCCATGAAAGCTCCGGATGAATTTGGACGGCTGCTCGCGCTGGGGATCACCGCGATGGTGATGGGCCAGGCGCTCGTCAATCTGAGCGTGGTGCTGGGATTGATGCCGACGAAAGGAATTCCGCTGCCGTTCATCAGCTATGGCGGATCGAGTTTGATCGGAATGTTGTTGGCCACCGGCGTGCTGTTGAACATCAGTCAGCACGCGGATGAGATGTGAAGCAGGATGCAAACAGTTTGCTAATCGCCGGCGGCGGCACCGGCGGGCATGTTTTTCCGGCGATTGCCGTAGCGCGCGAATGGCTCGGGCGCAAGCCCGAAGGAGAACGAAGCGTCGTGATCGTGGGAACCGAGCGCGGAATGGAAGCGAGGCTGGTGCCGCAGGCCGGACTGCCGCTCGAAACAATCCGCGTAGCGGGGCTTGAAGGGCATCGGCGGCGCGCAATTTCTTCGCAACGCAGCCATTCTTCCGCAGGGACTGTGGGACTCGGAAAGGATTCTGCGCCGGCACAATTTTGGAGTCGCATTCGGCGTGGGCGGGTACGCATCCGGTCCCATGATGCTTCTGGCCAAGATGCATTCGATCCCCACTGTGATTTTCGAGCCCAATGTCGAGCCGGGATTCACCAACCGCGTGCTTGCGACGATCGTTACGCGAGTGGCCGTGGCCAGCTCTGCCACTGCACAGCGCCTGGGAGGAAAAGCAGAGGTAACGGGTGCCCGGTGCGCCAGGAATTCTTTGCCGTTCCGCGTAAAAAGCACGGCGAGCCCTTCACTATCCTGATTACCGGTGGGAGCCGAGGCGCGTTGCCGATAAACCGCGCCGTCGTTGACTCACTCGACCTGTTGTCGCCGCGAAAAAATCAGCTTTTCATCGTGCATCAGACTGGTGAACGCGACTATAATGCGGTGCGAGTAGCTTATGCGCGTCGCGAATTCCGAGCGGAGGTTGTGCCCTTCATCGAGAATATGGCGGAGCGGTTTGCCCAGGCAGACTTAATCGTCTGCCGGTCGGGGGCGATCACAGTCGCGGAGGTATCTGCCGCCGGACGCGCCGCTATCTTCATCCCCTTCGGCGCTGCCACCGATGCGCATCAAACCCGCAACGCAGAAGCCATGCAGGACGCGGGCGCCGCGCGGATGTTGCCGCAAGGCGAGTTGACACCCGAACGCCTGACGTCGGAAATTTTCTCCCTGCTTGACCAGCCCGGAAAAATTGCCGAAATGGAAGAACGCGCGCACGGATTGGCACGCCCCCGCGCCGTTGAGGACATTGTGGACTTGCTCGAAGCCCAGCTCGAAAGCCCGCTGAAAGGAATGGTGCGCGCATGAGCGTAACCTTCCGCAATTTTCAGCGCATTCATTTGGTCGGCATCGGCGGCAGCGGGATGAGCGGCATCGCCGAAGTCCTGCTCTCCAGCAATTACGCGGTTTCCGGTTCGGATTTGAAAGCTACTCCGGTGACGGAGCGGTTGCGAAAATTAGGAGCTACTATTTTTGAAGGCCATCTGGCGGAAAACGTTCGCGGCGCGCATGTGGTCGTTATTTCTTCGGCTGTGCGCGCGAACAACGTGGAAGTGGTGGAGGCTCATAAGCTGAAAATTCCCGTCATTCCGCGCGCCGAAATGCTGGCCGAGCTGATGCGCTTGAAATATGGAATCGCAGTGGCCGGCGCGCACGGCAAAACTACCACGACTTCCATGGTGGCTTCCGTGCTGGGTGAGGCCGGTCTCGATCCTACATTCGTGGTGGGCGGACGCGTGAATCATGCCGGCTCGAACGCCCGCGTGGGCCAGAGCGAATACATGGTGGTCGAAGCGGATGAAAGCGACCGCTCGTTTTTGCTGCTTGCTCCGGTGCTGGCCGTAATCACCACCATCGACCGCGAGCATTTGGACCATTACCACTCGCTCGAGGAAATTCAGGAAGTTTTTCTGCAATTTGCGAATCGCGTCCCGTTTTACGGCACGGTGATCCTCTGTATCGACGAGCCGAACGTGCAAGCGATTCTGCCGCAGGTAAAGCGTCCGGTGATCACCTACGGCACGTCGAGCCAGGCGGACCTGGTAATCAGCGAAGTGCGGCTGATCGGGCTCGCGAGCGAATTCCGGCTGAAATATCATGACGACGATCTCGGAATTTTCCGGCTGCCGTCGCCGCCGGGAATTCACAACGTGCGCAACGCCGCTGCGGCTGCCGCTGTCGGCCTTTCGCTCAACGTCCCGGCGGACTTGATTCGCGCGGGCCTCGCAAAGTTCTCCGGCGTTGGCCGGCGTTTTGAGATTAAAGGCGAGTTTGGCGGCGTCACCTTGATCGACGATTACGGCCATCATCCCGCCGAAATTCGCGCCACACTCGAAGCCGCGCGCGGTTGCGGTTACAAACGCTTGCTCGTTCTTTTCCAGCCGCACCGTTATTCGCGCACCCAGTTTCTCTGGGAAGATTTTCGCAGCTCGTTCAATCAAGCCGATATTTTGGTGATGACGGAAATTTATGCGGCCGGGGAAGCGCCGATCGAAGGCGTCAACGGGGAAATTTTGTCCGAAGCCATCAGCACGGCGGGCCACAAAAATGTAGTGTTCACCAGCACCATGCAGGCCGGCATGGAATTTCTGTATAGGGAAGCGCGTCCGGGTGACGCAATTCTTACCATCGGCGCCGGCAGCGTTGGGCGCGTGCTCGATCAGCTCGCCATGCTGCTTGCTTCCAAGGTGCCGAGTTCTTATGCGGATTAGTGAAAAGCCGCTTGCGGCGCGGTTGAAAGAGCTTGGAGTGGAATTGCACGCAGGGGTTTCGTTGAGCGAAAAGACTTCGCTGGGAATTGGAGGCTCGACCGATGAACTCGTGCTTCGGCGCTTTGACACCATTCCCGAGGTGATGCGTTTGCTGGCTGACGAAAAAATTCCCCACCGCTTCCTCGGTGGCGGAACGAACGTGCTGATCGACGACGGCGAGCTGCCCTGGGTCGTTTTGCATCTGCCGACTTCGCAACCGGGCATGAGAGTGGAAGGCAATGCAGCCTATGTCGATGCCGCGGCCGATCTCGGCGGTATGGTTACGTTCTGCGCGAAGCGCGATCTGGGCGGCATGGAGGGCCTGATCGGCGTGCCCGGCAGCGTGGGCGGCGCGTTGCGAATGAACGCAGGCGCTTACGGCACGCAGATTGGATCGTACGTGCGCGAAGTGGAGCTTTACCGCGCGGCGACAGGCGAAATTGAAACGGTCCGCGGCAACGATATTCGTTTCGATTATCGCCACACTTCCTTTGCGCCGGATGACGTAATGCTGCGCGTGAAACTGGAGCTGCCGTCCAAGCCATTCAAGGAAATTCTGGCCGGCATTAAGGTGTGCAATGAAAAGCGCCGCGCGAGCCAGCCGCTCAATCAGAAAAGCGCCGGATGCATTTTCAAAAATCCTCCGGGCGGTTCAGCCGGGACGCATGATTGACGAACTGGGCTTGAAAGGCCACCGCGCGGGCGACGCCATGGTAAGCGATCGCCATGCGAATTTTTTTATCAACGCGGGCAAGGCCAGCTGCGCCGACATGCTCAGGCTGATTGACGATGTCCGCGAGCGCGTGCGAGTCAGGTACGGCGTGGAGCTCGAGAACGAGGTCATCCTCTGGAAAAACTAAAGACCATGGACGCGGACGCTTATCCCCAGGAACTCCTGGCCGACGAAGAGCCGAAGTATCTTCGCAGGCAAAAGCCTCTGGAGATTAAGCGGCGAAAGTTTGGCCGGAAGGCCTGGAAGACGTATCTCCGTGTCACGGTCGGAGTGGGTGTGGGAATCGTGGCCGCATGCGTGGCATATGCCTGCGGGCATTTCCTGTTCGCGTCGCCGCGAATGGCGCTGATTCATTCCAGCCAAGTGGAGCTAACCGGGAATAATTACGTCACTCGCGGCAGTGTGCTCGCAATTTTTAAAGCCGATCAGGGCCGGAGCGTTTTGCGCATTCCGCTCACTGAACGCCGCCGCCAGCTCGAAGCAATTCCGTGGGTGGCGCGAGCCATCGTTCGGCGAGCGTTGCCCAATAATATCGAAGTGGAAATCACCGAGCGGGTTCCCATCGCGTTTCTTCGGCAGGGAAGCGATCTGGCGCTCGTGGATATCCATGGCGTGATTCTTGAACGGCCTTTGAAGGCGAGTTTTCATTTTCCGGTGGTCACCGGCGTCAGCGAGACTATGACGCCGGACGAGCGCGAGCGGCGTATGCAGCTTTTTGCGGGATTCACTCAGCAAGTGGAATCCGCGCGCGCCCGAGCGATGGAACAGGTAAGCGAAGTGGACCTTTCGGACGTGCGCGACTTGCGCGCCTCGATCTCCGGTTTGAATGGCGAAAGTACTTCCGGCGGGCAGCAAACAGATTCGCTTGTTCTCGTGCATTTTGGCGACAACGATTTCGAAACAAAGTATCAGACGTTGCTGAATGACTTCGGACAGTGGCGCGCGAAAACAGGGCGCATCGAATCGGTGGATCTGCGCTTCAACGGGGAAGCAGTCGTGAATCCGGACGCTGCGGTGGCGCAGCAAATTGCGCCTCGGCCGGCCGCGCCGCCGAAACCCGCGCCGAAACCGGTTCATGCGGCACACAAGATTTCCGGGAAAAAGTCACGATAGCAGGTATAAACGCGTGAAATTATAAGGAGCGGATTTGACGAAGAAGGAACGGCATATCGTAGCGCTGGACATCGGCAGCACGAAAACTTGCGCGCTGATTGGCGAGCTTAGTGATGACGGCGGCGTGAAATTCGCCGCCTTGGGCGCGGCGGAATCGAAGGGTTGGCGCAAGGGCCAGATTGTGAACCTCGATCTCGCGGTGAGTTCGATTCGCCGTGCGGTTGAAGAAGCGGAAACCATCGTCGGCGTGCCGGTGGAATCGGCGCTGATCGGCGTCGCAGGTACGCACGTGCGCGGCGTGAATAGCCGCGGCGGAATCACCGTGGGAGGCCGCCCGCGCGACATCCAACGCGAGGACGTTCGCCGCGCGGTGGAAGCTGCGCGGGGCATTCAGCTTCCCGAAGATCGCGAAGTGTTGCACGTTCTCCCGCAGGAGTTTTTCCTCGACGCGCAGGACAACATCCGCGACGCAATCGGAATGGTCGGGCAGCGTCTCGAAGCCAACGTGCACATCGTCACGGCCTGCGGCTCGGCGACGCAAAATATCGTCACGGCCGTAAATCGCGCGGGCGTGCGGGTGGACGACACGGTTCTCGAGCCGCTCGCTTCCGCGGAAGCCTGCCTAACGCAAGATGAGCGCGAACTGGGCTGCTGCCTGCTCGACATCGGAGGCGGAACTACCGAACTGCTCGCGTATTCAGGCGGCGTGGTGCGGCACACCGCAGCGATTCCAGTCGGCGGCGACCACTTTACAAATGACCTTGCCGTTGGGTTGCGAACTCCCATCGATGAAGCGGAAAAAATCAAGCGCGAACAAGCTTGCGCGTTCCGCGAACTTCTGAAGGACGATTTTGCAATTGAAATCGCCAGCGTGGGCGATCGTCCGCCGCGAACCGTTTTTGCCCGCATGTTGTCCGACATAGTGGAACCGCGCGCCCAGGAATTATTGATGCTCGTCCGCGATGAGCTGCGCCGTGGCGGCGTGGAATCGTCGATTCCCGCCGGGATTATTCTCACCGGCGGCGGAGCGCGCCTGCGGGGTTTTTGCGAACTCACTGAGAAGATTTTCAATCTGCCCGCGCGCGTCGCCGTTCCGCGCGGACTGTGCAGGGATGAGCGAAGAAGATTCCCAGCCCGAGTATGCAACAGCCGTGGGACTTGTGCTTTACGGTGCGCGCACGCGGCGCAACGCGGGAGCGCGTCCCAGCGGCTGGGTGGGCAAATTTAAAAGTATGTTTGCAGGAGCGTCATAGGGACTTGATCCAAAATTTCAAGAGGGTGAAAGACTGGGGAGGAAGCATGTCACCAAAAGAATCGAGCCTTAAAGTTTCATTCAGTGAAGAAGCGCAAACTGGCGCCAAGATCAAAGTGATCGGTGTGGGGGGCGGCGGTTCGAACGCCGTCAACCGCATGATCCGCGCCAAAGTGGAGGGTGTCGAGTTCATTGCCGCCAACACCGATTTGCAGGCGCTCAAGCTTTCACAAGCGCCGGTAAAGCTGCAACTCGGCGCCAAGTTGACGAAAGGACTGGGAGCGGGCGCTAATCCGGAGGTCGGTCGCAAAGCTGCGCTGGAGGACACCGAAAAAATCCTGGAAGCGCTCGACGGCGCGGACATGGTTTTCGTCACCGCCGGATTGGGAGGCGGCACCGGCAGTGGAGCTGCGCCGGTCGTCGCGAACCTCGCCAGCGAATTGGGCGCGCTCACCGTCGCGGTGGTCACCAAGCCGTTCGCGTTCGAGGGAAAACGCCGGATGGAGCAGGCCGAGCAGGCTCTCGCTGAGCTAATCGGCAGCGTGGACACCGTAATCGTGATCCCGAACGAACGGCTGATGGAATGCGTCGAGCACGGAACCAGTTTCTTTGAAGCGTTCCGCATCGCCGACGACATTCTGCGCCAAGCCGTTCAGGGCATTTCCGACATCATCACCATTCCCGGCATCATCAATCGCGATTTTGCGGACGTGAAAACCATCATGTCCGGCCAGGGTTACGCGGTGATGGGCACGGCTGTGGCTTCCGGATCCAACCGCGCGATTGACGCCGCGAACCGCGCGATTAACAGCCCGCTGCTGGAAGACAATTGCATCCAGGGCGCGCAGGGAATTTTGATCAACGTCACGGGATCGTCCAGCCTCACCTTGCAGGAAGTTCACGAGGCCTCGTCCATCATTCAGAAAGCGGCGCACGAAAATGCGAACATCATTTTCGGCGCGGTAATGGATGATGCGATGAAAGAGTCGGTGAAGATCACCGTGATCGCTGCCGGTTTCCGCGAAGTGGCAGGCAGGAAATCCCAGTCGCGGCCTTCGTACCTGCCGAAGACGTGGAAAGCTACACGCGAGCCTGCTCCGGCGCAGCCCACCATGCCGCAGCACACGAATGTGGTGCAGCAAGTATCGAGAAACGTCAGCGAGGTGGTCCACCAAGTCGCGCGAAATGTCAGCGACGTTCGTGAGGTGCCGGCTGACGATCTCGATGTCCCCACATTCCTTCGCCGCCAGGCTCAAAAGGCATAGAGCGAGATTCGATTGTTAGTTGGGTTGCAGGGTTCGCTCCCTGCAACCCTCCACCTTCGCCGGCGGAAACACCATCAAGCCGCGGAAGCCTGCGGCAACGAGCGGGCAAAGATTCCAAGCAGGAACTCCTCGCGGTAAAATTCGAAAGATGGCAGACGTGGTCCGAGTCGACCAAGGACGTTCTGACGCAGATGATGGACCGCGTTCTGCAAGAGCCTCGATTGGAATGTTGCGGGTTGCTGGCGGGACGAGGCGGTGTTATCACGCGAGTTTTTGCCGCGACAAATGCGGCAGCCAGCGCGACGGAATACGAAATCGCGCCAAAGGAACTATTTCAGTCCATACGCGAAATCCGCGGAGCGGGGCTTAAGTTCATGGGAATTTATCACTCGCATCCCGCACGGCGATAACAAACCTTCCGAGCGCGACATCAGCCAGGCGTATTACCCGGATGTTGCCTACTTCATTCTCTCGCCGCGTAAAGATGCAGCCAAACCCATTCGCGCCTTCTCGATTCGTGATGGAAAAACTGCCGAACTGGATATTCAAATCGAATAGCCGCGACTCGGCGCTATAGACGCGGAATTTTGAGCGCGATCGCGGTGATGTCGTCATGCTGCAGCCCGCCAATGGCAAAGTTCTTGGCTTCGCGAAGAAGGCATTGCAGCGATTCGTCGGCCGACATTCCTTGGCACTTCCCCCAGATGTCCGCCATTCTTTGCCAGCCAAAATCATCGCCGTTAGCGCCTTGCAACTCGTGGAGTCCGTCGGTGGCAAACAAGACTGAATCGCCCGGCGACAGGCAGACCCTGTGAGTGTCGTACGAAGAACCAGGAAACATTCCTGAGGGCAAGCCTCCCTCCTGTAATTGCCGGCAGCCCGAACCGGACGCCAACAGAGGGTAAGGCATCCCCGCATTCGAAAACGTCAGCTCGCGGCAACCGGGATCATAAACGGCGTAGAGCGTGGTTGCGAATCGTCCCAGCACCGGCCGCACCAGCAGCCGCTTGTTCAACGTTGCGAGAACGGCGGATGTTAGTTCGTCCGTCTTGTTGATTCCGCGCAGCATGCCCATCACCAGCGCCGCGTACATCGCCGCCGCTAAACCTTTGCCGACGACGTCACCGATATAGAGGCCTGCTATCCCGTTCGGCAAAATGTAAAAATCCGCGAAATCTCCGCCCACTTCCGCGAACGGAGCGAACCTGTACGCGATCTCTATGGAAGCGTTCCGAAGCGTTCCAGAAGGCATCAATGAATTCTGGATTTCTCGCGCTTCGTCCTTTTCGGACCCGTAACTATCGCTAGAGGCGGGCGCTTCCAGTCCAAAAAGCAAACTCATCGTCGGCCTTTGTCGGGCGGGTGGGGACTACCTCTGAACCCACCGCCAAGTGGAAAGCTGGCAACTGGAATACCAAAGTGGAGATTTTGTCGCTTGCATCACAGCCTGCAAAAGGATTTACGGGGCGAATATGGTGTGAATTTGGCAAAAGCCATATGAACTGACCCAGAGAGGCATACATGTACCTTGCTGAAACAACGGGAAGAAGTTTGCTGTGCGCGCGTCTTTAGTTATTTGCGCGTTGAGTGTGCAGCATTTCAGCTCTATTGGCGGCTTCGAGCCGGCGCGCGTACAGCGGAAACTTTTCTGCGAGGGTAGCAACCTCTTTTCGCACTCGCTGCTCGATCGCCGTGTCGCCCAGGTGCGTAAGCACTTCCGCGATCCATCCGGCAATTTTTTCCATTTCCGGCTCGCGCATCCCGCGTGTAGTGACCGCCGGACTGCCCACCCGAATTCCGCCGGCCTTCATGGGCGGCAGCGGATCGAATGGGATGGCGTTCTTATTGACGGTCATGCCGGAACGCTCCAGGGCCAATTCGGCGTCGCGTCCGGTGATCCCCCGCGAGTGCATATCAACAAGAAATAGATGATTGTCCGTGCCGCCTGTGACGATGCGGAAGCCCAGCTTCGCGAGACCTGCAGCCAGCGCGCGCGCGTTCGCCACCACCTGCTTTTGATATTCGCGGAACTCCGGCGCCGCCGCTTCTTTCAGGCAGACAGCCTTGGCTGCGATCACGTGTTCCAAAGGGCCGCCCTGCAGGCCGGGAAACGTGATGCGATCCAAATCCTTGGCAAATTTTTCGCGGCAGAGAACCAGGCCGCCGCGCGGCCCTCGGAGCGTCTTGTGCGTAGTGGTCGAAACAAAATCGGCGTACGGCACCGGGCTGGGATGCAAACCCGCTGCCACCAAACCTGCGATATGCGCCATATCCACGAAGAAGAGCGAGCCGGTGGATTGGGCGATTTTCGCGATGCGCGGAAAGTCGATGATGCGCGCGTAAGCGCTGGCGCCGGCCACGATCATTTTGGGCTGATGTTCGCGCGCTAATCGCTCGATTTCGTCGTAGTCAATGGTCTCGGTTTCTTTCGTAACTCCGTAGGCCACGAACTTGTACGTCTTGCCGGAGAAATTCAGCGGATGCCCATGAGTCAAATGGCCGCCGTGCGCGAGATTCATTCCCAGCACGGTGGCGCCGGGCTCGAGCGCGGTCATATAAACGGAGATATTGGCCTGCGTGCCGGAATGCGCCTGGACGTTCGCATGCTCCGCGCCGAAAAGCTGCTTCGCGCGTTCGATGGCGAGTCGCTCGACGCGGTCAACGTTTTCGCAGCCGCCGTAATATCGTTTGCCCGGGTAGCCTTCTGCATATTTGTTGGTGAAGACCGAACCCGCAGCTTCCAGCACAGCTTCCGAAACGAAATTTTCGGACGCGATGAGCTCGAGGCCGGTAGCTTGCCGGCGCACTTCGTCGCGCAATGCTTCTGCCACTTCCGGATCGACTTCGTCCAGCGAACGGCTCATCCTCACCAATTCAGGGCTGTCGTGTGTCATTTCATCGCACCAGAAAGTTTCGCAGTGTCGGCTTTATGCGCGCTCCAAGGAACGCGAACGTGATTCTATCGGAGCCGGCGGGCTGTTTGCAATGAATGGCGGTACGCCGCTTGCCCGTCACTCTTTCGTTTCCCGCAGGCGTAAATTTAAATGAACTGAGCGGCCTGTTGTATCATCTTTGTGCTCTTCGCTGGCAACGGAAAAGAGCTGTCCATACATCTAAAAACACCGAGCTGCGCCGCGGGGTTGTGAGCTCCAAAAAGCAATATTTCTATCCAAACGGAACTGGCCGCTGATTCTTGCCGCCGAACAGAAGGAACTTTAGGTTCTGATTAATCGAATAGCCTAGGGGAGGGCTCATCTTGAAGTGTTCGTGTGCAACAATCGCCAGAGGCGTGATTCTTCTTTTGATTTTCACCTGCGCGGCATCCGTTTATGCGCAGGAAGGCACCCCACCTGCCAATCCACCCGCGAGCCAGCCGGATCAGCCGCCGGCTACTGCTCCTGGGCAACAACAGCAACAAACGCCGCCCGCAGCCACCCCTGCCCAGCCGCAAACGCAACCTGGACAGACGAGTCAAGGCACCAAAGATCAGAAGAATCAGGGCACCTCGAATGACCGTCTGTTCTTCGCCTTGCCGAATTTTCTGACCCTGGAAAATTCCGCGCGCGTTCCTCCGCTCACTGCGGGACAAAAATTCAAAGTTGCGACGCGCTCTGCGTTCGACTACGTCCAATATCCCTGGTATGGAGTTCTAGCGGCTATAAGCCAGGCGGAGAACAGCGAACCCGCTTACGGCCAAGGTGCGGAAGGATATGCCAAGCGCTACGGAACCGCATTCGCCGACGGCACGATTGAGAATTATATGGTCAATGCCGTTGTGCCAGCCGTCATGCGCACCGATCCTCGCTATTATCAGTTGGGCAAAGGAACCTTTGTGCATCGCACCGGTTACGCGCTGAGCCGCCTCCTCATTACGCGGACGGATTCCGGACACAATACCTTCAACTATGGCGAAATCTTGGGGAGCGGGATGGGAGCGGCCATCTCTACCTACAGCTATCATCCGGCGGCCGATCAGACTTTTTCGAACACCGCCTCGGTATGGGGCACCCAAGTGGCTTACGACGCCATCAGGATCGTGCTAAATGAGTTCTGGCCGGACATTCGCCGCCATTATCACAAAGACAAGGCCCAGCCGCAGCCCTAGATCAGGAAAAGCTCGCCGTTTCAAAGGCTGATACCAAACGAAGGGAATAATTGCGTCGGAAGAAAGCCTAGTCCTGCCTTCTCTCACTGAGAATAGTGTCGGGGATGTTGTGCGAGCAAAAAAAGAGAGCGCTGGACGAGTCACAAGCCTTCGTCGCAGCGCTCCCCGATATAGCAGTTCTTTGTCTGTTAGTTCTTCGGATTTGATCCTGTCGCGTTGGAGAGCACCGGCACGTGATGGTGGCTCAGCAGCGTATGCGGGCCGCCATAGACAAATTCCAGCGCGAGATTCAGGCCGCCTTGTATCAGCAGGTTGTAATTGCCCATCCGAAAGCCGTCCATGGCGCCATAGCGGTTCGGAAACCACAGCAGAGCAGCCGCTTCTGTTCCGGCATAGGGAGCCGCGATCGCCGAAAAGGAAATCACGCGATGCCCGTCTTCGCCTCTGCGCGCCGTGACCGTTGAAATCAACGCATGCTTTGTTCTCGCAACGAAACCATCGCATTCGCAGCGGTAGTAAATCGTATCTTCATGCAAGATTTCAGCCATCGAATATCGAGCGGTCTGGGTAACTAGGTTAATTCCAAAGTCGCTTCCAAATCTGAGCTCCATAGGAATCCCAGCCCTGTCCCCAATCCGGGGGGATGCCTGCCGGGTTGTGCGAGTTACCGGCCGTATCGGCTTGTTGGATTGCGGCAGTTGCTGCGGAGCCGATGAATGCGTATGGACCAAATGCATCAAACGCGAAATTCCGTCAGTTTCTTACCCTCTGACGGGCGATGGTACGTTAGCCCGGGCTGCACATTGGTGGAACTCGACGAAGAGGGAGGGGAGTTGCGGCGGCGTTTGCGTCTGACTCGGACTTTGAGCTGACGTGCCGGATCCGCTTGACGACTGGGCCTTTGCCAACGGCTGATTAACTATGAACAACATAATCGCAATGATTAAGAAACCCGGCTCGACACATCTTCATCTCTTTAAACTCCTTTAATTTAGGGCAACTCTGGCGGGGAACCAGGCCGATAGCCTACAACGAAATAGCTTTTCGTTCACTCAAAAAATTCATAAAAACGTCACCGGGTTGACTTCGGATGCCGTCTCCCCTAACCTAACTCGATTGCGTGCTCGCGTGATGCGCTAGAGTCCACGCACCGTTTCAATTCGGAGCAGAAAAGAGCCAATTATCCTATGTCAGACCAGAAACTTCCCACCCGAGGCGGAGGATTATTCGGAGTGGTACAACCAAGTGGTTCTCCGTGCCGAGCTGGCGGACTATGCGCCGGTGCGCGGCTGCATGATCGTGCGGCCTTACGGCTGGGCCTTATGGGAAAACATCACGGCGGCGCTGGATAGCCGGTTCAAGGCTACCGGTCACGTAAATGCGGCCT
Source organism: uncultured Acidobacteriota bacterium (assembly GCA_963830375.1). GTDB lineage: Bacteria > Acidobacteriota > Terriglobia > Acidiferrales > UBA7541 > Palsa-295. The sequence continues at coordinate 168,344 of CAWHMJ010000001.1, forward strand.
TCCCTCTGTTGATTCCGCGCAGCTTCATCGAGAAAGAAAAATCGCACGTGGCCGGATTTTCACCCGAGCTTGCGGTCGTAACCCACGGGGGCGGCGAAGAGCTCGAAGAGCCTCTGGTCATACGTCCGACTTCGGAAACCATCATCGGTTACGCGTATGCGAAATGGATTCAGTCTTACCGCGACTCTGCCTGTGCTAATCAACCAGTGGAACAGCGTGGTGCGCTGGGAGCTGCGAACCAAGCTATTTCTCCGAACGCTGGAGTTTTTCTGGCAGGAGGGCCATACCGCGCACGCGACTTTCGAAGAGGCTGATTTCGAGACGCGCCAGATGCTCGACATCTACACGGACTTTGCCGTGCGCGAGGCCGCAGTCCCCGTGATTCCGGGCCGCAAATCGGATTCTGAGCGCTTTGCAGGGGCCGACCAGACTTTCTCCATCGAAGCCATGATGGGCGACGGCAAGGCTTTGCAGGCCGGAACTTCCCACAACCTGGGCCAGAATTTCGCGAAAGCGTTTGAGATCCGCTATCTCGACAAAAACGGCGTGCACCAGCATTGCTGGACCACCTCGTGGGGTCTTTCGACGCGCTTTATCGGGGCCATTATCATGGTGCATGGAGACGATCAGGGGCTGATTTTTCCGCCGCGTCTCGCTCCGTTCCAACTGGTAATCGTGCCCATTTACAAGACGGAGGACGAAAAGTCGAGCGTCCTGGAATGCGCTCAAAAATTACGCAAAGAGCTGCTGGCGGCAGGCATCCGCGTAAAAATGGATGAACGCGAAGGAGTCAGTCCCGGTTTCAAATTTAACGATTGGGAAATGCGCGGTGTGCCGCTGCGTCTTGAGATTGGCCCGAAAGACGTGGCCAAAGGCTCGGTGGTGCTCGCGCGCCGTGACCGCCCCGGCAAAGAAGGAAAGTCTTTCGTCTCGCAGCAGGGTCTAGCCGCGAGCGTCGCCCAGTTGCTTGAAGAAATTCAGAAGTCGCTCTACGACCGCGCGCTGGCCTTTCGAAACGCCAACACATTCGAAACCGCGACCTACGAGGAGTTCAAGAAAGCGGTGGAAAAGGGTTTCGCCTTTTCCTGGTGGTGCGGCCGCAGCGAATGCGAGGCGAAGATTAAAGAAGAAACCAAAGCTACCATGCGATGCATTCCTCTTGACCAACCCGGAGGAACCGGCAAGTGCGTTCACTGCGGCGAGATTTCGAAAGAGAAGGGTATCTTCGCCCGCGCATATTAAGCCTGCTGGGCTTAACCCCGGCGTTTACTCATTCCGTACACCGTTTATTCGCCACCCTTATCCGCCGGGAACACAGTGCTAGGATAGCTGCACCGATGGGGTTCAATCCCGCGGAGGTATTTAAACTGTGAAGGCGCAAGCAATGCGGGCCAAAGAGCGCGGCGGATCGAAGATCAATTTGCTGCTGACCCTGCTCATTTTGGGATCGATGATCTTCGTGGGCGTCATGCTTGCTCCGCCATACTTCACCAACTACCAGCTTCAGGATGCTATGAAGACGGAGGCTCGTTTCGCCGGATACAACCGGAAAACCAACGACGAAATCCGCGAAGATATTTGGAAGAAAGTACAGGAACTCGGGGTCCCGGCCAAGCGCGACGACATCCACGTATCCAATGACAACAACACGGTTCAAATAACCATAGACTACACCGTTCCAGTAGACTTGAAATTCAATCAATTCAATCTGGAATTCCATGCCCACGGGGACAACCACTCGCTTTAAACCGCCAATCTAATATAGTGGAAGCCGGGAATGTAAGCCTTGGAAGCGCCGTACTAATTTGCGGACTCTGGATGGCTTCAGCCGCCCCTTTCAAGCTATAGCGGAGAAACCGATTGCGGATTCGAATCGCCCCAGGATTCTGGACCTCCCGGGCCGGCATCGCGGTGCTGGTTGCGGCTTTAGCTGTGTTCGTCGCAGCAACCTCAGTTTTCGCGTATTACTACATCCAGTTCGGCCATCTGATCGACCAGCGCCTCACCGGCCAGATCTTCCAGAATACCTCCCGCGTTTATTCCGCTCCCGGACACATTTACACCGGCGAAGAACTGCGGCCCGGCGACCTTACCGAATATCTGCTGCGCGCCGGTTATCAGGATGGCGAAGTTCCCGGGGCGCCCGGGCAGATTCACGTGAAGGGCAACACGGTTGATATCAAGCCCTCCGAACAATCCTTCTTTCATGGCGGAAACGCGTTGCGCGTGGTCTTCACCGGCCCGTCCATTTCGCGGATAACGCAAATTTCCGACGGGGCCGTGCGCGACTCCGCCGAACTCGAACCGGAAGTGATCACCAATCTTTTTGACAGTTCGCGCGAGAAGCGCCGTATCGTCCGCTTCGACGATTTGCCCAAGGATATGGTGAACGCGGTCCTGGCCGCCGAAGACAAACGCTTCTTCGAGCACGGAGGTTTCGACATCGTTCGCGTTCTGGGCGCCGCGCTTGCCGATTTGAAGATCGGCCATCGCGCGCAGGGCGCCAGCACGATTGACATGCAGGTAGCGCGAAGCTTTTTCTTTTCCACCAAGCGCGAGTGGCGCCGCAAGGTGAAAGAAACGCTGATGGCTTTTGAAATCGACCAGCGTTTTTCAAAGCAGCAGATCTTCGAGTTGTACGCAAACGAAATTTACTTGGGCAATCGCGGCAGCTTCGCCATTCGGGGATTCGGCGAAGGCGCTCAAGCCTATTTTGGCAAAGATGTTCGCGAGCTGAATCTCGCGGAAATGTCCTTCTTGGCGGGAATTATACGCGCGCCGAATCGTTATTCGGCCGCCGAGCGTCACATGGATCGCGCCATCGAATCGCGCGATCGCGTTCTCGCGCAGATGGTCGAGAACGGCTACATCTCCCAAGAGCAGGCCGATGGCGCCAAGAAATACAAGCTTCACTTCGTGATTGGAGGCGTCGGCAGCAGTTCCGCGCCTTATTTTGTGGATATGGTGAAAGACCATCTTCTCGAGCAATTCTCCGAAACCGACCTGCAGACGCAAAGCTATCGTGTTTACACCACGCTCGATCCCGACCTTCAGCGCGCCGCCAGCGCGGCAGTCGATGCCGGAATGGTCGGCGTGGACAAGCTCCTGGAGAAGCGCTACGCGGCTTGGAAGAAAAAGGGTCAGGCCGTTCCCACGGTGCAAGTGGCGCTGGTGGCGCTCGATCCGCATACCGGAGAGATTCGCGCGTTAATCGGCGGCCGCAACTACGGCGAAAGCCAACTCAATCATGCCCTGGCTCATCGCCAGCCGGGTTCCGTGTTCAAGCCTTTCGTATATGCCGCTGCGTTCTCGAACGCAGCTCAGGGACTGACGCCGGTCGTCACTCCGGTTACCACCGTGCAGGATGTCCCCACCACCTTCGATTTCGATGGCAAGGAATACACGCCCGACAATTACGGCGAAGAGTTCTATGGCACGGTCACCGTGCGAGATGCCCTGATTCATTCCCTCAACGTCGCCACCGTGCAGGTGGCCCAGCTAATCGGTTATCAGCGCGTTGTGGATGTCGCCCGGCAAATGGGGCTGGGCTCCAACATTCAGGCTACTCCCGCCGTAGCTCTTGGCGCGTATGAGATGACGCCTGTTGATGTGGCCGCGGGCTACACGCCTTTTGCTACCAACGGTCTTCGTTCCGAGCCCATTTTCCTGCGCAGCGTGCTGGCCGCCGACGGCAGTGTAGAAGAGTCCGCTGCCCCGCGTTCGCGCGCGGTGCTGGACCCGCGCGTGGCTTTCCTGGTGACCAGCCTGATGGAGGACGTCATCAATCGCGGGACAGGCGCGTCTGTGCGCGCATTGGGCTTTACCGCACCGGCGGCAGGGAAGACCGGGACCTCGCGTGATGGATGGTTTGCGGGGTTCACTTCAAATCTCTTGTGCGTCATCTGGATCGGGTTTGACGATAATCGAGATTTGGGATTGTCAGGCAGCCAGGTGGCCGCTCCTCTTTGGGCGGATTTCATGAAGCGCGCGGTTGAATTGCCTCGCTACCGCAACACGCAGCCTTTCGATCCTCCCCCCGGCGTGATGGCCGAATCGATTGACCCACGTAGCGGAGCAACTCGCCACCCCTGCTTGCCCGGAAACGGTTACGGAATATTTCGTGTCGGGCAGCGAACCCACCCAATACTGCGAGCTGCACGGCAGCCATTTAGCGCAAACTCCCGGCACATGGCTATCGCATTTATTCGGTAAGAACGGCGAACCCGTTCCGCCGCCCGCCAATTCCGCGGCTCAGCCGCCCGCAGCGGCAAACCCGGCCGAACAGAACCCTCCCGCCGACGCCGAAAAGAAAAAGGGGTTTCTTGGCAAGGTTTTTGGTATATTTGGATCAAGTAAGAAGCCTCCGGATAACCCAAAGCCACAACCGTAGGCCAGGCGCGGAAAAGGAGTTGGGCAATGAGTCGAGTGACTCTGTTTGCCATCCCGCTGGTGCTCCTCATCGCGGGGTCAAGCCGCGCGCAACAAGTACCTGTTAGTTACTCCAAGCCGGCACAAGCCTCTGAAAATTCGGCGGTCAATCCTTCTGGGATGACTCCGCGCGAGATTGCCGAGATGCAGGCCGACATCCTGATGGCGCGCAAAGAATTTTTGGCGGCCGCGATTGCTTATTCCAAAATTCTCGAGACCGATCCCAAGAACGCTCAGTTGATGAACAAAGTAGGGGTCGCATTCCAGCAACTGGGCGATCTGAACAGAGCCGAGCGCTACTACAAGAAAGCCATTCACGCCGACAAAAACTTCGGGAGTGCCATCAACAACTGCGGCACGGTTGAGTACGAAAAGAAACATTACGGTAAAGCGATCGCCCTATACAAGAAGGCCTTGGAATCTCACCTGGAAATGGCCACGCTTTACAGCAACCTGGGCTACGCCTACTTTGGCAATAAGGAATACCCCCAGGCCATGAACAGCTTCGCTCAAGCGCTCGCGCTCGATCCGGGAATTTTCGAAAGAAAGGGAACCAATGGGGCCGTCGTTCAGCAGCGATCGGTCACCGACCCCGGATTGTTTTATTTCTTCGTGGCCAAAACTTACGCTCAGCAGGGAGACGCCGAGCGCGCGGCGCATTACCTGAAAATGGCGCGCGACGACGGCTACAATGGCTTCCTCTCGGCGCAAACGGACGTTGCCTTCGCGCGCGTGATTAAAGATCCCCGCGTCCAACAGGTTTTGCAGGTGCCTCCGTCTTACGCCGGCCCGGCGAAAAAGCAGGAGCCTAACTAGCCTCGCGCAGTGCGCGCACCATCGTTGGGACCGGCAACGCGAAGATTTGAACCAGGCCCTCTCAACTCGGACATGGACGCGATTCGCTGCCGAAGACTCCCTACTTGTCATTTCCCAAGCCTTTTGCCTCCACGTAAACCAAATCGTAAACGCTTCCGTTTCCGTTCGTTTTGACGCTGGCAATATGTTGCATTTCCTTCGTACCGGACTTCAGAACGGTTTCGCCCTTCTCAGGGTGGTCCGAGTCGCAGTCCAATCCGTTCGAAGATTTGTCTTTCTCCACGGTCGTGGCAGAGTCCGAACAATTCAAAACCTTCCCGTATTTTGACAACGCTTTGCGGTAAAACGCCGTAACTTTCTCGGGTGCGTCATCCGACTCCATTTTAAGCACCACAAGTTTGAATCCGGACGATCCGCCCCACGCGCCGAGTTGCACCGCCGCGCTATCGTCCGAATCATCTTTGTGTCTCCTCGATCCGGGATACAACGGCAAGCCAACCTCTTTCGCGCTGGCATTTTTGCTCGCGATAAATCCAATGCTATCGCCGTCGGATTTGTTCGCGCCCGAATCTTTCTTGTCCTGCGCGACCGCCGGCAGTGCCGCGCGCAAATATCAGCCCCAGCGCAATCGCCGGAACCACTCGTCCGCACCATCCCGAACCAGTCAGCCTTCTTCGCAAAATAGATCGCTGCGCTCTCATGGTTGTCTCCTCACTCCGTCAATGGAGGATACGCCGCGCTACGCCTCAAAGTTCCATGATTCCCCGTTGGAACTCGGCCCGTTTCACGAATGTTGCGGAACATTCGAAGCCGGACTAATTCTGCTGCTATAATAGCCGCCGGAATGGCTCTCCGTTCATTTCGCTGTTTGATTCTGCTGGTGTGTGTGGCTGCTGGATCGTTTCTCATCTTTAGCCACAGCGCCGTCGCCCAATCATCTTCCGCCGCCTCTTCGTCTTCGGCGGCCGCTTCCAATGTCGTCGAGCTTCACATCGATGGCGAAATCGAGCCCATCCTCGCCGAATACATCGTCCGTGGAATCAGCCAGGCCAATGAGCGGCACGCCAGCCTGGTCCTGATTACGATGAACACTCCGGGCGGCCTCGACACTTCCATGCGCTCGATCATTCAGGCCATCCTGCGCTCGTCAGTACCCGTTGTGACTTATGTGTATCCCACCGGCTCGCGCGCTGCTTCCGCCGGATTTTTCATTTTGCTTTCAGCCGATATTGCCGCCATGTCTCCTGGAACGGAAACCGGCGCCGCTTCTCCGCTCATCGAGTTGGGCGGCCAGCCGGTTCAGATTGACGACACGTTGCGCAAGAAAATCGTAAATGATGCGACCGCCTATCTCCGCGCCTACACCAGCAAGCGCGGCCGCAACTCCGATCTGGCCGCCACCGCGGTAACCGATGCGAAAGCCTTCAGCGACAAGGAAGCGCTCGACGGCAAGCTGATCGATATCGTTTCGGGTTCACGCGAAGATCTGCTTGCGAAGCTCGACGGCCGCGCCATCACGCGCTTTGACGGAAGCACCCTGCAACTCGCGCTGCCGCATCCCGTAATCACCGCCGTCGATATGACCTCGCGCGAGAAATTTCTCTCGCGCATCGTTCAGCCCGACGCATTTTTTATTCTGTTGATCATCGGCGTTCTGGGCCTCTATGCCGAATTCACGCATCCCGGAGCATTCGCGCCGGGCGTGATGGGCGTGATCGCTCTGGTGCTGGCCTTGTTCGCCATGCACATGCTGCCGATTAATTTCGCCGGCTTGTTGCTTATCGTCGTGGCGCTCGTGCTTTTTGTTCTGGAAGCCAAGTATCCAACGCACGGCGTTCTAGGCGTGGGAGGAGTGGTGGCCATGGTGTTGGGCGCGCTATTTCTAATCGACTCGCCGCTCACGGGAATGGGTGTGAGCCTTGGCGCCGCTCTGGGCGTGGCCATTCCTTGTGCGGTCATTGTTATTATTTTGATGCGTCTCGTTCTGCGCTCACGCACCTGGAAACAATCCACCGGGAAAGAAGAGCTGATTGGCGAAGTGGGGGAAGTGACCGAAGCAGTGGAACCCCCCGACAGTGGGAATGGTATTCGTTCATGGCGAGCTCTGGCGCGCGGCGGCGCGTGGCGGGGAAGAAATTCCCAAAGGCGCGCGCGTGCGAGTAAAGAAAGTTGCCGGGCTAACGCTGGAAGTCGAGCTGGTGAAGACGCCTCAATCGGCTTCTTCTTAACGACTCATCGAGGAGGCAGCGAATGGAATTTCCAGTGATCCTCTTGGGATTCGCCGTACTGATTTTTCTTTTCTGGCTGGTGAACTCCGTGTACGTCATCAAGGAATGGGAACGCGGCGTCGTGCTGCGGCTCGGACGCATGCTTCCCGAAGCCAAAGGCGCGGGCTTGCAACTGGTTTTCTTTCCCATCGACAAGCTCACGCGCATCTCGCTGCGAATCGAAACGCTCGACGTTCCGCCGCAGGACGTCATCACCCGCGACAACGTCTCGGTGAAGGTGAACGCGGTCTGTTATTTTCGCGTGGTGGACGCCAATCTCGCGCTTTCGCAGGTGCAAAATTATCTGTACGCCACTTCGCAGCTCGCCCAGACCACTCTGCGCAGCCTGGTCGGCCAGTTCGAATTGGACTCCATCCTTTCCGAGCGCGAAAAGGTAAACGCCAAGCTGCAACAAATCCTTGACCAGGATACCGAGCCTTGGGGTATCAAGGTAACGAAGGTTGAGGTCAAACAAGTCGATATTCCGGAGAATATGCAGCGCGCCATCGCCAAACAGGCCGAAGCCGAGCGCGAACGCCGCGCCAAAATTATTCACGCCGAAGGCGAATTCGAAGCCTCCGCGAAGCTGGCGGACGCAGCCGAAGTGCTGGAAAAACAGCCCGCCGCGATTCAGCTTCGCTATTTGCAGACGTTGACTGAAATCGGCGTGGAAAAAAATACGACCATAGTTTTCCCGCTGCCGGTGGACATTATTTCGCAGTGGATGAAGCTGGCGGGCGGCAAATAGGAACGGACGACTAGAGACGATGGCACGAACTGGAAGCCGCGGCGGTGGTGATCGAGTGCTGGAGAGCCGGCATCTCGTAGGACTGTTTCTGGGCGTGGTGCTCTTGTGCGGCGTATTTTTCACGCTCGGTTATGTGATGGGCCGCAATCAGTTCGGCGGCTCGGTTCACGCTGCCGAATCGCCGTCGCGAAACGCACCCTCCTCTCCGCAAAACCCAAGGAAGGGGAGGCCTCCTGTAGTGGGATTTTTACGGCGGAAAGAAAGATAACGATCGCCTCGAGCAACCGGCGCGCTCCCGCGAAATCGCCGGCTCCTTCGAACGCGCCACCCAACAAGCCGAACGCCGTCGCCGCCTCCGCCCAAGCCTTCCGTCGAGCGACGCGAAAAGCCCTCAGCGTTATCAGCCGCCGGCAATTCCAAAAGCCGCCATTCTCCTTCAGGTCGCGGCGCTGCGGCGTCAGGGTGACGCCTTGGAAATGGCCGAAGCTATTCAGCAAAAGAAGTTTCCCGCGTTCGTCGTTACTCCCGGCTCGGACAACTTTTATCGCGTGCAGGTTGGCCCCTACCAGGACGTCGCTACAGCAGAGGCCGCAAAACGCGCCCTCGAACAATTCGGTTTCAAGCCTATAATTAAACGCTGAATGAAATTCACGCGAACAACGCGAGTGCTGCTCGCCGTGGCGAGCGGTGCCGCCCTGGCCCTTTCCTTTCCCGACTACAATCTTTGGCCTCTGGCCTGGCTCGCGGTCGGCATGCTCGTTCTCGCATCCGCGGGAGCGCGTCCCGGCGAATCGCCACTCTACGGATTTTTGCACGGCCTGGTCTTCTACCCGGTTTGCGTGCCATGGATTGATACGGTAATGCGGCAGTACGGCAATTTCGACCCCTGGACCTCCGCCGGAATTCTGGGCCTGATGGCCGTCGCGGGTGGTCTGCTCTGCTCCCTGTTTTCCTGGGGCGTGGCCAGAGCGTCCAGAAAGAGCGCGGCTCTCGCCTGCCTGCTTGCGCCTTTCCTTTGGGTCACGCTGGAATTTGTGCGCACCCATTTGCCCTATATCGGTTTTCCCTGGAACCTTACCGGTTACGCGGCGGTCAAAAGTCTCGCGCTGCTGCAAATCGCCGCGGTCACCGGAATTTACGGGCTTTCATTTCTTATCGCGGCGTACGGCTCGCTCGTCGCGTTCGCGATCCTGGTTGGTACGCGGCGCGCGTGGCGCTCAGTTATCATCACGACCGTTGTGCTGCTTGTTGTGGCGCTGGGCGGCGGCTATCTGGTTCCGGCCGCGACGCCGCATCACATCGCGCACCTGGTCCAGACGAATTTTCCGCAGTCGGAGCAGTATCCATCCAACTGGCTGCAGCTCCACGCCGCCGAACTGGATGAGCTCGCCAGCATCAGCATTGCCGCGGCCAAGAAAAATCCCGGCCCGCCGGAGTTGATCATTTGGCCCGAAGTTCCCGCGCCGTTCAGCTTGCAGGATCCTGCTTTCGCCGCGCGCGCAGTTCGCATCGCGCGCGATTCGGGAGCGGATTTCCTGGTCGGCGTGGTGGACTGGAAACAGGCCGCGGATAAAACCTGGCTCGCTTCCAACAGCGCCGTGCTTCTGGACCCTTCCGGCCGGCGAATTTATACCTATGATAAGATTCATCTGGTGCCCTTCGGCGAGTACGTGCCGCTGCGCCGGTGGCTCACTTTCGCGGGACGCCTGACCGCCGATATTTCCGATTTCACGCCCGGGACGGCCTATAGCGTGGGCGAAATTCCCGGAGGCAGCTTCGGCACGTTCATTTGTTACGAGGCGATTTTTCCCGGTGAAGTGCGCCGGTTCGCAGCCGCCGGTGCGCAATTGCTGATCACCATTTCGAATGACGGCTGGTTCGGCCGTTCGGCGGCTCCCATCCAGCACTTGATGATGGTGCGAGTGCGCGCGGTGGAAAGCCGGCGCTGGCTGCTGCGCGATACGAACAACGGTTTTACCGCCGCGATCGATCCGTACGGACGCATTGTCGCGCAGTTGCCGACCGATATTCGAGGCGAGCTCGACGCTCCCTACGATTTCAGAACTGATTTGACGCTCTACGCGCGATTCGGCGACTGGTTCTCCTGGCTCTGTGTGCTTGCTACCGCAGTGCTTTTGTTTTTCGCGCTGAAGCCACGCGCATCCTAGGAATATAAAGGCGAAAAAGAATGGCTGAACACATCGAAGACCTGCAGCAGCGCTACGCCGAGCTCAAAAAGCGCATCGAGCTCGTGCGGAGCTTTCTTTGACGCGGACTCCGCTCGAAAGCAACTTGCCGCCCTGGAAGTAAAAGTAAGCGATCCTGACTTCTGGCAGAACCAGGAAAAAGCGCAAGGGGTCTTGCAACAGCGCAAGCAGGTCGAAGATCGGGTCAACGCCGAAAAGATCCTCGATACCAAATCCAGCGACATCGAGACATATTTCAATCTGGCGCGAGAAGAAGCCGACGACTCGCAGCGCGATTCTCTTCTCGAAGACGTCAGCAAAGAGCTCGCCTCCGCCGATGCGTATTTGTCCGAGCTGGAAACGAAAACACTTCTCGCCGGTGAAAACGATCGCCTGAACGCTATCGTCACCATCAAGCCCGGCGCCGGCGGCACCGAATCGCAGGACTGGGCGGAAATGCTTCTGCGCATGTACCTCCGCTGGGCGGAACAAAAGGGCTCGGCGCCACTGTGATCGACTCAACTCCCGGTGAAGAAGCCGGAATCAAAACCGCCACCGTCCAGATCGCAGGTGAAAATGCCTACGGCATGCTGGCAGGTGAAAGCGGCGTGCACCGCCTGGTGCGCATTTCGCCCTTCGATCAAGCCGCGCGCCGGCACACTTCCTTTGCTTCCGTTTTCGTCATCCCCGAGATCGACGACAAAATCGACATCGTGGTGAAACCCGACGATCTGCGCATCGACACATTCCGCGCCGGCGGCCACGGCGGCCAGAACGTCAACAAAGTTGAGTCCGCCGTCCGTATCACGCACCTTCCGTCCGGCATTGTCGTTCAGTGCCAGAACGAGCGCAGCCAGCACAAGAACCGCGAATGGGCTATGAAGGTTCTGCGCTCCCAGCTTTACGAGCTTGAACTCGAAAAGCGCAGCGAGGCTCTGCACAAGCTCGACGCCTCAAAGCCCGAAATCAGCTTTGGCAGCCAGATTCGCTCCTACACCATGCAGCCTTATCAACTCGTCAAGGACCATCGCACCAAGGTCGAGCGCGGCGACGTGGATAAGGTTATGAACGGCGATTTGGATCCCTTCATCCGCGCCTATCTCCTCTTCCGCCGGGACAACGGAGCAGGGGGAGTCGCCGTTCCCGTCAGCAGTTAATCGAGGGGAAATTCGTCGCCCATCGCCGGCGTCGTGTCAGAACGTGCAAGCTCTCTGGCGCCCATTCCAGCGCCGATATTCACCGTTCGAGCCGCATTTAACGCCTTTCAGCGCATAAGATTGACACGCCTATACCCCTATGCTAATTTTGCTGTTCGGCTGAAACTGCACCAAGCGCAATTTGGCCCCGCAATTGCCTTTCAATCTGCCGGAGGATACTTTTTTGGCTCACTCTGACGAAAAATTCCTGTTTACCTCGGAATCTGTAACCGAGGGCCATCCCGATAAAATTGCCGACCAGATTTCCGATGCCGTTCTCGACGCCGTCCTGACTGACGATCCCATGGGCCGCGTTGCCTGCGAGACCCTCGTCACCACCGGACTTGTCGTCGTTGCCGGTGAAATCACCACCACTACGTATGTTGATTTCTCCGATCTCGCCCGCGAAGTGATTCGCGACGTAGGCTACACGCGCGCCAAGTTTGGCTTCGACGCGGAAACCTGCGGCGTAATTTGCGCCATCAAGAAGCAATCTCCCGACATCGCCATGGGCGTGGACACCGGCGGCGCCGGCGACCAGGGCTTGATGTTCGGCTTCGCTTGCGACGAAACGCCCGAGTTGATGCCCATGCCTATCCAACTCGCTCATAGCCTCACGCACAAGCTCGCTGAGGTCCGCAAGAAGGGAACTGTAGATTTCCTCCGCCCTGACGGAAAATCCCAAGTCACCATCGAATACATTGACGGACGCCCCGCTCGCGTTGACGCCGTGGTCATTTCCACCCAACACAGCGACAAGGTTTCGCACAGCAAACTCGAAGAAGCAGTGCTGGCCGAAGTCATCAGGCCCGTTCTTCCCGAGTCCATGGTCGACAAGAAGACCAAGTACTACATCAATCCCACCGGCCGCTTCGTAACCGGCGGCCCCATGGGTGACGCAGGACTGACCGGCCGCAAGATTATCGTGGACACTTACGGCGGATACAGCCGTCACGGCGGCGGCGCTCTTTCCGGAAAAGACGCCACCAAGGTTGACCGCTCCGCTTGCTACATGGCGCGTTACGTCGCGAAAAATATCGTCGCCGCCGGCCTGGCCACCAAAGTGGAAGTGCAGCTCGCTTACGCCATCGGCGTTGCCGAGCCGGTTTCCGTAATGGCCGACACGTTTGGCACTGGAACGATTCCGAATTCGCAGATCACCGAGCTGATTCGCGCATTTCTTCAAGCTCACGCCCAAGGGAATCATCGAAACGCTCGATCTTCGCCGCCCGATCTATCGTCAGACTGCGTCCTACGGCCATTTCGGCCGCACCGGCCCGGGCTTCACCTGGGAGCGAACAGACAAGGCCGAGGCCATCAAGAAAGAAGCTGGCTCGCGCGGTGTCGTAGCCGCGTCGCGCAGCTAAATTTTCCGTGGTTCGTGCAGGTTTCGTTGGATTTCGATAGGTTCGGTCTGGTGCCCGCCCGACTCCGAAGGGGCTTTAGCCCGGCATCTTTGCTGCTACTTAAATTTTCTCCGCACAATAAAAACTAAAGGGAGTTCTCGTGGAAACACGCAGCTAAGCTGAACGGCGATGTGAAGGACCTTGCCCTCGCCGAAAAGGGCAAGCGCAAAATCGAATGGGCCAATCAGCACATGCCCGTTCTGCAGCTCATCCGCAAGCAATTCATAAAAGACCAGCCGCTCAAGGGCGTGCGCATGTCCGCCTGCCTGCACGTCACCAGCGAGACGGCCAACTTGGCCATCACTCTGCGTGACGGCGGCGCCGACGTAGTTCTTTGCGCCTCCAATCCGCTTTCCACCCAGGACGAAGTCGCTGCGTCTCTCGTCAAGGATTACAACATCCCGACTTTCGCCATTAAGGGCGAAGACAACGCCACCTATTACGCGCATATCAACGCCGCGCTCGACCATAAGCCGCAAATCACCATGGACGATGGCGCCGACCTGGTCACCATCCTGCTCACCAAGCGCCCCGATCTGGTGAAGAACATCATCGGCGGCACCGAAGAAACCACCACCGGCGTGATTCGCCTGCGCGCCATGGCCAAGGACGGCACGCTGAAATATCCCATCATCGCCGTGAACGACGCGCTCACCAAGCATCTCTTCGACAATCGCTACGGCACCGGGCAGTCTTCGATTGACGGCGTTCTCCGCGCCACGAATCTTCTGATCGCGGGCCTTCGCGTGGTCGTTTCCGGCTACGGTTGGTGCGGCAAAGGCGTCGCCATGCGCGCCAAGGGCCACGGCGCCGACGTCATCATCACCGAAATCAATCCCGTGCGCGCCCTCGAAGCCGTGATGGACGGTTTCCGCGTGATGCCCATGACCGAAGCCGCTAAAATCGGCGACATCTTCATCACCGTCACCGGCAACAAATCAATTCTCACGCACGATCATTTCGAAAGAATGAAAGACGGCGCGGTCATCGCCAATTCCGGCCACTTCAACGTCGAAATCGACATTCCCGCGCTCGAAAAGCTTTCCAGCTCGAAAAAGCCGGTCCGCCCGTTCGTGGACGAATACGTGATGAAAGACGGCCGCAAGCTTTACCTGCTCGGCGAAGGCCGCCTCATCAATCTCGCCGCCGCCGAAGGCCACCCCGCTTCGGTGATGGACATGAGCTTCGCCAATCAGGCGCTCGCCTCCGAATACCTGGTCAAGAACGCCAGCAGCCTCAAGCACGAGGTTTACTCCGTCCCCGAGAATATCGACCGCCACATCGCCAAACTAAAGCTCGACTCCATGGGCATCCAGGTCGATAAGCTCACCCCCGATCAAGAGCAGTATTTAGCCTCCTGGTCCGAAGGCACCTAACAAGGAACCTGGGCCTAATACCTGCTATCTCCAAAGGCACAGTTTCGCCTTGAAGCTTTGAGAATTCCGCGCAGAATTGTTGCGTTATTCGTGCCCATCGTGCCCACTACTTGCTATGCGTTTCCCGGTTCCGCAGCTTGTAGAAAACAACAGCAGCAATATTGCTAACCACCACCGTCCCCCCAATCTTCGCCGCATAACCCAGCGGATTCACCACATCCACAAACGGATACACCGAGATCAGCAAACTAAAGAGCGAAGCGCAGAATCCCGCAACCGAAACCCACTTCAGCCAGGCCGGCAGCGATTTGCGCAACGTCGCCGCGCCCCAACCACGGGAATCGCAAACATGGCCATGTACATCAGCTCGTAATGCGTCATGCTGGCGTTCGAAAGCACCTGAAACGCCTCTTGCGCGTGAACGCCGATCGTGCCCAGCACCAGCAACAGCAATCACCAGCGCGGACGTGCACAGAATCGAATTCACCGGCGTCTTCCATCGCGGATGCAATCGCGTAAACCACTCCGGCAGCAAGATCGTCCCAGCCCACCGCCATCGGCAAGCGCGTCACTCCCGTGAAAAGATAATTCGCCGCGCCCAAAAGCCTCAGTTCCACCAGCAAAATCGCGCCGATCGCCACCACGTTGCCGACTCCCGAATTGCCCAGCGCAATTCGCATCGTCTGCGGAATCGGAGCGATCAAGTCAATGTGCCCGCCTTCGCAAACGCCACCACCGAGCCCGTCCCCAGAATAAACATCGCGCAAATAATCGGAGAAGAGATCCACACCGAACGAGCGATATTCCGCTCCGGCTGTCTGCTCTCCCCGGCAAAGATGGCAATATATTCCAGCCCGCTCAGCGCACCCACCATCATCTGCCCAAACAAAGCCATCGAGAGCAAATTCAGCGGCGGCAGCGACAACGCGAATTGCATCGCCATGTCATCTCCTGATTGGCCCGTTCCGATGTCGCCAAATCACCCACGCAGGCAGCAGAATCAGCGCCACAAACGCCGTAATCATCGCCATCCCGCCGATGTTATGGATCCACTTGCCCCACTCCAGTCCGCGCACCGCCGCTAGAGTCACCGCCGCAATAATCCCGCCGACAATCGCCAGCGAAGCCACATGACTTTCCGGCAGCCACGCGGCCCTGGGACCAATCAAGTAAGCCAGCTCCGTGGGAATCGCATACAGAATCGCTGCCGTCACCGCGATGCCGTAAACCCACAAGTTCCACGCCGTAAGAAATCCGCCCAGCCCGCCGAACGCACGATGCGCCCAAACATAAAGCCCGCCCTCCAGCGGCATAATCCGGTTGAGTCCGATCACCACCGCCGCCATCGGAAAATAAAACAGCAGCATGGCCGCCATCCAGGTCAGCGCTTGCGCCTTGCCCAAATCCGCCGCCACTCCAACCCAGCCGCTCCCGACCACGCACAGTACTTGCGCCAACACCAAGTCGCGCAGCCCAAGCTGCCGTCGCAACCCATGTTCCGCATGCGGTGTAGTTGAAGTCGCCGCCATCGTGCGTGAATCCTCGCACAATCGCGGCGTACGAACCACTACGCATTGAATCGTTCTCTCGTAGCCTTCAGATTTCGTTAACGCCGAGACTTCGTCACGAGCAGGAACTTTCTGGCGCAAAATTCTAAGTTGGGCGTGCGCGAGCGTGTAGAGTAAAAGTCGATGAAGCCTCGAAAGCAAAGTCATCGAGCGTGGCGTATCGTTGTTGCGGGGCTAGCAGCACTCATCGCTTCGACAGCGAGCGCGCAAGAATGCACCGTAAAACCTGCGTCGATTCCGCTCGGCCAAACTGTACGGCTTAGCTGCGAAGTTCCCGCGGCCACTGCGCGGCTGAACAGCCGCACCGTGCGACTTTTCAAGCAGGAAAGTGGCGACTGGCTCGGCCTGATGCCTGTAGCCGTAGCCGACGTCCCAGGCACTTATCCCATCGAATTTCTCGCAGAGGACGGAACCACGCTCCCCTCTGTCAGCCTGACCATTCGCAGGACCATCTTCCTATCTCAAAATGTTGTTCTCGCGCCGCAAATCGAAGCGCTCCATTCCACGCCGGAAGAAATGCAAACCCTGACCACCTTTCGCGACTCCGTATCCGACGTCAAGTATTGGGAAGATCCCCTCGTCGCTCCCGTTCCCGGTTGCGTCATCTCGCCCTTCGGTGTAAAGCGCCTTCATAACGGAAAGCCCACCGGTGAATTTCACGCCGGAATCGACCAGCGCGCGTCCGATGGGACTCCCATTCGCGCGGTCGCTGTCGGCGTCGTAAAAATTGTCCAGCCTTTCAACGTCCTCGGCGGGCACCGTAGCCATCGACCACGGCCAAGGCCTTCGAGACCATGTACTTGCACATGTCGAAATTGAATGTGGAAGCAGGGCTCCGCGTCGAACCAAGGAGACATCATCGGCTACGTGGGAGCAACAGGCCGCGCTAACGGCCCTCACCTTCACTGGGTCATCTACGTGAACGGCGTCCCCGTAAACCCCCAGCAATGGGTCTCGCTAAAGTCCTGCGGTTCGGCTAAGAAGAAATCCCAAACGAAGTAGCATTCCTCAATTCCAATGTTTGAGCTTCGGCCATACCGACGCCAACGGCGTTTTCAGCCCGTGGCAAACCAAGATCGTGTAATGCTCTTCGTCCATCCCGTAGCGGGGATCCAGCGTCGGCCCTTTTTCGACGCTCTGACAATACCTCTGCGCGTCATCCAGATCCCATTGCAGCAAAATCAAACTCTCGCCCGTATAATTCCTGCGGCCCCCAATAGTAATAATTCTGATGCGCGCTGATCGATTTGGGCAATCCGTAGCGCGAGCCGAAGAAATCTATTGCGCCGGCCTCGCCGTAATTTCCCGCCAGAATCCCCGTCTTTGCGCGCTCTTCCGCCGGCATCGCGTTGTACACATCGGCTACCGACGCCACCATCTCCGGCCATCCAAACTCATCGGCGAAATGTTGCGGCAGAGCTTCGGTGTCGTGCGATTCGGTGTGCGGCAACTTGATCCCCAGTGACTCTGTGTACGGCACAACCTTCGCAATCGGCAAAATCGGAATCACCAGTGGCGCCAGTATCGCGCCCATCACCAGTACCAGCGCAGGAATCGCAAACGCAGCCAGCGCAGCCCCGCGCGCCCGCCGTCAGCTCTTCCCAGTACACTCCTCCCGCGGCAAACAGCATGCGGATAAATCGGGGCCAGATAATAGTCCTTGGCATGTAGCGCCATCATCACCGCAAGAAACGCCAGGTACGTGACCCCCAGACTTCTGTAACGCTTCCCCTCACGGTGAAATAGAAGAAACCCCAGCCCCGCAATCCACACGAATGGCTCCCGCAGGGTTCAGCATCAGGATCTGCTGCAGCAGAAAACGCAGAGGAGGCAATACCGTATTCTTGCCCGTTTTCCTTACGTTATTCAAGTCCACCCAGGTCGGAAACCCGTGTTGATATTGCCAGATTAAATTCGGCAGGCAGATCAGGAACGCGATCCCCACTGCAATCCACAGCCACTTGCTCTTCAGCAATCGCCGGTCGGACGTCGCCGCGATTCCCACGACCAGAGCAAAAAGAAAAAACACCGTGGAATGTTTATTTTCCAGCCCGAGCCCGAGAAGCACTCCGCACCAAACCAGCAGTTTCGGTCGATTCCGATTGATCGCCAGCAGCAGAAAATAAACGCAGCCCATCCAGAACAGCGGCTCAAAAACATTCATCGAGTAGCGCCCGTCCATCACGAGAACCACCGGAGCCACGAGCACGCACACGCAAGACAAGAGCACCGCGAATCGCTTGCCGCCAAACTCGCGCGCGATCAGCCCCGTCAATACGATCTGCGCTCCTCCCGCGAGCGCCGGCAGCAGCCGAAGCGCATGAAGCGATTCGCCGAACAACGCGCGATTTACCCGCAGCACCCACGCCGCCAGCGGCGCGAAGTCCACATACCCCCACGCCAGATGATTGCTGGTAGCGATGAAGTAGAGTTCATCGCGGAAATACCCGTAACGCCCATCGGTAAGCATCTGCAGCAGCACCGCAACTGCCGCCAGCGCCCACGCAATCGCCATCCCGCCGGAAAAGAGCGACTCTGCGACGGCCGGCGATATCGCGACTGTCGCCGCCTTAAGCCTTCGCTGCGAGTCCCATCACTTGATGTGAGATAGAGTCGTCCATGGGGCCAGCAGCTTAGCGGACTAAAAATCCAGCATTCAACTGCAAACGTATTCATAGGGGACATGGCCTACGGGTGGTTCAAAAGTGAGAGAAGAAGTATTACGATGCGGAGCTTGTGTTGAGGCCCACCAGTTTCTGGAATTCAGGGTCGTCGTGCAGCCAAACCAGATCAGAGTCTTTGGCCGCCCAGTTGCGGTTGCCATATCCGGCAGCAAACGCCTTTTTCAGAGTTTCGAGCGCCTCTGCCTTTTTTCTCAGGACCCCGTAGGTACACGCGGCGTTGTAAAGGGTGTTGGGGTCATTGGGCCGCAGCGCCACCGCCGTCCGCAGGTGCCGGATGCTCTCGTCCGAATCCGCTTCGGAGTACGCCAGGTTGGCAGCCAGCAGGATTCGGGCCCGGACATCTTCCGGCACTAGCTCCAGCTGTTGGCGGAGGACCTTGATCATCCGCTCTTCGACGTGCGCAGATTCTCTTTGTCTTCCCAGCCGCCTCTGCGCCTGGTGATAGGGGATATAGGTATTGTAGTCGTCGCCGTTGAATTCGATTGCCCGCTCCGTGAGCGCAGCGGCCTCTTCGAAGGATCCGGACGTAAAGTACGCGCGGCCGAGTATGCTCCAGGCCCCTTCACAGTCAGGCTTACGCTCGATAGCGCGCTGGGCCAGCAGTGCGGCTTCGTCGTATTTCTTCTGCGCGAAAACGATGCGGGCGCGCGCCACCAGCACTTCCGGCAGGTCGGGCGCAAGCGAAGTAGCCCGGTCGCAGGCAGCCAGTCCTCGTTCCATCCAATTCGGATTCTGGTCGCGAACCTCGAAGATGATCCCGCACAGATGCGCAATCCCCGCGTGCGCCAGAGCGAAATTCGGATCAATTTCGATGGCCTGTTCGAACATCTGCAGCGCGTATTCGAAATCCTGGCGGCGCGAGTAGCTTCGCCCCCGCAGAAAGAAGTCATACGCCAGAGGATTTTCCGTCGCCTTGCGGGCGATGATTTTTTCTTCCTGCGGCGTCAGCGTGATGCGCAGCGCCTGGGCGATGCTCCGCGCGATTTCCTCCTGGATGGCAAACACGTCTTCCAGTTGGCGGTCGTAGCGCTCGGCCCAGACGGAATGCCTGGTGGAAGCTTCCACCAACTGCGCCGTGATCCGCACGCGGTTTCCTGCGCGGCGGATGGAACCTTCCAGCACGTAGGCGGCGCCGAGCTGCTGCCCCACCTGTTGCGCCGTTACTGCTTTGTCGCGGAAGCCGATCATCTCCGAACGCGGAAAGATTTGCAGTTGCGCGATCTTTGAGATCTCCGTCACGATGTCTTCGGTAATCCCATCGCGGAAGTATTCATCCTCTTTCGCTCCGCTCTGGTTTTCGAAGTAGAGCACCGCGACTGATTTTTGCTTGGACGGCGCCGCTGCCTGAGCCGAGGAACTCGAAACACTTTTTCCTACTGCGGGTCGGTGGCTCGATTCGATGTCCCGCTGAAGCCGCTTCAAGTCAGCGCGAAGTTCCGCCGCAGTCTGGCATCGCAGATCAGGGTCCTTCTCCAGCGTCTTGCCGAGAATATTTTCCACCGCCAAAGGCAGGCGTGGGTTGAGCTCCTTGGCGGACGGCGGCGCGGCATGCAGAATTCCATCGAAAACGACCGCCGAGGTCGCGCCCGGGAACGGAACCGACCCGGTCGCCATCTCGTACAGCACCACGCCGAGCGAAAATAAATCCGAGCGCGCGTCCAGTTCTTCGCCCCGCGCCTGTTCCGGCGACATATACGCGATAGTGCCCAGGGAGCTGCCCGGACTGGTCAGTTGCTCTCTATCCAGCATATGCGTCTGCGTGCGCATGGACGTAGCGCCCACCGACTCGGCGGCATGCTGATGCACCTAGGTGAGCTTTGCCAGACCAAAATCCAGAATTTTTGCTTGTCCGCGTTCCACCAGAAAAATATTCGCAGGCTTGATGTCGCGGTGCACAATTCCTTTGGAGTGCGCTGCGTCCAGCCCGTTCGCGATCTGAATGCCGACCTCCAGGAGCTTCGATATTTCCACCGGCTTCCCTGCGATGCCGTGCTTGAGCGTCTGGCCTTCGAGCAGCTCCATGGCGATGAACGGCCGCCCCTCGAATTCTCCAATATCATAAATGGTGCAGATGTTCGGATGATTGAGCGCGGACGCTGCGCGCGCTTCGCGGCGGAATCGCTCGATGGCCTGCGAGTCCTGTGAAATGTCGTCGGGGAGGAATTTCAGCGCGACGTTCCGGCCCAGGCGCGTGTCTTTCGCCTTGTACACCACACCCATGCCTCCGCCGCCCAGTTTTTCGAGGACGTCGTAGTGGGAGATCGTGCGACCTATGTAAGAAGACGTATCGGGCACAGGGTCTGCATCTTACGCCAGTGCTTCAATCCTTGCAAATCGCGCAACATGGGTCCATGCAGTTCGAGCCGCCACGTCTACCCCACGCGCCCGCTCGCTCAGTTTGAATTGATTGCCCCATGTGCTAACTTCTCATCCCGAAACCGCCGCGAGCACGTCGCGCAGAACGCCGCGAGGAGAGCACAGTGAAGACTAACGCCGTCAGATTTCTACTAGGACTCTTCGCATTAGCGAGCTTGGCATGTGCCGCCGCCCCGCGAACCTTCGCCGCCGATAAGCATCCATTCAACATCGACGACTACGCCGCTCTGCGCTCGGCCCGCGCCGTTTCTATCTCGCCCGACGGCAAGACCATTCTCTATCGCGTCTCCTTCGACGGCACCACCGGCCCCGCCGACAAACACGAATGGCACCTGATGGATATCTCCGGTGAAAATGCGCGAAAGCTCGACCTGCCCGAACATTTCGAGCCGTCAGGTTTCACAAAGGATGGCTCGCTGTACGGAATATATCCTGTCGGCAAATTGCCCCAGCTTGCAATCGTGCCGCTCGGTGAAGGGAAACTTGTGCAAATCCTCTCCCTCCCCTCCGGAATCCGCTCTGCGACCATCTCGCCCGATGGCACGCGCTTCGCCGTACTCGCCGATCCGCGCAAACCGGACCCGCTTGCCGCCGTGCGCACGATCGCGGCACCCGATGAAACGAGCTTGTACGTCGTCGGCGTGAACGGCTCGGACCCTGGCTGGTGGTGTCCCACGCTCGTGGACGTCACCGAGATCGCGTGGTCTCCCGACGGCTCGCAAATTGCCGCAGCTTCCATGTGGCCAAAGGTCGGGCATCACGATGTGCATTCGTTCGTGGACGTGTGCAGCTCCATTGGAACGCGCCGCCTTGCCGAAATTCCCGACGCCACAAGCGGCCTCGCCTGGGCCTCCGGCGGTAAAGAACTCGTCTTCGCCGGCACCACTTCGCCCGTCCTTACTCCGGAACACATATTTGCGTTGCCGGTCAGCGGCGGCCAGCCCGTCGATCGCACGCCTGATCTCGCAGGCACCGCGATAACTTTGGCTGCCGATCCCCACGGCAACGTCTGGGTCGAGATGCACAAGGGCGTCATCACCGAGACGTACTCTTATCGCGATGGAAAACTCGAGCCTGCCTATCGCTGGCCCGACGGTATCGTTCAGGGACTTCCTGTTCACTCCTTGCTTTCATCCGCGCCCGCCGTCTTGGCATTCAACGTCCAGGATCCCTCGCACTGCACAAACGTCGCCGTGGTCGCGGGCGCGCAACTGCAAAAGATCACGCACGAAGGCGACGACGCTCTGGCCAACGTGAATCTCGGCGAAGTGAAAGCCGTGCATTGGACCTCGAAGGACGGAACCAAGCTGGAAGGAATTGCCACTTTCCCCGCGGACTACGCCGCAGGCAAGAAATATCCCTTCCTGGTTCTTCCACACGGTGGCCCCGAAGCTAACGACGAACTTAACTTCGACCTTTTTTCACGGCTGATCGCTGGAATGGGATACGTCGTCCTGCAACCGCAATATCGCGGTTCCACCGGCTACGGCGCGGATTTTCTGGCGGCGATTTATCAGCATTTCGGCGATCGCGCCTATAACGACGTCGATAGCGCCACCGATTTTGCCATCGCCCAGGGATGGGCGGACCCCAATCGCCTCGCCATTTTCGGCTGGAGCGCCGGTGGCTTCATGACTTCCTGGACCGTCACTCAGACCCATCGCTATCGCGCCGCGATTGAAGGCGCCGGCATCACCGACTGGCTCAGCTTCATCCCCACCAGCGACGTTTGGCAAACCGACTACGACGCGCGTTTGCAGGAAAAAGATCCCGCGGCGATCTCGCAGTTTTCCGCCGTGATGCACGTCGATCAAGTCACCACGCCGTTGCTAATCCTTCACGGCGAAGCCGACGCGCGCGTCCCCACATTCCAGGGCCGCGAATTCTACATTTTGCTCGCCGAGCGCGGAAAAACCGTCCGCATGGTCACCTATCCCGGCTCGCCCCATTTCCCCCAAATAGTCGAACAGCGCCGCAACGTTTTCACAGAATTGGAAAATTGGCTGAAGAAGTACAACCCGTAAACTCAAATGACCAAGGAGGCGGCAGACGAGCTCTTCGCTTTCTCGTTAGCCAAATGGGCAATCGGAGTCCTGAGTACGTTATGCTCACACAGACGAATCCTTGAAATTCGCCGGGGGACGTGCTAGCGTTTTTCGTGATTAAATTAGAGTATCCTCTGACCCTCCACCAAAACTTAACGAAGACATCTCAGCAGCCCTCAATCCCATCCTTCCCGGCTGCAAACGCTCGTGCCTTTCCGCCGGCTGAGAGGTCTGTAAGCAGCATGTCCAATCCCAAAGCGAGCTGCCATCTCGCCCCGGTTTTCCTTCCTAAAAGGCCGATTACTAGGTTCCAGACTGCAAAATTAAATCGCCAAACTCAGGAAGTAGAAACACTCGTAACTCACAGAAAACAAACAACCGCAACTTGCTCAAATCGCCAAAAAACTCACTTTTGCCCAACACGCTTTTCTGCCGCTTTGCACCTTCATGCCGGTAGCATCGTCACTCCTAGGAATCCTCGCGCATGATGCTTGACTGGGCCGCCCTGGGCATCGAAACCGCGAAGCTTCGCGGCGCCTCCTACGCCGACGCACGCGTGATGGACACCCGCCAGCGCGAAATCGCCACCAAAAACGGGGAAGTCGGCAATCTGCTCGAGTCCGAATCGCTGGGCATCGGTATTCGCGTGATCGCCAGCGGCGCCTGGGGATTTGCCTCCACCGATAGGTTGACGCGCGAAGGCGTCCAAGCCTGTGCCGCGCAAGCCATCAACATCGCCAAAGCTTCCGCGCTTGCGAAACGCGAAAATGTCGCCCTCGCTCCGGAAGAGGCTCACGTGGACACCTGGCAAAATCCCTTCGTAAAAGATCCGTTTCGCATTCCCGTCGAACGCCAGATCGATTTGCTTCTCCGCGCTGATAAGGAAATGCTCGCAGTGAAAGGCGTCACGCTTGCGGAAGGCTCCATGTCGTTCCGTAAGATCGATCAGCTTTTTGTCTCCAGCACCGGTTCCGTGATTCATCAAGTAAAAATGCAATCGGGCGCGGGAATCGTCGCCACTTCATTCGGTGATAGCGAGATCCAGAAGCGTTCCTACCCCAATAGTTTTGGCGGCCAGCACGCCTTGCAGGGCTATGAGCTAATTGAATCGCTCGACCTCGTCGGTAACGCGCCTCGCATCGCCGAAGAGGCCGTCGCGCTCCATTCCGCAGCCCAGTGTCCCGAGGGCACCAGCACGATTATTCTCGGCGGCTCGCAACTCGGTTTGCAGATTCACGAATCCATCGGCCATCCCATCGAGCTAGATCGCGTCCTGGGCCAGGAGGCGAATTTCGCCGGCATGAGTTTTCTTACCCTGGAAAAGTTGCGCAAACTCAAATACGGCTCCGACATCGTCAACGTGGTCGCGGACGCGCGTCTCGAACACGGCCCCGGCCTCGGCACGTTTGCCTATGACGACGAAGGCGTTCCCGCGCAATGCACGCCCATTATTACCAACGGCCTTTTCACCGGCTACCTGAGCAATCGCGAAACGGCTGCCACCATCGGCGAAACGCGCTCCAACGGGACCATGCGCACGGAAAACTGGAATCGCTTGCCCATCATTCGCATGACCAACATCAGCATCAATCCCGGGACCTGGAAATATGACGACCTGATCGCCGACACCGACGACGCCATCCTGATGGAAACGAATCGTTCCTGGTCTATCGACGATCGCCGCTATCAATTCCAGTTTTCCACCGAAATCGGTTGGGAAATAAAAGGCGGCAAGAAAGGCCGCATGATCAAGAACCCCAGCTACAGCGGCATCACTACGGAATTCTGGAATAGTTGTGACGCCATCTGTTCTCGCGAGCATTGGACGCTTTGGGGTACGCCCAACTGCGGCAAAGGCCAGCCCATGCAAACCATGGGCACCGGACACGGAGCGTCCCCGACGCGCTTCCGAAACATAAAAGTGGGAGTCGCCTTCGCCAAGTAAAGCCAAAACTCCAAAATGAAACGGACCAAGAAAAAATCGCCGCCATCACGCGCCCGCCGCTCCGCAGGAGCGAAGAAACACGCGCCATCGCTAAGTAGCGCAGCCGTTGCCGAGAACGGCGCACGCTTCACTCTCGCGGAACTCCAGCGCATCGCCGGCCGCGTGATCGCGCTCAGCCAAGCGGACGAAACCGAAATCGAGATTGATTCCACCACCGATGCGCTCACGCGCTTCGCCAACAACACCATCCATCAAAACGTGGCCGACCATACTCTTTCAATCTCGGTCCGTGCTGTGGTTGACGGCCGCACCGCGCGCGCCACAACCAACAAAACCGACGACGAATCGCTTCGCCGTGTGGTCGCTGCTGCCGCCACCCTGGCGCGGCACCAGCCCGAAAATCCCGATCTCCTGCCGATGCTCGGTCCGCAAAAATACCAGAAAGTCGCGCGCTACTTCGACGCCACGGCCACCGAAAACCCGATGGATCGCGCTCGAGCCGTAACCCGCGTTTGCAAAATGGCCGAAAGGAAAAAGCAGACCGCCGCGGGAATTTTTGCCAGCGGCTCGCATCAATCTGTTTTGGCGAACTCGCGAGGGCTCTTCGCCAGCCATCAGTACACCGACGCCGAATTTTCCGTCACCATTCTGGAAGACAAATCTTCCGGCTGGGCGAAATCGAGTTCTCCCGACATCCGTGATATCCATCCTGACGAACTCGCCGAATCCGCCAGCAACAAGGCTATCGCCTCGCGCAATCCCCGCGTTCTTGAGCCCGGCCACTACACCGCGATCCTGGAGCCTTCCGCCGTCCTCGATATCGTCGGCTCCCTTTTCCTGGATTTTTCCGGGACCTCCATTCTCGACAAGCGCTCCTGCCTGAACGATCGCATGGGCAAAAAGATTTTTGGCGAGAACATCACTCTATGGGACGACGTGTACCATCCGCTCCAGCAAGGCACGCCGTATGACGGCGAAGGTTTGCCGAGACAAAAAATACTCCTGGTGGACCGCGGCGTTCCCAAGAATTTGGTCTATTCCCGCTCGACCGCAAGAAAAATGAAAGCAAAACCCACCGGCCACGGCCTCCCGCTGCCGAATGAATATGGCGAAGCGCCCATGAATCTCGTTTTCTCGGGTGGCGACAAATCCGTGGACGACATGGTGCGCTCCACCGAGCGCGGCATCCTGGTCACGCGCGTGTGGTATATCCGCGAAGTGGATCCCTACGAAAAGATTCTCACCGGCATGACCCGCGACGGCACTTTCCTGATTGAAAATGGCCGCATCGCCGCCGGCATCCGCAATTTCCGGTTCAATCAAAGCGTGATCGAGATGCTCTCGAACGTGGAGATGCTCGGCCCTGCTGTGCGCGCTGCCGGCGAAGAATCATTCGAAATGGTCGTCCCGGCCATGAAGGTAGGCGACTTCCACTTTAGCGAAGTGACGAAATTCTAATGCGTCTCAGCCTGCGTTTTTTCAGGAGCCGTGTCGGGGCGAATGAAATAATGCCACTTATCGAGGTCGGCGCGCACCGCAACGTCGAAAAATCCGACCATCATTTCGTCGTAAGTCTGATCGCCCCAGCGCACCGACGCGTCCGGATCGGGGTTGTGTGGATTGTCGCGCGAATTGTCATACAGCGCCACGGCTTGCAGCATCGTGCCCGCCTTCAGCGATCGCGGCTCCGCCAGCCGGTAACTCAGTTGCCAGTAAAAATCGTAGTTCACACGCAGAAGAGTCTCGACGCTTCCGTTCGCGCTGACGATGTTGTAGTCGAATTGTTTTCCGCGCAGATGCATGTGCGGGAAAAAACTGAGCAGCGTCGCGTCGTTCGGTAGAGTGCCGCGCGCCTCCACGCGATAGTCGTCCGCGCCCGGCGGAATCACGAAATGGTCGTTGGTCAACTGCAATGTAATCACGCGCTGCGCGGGCCTCTGCTTGGCAAACACGATCCCGATGCTCGTCTGATCGCTCGCCGCATGGCCGTGCGTGGTGTAATGCATCTGAAACACCAGGTCCGAGCCGGCCGGCACGAACTTGGCCATCCCAGCGGGCCACTGGTCCGGCGAACTTCCCGGCGCGTACACCAGCAAAATGTCGCTGTCGGTCCAATGCGCGCCGTGGCGGCTGTCCTCGTCGGTCATATCCGAAGCAGTGAACGGCACGCCGACGGGCGCGTGCCGCAGCCATTTCGAGTCCGGCGGCCGGATATAAACCACGGCGTGATGCACATTTTCGCGGCTCGATGGGCGAATCTCCGACATCTGTACCCATTTGTCTTCCGTGAATCCGGTGGGCACGATTTCGTAGGTGTACTCCACATCGCCGTGAGCCGGGAGCGCGACGGGCTTCGGCATTTTCACAATCACGTCCGGCTGCGGAATATTCCACCCGTCAGCCCATTGACGCGGAGGTGGCGCGTCCTTCGGATCGCCTGCCGGGGCATTCGCGTCCGCCCAGGCCGAGAGTATTCGAATTTCCTCCGGCGTCAGCGACGGATCATTGGAGAAATGGCCGTAGCGCGGATCGGCGAACCACGGTGGCATTTTCCTTTTGGCTGCGAAATTTGCAATTTCAAGAGAATGCGATCGCGCGTTCTCATAGGAAACCAGCGGCATAGGTCCAATCTCGCCGCTGCGGTGGCAACCCTGGCAGTGCTGCTGGAGGATTGGGAGGACATCGCGATAGAACGAAGGCACCGCAGTTTCGCGAGGCGCATCGGGAGTTTTTGTTTCTCGCGTTTGCGCGGCCGCAAAACTCAGCAACGCAACGATGGCGGCAGAGACGAGCGTTTTCACACGCACCATTGAATTAGTTACGCATTCTCAAAAGTTGGTTGCAAGCCGGAAGATACTGCGTTTCATTTTATTTTGTGAATTGAAGGCTGGAGATGGCGCGCGCGATTACGTTTTCCTGAATCTGCACCAGGTCGGTATCCGCGACCGTCATTCCGAAAATTGTGTAAAGGCGCGTGTCGCGAGGGATACATACGACCACGCCGGACCATTCGCGCTGGTCAACTTTGCCGCGAAAATGCCGTTCAATTGCAGGAAGGCCGGAAATCGTGATGTGTTTTTCATCCAGCGGCTGGAAATTCTCCATGATTTCTTGAAGCCGGCGTTGGGTGGCGTCCATATCATTCGCGACGGATTTCGAAACAGGCTGCTGGCCGATCAGGAGGTAGGTAGTCTGATCGGCTGTGCCCAACGCGGTAATCGATCCCGGGAGAAGTGCGCGCGCTCCCTCGATCAATTCCCAGGTCGGCGGCTTGTACATGCGGAAGCCGTACGTGTCGTTCACGTAGGTGTTTCCGTTCACTTCTTCGCGCATGGGTTCGGGCGCGGGAGTTGGAGCAACAGGCGGCGGTGCAGCCGGCGAATTCGCAACCGCTGGGCTTGGCGCCGCGGAGTTCGTCGCGGACTTATTCGCAGCATTGGGCGAGGAGTTCGGGGACTTTGAGGCCGGCGGTGCCACCGAACTCGGCGAGCCAGCCGAATTGTTTGCCGGCGGAGTTACGGGCTTAGCCGGAGCCGGTTTGGTGACTTTAGTAGGAGCAGGATCCGGCGCGACCGCGGCATCAGCGCTGGGATCGGGTTTTTTCTCGAGCTCCTTCTTTTTCGCGACGGGAGAAATCACAATCGATACAACTTGGTCCTTCTGCACTTCGGCGAAGCCGTAGCTCGTTTTCACCTTGAAGGAATGTTCTTCGAACCCGACGATTGTGCCAACGACTGTGGAGCCGTCTTTCAGCTTTAGCTCGTCCGCGCGCGCCACGAAAAAGGCGGCGAAGAATGCAACCAGGGCGATAAACGATCCGCGCGCCACGCGTGTTCGGAGTGCCGAGGCCAGCCTCATGCTTGAAGTATGGCGCTGGGCGGCACGACGGGCAAGTTCGGGCGTGAAAAACATGCCGCGTTAGTCAGCAGCTGTATTTTGAAGGGTCGACGCGCTAACGCGCGCGGCGGGATTTTGATTTGGCTTTTTGTTTCGTCTTGGGTTGTGTTTTCGGCGCGGAGTGGATGGCCAAAAGCTCCGGTTTTAAGCGCGCGAATTCCGATTCGAGCGCGCGAAATTGCGAATCGGCACCGAGCAAATCGCCGGAGCGGCCCATGGCTTCGAGGTTGCGCACAATCGCAACTGCATTTGCCGCGCCGAAGATGCCGATTGACCCTTTCAGCGCGTGCGCGGAGCTGGCAAGTTTCTGCGCATCTCTTTTGGCGATGGCGCGTTGGATCAATGAAATGGTTTTCGGGGCGTCTTGCAGAAACGTCTTGATCAGAGAGCGCTCGAGCTTTTCACTTCCTCCTGTTGCGCGATGGAGATGCGCGGCGGCGGATTCGTCATCTTTTCCGGCCAGCGTCGCATGCACGGACGCTGAGGGCTCCCGCGCAGGTTGCGCGTCGCGAATCTGCTTCGCTGCATGGTCTACAGACTCAACCACTGCATACAACTTGTCCATGCGAACCGGCTTAGCGATAAATGCGTCCATTCCGGCTTCCAAGCAGCGACGCTCGTCTTCGTAGGTCGCGTTTCCTGTGAGTCCGATAATGCGAACGTGCATTCCTGTGGAAGCTTCCAACTTGCGAATCGCGCGCGTGGCTTCCAACCCATTCAAGCGCGGCATTTCTTCATCCATCAGCACCGCATCGAACTGAGTGCGCTCTAGCGCAGCAAGCGCTTCCAGTCCATCAGCTGCGCTGGAAACGGAATGGCCGCGCTTTTTCAGGAGTTCGATAACAAGCTCGCGATTTATTTCGGTGTCTTCGGTGACGAGAACGCGCAAGCGTTTCGACGGCTTGCTGGCGGGCGCGCGCTGCGCAGCGGGATCGCTTGGAGAAACTTTGGGCGAGATCGTTGCGGCATGCGAGAGACCAGCATCGGAATTTGCTGTTGATTGATTTCGCGACGTTGCGGCCGCGCGCGGGAGTCGAAACCAGAAGCGCGATCCGCCCTGTGGACGTGTTTCGGCGCCGATTGTTCCGCCCCAGCGCTCGACCGTAATCTTGCAAAAGTAAAGTCCCAAGCCCGCTTTGCCGGAATGGCTTTTTCCTTTTGAGAAAAGCGCGAATAGCTGACTTATGGGCAAGTCCGGCGGAAGCCCGGGGCCTTCATCATCCACAAAAGCGAACACGCTGGCGCCATCATCCTTGACGCCGACAGTCACGGTGGATGCCGGCGGGCTGTAGCGCAGAGTGTTTTCGAGCAGATTGCCGAAAATGCGATCTAGACGGGGCGCATCGCCTATGACGCGCCAGTCCGCCAACGCATTCGATTGCGGATCGAATCGAAGGTGTATGTTCTTGTCTTTGAACGCGGAGCTAAATTCTTCGACGGCCTTTTGCGCGCAGGTTGCGAGATCCGGAGCTGCCGCACCCTTATCAGACGTTGATTGCTGCGCCATTAAATCTCCCGAGAATGCGGAGAGAATGCCGCGGATCATCAATTCCTGGCGCTGCGATTCGCTCTGGCCGGTTTCAACCAGTTTGCGAAGCCCGGCAGGCAGATGTTCAAGGCTCAGAAGATTGAAACAGCCGCTGATGGCGCTAAGAGGCTGCGAGAGGTCGTGGATGATGCAATGCAGCAGAATTTCTTTCTTCTGAATCTCACCCAGAAGCTGTTCGTGAACAAGAAGGGAATCGCGAGCGGTCTGGAACCATTGCTGCTGCTCCGCAAAGTTGGCGGAAAGGTTTCGCAGGATCAGGATTTTCTTGCCATCAAGAGAGAGGGCGAAGGCTTCGAGCGGAATTTCGCGGCCATTTTTATCGCGTTCGGTCCAATTACCGGAACTTGCAGAGCCTTCCGACTTGGTATTCCAGAATTCTTCGGCGTCCACCAAAAAGTTTTCGAGGAAGGGCGAGTTTTCGACGAGGCGAATTCGGTTCCCGATTTCAGATTGAACTCCAAAAACGTCGCGGCACCAGGCCGGACAATTTCCAAGAACTAAAAACTCGCCGCCGCCGAGCGATTCGAACAAGGCATAGCCCTGGCTGGCGAGGAACGACTCGAACAGTGAATGCGAAGACATTTTATTCGGCTAGCATGGCCGTGGTTAGTTTTGAAAAAACTTCTTCAACGGAATCGCCGGTCTTGGCGCTGGTGCGAATTATAGTCCATCCTGCGGCGGTTAATTCAGACTCGCGCGCGCCGTCGATTTCCCATTTTTCAGTCAAGTCGCTCTTGTTCAATACGAGGACAGCAGGAACGTTTCCCGCTTCTTGAATTACGCGTTCATTCAATGCCAGAGCATCGTCCAGCGTTTGGCGGCGCGTGCCGTCCACGACAAGCAGATAGCCGGACATGCCACGCAGATAGGACATGCGAATTTTCTGGTACACATCTTCGCCGTGAATGTCCCATAAAACGAGAGTCACGTCTTCGTTGCCGGCGCGGACCACTTTCTTATCAATTGTTACGCCGATGGAAGTTTGATAAGCATCCGAAAAAATGCTTTTGACAAAGCGGCGGACCAGGCTGGTCTTGCCGACAGAGAATGAGCCGAGCATGCAGATTTTCTTTTGCAGCATTCGAGGCTCGTTCAGTTTACGGGAGACGTTGGAGTAAATGTGACTTTAAAGGTGACGCTGCGATTCAAGCGGCGGCCTTCTTCGCTGTCTTCGGTGCGCAAAGGCTGTGTGGTGCCGACTCCGCGCGGGCGCAAATTCGCAGGCGGAACGCCGCCGCGCAACAACCTGGCGCGGACTTGCTCGGCGCGCTGCTGGCTGAGAAGCTGATTCGTACCTTCGATGCCGGTGCTGTCGGTGTGGCCGATGAGTTCGATCGAAGTTTGTTCGCCGAGGTGTTCCGCTTGGGCCACAATGTCGCGAATCTGTTTTTGTGTTTGGGCGAACGTGTTTTCCTGGCCGGGTTCAAGCTCGGCTCGGCCGACGGGGAAGAGAAGGAACACGGACTCGATTGCGCTTTGAGGCGCCTTGAGCTGCAATAAGTGCGAATTCTGCAGGTGAGAAGTATCGACGGTGGCGACCCCGGGAATCAAAGTGGCGCGGTCGCGACAGCCTCGCGATCCACTGCGGCGAGGCGGTTCCTTCAACGTCCAATTCGCCCTGATGTTCGGAAAGTTTGACGCCTTCGGGAGGACGCAGTAGTTGGCGGGCACGTTGGACAACGATGGCATCGTCCAACGAATAGTAGGGCGCTAAATCGAACTCGGCGTTGTTCGGATCCAGGCCTGCATGGCTGAGCAATGCATTCGGGTCCGGCGCGAGCGGGTCTTTGAATCCTCGTATGTGATAACGGCCGCCTTGCTTGTCATAAGAAATCACCACGATACCCGGCTGGCCGCGAACGGCGTGAAGGAATCGCGACCATTCCCAGAGGAGATAACTGGAGTAGCCGATCCAACCGAGGACGAGGATGACCACTATCGCGATGGTTGCGAGTGCTGCGCGCGGCTTTTTTTCTCCAACCCGCTCCCGATGCTGCGTGGCGAGAAGGCGCGATAAGAGTTCATCGGCGGATTGGAATGGGGCCGCATCGCCCTTGAAATTCTCGAGAGCGGAACTATAGCGCTGCTGGATTTCTTCGAGCGCTTCTTCCATCGCCAGCCGGTAATCCGGCGGAGCGTGGCCGCGAATCACGGCGGCAATCACGGCGTCGGGGCCGTCTTCAATCCACACTTCAAGCTCGCCGACGTTCAAGCTGCCCAGTGTTTCCTCATTCTTTGAATCAAAGGAATCGCGCACGAACTGCTGGATGGCGGAGAGCATGCCGGCAACCATGGACGGATCCTGCGTGGAAACCGACGTTGCCACGACGTGGCTGAGAACGAGCCCGGTTTGGCGATGAATCAGAAAGACCTGCTCCACGCGATACAGCAGGCTGTGCATCAAAACGATTTCGCCGAACGATTTTCCGGTACGGAAAGCTTCGATGCGCCACTTGATTCCCTGGGCTGACAGGCTGTGCTCAAGAGCGGCGTTGAACGATTCCAACATGGCGCGGAGCGTTTCGGTGATGGATTTTCGAATGGCCGGGCCCATCACCGGGAACAGCGCATCGGCCAGGACGTGAGGATCTTTGCGGACCGATTCGCGAAGAGTTTCCTGAATAGTGGGAGACAGGGCCTTGGCCAGGGCGCGCTCGCCGTCTTTTTTTTCACGGCGCATGCTGATGGCTTCGGCGACGACGGAGCTGACATCCTCCGCGCGGCGGGCGCGATCTTCGAGGCGTTCCTGAATATCCGCGATTTCTTCCTGCTCGGGCGCGATGATTAAATGGCGCAGCTCTTCGTAGGCGTGGTTGTTGTCCGGCGGATTTTCCTCTGGTTGCCCCTGCGGGGCGCGGCGTTGGGCTTGCTCAGGCATTTTGAAAGGTTAAGGTTTTTCTCGACGGGCGATTGTGTGTGTCCGCCGAGTGCGTGTTTGGCAGCTCGCTCTACCTACTCCTCCGGCAGCTCGAATTTATTTTTCAGCCGCAGAGAGAATTCAGTGAAGAGGTCGGCAAGAGCGGCGCGGTCGGTTTTTTCATCGCGCAGCACATCCACTTCGCGGTTCAGCGCGGCGGCGGTATCGCGGCGCAGCTTGTCGATTTCCGAGGAAACAGCCTTGGAGTGCTCCAGAAGTTTTGCGCGCAGCTCGCCCTGGCCGTCGGACATTTGCTCTTCGAGCTGCGAGAGCTTTTTCTCGATCACTTTGCCGCCGTCCTTGATTTCGCGCGAAATTTCCTTGAAGGCTTCGGTGCGCTCGGACTTTTCGCTCTTCAGCCGCGTGCTGAGCGAATCCACTTCCTGCCGGATAAAGCTGCCCAGAGTGTCGAGGCGCTTGGTCATGTCTTCGCGCAGCGTATCGAGAGCTTTGGTGACGGTGTCTTCGAGGCGCACGAAGCGCTTTTCGTAATCGCGCATCTGCGAGCCGAACAGAATGTCGCGTATCTTGTCTACGTTTGCGCCTTCGGGATTCTCTTTGTTGGAAGTATTGGGAACTTTCGCCGGGGATGCCATTTTCCTGCCTCTCCTTTTAGGACCCTTGATGCCCTGCCGGGGGGAGCCTCGTCTGGCCTTCGGGGGCATCCGCGCAGGCTACTACGAAAGGCTGCCTGCCGCAAGAAAGACGAGGAGTAGGACTAGGGTACGGATGGGCTAGGACGGCTGGGAAGAGTGGGCCAATGTGCCTGGCTCGACGGATAATCAGGGGCATAGTTTCGGGATTCCGATGGCAGGCCAACATCGTCATCCAAACTGCCCACGGCCCGTAGAGAGCTAGCGGCGCTCCCACCAAAAGCCAAAGCCCCTGCCAGCGGTAGCGAACTCAGACCAACACAAAGGAGCAAGGCCCAGAGAGCCGATCAACATCATTGAGCCCCAATCTCCCCAATCGTCTGGCGACAGATGATTGCTGGAGGCTTCCTGCGGCGACGAGCAAAGACATGACAAGCAACAGCCATAGCCACGCTCGACTCTTAGGCCACATGACCATTTCTCGCACCACCGGTTGGCGAGATCAGCATTGTCGGATAGTACCACAGCGATAGTTCACTACTAAGTTGCCTCCATGCCGTGCGGGCGCGGTTTAGCGGTCGAGGAAAGCGCGGAGGCGGGCGTAGCCGGAGCGGCTGACGGGGAGCTGGGTGCCGTTGGTGAGGACGGCGACGTGAGTGTCCTTTGCGTAGGGCTCGACTTTGACGACGCGCTCCAGGTTGACGATGTAGGAGCGATGGATGCGGAGGAAACGCGAAGGGTCGAGCGCGGATTCAAGGCTGGAGATGGTCTGCTGCTTCAGGTGCTTTTTGCCTTCGGTTGTAAGGGCGACGTAATCGTCCTGCGCTTCCACGTAGTCGAGTTTCGCGACCGGAATGATGAAGACGCGCGTGCCATCGCGCACGGCGATGCGGTCGAGATATTGCGAAGGCGGGCGCGCTGCGGCAGCCAGATCCGCGGGAGGCATCTCGGCGTGCGGCGATTTGCCCGAGAGGCGTTCCTTGGCGCGGTTGAGCGCGGCTTCGAAGCGGTCAGCTCCGAACGGCTTCAAAAGATAATCCACGGCGTGGACTTCGAAGGCTTTGATGGCGTAGCTGTCGA
The DNA here is from genome assembly GCA_963830375.1 of uncultured Acidobacteriota bacterium. Classification (GTDB taxonomy): domain Bacteria; phylum Acidobacteriota; class Terriglobia; order Acidiferrales; family UBA7541; genus Palsa-295. The sequence goes on from CAWHMJ010000001.1 coordinate 203,421, forward strand.
ATGCGGTGACGAAGATTACGCGCAGATCGTTGCCGATCAATTCGAGGACTTCGAAGCCGTCGAGCTTGGGCATCTGGATATCGAGAAAGAGCAGATCGGGCTTCAGTTCGGTGACGGACTTGACCGCTTCGAAGCCGTTGGCGCACTCGGCGACGAGTTCGATTTCGGGATGCGCGCCGAGAAATTCGCGGAGGACTTGGCGGGCGAGCTCTTCGTCGTCAACAATAACGGCGCGGATTTTCTTTCCGGCTTCGCGGTTCATGTGGTTTGCGAACCTCTTTCCGCCGGGAAGGTCAGCGCCACGCGGTAGGAGTCAGCCTCGGCTTTCACGGCGAAGCTGGCGCGATTTCCGTAACGCGCTTGCAGGCGCTGGCGCACATTGGCGAGGCCTACGCCATTTCTGCGGCGGGCAGGCGCTTCAGGATCGAAGCGGTTTTCGACAATGATGGATACGTCGCCGCCGCCGTTTTCGCACTGAACGCTCAGGCGAATCCAGCCGCCCTCGACGAGATTCGCGATTCCGTGTACGACGGCGTTTTCCACCAAGGGCTGGAGAAGGAGCGGCGGCACCGGAACGTCCAGCGCGCGCTGGTCTATATCTTCTTCCATCCGGATGCGAGCGCCGAAGCGGACTTTTTCCACGGCCAGGAATGCATGGATCAGCGAAAGCTCTTCCTCGAGCGGAATTGCGGTTTTTTCGCCGAGGCCGAGCGTGCGGCGCAGGAAATCTCCCAGGAGAATGCACATCTCGCGCGCTTTGGCGGAATCGGAAGTAGTGAGCGCGCTGATCGAATTCAGGCTGTTAAAGAGAAAGTGAGGATTCACCTGCGCTTTCAGGGCCCTTAATTCGGCGTCGCGCGCGAGAACGCTGGCTTGCATCACGCGGGCTTCCGCGTCGCGCGAGAGATCCACGGCGATGATGATGTAGAAAAACGTGACGGAAAGCAGGTAAAGCAACAGGCCGGAGCCGACAATCACAGGAATTTCCGGCCGAAAGCGCGCGCTGAGCCCGGTAAATGCGGGCAGTCTTCGAGAGGCTGCTAGCCATTCCTACCGCGACGAATGCCCAGACGATGCTAGCGATCAGAGCGGCGGTGACATGCGTGGTTATCAGCCGCCCCAATCCGTATTTTTCGAGCGAGATTCCCGCGGCACGAGTACCACGAAGAAAGGCAGACGAATGCGTATATCAGCGACAGGGGAATGGAAAGGGTCACCGCCTCGCGCATGGTGATCTGTCCGGGGATGGTAAGCAGGTAAGCCAGCATCCCCGCGATCGGAATCCAGGCGAGAAGGTAAAGGCCGAGCCGCCGAAGATGGGAGAATATCGGGTGCATGCGATTGGTTTAGTTCTTGACGACGACGCCGCCCATGAAATTGATTCCTTTTACAATTAAATGCTTCTGCGCGCGTGCCGTCGGTCGGAGGAATTTGATGAGTTTCGTCGACGTATGCGCCCATAAGCCCCATGCCGTCCAATCGAAATGCGCCAAGTTTCCGGGACCTTGATTTCACCGCCGCCCATAATGGAGGTAGCATCGATCGTGGCGGAATCACCTTCAATGCCGGCTTGCCGCAAATCGATCTCGTAGCCACCCATGATGGCCATGACGCTTCCGCCGCGGAAATTCTTCGCGGTTACTGCGCCGCTTGAAGCCGCCAAGAACTGCAACGTGATTGAAGTCGAGTCCGATGAATCGCCCTTGCGCCACTGGTTTAGCCGCTCGCGCCAAGTATCCGCTTGTCCGCTCAGCGGGTTGGAGTGAGGAGCGATCGCTTGCCAGACCATCAACCCGCCGACGGCGATGATGATCACGGGCCAGATGGATTGAAACCCGACGTGCGCGAAACCCAAACTATCGAACAAGAGAAGGACACCGATTACGAGCAGAATGATTCCCCAGATGCGCCGGCCGCCGGTTTGAAACAGGTTCACCAATCCGAATGAAATGCAAAGCATGGGCCAGAAATATTGAAAGACTCTGTTGGCGTCAATAATGCCCTGCTGGTCGAGCAGAAGGATGACGCCGGCGGCGGCGATAAGTAAGCCGAGAGTAAGGCTCCAGCTAAAGCGCCTAGAGTTACACAACCCCATGGTTTCCTTCTTTGCCGCTGCCTGAAAGACTACGAGAACGGTTTTCCCGAGTGGCCAGCATGATGGCAATGCCGAAGCCCACGAGGAGCAGCGGCCAGAATCGGCAAAATTCCTGCAGCGTGGAGATATTCATGTGCAGCGAGAGGATATTCCAAATGTTCGTCGCGAGTACGGAAAATTGCCAAAAATTGCCCGGGGGCGATGTGGCCGTAGCCCAGCTCAACGCCCTGGAACACCAGGCCAACCAGCACGAATACGGTGGCCGCCGCCGATATAGCTGCTGAGCCGGAAATTGAAGCCGTCGATTGCGTGTGCCGATTCGCGTTTGTCATGTTCTCGTCTCCCGCCTGAACTTTGTTGCTGTCCATAGGGCGAGACTAGAGGCAAACCGGAAGCGGGTCTTCACTTTTTCGGCGAATGGCGGCTGATTACCGGCGAATGGCGGCAAATGGCGGAGAAGTGCGGGACGGACGCTCGCGGCAAGCGGCCGTGCCGTTAAAGAGCCCAAGAGGGATGCGATTATGAGGACAACGCCATGCCAAGCCAAAAGGCGGCTATCAGCATCGCGGACAGGGCCAGCAGCATGCGCATTCGCTTCTTCCGCACGGCGAAGACGATAACGGCCACGCCACAAAGCAAGAAGCCCAGTTCCGGCCAGAACAAGCCGGAACCCAATCCGCCGCCGCTCCACTCTCCCGCTGGATCCTGCATCAAAAACGAAACCGACGACATCGCAGCGGTAAGAAGAGCGCCGAGGGCGCCTGCCAGAGCCACGCCTTTCGCCCATTCCGGCAGCACCCAGCCCTTTCGGGCTTCGCGCCAGTCCACCCAGGTTTGTACCACCACAACGCCTACGATAAACAAAACGAACAGCGCCACGTTCCCCCTCCCTAGCGCGAACCGCTTCGGCAGTCGAGCTCTGCGCGCTCCTTCACCCTGCGGGGTGAGCGCGAAGAGTCCCAAAGACTACCGGAACGGTCGAGGGCCGCTGCCGTCGAATTCCTCAGTTCAAAGCCGCCCGTTCCCCGTGCGGCTTTAATTGCTTCGACAGACCCTGTTGCTCTTGCGTCAAACTATCTTTGCTGCTGCTTCTTCGAGCGCTCGCAAGCTAACACACTTGCGCACTTTCTCGAACGACATCATTGAGGATTGAACTCCTCCGTGACGATCATCCGTTCGCTCAAAATCCGCGCCTGGGTGTATCGCTCGATCACGTCCTCGGGCGTGCCGGCCGGCAGCTCGCCAACGATGCGCTTGAGCTCTTCATCGAACAGGCGGGTGATGAGCTCCGGCGTGTGGGCGATGGCGTGACCGTTGTCGTCTAAAATGGTGACGACATCGCGGTGGCGCACGCGCTGCGCGATCATAAGGCGGTAAATGCGATCCGTGGCGAGATCTTCCATATAGCCATCGAGCAAGCTGGCACCGCGGCCATTGAGCACGCCGTTGCGATAGCGAATCACAGTGCGGACCGCAGCGCGTGTGCCGGCAAGAGTCCGCTGGCCGACACCCGCTGGAACGGGGCGAAGGTCCGGATGCGGGTCCTGGTTGGCCGGCCGCGCGCTCAGTTGATTGGGAGCAGGGAACTGCTTCACGGCGATTTCGTTCTGATCGGGGTGACCGGTCCATGCGCCGTCCATCAGGGACATGGCTTCGTTTTTCTTGTCCTTTTCGAGAACTGCCAGGGCGCGCGCGTTAAGTTCGGCATCTTCCCGGCTGGGGAATAAAGCGGTCATGCCGCCGATGGCCAGCAGGCCATGCTTGTGGCAAGTGTCGGGCAAGAGATTGCGCAAGTTTTGAAAGAAAGCAACATCGTGCGGGATGGTGTTGCGGTCGGGAAGTACCCAATTCGGATCGTGCAAATTAAAATGGATCAGACTGGCCATGTAGTCCCAGCGGCCCAGGTCTAGCGCTAGGATATGTTCACGCAAATGCCCGGCGAATTCCTCCATTTGATAGGCGAGAGGGTGCGATTCAACGAGCGCCATGCACTTGATATAGTTCGCAGGCCATCCCTTCCAGCGCGCTATGGCCTGAAAAAGAGCGCGCCACCACATGGCCTCTTCGGCAGACTCCGACTTCGGGATGTAAAAAGTGAGCGGATGTTTGAGCTTAGCAGGGTCCACTTGAAACGCGATCAGTGCCACGTCAAACAGAGAGGCGCAAACTTTTTCGCCTTCAAGAATCCTGGCCTGGCGAAGATGCAATCCGCGAGGCCGGAGCGAAATCACGGTGTCACTCGGCTGGATTCCAACAGTGCGGTCACGCTTGCGGTCAAAATAAGTAAGTTCGCCGCGCAAAGCTGCCAGGATATTTGTTACGCCCTGCATGAGCTGTGGCCACACGTTGGCCATGGAATCTTCCAAGTCGAGCATGACACCGGGTGCGCCGGAATTGAGCATCTTCACCACGAGTTCCGCGTCGTCTGCCGGGCCGGTCATCTGGTTGCGCTGATCGCGGCACCAGGCCGGTAGCTCGATTTGCCAGGCGTCCTTGGTTGCGGGCGAAGGAGGCAAGTAATTGGGTAGGCGGCCTTCATGGGATGCCGCAAGGGTGGCGGACCGCTTCTCAATCAGATCGCGCTGGCGAGGCGTGAACGAGCGGTGCAGGGGCAGCAGGAATTCGAGAAAGCCCTCGGGGAGGTCGCGCGCCGGATCGAAGCCCGCGGGGGCCGAGTTCATAGCCTGAACTGGGGCGGGTAAGAGCTCCATTTGCGTTCTCAAACTGGACATCGCGCATGCCCCTGGGAGTGGCGATATTGTGCGGGCAATCGGCTGACCAAAGCGTCAGATGCTTCCGTGTATGGATAAGCGCCCTAGCTAATTGTAGATAAATAAGTTAGCGGTTCGGCAGCGGCTGAAGGAGACGAGAACTCGAAAATTTACACTTCTGAATCGACCGAGTTTCCTCCCCGAGCAACACATTGTCCTATTTAGGAAACGATTTGCATCTACATGGTTTATGGGAGGAAGCACGTCCTGGACAGAGTTTCTCTAAGAACTGCTCGACCTAGATTGCGGGAATTGAAGTGAGTTTCTTGGTGTTTGAATGTAGATAGCCTAGGTTGTAAGTTCTACAACGCACCACGCGGGAGCGAATGGCCGGACTTGAGTTATCTGCTAGGATAACCAGAGTCCATGCGAAAACCTTGGGTCATCGCGCATCGGGGAGCTTCCGGCTACACCCCCGAAAATACACTGGCGGCATTTGAGCGCGCCGTTCAACTGGGCGCGGGTTTCATCGAGACGGATCTTCATTTGACGCGCGATGCGCAGTTCGTCGCGATCCACGATGCGACTCTGGAGCGGACCACCAACGGGCGCGGCGCAGTGCGCGATTTCACCCTCGCCGAACTCCGGCGGCTGGATGCGGGTATGTGGTTCGACCGCGAATACATGGGGCAGCGCATCCCCACGCTGGAAGAGGTTTTGGAATTCGCGCGCAAGAATGACGTGATCTTCTACCTCGAAGTGAAATATGACGCGGCTTGGGGAATGCACCATTCCCTGGTGGCCGCGCTGCAAAAGGCGGAGAATGCCGCGCGAACCATCGTGATTTCTTTCGATCAAACGACGCTGGCGGCGCTACGGCGAGTGGATGCATCCGTTATGATGGGTTTGCTGGCGGATGAACCCGGACCGGACTATGTGAAAGACGCGCTTGAGTTGGGCGCGCGGCAAATGTGTCCGCAGGTTTCCCTGATCACCCCGGATCTCGTGCAGAGAGCGCATGGCGCTGATTTGCAAGTGGCGACATGGACGGTGAACGACGCCGAAGCGATGCGAAGGATGATTGCCGCGGGAGTGGACGGCATCATGACTAACTTCCCGGACCGGCTTCAGGCGGTCATCGAGGACCTGCAGGATCCGGAAAGCCGCAACTAGGAAAGAGCGGCGAATAGAGATGCGAACTGGGCGAGAGTCAATTGCTCGGCACGCGCATCGGGGCGCAGGCCGCAATCCTTCATCGCCTCTTGGATCTTCTGATCGGAGGAAAGGGACCGCAAATTATTCCGCAAAATCTTGCGCTTCCGTCCAAAGCATCCCTGGACAAATTTCAGAAAGAGCTTCTCATTGGTGACTTTTAGGCGCGCGCGTTCGCCGGGCAAGGTCATTCGCACCAGAGCGGACTTGACGCGAGGCGGCGGGCGAAACGCGCCGGGCGGAATCCGCAACACAATTTCGGGCTTGGTGTAGAACTGGCACAGCGCGGAAAGATAGCCATATTCACGGCGGCCCGGCGGCGCGGCGATGCGTTCGGCCACTTCCAGCTGAATCACGATGTGAATCGATTGAATCTGAGAAGCATAATCGAATAAACGGTGCAGGATTGGGGACGTAATGTAGTAAGGCAGATTGCCGTAAATGCTGGAATTGCCGCCCAGTACTTTTTGAAAATCAAAAGTGAGGACGTCCGCGGAAATAATCTCGACGCCGGGCCATTCGGGTGCGCGGGAGTGCACTCTTTCCTGCAAATCTTCCGCCAAGCGCGCGTCCGCTTCGATGGCAAAGACACGGCGGCCGTCGCCGGCGAGCAATTGGGTCATCTCGCCGTGTCCCGCGCCGATCTCAATCCATGATTCGTTTGCGCCGGGAGAGAGAATCTTGAGAATGCGCTGGCGCCAGGCGGGATCGCCGAGGAAGTGTTGTCCCATGCGTTGTCGAGCCATGCCGGTGCAGAGTGTAGCAATGCAGCGCAGAGCGATGCGAACAAATCGTCGGACGAGATTGGCTGCAGCGTGTTCGAAACGCGGCCGGCCGAGTGGCTTGACGAGGCAGAATCGTTCCGCTACCGTTTTTCTTTCATTCGAGGGCTGATGAAGATTTTATTTGTTGCGTCGGAAGGACTCCCCTACTCAAAGACCGGCGGCTTGGCCGATGTGGTGGAAGCGTTGCCCAAGGCGCTGGCGGAAATGGGCCACCAAGTGGCCGTTCTGCTGCCGCGCTATCACGGCAATCGGGTTACTTCTACCCTGGTTTCGAGTGTGACAATTTCCCTTGGCGAGCAGGTAAGGTTCCCCTCGATTGCGGAAGGAGATTCGGTAGCGGGAGTGCGCTATTTCTTCGTTGATGATCCCGGATACTTCGATCGCGAACAGCCTTACGGTGACAAGTCCGGCGAATATCCGGATAATGCCGAGCGCTTCGCGGAATTTTCCCGCGTGGCGATTGAGTTTGCAAAGCGCGTCCTGCTGCCTGACGTGATTCATTGCCATGATTGGCAAACCGCGCTGGTGCCGGCTCTGTTGCGCACGCAACACGCGGCCGATCCGGCGGTGCGTTCTCTGCCGGTCGTTTTGACCATTCACAATCTTGCGTATCAAGGAATCTTTCCACAGAGTGCTCTGCGCAAGGCGGGTCTGCCTGCCCAGCTATTCGCTATGGACGCGCTTGAGTTTTACGGCAAGATAAACTTCCTGAAGGGCGGGTTGCTTTTCGCCGATTACCTTTCGACGGTGAGCCGCCGCTACGCGAAAGAAATTCAGACGCCGGAATATGGTGCGGGCCTGGAAGGCGTGATCGTGCAGCGCGCGGACCAAGCTGGTCGGGATATTGAATGGAGTGGACTACGCGATCTGGAGCCCGGACACGGATACTTTGATCGCCCAGAATTATTCGGCGCAGAACCTCGACGGCAAGAAGGCCTGCAAGAAAGATTTGCTGAATGCTTTTAAGCTGCCCGCGGATAAGCCTGAGGACTTGGAGCGCCCGGTAGTTGGAATCGTTTCGCGCTTTGCCGACCAGAAGGGGTTCGATCTGATCGCGCAAGTGGCGAGTGAGATCATGAAGGAGAACCTATCGCTTGTCGTGCTGGGTACGGGCAATCCCGAATATGAGAGGTTCTTCAAGTTGTTGGCGGAGAAATATCCGAGGTCTGTGGGTGTAAAGATCGCCTACGACGATACACTCGCACATAAGATTGAAGCCGGGGCGGACATCTTTCTGATGCCATCGCGCTACGAGCCCTGCGGTCTGAACCAAATATATAGCCTGCGATACGGAACGGTACCGGTGGTGCGCGCAACGGGCGGATTGGACGACACGGTACAGAATTTCGATCGTTAAGACGCAGCAGGGGACTGGTTTCAAATTCGACGCATACGATGGGAATGCATTGCTGGAATGCTTGCGGGGGGCTTTGAAAGTTTACCGGCAGCCCAAGTGGTGGCGAGTGGTGCAGAACAACGGCATGGCCAAGGATTTTTCTTGGAAGACTTCGGCGGCGGCATATGTCACGCTGTACGAAGCCGCGAAAAGGTCTAGAATCCCACGGGTGGCTGGAACATCTAAACACTAGAGTTGAACTGGCGTCGGCCTGGCGCTGACCGGTGATGCTCGACAAGGAAAACAAAGAACATGAGACAGGCAGACATTCAAGCAGTGAGCGATGCAAGCTTTGACGCAGATGTGATTGAAGCCAGCAAGACACAGCCGGTGCTCGTGGATTTCTGGGCGGACTGGTGCCGTCCATGCCACATGCTTTCGCCCACGGTGGAAGAAATTGCGCGCGAGAACGCGGGGAAGCTGAAGGTGGTGAAGCTGAACGTGGACGAGAACGTGAACGCTGCCGGAAAATTCAATATTCGCGGCATTCCCACGTTGCTCATTTTCAAGGGCGGACAAGTGGCGGACCAGCTCGTGGGAGCCGTGCCGAAAGAGCAGATCGTGAAAGTCCTCCAGCGCCATATTTCCTGAGCGCGATCCGTAACCATCAAAGACGGTCGAACATGAACGCCGGCACGCCTGGCCCAAAAGCCGCTGCGAATCCGCCGACGCAGAAGACCTGCGAAGCGTGCGGGGAGAAGTTTCCTTGCAGCGCGTCTGCGGTAGGTTGCTGGTGCGAGCAGTTGAAGCTGGATAAAGATACGTTGAGCGAACTTCGCGCGCGGCATTCCGATTGTTTGTGTCCCAGCTGCCTTTCCGCTGCCCAAAGAATGCCTCCGCGCGGCAAATCGGCATGAACCACGCGTATCCGCTCTTCAGAATTCCACTATGATTGCAAAATCAAGCAAGCAGCGGCGGCGCTGTCATTGGGCGCAGAAGCCGCTCATGGTCGAATACCATGACAAAGAGTGGGGCAAGCCGGTGCACGACGACCGCGTGCTTTTTGAGTTTCTGATTCTCGAAGGCGCGCAGGCGGGGTTGAGTTGGGAGACGATTCTCAACAAGCGCGAGAATTACCGCCGCGCTTTTGACCGCTTCGATGCCGCGAAGATTGCGCGCTATGACCAGCGAAAAGTCCGCGCGCTGCTGGCGGACGCGGGAATCGTGCGCAACCGCCTGAAAATCTCGGCGGCAATTTCGAACGCGCAAGCATTCCTCGAGGTACAAAAGGAATTTGGCACGTTCGACCGTTACATCTGGCAATTTGTCGGCGGCCGGCCAAAGAAGAACAAATGGACGACCTCGCGGCGCGTACCCGCGCGCACACGCGAATCGGACGCCATGAGCCAGGACTTGAAACGCCGCGGCTTCCGATTCGTCGGAACGACCATCTGCTACGCTTTCATGCAGGCTACCGGCATGGTCAACGACCACGCGCGCGACTGCTTTTGCTACTAACGTCATTCCAACCGAGAGCACGCCCGAGTATTCGAAGTGTCCAGGCTCAATCTGCGGACGTCTCACACTGCGCGCTGGGCTTGCGTTTGGACGTGAGCGGGGCGTACGATTGTGCGTCATTGTTTGCCGCATATGCCCTCCTGCAAGGCTTAAGTTTTTCAGATTGAGAGGGGAAGGTGCGGTCTGGCGAGGGGTGGGAGCGAGAGTGACGGAGAAAGCCCGAACGAAAGCGATCGTCGTTGTGGGGGCGCAGTGGGGCGACGAAGGCAAAGGCAAAGTTGTAGATTATCTGGCCTCCTCGTTCGACTACACCGCGCGGTACGCCGGGGGACATAACGCCGGCCATACCGTTATTTTTGACGGTCATAAGTACATTCTTCAGTTAATTCCCAGCGGTATTTTGCGTCCGGATAAAAAAGCTGTGATTGGGGCGGGGACGGTAGTGGATCCTGCGGCGCTCGTCGCGGAACTTGAAAACCTGAAAAAATCTGGCGTTGAGGTTCGCGGGCGCCTTTTTTTGAGCAATCGCGCGCATGTGATTTTTCCCTATCACCGCGAGATGGATAAGGCCGCGGAATCGGCACGCGGAGAAGCGAAAATCGGGACCACTTCACGAGGCATCGGCCCGGCCTACGAAGACAAAATGGCTCGGCGCGGTATTCGCGTTTGCGACATGCTCGATGCCGAACATTTTGCGGAAAAGCTCGAGCGAGTGATCGCCGAGAAGAATGCAATCAGCCAGGCGACTTACGGGCATCCTTTGGAAACGGCGGGGCTGCTGGAGCAATACCTGGAATTGGCGGCGCATATTCGCGGGCTGGTGACCGACACGGGAATGCTGTTGAATCGTGCGCTGGATAGTGGCGAGTCCGTGTTGTTTGAAGGCGCGCAGGGCACCATGCTGGACATCGATCACGGCACGTATCCGTTCGTCACTTCGTCAAATGCGACATCCGGCGGTGTGGCCACGGGGCTTGGAGTGGCGCCGACGAGGCTGACGGGAGTGGTGGGCGTAACCAAGGCATACACCACGCGAGTGGGCAGCGGGCCGTTTCCTACCGAAATGCCTGATCTGGACGCGCAGGCGCTGCGCGAACGCGGGAAGGAATTTGGCGCTGTCACCGGGCGTCCGCGGCGCTGCGGCTGGCTGGACCTGGAAGTCTTGCGCTTCGCGAAAATGCTCAGCGGTATCGATTCGCTGGTGGTGACGAAACTCGATGTCTTCGATGCGCAGAAAGAAATAAAAATCTGCACCGGCTATCGCTACAAAGGAACAGAGCCTGACGGAAATGCCGCCTGACACCGAAACGTTGGCGGAGATCGAGCCTGAATATCACACCATGCCCGGCTGGCAGACGCCCACCCCGGGAATTCGCGACGTGAAGGGTTTGCCCCTGGCGGCCCGCGATTACTTGAATTTTATCTCCGACCAGCTACAGGTTGAGATTGGGATGATATCCACCGGCCCGGAACGAGATGCTACAATTGTGCCACGAGGAACCAAACTCGCATCCTGGCTGTAATAAACCCCCATGCTTTCCTACGAAGCAGCACGCGCGAAAGTAATCGAGATCGTTCACGCGCGAACGAGCGCGCCCCCTGCAACAGAAATCATCGAATTTGCGGAGAATCCCTCGCGAGCGCTCGGCCGGATCCTGGCCGAGGAGTTGATTGCAGACCGCAACTATCCTCCATTTGACCGCTCGACGCGCGACGGATTTGCCGTGCGCGCCGCTGATGCCGCGCGTCCCGGCGCCCGGTTGCGATTAATTGGAGAAAGCCGCGCGGGGCACGCCTTTGCAGGGCAAATGGAGGCGGGCGCATGCGTGCAAATCATGACGGGCGCGCCCCTGCCGCGCGGCGCGAATGCGGTCGTGATGCAGGAGGACGCTGCAGTCGAAGGCGATTCAGTTGTTTTTGAGCGCGGCGTTCGCGCCGGCCAGCACTACGTTTTGGAGGGTCAGGAGACGCGAGCAGGTGAAAGCGTGGTCGGCCGCGGTAAGCGCCTGGGATATGCCGAACTTGCGATGGCCGCGCAGGTAGGGCGATCGAGCGTTTTAGTAGCGAAGAAACCGCGTGTCGCGATTCTCTCGACCGGTGACGAAGTAATTTCTGTGGGTCAGTCGCCGCAGCGATTTCAAATTCGCAACAGCAATAGCATATCGCTGGCCGCGCAAGTTGCGCTCGCGGGCGGCGAACCGGTGGTGCAGGGGATTGCGCCCGATCATGTATCCGAACTTCGCGCCCGCATTGAGCAGGCGCTGAAAGCCGACATCGTGATTTTGACCGGTGGCGTATCGGTGGGCAAATACGATCACGTTGAGCAAGTATTAAAAGAGATTGGCGTGGAATTTTTCTTTGATGCGCTGGCGATTCGGCCGGGACGCCCTGCCGTATTCGGTATGTGCCACGATAAACCGGTATTCGGTCTGCCGGGGAATCCGGTTTCGACCATGGTTACATTCGAACTGCTAGTAGTGCCGGCGATAGAATTGCTCGGCGGTCATCCGCCGGGTTCGCTCCACTTGCTCAAAGCCAAGCTTGCGCATCCAGTGGACGAAAAACCACCTCTCGCGCATTTTGTTCCAGCGCGAGTGAAGTGGCCGGGCGGAGAGCCGACGGTGGAAGTATTGCACTGGGAGGGATCCGGAGATATCGGGGCCGTGGTTCGCGGCAATTGTTTTTTGGTGGTGCACGAATCGAAGTTAAGGCTCGAAGCCGGCGAAATGGCCGATATTCTGCCGCGACGCGGCCTCTTTTAGGAGCTTGTGCGACATAACTACATCCAGCGTATTGGAGAATCCACAGTATTAACCAATGATATGATGGTATCTACGGGAGAAACATCGTGGCGGCAGCTGGTGGAAATCGCGAAAGACGTACTTAAAAAGAATCAGGCGGGACCCCAAGATTTGCGGTGGAGAGCCGGTCTTCCTTGGGACGCGGGTCACCTTGCGTACCGTGCTGGCCAGCCTGGCTGACGGCGACCGTGTCGAAGAAATTCTTACTGATTTCCCGAGCTTGAACGCGGAGGACGTACAGGCCGCTATCGCATTCGCAGCCGCCTCCGCCGAAGAAGATTTGCCTTTGCCTGCGGTTCCAAATATTCAATGAAGATCAAGCTGGACGAGAATCTTCCCGTTCGGCTTGCAATCCTGCTGAAAAATGCCGGTCACGATGTGCACACAGCTCACGAAGAAGAACTCGTTGGCCGTGCTGATTCTGAAATTTGGGCGGCGGCTCAACATGAAGAAAGATTCCTGATCACTCAAGACATGGACTTCTCAGATACGCGACGTTTTGCTCCCGGTACCCATCACGGTCTTTTGCTCATCCGCCTGCACTCGCCGAACCGGAGAAATTTGCTTGAGCGCATAGAGGGATTGTTTCAAAAGGAAAACGCTAGCGACTGGATTGGATGTTTTGTTGTTGCAACGGAACGTAAGATTCGGGTGTTAAGACCCGGGGGGCGGGAGAGTTCCTAATGCGCGCCTCAAGTTCTAATCGCCCCAGAAGGCGGGCGTCTGAAAAAAAACTCTCGCACTATGACAAGGCCGGGCGCGTGCGAATGGTGGACGTGACCGCCAAGGCCGCAACATCGCGCACCGCTGTGGCCCACGCATTCATTCGCATGCAGCGCGCGACAATCGCCAGCATACGGCGGCTGAAATCCCCGAAGGGCAATCCGCTGGAAATCGCTCGAATCGCGGGTATAACGGCCGCCAAGCGCACGGCGGAGCTGATTCCACTTTGTCATCCCCTGGCATTGACGCACGTGGATGTGAGTGCGAAGCTGTGCCAGAATGGAATTGAGGTTACCTCCGAGGCTACTGCCACGGGGCCGACCGGAGTCGAGATGGAAGCGCTGGTAGCTGCGGCGGTCGCGTCACTGACGATATACGATATGTGCAAGGCTCTGGAACGGGGCATGGAAATTACCGAACTCTATCTTGTCAAAAAATCGGGCGGCCACAGCGGCGATTACAATCGCAAAGGAAAGCGTGTAAAGCGATGACACCGGGGAAGGGAGTAAAAGTCCTGGTGGTCGACGACAACGCGCTGATACTCGACCTATTGATGAAGGGCCTGATGCCGCACTGCGACGCGAGGGCGGCTGCTGATGGCGCCGATGCGCTATTGAAAATCGTGGATGATCCGCCGGACCTGGTGGTGTGCGATTACCGCATGCCGGGACTCGATGGCCGCCAGCTTTACGAAAAACTTCGCACGCGGCAACAGACCAAGTTGATTCCTTTCATTTTTCTGGCCAGCCGGGGTGACATCGAAGAGAAACTGCGGCCCATCGTCGAAGGCGTCGAGGAGTTTATTCCCAAACCGTTTTTCGTGAAGGATCTGGTGCGGCGGGCGAAGAAAGTGGTAGATCGCCTGCAGCTTGAAAAATTGCAGAAGCGGCAGGTTCGGCCGGGCGTGATTCAAGGTCGGCTGGAAGAAATGAGCATCATGGATTTGATGCAGTCGCTCGAAATGGGACAGAAATCATGCCAGCTCTCGATCCGCCGGGGCGAAGAAACTTGCGAGCTGTTCTTTTCCGCGGGGCAGTGCAAGGACGCGCGATTCGGTTCTCTTGAAGGCGAAGCGGCTGTGTTTCAGGCGGTGCGTTGGACCGACGGCGAATTTGAAATTGATTTCAATGTGGCTCCCTCGCGCTCGACGATTTCTCGCACCACAACCGGTCTGCTGATGGAAGCGCTGCGGTTGATCGACGAAGAGCAACATCAGTCCTCTGATGAAGACGCGGAAGTAACCGAAGGATAGTTAGTCGCAAACCTCGCCATGCGTGTTGCCGTCGTGACAATCAGCGACTCCGTAAGTAGCGGAAAGCAGGAAGACCGCTCGGGACCGGCGGTTGTAAACCGTTGTAAGGAACTTGGCTGGCAGATTGTGGCGTCCACGGTGTTGCGAGACGATCGCTCTGCGATTGAGACACTCTTAAAAGAAATGGCGGGAGCGGCAAGCGTGGACGTGATTCTCACGACCGGCGGAACCGGCCTAGGCCCGCGCGATGTGACGCCCGAGGCGACGATGGCAGTCTCTGAGCGGCTAATCCCTGGTTTTTCCGAGCATATGCGTTCGGAGGGCGCCAAGAAAGTTCCTCGCGCGATTTTGTCCCGCGCGGTCGCTGGGATTCGCGGCGCGACAATCATCATTAATCTTCCGGGCAGCCCGCGCGGGGCCATCGAATCGCTCGATGCTATCGCCGAGTTGCTGCCTCATGCGGTCGCGATCCTTCATGGCGCGCGCCACGATTCCGAATCCTCGTAACACCGGGAAGTTTTGTTCCTTGCTGCTCCACTCGGCTCGCGTATAATCCCTCGCAAATGGCACTCACTGCCGGAACGCGTTTGGGTCCCTATGAAGTGATCGCACCTATCGGCGCCGGCGGAATGGGCGAAGTCTATAGCGCGAAAGATACGCGGCTCGACCGCACCGTGGCCCTGAAGATTTTGCCCCTCCATTTGGCCGATACGCCGGAAGTTCGCCAGCGTTTCGAGCGCGAGGCACGCGCGGTTTCCAGCCTCAATCACCCCAATATCTGCGCGCTCTACGACATCGGCCAACAGGACGGCACGGATTTTCTCGTCATGGAATATCTGGAGGGCCAGACGCTCGCCAAGCGCATCGAGCAGGGCCCGATGCCGACGCCGGAACTGCTGCGCGTGGCCATCCAGGTTTGCGAGGCGCTGGAGAAAGCGCATCGCCAAGGAGTGATCCATCGCGACCTGAAGCCGGGCAACGTGATGCTCACGAAAGCGGGCGCGAAACTGCTGGATTTCGGCTTGGCGAAGGGTGCGGCGCCGGCCGTGAGCGATATGTCGAGTTCGCCGACAGTAACCCAGCCGTTGCCGGGAAGTTCGCGCGGCAACCAACTGACGGTGCAGGGCACGATTGTCGGCACGCTTCAGTACATGCCGCCGGAACAGCTCGAGGGCGGCGAGGCCGACGCGCGCAGCGACATTTTTTCATTTGGCGCCACGCTGTATGAGATGGCCACGGGACAAAAGGCATTTCCGGCGAAAAGCCAAGCGAGCTTGATCGCGGAAATACTAAAAGCGCAGCCTCGGCCAATTAGCGAATTGCAGCCTCTGGTGCCTCCGGCGCTGGAACGCATCGTCACCACGTGCCTGGCAAAGGATCCGGACGATCGTTGGCAAAGTGCCGGTGATCTGAAGCGGGAGTTAGTTTGGATTTCCAGCGCAGGCTCGCTGGCTGGTGTCCCTGCGCCCGTGATTGCGCAACGAAAGACCCGCGAGCGGACCTGGAAGATACTGTTAGCTGCGGTCGGAATTATTGCCGCGGCAGGTATCGCCGGCTCGCTGTTTTTCGCGCGCAAAGCCTCCCAGCCCACGCCGGTGATTCATGCGGAGATGAATCCGCCGGAGGGATATGAATTCGGAAGCATAGGCAAGGACAACCAGTTTGCGATCTCGCCGGACGGATCCGCCATCGCCTTCGTCGCGGAGGGCCAGCGCAAGCAGCTTCTTTTTGTGCGCACTGCTGAGTTCCGGGACCACGCAGCCTTTGCAAGGCACGGACGGCGCCTCGTACCCATTTTGGTCCGGCGATGGCCGAAATCTCGCTTTCTTCGCCGACTCAAAACTGAAGCGCGTACCAGCCGACAGGCGGAGTAGTCCAGGTTCTTTGCGATGCACCGGCGGGCCGCGGCGGCACCTGGAATCAGTCTGGCGTAATCGTATTCACGCCAGGCCTCAAAGAGCCGCTATATAAGATTCCGGATAGCGGCGGCACTCCGGCGGCGGTAACTGCTGTTAAGCAATCGGCCGCATTACAAAGCCATCGGTGGCCTAGCTTCCTGCCCGACGGCAAACACTTTTTATTCACCACGGACGATGGCGTGGGCGTCGGATCGCTGGATTCAACAGACAGCCACGTGTTTTTACCGGCGAAGTCCAATGCCGTTTATTCCAGCGGATATATTCTTTATGTTACGGACGGAAATCTGGTGGCCCAACCGTTTGACCCGGATCATCAGGCCGTCCGTGGCGTGCCGGTTCCAATGGCGGGCCAGGTGGAATTCTCGATCGGAAAATCATTGGGAAACTTTTCCGTTTCGCAGACTGGCGGACTCGTTTATCGGCCGGACTATTCACCGAAGTACCAGATGAGCTGGCTCGACCGGAACGGCGGGGAAGCCGGCAAGCTTGGCGAACCCGACTACTATTCCGGCGCCTCTGTTTCGCCGGACGGACAGCGGATCCTGGTCACTCGCGTGCGCAACCGGGGGTAAAAAGAGATCTGTGGCTAATTGACTCGCAGCGTGGAAGCCCTTCCCGAGCGACATTTGATCCGGAAGGCGCAGTTTTCGCCGTATGGTCGCCGGATGGAGCGAGTGTGCAGTCTCGCTCGCCAACGGTTTTGAGATTCGCAAGATCCTTCTGCAAGGCAATGTCGCGGAACAATTAGTCGCCCCGGATCAAATCTCGAAATATCCCACCGACTGGACTGCGGACGGCCAAACACTCATCCTGACGGTCCAGAATCCGAAAACGGGCCAGGACGTGGAGACCTTGGCGGCCGCCGGAGAACACAAGCTCGCGCCAATGATTCAAACGCCCGCCGTCGAATACGCCGGCAATCTCTCCCCCAGTGGGAAACTCCTTACGTATAGTTCGAACGAGTCTGGACGGCCGGAACTTTACGTTACCGAATTTCCTGGGCCGGGAATGAAGTGGCAGGTCTCCGACCAGGGATTGACCAGCGGAATACCCGTTCACTTCTCGGCTTGGAGTCATGACGGGAAAACGCTGTACTACATCGACGCAGGCGGCAGCGTAATTGCCGTGCCGATCGAGAGTCAGAGTCCATTCAAGGCCGGGCGTGCCCAGGAAAGTCTATTCGGCATCCACTGGCGCTGTGAGTGAAATCACTGCGGCGCCAGACGGCAGGCTCCTGGTTCTCGTGCCCGCCGGGAACCAGACGATTACGCCCGCGGCCCTCGTGATCAACTGGCCCGCGGAGTTGAAGGGGAAGCAATAGAACTTTTTAGATTTTCCGCGATGACACTGGCTGGGGCTCGACTGGTGTGCTAGGATGACGCTCTCGATTCGGAGATGCCGAGCCAATACATCCCGATTCTGATCTACGCAGTCCTCGCCGCGGCCTTTCCCGCTGTCACACTGATTATTTTCAAATTCATCCGGCCGGAGATGCGTGCTACGGGCGCAAAGCTGGAGCCCTATGAGTGCGGCGTGCCGCCGGAGGGGAGTTCGCGCGGTCGTTATTCGGTGCGGTTTTATATTGTGGCGATATTGTTCGTTATTTTTGATGTGGAAACGATATTTTTGTTTCCTTGGGCGATAAAGTACAGCCAGTTGGGCGCATACGGCCTGGTAACCATGCTTGTCTTCTTGGGCATTCTGCTGGTGGGCTACGTTTGGCTTTATCGCAAGGGCGCGCTCGATTGGGTGTGAGGGTGGATCCGGCGTTTCCTGTGTCCTGGTGCACGGACAATCGCAGCGAATTAGATTCTCAACTTGATTGACGCTGTTTTTTGGGGTGTGTTAAAAAGGCGGGCTGCCGGCGGCTTTTGGAATACCGGCGGCAAGTGTAGAAATCGACTCGATGGCCAACGACCCTTCGGAAAAAGATCCAGCTTCGAAACCGCCCGCAACCGGGGCGGAAAGCAAACCTGTTGCTCCAGGCGCGCCGGTTGAAAAACCAGCCGCGCCCGCTGCTCCTGCTGCGCCCAAGGCCGCCGCACCTCCTGCGAAAGAAGCGCCGCCGAAGCCCTTGCCTCTTGATAACGAACTTGTGCAGAGGCTGAAGGCGCGTTTCGGCGATGCCATACGCGAGGCCACGCTCGATCGCAAGCAGGCCATCGTGACGATCGCAGCGGAGCAACTTCGCGAAATCTCGCGTTATTGCCGGGACGACGAAAAATTCGACATGCTTGTGGATTTAACCGCAGTGGACTGGCCCAAGCGCGAAAAAAGATTCGATGTGGTTTTGATTCTGTATTCCTTCGCCAAGAACGAGCGCGTGCGCCTGAAAGCGCATGCCGGCGAAAACGAACCCGTGCCGAGCGTGTGCGAAATCTGGCCGGCGGCGAACTGGCTCGAGCGCGAATGTTACGACATGTTCGGAATCGTATTCGAGGGCCATCCCAAGCTGACCCGCATTTTGATGCCGGATGAATGGCAGGGACATCCGCTGCGCAAGGATTACGACATATTGAAGCAGGATACGGATTGGGTTCGCGAGAACCTGGGTATCGAGAGCGGCCAATAAACAAATGAGCGACCCGCGCACGACCGAACTTACAAACGTCAGCACCACTGTGCTGGGAGCCGACGAAATCATTTTGAATATGGGGCCGCAGCACCCTTCCACCCACGGAGTGCTGCGCGTGAAGCTGAAACTCGACGGCGAACGCGTGGTGGATTCCGAATGCATCATCGGCTACCTGCACCGCGGCGTGGAAAAAATCGCGGAGCATCGCAGCTACCAGCAGTTCGCGCCGTATGTGGACCGCATGGACTACGTCGCGGCGGTGTCGAACGGCCTGGGATATTGCGAGGCGGTCGAGAAATTATTGGGAGCGGAAGCTCCGCTGCGCGCGCGCGTGGTCCGCACCATCCTGACCGAGTTGCAGAGAATTGCCAGCCACCTGCTTTGGCTTGGAACGCACGCCCTCGATATCGGCGCGCTCACGCCGGTCTTTTATTGCTTCCGCGAGCGCGAAGAAATTCTGAAGATCTTCGAAAAATATTGCGGCGCGCGCCTGACTACACACGCGTTTCGCATCGGCGGATTGCAGTACGAGACGTACGACGGCTTCGAGCAGGATGTGAAGCGCTTCTGCGATGATTTCACGCACCGAATCGACGAGTACGAAACGTTGCTTACCGAGAATCGCATCTGGGTTGGACGGACGAAGGGCGTCGGAATCCTTTCGGCCGCGGACGCTATCGCACTGGGAGTTACAGGGCCGGTGCTGCGGGCCAGCGGCGTGAAATGGGACCTGCGCAAAGCCATGCCTTACGCTGCGTACGATCAATACAAGTTCGAAATCCCCACGCGCGAAACCGGCGACACGTACGACAGATACGTGGTGCGCATGGAAGAAATGCGCCAATCCCGGCTCATCTGCCTGCAAGGCATCGAGAATATTCCAGCGGGCCGATCATGGCGCGCATCGGAAAAGTTCTGAAGCCGCCGCCGGGCGAGGTGTATCACTCGATCGAAGCGCCGAAAGGCGAGCTCGGTTACTACATCGTGAGCGACGGAACCACGCAGCCCTATCGCGTGCGGGTGCGGCCTCCGTCATTTATTAATCTACAGGCCTTCGACAAAATGGCGCGCGGCTCGCTGGTGGCGGACGTGGTGGCTATCATTGGCACGATTGATATTGTGCTCGGGGAAGTGGACCGGTAATGAGCCATTTTATTACGCCATCGATCATGCGGCTGGTTTTGCCCGTGCTCTACGCCGTTGTCATCGTCGCGGTGCTTCCGCTTCTGGCCGGCTACATCGTTCTGATGGAACGAAAAGTAATGGCGGATATGCAAGCGCGGCTGGGACCGATGCGCGTTGGTCCGCATGGATTGCTGCAGCCAATCGCCGACGCCGTGAAACTGCTTCTGAAGGAAGACATCATCCCCGAGAAAGCGGACCGGCTGCTGTTTTGGCTTGCTCCGCTCGTGAGCGTCACGATGGCGCTGCTCGCTTATGCCGCGCTGCCCATCGGTCCGGCATTTCAGATCGCAGACTTGAACATCGGGCTGCTTTTCATTTTGGCCGTCAGCTCGCTGGGTATTTACGGCATCGTTCTCGGCGGATGGGCTTCCAACAGCCACTACTCGCTGCTCGGAGCTCTGCGCAGCGCCGCGCAGCTCGTCAGCTATGAAACGGCTGCGGGACTTGGGTTGATTTCCGCGCTCTTGCTGGCCGGTTCGCTTTCGATGAGAGACATTGTAATGGCGCAGTACGACCAGGGCATGTGGTTCATCTTTTACGTGCCCATCGGATTTTTCATCTATATGGTCGGCTCGATTGCGGAAACGAATCGCGCTCCCTTCGATTTGCCCGAAGCGGAATCAGAGCTGGTCGCCGGTTACATGACGGAATATAGCGGCTTTCGCTGGTCGCTTTATTTTCTGGCTGAATACGCCAACATGATTATTGTTGCCGGAATCGCTACCACGCTCTTTCTAGGCGGCTGGCTGCGGCCGTTCGCGAGCTTCCACGACCATCTGCCGGGCACGCCTATCGAATTGCTGGATGCGCTGCCGTCGCTGCTGGTTCTTGGCGTTGCGGCGTATTGTTTTTTTCTGGCGCCGAAGCAGCCGGTGAAAATTCAGAAACTCGTGATGGCGCTCGTCGGCGGATTATGCCTGGCTATTGCCGGCATTTTGGCTGGCGCGCTGTTTGCGTCCCCGGCCGGTGCTGCAAGGCGTCCACGGCGCGTTCTGGTTCATGGCCAAGGTGTTCGCGTACCTTTATTGCTTTTTGTGGTTTCGGTTTACGTTTCCGCGGTACCGCTTCGATCAATTGATGCGTCTTGGGTGGCGATTTTTGATCCCGCTGGCGCTGGTTAACTTGATCACCATGGCGACGGCGCTGCTGATCAGCCGGGAATGGGGTTGGAGTTTAAGGATAACGAGCATTCTCGCGATCGTAGTGACGCTGGCAGTGGCCATGTGGCTCGCGAAGAACGACCAGGTCGACAGCGCGGTACCGGTGGCGGAAGGCGAATAAATGCTCTTGAACTCAATTTTGTTCTATTTCTTCGCCGCGCTCGCGGTGGTCTCCGCGATCCTGATGGTGACGCGGCGAAATGTGGTGCATGGCGCGGTTTATTTGATTACCACGCTGCTCGCGACGGCCGGAGTTTTTCTGCTGCTTCAGGCTGAATTTCTTTTCATCGTGCAGGTGATCCTGTATGTCGGCGGGATCATGGTTCTTTTCATTTTCGTGATCATGCTGGTAAATCTGGACGTCTCGCTTTTGCAGTATCAGTTCAACCGGCAGCGATTTGTGGCGGGAGTGCTGGCGCTGGCGCTTGGGCGCGCAGATATTTCTCGCGATAAAGATGGGTCAAAAATCGCTTTTCCCGCAGGCCAGCGTTCCGGAGATTTTGCCGAAGAATACAGAAGCAGTCGCTGACGCGCTTTTTGGCCACTTCATGCTGCCTTTCGAAATTGCGTCAATTTTGCTGCTGGTCGCGATGATTGGCGCGGTGGTGATGGCGAAGCGGAGGGTGTAATGGTTCCCGTGGATCATTATCTTTGGCTCAGTCTGGCGCTCTTCACCATCGGGGTGATCGGCGTGCTGACGCGGCGGAACGTGATCATTATTTTAATGTCCATCGAACTCATTTTGAACGCAGTGAATATCAATCTGGTCGCCTTTTCGCACATGTTCGGCACTGTGGATGGCCAGGTCTTCGCGATATTCGTGATCACCGACGCAGCCGCGGAAGCCGCCGTTGGGCTGGGCATCATCTTGGCGTTTTTCCGCAACCGCGAGACGCTGCTCGCCGACGAAATGGACATGCTGAAATGGTGAAGGACGCCGCATGAACGCGCAGCCATTTTTCCTCGACCACATATGGCTGATCCCGCATGTTCCCGCTGGTCGACGGCGGCGGTAATGCTTTTCTACGGCCGGCGGCTCAGCAATAACATCGTGAGCTGGCTGTGTTCGGGTAGCGTCTTCGTTTCGTTCATCTTTTCCGTCGGCGCTTTTTTCCAGATTGTTGCGAAGCCTTCGGCCGAGCGCGTCGCGACGAAAGTTTTATTCGAGTGGATTCCCGCCGTGCCGTATCACATGCTCGATGGCAGGCTCGCGAAATTTGTCGCCGACTGGGGATTCCAGATCGATCCGCTGTCCTGCGTGATGATCCTCGTCGTCACCGGCGTCGGATTCCTGATTCACATTTACTCCACCGGCTACATGGCACACGAAGGCGGCTACTACCGCTTCTTCGGTTACCTGAATTTGTTCATGTTTTCGATGCTGATGCTGGTGCTGGCGAATAACCTCCTCCTTCTTTTTGTCGGATGGGAAGGCGTGGGCACCTGCAGCTACCTCTTGATCGGATTCTATTTCCATAAGAAGTCGGCATCGGATGCCGGGAAGAAGGCTTTCATCGTCAACCGCGTCGGTGACGCGGGCTTCCTTCTGGGTATTTTTCTGACCTCTGCTCTGCTTGGCACCATTCGATTCACGGACATTGGACCGGCGCTGGCTGCCGGCGGCTTCGCGATCGGTGATCCTCGAATTACAGCAATTGCATTGCTCTTATTTGTGGGCGCCACGGGAAAATCGGCGCAGATTCCGCTTTACGTCTGGCTGCCTGACGCGATGGAAGGCCCCACACCGGTGAGCGCATTGATTCACGCCGCAACCATGGTCACCGCGGGCGTCTATATGGTTGTGCGCACCAACGCGATTTATCAGCTTTCGCCGAAAGCGATGGGAGTGGTGGCGCTGGTCGGCGCGGTAACCGCGCTATTTGCAGCGTCGATGGGCGTGGTGCAAAACGACATCAAAAAAGTTTTGGCCTATTCCACCATCTCGCAACTCGGCTACATGTTTTTGGCCTGCGGCGTGGGCGCATTCACCGCCGGAATTTTCCATTTAATGACGCATGCGTTTTTCAAAGGCTTGCTCTTTCTCGCAGCCGGCAGCGTGATTCACGCGGTTTCGGGCGAGCAGGACATGCGGAAAATGGGCGCGCTTTCGAAAAAGATTCCCATCACGTATTGGACCATGCTCATCGCCGCGCTGGCCATTGCCGGAATTTTCCCGTTTGCCGGATTCATTAGCAAGGATTTGATTCTCGGAAAAGCATATGAGAAAGACGCGCTGCTTTGGGCCATCGGATATTTCACCGCGGGCATGACCGCGTTTTACATGTTCCGCCTGATTTTCATGACTTTTCATGGAACGTCGCGCGTGGATCATGAAGCCGAACATCACATTCACGAATCGCCGAAATCCATGCTGGTCCCGCTGGTGATTTTGGCGGCGCTTTCCATCGTTGGCGGATGGGTTAGCTGGCCTGAAATATTTGGCGGCAACAGCCATTTCATCAATTTCCTCTCGACCGTAGTCGCTGTGCCGCACGAGGCGCGCATGGAGCCGCTGAAAGGCGCCAGCTCTCCGTCTCGGTGAGTTACACCTGATGCTGCTGTCCGAGGGCCTGGTCATTTTGGGGATTTTGTTTGCGTGGTATTTGTACGTGAAGCGCACCGACCTGCCCGCGAAGATTGCAAAAGCTTTTGGCGGCTTCTATCGGCTCGTTTACAACAAATATTACGTGGATCAACTCTACGACGCGATGTTCGTGAATCGCGCGAAAGACCTGGGACTGGCGCTCGGCGCGTTCGACCGGAACGTGATAGACGGCGTCGGCGTGAATGGCGCAGGCTGGCTGACGCGATTTATCTCAAACGTTTCGATTTGGTGGGATACCTGGATTGTGGACGGCTCCGTGCGGCTTGGCGCGCGCATCGTTTGGCTTTTCAGTTATCCGGTGCGGATGATTCAGGACGGATTGGTGCAGAGTTACATGCTGCTGATCGTGCTCGGCTTGATTGGATTTTTCGGGTACTACTTTTACGTCGCGCATCACGCGATACGTTAAGGCAAGAACGCGAGGGAATGGATGCTTTTCTCCGATAGCCACATTTTAAGCACGATCTTATTTACGCCGATGGTGGGCGCGATCTTGATGCTGTTCATTCCGCGCGAGCGGCCCGATCTGCATCGCTGGATGGGGAATATCTTCGGCTTTCTGGGGCTGCTCGTATCTCTGCCGCTTCTGTGGCGTTTCAATTCCGCCATGAACGCGCCGCGGTTCCAGTTTGTCACCGATAGCTTGTGGATTCGTTCGATTGGCGCGCACTTTACGCTGGGAATCGATGGTCTGAGTTTCCTTTTGGTGATGCTGACTACCGTGCTCGGCCCGATCGCGATTCTGTCGTCTTGGTCGGCGATCCAAAAACGAGAGAAGGAATATTACATCCTGCTTTTGCTGCTGCAGACCGGCATGCTGGGCGTTTTCATGTCGCTTGATTTCGTGCTCTTTTACGTTTTCTGGGAAGTGATGCTGGTCCCCATGTATTTCCTGATCGCCGTATGGGGCAGCGAGCGGCGGCTCTACGCGGCGATAAAGTTTTTCCTCTATACGCTGGCCGGATCGGTGCTGATGCTCCTGGCGATTCTGGCGATTTACTACTACCGCGGCACGTTCGATATCAGAGAAATTTTGATTCATCCGTTTACGGCGCAATACGGATGGCTGCAGAAGTGGCTGTTCTGGGGATTCTTTTTCGCTTTCGCCATCAAAGTGCCGATGTTTCCGTTTCACACCTGGTTGCCGGACGCGCACACCGAAGCCCCCACGGCAGGTTCGGTTATCCTGGCCGGCGTCCTGTTGAAAATGGGTACCTACGGATTCCTGCGATTTTCCGTGCCCATGTTTCCCGATGCGACGGTGAAATACCGCTGGATTATTATCGTGCTGTCCTTGATCGGCATCGTCTACGGCGCTCTGGTTTGCATGATGCAGAAAGACATGAAGAGGCTCATCGCCTACTCTTCGGTGAGCCACATGGGATTCTGCACCTTGGGAATTTTCGCCCTCACGCCGCTGGGCCTTTCCGGCAGCATCATCCAGCAGATCAACCACGGGATTTCCACCGGCGCGCTGTTCTTGATTGTCGGCGTGCTTTACGAGCGCAGGCATACTCGTTTGATTTCGGAATTTGGCGGGCTCTCGACGCCCATGCCGAATTTCGCGGCTGTTTATCTGATCGTAACGCTCAGTTCGCTGGGCATGCCTCTATTGAATGGATTCATCGGTGAATTCACGATTCTGCGCGGCGTGTTTGAAGTGAGCTGGCAATGGGCGGCGTGGGGCGTCCTGGGCGTAATACTGGGCGCGGCATATCTGCTCTGGCTTTACCAGCGGGTGATGTTCGGAAATATAACCAATCCTGCGAACGAACATCTGCCCGACTTGAACGCCCGCGAATACGCAACGCTTCTTCCGCTCGTCGCTCTGGCGTTCTGGATCGGAATTTACCCCAAGCCGCTGTTCGATGTTCTCGATAAGCCCGTGCACGAGCTGGTGGAGCGCGTGCATCCCGGCTACTACTCGGCGCCTGCGCTGACTCCACCTGCCGCTGCGGAGGCGGAAGCCCCGATTTCGATGGCCCTTCCCGCGAAGGTGCCTCTGGCGAAGGCACCGCTCGTGCCTTCATCAACTTCTTCACCGGCTGAGGTCAGGTAGATGCTTCAGGTTCCCTGGCAAGACGTTTTCGAGCAAACGCGCCGGGATTTCGTTTTCATCTTGCCGGAGACGGTTCTCGCATGCTTCGGCCTCGGTACTCTGCTTCTGGATTTCTTTCTGATGAAAGGCGAGAAATCCTGGAATTCGTTGACGGCCATGGTCGGCGTGATTATGAGCGCCGCTTCGCTCGTAGTGATGCTGAGGGGCATGGGCGGGCAATCCTATTCGGCGTTTGGCAATTCCATCATCATCGATCCGTTCTTCATTTTTTTTGGATTTATTTTTCTGGCCTCCACCGCGCTCGTGATTCTGATTTCCGTGAAATACATGGAAATCGAGCGCGAGCAGCACGGCGAGTACTACGCCCTGATGCTTTTTGCCACCGTGGGAATGATGTTTCTTGCATGCGGCAACGACCTGATCGTGCTGTTCGTTGCGCTGGAAACCATGGCCCTCAGCTTTTACGTGCTTACCGGGTTTTTGCGGCGCGATCGCAAATCCAACGAAGCGGCGATGAAGTACGTTCTGATCGGGGCCTTCAGCTCCGGCATCCTGGCGTACGGCTTCTCAATTTTGTACGGGATCTCCGGCTCGACGAACCTGCAAGTGATTGCTACTGCGGTCGCCGAACGCACTTCGCGGTTCGGGCACGGCGACGTACTCACGGTCTTAGCTCTCGGCACGGTCGCCGCCGGAGTATTTTTCAAAATCGCGGCGGTACCGTTTCATCAGTGGGCGCCGGATGTGTACGAAGGCGCGCCGACGCCGATTAGCGCATACGTCAGCGTGGCTTCGAAAGCGGCTAGCTTCGCTCTGCTGCTGCGGCTGTTCCTCACTGTTTTCTGGCCTGTGAACTTGGACTGGGTTGTAGTGATGGAAGCGGTTGCGGTGCTTTCGCTCACCGTCGGAACCTTGGCTGCCATCACGCAGTCCAATATAAAACGGCTTCTCGCTTATTCCTCTATTACGCAGGTCGGCTACATTCTGCTCGGGCTTGTTGCCGCCGTGAATCCGGATGGCACGCTGCACCAGCGCGGCTTGCAAGCCATGGCTTTTTACCTATTCGTGTACGCATTTTTCAACACCGGCGCTTTCGCAATTGTAATTCTACTGCGGCATAAGGGCGTGATTGGCGACGATATCGACGACTTGAATGGGCTGATCCAGCGCAATCCCGGCGCCGCAGTGTTGATGCTGATATTTTTGCTTTCGCTCGCCGGAATTCCTCCGACGGCGGGTTTCTTCGCGAAGCTGCTGGTTTTCTGGGCGTTGATCGAGACCGGGCATACGTACCTGGCAGTCCTCTCGGTGCTGTATATTTTGCCCGCGGTGTATTACTACTTTCGGTTGGTTGCAGCGATGTGGGTGCGCGAATCAACCGATCCTGTGCGCCCGGTGATCTCGATCGCCCAGAAATTTGCGCTCGCGGCTATGGCCATCGTCACACTGGCCGCCGGAATTTTCCCCGAGCAGTTCCTGCGACTGGCGACCTATTCTCTACTCGCGCCATTCGGACGCTGACCGCGGAACGCCGATGGTCTCGCAACCTCCTCCGCCTCGCAAGAATCCGAACGGCGGAGCTAACCGCCAGATCGCCATGGCCATGGAACTCCCGTTTCTGCTGGTTGGCGGCGCGTTGGTGGGAGGCCTGTTTGGCTATCTTCTCGATCGCTGGCTGCACACGAAGCCTTGGCTGATGCTGATTGTGGGCGCCGTGGGTTTCGCTGTGGGAGTTCGCGACATGCTCAGGAGATTGCAAAAGGATGATCCGGATGGCGGTGGGAAATCAGGCCAATGATGTCTCGGAAGGCGCACGCCAGCGGATCGCCTGGCTAACGCTGGTCTTGGGTTTTGCCGCTGCCCTTATTTGGTTCTTCGCTAAATCCCACAAAGAGGGAACAGGACTCGCCATCGGAACCGCCCTCGCTTGGCTGAATTACCGCTGGCTGGACCAGGGTCTGGGCGCGCTTGTCTCGGTCGCACAGGCTCAGGAGGGAAGCGAGCAAGCACACGTCCCCACGGGAATTTATTGGAAGTTCGTGGGCCGCTACGTGTTGATAGCATTGGCTATCTATGTTAGTCTTCACTACTTTGCGGTGCCTCTCGTAGCGATGATCTTGGGCCTGCTCGCCTTAGGGGCGGGTGCCTTTGCGGAGAGTCTCTACGAGATTTTTGCGGCGTTTCAATCGAGCCGGGGATAAAGAATGCACGAGCACCTGAACTGGTTTACCGTCCTGTTGAACAAATGGCTCGGCGGCGTGGCGCTGGCGGTCTTGTCCGCGTTTCACGTGACTCCGAGAGACTCCGCCTATCCAATTCCAAATTTCGTGGCCGCATCGCTCCTCGTCGTCTTAATCAGCATGCTCTTCTTTCTCTGGTTGCGGCCGCGGATTTCGGTGGATCGTCCCGGCGGGACGCAGCAGGTGATGGAGATGCTTCTGACGAATCCGATGGGCGTGGGAATCCGCGACTTGCTGGATGAGAACATCGATCACGGAGCCCGCGATTACTTGCCTCTGGTCGGATCTATTTCGATTTTTATTTTGTTCGCCAACGCCATCAGCTTGATGCCGGCTTTTGAATCACCCACAAGTCATCCCAGCGTTCCGCTTGCCTGCGCGATTTTGACCTTCGCCTATTACAACTGGAGCGGGTTGCGGCACCACGGGCCGATCGGATACGCCAAGCATTTTGCCGGCCCCGTCTGGTGGTTGGCTTGGCTGATTTTCCCTGTAGAGATCATCAGCCACACGGCGCGTTTGCTTTCGCTTACCGTCCGTTTGTGGGCCAACATTTTCGCCAGCGAACTGATCTACGTGATCTTTTTGGGCCTGTGCATGGCGCCGGGTTTAAGCCTGGGCCGCGCACATCCGGCTCTCGGCGACGCTCTGGCAATATTCCCGATCATAATCCCCGTGGCTTTTATGGGATTGCATTTATTTGTTGCCATCGTTCAAGCGTTCGTTTTCACCATTCTTCCGGCTCTTTATATTGGCATGGCAACAGCGGACGAGCATTAATTCGGCTTGATTGCCGACCAGCGTGAGCCCGGCTGCTTTAGGATGACGGGAACCACCTCCTGGCGGCGCTTCGTACAAAGGAGAAGTAGAGTGAAAAAACTAGCAGGGATTTTCTTCTTGTTGTTATTCGTCGGGTTGATGGCGGCGCCTGTGTTCGCGCAGGCTGCTGGTGAGAAGCCTCCCGAGCACGTCGCCACCGGCATCGTGCTTGCCGCGGGTTTCTCAATGGCTATCGCGGCAGCTTTCTGCGGATTGGGGCAGGCAAAAGTTGCTGCCGCAGCTTGCGAAGGAATTGCGCGCAATCCCGGCGCCGCGGGTGCGATTCGAACAGCCATGATTCTCGGCTTGGTGTTCATTGAGACCCTGGCGCTATTTACGCTCGCTATCGTCTTCGCCAAAGTCGGCTACTAGTAGATTCTGAAAATTCAGGCCCGGACGCTCGCCGCAAGCGAGTCTCCGGGCCTTTTGTTTTTTGCGGGCTTTAACGGGAAGCTGAAGGAAACGCCCAAACCTGAAACGCTGGATTAGTGCAGGTATAGGGAATCCGCGGCGGCCTTGGCCATCTCTAGCACGCGCGCGGGAAACATCCCGAGATACAGCGTGCCGGCAGCCGCTATAGCCAGAGCAAAAGTCAGGCTAGGCGCGACTTTCGTCGGCACGTACTCCTTCGACGGCTCCCAGAAATACATCGCGACAATCACGCGCAGGTAATAGTAAGCGCCGATCACGCTGTTGATCGCTGCAATCACCACCAGCCAGACAATCTTCGAATCGAGCGCAGCCTGAAACGCAAAAAGCTTTCCGAGGAATCCGCCGGTGGCCGGCAATCCCAGCAGCGAAAGCAAAAAGAGGGAGAAACAGACGGCGAGAACCGGCTGCTTCGTCCCCAGGCCCGCATAATCCGTGATTTCCAGCCGCTTTTCGCCTTGCTGGCCCAGGTGCGCGATCACCAGAAATGCGCCGATCTTCATCAGCGCGTACGCCGCCAGATAAAAAAGAACCGCTGTGATGCCAATATCCGTCCCCGCGGCAAACGCCACAAGAATGTAGCCGGCATGCGCGATCGACGAATATGCCAGCATGCGCTTTACGTTTGTCTGCACCAGCGCCGCAAAATTGCCCACCAGCATGGTAAGTACCGCAGAAATCCAAATAGCCCAGAACCAGAAATTGCCCGCCGAGCCGAATGACACGTAGAAGATTCGCAGCATCAGCGCGAACGTGGCCGCCTTCGGTCCCGACGCCAGCAGCGCCGTCACCGGCGTGGGCGCGCCTTCATACACGTCCGGCGCGTAAACCTGGAACGGAGCCGCGACCACCTTGAAGCCCAAGCCTACGAACATCAGCGCGAGGCCGAGGATTGCAAGCGAGGCAACTTGCCCGCGATCGGCGATCATTATTTCAAGCGTTGCCGAAATCAAATCGATCCGCGTGGTTCCCGTGGCGCCATACACTATGGCGATACCGTACAGGAAAAATGCAGTGGCGAACGAGCCCAGCACAAAATATTTCAATGAAGCTTCGTTCGATTTGAGCGCGCGGCGCCGGAATCCGGCTAGAACGTAGGTGGAAATCGAGCTCATCTCCAGCCCGATAAACGCGGTCACTAGTTCGTTCGCTCCCGCCAGGATTCCCATTCCCGCAGTTGCGAACAATACCAGCGCGTAATATTCGCCGCGCTGGATATTTTCGTCGTCGAGATACTGGAACGAACCGAGAATCGCGAGCGCCGCAGCCCCGATTACGATCACGTGGACGAAAACGCTAAAAGCATCCGCGCGAATCAGGCCGCTATAGGCAGTGCCTGGCGCGTCATTTGCCAGGATGCGAACCCCAGCCAACGCGGCGAGCGTGCCGATAAACGCAAGCCAGCCTAGCGCGCGTTTGTGCGCCGCCTGAACAAACGGGTCCGCGACCATGATCACGATCCCGAAGACACAAAGAATTATTTCCGGTGCGAGCCGGTGGAAATTGGCGAGCTGTTCGGGCGGGAAGGGAGTCACGGCTGAACGTGCCTCAGTGAAATCTTCGTAAGAGACGCATTCTTGCGCGGCCCGGGTGAAATAACGCTTTGTTTTCCGGCTGGCTCAGGCGTTGCCGGCCGCGACACGTTCTGCGCGCGCTCCATTTGGTGCAACAAATTGTTGGTGGAAACTTCCATGCGCCGCGTGAAGATGGGGGAAGCCACGCCCATGAAAATAATAGCAACGGCCATGGTTACGAGAATCAGCCGCTCGCGCCCCGAAGCGTCAGGCAAAGTGCGATTTTTCTCTACAGTTACTTCTCCAAATCCGACGCGCTGGTAGGCCCACAACAGATAAATCGCCGAAAGCACGGCCCCGCTCGCGGCCCACGCAGCCCAGGCGTGGTGGCTTTGAAACGTCCCGATCAGAATCAGGAACTCGCCGATAAAGCCATTGAGCGGCGGCAACGCGAGCGACGAAAGCGCAATAAAAAGAAAAAACGACATGAGCACTGGCATCGGATTTACCAAGCCGCCGAATTCCTTGATCTCGAACGTGTGCCGCCGGTCGTACAGCATTCCCACGCCGAGGAAAAGCGCGCCGGTCGAAACGCCGTGGCTCAACATCTGGAAAATCGCGCCTTGAATCGAAATCGTGCTGAAAGCAAAAATTCCTAACACTACGAAGCCAAGGTGGCTCACCGATGTGTATGCCACCAGCCGCTTTAAATCAGTTTGCACGGTGGCGACCATCGCGCCGTACACAATTCCAATGATGGCGAGCACTCCGATATACGGCGCCATGCGGTGCGCCGCATCCGGAAACAGCGGCAAGCAAAATCGCAGCATCCCGTAGGTGCCCAGCTTCAACATCACTCCCGCAAGAATCACGGAACCTGCCGTGGGCGCTTCGGTGTGCGCGTCAGGAAGCCAGGTGTGGAGCGGGAAAAGCGGCACTTTGATGGCAAACGCCAGAAAGAAAGCCCCGAAAAGCAGAAGTTCGGTGTGTGACGGCAGCAAAACAAGCCCGGTTTGCAGCTTCGCCTGAATATCAGGCACATCGAACGTCCCCGCCAGGTTGTAGAGCCACAGGATCGCGACCAGCATCAGGATCGAGCCGAACATGGTGTACAGGATAAATTTCACCGCGGCATAAATCCTCCGGTCGTGCCCCCAGATTCCGATCAGGAAATACATGGGGATAAGCGTCAGTTCCCAGAAAAAGAAAAAGAGCAGCAAGTCGAGCGAAACGAACACGCCGATCAGAGCCGTCTCAATGACCAGCAGCGCAATGAAAAATCCTTTTACGTTTTCGCGAATGGCCTGCCAGGAGCAGAGAATCGCGAGCGGCGTCAAGAATGTCGTCAGCAAAACGAGAAACAGGCTGATGCCGTCCACGCCCAGGTGATAATGAATATTTGCGCGGGCGATCCAGTCGTAATATTCCTCGAATTGATACTGCGCGTTCACGCCATCGAATCCGTGCAGCAGAAAGAGCGAAATTACGAACTCGGCCACGCGAGATGGCGAGCGCGATGCGCCGAATCCAGGTGTGATCGTCTGCGCGCAGCAGCAGAAGCGCGGGGACGCCCAGCAAGGGCAGAAACGCGATGACCGTCAGCAGGTGAGAGGACATTTCCACGTTAGCGCACCATTCTCCAGAACCCGAGCATCAACACGGTAAAGCCCAATGCGCCGATGACTACCCACGTGGCGTAACTTCGCGCATTCCCGGATTGCAATTCGCGAGCTTGTCCGCCGGCTTCACGAGCCACATCTGCAACGCCGTTCACTGTGCCGTCGATCACGCGCTCGTCCACCACATGCCACAGCACGTTCGTAGAAATCCAAAGGAACGGACGGATAAACAGAATCGCGTAAATTTCGTCCACATAATATTTATTGAGCAAGAGCGTGTAGAGCCCATGCACGCGTTCGGCAAGTTTTTTCGGCGCGTCCGGCCTGCGAATATAAAACCACCAGGCGATCAGCAAGCCTACGATTGCGAGAATTACCGGCGGCCCGGTTAACGCGTGGAATAATTCCATCGCGGGGCTTGGCGATATCCCGCCTGCTTCACCAGCCGCGCCCGCAAGCGATGCTCCTTGTTCAATTCCCGACTGCACTCCATAAGCGGAGAATACGGGATGCAGAAATGCCTCGAAGTAATCTGTCCTGCCCAGAAGATGCGGCGCCGCGAACCAGCCACTGACGATCGAAAAGAACGCCAGAATCATCAGCGGCACGGTCATATTTCTGGGCGATTCGTGAACGTGAACTTCGTGCTCGTCAAAGCGCGGCTTGCCGAAGAAGGTGAGAAATATCAGCCGGAACATGTAAAACGAAGTGAGGCCGGCGGCAGCCAAGCCGAGCAGCCAAAGCGTGATGTTAGCGTGCGGTCCGGAACCCGCCGCGTCCAGAATTTCATCCTTGCTGAAAAAACCAGCGAAACCCGGAATGCCCGCAATCGCGAGCGTGGCGATGAACATGGTCCAGTAGGTAGCGGGAATTTGTTTTCGCAGGCCGCCCATGAGTCGCATGTCCTGCTCGCCGCCCATCGCGTGAATCACGCTGCCGGCGGCCAGGAAGAGCAAGCCTTTGAAAAACGCATGCGTCATCAGATGAAAAATTCCGGCGGCGTACGCTCCCACGCCACAACCGAGAAACATGTAGCCGAGTTGCGAAATGGTCGAATAGGCCAAAACTTTCTTGATGTCCGTCTGCACCAGCGCAATCGTCGCGGCATAGAACGCGGTAACCGCGCCTACCAGTGCGACAACAAACATTGCAATCGGCGCGCGCGAAAATAGCGGATGCATTCGCGCAACCATGTACACGCCCGCGGTCACCATGGTGGCGGCGTGGATCAACGCGCTGACGGGCGTAGGACCCTCCATCGCGTCCGGCAGCCAGACGTAGAGCGGCAACTGTGCCGATTTGCCGATCGCTCCTGCAAAAAGCAGCAAGCAAATCCAGGTGAGCACGCCCGCTTGCGTCGCGCTCTCGGCCGGCATGTTCGCCGCCTTCGCAAAAACCGTGCCGAAATCCACGGAACTGAAAGTCCAAAAAAGAAGCAGAATGCCGATGGTGAATCCGAAGTCGCCAATCCGCGTCGTGATGAACGCTTTCTTTCCCGCATTAATCGCGGATCTGTTTCAGGAACCAGAATCCGATCAGCAAGTAGCTGCAGAGGCCAACGCCTTCCCATCCCACGAACATCAGAACGATGTTTGCGGCCAGCACCAGCGTAAGCATGAAGAAAACGAACAAATTCATGTAGGCAAAGAAGCGGTAGTAGCCTTCCTCGTGCGCCATGTAGCCGATCGGAATAGATGTGCACGAGCAAACTGACAAAAGTGACCACCAGCAGCATCACGATGGTCAGGTGGTCCATCTGCAGCGCGAAATCCACCTTGAACGAGCCGGCCACGATCCAATTGAAATAATTCTTGAAAAATGCAAGCTGATCCGCGGGCAGCAGCGAAAATTCCCGAATGGCTTCGAGCACGGAAAGGAAGGACAGCGAAACGGACCCAATCCCAACGGAATTTATAGCCACCTTCGGCCAGTTCTTGCCGAGCAGGCCGTTGATCGCGGCGCCGGCCAGAGGCAGCGCGAGAATAATCCAGAGATGATCGAGTATCGGCATCACAATTTTAGAAGGTTCACGCGCTCGATGTTCAGCGAATGGCGATTCTGGTAAATGGTGATCACAATCGCCAGGCCAACGGCCGCTTCGGCCGCGGCGACAACAATCACGAAGAAGACGAATACCAATCCGTCCAGTTGATTCCACGCGCGTGCAAATGCCACGAATGCGAGATTCACGGCATTCAGCATCAACTCGATGGCCATGAAGATGGTGATGATGTTCCGCTTGAACACGAATGCCACTACGCCCAGCCCAAAAAGAATGGCGCTCAGCACCAGGTAATAGGAAATCGGAACGACGCTCATTCGTCCCTCTTCGCCAGAACCAGCGCGCCTAGAATGGCGATCAAGATCAAAATGGAAGTGGCTTCAAACGGAAACAAATATTTCTGGAAAAGCTGCATCGACAGCTCCCGCGTCGAAACCATCACGTTCGCGGATCCCGCTCCGTTGGCGGGCGTTCGGCCGATCAGCGAATGCGCCATCCAATGTGCCAGCTCGAGAAGCAGCAGGATGCCGAGCGGAAGCCCCGCGTATTTCGCAATCTTGCTCCAGTCCGTGCGCTCTTCCGTCCCGGCATTCAGCAGCATGATCACGAAGACGAAAAGAACCATGATCGCGCCGGCGTACACGATGATCTGCACCGCCGCGATGAATTCCGCGCCGAGCATCAGATACAGCCCGGCCAGCGACATCATCACCAGAATCAGCGCGAGCGCGCTGTGGATCGGCTCGCGGGCCATAATCAACAGGATCGCCCCGCCCACCGAGATCAGCGCGAAGACGAAAAACAGAATGAAGGGCAGGCTCATCCGTGCTTCACCAGCAACGGGAAAACAATCCAGAGCGCGGTCCCGACCAGATTCGCGAGCGAAACCGGCAGCAGCAGCTTCCAGCCGAGCGACATCAACTGGTCGTAGCGAAAGCGCGGCAGAGTTCCGCGAGTCCAAACGTAGAAGAAAATCAAGCAGCCGACTTTCAGCAGAAACCAGAACGGCCCCTGCACCACGGCCATCACCGCGGGCAGCAGGCATAGCGGCGCCGAGAACGAGCGCACCAAAAGTAATCACGATGAGCTGGATGCGCGCAATCCCACGCGCGACCATGGCTGCGTCATAGCCCAGATAAAGCCCGAGCCCGAACAGCGTGACTGCCGGGCAGGTATTGAAGAAAAGTCCAGCTCTCCGGAAACGGAGAGAGCCATCCGCCCAGAAACAGAATCGTCGCCAGGAAAGACACGGTGAGCATGTTCGCGTATTCGGCCATGAAGAACATGGCGAATTTAAAGCTGGAATATTCGGTGTGAAAACCCGCGACCAGTTCCGTTTCAGCTTCCGGCAAATCAAAGGGAACCCGGTTCGTCTCCGCGATCGCCGACGTGAAATAGCACAGAAACCCGATGCATTGCGGAAATATGTGCCAGCGGGGAATAAACGGCAGGTAACGATAATATCCGGCCTGGTCTCCCACCATTTCGTTGAAATTCAGCGTTCCGGCCAGCAGCACCACGCCGACCACCGAAAGCGTGAGCGCCACTTCGTAGCTGATCATTTGCGCCGAACTGCGCAGTCCGCCCAGCAGCGGATACTTGCTGTTGGAAGACCATCCCGCCAAGGCCACGCCGTATACGCCGATGGACGTGATGGCGAAAACAAACATCAGTCCGATATTTACATTCGCGACAATCAGCTGCGTGGGCTGCCCAAGAATCGTAATGGTCGCCGGACCGAAGGGAATCAGCGCGATGGTGGTGAGCGCCAGCGACAACGCCAAAAATGGCGCGAGGACGTACAGAAATTTGTCCGCGCCCGGCGGCGTCACATCTTCTTTGAAAAGAAATTTCACGCCGTCGGCTAGCGGCTGCAGCAATCCATGCGCTCCGACGTAGTAAGGACCCCAGCGCGATTGAATATGCGCCACGACCTTGCGTTCAAACCAGGTAAGGTAAGCCAGCGTCGTCAAAGTCAAAAAAAGCAAAATGACGATCTTGACTAGCGATACCACCAGGACTGCGTGCTGGGTGACGAACTCCACGGCGTGTCTTTAGCCTCTTTGGTGGATGCGAGCCTGGAACAATAGCGCCCCAGGGTTCCGCTCGAAAACAAATTATCGTGTGAAGAAAAAACGGTGCCCGCAGCTGCTTGATAGTTCGGCTCCGGCGACTTGCAAGCCGCGCTGGTGAGTTGCGCGCCGCCCGCGAGCAGGCTGGCCACCGAAACGTCATATCCCGCCACGTTCTGGCGGATTTCGTCGAACGCCGCTTCCGGCGTGCGCAAACGAATGGGCGTTCCCAGGCCGAGCATTCCGAGTTGGTGCGACAGAATGCGCAGCAAATCGAAATCGCTGCGCGGCCCTTGCGGGTCTATCGAGCGATGCGTCATCTGCAGCTCGCCGGCCGTATTCGTCAGCGTGCCGTCTTTTTCATACGACGAAGCGGCAGGCAACACCACATCAGCGCGCTGCGCAGTCTCGGTCAGAAACATGTCATGCACCACAAGAAGTTCCAGACCGGCCAGGCGATCGGGTTGCGCAACTTCAAAAGTTTTCACCGGATTCGCGCCCACTACGTACATCGCTTTCAACTTTCCTGCGACCGCAGCCTCCATCATGCCGCGAGCGGTCAAGCCCGGCGTCGCAGCGATCTCGCCTCCCCAAAGCTTGCCGAATCGCTCCCGCTCGGATTTGTCGGCGAGAGACGCATAACCCGGCAGCCGGTCGGGAAGAATTCCCATGTCGGCAGCGCCGCGCGAATTCGAATAATCGCCGAGCGCCATATAGCGCGTTTGCCCGCCGAGACGCGAGCCAAAAGCCACCAGATCGCGAATCGCGCCGCCTTGAATATCGGCGCCAAAGAGAATTACGACGTCAGACTCTTTTTCGAGCGCCGATTTCATTTGCCCCAGCGATTCCGAAACGCTCTGTTCGAACTGTCCTTCACCCGTCGCCAGCCAGCGAACCGCGGCAGCTTCTCCGCCTTTGGCTGTTTCCACGCCATGCGCGGCTTGGCGATGAATCTTGCTCGGCTGTCCGTTGATCGCGTACAGGCGTGTCTGATGATGCCGCACTCCAGTCCGGATTTGCCAGGCGACCAGCGGATTCTGGTTCGTGACGTCGTTGCCAATCAACAGCACCGCATTCGCCTTATAAATATCCGCCATGGTGGCCTGCGCGTCTTTAGCCTTCGGTCCCAGAACAGCCGCGAGGCCCGCATAATCCGCAGTGCGGTGGTGGTCGATGTTATTGGTTCCCAGAGTCGCCCGCGCAAACCGGTTCAGCAGGTAGTTTTCTTCGTTCGTAGTGTGATTCGAGCCGATTACGCCAATCGAATTCCCGCCATGCTTTTCGTGAACTTGCTTCAGCCGCCGCGCGATTTCTTCCAGCGCGTCTTCCCAACTTGCAGCTTCGAGTTTGCCGTCCCGCCGGATCAGTGGCTGCTCGCACGCGCTCGGGATTGTGCGTGAAATCAAAACCGAACCGCCCTTTCGCGCACAGGAATTCGCCGTTAACGCCGGACTGATCCCGATTGTTAGCGCGAAGAATTTCATTGTTGCGCACGCCCAGCGTCGTCTTGCAGCCGTTCGAGCAGTGCGTGCACGGGTCCGGCACATATTTCATTTCCCACGGCCGCGTCTGATAACGGTAAGTTCCGCTCGTGAGCGCGCCGACCGGGACAAATATCAATGCACATGCCGCACTCTTCGCAAGCCAACTCGCCAGGTTTGTTCGGCAGAATCACGGAATTCACGCCGCGCGAACCAACGCCTAGCGCCTTCACGTCCATGCCTTCATCGCAAATGCGCACGCAGCGGAAGCATAAAATGCACCGCGGCGCATCGTAATAAACCAGCGGCGACCATTTTTCTTCCGGGTAATGCAGTTTTTCTTCATTGAAGCGGCTGTGGTCCAGCCCGTAGCGAAAAGTCATGTCCTGCAATTCGCACTCGCCGCCCTTATCGCAAACCGGACAATCCAGCGGATGATTCGAAAGCAGGAACTCGATCATGTCCTTGCGTGCTTTGTGAACCTGCGGCGTATCGGTCTTAACGACCATGCCCTCGACAGCCACAAGCGTGCATGCCGTCTGCAGCTTCGGTGTCTTTTCCACCTCCACCAGACACATGCGGCACGCTGCTTGCAGCGAAAGCCCAGGGTAGTAGCAGAACGACGGAACCTCGATGCCTTTGCGTCTTGGCCGCCTCGATTACAAGCGTGCCCGCCGGCGCGGTCAGTTTCTCGTCGTTAATCGTAAAAGTAATTTGTTTTACTTCAGCCATGGAGTCCTAGGAAGCTCCCACGATCATCTCCGCGGGTTTGAACGAACATTTCCCGCGAAGGTGGTCTTCAAATTCGTGCCGCCACTTTTTCACGATACTGATCGTCGGCAATGCCGCTGCGTCTCCCAGCGGACAGAACGTGCGGCCCAGCATGTTTTTCGAAAGCTCATCAATCAGCGGAATATCTTCGGCGCGGCCTCCGCCGTCATGAAAACGGTCGAGCAATTTCCGCAGCCACGCCGTGCCCTCGCGGCACGGAATGCACCAGCCGCAGGATTCATGCGCATAAAAATGCATGATCCGCCGCGCCAGGTCCACCATGCACGTTTCCTCGTCAATAATTATCAGGCCGCCCGAACCCAGCATCGAGCCGATTTTCGCCACCGAGTCATAATCCATCGCCACGTCAATTTCATCCGCCGAAAGCAGCGGACACGAGCTTCCGCCGGGTATCACCGCCTTCAGCTTCTTGCCGTCCTTCATACCGCCGGCGACGTCTTCAATCATGCGCTTCAAATTAAACCCCATCGGCAGCTCGTAAATTCCGGGCTTATTGATGTGCCCGGAAATCGAGTACAGCCGCGTCCCGCCGTTTTTCGGCGTTCCAAGCGCAGCGTACCAATCGCCGCCCTGTCGAATAATTGCGGGCGCAGTGCTGAGCGTTTCCACGTTATTGATTACCGTCGGGCAGCCATAGAGCCCGACGGTAGCGGGGAATGGCGGCTTAATTCGCGGATAGCCGCGCTTGCCTTCGAGCGATTCCATCAACGCGGATTCTTCGCCGCACTCGTAGGAACCCGCGCCCGTGTGCGCCGAAAGCTCAAAATTGAATCCAGTGCCTAGGATATTTTTCCCCAGGTAGCCCTCGCGCATAGGCCTCGCCGATCGCGCGCTCCACGATGTCGATTATGTAGTGATACTCACCGCGAATGTAGATGTACCCCTGCTCCGCGCCGATCGCGCGCCCGGCGATCAGAATCCCCTCGATCAATTGGTGCGGGTCCATCTCCATCAAAGGGCGGTCCTTCGATGTGCCGGGCTCGCTCTCATCGCCGTTCGCAAGGATGTATTTCGGCTTGCTGGTGTCCTTGGGAACGAAGCTCCATTTCATTCCCGTAGGGAAGCCGGCGCCGCCGCGTCCTCGCAGATTCGATTTCTTCATTTCATCGATAATCTGCTCGGGGGTCATCTGCTTCAGAGCTTTTTCAAGCGCCTGATATCCTTCGTTCTGCAGATAGACATCGATCTTCGTGGAGTTAGGAATTCCGAAGCGTTTGCTGATCACCAGAACTTCCGCCGGATTGCGCGGGTGTAACGCGCCGGAAATCACCGAGACAGGCTTCGGTTTCTTGCCGTCTTGAAGTTGCTCGAAAATCGAATCCACTTTGTCCGGATCGAGCTCTTCGAAGAAGTCGTAATTCACCTGCATCGCCGGCGCCCCCGTGCACGCGCCGATGCATTCCACTTCTTCCAGCGAAAACGTGCCGGACGGCGATACTTCCTTATTGCCGATGCCCAGCCGCTTCTGTACGTGCTTATAAAGTTCGTTTCCGCCGCGAAGCATGCAGGAAACGTTGGTGCAGACTTGAATGTTATAGCGCCCGGCAGGCTTGCGCCGCAGCATGGAGTAGTACGCTTCCGTCTCGGTCACCTGCAGCATGTTCAGGCCAACTCGCTTGGCAATTTCTTCCAGAACTTCATCACTCAGGAAACCAAACTGGTCCTGCGCGTACATCATCATGGGAATCAGCGCCGAACGTTTGATCGGATAGCGTCCCAGCAGTTGTGTGAATTTTTCTTCCAGCGCGGGAGGTAGCTGCATCAGCGGTCCACTTCTCCCAGGACGATGTCGGTGGTGCCAATGCACGCGACAACGTCGGCAATCAAGCGGCCCACAGCCAGCTTCGGCAGCGATTGCAGGTTCACAAAAGAAGGCGCGCGCACTTTCACGCGATACGGTTTCGCCGAACCATCGCTGGCTACGAAAAATCCCAGCTCGCCGCGAGGCGATTCGATCACCTGATACACTTCGCCCGGCGGCGGCGCGAATCCTTCGGTGTAAATCTTGAAGTGATAGATAAGTCCCTCGATCGATGTCTTCATTTCTTCGCGTGAAGGCGGAATAATTCCCGGCGCCTCGGTTCGGATCGGCCCGTCCAACTTGGAGACTTTCTCCATCGCTTGCCGCACGATTTTGATGCTCTCTCGAATTTCCGCCACGCGCACTTGATAACGCGCGAAGCAATCGCCGGCAGTCTGCGTTTGCACGTCGAAGTCGGAAGTCTTCGTAGCTCGAATAGGGAAAAGCTTTCCGCACGTCGTAAGCCACGCCGCTGCCGCGCAACATGGGTCCGGAACAGCCCATGGCTATTGCATCATCCGCGCTGATGATTCCCACGCCCTTCGTGCGCCCCAGCCAGATGCGGTTGTTGGTCAGCAGATCTTCGTATTCATCAATGTGCCCGGGCAGCGCGTCAATTACGCGGCGCACCTTATCGAGGAAGCCGGGAGGCGGTTCGAGCGCTAGCCCGCCCACGCGAAAATAACTCGTCATCATTCGCTGGCCGGAAACGTACTCAAAAATCTTCATTATTTCTTCGCGCTCGCGGAAGGTGTAGAGGAATACCGACATCGCGCCGAGGTCAATCGCATGCGTCCCTACCCAAACGAGATGCGAAGCGATGCGCGTGAGTTCCGTAAGCAGCACGCGAATGTACTGCGCGCGCTTGGGAGCTTCCAAGCCCAGCAGCTTTTCCACTGCGAGGCAGTAGCCTAGGTTGTTTGAAAGCGGTGCGAGGTAGTCGATCCGGTCGGTAAGCGTGATCACCTGCGAATAGGTCTTCGCTTCGCAGGATTTCTCGATGCCCGTGTGGAGATAGCCGATTATCGGCTCTGCTTTTACTACGATTTCGCCGTTCAACTCGAGGATTACGCGTAATACTCCGTGCGTTGACGGGTGCTGCGGCCCCATGTTCAGGACCATCGTTTGAGCGGCGCCAGTCGGCGTTTCAACAGTTGTCGGCGTCATGATTCTCGATCCCTGAGCAAGCTCAACGAGGCCCCTCTACCGGATAATCCTTCCGTAGCGGATATCCTTCCCAGTCATCCGGCATCAGGATACGGCGCAGATCAGGATGACCTTCGAATCGAATTCCGAACAGATCGTAATTTTCGCGCTCGTGCCAGTTCGCGGTCGGCCACACCGAAGTGACGGACGGCAGCGTCGGATCGTTTCCGGATAAACGAACTTTCAGCCGCAAACGGTCGCTGCGCGCGATGGAAAGAAGGTGGTAATTCACTTCGAACCGCGGCTCGATCGGGAAGCGGTCCACCGTCGTGATATCAGACAAGAAAGCAAAATAAAGGAACGGCTCGGATGCTAGATAAGCGGAAGCGCGGCTTAAGTGAGCGCGCGGCACTACAACCGTAGTTTCACCGCGAAATTCAATTACTTCCGAGACTGCTTCGGCGTCCCACTGTCGAAGTCTTTGCACTACAGGATTCTTGTCAGCTTCCTGCGATTCCATTATGAGTTCGTTCCCGGGAGCCGTCGTTCAACGATTCCAGTCGAGCGCGCCCTTCTTCCAGAGAAATATATAACCGGCCAGCAAAATCATAATGTAGAGCAACATCTCCACAAAGCCGAACACTTGCAAATCATGGTAGACCAGCGCCCACGGATACAGAAAGATCGCTTCGATATCGAAAAGAATAAACAGCAGCCCCACCATATAGAATTGGACGGTGACCGGTTCGCGCGCGTCGCCGGTCGGATGGATTCCGCATTCATACGGCTCATCTTTCTCTCGCGACCTTTTGTGCCGTCCAACCAGGTTGGATACCACCACCAGCGCCCCGGACAAGCCCATGGCCAGGATAAACATCAGTAACAATGAGCCATACGAATCTAGGTAATTGCTGTTCATTTTCTGTGCGCTGTTATAATAACGACCCGAGTGCACCCGGTCAAATGAACTCTCCATTAATCGGATTCTCGCGGCCTTCGCTGGAGCGCATCAACGAGGAGCATTCCGCTCGATGAGCTCCGGATTTAACACGGACGTAAAGGTCAGGGACCAGGTCTTTCACGTGCAGACCGAAGACCGCGGGCCGAGCCATCCCATCATCGACACCGCCGTTTATCAGAACGGCCGCATCCTGCATCGCCGCGCTCTGAATTACTCAGAACTGGCCGAATCGCTCCTTTTCACTCCAGAGGATCTTCGGCGTCGAGTGGAGGAACAACATCGCGCCGTCATTGATGACATTCGTTCAGGCGCATTGGATTCCGAAATTGCTTCGGCTTCTGCCGCCACGCAAGCAAACCGCCCTGCCGGAATTCAATTGCAGCTTTTGAATCCGGGCTCGTGGCTGTCAGCGGGGAAGGTCTCTCTTGAAGTGGAAGTATCGCGGCGCGCCGACCGCCAGCCGCAAGTGGGAGCGAACGTCGAAGCCTTAATCGAAGGAGCGCTGGACGAGACTCGCCACCCGGGGACGAGTGATGAGCAGGGCCGCGTCCGCATTCAATTTTCGCTTCCGCCGCTGGGAAAAGGTGACCTTACGCTGGTGATTCACGCCAATACGGGTTCCTGGAAGGACGAGATTCGCTTCACCATGAGGTCTCGACAAAAGGAATCACCGGCGAGTCCCGCGCCATGATAGTCAAGATTAACGGAGATCCGCGCGAGATCCCCGACGGTTTGACTGTGACTGCGCTGTTGGACCACCTCAAAATGCGCGGTGACCGCGTCGCCATCGAGCGTAACCTCGATATTCTTCCCCGCACCCTCTGGAACGAAACCCAAGTCCAGTCCAACGACAG
Organism: uncultured Acidobacteriota bacterium; assembly: GCA_963830375.1. Taxonomy (GTDB): domain Bacteria; phylum Acidobacteriota; class Terriglobia; order Acidiferrales; family UBA7541; genus Palsa-295. The sequence continues at coordinate 247,087 of CAWHMJ010000001.1, forward strand.
CTTCGAAATCGTCCACTTCGTCGGCGGCGGGTAACTTCACGATTCGCAAATTCCCAAGACTGCCGACACAGCGCCGGGCCTTCGCCGTGGTCTTAGGTTTGAGTGTAGCGCCGGGCTTCAGCCCGGCATCCTGATTTTCGCCTTTCGCCGCTGATTCAGCTCATACGCGTATTGCCGTAGCAAGATCCCGAGGGGCACAGCATGCTGTGCCCGCTGGAGCGCGGCCCGAGGCCGATCTGCTTGTCGCATCATGAAGTGCAGCGCACAGGGTTCGCCTTCCGTAGCGCCGGCTTGCCCTGAGCTACGCGACATGGGCGTCCGCCGGCTCTTTTGACTCTCACGCAGGCATCTAGCTCACACGGGTATTCCGGTACCGAAATCGCGCCGACCGTTGAATTGCCCTTGTCATGAAGGAAGCCTTCCTCCCGGCTAAGCCTTCTTCCGGGTGAAGTGAAAGGTCTCGTCTGTTCTTTGCCGTTCGCATGCATCGTCCACGTTTCGGAGAAATGATCGCTGTCGTCGATCTTCAGCGTCATTTGATGCATGTGCATATCGTCGGTGCTGGCCAGATTCGTGGCGCCGGTGAACGCGAACGCAAATTCATTCGAGTCGTGCGTAACCGCGGGAGTCTCCATGCGCGGCTGGTTGCCCATGGAACAAAAATGCGTCAACGCCACACGATCGCCGTCCGCGGTATAGAGCGTGACCATTTGATTGTGCTTTTCACCGTCGTCGAACGTTTCCTCCAATGCGGTGCCATTGGAAACGAATCGGATGATCGAAATGAACGTCTTGCCACCCTCCGGTGTCGCGTTCCATTCTCCCACCAGCGTCGTCAAACGGCCGAATCCGCCGGCCGGTTTGGCTTGCGATCCCGCTTGCGCGGCAAAAACTCCCGCTGCTAGAGCCGCAACTGCGAACATGCTGATTGCCTTTTTCATTTGAGTTTCCTCTCCTAGGGGTTTTTAGTTTCCGCCGCTGTTTTTCTCAACGGAGCGTTGCAGTGAATCAAGAACGAAAGCCCAACCGTTATTGTGTTTGTCGCGCGCATCGCTGTTCGCGAAGCGCTCGTGAGTCATGATCAGCTCGCTTTTCTCTCCGAGGTCCACAAATTCCAGCGTCACGAACGTGTCGCCGTACTCCGGCTCGGTTTCCCAATACCACGTGAACACCAATTTCTCCGGCGCTTTGATTTCCAGATATTCTCCCCGTACCTTGAAAACTTTTCCGTCCGCGCCGGAGATGTCAAACCCGTAGCGCCCGCCGGCCCGCACATCCATAACCACCAGCTTGCCGGTCAGCTCCGGTTTCGCGTGGCAGAACCATTCGGTCATTCTTTCGGGATCGGTCCACGCCTGAAAGAGCCGCTCGCGCGGAGCATTAAAGACTCTCCTGACGTGTAGCGTCGTCGCCGGTCTTGCAACTGGACTAGCCATCGAGTTTCTCCTTATCTTCCGTCACGAGACTGCGCCGCGAATTCTCGGCGCAACGTCCTTCATGGCCGCACCACATCTTCTTATTAACCGCCCGCGCCTATTTCTTTAAATATTCCGTAGTGTTCTATTTGCCGCGCGAACATTTCGCCGCCCCCGTTTTTCAGGGGGTCAAAGCTTCAGCTCCGACAAAAAACCCCGGCGCGCAGCGCCTTCCTTTCGCGGTGCAGTTCCCGCGAGCTGTCGATTTTGCGCCTCTCCAACCTAGGACACCTCCAAATATTCCGCGAGCTTGTCGAAGCACGCTTCCCAACCCTTCTTGTGCGAGTCTTTTGACGCTTGGTTTTGGAGTAACTCTTGCGTTAGAACCACTTCCGTCGAATTCCCGCACGCGAAGAATTCCACCGTGATCAGCGAATCCTTTGTTTGCAGGCTTCATCCGGCGTGCTGGAAGATTTGGTCCAGGCCCAGGTGAAAACCAGCTTCTCCGGCGGTTTCACTTCGCGATAAACTCCTTGTCCCAGATACGTCTCGCTGCGGGGATCCTTTACCTCGATGCGGTAACGTCCGCCTGCTCGCACGTTAAGCTCCAGATACTTCACTTCGTGCGTCGGTACGTCGCGGCACATCCAATGATCCAGCGCTTCGAGTTCCGTCCAAGCGCGAAAGACTTTTTCGCGCGGCGCCGCAAATGTTCGCCGGATTTGCAGCGTTGCAAACTCTGGCGTTTGGCTCCCCATCCTGGCCTCCGTCCTGCAAACCTCTCCGCGCTATGCTTCCAACGCTTTCGCCAGCATATCGAAGCATCCGTTCCAACCCTTGTTGTGTGCCTCTCGCGCTTCGGCGTTGCTGAAGCCCTCATGCTTCAGAAAAACTTCCGTAAAAGTACCGCGCGGCTGAAATTCCACCGTCACCAGCGTTTCATCCTGCTCGGCGATCTTTTGTCCCGACGCGGAAAATTTCTCCCAGGTCCAGGTGAACACCAGTTTTTCCGGGGGGTTAATGTCCCGGTACGTCACTCGCTGTTTGTAAGTAGTGCCGTCCCCGCTCGTAACCTCCATCGTGTTTGTCCCGCCCGGACGCGCATCAGTCCCCGTATAGCGCGTTTCGTTCCCCGGAAAGCGGCACATCCATTTCTCTAGTTTTTCCCGTTGCGTCCACGCTTCGAAGACTTTCTCCCGCGGGGCCGCGAACATTCTGCGGATTTCGAGCTTGGTTTCGGGGCTGGTGACGGAGCTTGCCATTGTGAATCCTCCTCTTTTTGCGATTCTTCAAGATATCGCGCGAGTGAATCAAACTGACTTTCCCAGAACTGACGGTAATGCTCGATCCATGTGGCCGCATCTTTCATCGGCTCTGCGACAAGACGGCATCGATGCACTCGCCCATCCTTGTGCCGCTTCACCAATCCCGCGCCTTCCAGCACACGCAGGTGCTTGGACACCGCAGGCAGTGACATCTCGTAAGGCGCTGCAAGCTCGCTCACCGAAGTTTCGCCCAGAGCCAGGCGCGCCAGAATTCCGCGCCGAGTCGCATCTGAAAGCGCTGCGAAAGTCGAGTCGAGCACCGCTCCTGAATAGTTAACCATATGGTTTAGTATCGGCACAGACCGCATCCTTGTCAAGCGAAATTTTCTTAGCGAGGAGATCTACAGACCGGCCAGAAGATGCCCGAGCTTGTCTTTCTTTGTGCGCAGGTAAAATTTGGAATGATGGCTGGTGCGCGGCCGGCAGGGAATTCGCTCAATCACCCGAATGCCCGCGCTCTCCAGTTGCTGTACTTTGTCCGGATTATTCGAAAGCAATCGCAGTTTGCGAATGCCGAGGGCTTTCAGCGCCTCCGCGGCAAATTCGTAATCTCGAGAATCCGCGGCGAATCCAAGCTTCCGGTTCGCCTGCACTGTGTCGAGTCCCGCGTCCTGCAGCTCGTACGCTTTCAATTTATTAATCAAGCCGATGCCGCGGCCTTCTTGCGGCAGGTATAGCAGCACTCCCGCGGGTTCTTTCGCGATTTGCCGCAACGAAAATTCAAGCTGCGCCCGGCAATCGCATCGCTCTGACGTGAACACATCTCCCGTCAGGCATTGCGAATGCACGCGCACCAGCGGCGCTTTCGCCGCGCAATCTCCCATGCTGAATCGCGACAGCCTCTTCGCTCGCCTTGCGCCCGGTAATACCAAATACCGTGAATCGCCCAAAACTCGTAGGCAGTTGCGCCCGCGCGACCACTCGAGCCTTCCGCCCTTTACCAGATTGTTTGGCGCGCTTCATCAGAATTGGACATTATAGCAGCCCACGCAAGATCGCAGGTTCTTCGGGACTCCCGCCAAGCTACGCTCTTGCGCCTGCCATCTTCTCGGCCTTCCGGCACGGCTTCTCTTTACATCGATGCCCGCTTTGGCTAACGTAACGCGAAGGATTCACCGTAGTCTCGCGAGCGAAATGGGCACACTTTTTGGCGGACAAGACCTGCTGTTCATTCTGGTGCTGAAGGTTGGATTCGCGGCTTCATTGGCGGCGCTTTTGGTCCGCTTCCGCTCGTTCCGCAGTATGCTTTTCACCGAGGTTCGCGATTCCGACCAAAAAGTGATGCTGATGCTTTTTCTCGCGCCGCCGCTGGCCATCGGCGTTGTGCTGCGCCTGGTCGGATATCGTTTCTTCGATCTCACCTTCGAAGGCTCTTTCCTGATGGGCTTGATTGGCGGCCGCGTCGTCGGCTTGCTCGGCGGTTCGCTGATCAGTCTCCCCGCTTTTGGCAATCACGAATGGCTTTCCAGCCCGACGGCGGCCTTGGTGGGTCTTATCGCCGGAATGGTTCGCGAATTATTGCCGGAAAAAGAAGACGTCTGGCATTTCGGCCCCTTTCTCTTCTTGAGTATCCCCCAATGGATTTGGCGGCTGGTGCGTTACGCCAAGGGAAATTGGGTGATGCTGCCGCTCTTCACCTGCGCCGCGCTCTCGGTGGGCGAACTCGCGCTGGCAAGAGTCGTTCCGCACAATTGGCTCTTCGACTTTCATCCGCAAAACTGGGGTTACGCGCTCCTGGTCGTGCTTTCTTCCGTCATGTGCGTGGCCATGGCCATAAAAATCTGGAACAACACGCGCATCGAGATGAACCTCGAGCAGAACCAGCAGCTTCTCTTGAAAGCGCGCATGGACGCGCTCACCAGCCAGATCAATCCGCATTTTCTTTTCAACACGCTGAACACGGTTTCTTCGCTCATCCGTTTCGATCCGGACATGGCCCGCGGCGTGGTCTTGAAGCTTTCCAATATTCTGCGCCGCCTCCTGCGCAAGCATGAGACATTCGTCCCCTTGCGCGAAGAACTCGAATTCATCGACGATTATCTCGACATCGAAGTGATCCGCTTCGGCCGCGACAAGCTGCAAATTTTCAAGGAAATTGACGAGGACGCTCTCGAAGCCTTCGTTCCCAGCATGCTGCTCCAGCCTATGGTGGAAAATTCCATCAAGCACGGTCTCGGCCCTCGTCTGGAGGGAGGAGAAATCCACATTCGCACTCGCCGCTTGGACGGCCGCTTGCTCATCGAAATCGAAGACAACGGAATGGGCATCTCCACCGAGCGCCTCGCCGAAGTTTACGGAGGAGGCATCGGCATCAGCAACGTCCACGAACGCCTGCGCCTGCTCTACGGCGATCAATTCAAAATGGACATCCGCAGCCAGGAAGGCCAGGGCACCCAAATCCACATCGAAATCCCCGAACTAGCCACCGCCGAACCCTTCGCCGGTCTGCTGGAATAATCACAAGTTAGAAGGGAATTGCGAATCGCAAGCTAAAAGGTAACCACGCCGCCCAAACCGGTTCTTTTTGCCTTGTCGGTCGTGGCTTTTTACCCTGAGACTTCGAAGGGCAGCCACGACATCAGCCCTGCAAACCCGAGCCGGCTTTAGCCGCTGAAGTTCCTGCGGGGCGCTCAACCTCGCTCGCGAGTTAAATCGCGCCTCGGACCGGCTTTGCGGGTGCCGCATCCTTTGCGTTTTTCTTTTCTGCAAAGGGTGCGGGTTTAGACGCCGCGCTCCCAAACCCTTCCGTTCAACTCACGCCCGCTCCGACGTTTTCGGGCGCTTCGCACCGGAGTTAGATTACGCCTGGGACGGACTTTGCGGGTGCCGCATTCTTTGCGTTTTTCTTTTCTGCAAAAGGGTGCGGGTCTAGACGCCGCGCTCCCAAACCCTCAAGTTCGCCTCCCATTCCGCCCCCTCATCAACCTGTCATCCCGAGCGAAGCATCGCGCGCTTTTTCTTTCCCTCCGCGCAGCGGAGGGCGCGATGCGCAGAGAGGGATCTGCTGTTCGCTTTGCTTTGTTCCCCGTCCTCGTTTGTTTATTTCACTTCCGCCGGCGTAGCCGTGGCCGGTCCTTCCCCTACGATCTCCAGCACCGCCTCCGAATCCTTCGCGCCATCGTAGTGAATTTGCTTCCCGAAATGCGTGACGAAGCTCCCCGCCGGCATCGCAACCGTCTTGTCCGGATCGAATTTCGCTCCCGTCCCCACCCACCACGTCCCCGAGATCACTGTGATAAACCGGTCGTTCGGGTGCCAGTGCGGATGGCTCATGTGATGCGGAGTCCATTTGATCAGCATTATGTAGAGACCCGGCTTCGAAGGATCGCCCGCCAGCACCGCCGTCTTCGCCCCGATCGGATCATCCTTCCACGGAATCTGGTCCGGCAACTTATAGGCCAGCACCTTCGGATCGAGATCCTTGGCGCTGGGCGTCGGTGTCTGCGCCGACCCGCTCGACACCACCATCACCACAAACATCGCAGCGAGTACCGCTAACGCCCCGCACTGCCACATGCGAAAAATCACCATGACTCCTCCGTGCATTTCCAAATTTTGCCCCGCCAAAACGCATCATCTCACATGACCTTCCGCTTTTCGTAGCGCCGGCGTCCCGCCGGCTCTTTTGACTCTGCGTTTCATCTTTCCGCCTTCAATGTAGCGCCGGGCTTCAGCCCGGCATCTTGCTTTGCCGCTGGCCCTTTGTAGCGGCCGCCTTTTTACCCTGAGGAACGAAGGGCAGGCGGGCATGGTGTTCTCAGAAGTGAACTGTCGGTGTGGTAGTATCCGCCCGGGCTTCGTGTCAACGAGGAAAATATCGAAACGAAAGGCCTCGCCACCCGCTCAGGCATTTTATCGACGCACGGGACAACGTCCGTCTTCCAATTGGCTAAAGAGTTGAAAGGAGGCACACCAAAATGAACACCAAGAGGGTGATAGTCGGAGGGCTGGTCCTTAGCATTGCCATCTCCGGCCGAATGCTGGGCGCGCAGGATGCACAATCACCGGTGGTGAACATCGATCCGAACCGGCATGGCAACCTTGCTTCGGCGCAAGGCGAAATAGTCGATGCATACCAGAGAATCGAAATGGCCCAGCGGGCCAACGATGCTCAGCTGGGTGGTCACGCGCAGAAGGCCAAGGATTTCTTGACGCAGGCTGACGCAGAGCTTCGTCAGGCGGCCGATTTTGCCGACGCTGGGGCGCCGCAGCCCCCAGCAGAACAAGGGCCGGACAATGCTTCAGGAAGCTGGACGATATACGCGCAAAACATCGACCAGCCTGGGGGTTCCACGAAATACGTACAAATCAAGCAATTTGGCTCGCAGCTTAGCGGTCATTTCAAGGGTCCACACCAGTCCGGTGGAATCGAGGGTTTTGTTAATGTCCATCACATCGAATTCAGCACCAAAACTCGCGACGTGCTGACATTCCGAGGAAAGATTCAGGGAGATACGATGTCGGGACTCTATGGTTCTCACGGCCAGCATGCCCCTTGGAACGCGGTTCGCTCGGATTAAACTGCGCTATTGGGCGTCAAAATATCGAAACGAAAGGCCCGCCGCCTGCCGATTTCCTAAATTTTCTAAGTTTCCCCTCTTGACTTATGTTTACTACTATGATAACATACGTCACGGTATGTATTTAGGCCTGGAGAGGAAGCGACATGCAGGACGGCGCTGGTGTTGGGCGTAGGAAGTCCGACGCCCGGATACCATCCGCGCAACGCGGCCTTTCCGCCCCACCGACCCAACCCATCCTGAACGGTTCCGAGCAAGATCCAGCAAACATCCACCACTGTTTTCTCGCATTTCTACCCGGTTCTGGCCTACGAGTAGAACTCGCTGTAACCCACTCAAAACAAACGGCCGCGCCACTTCTACCCGGTTCTAGAATTGCACGCTGCCACACGCGAGGTTCAATCGCGAACGCACTTTCTAATCGAGAACTCGAATTATTAGAACCTCGTCTAACCCATAGAAAACAAACGATCGCACCCCGTTCTAATCGAGAACTTTCAACCATTCGGTGTCGTGGCATTTCTCACGCTGTGGTCCCCATCCTGACATTTCTAACCGGCTTGCCCAGAGCGTTCTTTGCGAAGGGTTCGGTGTGCACAAGCACATTTCTAACCGGTTCTGGCTCACAAACAGAATCGTCTGTAGCTCACTCAAAACAAACGGCCGCGCCATTTCTAACCGGTTCTAGAATTGTCACCACGCCTTTTGCATGTCGCGTCATTTTTCACCGCTTTTCGTCTGAACATTTCCCCACCCGCCGACGTATTAGCTTGCAGGACGGCATCGCGCAGCCTAGGTTGGTTGCAGGCAGCCCGCGAATGCGTGCCCCAGTGGGGAGGCCCTGAACCATGGGAACGTTCACCGATCAACTCAGGCAAGTTCTGCGCAGGCTCGGCCGCGCGCCGATGTTTACCGCCATCACCCTGATTACGCTCGCCGCAGGTATAGGCGCGAACATCGTGATCTTCAGCGTCCTGGAAGGCGTACTGCTGAAGCCGCTGCCGTATCCCGACCCAGACCGGCTGATCGGTGTGTGGCATACCGCGCCGGGCATCAACATCAAAGACCTGAACATGGCGCCGTCGGTCTATTTTATCGATCGCGAACAGAGCACGACCTTCCAGGACATAGGCGCGTACGACGGAGATTCGTTCAGCGTCACTGGCACCGGTGAGCCGCAGCAGGTTCACGGTCTCGACGTTACCGATGGCACCCTGCCGCTTTTGGGTGTGGTCCCTGCGCTGGGACGCTTGTTCACCCGCCAAGACGATTCGCCCGAAGCGCCGGACACCGTGCTGATCTCGTACGGCTACTGGCGCGAAAAGTTCGGCGGCGACCCTGCCGTGATCGGCCGCTCGATCACCGCGGACGGAAAGCCTCGAGAAATCATCGGCGTATTGCCCAAGGGATTTCAGTTTCTTGACGACCAAGACGTCGCGATCATCGCTCCGCTCAAGTGGGACCGCAGCAAAATGAAGTTGGGCAATTTCAGCTACCGCGCCCTGGCCAGGCTCAAGCCGGGCGTGACCATGGCCCAAGCCAGTGCCGACGTTGCGCGCATGCTGCCCATCGTCAGCCGAAGTTTTCCACCGCCGGAAGGTTTCAGCACACAACTTTTTGAAAACGCGCATATCGGGCCGAATCTGCGTTCGTTGAAGCAGGAAGTTATCGGCGACGTCGGGAATGTTTTGTGGGTCCTGATGGGCTCGATCGCGATGGTGCTGTTAATCGCTTGCGCCAACGTAGCGAACCTGCTGCTCGTGCGCGTCGAAGGACGCCGCCAGGAATTGGCCATTCGCGCCGCTATGGGCGCCGGACGCGGGCGAATCGCGGGCGACCTGCTGTTCGAGAGCATCCTCCTCGGCCTGATGGGAAGCCTTCTCGGTCTGGCCCTCGCTTACGGGGCGCTGCGCATTTTGGTTGCGATGGCGCCAACGGGCATCCCGCGCATCCATGAAATCGGAATTGACGGTCCGAGTGCTACTGTTCACACTGGCCATCACTCTGCTTTCCAGCCTGCTGTTTGGCTCGATTCCCGATCTTCAAATATGCCGGCGCGCGTTTGAACGCCAGCCTCCGCGAGGGAGGACGCTCGCTGAGCCAGAGCCGCGAGCAGCATCGCGCGCGAAATGTCCTAGTGGTGGTGCAGGTGGCGCTGGCTCTCGTCCTGCTGATTTGTTCCGGCTTGATGATTCGGACGTTTCGCGCTCTGATGCACGTTCCTCCGGGCTTTGTTGGCGCCGGACGCAGTGCAGACATTCCGCTTCTACGTTCCTGAAGCGCAGATACCGGACACCGAAGCAGGAGCGAGTCGTTCGCATGGAACAGGAAATTCTAAACAAACTTGCGGCGATTCCCGGCGTGTCCTCGGTCGGATTTTCGAGCTCGCTCCCGATGGACATGGAAGATTCCAACGATCTGCTTTTCGCGCAAGACCGCTCGTATGCGGAAGGCGACATTCCGCCGATACGCCGTTTCAAATTTATCTCGCCCGGATTTTTCGCGACGCTCGGCACTCCTCTCATCGCCGGCCGGGATATCACTTGGTCGGACATCTATCAGAAAATTCCGGTCGCGCTCGTCTCCGAAAATCTCGCGCGCGAATACTGGCATGACGCCAATAACGCGCTCGGCAAGCGAATCCGCGCGGCCAGCACCGACGACTGGCGCGAAATTATCGGCGTTGTCGCGGACGTGCACGACGACGGCGTGAACCAGGACGCGCCCAGCTCCGTGTACTGGCCAGTCATGATGGACCGCTTCGAGGGTCAGAAAGAATCGCTGCGCCGCGGCATCGCTTTCACTATCCGCAGTCCCCGGGCCGGCTCGGAAGCTTTCCTGAAGGAAGTCCGTGAGGCGGTGTGGTCCGTCAATCCGAACGTCCCGCTCTCAAGCGTCCACACGCTCGGCCACTTTTACACGGAGTCGATGGCGCGCACTTCGTTCACTCTCGTAATGCTCGCCGTTGCGGGAGGCATGGCGCTGCTGCTCGGCATCGTGGGGATTTACGGCGTGATCGCCTATTCCGTGTCGCAGCGCACTCGCGAGATTGGCATTCGCATGGCGCTTGGCGCGCAACGGCAGACGCTCATCGCTATGTTCGTTCGCCACGGATTGTTGCTTACCGGCGTCGGCATCGCTTGCGGCCTCGTCGCTTCTTTCGCCGTGATGCGGCTGATGTCCTCGCTCCTGTTCAACGTGAGCCCGCTCGACCCGGTCACCTACTCCGCGGTGACGATCGTTGTCGTCGTCACCGCCTACTTGGCCTGCTACTTGCCCTCCCGCCGCGCCGCAACCATCGACCCCGTCGATGCCTTGCGCGCGGAGTAAGGCATCGCCGCGGCTTTTCATCAGCGGTCGCGCATTGGGCGAGCTCCCTTGGAGTATAATCGCCGCCGCTTATGGCGCTGACCTCCGGAACAAGGCTAGGCCCCTATGAAATTTTGTCCCCGCTTGGAGCAGGCGGCATGGGCGAAGTGTATCGCGCGCGCGATACGCGCCTGGACCGCGTCGTCGCCATCAAAGTTCTGCCGGAATCGCTTGCGAATGATGCCGACCGCTTGCAGCGATTCGAGCAAGAGGCGCGAGTACTAAGCACACTCAGCCACCCCAATCTGCTGGCCATCTACGACGTCGGCTCGCAAGACGGATTGCATTACCTCGTCTCGGAATTCCTCGAAGGCCAGGCGTTGCGCGACCGCATGGGTGCGACTCCGCTGCCTCAGCGCAAAGCTTCCGAGTACGCTTTGCAGGTCGCGAGTGGTCTGGCCGCCGCGCACGACAAAGGAATCGTTCATCGCGATTTAAAGCCGGAAAACATCTTCGTTACCACCAATGACCACGTAAAGATTCTGGATTTCGGCCTGGCCAAGCAATCGCAAGGTTCCACCGGACTGACCGGCGAGAGCGTGACCCTCACTCGTCCGGCAGCTCACAGCGCCCGGGACCGTGATGGGAACTGTGGGCTACATGTCTCCCGAGCAAGTGCGCGGACAAACCGTTGATAGCCGCTCGGACATTTTCGGATTCGGCGCGATTCTCTACGAAATGGTCTCCGGAAAGCGTGCGTTCAAAGGCGATTCCGGCGTCGAGACCATGAACGCTATCCTTAAGGAAGACCCTCCTGAGATTGACGCAACGCAAATGAAGGTTTCGCCCGGCATGGAGCGCATCGTGCGCCATTGCCTGGAGAAAAATCCGGCGAACCGTTTTCAATCGGCCCGCGACCTTGCCTTTGCGCTGGGCGCTCTCTCGGGATCGGAGTCAACCGCCGCGGTCCGCTCGGTTCCCGCGTCACAAAAGCGAACGTGGCTGCCGTGGGTAGCAGCGGCGCTCGCGGTGGTTGCGGTCGCCGCGCTCGCATTTTTTTTCAGGCCGCGCCCGCTGCCGCTGGAACGCCTCGAGTTTGCTATTCCCACGCCGGGCGAGGTCAGTCATCTGGCGCTCTCGCCTGACGGGACGATGCTTGCCTTCGTGTCGCCAGACGAAACTTCCGGTGTCGGCCTCCTGAACGTTCAGCGGGTTGGTTCGCCGAAGGTCACCATACTGGCCGGCACGGACGGCGCAACCTATCCCTTCTGGTCGCCTGACGACGCGTACGTCGCATTCTTCGCCGATAACAAACTGAAAAAGATCGATGTCTCCGGTGGAACGCCCGATATCCTCGCCACCGCTCCCACCGCTCGCGGAGGAAGTTGGAGTCAGCGCGGCGTCATCATTTACACTCCCGATTCCGGTGGCCCACTCTGGAAAGTGAACTCTGACGGCAGCGGCGCTGGTCCACTCACCGATAAGGTGTTCGTCAACTCCTCGGAAGCTTCGCATCGTTGGCCCGTTTTTCTTCCTGACGGAGATCACTTCTTGTTCTGGGGCGGGAACTTCAGCAACGTCACGGAGGATCCCACCAGCGGCATTTACATTACCTCGCTGGCGGCGAAGAAAAAGACGCTGCTGATTCCCACGCACTCGAGCCCAGGATACGCGAACGGCTACTTGTACTATGTGGACGCCAAAAAATCATTGCGCGCCGTGCCGCTGGACCTTTCCAAAGAAACTTTATCGGGCACGCCGCAAGTGATTGCCGATGGAGTCGGTTATCAGCCCTCCACCTACTGGGGCGCGTTCTCCGCAGCGGAAAACGGAACCTTGGTTTACAACTCGACCATCGGCTCCACGCTTTCCGTTCTCACCTGGTTTGATCGCACGGGCAAAGAACTCGGCCGCGTCGGCGAAGTCGGCATCCTTGCGAATCCGACAATTTCGCCGGATGGCAACCGTGTGGTGGTGGATATTGACGACGTCAAAGTAAATAACATCGACATCTGGATCGAGGATCTCAAAAATAATTCCACTTCGCGTTTCACCTTCAATCCAGCGGAAGAGGCGACAGCGATCTGGTCACGCGACGGATCTCTGATCGCCTACCGCCTTATCACCGACCGCGTGAATATTTACATGAAGCCGGCACAAGGACTGGCGTCCCCGCATTCGATCGTCGCCGAAGGTCTTCAGCAAACTGACGATATCTTTCCCAACTCATGGTCGCTCGACGACAAGACAATCCTCGCCACCTTTCAGGCCGGTGGCGGAGGTTCGCACTTGGTCGTGGTCCCGGCTTCCGGCGGAAAGATTGTGCCGTTTCTCTCCGGCAATGCGAGAGAAACAAACGGCCAGATTTCCCCGGACGGTAAGTGGGCGGCCTACGCGTCCGATGAGTCGGGAGCGTGGGAGATATACGTCACTACGTTTCCCGACGCGGCCGGCAAGTGGCAAGTTTCCCGCGGCGGCGGCACCGAACCGCGCTGGAGCGGCGACGGCAAGCAAATTTTCTACATCGGCGCCAAGGGCATGTTGATGGCCGTGCCCGTGAATGTCGAAAAGACATTCTCAACCGGGGTTCCCGTGCCTCTCTTTCAAATGCACGGCCGGGTGGCAATCTCGTCCACCGACGTGTTCACTTATGACGTAACCAAAGACGGAAAACGATTTCTGGTCAACCGCTATGTCAAGCCAGATCACGTCGCGCCTTTGACCGTTGTGCTCAACAGCACCACGGAATCGCAGAAGTAGTCGCATTCACCCGTAGGCGTGGTCATCACCGCCTACTTGGCCTGCTACCTGCCGTCTCGCCGCGCCGCAACCATCGACCCCGTCGATGCCCTGCGCGCGGAATAGAGCGTCACTTCAGGAACGTCAAGCCGTGCGGAACGAGATGCGGGAAGACGTATGCGTAAAGCATGACGATGACGCCGACGATTGCGCCGAGGGCGATCGAGTGCCAGAAGACGTAGCGGAAAATCATACCTTCGTTGCCGACCTGCTCGGTCGCCGCGGTGGCGATGGTTATCGACTGTGCGTCCACCATCTTGCCCATCACCCCGCCCGCGCTATTGGCCGCGCACATCAGGATGGGATCGATGCCGAGCTGCTGCGCCGTGATCCGCTGGAGGCTGCCGAAGAGCGCGTTTGAGGACGTGTCGCTGCCGGTGAGCGCGACGCCGAGCCAGCCGAGAAATGTTCCGAAGAACGGATACAGCCAGCCGGTCCGCGTGAAGGCCAGTCCCAGCACTGCGTCGAGTCCCGAATAGCGCGTGACGAATCCCAAGCCCAACATGAACGAGATGGCCACCATGGCCAGGCGCATGCGCACCAGCGTGCGCCAGAATGTTTTCATCAGAGCGATGGGGCTCATGCCCAAAAGCAGCCCGGAAACGAGCGCGGCGAGAAAGCAGCCGCTGCCCGTCGCCGAAAGCCAGTTGAAATCGTAGCGCGCGGCTTCGGGCGTCGGTTTCGCCACCACGGGAGCCGAGCGCGAAATGGCGTTGTGCAGATAGGGCCAGTCCCATCCAGGCTGCCCGGGGCGCACTTTTCCGTCGGCCTGCACGACGCGGTAAGCGGGAGTAGTCGCCTGGTTAATGGCGAGCTTTACCTTCGGCAGTCCCCAGAGCAGAACGAATACGGAAAGAATCGCGAATGGCATCCAGGCTTTCAGCACGACGCTAGCAGGATATTTTTTCGGCGCGACGTATCCGTCATATTCCTTGGCGGGCCACTTGCCGCCCATGTCGTCCGCGATCTCGCCGGAAAGAGGCGCAGCGGGAGAGGTGAGTTCGGGTTTGTCGTAATCGAAGCGCCAGATTCTTTTCGGCTTCCAGAAGCGCAGGAACACAATCGTCACGATGATGGAAACGATCGCGCTCGCGATATCCACCAGGTTGCTGTCCACGTGATTCGACCAGAAATACTGAGTGACGGAGAATGAAACGCCCACGACGAGAATGGCGGGAAGCACTTCGAACGTTTCTTCCCAATTCACCATCGTTCGCACCAGCCAAAGCGGCACGATAACTGCGGTAAAGGGAAGGATGCGGCCGATCATAGCGCTAAGGTCGGATTCAGGCAGCCCAGAAACGGCGGCCAGCGCGTGGACGGGTGTTCCGATCGCTCCCCATGCAACCGGCGCGGTGTTCGCAATCAGATTGAGCGCCGCAGCATGGAACGGGCGGAAACCGAGACCAATCATGAACGCGCCGGCAATCGCGACCGGCGCTCCGAAGCCCGCAGCGCCTTCGATGAACGCGCCAAAACAAAACGCAACAAGCAGCACTTGCAGGCGCCGGTCGGGCGTAATCCCCGCAATCGATTCCTTCATAATTTCAAACTGGCCGGTTTCCACGGAGATGTCGTACAGATATACCGCGGCGAGAACGATCCACGCGATTTTCAGGACCCCATATGCCACGCCGTACCCGAAGGCCGAGGCTGCGAGAATCAGCGGCATGTGGAATATCAGAATCCCGACGAGCACGGCGGTGGAGGCTCCGGCAATGGCGCACCAATGTGGCTTTACTCGCAAGCCTGCGAGCAACGTGAACAGTACGATGATCGGCAACGCCGCGACCAGCGTGGAGAGCCACCAATGGCCGAGGGGGTCGTACACCTGGGTCCAGTTCATCACGAGCTCCTTCACCTAGCGATGCCCGGACCGCGGGCACTCTGCGGGCTCGTATATCCTCGCGAACTGCAATTGTCAAGATGAACGAGCGTGCCTTCGCTGGAAGGCTTGAGGTCACCTCCCTCGCCGGCAGCGCAGAAAATTCATTTTTCTGTCATGCAACCGCAACATGGCGAAAACTGAATCCTGCGGCGTCGCGCGACCGGATGGCGTAGAATGAGCGTTCTCGATACCATGGACGAACTAGCTCGAATGAACGAAGAGGAAGACAAGGGTAGCGCGCTCCCCGCTATTATTTTGCTGCTCCTGGTCATTCTAATCGCCGTTTTTTGTGTGGAGTTCGGAGCGCAGACGCTGACGTGGTTTGAGGCCAAGCGATGGGAAGCGTCAAGTCCTTGGCTCGCGGACGTTCCGCAGCCGCTACCCACATCTTCCGACGATTCGTTAAAGGGTTCGCAAGCTAGAGCCTTCGAGTATGAATTCAATGTTCCGTGGAATGTTAAGATAAAAAACGTCGAGTCATTGTCTTATATCCAATTCGTCTCCAGCTCGGGACAAGTGGTAGTGTTCTTCGATCCCGATTCACAATTGGATGTGATCCACTCGCTGAAATCTTCGAACCCTACTGAATACCAGAAATTCGCGAATGTATTCGCCAATCAGCCGATTGAGTCAAACTACGCGCTGTACCAGGCGGTGTACTCGGCGTCACCGGCGCAATTCTCTCCGATCATGAAGGTGGAGGAAGCGCGGCGCGATAACGTGCTGTTGCTCTGGAAGCTGTCCTTTGGCCCTGACTTGCGATCGGTTGCCGCGCCGGCCTTCTATTCATTTGACTGGGGGAAAAACCGAGGGTTTCAGTTCGGAGATCCAGCGAAAGGCCAACCGGTGGCGCTACGTGTTTTCGACGATAGCAATCGCCAATTCCGGTTTATTTTCACCGTGGCATTCGGTTCCGGCGCGAAAATCACTCAGAGCGACATCAACATAGCTATGCGCTCTCTTCAGCCTGTCCCCATCATCGATCGTTAGGCCTCAGGCCTTCGCTTTGTTGTGGAGTTCTAACACACTCCGGTAGTAGTTCTCATACTGTGGGATTACATCGTTCGAGCAATACTTGCTGCGGGCGTTAATGCGCGCTTGCTGGCCCATCGCGCGGCCGCGGTCAGGACGCGTAAGAATTTCAAGCGCATACTTCGCTGCCGGCTTTGACGTCGCGCGGCGCGAACCAAATAGCCGTCCACGCCGTGCGTGACGACTTCCGGCAGCCCGCCGACATTCGTCGCGATCACCGGAACCTCGCAGGCCATCGCTTCCAGCGCCGCCAGGCCGAACGATTCCTCGTCGCTGGGCAAAAGAAACAAATCCGCCAGGCCCAATTTCTCCTGAACGCTGTCCTGCTTGCCCAGAAAAAATACATCCTTTGAAAGGCCCTTCTTGCGCACCATGAAATCAGCCGCGCCACGGTCCGGGCCGTCGCCCATCATCACCAGCTTGGCCGGAATCTTTTCGCGCACCAGCGCAAAGATTTCGATCACATCGCATGACTCGCTTCACCGGACGGAAATTCGATAGATGCATCAGGATGGGCTCGCCGTTCTGCGCCCATTGCTGCCGTGCAGGCTGATCCTTGCACGCGCATGTACAGATCGCAGTTCACGAAATTCGGAATCACTTCGATGGGCCGCTTGATTTCGAATTCGTGAACGGTGCGCTCGCGCAGATAATTCGAAATCGCGGTGACGCCGTCGCTCTGCTCGATCGAAAACCGCGTGATGGGAAGGTAGCTGCGGTCGTTGCCGACCAGCGTGATGTCCGTGCCGTGCAGAGTGGTGATGAACGGCAGCTTCTTCGGCTGCGCCATCATCCGCGCCAGCAGCGCGCTCACCGAATGGGGAATCGCGTAGTGCACGTGCAGCAAGTCGAGCGAGGCTTCTTCGGCAACTTCAAACATTTTGGTCGCCAGAGCCAGCGTGTAAGGAGGGTGATCGAAAAGCGGATACGACGTGACTTCCACTTCGTGAAAAAAAATCCGCTCGTGCGCCGAGCTCAGCCGGATGGGCATGGCGTAGCTGATGAAATGGATTTCGTGGCCCCGCGCGGCAAGCTCGATGCCCAGTTCCGTCGCAACCACGCCGGAGCCGCCGTACGTCGGATAGCATGTGATTCCGATTTTCATTCGACCTCACTGTACTGTAGCAGCCGCGTGCTGCGGGCGGCAACCGGTGCGTTCGCTTGCGCGGTCGATGCTTGGATGCTAGATTCGCTCCCCGGCCGCTTGCACATTAGACGCGCCGCAGGGGCACCAGGGTGGAGCGACTTTCGGGAAAAGTAGCGTTCATCACAGGTGGCGGAACGGGAATCGGCCGTGCTTGTGCGTTGGCGTTCGCTGCCGAAGGCGCGCAAGTTGCCCTAGCAGGCCGCAGGAAAGAGCCACTTGAGAAGTTGTCACGCGAGATTCAGTCGTCGGGCGGCAAAGCATTGGCGGTAACGTGCGACGTCGTCGATCGCGAAGCCGTGGAGGCTGCGATTGCGCGTGTCGCGCAGCACTTTGGTCATCTAAACGTCATTGTGAACAATGCGGGAGCCGTCATGGTTGGAACCGCCGAAGAAACTTCCGACGAAGATTGGAGCCGCGTGCTGGCGACAAATTTGACCGGCACATTTCTCGTCTCGCGCGCAGCGATTCCGGCCCTCCGGAAATCCGGGGGCGGCTCGATCGTCAACATCGGTTCGTACCTTGGAATCGTAGCCCGCCAGCCAGCGCGCCGCTTATTGCGCGGCAAAAGCCGGGGTTGCCGGATTGACGCGAGCGATGGCGCTCGACCACGCGCAAGATAACATTCGTGTGAACTGCGTGTGCCCGGCGATCGTCGAGACCGAGATGGCACTCCTTTCGCTCTCTAAGGCGCGCGACCCGGAAGCAGCGCGAAAGCAGCGCATCGCGGAACTTCCGCTCGGGCGTTTTGGAAAGCCGGAAGACATCGCGCTCATGGCTTTGTATCTCGCGTCCGACGAATCTTCTTGGGTTACCGGACCGTGATTCCGATCGATGGAGGTCAGACGGCTTCCTGATATGGCGCGATGCTTCCAAGCCGACTGAGTATCTTGCGGCAAGCGACGTGCGAGAACGCATCCGCACGAGCAATACCGCGAAACAACTTGGTTTTGTCATCGAAAAAGCGGAGCGGGGGAAAGTGGCGCTGCGGATGCCGGTGGAAGCGCTGCACAAGCAGGTTTACGGCGTGGTGCACGGCGGGGTACTCGCGGCGCTGGCTGATACGGCGGGAGGGCTGGCGACCTACATGGCGTGTCCGCGCGGGACGCGAGTGGCTACGGTGGAGATGAAGATTAATTTTCTGGAAGCGGTGGAAGCGGGTACTGTGTTCGCCGAGGCTGAGGTGGTGCGCAGGGGAAGGCACATCGCGGTGGTGGATTGCGACGTGCGCGACGACCGCGGCAGGCTGGTGGCCAAGGCGCTGATGACTTTTTTTGTGGGCCCGTTTAGAAAAAATCGAAAGAGCCGGGCTTAGTTTTCCTCTACCCTTCGACTGCCACGACTCAGCCACGACTTACTGCCCGTTCGTGCCACCCTGTGCGGCTTCGTCGCCATCCTTGTAGAGGTACTTGATGGAGTGCTTGTAGAGCAGGATGTTGGGGCTGCCGTAGCGCGTCAGCTTGATGCATTCGCGGTCGTACCATTCCACGGTGCCGCGCAGCACTTCGCCGTCGTTCAGCACCACGGCGACGGGCGTGCGCGACTGCATCTGCTTGACGAAGTAGAAATTCTCAGCGTGAGTCTGTTCCGGCGGCGCGGGCTTTTTCCGCGGCGCGACCTGCTGGGGCATGGACTGCACCGGGCGGGGCGCGGCGGCGAACTGGTCCTTCACCTCCGTAAGGCTGGGGCGGAAAAGTTTGCGATTTACCATATAAGTGCTCCTTGCACCTTCTCCTTGTTATGACTGTGCCAGGAGAGATTCGGTTGCAGGATTTAGAAAAATAGTCGAAATTTTATTTGGTCCTAGCGGTTTGCAAGCGAGGCGAGGTGAGCGTCGAGGCCGAGTTGGCGGCCTACATTACGCCGCAAGCGGCTATCCAGCACGTCAAAGCCCTGCGTAGCCCGCAAGACCCATTCAAAATTTATTTTCTGGCCGAGGGCCTCTAGCTCCCGGCGTAGATCCGGGTTTCGAGGCAAGTTTTGTTTCTGACCTTGGGAAAATTCCAGAAGGTCGGTGAGCAGACTATAAAACAGGTCCAGAATATTTTCAAACGATTCCTTTTCGCGTTTGGCGAGCTGGGCGGTGGCGGCGAACATCTGGCCGGATTTTTCGCCGGTGATGGCCTGGCCGAGCAGGGCCAGAACAGCCCGGCGCAGGCGCGAGGATTCTTCCAGATCGAGCGTGAGCGCCATTCCGGGGCTGCCGCAGGAAAGCTGCGCGAGCAAGTTTTCGGTCGGCGGGCTTTCGCGCCGGTGCGTTCCTTCAGGAACGCTTCCATCTGCTCCTCGCGAACGGGCGCGAAATGGAATTGCAGGCAGCGCGAGCGGATGGTCGGCAGCAGAGAATCCGGAGTGGGCGCGAGAAGGATCAAGGTGGCGGAGTCCGGCGGCTCTTCCAGGATTTTCAGGAAGACGTCGGCGTCAGTCCAGCGCATGGTGTCCGCGCCGTCGAGAATAAAGACGCGGCGGCGGCCTTGCGGCTTGAAGTAGGCGGCGCGCTGCACGGCGCGCAATTGGCCCACGCGAATCATGGGACGCGCGACCGGAGTGCGCAGGCGCACGGGGTCGGGAACGATGAGCCAAACATCGGGATTGGTTTCGATGAGCAGGGGCATGCGCTCGACCATGGCTGCGTCGGCGCTTTCGCCGCGTTCGGCGAGGCCCAGCTCGATGAGAGGCGCGGGATCGGCAAGGCGCGCGATTTGCCTGCAGGGTTCGCATTCGCCGCAGAAATCGTCTTTCAGGCGCTCGCAGTTGGCGGCTTGGGCGAACATCCGCGCGAGCGTGTATTTTCCGATTCCGCGCGGGCCGGTGAAAAGCAGCGCGCTGGGGACGCGTTCGCGGCGCAGCATTCCGCGAAGCGCGGTGACGATGCGTTCGTTGCCGAGAAATTCGTCGAAGCCCATATTATTTGTTAGCCCGCAGAGTGGGAGTGACGTGCGCCTGCACGGCTGCAAGAATTTCCTGGTGAATTGATTCGGGAGCGCGCAGACGCTTTCGCCGCGGCATCGTAGCATTCGATTTTGACCCAATTCGGCTGGCGCGCGAGCTGGTCGTACACTTCCGAAGTTGCCTGCAAGTGCGCGAGGTCGGATTCCTGAATGTCGTGGCGCAATTTGGTGTAATCGCGGGCAGCCTTTTCGCCGACCAGGCGATGAGCTTCGGCGGGTGGCACGCGCAGATAGATGACGAGATCTTCGGCGGGCAGCGCGTACACCTGATATTCAAGCTGCTTGAGCCATTGCAGGAATTCGGCGCGCTTTTCGGGCGGGACGCGAGCGCTCTGATGCGCGAGATTCGAGCCGATGTAACGGTCGGCGACGACGGTTTGTCCGGAGGCAAGATCGGATTCGATGCGCGGTTTGGCCTCGAAACGGTCGCCGGCGTAGAGCAGGGCAGAGAAGTGCGGGTCCACGGCTTCGAGGGAACCGAAATCTCCGTTGAGGTAGTGGCCGGCCATTTTGCCGAAAAATCCGTCGTAGCGCGGGAAACTGATCTGCGAGCAAGCGACGCCGCGGGAGGCGAAGGCGCGCACGAGCATTTCGAGCTGGGTGCGTTTGCCGGAGCCGTCAATTCCTTCGAGAACGATAAATTTTCCGCGGGCAGGCATCGAATTGCCGCCCAGTCTAGCATAGGGGCCAGTGGCGGGTGATGAGTGACTAGTGGTTAGAGGAAGACCGGTGGGCTGTGAGTGGCTTGAGCGCGGCTTATAAGCGGCCGGACTATTGGTGGCGCGAACCTCAGGGGTTGAAACCCCTGAATTTTGGACGCTCTTCGGCACGGCTGAAGCCGTGCCCTGACGTAACCAATTTCCCATGTGTGCAAATCTAGAACCGGTTAGAAATGTCGTAACCGACGCGTCGAGCGTTTGCATACATGCAAATCTAGAACCGGGTAGAAATGGGCCGATGCTTTGTTTTGAGTGCGTTACAGCCATTTCTACTCGTAGGCCAGAACCGGGTAGAAATACATTGCGCCTCTTGCTCGGCGCTCCGATCGCGCCCTCCAAGAAGCTGGCGGGTAAACTCAAATTTTCGTCGGGGCAAAAGTTGATTTTTTGGCGATTTGAGCAGATCGCCGGTGTTTGTTTTCTGCGGGTTGCGAGGTGTTCTATTTCCGGAGTTTGGCGATTTAATTTGGCGGAATTCGTGGAGAACGGAGCGGCGTGCGAGAGCTCGCGGTGAGAAAGTAGTCGCGAGAAAATGGGCGGCCCTTCGCAGCTCAGGGTAAAACCATCCCAACTCAGGGTAAACCCATCCCGGCTCAGGGCAAGCCCTTCGCAGCTCAGGGTAAACAGGAATGGCGGCTGCCATTCCTGAACTGCTTACTGCGCCGACTTTTTCTATGCTCCACATAGCTCCAATTCAAGGCTAACACACGATGCAAATCCAGAATTGTGTGAGCATTTCGCAAGTCGTTTTGGGAGTGGTGGTTGGGAGGGTCATTCCCAAAATGGGAAACTGCGATTTTTGTGCTTAATTTCGGCTAGAGGCACGACGTCAAAACCCGAACCCTTCACACGCCGAAGGGTTCGGCACCCCCGCGAGTTTCGATCGTGCTGTGGGGGAAGTCCGGTTTGGCGCGGAAAGGTGGGCCACCCGCCCCATGTTTGGTCAATTGAAAACTGTTTGCTTGCCGGATAGAGGTGCTAATATCGCCGCTTAAATGGAGAGCGTTCGAATCATAGTCAGCGGGTCCTATAGAGTTTCATAAAAGTATGGGGAAGCCAAACACAAATCCAAAAGAGACAGCGGGTTTGGTCCGCAGGCACACGGGAACTGGGCAAATGGGCAGGAGTTATCTTGGCATTGTTAGCAAGCGTAGGCCTGCCTCTCTGGTTTCATCACGCGGCGAGTCAATCACAAACCACCGATGACCATGTAAATATTCTTATAGAGTCGAAATTGAACCCAGCAATAAAGGGGATAGCCGACCAACTAACAAGCTTGAATGAGCAAGTTGGGGAGTTAAAAGGCAGGTTCAACCAACTTGACTCAGAGCAAAAGAAAGCGACGAAGCTACAGTTGAATAAGTTGTCTGCTCAAATTGCTGCTTCACTCTCATCTAAAACGAACATGAATCCGGAGATCGTTGTCCGCCTGGGAGAGGACGTGCTTCCGTTTGTGAAATCGAGCACCCCGAAATATCGCAAGCCGCATGGCGCGTGACCACGCTGCTCTCTGACTATAGATCGTTCCTAAATTCCACGCATGGACCGAATACCGCTAGTGCAATTGCGAAAGAACCAAGTGGAGTGGTGACTGAAGTGGAGTTTTCTGCACGTAAGTTGCCCGAGGCAAAGAATGCAGCTCTCGGAGTTCGGTATCTTCCCAACGAGCAGTGGCAGGTTCAGAAGCGCGAGTTTGTCGAGATTGGTAATGAAAATAAAGTCGTACGTGCGCCTGACTTGGGTCGTTGAAGGCGAAGGGATGGAAATCGCGCTTGATGGATACCACGTGCGAAACTCGATCATTCGAAATGCTCACGTTATCTACAACGGTGGCCCGCTCATCCTTGAAAACGTCTCTTTTGTGAATTGCGTATTTAGTTTGAAACAAACGCCAAAGGGCCAGCAATTCGCCGACAGCATACTTACGCAGCTTCCTGCCAGTTTCAAGACTTCGTAGGTCAACCTACAAACCTCAAATTGTATGACGCCCGTCCCGCAAGCCTTTGCGGTTACGTATCGTTCCTCAGTAGTACTGGCCTGACAAATGTGCTAGGCTCCGTGCCCGAAAGGAGACGAGCAATGTCGAAATGGTCTAAGTGCCCACACTGTAAGGCGTCCAAGTACCACGATAAAGGGAGCCGATGGAATGCGATGGTTGCGGCTATATGGATGGGGTTTCTCACAAGAGATCAAGAACGTCGGCTCTGGACGCGGCAATAGGTGTCCTTGGTGCAAAGGCCTCACCTTGCACGACATTGTTGAGTTGCCGCACGGCGAAACCGTCCGACGCTGTGCAACGTGCAATTTCACAGCGATTGAACCGCTCTCCACATAACTGTTGGGAGGTATGGGATGTCAGATATTTTGGGCCATGGAGAAGCCCAGCGGAACGTCGCAACAGGAATAGCCATCGAAGCGGGCGTTCTGCAGGTCTGTCCAATTCACGAGGATGGCATCTTCATCGGGCATAACGATATCGAGGACGCCTATAAATTAGGGAGTGCGCGATTCAAACGAGGGGACGAAACTCTCACGCGACTCTTTTCGAATCAAAAAGAACTTACCGATTGCATTCAGGAAGCCGTGATAATGTTGGACAACGATGTCTGTGCCTCTTGCGATTCTACTGGTAACAGTTAACTGACCTTTTAATTAGCGTCATTGTACTTGGACAAGAATCCCAGGCCGTCGTGGGCGACCCAAAATCCAAAGTCCGCGTATCTTTCCGACCTACGGGCGTCTCGATATTCAGCTCTAAGGCGGATACACACATAGCGGCGCAAGCTCTTAAGGTCATTTCGTTCCGTCGGCGTCAAGCCTTCGTAAACGGGATATTGATTATCAGTGGTGCATGGTTGCCGTAGAGGGCGATGTTTTTGTAGCCTTGAAGCGCTCGGCGTTAGTGGTGAAATCCTCGAAGGGGAATGGAAGAATTTCAAGCCAAGTCTCATAACGAACGCTATAGGCAGGGGTGGGTCCTCTGTTGAACAATTGTAGGCGTACCCGTGGCGTATCGCTTAGCAACTCCGCAACTGGGTTCCCATGTACGTCTGCAGCGAGTTGCGCTCGCTGGCCAGCCCACAGAGCTTCCGCGCTAATTCGCGTCGCTTTTGCAGCGCAAGCGGTGGCCCAAGATTGCCATCCGATGAAGGCGCATGTGATGATGCCGACGATCACCAGCCACCACTCAGGAGAGGCCAAAGCGCATTCGGAGAACTGCATCTCGCAAATTTACCACAAAATGCAAAACCAACGTAGGACGGGTGGCCGACCGTTCGACCTCACGCCTCACGTCAAATCACGCCAGGGATAAAATTGGGGCGGGTGCCGCACCTACGGCGCTAGGGCTTTCTGGTAATTATTCCCAGCCCTTACGGGCTGGGCTAACTTCTGACACGCCTCCGGCGTTAATTTGAATTGGCAATTTATTCCGTAATCGAAGAGTGCGGCACCCGCAAGATGCCGCGCTGAAGCCCGGCGCTACGAAAACCGAAGGGTCGGCCACCCGCAACCGAAGAGTCGGCCACCCGCCGACGCCGAGAACATCGCTATGGCTTGGTGGCGAAGTAGAGATGGCGGAGGAGGCGGTTTTCGGTGGACAGGATGTGGACGGAGGAGAGGAAGCGTTGCAGGCCGTCGAAGGTGGCGGGGCCTTCGGCGGCGAGCAAGTCCGGTTTGCGTTTTTCGCGGGCGTGGTGCCAGCGCTTTGAGATGCGGGCGGCGTTTTCGGTGGTGTCTATTGCGCGGATGCCGGAAAAGCCGGCTTGGTGCATGAGGCGTTCATTTTCGCCGGCTGGGCTGTAGGCGTAAAAGCCGATGGAGCTGCGGGTGGCGATTTCTTCGGCGGAAACCATTCCGGCGATTACGAGAGCGTCAGTGAAGAGGAAGCGGCCGCCGGGCTTCAGGACGCGGAAGATTTCGGCGAGGACGCCGAGCCTGCCGGGAACGTGGCACAAAACATCGTTTGAGAATGCGGCATCGAAAGTCTCTTCGTCGAAAGGGAGATCTTTCGAAGCGTCAACTTGCTGGAAACGCGCCAGTGCAGCGAGGCCTCTGGATTGCGCGAGCTGGTTGGCGTTGCGGATTCCGGATTCGTTGAGGTCCAGACCCAGGATGCGGCAGCCGACTTTTTCGGCGAGGTGCAAGGCGTAGCCGCCGGAACCGCAGCCAATCTCCAAGACATACGAATCGCGTTCGAGGGCGAGCAGTTCGGGAATTTCGGCGGACTCCTCAGTGGTGACCCAGCTTGTTTGGCCGAGGTCTTCGCCGTAGGTTTCGATGCGGACTTCGCGGTAGGCGTCCGACTCGTAATTTCCGTAGGCGTTGTTGTAGAGATCGAGCTTGGGTGACATGGCGAAGGTTCTCCTGAAGGCGCTTTGGCAGACCTATATTAACCGCTAACCGGACGGGTGGACGGTGGCGACCTGTGATTTAATAGAGATGGGGGACGCTGATGTTTAGGTATGCGCCGAAGTGGAAGCTCTGCGGTTTTGGCGGCGAGCGCAAGCTCCTTTCTGCAAGAGGACTGGCGGTGCTGTGCGGCATGCTGCTCGCGGCGAGCGCTGCGACAGGTTTTTTCTGCTGCGGTGCGCGCGCGCAGCAGAGTGATTCGGCGACGCCGGTTGTGGTGCAGCCGGGTGCGCCGGGGAAGCCGAGCAAGACGCTGCCGCCGACGACGAAGGGCGCGCCGCCGCAATGGTCGCAGGCGGATGTGGAGTTCATGCAGGGCATGATCATGCATCATGCGCAGGCGGTGGAGATGACGGCGCTGATTGCGTCGCACACGGAGAATAAGGATGTGCGGTCGCTGGGCGCGCGGATCAGCAGCTCGCAGTCGGACGAGATAAAATTTATGCAGCGGTGGCTGGCGGCGCGGGGAGAACCGGTTTCCATGGCGATGGCGGGAATGCCGGGCATGGATACGTCGGGCAAACCGATGGCGCTGATGCCGGGGATGCTGACGGCGGAGCAGATGGAGGCGCTGCGGAAGGCGAAGGGCGCGGAGTTCGACCAGTTATTTTTGACGGGGATGATTCAGCACCACAATGGCGCGTTGATCATGGTGAAGGATTTGTTCGATACGGCGGGCGCGGGGCAGGACGCGGACTTGTTCAACTTCGCGACGGATGCGGACAATACGCAACGGGCGGAGATCAGGATTATGCAGGCGATGTTGGAGAAAAAACCGTTAGAGGAGAAACGATGAACCGAGTGCCCAGTGTTGCTTTTCGTGCGGCGGTGGCCGCGATTATTTTGTGTTCCGGTGTGAGCCGGATGCAGGCGCAGACGCCTGCGGCCCCGCCGCCCGCGCAGGAACCTGCGAAGACGCCGGAGCCGGACGACAATCCGTTTGCGCCGAAGCCGGCTCCGCCGCTGCCGCCGGGAATGACGGGGTCGGATGCGAACGATCCGCGCTACAAGCTGACGCCGGGGCTGTATGACGCGGGCGAAGCGTCGATGGGCTTGAAGCACCTGCTGCTGCTCAAGAAGCCTGACGCGTTTCAACTGGGGGCCACGCGATCCCGACGATCCGAAGGTGCAAAAGATGCTTGGCCAGCTCGGCATGGGCGGCGCGTCGAAGATGCCGAAGGAGCTGCAGATGGTGATCGCGCAGCTGGCTTTCGCGAACTCGGACTTGGCGTTCCAGGGCAACCACCTTTTCCAGGGGAATTTTTACGGCGTGAATATTTATGACATCTCCAATCCGGCGCAGGCCGCGTTGGTAACTTCGATGGTGTGCCCGGGCGGGCAGGGCGATGTGTCGGTGTACAAGAACCTGCTGTTCATGTCGGTGGAGATGCCGAATGGACGGCTGGATTGCGGCGCGCAGGGGTTTCCGCCGGAGCCTCCGCCGCCAGCAGGGCATGAGAAGGAACGCCGCTTGCCGGCAGCGCAAAAGGACCGCTTCCGCGGCGTGAGGATCTTCGACATTTCGGACATCAAGAACCCGAAGCAAGTGGCAGCGGTGCAGACGTGCCGCGGATCGCATACGCATACGCTGGTGGTGGATCCGAACGACAAGGACAACGTTTATATCTACGTGTCGGGCACATCGTTTGTGCGCCAAGCGGAAGAACTGGCCGGATGCTCGGGCGAAGCGCCGGACAAGGATCCGAATACGGCGCTGTTTCGTATCGAAGTGATCAAGGTTCCGGTGGCGGCGCCGCAGGACGCGAAGGTGGTGTCCAGCCCGCGCGTATTTATCGATCCGCGCACGGGCGCGCTGAACGGCCTGAGCAACGGCGGCAGCCATGACAAGGATGAAAAGAAGCCGGCGGACACGAACCAGTGCCACGACATCACGGTGTACTCGGCGATTGGATTGGCGGCGGGCGCGTGCTCGGGCAATGGAATTCTGCTGGACATCAAGGACCCGGTACATCCGAAGCGCGTGGATGCGGTGAACGATCCGAACTACTCGTACTGGCACTCGGCTTCGTTTTCGAACGATGGGACGAAGGTGGTGTTTACCGACGAGTGGGGCGGCGGGCTGGGGGCGCGGTGCCGTCCGAACGACCCGAACAAGTGGGGCGCGGACGCGATCTTCCATCTGAATGACGACAAGTTGACCTTCGCGAGCTATTACAAGCTGCCGGCGGCGCAGGGCGACACGGAAAATTGCGTGGCGCACAACGGCTCGCTGATTCCGGTTCCCGGGCGCGACATCGAAGTGCAGGCTTGGTATCAGGGCGGCGTTTCGGTTATGGACTTCACCGATGCGGCTCATCCGTTTGAGATTGCGTACTTCGACCGCGGGCCGATCGATCCGAAGATGCTGGTGCTGGGCGGCGAATGGTCGGCGTATTGGTACAACGGCGACATCTACGGTTCGGAAATTGCGCGCGGGCTGGATATTTTTGAACTGACGCCGACGCAAGTTTCTGACGCAGAACGAAATCGACGCGGCGAAGACGGTTCGGGTGGCGGAGCTGAATGTGCAGAACCAGCAGAAGATCGAGTGGCCTGCGCAGTTGGTGGTGGCGAAGGCGTACGTGGATCAGTTGGAGCGGTCGCAGGCTTTGCCGGCGGAGCGAATCGCAGCTCTGCGAGCGGCGATCCGCGACGCAGAGAATTCGCACATGAGCAAGAGCAAAGTGGCGAAGTTGAGCAGCATGGCGCCGTCCTTGGAAAAGAGCGCCGCTATGTCGACAAGTCCGGCTGACGCGGCGCGGTTGCATGCTTTGGCGGATATTTTGAAGCATCCGTCAGCATAAGCACGTCGCGAAACTGACGGTTTGTCGTTTCGCGCGCGGGGCGAGGCGGCGGGTAACTTAATTGGAATCGGCGGAGCTGCTTGTCACTCGTGCAGGACAACGCTCAGAAGCGAAGTATCGATGTGCAGGCCGCCGTTGTACTTGATGAAGCCCAGTCTTCTGAATTTGTTCATGAAAAAATTCACGCGTGAGCGGGTGGTGCCGACCATTTCGGCGAGCATCTCCTGCGATATTTTGGGGACCATCTTTTGGGGTTTGTCTTCCTTGCCGTAGCGCGCGAGCAGCAACAAGGTGCGCGCCAGCCGCTTCTCGCTGGAGTTAAAAAGCTGATCGACCAGATCCTCTTCCACGCGGATGTTCCTGGAAAGCATGTAAGAGATGAAACGGTCGGAAAAGGCGTGTTCCGCGTGGAGGACGCGAATCATTTCCTTCTTTTCAATCACGAGCGCCGTGGTCGGCGTGATCGCAGTGGCCGACCCTATGCGAATCGGCTGACCGGCGAGGCATCCCTCGCCAAAAAAATCGCCGGGTCCCAAAACTGCGACAACGGCCTCTTTTCCCGTTTCATTGACTACCGAAAGCCGTACGGCGCCTTTCTGAATATATAAAACGTTCTTGGCGGAGTCGCCCTGCGAGAAGATCGTTTCCTTTTTCTTGAACTCCCTGACTTTCCGAGCTACACCGGCGGAATCGAGAAAAGCTTGGGCATCGAAGGCGGGGGCCTTCAGGTTTATATTCTTGTTTCTTTTGTCCATTCCAGGAAAATGAATCCTCAAGAGAAATGTAACTTGGAGCGAGGATTATTGTCTGTAGGATATCCCACACTTTCGGCGGCTATTTCAGCCCAATCTCGCGATTATACTGTTGGATAACGCCGTAACACTCGCAGGTGCGCTCTTTGAGTTTTGCCCGGCTCAGAATCTGCACTGCGCCGCGCGTGTACTCAATGATCTGCTTGTCCTGCAAAACGCGAGCTGCTAAGCTCACGGTGGGCCGGTCCGTACCCAGCATGGTTGCAAGGAAATCGTGAGTGATAGCCAGGGCGGGGGAATCCACTCTGTCTTGAGTGATGAGCAGCCAGCGCGCGAGGCGCTGTTCGATATTGTGGAGCCGATTACATGCGGCTGTTTGAGCGAATTGCATCCCCTGAACTACAGCATAGCGGGTCAGAATCCGTTGAAGCTCCGGAGCTGATTGCAAGACGCTTTTCAATGCGCCGATTTTCACCCTGAACCCGTCTCCGGCGATTTGCACGATCTCGCGGACTTGATTCTTGTTTATGCCGACGGCCGCCTGGACTCCTGAAAACCCCTCCTTGCCGACCTCTCCTACTTCCACAGTTCGTCCATCTTCGGTCGCAATTACAAGAGACACCATGCCCGAATTCGGAAAATGCACGAACTCCAGCGGCTGGCCCGGTTCGTACAAGCTGAGATGGTGCGGCATGCTGATAAATTTCAAGTGAGGACGGATCAGCGCGTATTCCTTGTCAGCAATTGAGAGCAGGATCTTGTTGCCTACGCGGTTTCCCGCGGCGGTGGTCCGTTCGTTCGGCTGCATGATTAAAGTGTCATCTCCGTCTTTCTCGAACCACTACAACAGTAGCCCCGGCTCAAGCAGCAGTCTGTATCATTTGGCACAGTTGGGTGTGAGTGTGCTTCATCACGACCTGTGATTTAATAGAGCAAGAGGGATACTCATGGGCGAGGCAAACGACGAGCGGTGCGGAAAATGCGGAGCGGAGATAGACCCTACCCGCCGAGTAGACTTCACGTTGAAGGACGGTACGCGGGTTTGCGATTCCTGCTTTGTAAAAGGGACGGCGAGCCCAACCCACCCGGGCGAAAAATCGTACTGAATTTATGTCTGCGCGATACTGATTAGAAATTCATCGTGGAATTCAAGAGCGTTCCTCGCTTTCGCAACCCCGCAAGAGAATGGACACCGGAGAAACCGGCCCGCCTAAAGGCGGCCGCTACAAGAGCAGAAACAAAAACCCTGCGCTCCGAATAAAAATCAAAAGCCGAAGAGTGTGGCCCCCGCAAAGCTAAGGTTCAACTGATGGTTGGAAGGGTGCGTCCGGCAACCGAGGAAAGAGCAGATTCCTCGTCGCTGCGCTCCTCGGAATGACAGGGTGTGAGTTAGGCGCTGAGAGGATTATTTCTTCGGCGCGGCTGACAGATAGGCTTTGGACTGCTGGGCAACGATGTCAACCAAGTTGCCCATTGCGAGGTTCACGTCGATCAGGTGCAGGCCCCAGTCGGCCATAACCTGGCCATTGAAGACCACGTCGCCGGTGATGTCACTGGCGCGAGGACCGGCAGGATCGGCGTGAACGGTGATGGCGAGATAGGAGCCGTGGTCGTTTGAGACGCACTCGGCGGTCAACATGCCGGGTACGCTGACAAATGGAGTGGTGACGGGCTGATCGGGCTTGACCCAGGGGCCCGGCGTGGCCTCCGCACCGCCCGGCAAGCCGCTGCCGTTCTTTCTTAGATAAGCGTGCAACTCGCCGCTGCCTCCGGCGAGCGCGGCGGGATTCGTGCACGCGGAAATCATGCCCTCGCCGGTTACTCTGCCGAAATGAGTGTTGGCCGGGGGCGGGACATTCGCGCGAAACGATGCGTAAGTAATCACACAGCCCGTTTGAGTGGGCGCGTGGCAGAGCGGGATGTGCTGGAAAGCGCCGCCGACATCTTTGCCTTTAGGCACGGGAAAGTTGGTCCCCAGCAGCAACACCGAAACGATGCGCGACTGAACCGGCTTGCCGTCGATTTCGTTCTTGATGAGCTGGGTGAGAACGCCCGAGCCCTGCGAGTGTCCGATGAGCACGACGCCGCGGCCGTGGTTGTCATGTTCGAGATAGTAATTCCACGCATCGAGGACATCGTTGTAGGCCAGGGCGCGATCCATAGGAATTGGTGTGCCGAACAACGCGGAACGAAGGCCAGTGAGGGTGACTTGGCGGTAGATGGGCGCGTAGGGCCGGCATTGGGAAGCGAAGCGGGCAAACTGCACGCGTACGACGCCTTTTTCTTCCGGGCCGGGAAGCATGTCGCTATTGCCGCCGGGATCCATGGAGACGGTGGGATAAACGTAGAAGCAATCGATCTGCGCGTTGGGATTGGCGGCCCAGGTTTCGAGAGTCATCTTGCCGTCGGCGGAGATGACGGTGGTGGAGAGGTCAACGTCGCAGGCGTCTTGGCGGCCGGGACGGCAGAGCCAGTTGTCACCGTTGCTGTAATCGTTTTTGGCGACGGGCGCGGGCTTGGGTGATTCTTGCGCCGGCGCGGGGGCTAGAGTTGCGGGCGGCGCGGCGGCGGTTTGGGCGAAGGTCGTGCTTCCCAATGCGCAGAGCAGAATTAGTGCAGTGATGAGACGTGGCATCGTAGGATTCCCCTTTCGAGTTTAAGAGACTATTGCTTCAAAGATCGCGTCCCGTTCTTGGGGCGAGTGAACTCCATGGTGCCGTCGTTAACTTTGCCGAAGCGGAGCGCGGCGAGATCCAGAGCGTAATTCTGGTACAACTTCCAGGGCTTTTTCGAGCCCTGCTTAGGAAGAATCGCGCTGGACCTTTGGAGATAGCCGGAAGTCATGGTGAAGGCGGACTCCTCGACGATGCTTGGA
Organism: uncultured Acidobacteriota bacterium; assembly: GCA_963830375.1. Taxonomy (GTDB): domain Bacteria; phylum Acidobacteriota; class Terriglobia; order Acidiferrales; family UBA7541; genus Palsa-295. The sequence continues at coordinate 279,030 of CAWHMJ010000001.1, forward strand.
TCGCGGCGGCGCGGCGTGCAATAGGAGTAACCGTGAGCGTCCATATAATTCAGCAGGCGGCAGACGTATTTGGAGGTGAGATCGCATTTCAGCGTCCAGGAAGCGTTGGTGTAACCGAAAGCGCAGGCGAAATTCGGGATGTCGCTGCTCATCATTCCTTTGTAACTGATCGTTCGCGCGGTATCGATAGGAGAGCCGTCTATCGACAGTCGCATGCCGCCGAGGAACTTTAACTTCAATCCAGTTGCGGTGACGATAATGTCGGCTTCGAGCTCCTGGCCTGACTTCAACCGCAGACCTGTTTCGGTGAATGTCTCGATCTCATCGGTGGCAATCGAAACTCTTCCGGAGCGGATGGCGAGAAACAGGTCTCCATCGGGAATGAGGCAGAGACGCTGGTCCCAGGGGTTGTAGCGCGGCGAGAAATGTTTTTCGACATCGTAATCGGGGCCGAGATATTGCCGGACGTAACCCAACAGGACTTTTTTTGTGCCGTCAGGCTTTCGGCGCGCGGCGTTATAAAAGTACATGCCGAGGAGGACATTCTTCCAGCGGACCAAGTGATGCGCAAGCGGATGCAGGCAGATGGCGAAGCATCCACTTCGCGATGGGATCTTCCGAGGGGCGTGCCACGATGTAAGTGGGCGAGCGCTGCAGCATGGTCACGTGCGCGGCGGACTTGGCAAGTTCCGGAACCAGAGTGACGGCGGTGGCGCCGCTGCCGATTACGACGACGCGCTTGGCGTCGCAATCGAAATCTTCGGGCCAGTGCTGCGGGTGCACGACGCGGCCGCGGAAGCGATCCATGCCCGGCCAGCCCGGCATATAACCCTCGGAGTAATCGTAGTAGCCGCTGCACACGTAAAGAAAATTGCAGGTGAAGCGGGCGGGCTTTCCTTCGGGGCCTGTCGCGTCAATGGTCCAGAGAGCCTCCGGCGAAGACCACGACGCGCGGGTAACTTGGTGACCGAACCGAATTTTGCGATCGAAGCCATATTCGCGAACAGTTTCCTGGAGGTACTTGAGGATGGACGGGCCGCTCGCGATGGACTTTTTGTCTCGCCAGGGACGGAAACCGAAGCCGAGCGTGTACATGTCGGAATCGGAACGGACGCCAGGATAGCGGAAGAGGTCCCAGGTTCCGCCAATCGCGTTGCGGCTTTCCAGAATTGCGAAAGTTTTTGACGGGCATTTCGTCTGGAGGTGATAGGCGCGCGTCGATTCCGGAGAGGCCCGCGCCTACGATAAGCACGTCGAAATGTTCGAGGTGCCCTACGGATTGCGCAGACAAGGGCGCACTTTGGGCAGACGCCGCGATATCGGGCATCCGAGCTACCTCGCCGCTCGAGATGGATGCAGTAAAAAGCATCGTCAGATATTGCCTGTAACAACGTGCCATATCAATAGTAGCAGGCGCGGAATCTACGGTTGGGTGCGTGGTAGAATCGCCCGCGATGGCGACGGAAAAGTCTGTGATTGCTGGGAATCTTGGTCGGATTCGGGAGCGCGTGGCGAGGCGGCGGGGCGCGCGGGGCGGCGTGTGGAAGATGTGACGATTGTTGCGGTGTCGAAGACGTTTCCGTTTGAGGCGATTCGCGCGGCTTACGATGCGGGGTTGCGACACTTTGGAGAGAATCGGGTGCAGGAGTGGGAGTCGAAGCGGGTGCGCGTCGCGGACCTGGAGGCGACTTGGCATCTGATTGGGCATTTACAGAGCAATAAAGCGCGGAGGGCGGCGGGGCTGTTTGATCGCGTGGATTCGGTGGATAGTTTGGCGCTGGCGCAGAGGCTTGATGCGGCGGTGGTGGAAGGGGCCGGAACGGAGGCCGCGCGATTAATTTCTTCGGAAAAGAGCCGGCGAGACGCCCTTCGAGTGGTCTCAGGACAAGCCGGCGCTACGAAAAATGGCGCCGCGAAGGGCAGGAGGCTTCGAGTTTTGATCGAGGTGAGTCTGGGCGGCGAGAGTTACCAAGAGCGGGGTGGCGGAAGCGGACTTGGCGACGCTGGCGGAAGGCGTTGCTGGGCTTGCAAATTTGGAATTGCTGGGGCTGATGACGATTCCGCCGTTTCTGGACGATCCGGAAAGGGTGCGACCCTATTTTCGCAAATTGCGCGAGCTTCGTGAAGGCTTGGTTCGCCGCGTTGGCAGGCCGCTGCCTGTGCTTTCCATGGGGATGAGCCACGACTTCGAAATAGCCATCGAAGAAGGCGCGACGGAAATTCGAGTCGGCACGGCGATTTTCGGCGAGCGGAAGGTGAAACAATAGATACGCCTGACTGATAGAAAAAGAGCCGGCGAGACCTTCGGAGAAGGCAATGGGTAAGGTCCCGAATCAGCCCAGAAGAAATTCGGGCCGTTGAAGACCTACTGAAGCCAAAGGAAGAGCCGCAGAGGGAAGGAAAGCCCTAATGAGCGTTCGTCTAATAGTAATGTTGTGTTTGCTAGTGAGCGCTTTCAATATTGTCTCAGGCCAGACTTCTGTGCGATCTCAGATTGAGGCAGCTCTGGATTCGTGGTCTGGTCTCGACAATACTCGAGAGGCAATCTTGAAAGTCAGCCAGGATCCGCTGCCCGCCCTTATCGCGATTTCGAAGTCGAGGCATGAGTCTGACAATCGTAGATCACATGCAATTGCGCTTCTTGCGACTTTCACGGCACCGTTGTCCGGGTCCGCCCTAGAGCAACTGACCGACGATAGCAACCCGAAATACCGCTGCCTCGCCTTGCAATCAATCGTAGAGCTGAAATCACGCAGTGCCGTGCCTGTGCTGATTAGAAAATTAGACGACCGAGCCGTTTGCATGAAGTCAATTTCTACTGATCCGGGAGAAGAACGCCAAGTATATGTTTCGGACGAGGCCGTGAGTCTTTTAGAACAGGTCACGGGACAGTCCTTCGACAAGGAATCAACCGGCGGTCACTCGGCAACGAAACCATGGAAGGACTGGTGGGCCAAGCAAAACCGGACTGGCGGGCCGAGCACCCGATTAAGGTGAGCGGCCGATGAGGTGACGTTTTAGGCTATGAATAGCGGAGCCAGCGGAACATTTCGACTAGGGAGGGGCGCTTGCCGTACATCAGGATTCCTACGCGATAGATTTTTGCAGAGGCGTAGATCGAGCCAATGGTGGTGAGAAAGAGCAGAGCCAGAGCCAGGACGATCTGCCAGGCGGGCGGCGTCTGCAACGAAATGCGCAGAGACATCAGCACAGGCGAAAAGAACGGAATCTCGGAGAGAACGACGGAAGTGGTGGAAGTGGGATCGTTGAGGACCACGCTGTAAATCACCATGCAGAAAACCAGCGGGGCCATGGCGACCCATTGCAATTGCTGGGCGTCCTGGTCGTTGGAGCAGGCCGAGCCGATTGCGGCAAACATCGCGGAATACAGAAAATATCCGCCGAAGAAAAAGATTCCGGCATAGAGCACGAGGGAAATCGGAATGTGGACTCCGGACAAAGCCGAGCCCGTGCCCATGCCCGCTGCGGCTAGAGCGCCATACGTGAAAAGCAGGGCGGTGGAAATCATCCAGATGGCGAACTGGGTGAAGGCGGCTGCGGCTACTCCCAGGATTTTCCCGCAGAGAAGCTCGAAGGGGCTTACGGCGGAGATTAGGACTTCCATGGTTCGCGTGGTCTTTTCTTCGAGGACAGAACGCATGGTAATGATGCCGTACATGAGCAGCGCGGTGTAAAGCAGGATGACGAGAGCGATGGCGACGCCGATGCTTTGTCCTTTTTCCACGGACTCTCCGGTTTCGCTGACCTTGAGGAGTTTGAGATCCGTGCCGCGGAGAATTTCCTTGATGTCGTCCAAATGGACGCCGCGATCGCTGAGTCTGGCCGAGATTACCGCCTGATCGACGGCGCCCGAAAGAGGGCCGATGAGGGCGAAGTTATCGGGATTGCGCATGTGCAGCTCGAACGATTGGGCTGGGTCCGCGGGAATCCAGAGGTAGGCGTCGATCTTCTCGGAATTGATGCGCGAACGCAGGTCCTGCTGAACGGCGTCGGGAGATGCAGGGTGGACGATGGTTTCCACGATGGTGAATTCCGGCTGGCCATTTTCGAGCTTGGCATCCAGGTTGTGAGTGATGGGCTGCGCGAGGGTGCCGGAATTGTCCACGATCACGAGGCGCATGGTCTGGGTGGGCTTGTGGTTCACCAGAAATATAATCAGCAAGCAGAAGGCCACGCCAATCAGCGGCACGATGACGGTTCCGATGATGAAGCCCTTGGTTTTTACGCGGGTCAAATACTCGCGCTTGATGATGAGGCGAAGTTTACGCACGGGTAGTCCTATCGATAAAGATTTCATTCAGCGAGGGCTCGAGAAGCTCGAAGCGCCTGATGGAGACATTCGCTTGCACGGCAGCTTTCAAGATTTCCTGCGGGTCGGCGCCGGGCTTCAGCTTGGCTTCCACACCGTTTCCGAGGCGCGTTATGTTGACGATGGAGGGATTGCTTAGAAAATTCTCGCTGCCGGTAAACTCGATGTGCAGGGTGTTCTTGCCGTAGGACTGCTTGATGGCGCGGAGCTCGCCGTCGAGGACGTTGCGGCCTTTGTCGATCAGGCAAATCGAATCGCACATTCTCTCGACCTGTTCCATGCGGTGGGTGGAGAGAACGATAGTGGAACCCTTCGAGCGCATCTCGAGCATGATTTCTTCGACCGTGGCGGCATTCACGGGGTCGAGGCCGGAGAAGGGTTCGTCCAGAATCACCAGCGGCGGCTTGTGTATCACCGCGGTGATAAACTGCACTTTTTGCTGCATGCCCTTGGAGAGGTCTACGAGTTTTTTCCCGGACCACTCGGCCAAACCGAGCCGCTCGAGCCATTCCTTGGCGCGGCGTGCGGCCTCCTCTTCCGTGAGGCCGTGAAGCGCGGCGAGGAAAACGATGATGTCGAGGACTTTCATGCGTGGATAAAGGCCACGCTCTTCGGGGAGATAGCCGATTAAATCACGCGTGCGGTCATTGACGGGCTGATCGAGAACCTTAATCGAGCCTTCGTCCGGGACCAGGATGTTCATGATCATGCGAATGGTGGTGGTCTTGCCGGCTCCGTTGGGGCCAAGCAGGCCGAGAATGGCTCCCTGGCGAACGCGCAGGTTGACGCTGTTGACGGCGGTTACGGAGTCATAGGATTTGGTGACGTTTTCGAGTGTGATAGCGTCCATATTGTTGGCGGTTAATCCTGATACGCAGTGGGAGCGGGAAATATTACCTGAACTTCGAGGCGGCTGCATGATTTATTTCATGCTTTTAGAATCAATTGCTTACGCGAGCGGGAGGCCGAAATTGGAAGTGACCGAGCGGGATGGCGGCGAGGCACCGTCGAGCGTTTGAAGGTATCGGTGGCGGCTGTTAGAATCTTGACGGGCGAAACCCGCCGCAGGAAGCGAGTTTCGATTGCGGATGTGACGCGCAAGCAATCAAGGCGCTCGGTATTTAAAAGGTTGTTGCGGAGGCGGGTGAAACGCTATGCCGGACATTAAAGCAATTCAATCGGAGATGCGCGACAGCAAAATTGATGGCTGGCTTTTTTACGATCATCACCATCGCGACCCGATTGCGGCGAACATCCTGGGCGTCGGCAGGAATGGGATGGCGACGCGACGCTGGTTTTATTTTATTCCGGCAAAGGGCGAGCCGCGGAAACTGGTGCACCGGATCGAACAGGGCGCGCTGGATGGGCTGGACGGAAAGAAACTGGTTTACTCGGGTTGGGAAGAGCTGCACAAGAATTTGCCGAAGCTGCTGGCGGGGAGCAAAACCATCGCGATGCAGTACTCGCCGGAAAACAATATTCCGTACATCGGGCTGGTGGATGCGGGGACGATCGAGTTGTTGCGCAAGTTCAAGAAGAAGATCGTGAGTTCGGCGAACCTGGTGCAGAAATTCGAGGCGAGCTGGTCGCACGAGCAAGCGCAGGGACACTTTGAAGCCGGCAGAATCGTGGATCGAATTACGCGCGAGGCGTTTGCGCGCGCCGCTGAGTTCGTGAAGGAAGGGAAGCCGCTGACAGAGGACCAACTGCAGCAGTGGATCGTGGATGAATTTCACGCGCGCGGATTGACCAGCGCGGAGCCGCCGATTGTTGCGGTGCAGCCAAACAACGGGAATCCGCACTACGCGCCGGTGGCAGGGTCTTCGCGGCCGATCCGGGCGGGAGACTTGCTGCTGCTGGACATCTGGGCCAAGCGCGAAATCGCGGGAAGCGTTTATTACGACATTACGTGGGTGGGGTATCTGGGCAATCGAGTGCCGGATTCTTACGCGAAGATTTTTCGCATCGTTCGCGAGGCGCGAGACAACGCGGTGAAATTCATTCAGGAAGCAGTTGCCAAGCGGCGGGAAATTCACGGATGGGAAGTGGATCGAGTGGCGCGAAAGACGATCGAGAAAGCGGGCTACGGCAAATACTTTGTGCATCGCACCGGGCACAGCATCGGGCAGGAAGTCCACGGCAACGGCGCGAATATGGACGGGCTGGAAACGCGCGACGACCGCAAGATCGTTCCGCACACTTGCTTTTCGATCGAGCCGGGAATCTATCTGCCGGAGTTCGGCATTCGAAGCGAAGTGAATGTGTACGTGGACGAAAAAGAAGCGCGCGTAACCGGCGCGGTGCAGGAAGAAATTCTACCTCTGCTCGTTTGAGTTGGTTGATCTCACTTTGTGAATAACGACAATCCTATTGATGGAACATCACCGTCCGACGCTCTCACACACGAGAGCGCGGTAGATGACAGCAGTGCGACCGACCGCGCAACCCGGCGCGATGTGGTGGCGCCATTTATCGCTGTGGCTGCTTGGATTGTTCCCGGCCTGGGTCACTTGGCGCTGCGACGCTGGGGCCGCGCGCTGATTTTTTTCCTCGCGGTGGGAGGCCTCGCGATTACGGGTTATCTGCTTCGCGGAAACGTGTTTTCTCCGCGGGCGGGCGATCCATTTGCCATGCTCGGTTTCTTCGCGGACTTCGGATCGGGGATTTTTTATTTTCTGTCACGTTTCTTTGAATCGGCAGGTCCGGATGTCTCACGCGCCGCGGGCGACTACGGAACGCGGTTCATCGCTGCCGCCGGAATTGTGAATCTGCTTAGCGTATTCGACGCGTACGAAATCGCGCTGGGCCGGAGAACGATGTGATCGCCATGTGGGCGGAAATCGCCAGCGCGCGCAACAGCGGGCCGCAGATTTCCCATCTTGCGGCGATGTGTTTGTTCGCGCTGCTGATTTCCATCGCGATTGCAGGATTGACGAAGAGAACCGCGTTGGAACGGGTTAAATATGCGGCGTCTTGCTTCCTTAAGTTTTTGGCGGTGGCCATTGCGATTGGCTGGCTGATGTACCCGTTTTCACATTGAACCCGGCGGAGTTTTCGCGATGTTTGAAGCTTTTTTTGCGGTGGTGGCAATGTTAAAGTCAATGAGGATGCCGAGGTAGCTCAGTTGGTAGAGCAGCCGATTCGTAATCGGCAGGTCGGCGGTTCAAGTCCGCCTCTCGGCTCCAGCTTCTTGCAGAAGCGTTCGATGCGATGGGTTGTAGAAATTCCTCACGTGGCGTCCTCTTTCGTAGCCGGCCACGCGGCTAAGTCCCGGTAAGGCGGATTGCCCGCTGGAGAAATCTGCAGACGTCCGGGTGTTCCCAGCAACATAAGAAAGCGGGCGTAATCGTTTGCGGTTTTAACTATTCAATGAACAAGGAGTGTCGAGCATCAAGGAAATTCGCTGTGGCGGGGGCACGGGAAGCGTACTCCGCGCACGAGCGAGGAGTTCCGAATCGGAAATTGTGGGTAATTTAAATTTGTAAAGAATTTTGGCGGGAGTATTCTTTTTAACGGGGCCTCGCTAGGCGATCGGTAATTTGATGAGGGTTCAACTTCCTCGCGGGTCGCTACGAGCAATCATTTTCCATGAATTTCTGCCAAGTGGTGAAACAGAAACGGTATCCCTTGGCGGCAATGTTTTCGTTTTTCCGGGAAAAGCCTGGATGACCTCGAGAAGAATAAGAATTTTACTCGTGGTGACGGCCATTTTATGGCCGAGTCTGCTGGGTTGTTCCGGTGCGTTCGCGCAACAAAGCAAGATCGGAAACCTGACGGGGCAAGCCAAGCGCGGGAAAGAATTGTACGGACGCTACTGCGTGGGCTGCCACGGTCCGCGCGGAGACGGAGAAGGCGAGAACGCTGCCTACTTAAATCCGAAGCCGCGCGACTTCACGATGGGCCTCTTCAAATGCCGGTCCACGCCGTCTGGGAGCATTCCACTCGACAGCGATTTGTTCGATACGGTTGGGAGGGGGATCGACACGACAGGGATGCCGCGTTGGCTACCACTAACGCCTCAAAACCGCGCGGACTTGGTTGCATATGTGAAGACTTTTTCGACGCGTTTCGTGGAGGAAAAGCCGGACAAGCCTGTCGAAATTGCTTCCGAAACACCAGCCACGCCCGAGAGCATCCAACGCGGCAGCGAGGTGTATCAATCGCTGAAATGCTTCGAGTGCCACGGAGAAAAGGGACGAGGGGATGGTCCTTCCGTCTCATCGCTTCGCGACAGCAAGGAGAACCCGATTGTTCCTTATGATTTCACTATTGGAACACGCTTCAAGTGCGGGGAATCCGATCGCGACCTCTATCGAATTTTCATGACGGGACTGGACGGAACACCGATGCCGTCGTATGTTAACTGGGTGACGCCCGCGCAAGCTTGGGACCTAGTCCATTATTTGCGCACACTGCAGGCCGATTATGGAGAAAGATCCAAGACGGCCGATCATAGAGGTCTAATTGCAAGGAGATAACCGTGGGCGAATTCATCAAGAACAGGCGCGCAATATTCGGGCTGGTGCTTTGCCTTGCCGCTGTTTCATGCGCGGGGCGGGCTGCTGGCCAGTCAGATTACACCGCGATTACAGTCGGAGACGCAGGAACCATTAGCGGGACCGTTCGTTGGGCCGGCCCGATTCCGAAAATTCCCAGACTGCCGATAACGAAGAACACCGAGGTGTGCAATCCGGATGGAGAGAAAACGCGCGATCTGGAGCGATTGCTGATCGATGCGGACGGCGGAGTGGCCAACACCGTGGTCTATCTGAAGAACATCACCCAAGGCAAAGCGATGGATCTTCCGGAAGCGCGCCAGCATTTGGACCAGAAGGCGTGCCGCTATGTTCCGCACATTCTGCTTGTGGCACAGGGCGCAGATTTGCAAGTGAAGAGCAGCGATCCCATTTTGCATACGGTGCACATGGCGGGCGCGGTGTCCAATAACATTCCTTTTCCGTTCCAAAATCAGTACATCCCCATCACGATGCGGCGGAGCGGGGTTGTGGACTTGAAATGCAACGCCGGACATGTGTGGATGAACGCAGAAGCTCTGGTGGTGAAGAACCCGTATTACGCCGTGACCGACGATCACGGGTTCTTCAAGCTCACGGACGTTCCGCCCGGGGAGTATGAGATTGAGGCGTGGCATGAAGGTTGGCGAATCGCTTCGGAACAAAAAGTCCTAGATGTCGGGTCCCAGGTAGAGGTGAGCCGACCGGTGTATAGCGAGCCGATTACCTGGGCCAAGAAAGTTGTTGTGCGAAAGGGCCAGACAAGCGATGTACAGTTTTCAATTTCTGAAAACTAGGTTGACGCTGCGGACTTTTCTGAGTGGCGTCTTAATCGCACAGCTAGCGTGGATCGAGGTTTGCTCTAAGACTTCGCGGAGTCTTGAAACGTTTCGGGGGGATCGAGAGAGCACGATCGCCAGAAGGCCGCCTCGGTCAAAGAACCATCCTGCAGCGCTTTTAGATTCTCCATGGTGGCAGCGATTTGTCCGCCGTCCGCGGAATCGAAAACAATTACGACTCCCTGCGACCGTTGGATTCGAAGCATTCATGTCGTTGTAGGCTTTCAGCAGAAGGGATTTTGCGAACTTTCGTTTTTCCGCTGCGCTGGATGCGGCGGCTGAGGCCGGTTCGATCCAGACTACTCTCACGGTCTTTCCTACCAGAGGTTGCCATTTACCGCTGAAGGTATTCGTTTCTTCTCGAGCGACTTTGAAAAGTTCGGCACTCGCCGGCACGGCATTATTCGTTTTGCTTCCGGCTGCGCTATAGCTCGGCGGCAATTCCACTTGAGAGCGCCGCATCCAGCCCCGAGAGGCGCCTGAAATCTGCACATGCACCCAAGAGCCCTCGACGCCGAGTATCTGAAACTCGTCTTCCTGATCCGCGGAGAGCAGCACTTGCGCGCCGTCTTCCGGCTTGGAAAAGATTGCTACGCCGGGCTTTTTGACCACAACCAAATCCGCAGGGCGCACCTGATTCTGCTGAATTTCTTCAAGACTTTTTATATCGGCGCTAACTTCCTGCGCTTGTCTTTCAGCTTCGTCACGACGAAGTCTTATGGATTCCACAGTTTCCACCGGGGCCGAATCAGTGGGCGCCGTAGCGCTTGGCTTGCCGGAGCGGCCTGCCGGAGCAGGGACTCCCGGCGTATTTCTGGCTGAGGATGAGGACGATTCCGGGCTGGAGGCCGCAGATGTATCGATTTTGCGGTCAGGCCTCGGCGAGGTATTTAAAGGAGCAGAAGCGGGTGGGCGCGAGGCTGCTGACCTCGCGGCGGGATTTGCAGGCAGGCTCTGTTCGACTTGGTCCAACAGGTCTGTCTCGACGCGGCCATTTGAGACCAACTCGCGGTAGCCCGGTTGCGCCGAAGTGGGATCCATGTACCACGCTGTTATCTTGGCCGTCGCTTGGACCAAGGCTCCGCCGTTCGGAGCTGGAAGGACTCGAAGAGTGCAAACGAAGTAGCCACGCTGATAATCGGTGAGGGGATGGTCGGCTGCTTCGACAAAGCCATCTAAAATCGGCAGACGGCCGCTGGACGATGAACGAAGGCCATCGACCACTCGTTGGACTTCCGAGAGGGCATTGGGGAAAGTTCGCTCGATGGAATGAGCCTGTGCAAAAACGGGAGCGCCGGGAGCAACGACGATGCTGAGAAGCAGAATCACAGCATAAAATATAAAGCTTGGCGATTTTTTCATGGCAGGGGCTCGACCTGGTCCTGACGGAGCCAACCCCGTTGACCTTCCGCGGTTTCGACTCCGTACCAATACGGCGTGATGATCTCGACGACGACTTCCGTGTTTGCGATGAGAGATTGCAGCTTGGCGGCACGCTGGAAAGGAGCGGCTTTTAGCTCGGTGTTGGGGTTTTTAACTCTTACCTCGACATCGTGCCGCAACTGGTGGGCGCGCGATTGCAAATCCCGCAGCGAAGTCTCCGCGGAATTGAGGCGGGCAATTTCTTCGTCGCGCTGTTTGGACGCAGCCCGAGCTTCCACTTCCAGCTCCCTTTGCTTCAGAGCTTCCGCGGTCTTTTGTTCTTCCCGCTGGATTTCAAGAAGGCGAGTATTGACCTCAGCGAATTCGCTTGTTTCGACGGTGCTGTCGGATGCATGAACTTTGTGCGTGGCATCTTCGACGAATGCAGCATCGATTTGAATGTGAGTTCGGTTCGGAGATACAGCTTGGACGACGTATCGTACGGTAATTGTTCCAATGTCAGTGCTGTCCTTGAAATGCTTGGGTGACAGAGCACCCCGGCGGACCTTATAGAAGACATGTCCGGGACCTTGCCAGGGCCCGTAGAACGAAGAAGAGGTTTCGGCTGCGGCGTCGGTCAGCGTGGTCTCCCGCGCGTAGACCCAAGTTCCATGGATAACTTGATCTTCGGTAACACTCTGCACGGCTTTTACGACATCGTCTTCTGAGCCTTTGACGTCAATCGCAAAACCTTCGGGGAACGGGGATTTGTCCCGCTGTGGTGCGGCGTGCGCTATAGCAGGCGCCAAGAACGCGAGAATTAAGAAAAAACTCCAGCAATGCGACGAAGTAAGAGGTTGCTTCAAAACATTTTCCTTCACCGCGGGTAAAGTCCGCATCGTTCATCCAAGTCCGGCAGCCCGAAAACGTATCAGCCCAAATGGCGCAGGACTCCGCAAAATACTTTCCTGGCATGGTGCAGCCAAACGGTTTTGGCTCCAAATCACAATACCGCAATGTTGCCTCCATGCTCAAGGGCGTATAAAGCGGGAAATTAGGCTGAAACGATCGTCCTTTTGAACGGACCATAGCCTAATAGGCTAAAATTGTGATAGGAATCGCGGCGAAAGCGGTCCGGGGAGAATGGGATTGCGGTGATCGAGCAGTCTAAAATCGAGAAGGCGGCAGAGCGGGCGGTACCGCGCATCCTTGTTGTGGACGATGACGTCGAGCTATGCGAGCTGGTTGCGGAATATCTGACTCCGGAAGGATTTGAGGTCGAGGCGGTTTACGATGGCATTCGAGGAATTCAGAGCGCGCTTTCGGGTGAATATTCTCTAGCCATACTGGATGTAATGCTTCCCGGTATGCAGGGGTTTGAAGTGCTCCGGCAGATCCGCGCGAGGTCACGGTTGCCGGTGATCATGTTGACGGCCCGTGGCGAAGACGTGGATCGAATCGTCGGATTGGAAATCGGAGCGGACGACTATCTTCCGAAACCATTCAATCCGCGGGAACTCGCGGCGCGCATTCAGGCTGTTTTGCGGCGCAGCACGCAAAATTCGACGACGGCAGGCGAGCGCATCATTCTGGGCGACGTGGAGCTGGAAGAGAGCGCGCGCATCGCGCGTTGCGGCAACCGCGAATTGGAATTGACATCGCTGGAATTCGATATTCTTGCAATATTCCTGAAGAGACCGGGCCAAGTGGTTACGCGCGAAGAACTCGTTAAGACCTTGCTAGGCCGTGAACTCGCCCCCCTCGATCGCAGTATTGATGTGCATATCAGCAACCTGAGAAAGAAATTGGGTCCCTATGCGGATGGAGCCAATCGCATCCGCAACATCCGAAGGGTGGGATATATTTACGCGATTCCAGGCATGCTAAAGGAAGAGTAGGGCAAAATGCGAACCTTGTTTCAAAAGATTTTCCTTTCTTTCTGGCTGGCTATGGTTTTGGTCAGCGGCATCTTCATTTATTCGGTCGTAACAACTCAGTCGCAATTCACTTTAAGCCGCTCCGAACAGTCTGACAGGACGTTGATCCCCATCGTGGCGGCTCGCGCCGCGGACATCCTCGACGATCACGGCATGGGCGCCTTGGCCGATTACCTGACATCATTGCAAACAACCTTGAACTGGGAAGCTTTTCTATTTGACGACGAAGGTAAAGAAATTTTATCGCAGCCGACGCCTCCCGAGGCGGATGCCCTGGCGCAAAGGGGTCTGGAAGCCAGCGATACAAAATTCCTGGTGTCACACGGAATTAAATATGTGGCCAGGAGAACGACGGGATCAACAGGAACGCGTTATGTTTTTGTGATCGGAACAAAAGTCGAGTCGGTGGCCAACGTTTTGCGCGCCCCACTGGGAATTCAGATCCTGCGAGGGGCAGCGATCCTTTTTATCGCCGGGCTGGTCTGTTTTTGGCTGGCCCGTTACATCACAGCCCCGATTCGGCACCTTCGTACGGCAACGCATCGTCTGGCAACGGGAAATCTTTCGGCTCGCGTAGGAGGCCACGATGCCGGACGTAAAGACGAACTCGCGGATCTGAGCCGAGATTTCGACCACATGGCGGAACAAATCGAAGCCTTGATGAAATCACAACATCGCCTGATCTCCGATATTTCTCATGAGCTTCGGTCTCCACTGACTCGTTTATGCGTGGCGTCGGGACTTGCCCGGCGGAATGCCGGGCCAGAATTCTCCAGCGCTCTTGACAGGATCGATCTGGAATCAAGGCGCTTAAATCATTTGATTGGAAGCCTGCTGGAGCTGGCGCGTCTCGAGAGCGGCGCTCAAGTCTTAGAAAGTAAGCGGGTGGAACTCGAGGCTCTCGTACGCGAAGTCGCCGCCGATGCAGATTACGAAGCGGAGAGTCGCAACCGGCGCGTGCGCGTACTTTCCGCGGACCATTGTACGATCACGGGAAATGCTGAATTAGTTCGTGCGGCGAGCGAAAATGTGATTCGCAACGCGGTTAGCCATACCGAGGAAGGCACGCAAGTGGACGTCGTACTCAAGCATGTGCCCAACTCGCAGGGAGGTGACGCTGTGATTCGCGTACGTGACCACGGTAAGGGGGTGCCGGAAGCGTTTCTAGCTGATATTTTCCTTCCTTTTTATCGCGTAGGTGACGCCCGGGAGAGGTCCGCGGGAGGTTCAGGACTCGGACTTTCGATCACGGATCGCGCCGTGCGGCTGCATGGCGGAAGCGTGAACGCTGAGAATTGCGCGGATGGGGGCCTTGTGGTCGAGTTGCGATTCCCGTTGATGGCGAACGAAATGCCGGCGGCCAAAGACGCGACACCCGTCAGCTCTCGTGTCTAATGGCGTCCACTTTTATGCGCTTGTCATCTGTCTGAAATAGTCTGGGACGCGACAGTGCCCACCGTATCAAATTGTTCGCTATCCTCCTCTTTAGATGTTGCCTTGGGTTCTTCTAGGGTCGTACCCTACGTCTCGGCTACTGATGTTCCAAGCCGGTGCAAGTAACAAGTAAAAGTAAATAGGTAATAGGACCGACCCTCGACGAAGGCGCTGGGGGTATTCGGATGTTAAGATTTGTTAATTTTTGTGCTTGCGTTCCTCTGTTGGGAGGAGTATTTTCTAGGCGTTTTGGGGAGTTTGAAGGTGTGGGCTCTGCGAGCAGATGAATAGTCCAACCCATTTCACGTTCGGAAGCCGCGAAAAAATTATTCCTCCCGCTATAAGTTTGCATGCGGTAAGAGCTGGTTCTGACTTTTTCCAAGTGTCGATGACGCGAATTACAATCCACTCTTCTGGCAGCTGGAATAGGAGGCTGTATGTTTAAGCGGTTTCCAAATCGTGTAGGCCGAATCCGGAAATCATTTGCGCGGCCACTGGTCACGTGTGCACTACTGGTAATGGCAATCGTGATTTGCGATTACCAGACAGCGAGCGCATCACCAACAAGTAAAGTGATGGCGATTCCCGCGTTCGCGCGCAAGTACGGCCTTCCTTGCTCCGCCTGCCACACGGCTTGGCCGGAGCTGAACAACTTCGGCATGGTTTTTCGCGATAACGGGTATCAGCTAATGAACGATCGCGACTCGCCGATTTGGCAGAACCCTTCTTACTTCCCGATATCCTTCCGGATCACGCCAAACTGGCATCGTGAGCAGACGGGGAATCAACCCGTTGACTCGATTCCAGGAGGGGGAACAGGTTCTGTCCCGGTGTCACGCAACGTGACACAGGCCGGATTCGATCTCTCGGGAATGGATCTGTGGTCCGCGGGGACGCTCTATAAGAATATTTCGTTTCAGCTACTACCCTCCTCTGATCCAACCGCAGTCTGGCACTTTGAGAGCGCTTGGATTCGCGTTGACAACATAAAGGGAAGTCCTTGGCTCAACTTCAAGTTCGGAAGGTTTGAACTCGACAACCTGATCTCTGAGAAGCGTTTTCTGTTCCTTTCGGGGAATGGCGGATTCTACCAAACTTATCATTACAATGTTCCTGGGAGCATCAACGACTTTGGACTCGGGGACAATCAAATCGGCATAGAATTATCGGGGCACGATACGAACAGCTACATGCGCTATTCGGTAGCGCTGCTAAGTAGTAATGAAGGCGGCGTAAACCTAACCAATAACAACCTTCCAGGCGGTACCGCATCAAGCCGGAGCTATGACGGTTATATGGCCTTCACCAAGGCTTTCGATCTGGGAGGCTGGGGTTACCAAGAATTTCAAGCTTACGCCTATGTGGGTCAAAGGCCCACGTTTTACCAAACCGCGCAAGGGGTTCCTCTGGTCGGCTTGGGCAATGAACCCTTTTATCGCATTGGCTTCGCCGGCCAACTTCATTTCAAAAACGTAGAGTTGTTGCCCTTCTTTATGCACGGGCACGACAATGCCTACCTTGGGGCCGGCGTTCCCGACTCGCAAGCTTTGCCGACAGGAGCTCACGCACCGACGTTCAACGGCGGATTTCTTGAAGGTCAATACTTCGTAAGCCCGCAACTTGTGCTCCTTGGCCGGTTCGAGAAAATAAACGTGGGGCAGCAGGCGTTCGACAGCGGCAATGTTCCGGGCAATTACGGCAATGTCACAGCCTACTCGTTTGGTTATCGGTGGTATCCCATCATGTTTAGCCGCGCGGGAGTGGCTTGGCACAATGAGTATTCGATAGTTAAGACCATAGGTATCGTTCCGCTGAGCGGCGATGGCACTGGGCTACCTCCACTTTTGCCGACCAACGGTGTTTGGAGCAGCAGCTTATTTATCGGATTTGATTTCGACTTCTAGAGAAGAGGCCCACAATGACACTAAAGAAACTTGCTGTGACATTTGCTTTGGGGTCGATGGCTCTGGTAACAGTCGGAGCCACATCCATCCTCGCGCAGTCGCACGTAAACTCGCCAGACCCATCGCTTGGGGCGCCTAGCGTCTCATCCGCAGAGAGCCACATTGGGAACATGACGGGGCACGCCGCAGAGGGTAAACAGCTTTATCGGCGGTATTGTATTGGGTGCCACGGCCCCGACGGGAACGGCGAGGGCATGAACGCTCAGTGGATCGATCCGAAGCCAAGGGATTTCACCGAGGCTACTTTTAAGTGCCGGTCAACGCCCACCGGAACATTGCCGACGGATCAAGATCTTTATGACGCAATCACTCGTGGGTTCGTGACGACGAATATGCCGGCCTGGAAACCGTTAACGGCGCAACAACGAGCCGACCTGGTTGCGTTCGTGAAGACATGGTCGCCTCGGTGGACGAAGGGGAAGGCTGGGGCGCCGTTGGACATCCCGGCCGAAACGCCCATCACGATCGAGAGCATCCTTCACGGGAGAGAACTCTTTCAGAGATTGGAATGCTGGAAGTGCCACGGTCCCGAAGGACACGGAGACGGACCTTCGGCGATCACGCTTACCGACGACAAAGGCAATCCGATCCGGCCGTACGATTTTTCGTCGGGATCGCGCTTCATGTGTGGCACAACCAATCGGGACTTGTATCGCATTTTCATGACCGGACTGGACGGATCGCCAATGCCGTCATTTGCCGACGTGGTGAAGCCGAACGAAGCGTGGGATCTGGTGCACTTTCTGCGGACTTTGCAACCGCTTAAGACGCAGGAGGCAGATCTCTGGATGGCTTACAAGTCCGCGCATGGCGCGGATCTGAAGCCGATTGGTCCGGACGCCGCACCGGGCGGACAGTAAACTATTTTCGTATTCGGAGGAGTGATCTTATGCGAAGTAGATATTTCACGGCTCTCGCGGTGGCAGTGTTGCTGGGCAGCGGAATGTTGGTGTTTGCGAAGCCCCCTGCGGGATCCGGCTCAATAACGGGCAAGGTGACTTACACCGGCACACCGCCCAAGATGAAGCCGATCGATATGTCTAAAGAACCGTCCTGCGCAAAGCAACATGCGACTCCGGTCATGACGCAAAATGTGACTACCGGGCCCGGGAATGCCCTTCAATGGGTGGTCGTATATATCTCGGCCGGCGATGAGGGTTCTTCAGCGCCTTCTCAGGGCGCCAGATACGATCAGAAGGGCTGCGAATATCTGCCTCATGTTCTGCCGATGCAGGTTGCTCAACAACTTCAGATTTACAATGACGATCAGACCTCGCACAACATTCATCCGCTTTCGAAAACCAACCCCGAGTGGAACAAGTCTCAGCCGCCTGGCTCGCCTCCGATTGACACGAAGTACGACAAGGCCGAGTTCATCCCGGTGAAGTGCAACATTCACCCGTGGATGCATGGGTACTTCGCAGTGCTGAACACTTCGCACTACGCGGTTTCCGGCGAGGATGGCTCGTTCGACATTAAGGGCCTCCCTCCCGGGAAATATACCGTGACAGCGTGGCAAGAGCAGTATCCCGCGCAATCGCAGGAAGTCACCATCAGCGGAAGCGAAGCTAAGACAGCCAACTTTGTTTTTAAGGTTTTGCCTTACTAGGGCATCTGGCGCCGTCGTGGCCGTATTTTTTGTTAGCGAGGGAAGGCTGTTGCCCTAAATCTTTGAATTACCACCCGTAGGACATCGGAGGGGCGGAAGATGGGTAAGTTTTTTGCGATCGTCCTCACCGTGATCACTCTGGTGTCCGCATCTATTTTTGCCATGCACATCTGGTGGATGCCTGTGGACATCTCGGTTCACGGGCCAGCCCTCGACAAGCAGTTTGGCGAAACACTTATGGGGACGGGGTTCGGTTTCCTGGTGGCGCAGCTGAGCCTGGCATATTTCCTCTGGAAGTTCGCGGACCGGGGTGACGGCCGCAAGGTACGAGAATTCCCCGGCGGAGCGAAAGTGACGATCATCACCGCGGTAGTCCTGGTGGGCCTTGAGATTCTTGCGCTGTCATTCGTAGGGCAAAAAGCTTGGGCATCGGTGAATCTAGATCCGGCTCCGCCGAATGCGATGCACATTGACGTTCAGGCCGAGCAGTTTGCTTTTTATTTTCGGTATGCGGGCCCGGACGGACAGTTTGGCACAATTCATCCGGAAAAAATCAACGATGGCAGCGGGAATTATTTTGGTCTGGATCCCGAGAACGATATCCCGGCGCGAGACGACATCGTGGTGGGCTCGCTGACGATTCCAGTGAACCAGCCGATCTTGCTGACGATCCACTCCAAAGATGTGGGGCATTCCATTTATATCCGCGAACTGCGGATCCAGCAGGATTTCGTTCCGGGAATCGTGATCCCTGTTCATTTCACAGCCACGCAGACCGGAAAGTTCGAAATCGTATGCACGCAGCTCTGCGGATTGGGTCACTACAACATGAAGGCGTATCTCGAGGTATTGCCCCAAGATCAGTTCGATCAGTGGCTGAAGGCTCAGGCAGGGCAATAGGCAATCGGCCCGCGTCGATGCGCGCAAGCGCGATTGGCGGCTGGCTCTTCCATGCGAGGCAGGCAGATGCATGACACGTCGGAGCAAGCAGCGGTTCATCACCACGCCCCGCCGAAGGGCTTCCTTTGGACGCACGTCTTCAGCCTAGACCACAAGGTCATTGGTAAGCAGTATTACTTCCTCTCGCTCGCGGCTGTGGTGATCGGGATGGTCTTGTCGTGGATCATGCGCTTCCATCTGGCCTGGGCTGCTGCCGCGATTCCCGGGCTCCAGCATCTGTCGCAGGTAGGAGCGCCCGGCGGCATCCTCACTCCGGAGTATTACCTTTCCTTGTTAACTCTGCATGGCACGCTGATGGTCTTTTTTGTGCTCACCACCGCCCCCCAAGCCGGATTCGGGAACTACTTCCTTCCCATTCAAATAGGGGCGGAGGACATGGCTTTCCCCCGTCTCAACATGCTTTCGTTCTGGGTGACGTTCGTGGGCTTCGTAGTACTAGTTTCCACGCTGTTTATCAGCGACGGGCCACCGATCTCCGGCTGGACGGCGTACGCGCCGTTGAGCGCCTTGGGAAACGACGCAGGGCCGGGCCTGGGCAGAGGTCAGATTCTATGGGTGATTTCCATCGGGATTTTCTGCATCGGCTCGCTGTTGGGCGCTCTTAATTTCATCGCCACGACGCTGGATTTGCGCTGCAAGGGAATGACGATGGCTCGCATGCCGTACACGGTGTGGGCCTGGTTTATCACCGCAGTGCTGGGCCTGCTGGCCTTCGCCGTGTTGCTGCCGGCTTGCGTTCTTCTGGTCCTGGATCACGTCGGGGGAACCAGCTTTTTCATTCCCGGGGGATTGGTGCTGAGCGATAAGCTCCAGCCGCATTCCGGTGGTTCCACGCTGCTATGGCAACATATGTTCTGGTTTTTCGGCCACCCGGAGGTTTACATCGCGATCATCCCGGGAGTCGGGATTACGTCTCACATTCTGGCGTCTACGGCGCGCAAACCGCTGCTGGGAGGCAGCCGCGTTCTGGTTGGCTGCATGGTCGCGATCGCGTTTTTGAGTTTCACGGTTTGGGGCCATCACATGTTTATCAGTGGGATGAACCCCTTCTCGTCGCTGCTTTTCTCCGTGCCGACGCTGATCATCACAATTCCGGCATCGATCATCTCTTTGAACTGGATAGGCACGGTTTTCGGAGCGCGGCTGCGTTTCCA
Organism: uncultured Acidobacteriota bacterium; assembly: GCA_963830375.1. Classification (GTDB taxonomy): domain Bacteria; phylum Acidobacteriota; class Terriglobia; order Acidiferrales; family UBA7541; genus Palsa-295. The sequence continues at coordinate 299,133 of CAWHMJ010000001.1, forward strand.
TACGCCGGGACTGTTTGCCATCGGGTTCATTTCGGTGTTCGTGACGGGCGGGCTGAGCGGCTTCTTCCTGGCGCAACCGTCGCTCGATATTTACCTGCACGCGACCTATTTCGTGGTGGGCCATTTCCACATGGTGATGGGAGTGGCGGCAATTTTTGGCATGTTCGCGGGAACCTATTTCTGGTTTCCCAAGATGTTCGGACGAATGATGAGCGAAACTCTGGGCAAGATTCATTTCTGGGTGACCTTCATCGGCGTCTATTGCATCTTTATGCCAATGCACTACATAGGGCTGGCCGGAAACGTCCGGCGGTATTCAGCCTTTGTGGACGATTATCTGATACCGCTGATTCCGGTGCACAAATTCATCACCGTCGCGGCATTCGTCACGGGAGCGGCGCAGCTCCTCTTTCTGTTCAACCTTTTCTGGAGCATGTACCGTGGGAAGAAGGCGGAGGAAAACCCCTGGGATTCGACGACGCTGGAGTGGACGATTCCATCGCCGCCGCCATTTGACAACTTCGGCGGCCGCCATCCAATCGTGTACCACGACCCGTACGAGCTTGGAGTTGAAGGCGCGAAAGGCGACTACGTGATGCAGGATTCGCCGGAAAAGCTGGCACAGTCTTAACCCATGGGGGAGACGCAGTGAGCGAATCTGACATAACACTGAAGAGCGGACGGGCGGATTGGCTGGGCGGGGAACTGCCCTATGCAATTCCGTCCAAGAAGCTGGGGATGTGGCTCTTTATCGTCTCCGACTCGATCACCTTCGGCGCTGTGCTGGTGTGCTACGCCTATCTTCGCCTGGCAAGCCCGAATTGGCCGACGCCGTTCCGGCTCGCGAGTATTGTGAACGGGGCGGTCATGACGTTCGTGCTTCTGTCGAGTAGCGTCACCATGGTGGCCGCGGTTGAATCAGCCAAGCGCGGGCGCATCGCGGCCAGTGTCCGTTGGCTTTCGGCAACAATGCTCGGCGGTATTATGTTCGACATTCTGCACATCCGCGAGTGGCTCGGCTTGATTCACGAGGGCCTGCGCTTGTATTCAAACCCGTGGGGTTCCTCGCTGTTTGGGGCGGCATTTTTTACGCTGACAGGCCTGCACATGACCCACGTGACGGTTGGCATCATTTACCTGGGTATCGTGGCCATCGGGTTTCGCCGCGGTAAATTCACATCCGACGACGTGGAAATCAGCGGGCTATATTGGCACTTCGTGGATCTGGTTTGGATGTTTGTCTTCCCACTCGTGTACTTGCTGTCCGCGCGGATGCACTAGAATTTCGGCGAGGAGCCAAAGATGAGTGAGAGCACTGCTCACGACCTCAGTAAAGCAGGGATGGGCTGGTTTCTTAAGGTTTGGGTGGTCCTGCTTTCGCTGACGGCTATAGAAGTCTTTCTGGCCTACGAAGACCTCCCCCTGCATGTCATGCTCATCCTCTTAATGGGCATCTCGATCATCAAAGCCGCGTTGATCATCGCCTATTTCATGCACCTGCGATACGAGCGAAGCACTCTGGCCTGGACTCTCCTGCCGGCATTGGTCTTTGTGCTGGCGATGATGGTGGTCTTTTTTCCGGATAGTATTCGGATCGAGCGTTTAGGCGAGTTTTTGCACTAGCCCCGGGCGGTTGGTTTTCGCGGGCACAGCGCGCAGGTGGGCAGGCAAGATAAGGTTTGCGGGGAATAAAATGAGAAGGTTAAACTCTACGCGCTGGCCCATTCTGGCTCTGCTGCTTGCTTTCGTGATTCCCATGCCGCTTTTCGGCCAGGGCTGCGCTATGTGTTACCAGAGTGCAGCTGCGTCCGGTGCTCAGGGCGCCCAGGCGCTGAGGCACGGCATTCTTATTTTGCTATTTCCTCCACTTTTCATTTCGACGGCCATCGGGTTCTTCGCCTACGGCAAGCGAAACAAATTCAACATTCAGGATGGCGCTAGCAGGCAGGAATCCGAATTCGAAAAGACGTCACCACCGGAGCTTTAGGTGGTTCCCGGTGCTGCGGACGAAACGCCAAACGATTTGATAGCACTGGCTTCGTCCTTGTGAACGTCAAGAACCTTTTGCAACATGGTCATCTGAAGTAGTTCCTGGACCTTTGCGCTGGGATTTACGACCTTCAACTGGCCGCTCACCCTGCGAATCATGGCGTGAGCCCTCACGATTTCTCCAATTCCGGAGCTGTCAATGTGCTCCACTTCTTGCATGACCAAAAGAACCTTTAAGTTCCCATCATCCACTAATTTCTGAATGGTCTCGCGAAGCACGATATTACCTTCACCGACCACAATTCTGCCTTTCACGTCCACGGCAGCGACACCCGCCGAGACTTGGCGTACACCGGCCTGCATCCTCGTGGTTGTCTTTGGTTGCGCTGTCACAGTGGCGCGATCGAGGATGCCCGAGGCCACTTTTGAGATTTCAGCGGACTCAGTCCTGACGACAATGAGGGATCGCCCCATTTTCAAAACTTCCAAGAAGAGTTGCGCATCCTCAGGGGCCTTTTCATCGGCGGTAGGAGCCGGAATTTCGGTCTCCTTCGCGAGTGACTTGCCAACCTTGGCGCCCGTCTTGGTTCCAAGGAAGCCAAGCAATGCAGCGGCTCCGACACCCACGGCGAAGACCTGGCCGATACCGGGAATCAGAGCCAGTGATGCGGCTACCATTCCCGCACCCAAGCCGATGGCGCCGCCGGTGAAGCCCCCGGCGACCGTGCCGATCTCTTTGCCTAATGCTATTGCTTCACTTTCGGAGCGAGTGAGGTAGACGATGGAGTCTTCCGGCACATGGTTCTGCAGCAGTTCTTTCAGCGCTTCTTCCGCTCGTTCACGTGAACTGAACACTCCGATTGAAGTTTCCATATGGGCGCCGTCCGGGCATTAGAACAATCGCCGACGGGTTTCCCTCCTGGGAGGATAATCTCAGTATTACGTTCTTGTGAGGGTGTACACCGTTATGTAAAGAATTGTCAAGACAATGTTAAGCGAGCTAGCGTAGGGTGAATGACGCGAAAGGAGTGGGATGTTATACACTGAGCGCCAATGAGTTAGAGGAAAAACATCCATTTTGCGGCCGACAGGCCGTACCACTTATTTCACTCTAGAGGGTCAATCATGGATCGCAAGAAAGCAGCTCTGCTGTGCGTGCTCGCGGCTGGAGCCACCTTTGCATTGCTATCGCCGGCACACATAACGGCCGCGCAAAAAGGCAGCGCGCTTGCCGAGCAAATTCACGAGATCGCAAGCCGGCCGGAGTACAAGCATTCGACTTTCGGCGTGGAAGTGTATTCGCTGGATGAAGAGAGAGTTACTTTTGCACTTCGTGGACAGGATCTTTTCACGCCGGCGTCGACGACCAAACTTCTGACCGAAGGCACGGGCCTCGAGCTGCTGGGATCGGATTTCCGCTTCCACACGCGCGTGTACCGCACGGGCCCAATCAGCGCAAATGGCATCTTGAAAGGAGATCTGATTCTAGTGGCGAGCGGCGATCCCAATCTCTCCGGCCGGATCCAGCCGGACGGCACGCTCGCGTTTGAGAACGAGGACCATTCTTACGATGGAAGCCCGGACACGAAAGCTGTTCCGGGCGATCCGCTGCTCGTGATTCGCGAGCTCGCTGCGCAGGTGGCGGCGCATGGTGTGAAGCAGATCGAAGGGCGCGTGCTGGTAGACGCGACGTTATTTCCGGAGGGTGATCGAGAACTCGGAACGAACGTGGTGGTTTCACCGATTTCAGTGAATGACAATGTCGTGGACCTGACCGTTTCGCCGGGGAGCAAGGAAGATGCTTCGGTAGGGGTTAGTGTTTCGCCTGCAAGTTCGTACGTTTCGTTCGTCAACAAGATCACCACGGGACCGGCTGGTTCGAAGCCGGATATAAAACCACCGGCGGATGTGACGAATGCAGACGGGTCGCACACGGTGACGTTGACCGGGAAATTTCCGCTGGGCGGCCCTGGGATTCTGTACACCTACGCCGTTCCGGAGCCCAGCCGATTCGCGGAGGCGACATTCGTTGATGCGCTGCGCGAAAAGCTGATAAAGGTGGATGTTGCGCCGTTTGCAGGGAAGCATGACTTCAAATCCGTCTCAGGCAATTACACGCAGGAAAATTTGGTAGCCGAGCATGTTTCTCCGCCGCTGTCCGAAGAGACAAAAGTGACATTGAAGGTCAGCCAAAATTTGCACGCCTCGATGATGCCTTTCATTTTGGGGGCAGTCGTGGGCCATAAGACGCAGGAGATCGATCAGGGTGGTTTCGATCTGGAGCATGATTTTCTGGCCAAGGCCGGACTGGACTTGAGCGGCGCTTCACAAGCGGACGGCGCGGGCGGCGCGCAATCGGCGTACTACACTCCGGACTTCATGGTCCATTACCTGGCTTTTATGGCGAAACAAAAAGATTTTGCGCTCTTCGAAAAGGCACTGCCGGTTCTCGGGCGCGACGGCACGCTTTGGAATATTCAAGTGAATTCGCCGGCTGCCGGCCACGTTTTCGCCAAGACCGGCACCGATAGCTCGTACGACGCTTTGAACAAGGACCTGATGCTCAACGGAAAGGGCCTTGCGGGGTACATGACGACGGTTGACGGCCGGCATCTGGCATTCGCAGCGTTCGTAAACCGTGTTCCGATTTCGATGGACGATCCGGAAGCCGCGCAGAAAATCGCGGGGCAGGCGCTGGGCGAAATCGCCGGGGCGATTTATTCCACACCAGCGGACAAGGCGGCGCCGTTCGACGTGATTATCAAGAACGGGCACATTCTGGATGGCGGCGGCGGGCCGTGGTATTCCGCCGACATCGGAATACGCGGAGATCGAATCGCGGCGATCGGGCAGCTGGGTGACGCGCAAGCGAAAAAAGTGATTGACGCAACGGGAAAAATCGTTTCGCCGGGATTCATCGACATGCTGGGGCAATCGGAAATGTCTTTGCTGATCGACAATCGCTCGTTGAGCAAACTTTCGCAGGGAATTACGACGGAAATTACAGGCGAGGGCGGTTCCATCGCGCCGCAGAACGAAAAGACGCTGGCGCCGATGGCTCCGTTCCTGGCCAATTATCACCTGACAATAGATTGGACGACGCTCGACGGTTATTTCCGCAGGCTGAACAAAGAAGGCACGCCGATCAATTTGGGTACTTACGTGGGGGCGGCGCAAGTGCGCGAGAACGTGATCGGCGACGACGATCGCGCCCCGACTCCCGCCGAACTGGAACAGATGAAAGCGCTTGTGGCGCAAGCGATGAAGGATGGGGCACTGGGACTCTCTACTGCGCTGATTTACCCGCCGGGCCATTATGCGAAGACGGACGAATTAATCGCGCTGGCGAAAGTTGCGGCGCAGTACGGCGGTATTTATGCGTCGCATATGCGCAGCGAGGGGGCCAGCGAAATGGCGGCGCTGGATGAAGCGATAGAAATCGGACGCGAGGCGCAGATTCCGGTGGAGATTTTCCACCTGAAAGTGAGCGGAAAGCCACGCTGGGGAACGATGCCCGCAGTGGTAGCAAAAATTCAGGCGGCGCGAGACGCAGGGCTCGATATTCGCGCGGACCAATACCCGTACGTCGCAGGTGCGACAGCGCTGGCCTCGTCGTTGCCGCCATGGGTTGCGGATGGCGGAGTGGACAAACTACTCGGCCGTTTGCAGGATCCAAAGATTCGCGAGCGCATCAAGAATGAAATGGCAACGGAGCACGCCGACTGGGAAAACCTCTATTTCGACTGCGGAGGCGGAGAAGGAGTGATGATATCGGGGGTGGTTAACCCGGAGTTGAAGAAATACGACGGCAAGACCGTAGCGCAGATGGCCAAGGCAGAAGGCAAACCGGAACTCGACGCGCTGTTTGATTTCATCGAGGCGGACAAAGCGCAGACGGGCGCGATCTATTTCATGGCCAGCGAGCAGGATTTGGTTTACGGGCTGAAACAGGCTTGGACTTCACTTTGCCTGGACAGTGGCGAGCTTTCGCTGGATGGGCCGCTGTTCGAACCGCACACGCATCCGCGCTCTTTTGGGTCGTTTCCGGGATTCCTTGGCCACTATGTTCGCGATGAGCACCTAATGCCTCTGGAGCAAGCGATTCGAAAGATTACTTCCATGCCGGCGCAGCGCGAACACTTGGTGAATCGCGGGCTGATCAAGACCGGTTTTTATGCGGATATAACGATTTTTGATGCGGCTACGATTATCGACCGGGCTACCTACACAGAGCCGACAAAAGTATCAGAGGGCGTGGATTACGTTTTCGTGAACGGGCAACTGGAATTTGACCATGGGGCGCTGACTGGAGCGAAATCGGGCCGGGCGCTTCGGGGGCCGGCATGGCACGGTGACGCGACAGATCATTAATACGAGGTGGGGAACAGCCAACTCGCATAATAGACACGGATCGAGGCGAGTACGTCGCAATTTTGATGGTCAGCGATTCCTGTAACCGCCGATTCCTGCGATGTCTGGGCCCCAGAGTCGCGGCGAAACACCAAGCCTACGTGGGCGATTCCATCGTTCGCAAACCACACTTTAGCGAGCACGCTTCCTTCCGCGCTTCGATAGCGAACGCGCGAGATGCTTGAATCCTCCAGATAACCGGTGCAGGAGAGCGGTTCCGGGTACATATTGCCATGCGAGATAAACCCCTCGGATGCCAGGGATTTGAGTGACTTCTCCACGAGTGCGCTTCTTACGGACACAGAGGTCTGGGCATCCGGCTTAGGATAGTAATAAGTGAACAAAAACGCGCCGCTGCTGCGATCGGGAGCGAAGTAGCCAGCCATCAATCCGGGATCGGACTTATCTTTCGAAGTCCAGGTGACCCAGTCGCTGGGGTAGCACATTTTGAGATCAAGGTCGCGCAGGATGGCGGATTTGTATAGCGAATCGGTGTGCGAAGAGCCCTGGCCAAAAGAAATCTTGCCGTTCGAGCCGAGATCGAGAGGCTGTCCATTGAGATAAAACTCAGCGCGAAATTCTCCCGGAGGAAGACAGCTATTTACACTGCTAGACTGCAACGATGATTTGAACGCATATTTCTTTCCATCGGGCATATCGAGCAGGTCGGCAGGAAGGACGCGACCCGAAATGCCGGGCAAAACCCACCAGACTCCCCAGTTGCCGTCTCCAGTTTCAGTGTCCAGGGTAGGGGAGTCGCAAGCGCGCCTATCAGGATAGGCGGTATCGCAGGCGTACCATACAACCACCAAACTATTGTCGCTCAAATCCATTGGCACGCGGGCTTCCCATCCCAGTCCAGCGGGGGAGGCGAACAGGTTCACGTCAGAAATCTGAGAGTTGCCCGCGTTCGCCGGTGCGGACCAATCTGTAGGCATCCATCCCGCAATTGACATGCGGCTTTTTTGCTTCTTCACTTCGTGGTCAATTTCATCGCAGTAGCTCGCAGTATTAAGCGTGAAGCAATACTTGCGCAAGATCTCAAGATCCGTGATTACGCCGGCAGCAAGCCCCGGCCGGTTGCCGGCCGCCTTAAGGCTGTCGAAGCCCTGGTCATAAGTTTTGAGACCTTCCGATTTTCTTTGCGGGCCGTCCGCCAATAGGGCCATACCTGTGTTGAAGAGCAGCATGGTATTGGTACTGTCCCGACCGAGCGCTTTCTGCTCCTCAACAATACCGTGTTCCACACGGTCGCGTTGTCTTTGGGTCAGCCCGAGATCGGTGCTGTCGTAGCCGTGATCAAGAAGGAAATCCATGGGAGGCGTAAGATTTTCGTTTCCTAGCGCGACAATGGCGTCCTCCTCCTTATCGACGATCTCCTGGAGGGATTGCTTGAGATGCAGGCTCTGATAGCCCTCTTTTTGGGGAGTCATCTGGTTCGACAATGCGAGAGCGAGGTAGTAGTTCGCCAGGGCGAAAGTGGGGCGCGCATTTAGCGAATGCTGGAAATCTCTGACAGCTTCGCCATATTGTTCCGGAGTGCCGGCGGCCCTGAATTTTTCCATGCCTTGGCCATAGAGGATTGCCGCCTGCTCGACTTTATCGCCGCGGGGAATGCGGAGATTGAAATAAGTCACCCCAGCCATCCAGCAAAGCCCGGCGAGCGCCAAGAAGGACCCGCAGCAGAATAAAATGAAGGCCTCCTGCGTGCGTCCCATGCTGAGCGCCTGACCGAACAAGTAGAGGGCAATGGCGAAGAGAGTGAGGGCCCTGAGGTAACGAGTCGAGGCCTTGCTCCAGGCCAAGCTGATTTCGTTTTCGCCGTCCCACTTAGCGAAGTCCGTTTGTTCTATGGTTAGATCCTTGGCCATGAGCTGCCTGGGGAAAAACGCGTCACTATCCGGGCCTTGGGGCCCGTCGAGCGAGGCAGTAAGCGACTTGTGGTCCGCCTGTTCGGTAAAGTCCTGCCAAGGCTCCATAGCGAGTTTGCCATCTTCGATATCGGCGCCGGGAACTCGATTTTGGGCGAGGTCCAAGCGCTGCTGACCGGCCCTGAACTGCGCACGATATTCCTGTCCGTCAGCAAACTCCTGAAGCATCTGGTTATTCTGCGCGGTCCTTCGCGTACTACTCTTCACCATCTCCATCTGATAGCGAAGCGCCTCGCCTGCAGTCTGGCTCTGGTGAATTCCCGCGACGCTATACAAGACGCCATCGAGGGCGCTGAGTGAGGCTGTGATGGCGATGGCGGCCACGATCCATACATGAAATCGGTGCTTATCGAGGCCGACGTGGACATGCTCGGCGCAATACGAATGCGGCCCAATTTCTCCGGCATGAACGACTTCGTCGTCTTCCAGTTCCTTGTCCAGCAGGAAAAACTCTTTGATTCTGCAAGTGGTGGAAAGCCAATATCCCAGCACCATTAGTACGGCAATCACTAAACTATATCTCCCGAACACCTTCCAGGAATCCAAGTCGCCCCAAACAGACAGTAGAATTCCGGCGACGGCAGCCACGCATGCCAGGCGTACAAGCCAAATCACCGTCCGGGGTTTGTGCCTATATAGTTGAGCGAAAGTAAACAGGGCCAGCGACATGACGAGGAGCACAACAGAAACTGCCAAGCGCTTTACGCGTTTCTGGGCAGCTCCTATTTCGCACTCCAGACCGTTCCAAATGCCGGCGTTTTCAACCGAGCATTGCTGTGGGCCGTTGGTTTCGAAGCCGAAGCCCGCGAGGGTGTTCGCAATAGCCAGCTGTATTTTGGCCGGCCGGAAATGCCTTGGTGTCCTCATATTGCAAGCCAAAGTTGGGGAAGTTCTTATAGAAGGGAATCTGCGATTTGCCCATGGCGGAACGTTGCTGAGAATAGAGATCCTGAAGAGCGGCGCCGGCAAGATCATGGTTCCGGCGAAGATCTTCGGCGTTCAGCCTGCGGTTGTAACTTTCCTGATAGTGGAGGTCGCTCGTGGCCCAATACTTATTGTACTGAGAAAGATCGTAAAGATATTCCTGCCAGTATTTCAATTCGAGCAACTGACCGTGCTGGAGCATGCGCTCGTGGAGCGAAGCATCCAGCTCCGCTTTCCCAGCTTGAAAGGCGGTGACGGCGCCGAATATAGCCACTACAGCCATAACCATGGCCATGCGCAACGTTTTTTTCGCCAGCCAATGAGGGATGAAATCGAGCACACGATAGAAGCGATTAGGCGCCGCGCTAGTCTCGTTCATTCCGAAAAACCCTACCCCAGCTGACTCCAGGTGTCAATCCAGCGCCCACCGAGTCGAATCTGGAATCTTGGAGCGGTGAAAACGTCTGATGGATCTGGAGAGGTGAGTTGAAAAGTTCAAAGGGGAACTTGGGAATCTTCATGGTTCTGCGAGCTCAGCTTCCCGATTTATAGCAGCTATCATTGATTCCAAACTGTCTTGATGTTCGTGAACTCGCGAATTCCGTAAACTCCCAGTTCACGGCCGATGCCGGAGCGTTTGGCGCCGCCGAAGGGAAGGCGCGGATCAGACACGACCATGCGGTTGATGAACACCATGCCCGCCTCGATGCCGTTGATGAACTGATCCTGTTCGCTTTTATCGCTGGTCCATGCGCTGGCGCCCAATCCGAAAGGCGTGGCGTTAGCGATGCGAATCGCGTCACTGATATCTTTCGCGCGAAACAGGGAAGCGACGGGGCCGAAAAGCTCGTCGCAAGCTGCGGGAGAACCGTCGGGGATATTGCTCAGAACCGTGGGAGCATAGAAATTTCCCGGGCGGTTTAGAGGCTTTCCGCCGGTGAGCAATTTCGCGCCGGCTTTGATGGTTTTTTGCACGTCGGCATCGAGCGTGGTGACGCCGTCCGCCGTCGCGAGCGGGCCCAACTCCGTGGCCTCATCGAACGGGTCACCGATTTTCAGGGATTCCATTTTCTCGACGAAGAGTTTTTCGAAGTCGTCGGCAATGCGCTGATCCACTATGAACCGCTTGGCGGCGATGCAGGATTGGCCATTGTTCTGCACGCGAGCTTTCACCGCGGCAGCAGCCGTTTCCTTAAGATTTGCGCTGGGCATCACGATGAAGGGATCGCTGCCCCCAAGCTCCAGCACGATTTTTTTGATTTTCTTTGCCGCCGCTACGGCAACCTGAATTCCCGCGCCTTCACTTCCGGTCAGCGTGGCGGCGGCGATTCGAGCGTCGCCCATAATGCCGCCGACTTTGTCGGAGCCAATAAGCAGAGTTTGAAACGCTCCTTGCGGGAAACCAGCACGCTGAAAAATTTCTTCAATCAGAAGAGCACACTGCGGGACGTTGGAGGCATGCTTGAGAAGCCCCATATTGCCGGCCATAAGCGCCGGCGCGGCGAAGCGAAACACCTGCCAGAAGGGAAAATTCCAAGGCATCACGGCGAGCACCGGACCCAGGGGCTGATATCGAATGAAGCTGCGTGAGGCGCTGGTTTCGACTACTTCATCGGCCAGGAAACGTTCGGCATTCTCGGCATAATAGCGGCACCCGACGGCGCACTTCGCGGCTTCGTCCACCGCGGCGCGAATGGGTTTGCCCATCTCGAGTGTCATGACGCGGCCGAAGGCTTCTTTTTCTTTCTCGAGAATTTCAGCCGCTCGCAACATCATCTCCGCTCGTTTCGAGTAGGGAACGCTTTTGTAAGAACGAAAGGTCTCCGTTGCGAGATGAAGCTTTTGTTCAATTTGCGCGTCTGACAAGGCGTCGAAAGACTTTATAAGTTCGCCGGTAGCGGGATTGATCGTCGCGATAGCCATTCTTTCCTCTTGTGAGAATGGGGAAACAGGTTTTCCCCAGATTAAAATTCAAGATCTCAATGCGTCCAATCAGACTACCACATGATCATTTGAATCGGAGTTCGTTGGAGGGGCGGATCAAGGGTGCGGGAATACTGAGGTTATTGCGGTGAGCTTCCGACGGGTGGTTGACCTTTGACGGCCGCCCGGATTGCTGAAGGCGTTGATGAGCTTCTTGCCAAGACGGCGGCTGCGGCGATTCCTGAGTCCAATGGGCGACGGCAGCCTCGTCGCACCACTGGGGCAAACGCCGCATGACTTGGCGATGAACTCCAGAGAGCATATAAGCCTTCATGGCCTGCTCGGAGTTCCAGACCGTGCGGGTCCAAAACGTGTTGTGGGCATCGCGCAGGACGGTAACAACGAGACTGCCCTGGGCGGACTTGGCTTGTTGCGCGGAGCGTAAAGCTTGGATGAAAAACGCCGGAAGGTAACGCCAAGATCGGACCCGGAGGCGTGTGAGGGAAACGAAATACATGATGATTGATATTAAACCAAAATAAGGGCGTCACCAGCCATTCTGACTAGCCCTAGCGATGTAATTCGGCCGGAGTTCGCGTATGATAGGGACGAACTCCCCGTGTTGCGGACCGGAGAAGACCTCTCATGAATCACCGGTTCACTATAGGTGTCGAAGAAGAGTTTCAAATTGTTGACCCGGCGACGGGAGAACTGCGTTCGCACGTAAGCGAGCTTGTTGCCGCCACTTCGCAGGGTTTGGGCGAGCAAGTGAAGCCCGAGATGCACCAGTCCATCGTTGAAATCGGCACGAAGATCTGCAACAACGTGGACGAATTGGCGGCGGACATGCGGCGCACACGCGGCGAATTGGTGCGAGCTGCTGAAAAAGTGGGTTTGCAAGTTGCTGCCGCCGGCACGCATCCGTTTTCAAGCTGGATCGATCAGGTGATCTCGCCGGGAGAGCGCTACCAAAACATCGTTGAAGAGCTGCAGCAACTGGCGCGCTCGCTGCTAATTTTCGGAATGCACGTGCACGTAGCGGTGCCCGATCGCACGAGCATGATCGACCTGATGAATATGGCGCGCTATTTCCTGCCGCATCTCCTGGCACTTTCCACTAGTTCGCCTTTTTGGATGGGGCGCGATACGGGCTTGAAGTCATTTCGCACGACGGTATTCCGGCGTTTCCCGCGCACGGGAATTCCGGACCACTTCAGCTCCTGGAGCGAGTACGAGGATTACGTAAATCTGCTGGTGCGTCTGCACTGCATCGACAACGCAAAAAAGATTTGGTGGGACGTTCGGCCGCATCCCACGTTCGGGACACTTGAATTTCGAGTATTTGACGTGGCCACGCGAGTGGACGAAGGCATCGCTATCGCGGCTCTGACGCAGGCTCTAGTGGTGAAGCTGCATCGGCTCTACACGCGCAATATCAGCTATCGCATGTATCCTCGCGCGCAGATCGAAGAAAATAAATGGCGGGCGGCGCGCTGGGGTGTGGAAGGCAAACTGATTGATTTCGGCAAGCAAGCGGAAGTGCCCATGCAGGAGTTGGGTCAAGAGCTTCTTGAATTCACATACGATGTCGCGGGTGAACTTGGAAGCCGCTCAGCGCTTGAACCGATTCACAGGATTCTGCGCGAGGGCACCAGCGCCGAACGGCAGTTGCGCGTATTCAAGGAAACGGGCGATTTGAAGCAAGTAGTGAAGCACATTGTGGAAGAAACGAGCGAGGGTATAACCCTGCAAGCATCCTCCGCATAGGCCGCTTCGGGCGCGCCAAGATGGGCTGGAAGCGAATTGTTATGCCGAACGAGCGAAACTCGCCAAAACGAGATGCCTCAACAGACGTGAAGAGCTCCATTCCCAATAAAGGAAGTGCTGCGATGAAAATTGGACTTCTTTGCGGCCGCGAATACAGTTTCCCGCCGGCCTTTATCGACAAAGTAAATGAGCTGGGGAAGCGCGACAACGTCACGGCGGAATTCGTGCATCTGGGCGGGGTGCGCATGGGCGAACCCGCGCAGTATCGGGTGATCGTGGACCGCATTTCGCACGAGGTGGACTTTTATCGGGGATATTTGAAGCACGCCGTGCTGCAGGGCACGTACGTCATCAACAATCCTTTCTGGTGGACAGCGGACGACAAATTTTTCAACTACGCCGTGGCGTCAAAGCTTGGTATCGCCATTCCCAAGACGATTCTGCTGCCGCAGAAGTCCTATCCGTCCGATGTGGACATCACGTCGGAATCGTTGCGAAACCTGGAACACCCGATTGACTGGGACGCTTTGCTCGACGCGGTTGGCCGTCCGGCGATTTTGAAGCCTTTTTCGGGCGGGGGATGGAAGCACGTTTACAAAGTGAACAATCGCGAAGAGTTGCTAGCCGCATACGACGGCACGGGACCCACCTGCATGACGCTTCAGGAATTTATCGATTTTGACAAGTATGTACGCTGCTTCACGTTCGGCAAGATGGACATCATGCCGGTTGCTTACGACCCGAAGGAGCGCCGCTATCTGGTGGACCACAAATATCTATCCGCGGAGCTGGGTTCGCGGATTGTGAGCGATGCGCAAACGATCAACCAAGCGCTGGGATACGAAATGAACACGATTGAATTTGCGGTTAAGGAAGGAGTGCCTTACGCAATTGATTTTCTGAATCCTGCGCCGGATTTCGAGCGCGATCGCATCACTGAGTTTTACTTCGAAACTGTCGTGGACCGAATGGCTCGGCTGGTAATCGACCGCGCGCTTAACGGCACGCCGGCAAATTCCTGGCCTCGCTGGGAAGAAATGCTGGGCATCGGCGCTGCTAGCGGTTTTACGGGCGCGCCGGAGAAGGGCCGCGCGGGAGCGAAAACTGCGTGAGCGGTTCCGTCCGGGCTTCGCAAACACCGTCTTCTCCCGCTGAGCATTGGCACGGGCTCTTGCGTCCGGACGTGGAGCTCGCTCCGGCGTTTTGGGCTGAGTTGAATGCGCGCATGCGCGCGGAGAAGCTCACATTTGGAGACCGCGTACACTGTCCATTCCTGCGGCCTTTCTTTCTTAGCACGCAAGATGAAAATCGTGTGCGCGAAGTCGCGGAACTTATCGCGGAGCTTGGCGAACGCGTTGTGGCGCAGGCGCTAGCCGATCCAGCGTTGCTGGCGCAAGTAGGGTTGTCGCACGAAGAAGAGCGCCTCGCGCGCATTTCGCCGCGGTACAAGACTGCCAGCACGGCTTCGCGTCTCGATGCTTTTTTGCTTCCCAATTCCTTGCAGTTCGCCGAATACAATGCTGAATCGCCCGCGGGGCCCGGTTACGCCGAGACTTTGGCCGGAGTCTTTCGGACTTTGCCGATCATGGAGCGCTTCGCGGAGCACTATACGGTTCGGCAGTTTTCGCTGATCGAGCAATTGCTCGCTGCGCTGCTCGCGAGCTATCGCGAATGGGGCGGTACGGCTTCGCCTCCGGTGATTGCAATTGTGGACTGGCGCGAGGTGCCTACCTGGAGCGAGTTTGAAATTTTGCAGGCGCGTTTTGAAAAGGCGGGGGTGCCGACGATTGTCTGCACGCCGGCCGATCTTGTATTTGACAGCACGAAACTCATGGCGAATGGCCGGCGCATCGATCTCGTCTATCGCCGGGTGCTGATCAACGACATTCTTGCCCGTCCTGCCGAATGCGAAGCGCTGGTAAAGGCGTACGAAGCGGGGGCTGTCTGCGTGGCGAACGCGCTGACGTGCAAAATCGCCCACAAGAAAGCGTTCTTCGCAGTTCTTACCGACGAACGGAATGCAGCATTATTCAGCGCGAACGAGCGCGAGGTGATCCGCCGGCACATCCCGTGGACGCGTTTGCTGGAGGACGCCAAGACCACGCGCGACGGCGAATCTTTCGGCATACTCGATTACGTTCGCAAGCGCAGAAATGATTTTGTGCTGAAGCCGAATGACGAGTACGGCGGCACGGGCGTGACGCTCGGCTGGGAAATGGACGAGCAAGCGTGGGACGACGCCCTGCAGCGGGCGCTTTCCGACCTCGATAGCAAATGGGTGGTGCAGCAGCGCATCGCGGTGCGGCGCGAAGTTTTTCCGGTGCGGACGCCGAACGGAATCGAGATGCGCGACATGCTCGTAGATTTCGCGCCATATCTGTTCCGCGGCCGCATGGCTGGATGCTTGACGCGGCTGAGTTCCACCGGTTTGGCGAACGTCACCTCCGGCGGCGGGCAGGTTCCTTCCTTCGTCGTCGATCCGCGCTGATGATAACCAGAGTTTGCTTTAGCGAAGGTTTATCCGTGGTAAAAACTCCGCGGCAAAATTACAATAACTGAATGACTTTTGGAACTGTCAAGCCGGAGCTGATGCCCGGCGCCCGAAACGCGGTGGAAACGTGCCTGGGGATACAGCCGAATGAGCGTGTGACGCTCATTGCGGATCGCCCGAGCGCGATTGTTGCAGCGAGTCTAGCGAAGGCGATTGTGGATCGCGGAGCGATCTGCGATCCGTTTCTGCTCGAGGATCTCGCTGCGCGGCCGCTGCTGCGCGCCCCGCAACCGGTGCTGGATTCGCTCGGCCGCGCTGATGCCGGAATTCTCTGCATGCAACCGATGTTGGGGGAGCTGGCCGCACGCAAAGACATTGTGGGAGTGGTGGAGAGGCGGCACATTCGCTACGCGCACATGGTCGGCGTGACGCCGGAAATCATGCAGCAGGGAATGCGCGCGGATTACACCATGGTGGACAAATTGAGCGAGCGCCTGCTGCAGCGCATGCATTCCGCGCGTTCGCTTACCGTGCGCACGGACGCGGGCACTTCTCTGGTTGCGAGTTTTGACGCCGCGCTCGACTGGGTGAAGACCAGCGGACTGATCAACCGGCGTTACTGGTCGAATCTGCCGGCCGGCGAAGTTTTCACGACGCCGGCGAAAGTGGACGGCACGTTTGTGTGCGACGGCACCGCGGGCGATCACTTCTGCGGAAAATACGGCGATCTGCAGAAAACGCCGCTTTCGCTTGAGATTAGCGGCGGGCGATTAGTCGCTGCGAAATGCGCGCGCAAGGATCTGGAAGAAGAATTCTGGAAATATTGCCACACGGATGAAAACAGCGACCGCGTTGGCGAGCTGGCTTTCGGGACGAACCTCAGCCTGTCAAACATGATTGGCGTTCTGCTACAGGACGAAAAACTTCCCGGCGTGCATCTCGCTTTTGGCGATCCCTACGGCAGCCAAACACATGCAGCGTGGACTTCGCGAACGCATGTGGACGTGCTAGCGCGGGCCTGCAATGTGTGGATTGACGAAGAACAAGTGATTGCCAAGGGCCGCTACCTGCTTGACCGCCTGGGGTTGGCCTAGCCGTTTCAAAATAGCCTGGTGATGTATTCCCACATTTGATGTTTCCAGTAGGGCCAGTCGTGGCCGCCTTGCGGTCCCCAGTCGTCGAGATGATGAGGAATTCCTTTGCTCGACAAGATATTCGAGAGACGGTAAGAAGGGCCGCTGTGTTCCCACGGTCCGGAGCCCGTCGCGATATGGATGTCGCACTGCGAGAGCTGCGCCATTACGTTTCCGTCTGAAAGATTTGAGAGGTAGTCCACGGGATTGTTGAAGTAGGTGTTGTCGTCGTACATCCCGTTCATGAAATTCTTGATGTCGTAAACGCCGGAAAGCGCGAAGCAGCGGCGCACGACGTCGGGATGTTTGAACAGGGTGTTTGCGGCGTGATAAGCGCCGAAAGACGCTCCCATGGTGGAAATCGCGATGTCCTGCGACTGGCAGTTGTCGCGAATGAAAGGAACCACTTCGTTACGCACGTAAGAGTCGAATTGCGATTGAACCCAACTGCGATGAAACGGGTGCGCGCTCTTGTTATAAAACCCGGCGGAATTTACGGAATTGATGCTGAAAAACTTCACGCGGCCAGCGTCGATCAAGGGCGACAAACTTCCGATGAGGCCCTGGCCCTCAAGCTCCCACTCATCGCCGGCGCTGGTGGGGAATCCTAGGAGCGGAGGCCCCCAGTGGCCGTAAACAACGACTCCCATATCGAGGCCGAGGCGATGCGAATACCACCGATGATATTCCCGTTTCATGTCGCTCCTGGTCTTGAGCTGCGGCTCGAAGTTCGAGCCTAGGGTTGAGCGCGGTATTATACGGCGTTTACCGGCACAGAACCCCGGAAACTCTATGCGGCTGAATTTTTGCTCTGGTATTGTAATAGAATGCGCGATTCGACGAGGAGGCTTCTTGCTTAGTGATTCAACCGGAGCGGATCTGGCGCGACGCAATTTAAAGTGGAGGAATCCCGATTGGCGCTTTCCCGAGAAATGGCGGCGGGATTGACCGCGTTCGGGGCCGGCCAGTTGCGGAAACATGAAGGGTATCGCTCGCGCTTTCTTCCTCGCAAGCGCGACCTGATCATCTATCTGCCCGCGATCTACGAGCAAAATCCGCAAGCGTGCCTTCCGGTGCTTTATCTGCAGGACGGCCAAAATCTGTTTGATGGCGCGACGTCATTCATCCCGGGCATGGACTGGCATGTGAGGGAGACTGCTGACCGGCTGGTTGCAGAAGGTGCGATTCGACCGCTCATCATCGTCGGCATATACAACACCGGCAAAGCGCGACTTGGCGAGTACACGCCTACGCGCGATAAAAAAATGGGCGGAGGAAGGGCCGGCCGCTACGGCCGGATGTTAATCGAAGAAATCATGCCGTTCATCAATTCTGAATATCGCACGCTTTCGGGGCCTGCGAATACGGGCGTGGGCGGGTCATCGCTGGGAGGGCTCCTCGCGATTTACCTCGGTCTCCGTTTCCCACAAGTGTTCGGCAAGCTCGCGATTCTTTCGCCTTCGGTATGGTGGAACCAAGGCTCGATATTGAAACTTGCAGCTCGGGCGAAGTTGCGCGATCGTCCCAGAATTTGGTTAGATGTCGGCACGAAAGAGGGTGGGCGCAGCGTGGAAAACGTGGAGAGGCTGCGGGACGTTCTCAAGCAGAAAGGCTGGCAAGAGGGCCGCGACCTACATTTCGAAGTGATTCCGGGAGCCGAGCACAACGAAGCCGCCTGGGGACAACGCGTCGGGCCATTCTTGCAATTCCTATTTCCCTCCGGCGAGACCGCAGTATAATCCGCACTATCGCCGTAGCCGCAGAACCAGCTTAGTTCAGCAGCATCCGAGGCCATCGTCTTTGCCCCCAGAGAGACCGCTAACCATTCTGTGCATCAGCTCTTATGAGAAAGGGCAGGAATTTCTGCGCGAGGCCAAGAAAGAAGGCTGCCGCGTGCTGCTGCTCACGCTCGAAAAACTCCGCAACGCGGACTGGCCGAGCGAGGCCATCGACGAAATGTTTTATACGCCCGAAGACCTTCCTACTCCGGACATAATCCGCGCCGTCAGTTTCATGGCGCGTACGCAGCCGATCGACCGCATCGTTGCGCTGGACGAATTCGATATGGAAAACGTCGCGGCGCTGCGCGAGCATCTGCGCATTCCGGGCATGGGGCTCACCACCATGCGCTATTTTCGAGACAAGCTGGCTATGCGCGGCCGGGCGCAGGAATCCGGCATCCCGGTCCCGGAATTCGTGCACGTTCTCAATTACGAAAATCTGAAAAGCTTCATGGCTCGCGTGAAGCCGCCATGGCTGCTGAAACCGCGGTCGCAGGCATCCGGGATCGGCATGAAAAAGATCCAGGAGCCCGCGGAGCTGTGGCCGTGGCTCGATCAGCTGGGCGACCAACAGTCTTTTTTTCTGCTGGAGCAGTTCGTTCCCGGCGACGTTTATCACGTGGATAGCATCGTCTCCGAGCGCAAAGTGGTGTTTGCCGAAGCGCACGGCTACGGGAAGCCGCCGCTGGAGGTTTCTCACCAAGGCGGTATTTTTACTACGCAGACTTTGTCGCGGACATCCGCGGAATCCAAGGCGCTACTGAAAATCAATCGCGAATTGATTGAGGCGCTCGGATTCGTGCGGGGCGTGACCCATGCTGAATTCCTGCGCGCGCACGAAGACGGGAAAATTTACTTTATCGAGATCGCGGCGCGAGTCGGCGGCGCTTATATTTCGGACGTGATCGAAGCCGCGACTGGAATCAATCTCTGGCGCGAATGGGCGCGCATCGAAGTGGGCGGAGGAAAAACGCCCTACGTCCTGCCGGATACGCGGCGCGACTATGCCGGCGTGGTGATTTCGTTGGCGCGGCAGGATAATCCCGATACTTCCGCATACAACGACGCGGAGATCGTGCTGCGCATTCCGAAGCATCATCACGCGGGATTCGTGATGCGTTCGCCCAAGCAGCAGCGAATCACCGAATTGCTTGACTCCTACGCGAGGCGGTTCCAAGAGGATTTTTACGCCACACAGCCGGTTCCCGATAAACCGAGCGCATGATTCCAGAAGCGAGAGCCTAGATTATTTTTGAGGAATAGCGTTACTTACGCGGCGGACGTTCGAGGCCGTAAAAATCCTCCGAATTAATGGGCTTACTTCCCAGGCCGAGCTGCAGGACCTGCAGATGGCTGCTTCGGTCAAAAACTTTGTCCGGGAAATAGCGCTTCACGACCAGCCGGATTCCTCCGAAGGCGATGCCGGATATTATCGCGAACATGCAAATAACGCCGGCGCCGACGATGGTTCCGACGATCATGGCGCTGATGGGCGGCTCCTTGAACTGGAAGGTGGGCTCGTTCCAGGTAATCTCCTCGGATGATGCCACCTGACGCAGCAAAGCGTCGGCTTCGGCTTTGGTTCGCGCGCCGGAAACGATGGCCAGCAAAGTCATGGATCGTTTGGCGAAAAGCGGCGACGAAGCGGGGTCGAAAGCGGTGGCGTTCACGTGATAGTTTCGCTGTATATCAAGCAGACGCTTTGCAGCAGTTTGGGGAGTAGGGAAGTCCACGAGCAGAAGAGTCAGCTCGCGGCCTTCCATCCTGTACCGCGCGGATTCGGCTTCGGCTCCCTGGGAGAATCCCAGCCAATCGCTCGATGCCACAGGTACGAATTGATACAAAGCCGCGGGCCCCAAGAGATAATGATCCGAGCGCTCGATCATTCCCTCGGCAGGCATTTCATCCGGAAGCGTCGGGAGCGGACCTTCTTCGGCGTGAAGCTTTACGTCAGCGACGAGCGCCTTCAAATCTTTTTCACGCCTCGGAAGATCGGTCCCGCGAATATCCAGCAGAAGATTGCCATCGAGCACCAGGGCCCGCGCGTTACCGAGGGCCGAATGCCCCGTCAGAGCGCCGTGCGGCAGATCTGCAGTCAGCATGTAGGAATAGAGCCCGTACGCGCCGCTCGGGTCCTTCATTCGATAGACCTGCACTCCCAGCTTTTCCGAAGCGCGCGTGTACTCGCACTGCTCCCCGGCAACGAAGCCGTATTCCGCCAAGACATCATTTCCAGCTGAACTTGCGGTTTGCGAGGCGATATCCGACGGCTGGGCGGGATTAAACGAGGACCTGCCGTTGCAATTCCATCCCGCAAATGAATCGGGAACTATGCTTTGGGCGGGCGTGGAAATTGCGGCGAGCGATAAAAGCACGGTGACGAGGGAAAGAGAAATGTAGTGGCGAATCCGCATCGTTGATTAGATGCCAGAATTCTACTTAGGGTTCCCGCTGGACGCCACTGCAGCGGTGGTTTCCGCGCCAGTTGCGGACTGATCCATAGAAGCGCTTGCCGGTCTAGCCGGCTTGACCGGGAAACTTCCCGCGCGATTGTCTGAAACAAGCTTGGATTTGTCGTAGGAAAGGCTGTTCAGATTATCGAGATATGCGGCGATGCCGCGGTAGAGGCCATCGGCGACGCGCTGGCGCTGATCGCCTTTGCGCAGCAGCTTTTCGTCGCTGGGATTGCTGATGAATGATATTTCCGAAAGGATGGAGGGCATATTCGCGCCGATCAGCACAACGAAGGGCGCTTTTTTCACGCCGCGATTCTTCTCGTTCTGGCTCACGAGCTGCATTCGACGCGCGAGCGAATCCTGGACGTCGCTGGCGAACTCTTTCGATTCCTCGATTTTTTCGTTGCGCGCAATCTTCTTCACCAGATCCTGCAAATCATGCAGCCCCTCTTGCGAGAGGGCATTTTCACGGGTGGCAACTTCGAGCGATTCTTCCGAGGTGGCGAAGTTCAAGTAGTAGGTCTCGATTCCGCGCGCCTCATGATCGTGGCTTGAGTTTGCGTGGATGGAAATAAACAGGTCGGCTTTGGCGTCGTTGGCCATGGCCGTACGCTGTTCGAGCGGAATGAAAGTGTCGTCTTTCCGCGTGTAAATGACTTCCGCGCCGGGAAGTTTCTGTTCGATAAGATGGCCCAGCCGCAGCGCGACGTCCAGGCAAAGATCTTTCTCCATCAAGCCGTGCGGCCCGATGGTTCCGGTATCGTGTCCACCATGGCCCGGATCGATGACGATGCGGCCGATTTTCAGGCCGAGCGCGCGGGTCAGAGAATGCTGTCCATCACGCGTGGGCTTGGGCTCGGTAGGCGGCTTCAAAGCAGCGCTGCTCGGAGCTGTGGACTTCGATTTCAGCGGTGTACTTTTCGAAGCCGGGGTGGCGGCAAGTTTCGCCGCGAGTTTGGCGGTTGCAGAATCTTTTTCGCTGTTGGCGGAGACTGTTTCGTTCGTCTTCTCCGCGGCGTTCGTCTCGGCTGTCGCGGAGTCATCTTTCGCGGGCGCGGGCGCGGCTGTAGGGACATTCGCAGCGGGCTGAACCGGAGTGCCGGTTCCGCTTTTCGCGGTGGTAACGGCAGCTTGGCTGTGTACTTCAATGACCAGGCGATAGGGGTTGGAGAGAAGGTAAGCCGAATAGTCGCGCGCGCCATCGACATCCAGAACCAAGCGAACTACTCCCTCGCGGTTCTGCCCGACGCGGACAGATTTCAGCAAGCCGTCTTGCACATCGATTGTTTTCTTTCCCAGCCCTGGGCCGAGGTTCGCTTTGTGCAAATCGAAATAGACGCGATCGGGAGAAGCAATGTGCGCGGAATCAAATTTCACGGTGTCTTCGAGGTTCACGATAATGCGCGTGTAGGTTTCAGAGTTCCACGCGTGGACGTCGGTGACGTGGGGCGTGCCATGCGCGCTCTCGCGCTGCTGAACGACTTGGCCTTTGATTTCAGGAGGTTTGTTATTCGCTCGTTCGCGCGAATCCGAGATTTCCTTTAGCGCTTGCCGCGCTTTGGGCGCCTTCTCCGATTTCGGGAAGCGCTTCAGAAAATCCTTGAAGGTGACTTCGGCGACCTCCGGCCGGCCCAAATCGTCTTTTTGGATTTGCGCGATGGAAAAGATCGCTTCAGAGCGGTAGCGAGTCTCGGGATATTGCTTGAGCAGGAAATTGTAAGTGTCAATCGCGGACTGATAATACTTCTCGTCGAATTGCTGGGCCATCTGCTGGTACAGCTCGGCCTCCGCAATCAGCGCGGGAGTCACTTCCTCGGCTTGCGGCGTGATCAAATAAACTTTCTGGTAGGCGGCTACCGTTTGTTTGTATTCGGCAAGGGTGCGGTCTTTTTCGGGGCGCTCTTGCAGGGCGGTCCGGATTCTTACTGCGCGTTCGAATTGCTGGCGCGCTTCGGATTTTCTGTCGGCATAGGCGGGGGCGACAAGCGACACCAGTATAGCTATCGCCAGCAGAAAAGACTTCATCGGCCTATGAACTTTGGCGGAGAACACTTGCTTTCATTCGTTCGTGTAAACTACGCGGCCTTTCGAGTCCACTTCTTTTCGCACCGGACGTCTTGGCGGAGTCCAGAACGTCGGGTTGCGGCCCGAGTCAGACCGGAAGTATGCTTCAGTCACTTTTTGCACGTACTGTTGCGTTTCTTTGTACGCCGGAACGCCCCCATTCAGGTCCACGGCGCGCTCGCCTGCATTGTATGCGGCAAGCGACAGGGACAGATTATTGTCGTAACGATCCAGCAGCGATCTGAGATACGTCGTTCCAGCTTCCACGTTTTGAGCCGGGTCGTACGGATTCCCAGCGCCAAAGCGTTGTGCCGTACCCGGAATCAACTGCATCAAGCCAATCGCGCCCTTGCGTGAGACTGCTCCGGCATTCCAACCAGACTCCTGGTTGATTACCGCTTTCACCAACGCCTGGTCCACGTGATGCCGGTCGGCCGCATCACGTACGATGCGATCGAGCCGCGGGTCCGTGACGTCTGTTGCCGAGGTCGGCGACAAAGTCGTCGAATGAAAGCCCTTTGGAGCCGTTGGAGAACTTATAGTACTCCCACGACGGCCTGCTGGGGAATCTTCATTCACGAAGACTTGCTTACCGTGATTGTCCACGGTGCTGGCAATCTGGGCGCGGGCCGGCAATGCCAGCGAGAAGAAGATCGCGGCGACCAGGACTGCGACGGAAATAGGGTTGCGACGCATTTGTATGGTCCCTCGTTCGCTAAACGCTTCGCGAGTAACCGAACGCTTCGAAACTTCCACTACGTGCCTCAGGGGAAGGCAGAGAGCGTCTCAAACTCTTAGAGACACAAATTCTTGAAATCACAGAACTGTTCCGCCGATAGAAAGATGACTGCTCGGCGTAAAGTTCTGGCGCTATTGACATTATAACAAGCGGTCGAGGAGAGGGTATACCTGGCCGAGGGCGTTTTCTATGCCGGATGTGTCTTTTCCGCCAGCCTCTGCCAGGTCGGGCCTGCCGCCCCCGGAACCGCCTACAAACTTGGCGAGTTCCTGGACCATTTTACCGGCATGGACGCGGGAGGTCAGGTCCTTCGTAACTGCTGTGATTAGAGCGACTTTGCCGTCTTCTGCGGTGGCCAGAACCACGACTCCGGAGCCCAGCTTTTGGCGCAGGGAATCGACAAGCTGGCGAAGGGATTCGCGGTCAAAACCGTCAACTTTGGCGGCAATAAAGCGAACTTCCTTCACGAGCGCGGACATCTTCGAGAAGCTCATCCGCGATGGACCCGGCGGCTTTGCGTTTCAGGGCTTCGAGCTGCTTTTCGAGCTGGCGGACGGACTCGAATTGGCGTTCGAGGGCGGCGACCACGTCGCCTTCGCCGGAATTGAGCATGCCGGCGACGGAGCGCAGAGTCGAAAGCGACTTCTGGTATTCGGCTAGAGCGCGGTCGCCGGAAATGGCCTCGATGCGGCGAACGCCCGCGGCGGTGGACTCTTCGCGAAGGATTTTGAAGACGCCGATAGCGCCGGTGCGCCCGACGTGCGTGCCGCCGCAGAGTTCCTTGCTGTAAAAGCCGCGCGACGAGGCGGCGTCGGGAATGGTGACGACGCGGACGTTGGACTCTGGATATTTGTCACCGAAGAAGGCGAGGGCGCCGGAAGCGAGAGCTTCGTCAATATTCATGATGTCGGTGCGCATTTCGAGGTTTTTCCAGATTTCCTCGTTGACCTGCTGCTCGATTTCGGCGAGCTCGCTCGGGATCTACGGCGGCGAAATGCGAGAAGTCGAAGCGAAGATGATCGGGAGCGACGAGCGAGCCGGCCTGCTTGACGTGCGTGCCGAGAATGTTGCGCAGCGCGGCGTTCAGGAGATGCGTTGCGGTGTGGTTGCGCATGTTGCGGAGGCGGCGCTCGGCGTCGGCGACGGTGGCGACGCGGTCACCGACATGCAGGTCTTCTTTGGCTACGATGCGGTGCGCGATTAGTCCGGTGACGGGATAATATGCGCCGCGCACTTCGGCCACTTCGAGCGATTCGGAATTGTCGTAGAGGCCGCCGATGTCGGCGACTTGGCCGCCGGATTCGGAGTAGATGGAGGTGCGGTCGAGGACGATTTCTGCTTCCGTCCCTTTTTTGATTTCGTTTACCTGGCCTTGCTTGGTGACGATGGCTTCGATGCGGCAATCGCGCGTGTCGGTACCGAAGTAAAAATCAGGCTCGGTCTTGTAGGTCTGCGCAAGCTTGGAGTACACAGGATTCGCGGCGTCTTTGTGCACGCCTTTCCATGCTGCTCGTCCGCGCGCCTGCTGTTCCTCTCTTCGCGCGGTCGAATCCGGGCCAGTCGACTTGAATTCCCGCGTCGCGTGTAACATCTTCGATGAAATCGCGAGGCAATCCATAAGTGTCGTACACCTGGAAGGCAAGACGACCGGCGATCGCCACGGTGGCCTGATCACGTGCTGGGTCGCTCGCTTCCTTCCTCGCGCTTGGATACAGTACTTCGTCCAGTTTTTCCAAGTCCAGCATCAACGGTCCGTGCGAAACGGCGTTCTTCCTCGTCGAGAATGCGAGTGATTCGTGCCGCGTGCTCTTCGAGTTCGGGGTAAGCATCATTCATTTCGTCGCGAACGGCGGCTGACATGAGCGACAAGAAATGGCATGGGCGCGCTCAGATCATTAGCGTGCACCAACGCCCGGCGGATGATCTTTCGCAGGACGTAACCGCGTCCTTCATTCGAAGGGATTACGCCGTCAGAGATCAAGAAACGTTGCGGCGCGGGAGTGGTCAGCGATGATTCGACGAAGGTGAAATCGGTCGTGAATCTTCGCGTCATGTTTGGTTCGACATTTGCCAGTCATTCGCGGCCTTCGCGCATCAGCGGCTGAAACAAATCTGTGTCGTAGTTGCTGATTTTGCCTTCGAGGACGGCGGTCATGCGTTCCAGGCCCATGCCGGTATCAACGGAAGGCTTGGGCAGGGGATTGAGCTTGCCGCTAGCGTCGCGGTTGAACTGCATGAAGACGAGGTTCCAGATTTCGACATAGCGGCCGCAGTCGCAGGGAAAAGCGCAATCGGCGTGGCCTTGATCGGAGGCCGTCGGGCCCATGTCGTAGAAAATTTCACTGCAGGGACCGCAGGGGCCGGTGTCGCCCATGGCCCAGAAATTTTCTTTTAGCCCTGGGACTTCGATTACGCGATCTTTTGGCGCGCCGATCTTTATCCAGAGTCCGGCGGCGTCATGATCCGGGGGAAGCTTTTGTCCGGAAACTTCCGCGCCGCCGAAAACGGTGAAGTACAGTTTTTCGAGCGGGACGCCGTACCAATTCGGAGAAGTGATCAGCTCCCAGGCGTAGGCGATGGCTTTCTCTTTGAAATAATCGCCGAAGGAAAAATTGCCGAGCATTTCGAAAAAAGTGTGATGGCGATTGGTGAAGCCGACGTTTTCGAGGTCGTTGTGTTTTCCGCCGGCGCGGACGCATTTCTGGCAGGAGGTGGCGGTTTTGTAGTCGCGCTGTTCGAGACCCAGGAAAACGTCCTTGAACTGATTCATCCCGGCGTTGGTGAAAAGCAGCGTGGGGTCGTTGGTGGGGACGAGCGAAGAGCTGCGCACGACGCGGTGGCCGCGCTCTTCGAAAAATTTCAGAAATGTTTTGCGGACTTCGTTGCCAGTCCAGTCGGTACGAGTCAAAGACGCCCTCAGTGGAAAGGAGCCATTATCGCAGACGAGTTGCAGGGCCGCAACGCGAAGAGGCGACGGGCGATGTTCTGAGCGGAATCTAAACCGTAAAGCCAAGGCTCGCGGGAACCGCGCCGCCAGAGGAAGGCGCCGCGCGCCGCTGCTTTTGTCGGAGCTTAAGCCTGCCTGTCCGGCGGGCAGGCTCCGACCCCTGAACCCGGTCTCACGCTAAATCTACCGCTTACCTCCCAACAGGAACGCGCAATTTATCGGTAGCGAAGGCGACGGGCCCGGCGAAGGATGCACGAATCGATTTTCGCACGGCGTCCTCCTGGCTTTCGACGTCTGGGGCGGTGTGGCTGAGCAACAAACTTTTTACTCCGCTTTCGTGCGCGGCTTCGCCGATCTTTTTCGGCGGCGTATGCAGATCGTACAATTGTAAAGGCGAGGCTGGTGGATCGAGCACGGCGCAGTTAAAAATCAGCAAGTCTGCATCCTTAGCCAATCGCACCAGATTCGGCAGGGCTGATGCATCCATGTCTCCAGAGAAGACCAGCACCGCCCCCTTATAAGAAATGCGGTAAGCGACCGAAGGGCAGTCACCGTGATGCGTGGCAATTTCTTCCACCACTAAGCCGTCGCGATCGACGATTTTGTTGAGGGCTGGATCCAAGTTAATCGGCAGATCGCGAACGGCAAAGGTCTCGTCCGCGCCGAAAGTTTTTTGATAGGCAAACGCGCCGCCAGTCCCGATCAGCAAATCGACAAAGCGCGAAGTCTTGGGGAAAAGTCCTGCTCCATCGGGGCCGAAAATGTGGTACGTGATTGGTCCGTCGGCGGAGAGCGCACGCGCATTGAAGAAGGCCGCCAGGTCGCCGGAGTGATCGATATGCAGATGCGTCAACAAAACCGTATCTACTTTGTCCAAGTCCAGGCCCAATTCGCCGATTCGCAAGAACGCGCCCGGTCCGGCGTCCACCAAGATTCGCGGTTGACCGTCGAGAACGACGATGAAACTGGAGCCGCCTCTACCGAACGGGCGTGGACCGCCAGAACCAAGCACCACCACTTCCAACGCGGGCTTTGCCGGGGCAGCTTGCACGCAAGCTGGGAACAAAATAAAAACTGCCGCAGCGAGCACCCTCAGCGTCTTCATTGGTTTACTCCTAGCATGCATTCGCAGCTCTCGTCTCCCGAAGGTGCGTCGGAACGCTTCATTTCAAGCCTAAGGCCGTGGGATGCTTTGGCTGATACAGGCCGATCTCGCCGCCACCGGGAAGGCGCATTTTCGTGATGGAACCCCATCGTTGTTCCTCAACTTTGGAGCACTCGACGCCCTTCTTTGCGAGGGAAGCCATTTCGGCTTTCAGATCGTCGCACATGAAATAGAGCTCGTGGGTGCTACTCGCATCGGACGGGTGGATTGCGGCTTCGGCCGTCGGCAGGGCGAAGATAAGCCAGCCGTGACCCGCGTCCACGGATTTGAAACCGAGGACGTCGCGGAAGAACGCGCGGTCCGCCTCGGCGTTTTTGCTATAGAGAATTACGTGAGCACCAGAAATCATTTGACCTCCTAAGAAGCGACCGGAATTTTTGAGAGCCTGCAGAGTAGGAGACTACCGGGATTTTGCAACTTTGGCGATGACGAATCCGGCGAAGAGCCACATCAGCGTGAAGTCGACGAGATTTACGGCGGTGTAAGCGCCGGAAAAGCCCCACCAGTTCCAGTTGGGCAGATCGACGATTACGCTGGAGGCGAGTCCAACGACGGCGAGGAACACGACGCGCCTTGCGTAACTTAAGCCGGTGGTCTGCAAAAGCAGCCAGGTGAGTAGGGCTGCGGCAGCCATCAGAGAAAGAAGCTGAATAATCAGGCCGCGCGTGTAGGAGCCGAAACCGCCCGTTCGCACCGCTGCAAACATGATTGGACCCTTCTGCATTTTTGCAATTTGAGTTGCTTGCGCGGCTTTCTTTTGATCCGCGGTCAAGCCTGCCGCAGGAGCGCCGGGAAGAAGATAGATTCCGGATTGGGGAGTGTGAGACGCGATGACGGCTGACACCTCGTCCTCATTTTGAAACGCGAGCATCGGCTTTTCGTGCCAGCCGAGAACCTCCCAGGAAATGCTGCTCCAGATAAACGCAGTCAAGCCACCGAGAATGGCCCCCAACAAGAGCGATTTTGTCATCGATCCTCCCAAGCGAAGTGCGGACTAGCGCCGCGGATGCGCGATTCTCTTCAGAAGTGCACGATTTTGCAAATTATTTTGAAGCGGGATCAGCGTGCTGCGAGATTCCCAGAATGTTGCCGTCCGGATCTTTGAACCAAGCCACCTGGTCGCCGCCGGGCGCGGTCCAAATGCCAAGTTCCTGATCCTGGGCGAATGGATATTTTTCAAAAATGACGCCCCGATCACGAAGCCAGGTTACTACCGAGCGGAGATTCTGGGCCTCCCAGCCTAGGATGGTGCCTTGAAGCGGAGTGAAACTCGGGATTTTTGCGATGCGAATCTTGTGCCCGCCGATGCTTACGACCAACGCAAATTGGTCGAGGCTGACGAAATCACACCCAAGCTTACCCTCGTAGAACGCTCGGGCCTTGTCGTAGTCCTTAGTGGGAACGAACCCGACCATTTTTGCTGAAGCCAACATGGTTGCCTCCTTACGCTTGCGGGTCTAGAAATAGCACTTGCGCGGCGTTGTTTCTCTCGCTATTGTGACAACAAATGTCGCATAGGTGCCAAAGCATACTTCTGGACCAAAGCGGCCGTTGGGCCGCGGAGATTGCAAGCGTGTCTGTCGAGCTGAAGAATGGCCACGTGATCGTCGAGCACTCCCATCCTGAGGCCCAACTGCTGTTTGCTTCAGAAGGCGTGATGACGGTGAATACGGAACAGGGCGTATGGGTGGTACCGCCGCTGCGCGCCGTGTGGATTCCAGCGGACACGTCTCACTCCGTGGCTATGTCGGGGCCGGTGTCGATGAGGACTTTGTACTTCTCCCCTAAACTTTGCCTCGGATTTCCCAGGAAATGCTTTGTGATGAATGTGTCTTCTTTGTTAAAGGAACTGATACTTCATGCCTGCACGTTCGCAAAATTGCACAAGAGAAACCCGGCTGAGAGACGGATCGTGGAGATCATTATCGATCAGTTGAAAGCGGTGGAGTCGATACCGCTGCAGTTGCCGCATCCTTCGGACTCACGAGCAAAGAGAGTAGTGAAGACTTTGCTTGCGGAACCCGGTGATGAAAGAACGTTAGAAAAGCTGTGTGAGGATTGCGGAGCAAGCAAAAGAACAATTCAGCGTCTCTTCCTTGATGAAACGAAAATGACTTTCAACAAGTGGCGGCAGCAGCTTCGGCTGCTTCATGGCATGCAACGGCTAGCCGCAGGAGAAAAGGTGACGGCAGCGGCTCTGGAAGCCGGATATAACAGCACGAGCGCGTTCATATCGATGTTCCGGAAACAACTGGGAACAACGCCGACACGATACCTGCACGGCGGAGTCGAGCGAGGCCAAGGTGTGAAGTCCACTTCTCCCTAGGCTCGGTCCACAGCGATGCCCCGCGGGGTGGGGAGCCATGGACCGGATTGGCTCCCCGTTTCAGCGAGTTCAACTACTTCTGGGGCTGTTGAGCCTTCTTCGCGGCGGCTGCAGCAGCGGCTGCAGCGGTCCAGGGAGGCACGATGCCGTTGACGCGCGCGTACGCGATAACCTGGCCTAGGTGCTCGTGGGCGTCGGCGACAAGAATGTAGATGACATCGCCTTCGTTCGCATCGGGACCGAGCTTTGGCAGGAGCTTCGCGAAGTCAGAGTTGGCCATGCCTTGAATCGTCTTCTGCGCGTATTCCCACGACTTATTCAATTCCTCAATGATCTTGGCCTTATCCGTGGTCGATTTCTCGAAGGTTTTCCGATCGTATCCCGCCGGCGGCGTGGCGCCCATCAGAGACAGAATGCTGTAGCGTTCGCCTGCAACGTGAAGAAAGACTTCGGCAAAGGAGCGAGAGTCTTCCGAAGGGCGCCAGGTGAATTTGTCCTGCGGGAGGGCGTCAGCGAGACTGACGAATTTCTTGTTCACACCGTCGAGGTCTACGAGGGCCTGACCCTTCATGTCATAACTCGGCGCGGTCTTGTCGGTGGACTGCGTCGCTTGTGCGGATTGCGCTGCCGGAGAGACAGCTCGAGTCACCCCGGCACCCGCAAGAATTGCTAAAGCCAAAATTGAAAAGGCTAACTTTTTCATTTTCCCTGCTCCTTTGTTCGCCGCCGCACACATTTCGGTTAGTAGTCTCGATACCGGACAGATGTAGGGCGTAAATGTTCTAGGTAATTCTGATTTTGTTAGACGGTCTCTCGAAGAAAAGACTTCAGGGGAGTTTACATTTTTTTTGTTTTTTCGGGAACAGCAGGGTTACAGCGGCCGGGACGCTCGACCGA
Source organism: uncultured Acidobacteriota bacterium (assembly GCA_963830375.1). Classification (GTDB taxonomy): domain Bacteria; phylum Acidobacteriota; class Terriglobia; order Acidiferrales; family UBA7541; genus Palsa-295. The sequence goes on from CAWHMJ010000001.1 coordinate 330,076, forward strand.
AAGGATTCTTGGGCTAACCTTCGTCGGTGACGGAAGAGTCGGGCAAGTCGGGAAGGTCGCCGTGGGTGATGCCGCGGAGCTCGGCGCGAATGACGTCGGAGGAGAAACCGGCGCTGAGAAGGCTACGATAAAGCGATGCGATTTTGCGCTGATCGAGCGCGCCGCGAAGGTGTGCGAGGCGGCGTTTTACGCGGGTGCGAACCAAAGTGGATTCGTCCGTTTCCGCAAAGACAGTCTGCAGAGCAGCTTCGATGTAACGGTCGGGAACGCCGCGGGCGCGGAGCTCGCGCGCGATGCGAAAGCGTCCCTGGCGGCGCAATTTTGCGTGCTGATTGGAGTAATCGAGCGCGTATCGAGCGTCGTCCAAGTATTTCAGTTCGCGCAGACGCGCGACGACGGGCGGAATGAATTCCCTTTCCTCGGAGCGGCGTTCGAGGTAGTCCTTCATTTCATGGATCGAATATGCGCGGCGCATCAGGGCTCGAAGCGCGGAATTGTAAAGTTCGTGTTCGGTGGAAACTTTGCGAGGTGAAGAGCGCTGTCGCATGGGAAGAAAGAGAGTGAGAAGCAAGGAACGCGGCCGAAGCAAGTGGTCCAACCAGGATTCATTGTTGCGTGGTGGAGCGCGAAGTACGCGATCGACCTGCTGGTAGTGGCGGGTTCGGCGCGAAAAGTGCTGGAAAACATTCATATTGAGGGTGAAATGGCCGTGGCTAAGCCAGAGCGGTAAAAAATGTAAGGAATGAGACGGTGCGTACGGCGAATATATTTCTCGTATGGTTCTCCGAGGACGGCGAGCAAGGCGGATTCTTCGATTGGAATTCGGTAACCGTAGGCGGCTATCATGCAACCGAGAAGGGCAATCAGACCGGCCCAATTTCCGAGAGCCAATCCTAGTCCGGTTACAGTGATCAATGCGCCGGTGTAGGAAGGGTGCCGGATATAACGATAAGGCCCGGCCTCGATGACCGGCTGATCCGTATGAACTGCAACTTCAAACGTGAAATAGCGGCCAAGAAGAGAGATGGAATATAGCCGCAGAGCTATTCCGGCGAACATCAAGCCGATGCCAACGAAAAACATAGGCACGCGCTGCGAGCGAATGGCGGCTTGCGGCAATTGGAAAGAGAGCGCGAAGTCCGCGGCGATTCCGATCCACAAAAGCAGCATTACCACAAGGAGAGAGCCGCGATCGGACTTGGAGGAAAGTTTGGGCGCTTTTCTTTTAGAAACTATGATCTCCGGAACGATCCAGAGAATGAAGGTGGTCCAAAATATTATTGCGTAGATGGTGTTGACGAACGGCAACGGGCGCAAGATCGATCTCCTGGGTGCCGTCAGTTTATATGAGCGCAAGGAGAAATTGTTGATTCAGACTGAGCGATTGCTACTTCGGCGTTGGACGGGAAGAGGACCGCGAGCCGTTTTACCGCCTGAACTCGGATCCTCGGGTGATGGAATTCATGCCGGCGTGCCTGACGCGCGCGGAGAGCGATATGCTTTTTGAACACATCAACGAACATTTCCGCAAGCACGATTTTGGATTGTGCGCGGCGGAGCTGCGCGAGGGTCGGACATTTATAGGTTATGTAGGGCTTGCCGTGCCGACGTTTGAGGCGAGCTTCACTCCTTGCGTGGAAATTGGATGGAGACTATCGGCCGACTACTGGGGTCGCGGTCTGGCGACGGAAGGAGCGCGCGCGATGGCCGGCTATGCGTTTGAGAAGCTGGGGCTCGAAGAGATAGTGTCGTTCACTGTTCCCGAAAATATGCGATCCCGACGGGTGATGGAGAAGATCGGGATGACGCATGATGCGTCGGATGATTTCGATCACCCGAACCTGCCGGAGGGCCATCCGCTCCGGCGGCACGTGCTCTACCGATTGCGGCGGCGCGAGACTCAGCCTGAATAATGCAAAACCAAGGGCGGAAATACTTGCCAGGAGAGAAACAGCACCATCGACGGCCGCTGTGCGCCGACTCTTAACGAGGGTTAAAGCGCTGACCCACAAATTGAAGGATGGAGCGTTGCCGTATTTTTATCGGTGGCCGAGGCGGTCGAATTCCGTCATGGCGCGTTCCATTTCTTCGCGAGCGGCGTCGGCAGAGGAGCGGACACCTTGAACGCGGAGGCGGAAGTCGTCCGGGTTGGAAGCGCGCATGAGAGCTTCTTCGAGAGTGATGAGGTTGCGCGAATAGAGATCGAAGAGCGATTGGTCGAAGGTCTGCATGCCGTACTGGCTGGTGCCGGCGGCGATGGCGTCGCGAATCATGCGCGTTTTGTCAGGATTGATGATGCAATCGCGGATGTAGCCGGTGCAGACCATTACTTCAACGGCTGGGACGCGGCCGCTGCCGTCGGCTTTACGCACGAGGCGCTGGCTGATGACAGCCTTCAGCGTTCCGGCAAGCTGCAAGCGAATTTGTTTTTGTTCGGGCGGCGGAAAGACGGCGATGATGCGCTGAATCGTTTCCGTGGCGTCGAGTGTGTGCAAAGTGGAGAGCACCAGGTGGCCGGTTTCGGCGGCTAGCAAGGCGGTGGAAATTGTTTCCAGGTCGCGCATTTCGCCGACCAGGACGACGTCAGGGTCCTGGCGAAGCGCGGCGCGGAGCGCGGTCGAGAACGAGGAAGTGTCCACTTCGACTTCGCGCTGATTGATGAAACCTTTCTTGTCGCGATGCAGATATTCGATGGGGTCTTCAATGGTGATGATGTGCTCGGCGCGCAGGGAATTGATGCGGTCGATCATGGCCGCGAGAGTGGTGGATTTACCGGAACCGGTGGTTCCGGTGGTCAAGATCAAGCCGCGCTGCTCCTCGCAAATCTGCGAAAGGACGCGCGGAAGTTCGAGTTCTTCGATGGTGCGAATTTTCGTAGGGATGACGCGCAGAACCATGCCGACGTTGCCGCGCTGTTGAAATACGTTCACGCGGAAGCGGCCGAGACCGGCGACGCCGTAAGCCATGTCCAGTTCGGCGGTTTCCTTGAATTTCTGCTTTTGCCGATTGGTCATCATGCTGAAAGCCATCGAGAGCATTTCTTCGGGAGTGATGCGCGGCACGTCGGTGAGCCCGTTCAGGATACCGTCCACACGCAAGTAGGGATGGTTGCCGACTTTGAGATGCAAGTCGGACGCCCTGTTTTCTACCGCGCGGCGCAATAAATCATCAATGCTGATGGCCATAGCGAAAGTCCTCGGCTGTGGAGCTTCAAACCACGCTAGCACGCGCATCAGGGGGTAGCAAGAAAACCCCGGAGAGGCATTTCTAAACTGCCAACCTGTACTTTAGGTCAGGTATCGCGTCGAGGTTACCTAACGGGGCAAGGTTCCGCTTTAAACGGGAGGCTGGTCGGCTAGGAAGAGGCGGTCGTAAATCACGGCAGCGAGGACGCCGCCCAAGAGCGGGCCGACCCAATAGACTCCGTGATTGGCCCAGTAGCGGGCGGCAAGAGCCGGCCCAAAAGCGCGTGCCGGATTGATCGCGGCGCCGGTGAAAGGACCGCCGAAAAGCACGCCTACGGTGACCGTGAGGCCAACGGCAAAGGCGGACGTTCTGTTAAGCGCGCCTCTGGCGTCGACGAAGGTGGCGAAGACGACGAAGACGAGAAAGAACGTCATCACACTTTCGAGCAGCATGGCGTGCAGGCGGGTGAAGTCCGGCGCCAGAAGCATGATGCCTCTTCCCGCAGAACTCCAAATGGTGTCCGGGACGATCGCGATGAGAACATAGGTGGCTGCAACGGCGCCGAGAAGCTGCGCGATCCAGTAGAAAAGAGCTTGCAAGGTGCTGAGGCGCCTGGTGACCCAAAAGCCGACGGTGACTGCGGGATTCAAATGACCGCCGGAAATGTGGGCCACAGCGCTAACCATAATTGCATACGTGAGACCGTAGGCGATGGCGATGCCGAGAATGCCGATGGAAGGCTGGCCGGCGGCGCGGAGATATTGATCGGCGCAAATCGCGCCAATGCTGAAGAAAATCAGCGCAAATGTGCCGAGGAACTCCGCGAGAAGCTTCTGAGGCAAGCTATACAGAGAATTCCTCCCAGTGCGCTCGGCTCGAACAGAATTTGCAGGGCCGCGCGCGATTTTACTGAATTCGCCGGGAGAAAGCGAGTTGACAGATAAGGGTCAGGAATCGAGGCTCTAGAATTGCCAGGGATTAATGCTTGGGTGCCGGATGGCTTGCGCGCGGCAATCTTTGACCGGCGACACTAGGTGCGGATGGCGACGCCGGCGCTGGCGGTAACATTGACCGGCGATAGCCAGTGATGACGGTCGGGCTTGACCCCGCCGGTAAGCGCGAAGAATTCGTCCTGGATACGCTTGGTTAGCGGACCACGCGAGCCTATGCCAATTTTGATCCGGTCAATCGAGCGAATCGGTGTGATCTCCACGGCGGTGCCGCAGAAGAAAACCTCCTCGGCGATATAAAGCATTTCGCGAGGAATAATTTGCTCGGCGACGGGAATATTCAGATCGCGGCAGATCGTCAGTATCGAGTGGCGAGTGATTCCGGGCAGTGCAGAATTGGAAAGCGGCGGAGTGACCAGCGTGCCGTCCATTACCAGGAAAATGTTTTCGCCGGAACCCTCGCTAACGTGGCCATGCACGTCGAGGGCGATGCCTTCCACGTAGCCGTTCGCGCGCGCTTCCATACGGATGAGCTGGGAGTTCATGTAATTCGCGGCGGCCTTAGCCATTTGCGGCAAGGTATTGGGCGCGGGACGATTCCAGGAGCTGATGCACACATCCACTCCGCTGCGGTGCGCTTCTTCACCGAGATATTTTCCCCAGTTCCAGCAAGCGAGATAGACCTCGATAGGACAGCCTTTGGGGTCCACGCCCGCTTCGCCGTAACCGCGCATGACAATCGGCCGCAGGTAGCACTCGCTGATGTTGTTCACGCGGACGAGATCGAGATTCGCAGCGCAGAGTTCGTCGAGGGTGAATGGAACTTCCATGCGGTAGATGTAGGCTGAATTCAACAGGCGTTGGATGTGATCGCGAAGGCGAAAAATGGCGGGGCCTTGCTTGGTGTCGTAGCAGCGAATGCCTTCGAAAACCGCGGAGCCGTAGCTGACGACGTGCGAAAGGACGTGAATGTTAGCGTCGTCCCACTCGATAAACTTTCCGTTATGCCAAATCTTTTGGGTTTTCGGGATGGGCATTAGGGCTGCTCCGGCGCGTTAGCGAGGCCTTTTAATGTTGCGCAGAACGGATTATAGCATACGGGTTTTCAAGTCCATGTCCGGCGGGAAGCCGGATTGCGGAGCACGGCAGGTCCAAATTGGCCGCGTCTGCCTAGGGCGACAGTATTTTATTCTTCGCGCAGAGCTACGAGCGGTTCCACACGGGTCGCGTGCCGGGCGGGGATGTAGCAGGCGAAAAACGCGACGCCGGCGAGAATGCCGGAGATGGCGGCAAAGGTAAGCGGGTCGGCGGGGCTCACATCGAACAGCATGGTACGGACGAATCGCGTAAGGACCGCGGCTCCAACAAGTCCGAAGGCAAGGCCGATTAGAACAAGCCGCATGCCCTCACCCACAGCCATGCGCAGGATGTCCATGCGCTGCGCACCAAGTGCGATGCGGATACCGATCTCGTGCGTGCGCTGGCTGAAGGAATACGCCATCACGCCATAGATGCCGATAGCCGCAAGCAGAAGCGCCACCGTCGCGAAGGCGCCGAGAAGTTGAAGGGCGAAGCGGCGCTCGGCCATCGATCTCGCGATGACTTCATCCATCGTCCGCACGCTGAACACGGGAATGTTGGGATCGAGAGATTGGACTTCGTGGCGGATGGCTTCGCCGAGACTTTCCGGATTGGCTCCGCTGCGCAGATAAATGACAGACGCATAGCCAGGACTTTGACGGACGGGCAAATATATGTGCGGGGCCGTTGGAGCGTCGAAGCCGTCCGACTTCGTGTCACCTACTACGCCGACGATTGTAAGCCAACGGTTCTGCTGGTTCGCCGGACCGATTTTAAGTTGTTTTCCAAGTGGATCCTCATCGGGCCAGTATCGCCGCTGGATAGTTTGATCTATCAAGACAACTGGCTGAGCCTTGTCGGCGTCAGATTCAGCGAAATTTCTGCCGGCAAGCAGCGGGATTTGCAGTACGTGGAAGTATTCGGGAGTGACGGTAGCGAATTCCGAAACCGGCGCGCGCTCCGAATCCGTCGGGCGTCCTTGAATCGTGAACGGGTATTGGTTACGAGCTTGTTCCAGGGGCAGGCTGTTCGTGCTGCCGATCGCGGCTCCCTCCACTCCCGGAAAAGCAGAGACGCGGCGGAGGACTTCCATCAGAAAAGCAGCGCGCTTGTCCGTAGTGCGGTAAGGATCGGTGTTCGGGTTATTCGGAACTGGAATCCAAATCTGCGCAGTGGTGACGTGGCTCGGATTAAAGCCGGGACGCACCTCCAATACATGCCAGAAGCTGCGAAGAAGAAGTCCGGCGCCTGCGAGCAATATGAGAGACAGCGCTACCTCTGAGACTACGAGCACGCGCGAGAGGCGCGTGTGCCGTTTGCCGGAACCGGAGCCGCGGCTGCCTTCGCGAAGGTTCTCAACCTGATTCGGATTCGCAGATTGCAGGGCCGGCGCCAGGCCGAAGAGCAGGCCGGTAAGAATTGAGACGAGGAAAGCAAAGAATAAAACGCCAGGGCTAACATGGACTTCGCTCAGACGAGGAATGTTCGAGGGCGCTAGGGTAAGAATCGAATTCTTGAATAGGACCACGGTAAACAATGCGACCACGCCGGAGATTACGGAGAGAAGAACACTTTCGGTGAGCAGTTGCGTGGTTAAACGGGCGCGGCTAGCGCCGAGCGCGAGCCGGATGGCAATTTCGCGGCGTCTAGCGGACGACCGCGCCAGAAGAAGGTTGGCGAGGTTCACGCATCCAATGAGCAACACGAAACCGACGGCGCCGAATAACACGAACAACTCAGTACGCTCCGGCCCCACGAGATCTTCCTTGACGGCCACGAGGCGCGGCGCCCAACCAGTCGCGGGCGGATAATCGTTCGGATATTCCTGGCTTAAGTGAGCCGCGAATGTGTCAAGTTGTGCCTGCGCCGCGGCTAGAGTCAATCCGGGTTTCAAGCGCCCAATGGCACCAGGAATCATTCTTATAGAGCGTAGCGCAGGCACAGGGAAGGGAGGCGCGTTATAGCCGGCCGCGCACCAAACTTCCACGTCGGTTTGAAGCGTGCGGCCTGGATGGCGAAACCCTGAGGGCATGACGCCGATGATTGTGTACAGATCGTTGTCGAGCCGCATGGTTCGGCCGATTATTTTCGGGTCCGAACCGTAGTTCCGGCGCCAAAAGCCGTCGCTGATGACAACCGCTTCGATGAAGCCAGGTACGGCATCCTTAGCTGAGAAGACACGACCAAGCTGAGGCTGGACGCCGAGCATTGTGAAGTAATCCGGGCTGGTGGCCAGGGTTTCCGCGCGAACTGGGCGGTCCGTACCGGCAATATCGGAGTCAATCGGCCAGACGGCTGAGATGTCCTGGAACACGCCGGACTTATCCTGAAGGTCCCAGAGTTCGGGAGCGGACATTCCTACATTCTTGACGTTGGAGCTGCGCAGGTCGTCGAAGACGCGCACGAGCTGTTCGGGATGCTGGAAGGGCAAAGGACGGAGCAGGACGGCATAGACCACGCTGAAGGTGGCGACGTTGGCACCGATTCCGAGGGCGAGAGTCAGCACCGCAACAATCGTGAACCCGGGGTTCTTGAGCAACATTCGCAGCGCGTACCGCAGGTCTTGAAGGAATGAAGGCATGGCACCCTCCTGGCGCGTTTGGTAAAGCTGCGGCCGCGACTAACCCTTTCGGTATATGGACGAGCGACGGCGCTTCATTGTTAGCAGCAAGTTGGGGATTTGACGAGGCTCCAAGCTACTAGGAGTGGTCGTCCTGTGCGCGTTCGACTTGGGTCTGAGCCGTAAAGCCCGAGATGCGGCCCCAGGCGCTGGTTTTCCAATTGTCTGCGCTTTCTTTGGCCAAGATCCAGGGTGGGAGATCAAAATACAGAAACTGGGACAGAGCCTGGACGTAGGGCTCGTACATGTCACGTAGCTTGCTTAGTTTCTCGTTTGATTCCGGCGTGTCGTGAAGTTTCAGTCCCGATTCCGCGACAGCCGCACGGAGGCGAAGAAGTTCGGACGCAGGCAATCGGTTTTCGTTGTGATGTAGGGGAGCTGCGTGAAACACCTGAGCCAAATCCACGACGGCATGGCGGCACATGGCAAAGGTCAGCCGAGCCTGACGCTGGCAGGCACCCTCGGCGCCTGAAATGACCAGCGCAGAGGTGTCGAGTATCGCGGTCAGCGCCGAGAGCCAGGACTCGTTATTGTGCTGCGAACGAAAATAAGTGAGCACGGGGTAAGACACGTGACTCTCGAGCAGCTCCGCGCCCCAGCGCTCCCAGTCGCGGAGAAGCCTTTCCAAAGCTTCGAGGCCATGAACACCCGCGTGACGCCGCAGAAGTTCGGTGGAGGTAGGAGGCGAACCTGCGCGCGCGTCGAGCAGCACGATGGCAACCTCTCTGCGCGAAAACGCTTGATAGATGACGGGCAAGTAACTGAGTACCAGCGCCAGGAAGCCGAAGCCCAGCCCGCTTTCGAATACTGCCAGCACCCGCTCCATGGTAGTGTGCGGTGTGACGTCGCCAAGGCCCAAGGTGAAAAAAGTTGTGCCGCTTAGATAGAAGCACGTCTCCAGAGTCGGATGCGTTTGATCTATGCGAGCGTCGCTGAAATACAAAAACCCAAAGCCCAAAATTAACAGCGCCGCCCATAGCGCGAATAAGCCCAGCAGGGAAAGCGGGCCGAAATAACTCAGGAATCCTTCGCGGCTTCTGGGCGCTTTCACAAAGTGGGCAAGCTTGCGCCAGGGAAACCACAGGGCGCGATAGTAGAGCCTGGTCAGTCGGAAACGGCGCGTCACCCTTCGCGGAAGAACGATCGTTTCAAACGCTTCCAGCAAGATGCCTGAGATGATGAGGAAGCCGGCGATGACCGGAAGAATCTTCATGCCGCTTGCTCCAGCACGGCGCTTAGAGTGATTTCAGCTCTAAAAAGGCGCGACACGGGACAATTGGCTTTCGCGCTAGAGGCCGCGGACTGGAAGGCGGCGTCGGAAATGTCCGGGATGCGCGCGGCTACGTCGAGATGGATTTTCGATATGGTCCAGCCGGCGTCGAGTTTTTCAAGTGTGACGGTGGCAGTCGCGCGGATCGTTTGCGGCGTAAAATTCATGGTACCGAGCTGAGCCGAGAGGGCCATGGCAAAACAGCCTGCGTGAGCCGCTCCGATTAATTCTTCCGGATTCGTACCTTTTGCGTTTTCGAAGCGCGTGAGAAAGGAATAGGGCGAATCAGAGAGTACGCCGCTTTGCGTCGAGATGGATCCTTTGCCGTCCTTTACTGCTCCGGTCCAGACCGCGGTAGCTGTGCGCTGCATCAATCCCTCCGTTTGTTTAATTTATGCGGCGCTTGCGGCTTTGTAGGATCCGTGGCGAAGATCGTCCGTGACGCGCGGCGCTTTCGGCTCCCATCCAAGCTGCTTCCTGGTCTTCTCGCTTGAGATTTGCTGATCAAGAGCCAAAGCATCGGCGAATAAGCCGAGAGTTTCTCGGGCCTCGGCGACGGGCCAAGGCGAAATCTTTCCCGGGATGCCGGCGCCTTCGCTAGCGGCGATGGCGATATCCCGAACCTTGACGGCTTGTTCGCTGATGCCATGGAACACTAATCCGCCGTCTTCTACCTTAAGAACTCGGACATAAAGATCCGCGAGATCATCGACGTGAACGACAGGCCAGTGGTTTTCGCCATCTCCCACGAAAATCACGGTGCCGCGCTCTTTCGCGGATTGAAAGAATGACGCTGGTATTCCGCCGCCGCGGCCATAGACGATTCCGGGACGCAAGACCGAAGCGCGAATACACGAATCACCTTTCGCCGCGGCCAGCACTCGTTGTTCGCAAACAGCGCGCCATTTGACCAGATCGATGGGATAAAGGGAGGAATCTTCGTCGGCAACTTTATTTCCCGTTTCGCCGATGACCCAAATGCCGCTGGTGTAAATGAACGGTTTGTCGGTGCCTTGCAATGTTTCGCATACCGTATCAATTACGGCGTTGTCTGCCTCGGCGGAGGTGGAGTCGTTGGGAGACGCCGCGTGAATCATAGCGTCTGCTTCGCGAGCCGCAGCGCTGAAGGAATTCTTATCTCGAATATCACCCCGATACGGCTCGACGCCGCAGTTCTTAAGCTTCTCGGCTGACTCGGAGGATCGCGCGAGACCGATTACTACGTGACCGTGTGTTAGAAGCGCAGCGGCAACGGAGGATCCGATGTAGCCCGTAGCGCCGGTTACAAATACTTTCACGATGGCTCTCCTTTCTATCCACTGTAAGGCAGGCCTAAGTCGTAGCCTAGGTATTTAACCTCTGAAACAGCCCAGGCGGTGAACCCGTTGGAAAAATCAGCGTCTTCGTGCCGGCCCTTGCGTCAGTGAGACCTGGATGGCGGCTCAGCCGTCGCCGATACGATTCATCATTTGAAAATCCTGGCGAATGCGGGCCAGACGATCGCCCTTGACGTTTTCGTAAGTTCCAAAAGCAAGGAAGGGAATCATGGCGACAAGTACCCACAATTTCGCGCTTCCGGGAACTTTTGCTTCCGGCTCCCAGCGAAAGAGTTGCCGCGAGATTTCGAAAGCGACGAGAACTCCGATGGTCAGAGCGATCAAGTCGGTGATGATTTCGCTGTTGGTGGCCAGGTTCGTGGCTGCGTTTTCAAGGCCGGTGGCGAGATAGGTGGCGGGCATGAAAAGAGAAGCGCCTTGAATCCAATGCGGGAATCTGGCCAGCGGGACGGTGGCTCCGGAGAGAAATAGAAAAGCGGTCCAGATTACCTGGTTGATGACCTGGGTTTCCTGCATGGTGTTCGTCACGCTCGCAACGATCAGACCGAAAGAGGAAAAGGTAGCCGAGCCGATAGTGACCAGAAGAAAAATGGCCCACAAATTTCCCCAGCCGTGCATGTGCAAGACGAATTTGGTGACGAGAATCTCGATGGCGACGGACGGGAGCACGAGGATGTAGTTCGCCAGAATGCTGGACGCGAGCATGGGCCCGGCACCCAAAGGCGCGAGGCGGAAGCGACGAAGTATGCCGGCTTCGCGGAACATCACCAGTTGCACGCTGAGTCCCCAGAAGCTGCCCATCACCGTCATGGTGAGAATCGCGCCGAGGATGTAAGCAGTCCAGACCGGATCGTTTTTACTGAATATGGTGACGAAGAAGAATAGAAAGCCGAGCGGCATGATCAGGCTGAAGAAGAGAAACGTCCGGTTACGCATGGCAAGGCGCACGCGGATTTTTGTGAGCGTCAAGGTATTGCCAATGGGATTCGATGCCATGTTCGTCCTTTTATTCAATTGCTCGGCTCAATCACGGAGCCTGCGGCCGGTGAGTTCGATAAAAACATCTTCCAGCGACGGCGAAAACATTTCGAGACTTTGGAGCTCGTTGTTCTCCGATTCAAGTTCCTTCACGAGAGCGACGATGGTTTGTGGGGCGCGTGTGGAGTGCACCACGTACGTGCCGTCGAATTCGCGGCAATCCGCGACACCGTCCAGATGCGCCAGAATGCCGTCCGACACCGGTCTGGCGAGGCGAACTTCGATGCGCGTTGTGCCAGCCGAGGTGTGCTTCAGCTCGCGAGGTGTTCCGGTTTTGATTACGCGGCCATAATCGATGATGGCGACGCGGTCGCAGAGGCGCTCGGCTTCTTCAATATAATGGGTGGTGAGCAAAACGGTCTTCTTCTCGCTTTTTAACTCTTCAATGATGTCGTAAATCTCGCGGCGAACCTGCGGGTCAAGGCCGGCGGTCGGCTCGTCCAGGAAAATGACCTGGGGGTTATTCACCAGAGCCATGGCCAGCGCGAGGCGCTGTTTTTGGCCGCCGGAGAGCTGGCTGTAGAAAGCATCGCGTTTTTCATCGAGCTGGAATCGCTTCAGCAAATCATCCGTATTGGCGCGAGCGCTATAGAATTTCGCGAACAACTCGATCGCTTCCTTTACGCGGATTTTATCGGGCAGGGAAGTGGATTGCAGAACGGCGCCGATCATTTCCTTGAAGCGGTTGCCGCTCTTTTCCGGATTGAGGCCGCAGACGCGCGCGAGGCCGCGGTCCGGCGTGCGCATGCCTTCCAGTATTTCCACCGTGGTTGTTTTGCCGGCGCCGTTGGGGCCGAGAAGGCCGAAGACTTCTCCTTGTTCGACGGAAAAATCCACGCCGCGCAGAGCAGCTACGGTGCCGTAATTCTTATAAAGGCCTTGGACCTGGATAACGGGTTCCGTCACGAAATATTCCCCTGTCTTTTCGAGCGTTCCTCTATATCACAATCGCCGGAGATTTGAGCGCTATCGACGTAACTTTGAGCGCGTTTTCTTCCGCGCGACGGTGGCTTTCGATCTGCGAAACGACCATCCGTAAATCTGCATGTCAACGGTCACTCCAATTGTAACGCCCTCGGTTTCCAGCAGCTTGCGCTGTAATGCAGCGTGCGGTTCCGGCACGCGAATCCTTCCTCCGGCTCCGAGCACGCGATGCCAGGGAATGCCTTGCCCACTGGGACATGCGGCCAGCGCGTAGCCCACGGCACGCGCTCCAGCGGGCAAACGCAGCGCTTTCGCCACTTGGCCATACGTTGTTACGCGGCCGCGCGGGATCTTTTTCACGAGGCGATAAACCGGGTCCCAGGACATCTCGTCCCCTCTCGACACGCTGCGCGGCTAAGTTTCACCGCAGGTAAAGAGTACGGCAAAGGTAGATCGATTCCGAAAGGTAATTTCCCCGCGCGCCGCGCGTACGATTCGCAGGTTCGAAGCTCGCATTGAAAGCTGTTCCACGCCGCTACGCGGAGCGCTTCGAGACTAATAACTGATTAGCAGCATTTGGAACGTCCACCGCATCGTACCATTGACGGCGTAGTGGACGCTTTCTACACTACGTACGCTGAATCAAAAAGGAGGTGTTGTGGCTTTCGTAAGACGCAAAGGCAACACTTATTTCCTGGTGCATAACGTACGGCGCCAGGGAAAGGTTCAGCAGCTACACCTGGCGCGGCTGGGCGAGAGGCCGCGAATCACGGACGATGTGGTGCGAAAGGTTTCGCGCAACCACCCGTTTCTTGATCTCGATTGGTCAAGCCTGCGCGAGCAGGTGAACAGCCGCATCGAGCTATTCGATATCCGCTCGCCGTACGTACAGAACCTGATGCATTCGTTACGAAACCTTCACATGGACCTGGCCGATCTGTCACCGCCGATGCTGCTGTTGACGGACCGAGCCAATTCGAGCCGTGAACTGGTCACGCAATTACGATTGTTGCGTTCGACGCTCGACATCAAGCTGGATCAATTCGAGCGAACCGAAATCCGCAATCCTGAAAGCGGCAGAGAGTTCCGGTAGAGGGAGCACGACAGTGGGAGCGCAAGCGCTACAACTTGACCCGACACAACGCAGTCTGGAGTCACGGGATTTTGAATCAGGGCTGCGGCGGAAGATCGTCGGCCAGGACGAAGCGGTACAGGCGGTCGTTGACCTCTACCAGGTATTTCGCGCCGGCCTGAATTCGCCGGGCCGTCCGGTCGGCAATCTATTGTTTCTGGGGCCCACGGGCGCCGGGAAAACACGCGTGGTGGAAGCCACCGCCGAAGTTTTGTTCGGCGATCCGCGAGCGGTGATCAAAGTGGATTGCGCCGAGTTCCAGCACTCCCATGAAATCGCGAAGCTGATTGGCTCGCCTCCGGGATATTTGGGCCACCGCGAAACGCATCCGCTGATCACGCAGGAAGCGCTGGCGCAATATCACACCGAGAAATTGAAGATCAGCTTTTTGTTGTTCGATGAAATCGAAAAAGCCTCCGATGCGCTGTGGCAATTGCTGCTGGGCATTCTGGACAAAGCCACGCTGACGCTGGGAGACAACCGCCGCGTGGATTTGTCGCAGACCATGATTTTCATGACCTCGAACCTGGGAGGCGGAGAAATCACCGAGTTGATGACCGGAGGGATGGGCTTCGCTCCCAAGGTGCAGGCGGATACCCAGGTGCGTCTGGACGAAAAAGTCGAAAAGACAGCGGCGGAAGCGGCGAAGCGCAAGTTCGCGCCGGAATTCATGAACCGCATAGACAAAGTCATCGTGTTTCACCCGCTGCGGTCGCAGCAGCTCGAACAGATTCTGGAAATCGAACTCGGGATGGTGCAGCAACGCGTGCTGGAGACGGCGAAGGGGCGCTTTTTATTCCGCGTAACATCGGCGGCGCGAGAATTTCTGCTGCGCGAAGGCACGGACATGAAATACGGCGCGCGGCATCTGAAACGCGCCATAGAGCGGTACGTGGTGTATCCGTTAGCCAGCTTGCTGGCAACCGAGCAAGTATCGCTTGGCGATGTGATCTCGATTGATTGGGATGGGCACGAACTTGGATTAACCTTCCTAAAGGAAGCGGAAGGCGCGCTGGTTCCAGTGACGGCAGCGGCGAAGGAAAGAACGACTAGCGCCGCAGCCGCAAGCTCAGACGGGCGTCCAGTAGTGTTCCCGGCTGCAACGGCGGCAATGGAAGTCACTGCGCAAAACAGGGCAACGCCGACCGCAGGCCGGAGCATACCGGTGGAAAAAGCGAAGAACGAGAAGAAGTAAAGCTGCCGCCGACAACGAACGGTCTTTGGTCCATTTCTAACAGCCGTGGGCGTGCGTTGACAGAATTCGAGCACGCGCCACGGCTTTTTTTTTTCCTCAACAATACGGCTGCGAAGGTTTTGAGAGATACCGACCCAGATAGTCCCGGTAACCGGCAAGACTAATAACTAAAGTTGAAGACTATGATTCGGAGGGATGCTCCATTGGTTCGTCGAAGCTGCCGCCATAAATACTGGGCACCTTCGCGCCCATCGGGACGCAAGTAGGCGCTCAGCTGGCCGCGATGGTGAATCGAATGATTGAGCATGAACTGAAGGTACAGCACTGCGGGGAGATCAAACATTCCGAATAAAGGAAGAGGCGCGGCCCAAAAAGCGGCGGGCAGTTTCGCGACCTCATCGAGCTTGGTGGACAAGTTGTCCTCATAATAAGAAGCGACGTCGGCGGCATCGCTGAAATCCGCGGGCATGGTGTCGTCGTCCATTTCGAATTTTCCTTTCAGGAATCCGTCCAGAAACCAAAGTTCCGAGGAAGCGAGATGCCAGGCGAGTTCGAGGGCGCTGTACGAATTCGGATGCGGGCGGTAGCCACCTTTGTCCGCGGGAACGGCTAACAGAACGCGCAAAGTGGTCAGCGATTCCCGTTTGACTTCGGGAATAAATATCGTTAGCAGGAATGCAGCTTGGTCGGAAGTCATCGTGAACCCCTTTCTTCAGGTTTCCATCGCAGGATGGGTTTGCGCGCAGCGGCGACTTCGTCGAGCCGTCCGACGCGCGTGGAATGCGGCGCGGTTTTCACCAGCTCCGGATTCGTTTCAGCCTCGGCTGCGATCGAGCGCATGGCTTCGATGAAAAAATCGCACTCCTCTCTCGATTCCGATTCGGTAGGCTCGATCATCATTGCACCCGGAACGATCAGCGGAAACGCAGTGGTATAGGGATGAAAGCCGTAGTCGATCAGGCGTTTGGCGATGTCCATCGTATTTACACCGTGCTTTTTCTGACGCGCGTCGCTGAAAACGACCTCGTGCATGGAAGGAAGATTGTAGGGCAAATCGAAAAGGTCCTCGAGATTCTTGCGAATGTAGTTGGAGTTCAGCACGGCATCTTCCGTAGCCTGGCGCATTCCCGGGCCATAAGCCAGCGTGTAGGCGAGGGCGCGCAAGAGTACTCCGAAATTTCCGCAATAGGCGCGCACGCGCCCGATGGATTTTGTGCGGCTGTAGTCCAGCGCGAACTTGCCATCTTCTTTTTGGAACACGACCGGCACAGGGAGGAAAGGCTCGAGAATTTTCTTTACCAAGACGGGGCCGGCGCCCGGACCGCCGCCGCCGTGGGGCGTCGAAAATGTTTTGTGCAGATTCAAGTGCATCACATCCACGCCGAAATCGCCCGGGCGAGTGACGCCGGCCAGCGCGTTCATGTTTGCGCCGTCCATGTAAAGAAGGGCGCCGCGTTCGTGCAAGATAGCGGCAATCTCCGCGATGCGCTCTTCGAACACGCCGAGGGTGCTGGGATTCGTGAGCATGAGAGCGGCAACATCTTCGGTGCAAAACTCGCGGAGATGATCGGTGTCAATCTGGCCGCGAGCGTTGGATTTGATGTTTTTTACTTCGTATCCGGCTATCACTACGGATGCGGGATTCGTTCCGTGCGCGGAATCGGGAATCAAAACCGTCTTGCGCGGATTGCCCTGGCTCTGAAGATACGCGCGAATCATCAACAAGCCCGTAAGCTCGCCCTGCGCGCCGGCCACGGGCTGAAGCGTGGCGGCGTCCATGCCGGTGATCGACAGCAGACATTTTTGCAAGTCGTAAAGAATGCGCAGGCATCCCTGCGAAACTTCCGCCGGTTGCTCGGGGTGTTCGGTCGCAAGACCGTCGAGCCGCGCAACGAATTCGTTCACGCGAGGGTTGTACTTCATGGTGCAAGACCCCAGCGGATACATGCCGAGATCAATCGCGTAATTCCAGGTGGAAAGCCGGGTGAAATGCCGAATCACTTCGATTTCGCTGACTTCGGGAAATCCTTCGATTGCGTCGCGTGTGAATTCCTTGCCGAGCGCCTTCGCAGGATCCACAGACGGCACATCGAGCGGCGGAAGCTCCATCCCGCGCTTGCCAGGCGCAGACTTTTCGAAGATCAGCCCTTCGTTCTGGCTGGGGTGCTGGCGGACCTTCAGAATCTTTCCAACCTGGGCTTCGATATCGATGGACTTGGAGTTCAATTCAAACAGCTCCTTAAACCGGGCGTTCGAGAATTCGCTTGATGGCGGCGGCCAAGCGTTCAATCTCGGCGCGCGGCGTTGTCTCGGTCACGCAAACCAGCGCTCGCTTGGTCAACTCCGGGTAATGAATTCCCAGAGCGAACGGTCCGATGATTTTTTCGCGCAAGAGATCGGTATTCACCATTTTTACCGAGCGCGGAAACTCGAGCACGAATTCGTTGAAGGAAGGTCCGGAGAAAACGCGGCGGACACCCGGGATTTTTTCGAGTTCTGACTGAGCGAAGCGCGCTTTCGCGAGATTCTGAAGCGCTTGTTCGCGCAGCCCTTCTTTGCCCAGCAAGCAAAGGTGAATCGTAGCCGCCAGGGCGTAGAGCGCCTCATTGGTACAGATGTTTGAGGTCGCTTTTTCGCGGCGGATGTGTTGCTCGCGAGTTGCCAGGGTGAGAACGAAACCGCGGCGTCCTTCTGCGTCCGTCGTTTGGCCCGCGAGGCGGCCGGGCATTTGGCGCACGTATTTATCTCGCGTGGCAATCACGCCGACGTAAGGGCCCCCATAGCTGGGAGGAATGCCGAACGATTGGCCTTCCATGGCCACAATATCGGCCTCGGCGGGCGGACGAAGATGCCGAGCGAAACAGCTTCGGCAATCCCGGTGACGAGCAACGCGCCAGCAGCGTGCGCCGCTTCCGCCAGGGCCGGAAGTTCTTCGATCACGCCGAAAAAGTTTGGCGACTGGACCACGATAGCGGCAGCTTGCGCGAGGCTTTCCTGTTTCAGCGCCGCGCGATCGAGCTGGCCGGATTCCGTGTAGCCAACTTCTTCGATCTCGATGCCGAGATTCTTCGCATACGTTTGCAATACGTGGCGATATTCGGGATGCACACTGCGCGCGACAAGCACACGATGGCGGCCGGTGAGCCGCTCCGCCATCAACACAGCTTCGGTGAGGGCGGTTGAGCCGTCGTACATGGAGGCGTTGGCGACTTCCTGGCCGGTTAATTGGCACATCAAAGTCTGAAACTCGAAAATCGCAGTCAGCGTGCCCTGCGCAAATTCAGCCTGGTAAGGCGTGTAGGAGGTGAGAAACTCGCCGCGCTGGATCAGCGAGTCGGTGACCACCGAACGCAAATGCGAATAAACTCCCGCGCCGAGAAAGGACGTGTAGCCGCGGGAATTTTCCGCAGCGCGCGCTTGAAAATATTGGATGATCTCCGCTTCCGAAAGCGGCCCGGGCAGCGCGAGCGGGGCGCGCAGCCGGAATTTTTCAGGGATGGACTTAAAAAGCTCTTCGATTGAACCCGCGCCGATGGCTTCGAGCATTTCCCGGCGTTCGGAAGGACTCTTGGGAAGATAGCGCATCAGGCGGAATGTTCCTTCGCTTGGGCGGCGATATAAGCTTCGTAAGCGGCAGCGTCCATCAGCGCCGCGGCCTCCTTGGGGTCCGCGAGCCGCACTTTTATAAGCCAGGCAGCGCCGTGCGGATCTTTGTTAATTAGCTCGGGAGAATCCGCGAGCGCGGGGTTCGTTTCAGTAACTTCGCCGGAGACAGGGCTGAAAATTTCGCTGACCGCTTTCACGGATTCGATGGTTCCAAAAGACTGCCGCGGTTTGAGCTGCGTGCCGACTTTGGGCATCTCGACGAAGACGACGTCGCCGAGCTCGTGTTGCGCATAGTCCGTGATGCCGATGGTTCCATTCGAGCCATCAACTTTCACCCACTCGTGCTCTTTGGTGTAACGATAGTCTTTAGGGTACATAAGCGCTCCGTGAACCCAGCGTATTTAGATGCTTCTGGCCTATTGCGGTCGCTTGTAAAATGGCAGAGCGACGATTCGTGCCGCTTCTGACTGGCCGCGAATACCGATCGAGACATCTGTTCCGACGGCGGTCGATTTCGGCGGCACGTAAGCCATGCCGATATTTTTCTTCAGGAATGGAGCAGGTCCACCGCTGGTAACGCGCCCTGCTTCCTGGCCGTTGATCAGAACCGGATAGCCGTCCCGGCCGATGCGCTTGTCGAGCATTTCGAATCCGACCAGCTTGCGCGCGAGGCCGTCCTTCTTTTGTTGAGCCAGGACGTCACTGCCCAGAAAGGGAGCCTTTTCCATTTTGCAGATCCACCCAAGGCCTGCTTCCCAAGGCGTGGTCGTGTCGTCAATCTCGTGGCCATAGAGGCACATGCCCGCTTCGAGACGAAGAGTATTCCGCGCGCCCAGTCCGCAGGGAATCATACCGGCCGGTTGCCCCGCGTGCATTAGATCGCTCCACAGTTTTTCGGAATGCTCGGGCGCAAAGTAGATTTCGAAGCCGTCTTCGCCGGTGTAGCCGGTGCGGGCGATCAGGCAGTCGATGCCACTCACTTTGCCGAAGGCGAAATGATAATAGTGAATTGAGTCGAGCGCGACGGGAGTAAGGCGCTGAAGGATATCCTTCGCGCGGGGACCTTGAATCGCGAGTTGGGAGTAACGCGGGCCTGCGTTTTCCACCTTGCGCGTCGAATTTGTTGTGCTCGACGATGTGCTCGAAATCGTGATCCTGATTGCCGGCGTTGACGCAGAGCAAGTAGTGCGTGTCGGAAATTTTGTGCACCAGCAAATCATCGACGAAAGTTCCGCGCGAAGTCATCAGCCCTGAATAGTGAGCCTGCCCGACGGCCAGCTTCGCGGCGTTGTTGCAGGTGACCAATTGGACCAGGCCCAGCGCGCCGGGGCCTCGAATTTCGATCTCGCCCATATGGCTAACGTCGAAGAGCCCCGCTCGGGTGCGTACGGCTTCGTGCTCAGCCAGAATGCCCGAGTACTCGAGCGGCATGTCCCAGCCGCCGAAATTCACCATCTTGGCGCCGAGTTGGCGATGGATGGAATTCAGAGCTGTCTTGCGCAGTTCAGCGGTTGCCGGTGTGGTCACAGAGGATTTCTCATTATTGCGACGAAACATCGAAGCTAGCATGCGTGTTTTCGAGTGTCAAGGAACGTGGCCGGGAGTCACTTTGGGTTTCCCCGTTACTTCGGCCTGCACGAGTTCGAGTTCGTAGCGGTGTGGAAAACCACAGCAATATAAGGCGTATAGTGCGATTGTAGTGCTGCGAGGGAATTCCGGCGTGCAAGGCGCTTGTCCGGCGCACGCGCATGACCTAAGATTGGGGAAAGGCGAGATGCTGGGCCACTGGAGAGCGGGCAGGTGGTAACTCTTTGCGCGATATGCGAAAAGCCGGAGAATCAGTGCGCTTGCGAAAAGTACTGCTGCTTTTGCCAGTCGCAGTTCAACATTCGCATGGGCGTAGATGGGCTGTATTATTGTCCCGATTGCCGCGAAGCTTGCGACGTGCGGCTTGCAGACACCGATGAGCACTGATCCAAGCAGGACCGAGTTAACGCTGCACGACGACCCGCGGCTGATGGCGGGAGTTGTTGCAATCGTGTCTTTCGCCGCGCACCGTTGCGGTCTTTCGAGCGGAGCGCAGGAAGGACTTGCCGCCGCCGCTGCGGAAGCGTGCCGCGAGACTTTTCCGCTGGTGAATAGCAATGGGAGTAAGGATTCTGTGTTAAAGGTGATTGTCTCGGATTTTCCCGACCGCGTGGAAGTTTCTATCGAGCATTCCGGTGAATCGCTCCCGTCGGCCGGACTCGATACTTTCTGCCACGCCGCAAGTAGCGCAGGCTCGCAAGCGGGACTGAGCGGAGCGTTACAGAAGACGAGTGTAGATCGCGTGCAGTACGAAACGCGAGACGGCGTATCACGCATGACGCTGATCAAGTATTGCGACGAGCGGCGCGCGAAAGCTTAACCGCGAATCTGCGGATGGTCCCCTCGAATTTCCTCTTACATTGACGACGGCACAAGGGCCTTGGTGCGAATCAACGATAGCAACTCGTCCTGGCTCACCGGCGCGTCTATTTTCAGACGATCTCCCGAAGGTTTCACGCTAACGTGATCCAGCGCCTTCGCGAAATCCGGGTTGGACTGCGCTTCCTGGTAGCGGCGGTACATGATGCCCGCCTGCATCGCCGCGCCCAAAACATTGGCGTCGTCCACGGAATCGCAGACGGCTTGGAATTGGACGTCTATGCCGCTATCGGCACTTACGCTGATGATCATGGCATGAATGCGGGTGACTATTGCTGCAGCCTGGGGAAACTGGCTGGCTTGAGGAAGCAGTTCATGCATGGCCAGGTTTGTGGAGTTCTTATCCAGGACCGCCCAGATGAGGCCGCTGCCGTTTGCTTCGGTGATCAGCGGATAAATCTTATCGTTGGTGAAAAGGCTTTCCGCTGTGCCCATGCGGACCTCAATCAGCTTTTCGAGAGCCGAACGATTGCCGAAAGCCGCAGTATTGGAGTCGATAAAAAAGAACAGGATGTCGCTGGCACCGCCGCCGCTTCCGAAGGCATATAGATGATAACCGTTGCTCTCAATCATAGGCATCTTCTGAGCCTTGAATCGAGCTTCCGTGCTGGAGGGATCGAACGCGCCCATAGCAACGCCCAGGATTTGTCCGGTGGAACCATCTGCTGACATGATCGCTCCCCAGGCCAAGTCAGTCACTTGCGAGTTTGGGTCTATGCCGGAGGACGAGAGAAACGTTTCGAAGTCGCGCATCTGTTTGGGAAGCATTTGGTCCTGCATTTGCGCGAACCAGGGAAGCTTTCGGGCGGACTTCAAATCAGCATAGGCGAACTCGTCGGTGGATTTCGGAAACATTCCGATGACAGCGGTGCTGATGGAACCCGCGTCGGTTCGTGAAGGAGCAGCAGCGAAAAAGCCGAGCAACGCGACCGCTGCCAAGGCTGTAAAGAGAACGATTCGAATGATTGGCTGTCTCAAGTTATTTTCCCCTCAGATCGATTGATTAATGAAACTGCCGGGCCGCAGGAATGCGTTTAGCGACGATTGCACCGCGACACAGTACCTTTACAGTATAGATGCTAAGACCGTTCCTGGCGGAATCAACTTTTGGCCAAGCGTGCCGCGAGTAACGCGGATTCCGAGCGCATCTGGCCTGAGAATCCGGCGTCCGTAATGGATTCCAGATTGATGGCTACGTTCGCTAGCGCGCCTTGAACCGCCGCTGTAGCCATTAGACGCCCCACACGTATATCGGAAAGCATGGACGGGCTGGCTATCTTTTCCAGTTTCCCGAGAAGGTCAAATAGATGCGCGGCTTTGCGCGCCACTTCCATGCGGAACTTCGGCCGCGCCTTGCAGGGCACTTTGAATCGCGGACTCGCGGCGCCCTTGTTCTTCGGGCGTCGATTGCGGCAATTTGTACGCTGCCATCACGAATTCAAAGGAGGCAGCGTCGCGATCAATCGCTTCCGCCAGCGCGCGCGAAGTAGAATGAAATTCCGCCAAAGCGTCGCTGAGCGGCTCGACAAAAGCTGCTTGGGACTTTTTCTTGCGTGAAAGCCCGGCAACCATCTGGCCCAGGCTGGCTCCCAGCGCGCCTGCAAGCGCCGCCACGGAGCCTCCGCCGGGAGTCGCCGTAGGTTGCGCGACGGCGTCGAGAAATGGTTGCGCAAGCGCCGCGAGTTTTCCGGGCCTTCTGCCGCCGAGGCAGCCGGCAAAGGAAGCTTCAATACGGTTCTCAAACACTTGCGCGGGTGAAAAGTTCTCGAGTTGCAGATAAAAGTCAGCGGTCAGTTCGATAGCCCGCTTGGGAATCAAGCCGACAATTTCGCTGCCTACGATCGAGACGCCGTAACGTTCGGCTTCGCGCTTGACCATTTCGAATACGCGATGGATGGGCGTCTGCTCGAAATCGGTCAGGTTAATGGACACCTGGGCCAAGTTCCTGCCGCGCAAATCCACTCCCATGGCCTTCACGTAACGCAAGCCGCCATTTGAGAAACGGATATTCTTGCCGATGCGGTTGGCGATGGCGACGTCGGAGGTGTTCAGATTGATATTGTAAGCGATCAAGAATTTGCGCGCGCCGACTACGGTAGCGCCGGCGGTGGCATGAAGGCGCTGCTCGCCAATGTCGGGAGCACGATTAGGATTGCGCGGAACTTCTTCGAGCAGGCCTTCGAATTGGCCCTTGCGAATATTTTCGAGGTTCGCGCGTTCCGGCCGCTGGGCTGCGGCTTCATAGAAATATACCGGAATGCGAAAACGTTCCCAGATTTCGCGGCCAACTTTCCTGGAGAGGGCGACGCAATCCTCGATGGTTACGCCTTCGATGGGGATGAACGGGACAACATCCGTGGCGCCCATGCGCGGATGCGCGCCGGAGTGCTTGGTTAAATCGATCAGCTCGGCAGCTTTGCCCACTCCGCGCAGAGCAGCTTCGGCGACAGCTTCGGGTTCGCCGGCGAGCGTCACCACGCTGCGGTTGTGATCGCTGTCGCTCTCGCGATCCAGCAGATACACGCCCGGAACTTCGCGCATCGCGGACACGATGGCATCCACCTTCGATGCGTCGCGCCCTTCGGAAAAGTTGGGAACACATTCGACGAGCCGTTTCATCGGTTAAAGGTTCTTCATGTGCAGGATGGCGCCGCGTTTCATGGTGAAGCTGCAAAGGTTCACGCCAAAATAATACGGGATTTCGCGGTAGTCGGCCACGTCAAAGGCGGCCAGGTCCGCATACTTGCCAACTTCAAGCGAGCCGACGCGATCGTGCACGCGCAACGAGTAGGCGGGATTAATCGTGGCGGCTGCGATGGCTTCGGCGGGCGTCATGCGCATTTGCGTGCAGGCGAGAGACAAAATCATGGGCATGCTCAACGTGGGGCTGGTGCCGGGATTGAAGTCGGTGGCGATGCCGACTATCGCGCCGGCCTCGATCAATTGGCGCGCGGGTGCGTAATGCTTCAGTCCCAGATGAAAACAGCAGCCTGGCAACAAAGTGCACACGACGTTCGAAAGGCTCAGCGCGCGGATGTCTTTACGATCGATTTTTTCCAGGTGATCGGCGCTCGCGGCTTGCAACTCGATCGCGAGGCGAGCTGCTCCGGTATGCGCTAGCTGTTCTGCATGAATGCGCGGGACCAGACCGCCGGCGCGTCCGGCCATCAGAATCCGCCGCGCTTGCGCAACCGTGAAAGCGCCGCGATCGCAGTAAACATCACAGAATTCAGCGAGCCCGGCAGTCGCGACCGTGGGGATCCACCGGCGCACGAGAACGATCTACGTAAGCATCCGGGCGGCGGCGAAATTCAGGAGGAACGACGTGCGCTCCCAGAAATGTTGCATGGATGTCCAGGGGATGCTCCTGATGAAGGTCGTAGAGAATCTGGAGAATTTTTAACTCGCTCTTCCAGTCCAGGCCATAGCCGCTCTTGGCCTCAATGGTCGTTGTGCCGTGCGCTGCGAACTCTCGCAGATTTTTCAGCGCGCGAGTCTTCAAGGTGCTTGCAGAAGCGCGGCGCAGACCTTTGACGCTCGAACGAATTCCGCCGCCGGAGCGGGCGATTTCTTCATAGGTCGCGCCGGAGATGCGCTGCTCGTATTCAGCGGCACGGCTTTCGGGGAAAATCAGGTGCGTATGCGAATCAACGAAGCCGGGTAAAACGACGCGGCCCCCGAGATTTAGTTTCTCCGCGCGTCGCGACTTGGGCAGGCGTTCGATACGGCGGCGAGGGCCAACGGCCACGATGCGATCGTCATGCGTCAGAAGCGCACCGTCTCGAATAATTTCAAGCTCGGCCGAGTGCGCGGCCGCGCCGTGGCACAGGGCCGCGCAGCGTCAGAAGCTGCGAGCAGCCGGTAATAAGCCAGTCAGGCACGGAAGCACCGATACTAACGCCGGGATGGAGAAAAAACTACCGTCGCTGCCCGCAATGCAGTGCTGACATCAGCGCGCTTCACGCGCCGGCGGTCTTGCCAAGATAAGCGGGCGCGAATACTTCCGTCACGAACGACTCGATTGTTGTCGGGGTTGTGTTCTTGGCCGAGCGCTGTTCTTG
This sequence comes from uncultured Acidobacteriota bacterium, assembly GCA_963830375.1. GTDB lineage: Bacteria > Acidobacteriota > Terriglobia > Acidiferrales > UBA7541 > Palsa-295. The sequence continues at coordinate 354,941 of CAWHMJ010000001.1, forward strand.
CGGCACGATGAGGCCCGCATTCGCGCCTTTCCACATTTCGATCAACAGTGCCGCGGTCTTTTTCGGCAATCCCATCTGAACGAGCGCCGGTTCGAGCATCATGAAGGGCACTTGCATATATCCGAGATTGGGCTTGCCGATTGACTTGCCGACGATTGAAGCCGCCTCTTTCATCGAGATGTCGCGCTGTCCGTGCAGTTCCTGCGTGGAACTGCCGGAGAAGTCGCGCGCCGCGAGGCGAGTAGCGGCATACGCGCCGATATCTTTCGTAGCAATCCATGGCATTGACATGTCGCTTGTCAAACCGCCTGGAAGAGTTCCCATTGAGCGCAACGGCGGAATACTCATCAGAAGATTTTCCATAAAATAAGCCGGGCGCAAGTGAAGCACGTTGAGGCCCGCGACTCGATTGAGTTTTTGTTCCTGATTGTGTAAACCCACAATGGGCCCCGTCTTTTCGGCGTGTTGAGCGCCGATACTGCTTAGACTGACAACGTAGGGCACGCGTGCGTTCGCGATTGCGGCGGCGTAGGAATCGGAAACCTGTTCTTGATGGGCGCGCAAATCCTCGCTTGAGATATCTTCAGGCAGCACGAGATAGACTACCGTAGCGTCCTGGAAAGCTTTCGTCATGGATGCGGCATCTTCGACGTTCCCGACGAATGCTTCCGCGCCTTTTTGCGTAAATGCCTCGAGCTTCTTCGCGTCGCGCCCGATGACGCGCACTTTTTCGCCCCTCGCAAGCAGCGCTTCCGCCGCCGGCCTTCCCGTGTGTCCCGTTGCTCCTACGATGACGATCATGAGCCCTCCTTTAATCTCCGCTCCATCCGGCGAGTTTTGAGAACCGCGGACGCCAGAATCGTGACGATCGGCGTCGCAAGCCAGCAAGTCTCCAGTAAGAAACGCCCTGTCAGCAAACACACTGCCGCACCACCAATTAACGACACGATTGCAATTTGGAAGAATTCTACGGATGACAATTGTCGTTTGAAGAAAAAGTAATAAAGCAGCACCCCCACCAGCATCCCAACGATCGCGCCGACCCCGGTGGCCCCAACCGCCCAAAGCGATGCGGCTTGAACCCTGCTGACGCCCCAGTCGTCGTGGAGAGCGGCTGACATCCCCATTGCCGCTCCGTCGAACGCGCCAATCACGAGTCCGGCAGCGGCACACGCTAGGGCGATTCCGGCAAGCTCACGAAGTCTGTGCAACCGACTATTCGTCGTGTTTGGGCTGGAAGCCATAGTTGTTAGATGATCGGAATTCTGACGCCGGACTTTTTCGCGAAATCAATCGCCTCAGGATAGCCCGCATCAACGTGGCGGGCGACGCCGATTCCGGGATCGTTGGTGAGCACGCGTTCGATGCGATCTGCCATTTCTTTTGTGCCATCCGCGACCGTCACTTGGCCGGCGTGGAGCGAATAGCCGATGCCCACGCCTCCGCCATTGTGAATGGAGACCCAACTCGCGCCGCTGGCGGCGTTGAGCAGGGCATTGAGCAACGGCCAATCCGCCACGGCGTCCGAGCCGTCGCGCATTTTTTCAGTTTCGCGATAGGGCGAAGCCACTGAGCCGCAATCCAGATGGTCGCGACCAATCACGATGGGAGCTTTCAATTCGCCGCGCGCCACCAAATCATTAAGCGCAAGTCCGAATTTGTCGCGCTCTCCGTAACCCAGCCAGCAGATGCGCGCCGGCAATCCCTGGAATCGCACGCGCTTCTGCGCCAGATGAATCCAGCGCGTGAGAACTTCGTCGTGCGGAAACATGTCGAGCACGAGCTTGTCCGTGCGATAAATATCCGAAGCCTCGCCGGAAAGCGCGGCCCAGCGGAAAGGCCCGCGTCCTTCGCAGAAAAGCGGGCGGATGTAGGCGGGAACGAACCCGGGAAAATCGTAAGCGTTCTTCACGCCCTGCTCGAAAGCGAAAGTTCGAATGTTATTTCCGTAATCGAATGTAATCGAGCCTAACTTTTGCAAGGCGAGCATGCCTTCCACGTGTTTGGCCATGGATTCAAGCGAGCGTTTGCGATACGCCTCGGGATCGCTTTTGCGCAGCTCGGCAGCCTGCGCCACATCGAGCCCCTGCGGAATGTAGCCGCCGATTGGATCGTGCGCGCTGGTTTGATCCGTCAACAGGTCGGGCACCACGCCGCGACGCGCGAGTTCGGGAATCACGTCCGCGCAATTTCCCACTAGACCCACGGAAGTTGCTTCGCGCTTGCGAACCGCGTTCTTCAAAATGCGAAGAGCTTCGTCGAGATCGTTCACCATCACGTCGCAGTAGCCGGTCTTCACACGGCGCTTGATGTGCTCAGGGTCCACGTCAATTCCCAAAAATGCCGCGCCATTCAGCGTGGCAGCGAGCGGCTGCGCGCCACCCATTCCGCCGAGGCCGCCGCTGGCCACCAGCTTTCCCGCCAGATCGCTCTGAAAATGTTTTCGTGCTGCTGCAGCAAAAGTTTCGTAGGTGCCCTGCAAAATTCCTTGGGTGCCGATGTAGATCCAGCTTCCGGCGGTCATCTGGCCATACATCATCAGACCGGCGCGGTCGAGTTCGTCGAAGTGCTTCCAGTCGCTCCAATGTCCAACCAGATTTGAATTTGCGATCAGAACGCGAGGCGCGTAAGCGTGCGTGCGGAAAATACCGACGGGCTTGCCGGATTGCACCAGCAGAGTTTCATCGTTTTCCAAGGATTTGAGAGACGCAACAATCGCGTGATAGCACTTCCAATTGCGCGCCGCTTTTCCGCGCCCGCCATAGACGATCAAATCTTCCGGTTTCTCGGCGACTTCCGGATCGAGGTTGTTCATCAACATGCGCATGGCCGCTTCCTGCTGCCAGCCCTTGCAGGACAGAGTGGTGCCGCGCGGCGCGCGAACCGGCTGATACCCGGTTGTGTCTTCGGTCGCAACCTTCGACATCGGAAACCTCCAGGAACATCTTAGCGCACCACAGGCGGGATTTTATAGGCCGGCGCTTCTTTAGGAATTGTGCGGCCGCGTTGCGCGATGCTGCCCCATACGCTAAAGTAAAAGTTACAACGATGGACTACCCTCCGCTCACAAAATCTTTTCTCGATGCCGTTGACCGCTTCGCGAGTCCGCGCGCGCAGATGTACCGGACCGCTGACGGTTGGCAGGCGATTACTGCGCAGGAAATGCTGCGCCGCGTGGCGGGCTTGTCGAAGGCGCTCGGCGAATTGGGAATTAAATCCGGCGACCGAGTGGCGATCTTCGCGCCGAACTGTCCTGAATGGCACATCGCTGATTTTGCGATACAAGGAGTGGGCGCGGTAACCGTACCGATTTATTTTAACGAATCGCTCGACCGGCTTGCCTACATCATGAACGATTCGGGCGCGCGCATCATTTTCACGTCGGGAGAAGCACAGGCGCGAAAAATCGCCGAGTGCCGCGATCGCATTGGCGGCGCTCGAACAAACGATTGCAGTGGCTCCGCTTTCGGATTTGCACGGCGACGTTCTGCGTTACGAGACTCTGATCGCCACGGCGGGTGACGCCGACATTGCCGAGTACCGCAAGCGCGCTGCGGAAATTTCTGCGAGCCAATTGCTGACCATCATCTATACCTCGGGCACCACGGGCGAGCCCAAGGGAGTGATGCTGACCCATTCGAACGTGAGCTCGAACGTCGTCGACTCGCTGGAGGCGTACGATTTCTCTCCGGAAGATCTTGCGCTGTCCTTCCTTCCTCTTGCGCACATCTATGAACGCACGGTGGACTACGGCTATCTATTTCGCGGTGTGCCGATCGCATACGTGGAGCAAATGGAAGCAGTTCCGCAGGCGTTTCTTGAAGTGAAGCCGACATGCGCCGCCGCAGTGCCGCGTTTTTTTGAAAAGATATACGCCAGCATTCTGGACAAGGGGCGTCGCGAGACGGGTTTGAAAAGGAAGGTTTTTGACTGGTCTTTGCGTGTGGCGCAGGAATCGATTCCCGTGGCGAGCGTACGGCAAGAATCCTTCGGTTTGGACAAAACAACGCTGGCAAATTGCCGACCGCATGGTGTATTCGAAGATTCGCGCAGGTCTGGGAGGAAGAATTCGGTATTTTTTCTCTGGTGGCGCGCCGCTGGCACCGGAGCTTTCCGAATTTTTCTGGTCGGTGAATTTGCCGGTCTTGCAGGGTTACGGGCTGACGGAGACCTCGCCGGTGGTCGCTTCGAACGTGCCCAAGAAATATAAAGTGGGGACGGTCGGGCTCCCGATCTCGCACGTGGAGGTGCGCATCGCCGACGACGGCGAAATTCTGGTAAAGGGCCCATGCGTGATGCAGGGCTATTACCACAAGCCCGAAGAGACTCGCGAAGTGTTGACCTCCGACGGCTGGTTTTCTACCGGAGATATCGGGCGTCTGGATGCAGACGGATATCTGATCATCACCGACCGCAAAAAAGAGCTGTTGAAAACCGCGGCCGGGAAATTCGTGGCGCCGGCGCCGATTGAGAATCTGCTGAAGACAGTCTCCATTTATCACCAACGCGATTGTGGTGGGCGACAAGCGCAAATTCGTTTCCGTGCTAATCGTTCCGAATTTTGCGGGCATCGAGAATGAAGCGCGAAAGCAGAATAAGGATTTTTCCGGCCCGGCGCAGATGATTTCGGATCCGTGGGTGCGCGATCTGCTCTCGCGAGAAATCGAGCGGCTTACGGCGTCGCTGGCGCAGTACGAAAAACCCAAGCGATTCGCGCTCATCGAACAGGACTTCACATTTGCCAGCGGCGAACTGACCTATACGCTGAAGATCAAGCGGCGCGTCATCGAGGAGCGCTACAAGGATGTGATCGCGCGGCTCTATGCCGACGTGGAAGAGCCTCGCCCCCAGCATTTGGCGTAGGCTGCCTGCGACAGGTGCAAGCGGTACACTATATCAGGGAGAATTTTCATGGCGGACCAATTGCTGATTGCCGGGCGCGCATTTAATTCGCGTCTGATCGTGGGAACAGGGAAGTACCGCAGCTTTGAAGAGATGCGCCGCGCGCATGAAGCATCCGGCGCCGAGATGGTGACGGTTGCCATTCGCCGCGTGAACCTTACCGATCGCACGAAAGAATCTCTGCTCGATTACATCGACCGCAAAAAATTTTTCATTTTGCCCAATACCGCGGGTTGCTACTCCGCGGACGAAGCCGTTCGCACGGCTCGGCTCGGGAGGGAAGTGGGATTGTCCGAGTGGGTGAAGTTGGAAGTGATCGGCGATCAGCAGACACTTTTCCCGGATACCGAGGAGCTGATTCGCGCCACGAAGACACTGGTGGCCGAAGGCTTCGTCGTATTGCCCTACACCAACGACGACTTAATCGTTGCGCGAAGATTGATTGATGCAGGCGCCGCGGCCGTGATGCCGCTCGGTGCGCCGATTGGCTCCGGAATGGGGATTCAGAATGTCGCAAACATGCAGATTTTGCGCGAGCGCGTGACGGAAGTGCCGCTGATCGTGGATGCCGGCGTCGGGACCGCATCCGACGCTGCCATCGCGATGGAACTTGGCGCGGATGGCGTTCTGATGAATACGGCGATTGCCGAAGCTCAGGACACGGTGTTGATGGCCGAAGCGATGGGCGCTGCAGTTGACGCGGGCCGCAAAGCGTTTCTTGCCGGGCGCATTCCGAAAAAACTGTATGCCACAGCGTCGAGCCCTCTTCACGGCGTTGTGCGCTAGTCGCCCGCGCCAAATCGCGCTAGCGAAATAAAACATGCCATGAAACGTCCACCAGCGCGTGGACGAGCGCGCCCGGAAACAGCGAGCCGGTCTTCATCCACACGTGGCCGTAAAATAATCCCGCGATGGTCGCGAGAAAGACATATTTCCAGTTCGGGAACGGCGCGTGCAGAATGTGCGACAAGCCAAAAATGACGGATGCAATCGCCAATCCCGTCCATTGATTTTTAAAAGTCCGTGAAAGAAGGTTCTGCAATACACCTCGAAACAGAAATTCTTCCGGCCATGCGGTAAAGAACGTAATTCCTACCACCGCGAATGGAAGGGAACGCAAACGAGCGAGCGTGGGATCAAACTTCAGAAACCCGATCTCGATTCCCAGTGCAACTGCAATTGCTGTGAAAATCAGGAAATGAAGGGCCACATTCGGGCCGAATCCTTTGCGCCAAACGATTTCGTAGCCGATGCCTTCCATACGGCGCAGCAGGACAAACGCAGCAACGCCAGCGCCGAGCGCCATCAAAATCGTGAGCGAGTGGGTCAGTTCCGTCGGGTACGGGAATACCCGGTACATCCAGCGAAATTCAACCGGCAGCCAAACGAGCATCATCGCGGCATAGTCTTCCCAGGTCCCCGGCGCTTTGCCAGCGCTCGTTGCGACGAGCAGGGCAGGTAAGACGCTATAGGCCGCGCCAACGAGCGCCATTTTCCAATTGCCCGTCACGGTCAGCGTATAGATTAGGACTGCAAACAGAGGCACAAGCGGCGCGAGCACGCGGCCGTGCTCGCCAAGCATTCCGCGCGCCGATTCGAGAACGCGCGGACAAGCGAGGAAAAATTCAAAGGCGAAGAGAACAGCGGCCACTCCCAGAGCTATGCCAAAGCGCGGCCCTCGGTAACCCATGCGCAAGCCCAGAAGCGCCACGAATACGACAATCGGCGTCCATACTCCGACGGCAGTCGGGAAATCCATCTGCCAGGATTTTGAAGGCGCGGCCATGCCAGGATTTTACTGAAGTGCACGAGGGTTACGAGAAAAACTTGCTTTGCGTTTGCCTCTCGGCGATTCTTGTGCGGCTTGAGTGCCACGGTCCAGCCCGGTAAACCACAGCGCCTCGCCTATATTGATTGGATGCGTGGGTTCGCTTGCTTGCTGATGTTTGAAGTGCATTCCTACGATTCGTGGCTTGGCGGCAGCGCGCGCGATTCGCAGTTCATGCAATGGTCGCAGCTCAGCGGAACGATTCCCGCGCCGCTTTTTCTTTTCCTCGCCGGCGTTTCTATTGCGCTCGTCGTCGGGCAAGATGCACGAGAAGGGAATTGGCGCGAATCAGATCGCGCGAACGACGATTCTTCGGGGCGCGGAAATCCTGGGGCTCGGCTTGCTGTTTCGAGTGCAGGAATACCTGCTCGGCATACCCTGGGCGCCCTGGACGGACTTGCTGCGCGTGGACATTCTGAACACGATCGGCATTTCGATTATGCTGATGGGGGTAGTCGGGCGGCTGACTCGGAGCCGCGCAGCGAACATAACGGTTGCGCTCTTGGCTACAGCTGGAATCGCGTTTGCCACACCGTTTCTCTACACCACCTGGCGCCCGCGCTGGCTGCCTTGGTACCTGGAGTCCTACATAAACGGCGTGCATATCTACGATTCGCCTCGACCGTGGCTTTTCCCGATTTTTCCCTGGGCTGGATTTGCGTTCGCGGGATTGGCTCTGGGGTATCTTCTCTTCAGCGAATGGGGAAAGAAAAATCTGTTGCAAATCGCGGTCTCGTGCGGGTTCGGGGGCGTGGGATTATTTTATCTTTCGAACTGGCTCGACGCGCGGGCGTTGCAACTCTATCCCGTATTACGACTACTGGCACACCAGCCCGAATTTCTTCCTCGCACGCGTTGCCATCATCCTGGTGATTGTTTTCGCCAGCTACGCGTGGTGCCGCTGGGGACTAGGCCAAGTGGGATTCAGCCCGATGATTCAGATGGGACAAACTTCGTTGCTTGTGTACTGGGTGCATATCGAATTCGTTTACGGAAGATTCTCGATATTGACCAAGAACAGTGAGTCGATTCCGATGGCGACGCTAGGATTTCTGATTATTACCGGCGCCATGGTGCTTCTCTCGATAGCTCGAACGCGCTGGACGGATCATCGAGCGGAAATACTCAGTTGGTTCAAACGAAATCGCGGCTCGGTGGCGGAAGGCTAAGGTGTTTTCGCAGGATTATCGGAAGTTGGCGGAGCGCTGTGTAAGTCAACGCCGGGCTTCGGATGCGTTTCGAAAATGATTTCACCCGGCCGCTTCAGTTTCATCTGTTCGCGCATGATTTTCTCTATGGCCGCGGGATCGGACTTCAGCGACTTCACGCGTTCCTGTAGTTTTTGGTTATCCTCGTCGAGCCGTAAGATGTCTTTTCGAATTTCCTGTGTTTCTTTCTTTGAACGTCTCATTGCCAGCACACCGTGCGTGCCAAACGTGTCTTGAAGCAACAGCAGAGCGAAGCCCACGATCAAGAACCAGTACATATTTCGACGGAAGAATTGACCGAGCTGTTCGAAGAAGCTGACGCTCTGATCGTTGGTCTCGTTCTTCACCGTTTTTTGCTCGTCCACCTGGCGGCCTTTCATTTCGTGATCCACGCCTGGGCGTCCTCAGCCAGCTTCTTCGAAGCGGCCATGCTCGCCGTTTCGGTATAAATCCGCACTACCGGTTCTGTTCCAGAGGGACGCATCAGGACCCACGAGCCATCTTCGAATCCCAGCTTCAACCCATCTAATCGATTTACGTTCACCACGGGCTGCCCCGCGAATTCCTTGGGGTCGGCTTTCAGTCGCTCGAGCAGCTTCTTGTGCGCATCATCGGAAAGCGGCAAGTTCACGCGAACGGGCCAATATTCGCGCCCCACTCTGCGAAACAGATCCTGAAGCTGTTCGCGCAGGGAAGTTTGCCTCGCCGCGATCATTTCTGCTATCAGCAGGCACGCCAGAATGCCGTCTTTTTCCGGCAAATGCCCGCGAATGGTCATTCCCGCGCTTTCTTCGCCGCCAATCGCGATTTTGTCGTCGCGCAGGAACGGCCCGACGTACTTGAATCCGACCGGACTTTCGTAAATCTGCACGCCGTACAATTTTGCCACTCCGTCCAGGAGGTGCGAGGTGGCCACGCTGCGTGCAGCGCCCAGTTTCTTTCCACGTGTCTCCAGCAAATAATCGAACGCGAGGCCGAGAATGTGGTTCGGGTCGATAAATGAGCCGTCGCGGTCGAGAATTCCAAATCGGTCGGCGTCGCCGTCGGTCGCAAGTCCCGCCAAAGCTTTTTTCTCGAGTACAGTTTTTTTAAGCAGCCCGAGATTTTCCTCCGAGGGATCGGGGCCTTTGCCTTCGAATAATACATCGCGGTTCGCGCGGATTTCGGTAATCGCGAGGCCGTGTTCTTTCAGGATACGGTCGAGCCATCCTGCGCCGCAGCCGTGGACCGCGTCGCAAACGAAATTGCCCTTGGCTTTCGCCAGCACGTCGAAGCGAATCATCTTCTTCAGTTGCGCGAAGTAAGCTTCGCGCGGATGAATCGGCTCGAATTTATCCGCGATTTCGTGAAACGGAGTTGTATCCTCCGGCAGGGCGGCCGCGCGTTTCTCGATGTCTTTTGTCGTTTCCACCGAAGCTGGTCCGCCCTCGGGGCCGGAATATTTCAGCCCGTTATAGTCCCAGGGATTGTGGCTGGCGGTAATGTTCACGCCGCCGGCTAGTTTGTTGAAAATAATGGCGTGGGCAATCACCGGAGTCGGAGTCGCTTCCTGGCAAAAAAGGATGCGGCATCCATGAGCCTTCAGGACTTCTGCCGAAGTGAGCGCAAATTCGGGAGAGAAGAAGCGCATGTCGTAGCCCACGACCACTGTCGGCGATTTCGTCTGCGCCAGGACGTGTTCCGCTACCGCAGCGGACGCGCGACGTACTCCCGCAAAGGTGAAGTCGTCGGCAATCACGCCGCGCCAACCTGAAGTTCCGAAATGAATCGCTTGGTTCGTCACGGACGGCTATTGTATCTTGGCCCTCAAGCCGCAAACCCACAACATTCAAAATGATGCGCGGCGTATTAGTAAAGGCACAGAGAATTTCGAGATGACAGACAAAATAGTTGTTCTAGTCACGTGCGGGTCGGCAAAGGAAGCCAGGAAGATCGCGCGGGCGGTGGTCGAGCAACGGCTGGCCGCTTGCGCGAACATCGTCATGACGCCCGTGCGCTCAGTTTATCGCTGGAAGGGAAGAGTGGAATCCGCCAAGGAATTTCTGCTCATCATCAAGACCACCCAAGGACGTTTCGCCGCATTGAAAGCCGAGATCAAGCGCCTGCACAGCTACGACGTCCCCGAAATCATCGCCTTGCCGATCGCGCGCGGCGCTGCGGCTTACCTCGCCTGGATTTCCGATTCCGTCTGACCGCCGCGAGGAAAACAAGAACTAAAGGCGCTACGGCTTCAACCGAGAAAATCTTGCCGGCAGCGCAAACTAGTACTCTTGCTAGCGCTTGGTCCAGGTCGGCAATCAAGTCTTCCACATCCTCGATTCCGACTGAGAGGCGGATCAGGCCTTGGGTGATCCCGATTTCCTTCTGCTTCTCGACTGGTATGGAGGCATGCGTCATCAGAGCTGGAAGCGAAATTAGAGTTTCCACTCCGCCGAGGCTTTCGGCCAGCGAGCAAAGCTTCACATGATTCAAAAGCGCCTTGGCCGCATCGAGTGACCCCAGGTCAAAGGACAGCATGCCGCCAAATCCCGACTGTTGCCGTTTGGCCACTTCATGTTGCGGATGAGACGCAAGCCCCGGATAAATCACCCGTTTCACTTTCTTGTGTGACTCCAGAAACTTTGCCACCGCCATTCCATTTAGATTGTGGCGGTCCATGCGCACGGCAAGCGTTTTGAGTCCGCGAGAAACCAGAAAGCAATCCATCGGCGCGAGACCGGCTCCAGCGGACCGCTGCACGAAATATATTTTTTCGGCGTCTTCCGGACGCGTAAGGACCACTGCGCCGCCAATGCAATCACTGTGGCCATTGAGGTATTTCGTCATCGAATGGACGACGATGTGCGCCCCCAGCGCGATGGGCTGCTGCAGATAAGGGCTGAGGAATGTGTTGTCCACTACAAGCGTCAGATTTCTTTCGCGCGCCAGCTTTGCCGCGGCGGCCAGGTCCGTGACTATCATCGTAGGATTCGTAGGCGTCTCGACATACATCATTTTCGTGTTTGGTTTGATGGCGGCCTTCACTTTTTCGAGGCAAGAAGTGTCCACGTAGCTGAATTCCATCCCAAACTGCACGAGCAATTGAGTCGTCAGCCGGAAAACTCCGCCGTACACCGCCTGGGACAGGATGGCGTGATCTCCGGGACGCAAAAGCCGGAAGACGGAATCGATCGCCGCCATTCCGGAGGTGAACACATAAGCGGCGTGGCCTCCCTCTAACTTCGCAATGGTGCGTTCCAGGGCTTTGCGGTTCGGATGGTTCGTCCGGGCATAGTCGTAGCCCTTGCTTTTTCCCATCTCCTCAATCACATACGTGGACGTCTGGTAGATTGGCTTTACGATCGCGCCGGTTAGAGCGTCAGGCTCCTGCCCCACATGAATCGCGTCGGTGGAAAAACCCATCACTTGCCTCCTTTCGGAACAATCATCATACGTCAGAGCACCTAAACTCCACAGCCTCAACGAGAACTCCGTCGCCGAGCCATGGAAGCCATTATGGATTGCAGTTTTTTAGAACTTGAGAGCGACTGGCTATTGCTGTAAAAGAAAGGTGCCATGAATTCCACTTCGAGCCGCCGGCAATTTTCGTCCGGTTTCTTAACGCTGGCCCTGTTCGCCGCATTCTTGAGCGTTGTCGGTTTGTCGCACGCTCAATCCGCCAATCAAGACCAATCGGCCTCCAAGGAACAGTCGCCCGCCGAGACCACGCAAGCCCCGCCGGACAAGCCCAACAAAAAGGAGAAAAAGTCGTCCGAGCCCGCCACGGTAAAACTGAGAATCGAGGTTGTAGCGGCGGCCGACGGAAAGCCTATTGGAAATGCTAGCGTCTATGTCCGATTCAATGAATCGGGTGGCCTCTTCCACCACGACAAACTGGCTGAGCTGAATTTCAAGACGAACCAGGACGGTTCGGCGAAAGTTCCCGAGATTCCCCAAGGAAGGATTGAGATACAGGTCGTTGCTAAAGGCTGGCACACGTTTGGACAGTGGTACGACGTCGATACCGACGAGCAAACAATTCAAATCAAGCTCGCCCCACCGCCTCACTGGTACTAGGATTCCCTCAGTCGAACGAAAATTTTTCCTGATTTGACAAAATGCCTGCAAAAACTTTTCATTCTGGCTCGAACTGAAGTGAAAAAGTTGAATATCGTCTGGAAATTATTTCATCCGAAAAAAACTGCACAGAAATAGTGCAAAGTGAAGTAAGCCTTTGCCAGACGCTCGATTCCCGTTGTTGCGGCGTTCTTTTCCACATGGTTTTCAACAGAACTGTTGAAAACTTTTACACTTCCTTAACATTTCTTTCGTTCTCTTCACATGAATGGCTTTTGAATTGCTTTCTCCGGGAATTTCTATTTTCACGCTGGCATCGCAGAATCTCCACTCTCCTGCGCCCGCAACTAGCTTTGTCGTTCGTTGCCCCATGATATGATTGTCTTTCCGCTTCGCATATGCTTCCAGCTAAATGAAACAACTCATCCTGAACGCAGACGATTTCGGAATGACGCGAGGCGTAAACGAAGGAATCATTCGCGCCCATCGCGACGGCGTCCTCACCAGCGCCACCTTAATGGCCAACGGCGCGGAATTCGATGATGCCGTGTCGCGCGCCAAATCAAATCCAAAATTGGGAGTTGGATGTCACTTAGTGCTGGTCGGGGGGCCGGCGATCGCTCCGCGAGACAAAATCTCTTCTTTGGCGGACGCAAATGGAAATCTGCCGGAGTCTTTGGCGGGACTAGTAGCGAGATTGAGCTCGGGACTCATTCGGATGAAGGCCATCGAGCGGGAATTGCGCGCTCAAATCGAAAAAATCCGCGCTGCGGGAATCGAACCGACCCATCTCGACACGCACAAGCATACTCACGCGCACCCGAAAGTGATGGAGGCCGTCGGTCGCGTGGCCAAAGAACTTGGAATCACGCGGATACGCAAGCCCATGGAGAATCTTCGGGATTCCTGGGAGACGACTCGCCATGAAATCTCGGGCCGCACCAAGGAGTTGATCGCTGCCGCGGCAGCTCGCGCCGTCACGCCATGGTTTCAGACCATCGCACGCAAGTACGGTTTGCGTTCTCCTGACCATTTTCTTGGGTTGGCCATGACGGGAGGACTAGGCCCGTCAGCTCTCCGTCGCATGATTGACACACTTTCCGACGGCAGTACCGAGATTATGCTTCATCCAGGCATCTGCGATACCGACCTGGCGAACTCCGGCTCCCGGCTCCAGGACCAACGAGAAACCGAATTGCAGGGGCTGCTCGATCCCGGTGTTAGAAGTGCACTAACCGAAAGGGACATTCGCCTAATTAGCTATCGGGAGTTACACTAACAAAATGCCGGCGAGCCAAGGCGTGCCACCTCGATACTCGATCGTCGTCCCTTTTCACGACGAGCAGGATAGCGTCCGTGAGCTACATCAGCGGTTAAGCGAAGTAATGACTGGACGCTATGATCCGGTTGAATTTGTGTATGTGGACGACCAAAGCTCGGACGCCACGCCGCAAATCCTCGCAGCCATTGCCGAGGAAGACCCACGCGTGGCTGTCCTTCGGCTAAAACGGAACTACGGGCAAACGACCGCGCTGGCAGCAGGGTTCGACTTCGCTTCCGGTGACATCATCGTTTCGATGGACGGCGACCTGCAGCACGACCCCGCCGACATCCCCACTCTGCTCGACGCCCTCGAAGCCACTCATTGCGACATCGTCAGTGGCTGGCGGCAGAAGCGCGTGGACAATTTCATAATGCGCCGCCTGCCCTCGCGAATTGCCAACTGGATGATGAGCAAGCTTTCCGGCGTGGACATCCACGATTTTGGAACCACGTTCAAAGTCTATCGTCGCGAGATAATTAAGGACATTCCGCTTTATGGCGAGATGCACCGGTTCATTCCCGCGCTAGCTGCCTGGAACGGCGCCAAAATCGTGGAAGTGCCCATCCGAAATATCGTGCGTCCCGGGGGCAAATCACATTACGGAATTTCGCGGACGTTACGGGTTTTCTTTGACATCATAACCATCCGTTTTCTAATGCGGTACATGACGCGGCCTCTGCACTTTTTCGGTCCTCCAGGCTTGCTGGGAATGTTCTTGGGCGCGGCGATTCTGGTGGTCCTCCTCGTTCAGAAGATCTTCTGGGACGTCTCCATCTTCGTTCAGCACGGACCTCTTCTCGTTTTGGGAATGATGTTGTGTCTATTTGGGGTTCAACTGCTTGCCGTCGGGCTGGTGGGTGAGTTGCTCATGCGCACGCACTTCGAATCTGGCGAGAACCCGGTTTATCGCCTGGAGCGCGTTTTCGGGGCATCGCGCGCGCCCGAAGCACCGGCCCATGCCGGTAAAAATGCGCTTGCGGCCAAGCCGGTGAGTCGTTAGAGTACGGCCTATATGCCGGGCGATGGCATAAAAATTCCAGTAAGGGAAAATACTATGCGCAAAGTCGTCTTCCTAAGTTCTACGGTGCTGATTGTGGCCGCTTTGGTTTTCGCTGGTGGCGATCCTTGGAAATCAAAACCTTATCAGCAGTGGGACGCGAAGGACGTCCAGAGAGTACTTGAAGATTCTCCGTGGTCAAAAATAATCCAGGTCGAGGCTACTTGGAAGACCGGCAAAGATAATTCAGGCAACGATGCGGGCGGGCCAGCGGTTGCCACAAATCAGCCGGCGCCTGCGGGCGGAGGCGGAGGAAACGGAAAAGCAATGGGCGGATCGGCGCCTGCTGCGACCAGCACTCCTGTCGCCGGAGCCGGAGATTCCGGGAACTCATCCGGATCAGCATCCTTTCTTATACGCTGGGTGTCATCCAAAACGGTCGAGAAGGCCGTGTACCGTAAAGCGGAACTGGCTGGGCAGATGAAACCGGAAGACGCCGAAAAAGAGCTGGCAAAACAGCTTGATGTTTATGAACTCGTGGTCTTTGGCCCGGATATGAGACCCTTCCAATCGGCGGATGAGAATACGCTCAAGACCGACGGCTATTTAATCGAAAAGAAAACCAAGCAGAAAATTTCGCCAATGAAAGTTGAAATCACCCGGGCGCAGGATGGAACAAAAGTACAAGCCGTGGGGTTCATTTTCCTAAGGAAGGCAGCCAACGGCGAGCCAACCATCGCGGACGACGAAAAGAGTGTCGATTTCATTTGTTCCGTGAACGGGGCAAAAATTCACACGACCTTCGACATTTCAAAGATGCAAGATACGCAGGGACGCGATCTCTGAGCAAAACGAGAATATAATCTCTACCCTTCGAGGAGAATTCATGAGAATTTCGTGGCGTCACGCGGTAACCGCAATGCTGCTTGCTGTGGTGGCGACGGCTGCGAGTGCCCAAATGGGCCACTTTTCGGCCCCGCACATCAGCGGGTTTTGGAATCCCATCGTTGGAGAGGGTGCGGAATACGAAATGCAATCAGCAAATGGTGATAAGACCGATATGCAAATTGCTGTCGTTGGCAAAGAGTCGGTCGATGGGAAAGATGCATATTGGTATGAGACGTCTTTTAATCGCGGAAGCGGCCAGATGATCATGAAGCAGTTGATGGTGCTGAATGGTCCGGATACTCAAATCTCGCGCATGATCATGCAAATGCCTGGCCGTCCGGCAATGGAAATGCCCACGCAAATGATGCATCAGGATCGCGCGCCGCAAACCGCCGACGTTCGAACCGGCGGGGAGGATTTGGGAAGAGAAACCATTACCGTGCCGGCCGGCACTTTCACCTGCCAGCACTACCGTGCGAAGAGCGGGGCCGAAGTTTGGGTTTCGCAAAAGGTTTCTCCGTACGGGCTGGTGAAATCAAAGTCGAATGACTCGTCCATGGAGTTGATCAAGGTAATCAGCGGGGCGAAGGACCAGATTACGGGCACGCCGCAGCCGTTTAATCCTCAGATGATGATGCAACAGCAGCAACAGCCCCAGTAACGATGATGTCGAAGCGCTAGCTTTTTTCAGAAATTGTAAAGAGGCGTCCCGATGCCTTCGGGACGCCTCTTAGTTTTTTGCAGGTGGTTTTAGAAGGTGATTTCTCGGAGCTCAGCGTCCATGCGCACCGCCGAAGAAAAATTCTATCATGCCCGGATCACCAGGCGAGACGAGTTTTCGCCCGGACTATGGAAAATTCATCTCGATCCCGGCGGGGAATTCCAATTTGTCGCCGGGCCAGTTCGCCACTCTCGGCGTGCAGACCTCGCAAAAACTTATTGAGCGGGCTTACTCCATAGTTTCTTCGCCCTACGAACGCGAGCTCGAGTTGTTCATCGAGCTTGTTCCCGCGGGAGAGCTGACCCCGCTGTTGCACGCACTTCCGGTGGGTGCCTATATTTCCCTGCGCAAAGCTGCCAAGGGCCGCTTCACGCTGGATCTGAAGAGCGGTCACAAAAATCACCTCTTGCTCAGCACGGTTACGGGTATAGCTCCGTATATCTCTTACATGCGCACGCTTTACAAAGATTGGAGCGATAACCGTTTTCCCAACGACATTCATCTTTACTTGATTAACGCGGCAAGCCGCTCCTGGGAATTTGGGTATCACGACGAACTTGAGCAGTTGGCGTCAAAAGTACCGTGGCTCACTTATATTCCAACCGTAAGCCGTCCGTACGAAGACACCCAATGGCGCGGCGAGATAGGCCGGGTGGAAGACCTTATCCGCAAGTACAAGGACCAGTGGAAACTGGCGGGTTCGGACACAACAGGTTATCTCTGCGGTAATCCGCAAATGATAGAACTCGGGAAGGGTATTTTGTTCCGCTGCGGATTTGCGAAAGAGTCCCTGAAAGAGGAAGTGTATTGGATTCCACCGAAGACTCTCCGGCGCTAACAGGCGTGCAAGGGGCCTTGCCGCGCCCGCCAGTGACGGATTCCCGCTGCGGCCTCGCTTTAGATCGAGGGAGCCGAAGCAGCAAGCTGTTCAACAGTGCTCGAAATCGCGCGGATGGGCGTGGAGACGTGCACAGTTTCGTCTTCTTCTTCCACATCTACGACGATTGATCTACCTTCTTTCGCCACGCGCACGTGTTCGCCGGGTTCTTTCACTTCCACCAAGATCACATCGTCACTCTCGCGCAACTGGTCCAGCGCTGCGCGAATCGTCGGCATCCAGGGTTGAATCTGGGCGGCGGCGTGGGATAAGTCTCTACGTGGCGCAAAGCGCATGCCGATCGGCACCAGCATCGCTGGAGCGATCACGTACACGTGATGCACTTCCGGATGGCGCTCCACAACTTTCACTTCGACCATTCCGTCGCTGCAAAGCAGTCCCACGCCCGCCACCGCCGTTCCTACGATTCCCAAAGCAACTTTCCCGAGCAGGATCATAAATCACCTCCGCCAGAATCTTGTCCGACTACTCTGAACCGTTTTTCGAGTCAACCCAGATGCGCACGTGTTGCGACGCGTCCTCCACAGTAATCAGGAGCGCATCGCCGGCATCGCTCAGCGCCCGAATCGCCGCAGAAACATCAAGCTCGTTATCCTTGGCAGTGGAAAGCAGCGCATCGACCACCTTCATCGGAACCGTGACGTCTACCTTTTCGCCTTTCGCTCCGTCGCGAACGTGAATCACGATATTTCCATTCGATTTCGCTACTCGCACGTCTTGATCCTTTTCCTTCACCGTCACGAACTCATTGTCGGGAGCGGTGCGCACCGCGTCCAGGAGCGCCCGAATATCCACGTCGTTCATTTCCGCGGATCCGATGCTCACGTGCCCGTTATGCAAATTGCCTTTGTTCACGGTCGGAAGAATCTTTTCGGCCATCGAGAGCGGCACATTCACGTTCACGCTTTCGCCCTTCGTCGCGTCCTCAACCTTCACGTGCAGATATCGCTCACCTGGCCCGGCCAGGGCTGCCGGAGCGGTTGCCACTGCTGACAGAACGCAGAACATCACGATCCCGCATAGTTGTTTTCTCATTTTTGGGAAGCCTCCCGTTCTCTTCCTGGTCATATGTACGGAGTGGCCCCTGCAAATGTTCCGTGATTTTTCCGCGAGGTTGGCTCGGCAGACTACGGCCGGGTTTGGGGTGTAGCCGCCCGACGGCACTACTTGCGTTGTAGCTTGAAATAAACAGCGGCCAGCGGTGGGACGCGAATCTTCAAAGAGTAAGGACGGCCATTCCACGGCACCGGCTCCGCGGACACTCCGCCGGAGTTCCCGTTGTCGCTGCCTTCGTAGTACGCCGAATCGGTGTTCAGGATCTCGCCGTAGAAACCGGCTTCAGGCACGCCCACGCGGTAATTCTCGCGCACCACGGGCGTAAAATTGCACACCACAACAACAAAGTCGTGCGAATCGCGGGCGCGCCGCACAAACGAAAGAATGCTCGCTGCGCCGTCATTGGCCTCGATCCATTCAAAGCCGGGCCATTCGAAATCAACTTCATGAAGCGCCGCCTCGTTGGTGTGAAGATGGTTCAAATCTGTAACCAGCCGCTGAACTCCGCGGTGAGGCGGCGATTCTTGCAGCCGCCAATCGATCGCGGCGGTCTCAGACCATTCATTTCGCTGCGCCAGCTCGCATC
Organism: uncultured Acidobacteriota bacterium; assembly: GCA_963830375.1. GTDB lineage: Bacteria > Acidobacteriota > Terriglobia > Acidiferrales > UBA7541 > Palsa-295. The sequence continues at coordinate 373,405 of CAWHMJ010000001.1, forward strand.
CCATGAATAAAAGCTTTTTTCCCGGATGCGCGTACATATAGCCGTAGAGCAGCCGTAAATTTGCAAATTTCTGCCAATCGTCGCCGGGCATTTTTCCCAGCAACGAGCGTTTGCCGTGCACCACTTCATCGTGCGAAAGCGGCAGAACGAAGTTTTCGTTGAACGCATAGATCATCGAAAACGTGAGCTCGTTGTGATGATGCTGGCGGTGAATCGGGTCGTTCTCAAAATAACGCAGCGTGTCATTCATCCAGCCCATGTTCCATTTCAGATCGAAGCCCAGCCCGCCGTCATACGTGGGGCGCGATACGGCGGGCCAGGAGGTGGATTCTTCCGCAATCATCAGCGCTCCGGCGTGCCGCTTGTGCACCACCTCGTTGAGCCGCTTGATGAAATCAATGGCCTCCAGATTCTCGCGCCCGCCGTATGGGTTCGGTATCCACTCGCCCGGCTTGCGGGAATAATCCAGATACAGCATGGAGGCGACCGCGTCCACTCGCAGCCCGTCGATGTGATACTTGTCCAGCCAGAATAGCCCGTTGGAGATCAGATAATTTTGCACTTCGTTGCGCCCGTAATTGAAAACGAGCGTGCCCCAGTCCGGATGAGCTCCGCGCCGCGGATCGGCGTGCTCGTAAAGGTGGGTGCCGTCAAAAAAGCCGAGCCCGTGCGCATCCCGCGGAAAATGCGCCGGCGTCCAATCCAAAAAGACGCCGATTCCTTCGCGGTGGCAGCAATCAACAAAATACATAAAATCCGCGGGCGAGCCGTAGCGGCGTGTCACCGCGTAATAGCCCACCGTCTGATAGCCCCACGAACCATCAAACGGATGCTCCATGATCGGCATCAGCTCGATGTGCGTATAGCCCAGCCGCTTCACGTAGGGAATCAATTCTTTCGCCAGCTCGCGATAAGTGAGCCAGCGGTTTCCTTCCGAAGTTTTCCGCCGCCAAGATCCCGCGTGCAGCTCGTACACGGTCAACGGCGAATGCAGCCAATCCCGCGCAGCGCGAGCTTTCATCCACGCCGCATCTTTCCATTCATAGTTTTCGATATTGCAAACCACTGACGCGCTTTTTGGCCGCAACTCGGCCGCAAATCCATACGGGTCGGCTTTCAGCCGCACAAAATTTCCAAAGCGCGAGCGTATCTCAAACTTATAGAGCGCGCCTTCGCCAAGTCCTGGAATGAAAATCTCCCAAATGCCGCTCACGCCGCGGTTTCGCATGGTTTGAACGCGCCCGTCCCAAAAATTGAAATCGCCCACGACACTCACGCGTTGCGCGTTCGGCGCCCACACTCCAAAATGCACGCCACGCACTCCGTCGATTTCCCGCACATGAGCGCCCTGCTTTTCGTACTTCAGGTAGTGCGTGCCTTCGCCTGAGAGATACAGGTCGTAGTCAGTAAGCAGAGGAGGGAACGCGTAGGGATCGTAATCCTCCCACGTATTGCCATCAGCAAATCGAAATCGCAAACGATACGCATTCGGCGCCAGCGCTTCACCGTCGCGCAAAGCGGGGTTGCCCGGAGCCGCCACCGACTCAAACACGCCGTCTGTATGAATCTGCGTCATCGGCTGCGGCACCGCATTTCCGCGCCACAATAAGCTAGCTTCGACCGCTCCAGGCCGGAACCCGCGAACCACGAGCACGCGTTTGCCGTCGCGCTCGATCCAGTGGGGACCCAGAATCAACGACGCATCTGAATCCTCGCCGCGCACGATCCGTTCAATCTCGTCGCGCAAGTTCGCGCCAGAGATCTTCACGCCGTCCGCTTGTTTGTTTTTTTCTTCCATGCAGTCGGGAATCCGCTTTACAACGTCGAGTCACCATCTTACCGGAGCGCACGCGCCTCTCCAAACCTCGCTCCACGCGGGTTATCAGAAGCTAGTTCACCACTGCTGGGCCGTCAGTGCGCCGAGAGCAATCAATATGGCGATCGTCACAACGTCAAAGATCACATGCAGCGTATTCGGCGTGATGCCATTGCGCTCGGGCAGGAAAGCGTGCGTCGATTCGTACATCACTTTATACCGCGCGGCGAGTTCTGGATCCGGGCGAAAAAGGTATGGAATCCACCACGCCTTCAAGGAGCCGAGGCATGCAAGCCCGTAAGTGATCCAAAGCCACCAGAGGAGCCAGTCCGGGTAGCGTCTGCCAAAGTGGACGGCGCTTCCGGCCAGTCCGATCGCGACCGGAGTCAAGTTAATGAGCGTGGTGATTAGAAGTTTGCTGCCCGGAAACGCTGCGCGGGCGCCTTTCACGTCATTGAGCGTTCCTAGAGGTATCCAGTTGTGCAAAGCCACGAACAGCACGACGAAACATTGAAGCGCAACCAATGCGCCCTGGGTGATGGTATTCATCACGGCAGATTATACGGCAGCGCCCCGTTCTTCAGCCTTTGTAAGGTTGCTTCTTCGCGCGGAGTTCCGATAAGCGCGCTCAGCGGAATCTGAGCCACATCCGCTGGACTTGTCCCAAAATCCTAGGTACGCTACCGGCATCTGGGGCGCACAGCGGGGACAATCCACCGAAGGAGTTCCATCATGAGAAACATTTCTCGCTCCATACTCTTCCTCGTCGCGCTGGTTGTGTTCTCCGGCGCAAGCGCAACCACAGCCCGCGCGCAAGACTCCGCCGCGAAAAAAACTAAAACTCCGAGCGAAGCCGTCCTCGAATCCTGGAACGACGTCGGCAACCGCCTCGTCACCATGGCGGAAGATTGGCCCGAAGATAAATACACATACAAGCTCACTCCCGATGTCCGCACTTTCCAGCAGGTTCTCTTGCACGTCGCCGGCTCGAACTACGATTTCTTAAACCACGTCGCCGGCTCGAAGCTGGGTGAAGCGGCAAACGATCCCGCAGTGGCCAGTTACAAGACCAAAGCCGAAACCGTCGCGTACCTGAAGAAATCCGTCACCGACGGCGCCGCGCTGATTCAAAAAGAAGGCGACGCGGGCGTCCTGAAGCATCTCGATTACTGGATCGGCTACGTCGAGCACATGGGCGAACACTACGGCTTGCTCGTCGCGTATTACCGCGCCAACAACCAAGTGCCGCCCGAGTCCCGCCCAAAGAAGTGACGGCGCGATGAGGCTCTAGCTCAAACTGCCTGTCCAGGCTACGGCCTGGACAGGTCCCCATGGGACGAGACGATGAACACAGAAGCGATGCACAAGGCGTTGGCGGGATCACAGGCGGGAAAGCTCACTTTTCCTGAGGTCGTGGGCATGCTCGTGAACGCCGGCGTTGAATCCTACTTCGCCGACTTGCTTCGCGGCGAGGAAACTTTTTACACCACGGACGGCGAGACGCACCGTGAGCGAATGACCCTTCCCCCCGCGAAGATCGCCGCCGATTTCTCACAGCCTGCGCTCGTCGCCGCCATCCGCGGCGCGCAAGCCGACCAGATCCGCTACCCCGAGTTTGTAAAGCAGGCAACTGCCGCAGGGACCATCGGGTACTGGGCTTTCTTGACCGGCAAAAAAGTGATTTACTTCGGCCGCAAGGGCGAGTTCCACGTAGAAGAGTTTCCTCGCCCGAAATCGTGAGTTTTTAGGTCTAACGAAAGTTGCGGCCCACTCATCTGCGAAGGACCAGACCGTGACCAGGCTGCCCGTTTACACCGTCGGCTCGTACCACAGCACCAGATGCCCGACCCGAACGCCCGTGTCTAGGTCAGCTTCAGGTTCAGTTGCTCTTTAGCGCGTCGAACGTTGGCCTGCTCCTTGCTAAGCACCACAGGCAACCACACCGATCTGATCTCCATGGTCGAAACCTTGCTGTCGCTTCAAGCGACCCAGCGCCGTGAGCAGGATAGACCATGTCCGGCAACGCCAACAGCTTTGTGCATCGTTCGAACTTCCGCAGCCGAGCAGCCCAGCGCCAGCCTCGAATCGCCCCACGTCGCCATGAACAACGTTGTCGAAAACACGACTTTCGGCATCTTATCCAGATCGTAAGCCACGATCGAAATCTTGCTGGCCTGCGGCGTTCCAAGAGCGGCCTTCAGTCAGGCACCTTCCCGAACGATCGCTCGCCTTCGCCGCTCGCATTGCCTGCGGCAAATCTGTCCCACTCCGCATCCGGCTTCCTGTGCGCCCAGCTCATGTCGCCGTTCTTGTTCGCAAACATAACCGTCCAAGGTGACTTCCTTCACACCGTTCATTTCCACACGTTTCCTCTCCATCTTGGATTGCCACCTCCTTAGCGCAAGCCGCCGGAATACGCCGCCGAAGTTATGCTCACACACACTTTCCTTGAATTTTTGTCCGCCCGTGCTAGCGGAAAGGCCAGGCCGTCCGTCGCGATTTATTCCACCGGCGTAAATTACGGCGCTTCTGATCCTAACTCCTGCCATTTCGCCAGAAAGCCGTCGCGCCTTAAAAGGCCGGCGCGGCGGCATCTCCGCGTGTCCTAAGTGTCATGGAATCTGCAATTTTGGTACGAACGTACCATTGTTACCCTCCCCGTGGGCGGCTACAAATGAGTGTCGGGCGAACTGGGCACCCGCCAATTACAAGTCCAGCGACATGTCTAGCAAGAAAAACAAGTTTCGGACGAATCCGAAGGCGCCGTTGCGTCCCCGAAGGCGCGGACAAGAGCCCATGGCAGCAGGTCCTCTCGCCGAGGCTCCTACGGACGGCGCTGCGCGAGCATTACGCGACACGTTCGACCGTACGAATCCCCAACTGCTATTTTCCGGCAATCCCCAGCCGATGTACATTTACGATCCTAAAACATTGTCTTTTCTCGACGTCAATGAAGCAGCTCTCGCACAATATGGATACGCGCGCGAGGAACTCCTGCGCATGTGCATCACTGACATCCGCCCGGTCGAAGACATTCCACGCGTGCTCGAAGCCATCCGCAACAATCCATCGGCTCTGGCTTTTCGAGGGTACTGGCGCCATCGGCGAAAGAACGGCGAAATTTTCGAAGTCGAAGTCACTACCCAGGGAATTCTTTTTGGCGGCCGCAAAGCGACTCTCGCATCCGTTCAGGACATCAGCGCCAGGCGGGCCGCAGAAGAAAAGGTCGCAGAGCACAATGCCTACCTGCGCGCGCTGACGGAAAACAATCCGCTGGCCATCGTGGTCATGGACGCCAATGGCCGCGTTCAGATGTGCAACCCCGCTTTTGAAACCCTCTTTGGCTATCGGCAATCAGACATTCTGGGCGCGGAACTGGATTTATTGGTTGTTCCCGCACGCGATGCGAGCGAGGCCCTGGAATTGAGCAGGCGCGCCACAAGCGGCGAGGTGGTGCGGGCGGAGGGCAAGCGCCGACGCAGCGACGGTTCGCTGGTAGATGTCCAGATCGTGGGGGTGCCGCTGACCGCAAACGGAAAGAGCACGGGCAGCTTCGGGATGTACGAAGACATCACCGAGCGGTGCCGCGCTGAAGAGGCCCAACAACGTGCGGAGGAAAGGCTCAGGCTCTTATTCGAAAACGCGGTGGAAGGGATTTTTCAGACTACACCGCAAGGCCGCATCCTGAGCATGAATCCCGCGCTTGCGCGAATGTGCGGATATTCCAGTTGTGGGGAAATGCTGGAATGCATCACCGACGTGGCCCAGGACGCCTATGCCGATCCGGAATTTCGCGAGGAATTCAAACGGCGGATCGAAAAGAGAGGCGTGGTTGAACAATTCGAATATCAACTTCGCCGCAAAGATGGTGCGAAAATCTGGGTGTCCGAAAATGCGCGCGCGGTGCGAGACGCGCACGGCAAGATCGTTTGTTATGAGGGCACGGTAGAAGACATCACTGATTACAAACGCGCCGAACTCGAGCGGCAGGTAAACTTTGAAATCATTCGGGGCGTGAATGTAACCGACAACCTCGACGACCTGCTCCGGCTCATTCACCTCGCACTCAAGAAAGTGTTGTACGCTGAAAATTGTTTTGTGGCGCTGTACGAGCCGGCGACAGAGATGTTCCATTTTCCGTTCTTTGTAGACCAGTTCGACGTTGCGCCGCCTCCCCAGCAGGTTGGAAGAAGTTGCACTGCGTACGTGTATCGCACCGGACGGGCTATGTTGATTCCCCAAAAGGCGTTCGACAAGCTCGCTGAGCAAGGAGAAGTGGAACTCGTTGGCACGCCTTCGCCGTCCTGGTTGGGAGTGCCGCTACAAACGCCGGCGGCCACCATAGGCGTCTTGGTGGTTCAGCATTACGAAAACGAGAATGCATACACGGAGCGGGATCTTGAATTTTTGGGCTCGGTCGGGGGGCAGATCGCTCTAGCTATCGAGAGGAAACGCGCGGAGGAAAAAGTACGCGAAAGCGAAGCGCGTTTGCGCGTCTTGGTCGAACAACTGCCCGCTGTTCTTTGGACGGTGGGAAAGGATCTTCGCTTCACATCTGCAATGGGAGCGGGGCTGACGCGTCTGGGATTAAAGCAGAATCAAGTGGTTGGAATGTCGCTGCCGGAATATTTTGAGACGTCCGACCAGAGTTTCAAGCCGATCGCGGCTCATCGTCGCGCAATGGCGGGAGAACCGACCACCTTCCATGTCGAATGGAAAGGCGGATCTTACGCGTGCCATGTCGAGCCCCTGAGGGACGCCAGCGGCCAATTGCAGGGCGCGATTTGCATGGCGCTTGACATCACGGACCGCAGGCAACTGGAGGAGCAGCTTCGCCAATCGCAGAAAATGGAGGCAGTCGGACGATTGGCGGGGGGAATCGCTCACGATTTCAACAATCTCTTGATGGTTATCCAAGGCTACGCGGATTTACTCGCGGATCGTCTGGCCGCCGGGGATCCGTTGCGGCGTAACGCGGAGCAAATCCAAACGGCCTCGCAGCGGGCCACCTCGCTCACGCGCCAATTGCTTGCCTTCAGTAGAAAACAAATGCTGGCGCCCAAGATAATCAGCATTCAAAGCATTTTTGTGGACATGGAGAGAATTCTGCGAAGGCTGATCGGCGAGGACATTCAGTTGGAAACCTCTTCCACGGCCGACGTGGGCCTGATCAAGGCAGACCGCAGCCAGATCGAGCAGGTGATCCTGAATCTTGCCGTTAATGCGCGCGACGCGATGCCGCAGGGCGGCCGCTTGACGATCGAGACTGCGAATGTAGATTTGGACGCTTCCTATTCGGGCTCCCCTGCGGTGTTGGCTCCCGGCAAATACGTAATGCTCTCGGTTACCGACAATGGCTGCGGTATGGACGCCGAAACGCAAACGCACATTTTCGAACCCTTCTTTACGACGAAGGAGAAGGGAAAGGGAACGGGACTTGGTCTCGCGACGGTATACGGAATCGTGAAACAAAGCGGCGGCTACGTCTGGGTGTATAGCGAACCGGACCGCGGAACCAGTTTCAAGATTTATCTGCCGAGAATTGAAGATGAAGAGGGAGAGCGCGGACGCGACCGGCGCACCGACGTTCAATCCATAGAACGCGGATCGGAAACTATTCTTCTGGTGGAAGACGAGAAAGGAGTTCGGGAATTGGCCCGCGAATATCTGGAAATGAGCGGGTATACAGTCATTGAAGCGGAAGACGGCCACACCGCTCTCGAATTGGCAGCCATGCACGCGGGGACAATCCACCTTTTGATGACGGACGTGGTGATGCCGGGCATTAGCGGGCGGGAACTGGCCGAACGCGTGAAGCTGATTCGGCCAAAAATCAATGTCCTCTATATGTCCGGGTACACCGACCAGGCCGTGGTGCATCACGGGATACTTGACATGGATGCGGTACTTCTTCAAAAGCCGTTCACGATGGCTACACTTTCGACGAAGCTTCGAGAAATTCTCGCAGCTGAAACCGTCCAATAATTTCCAACGTGTGATGAATCACCATCGCCGGCGATGTTCGTATCGCATCGCTGAATACTTTGCGTGCACCCTTCCGACACATATGACCGCAGGCAGACAGCCGGTTTGAGCGCAGAATTTTGTTCGCATTCCACAGCCTGATGTAACGTCATGAAACCGCAGTCGTTCCGAGGTGTAGCGTTCGCCGCTTGAACTGCCCCCTTAATGGCGCTGAAGCTGCTGTTGTAGAAAGTATACGTTTCAACTCTCCGCCGGAAGCGGGACGGAGGCAGCGGGATAGGGGGATGTCATGGGGAAGGGCGGCGAGCAGTATCAAGTAGACCCTCAAAATACGGTCACTGAGGAACTAATCGGCGAGCGAAGACTCTGGACCGCAGTGGTCATATCAGCGGTAGAAGATTGGCGCAACGGGAGCTTGCGAGTCCAGCGAAAAGCTCAAGAATTTCTTTTTGATAATGATGCAGATTTTCAGACGGTTTGCGCGCGCGCGGGACTCGAGCCAAGTAGTTTCCGAGCGAGGCTGCGCAAAATCGGGAAGCTGGTGGAAATGAAAAGTACGACCCCTCCCGGTATTGCTGCATGAATCGGGCTGGATCGCCGTGAAGTAACGCCAGCGCAACAGAGTTCTTTGGCCAATTGAAAACGATCTTGCGGCTTGCGTCGTAGAACTTTTTGTCGCGCTGTGTTTGCTTCGCGAAAACTCACCTCAGCAAAGAATCCCCCAGTCCCAGATATTGAAATAGCGTAGAATTTCTCATCAACTCTCGATCTGAAATATTGATGACTTCCGCCGTCAGCCCCGAGAAACAGCTTCTCGCCTACTGCTCGCATATTCAACTCGATTCGTCCTTAGCGCAGAAGATCGCCCAATTGCTGGAAGGTGATCTCGATTGGGACTATATGCTCAACGAGGCGGAAGAAAACTCAATCTTTCCGCTCGTTGGGCGGCAGTTGCAAGCGATTGCGACGGATGCGTTGCCGGCGGCTGCCGCGGACCGCCTAAGAAATGGTTTCCGCGCGAATACGATCCGCTGCCTGTTTCTTGCAGCGGAACTGATCAAGATTCTCGATCTTTTTCGTTCTCAGGGGATCGAAGCTATTCCTTACAAAGGCCCCGTGCTGGCGGTGCAAGCCTATGGCGACATAACGCTTCGGGAGTTCGAAGATTTGGATATCGTTTTGCGCCAGAGCGATATGCCGAAGGCCCATGAACTGATGCTTGGACTTGGGTATCGCGCGAAATTCGATTGGGTCATTTCGTCCGGCGCAGCTGCTTCGGCGATTCCGGGCGAATACAACTACCGCGACGAAGAACGGCGTGTAATGGTGGAGCTTCACACGGAATTGACGCTTCGGCATTTTCCGAAGCCCCCCAATCTCGATGAGCTTTCGCTGCGGCTAGTGTCAGTAAAGCTGAACGAGCGAGAAGTTCGGACATTCTCGTTGGAAGACGGGCTGCCCATACTTTGTATTCACGGGGCAAAAGATTTCTGGGGGCGATTTTCATGGATCGCGGATATTTCCGAGCTACTGAGGCGCTACCCGAATTTGAACTGGGATATCACAATGCAGCGAACAGAATCCCTAAACGCAGAGCGAATGCTTCATGTCGGACTTGCTCTCGCGGCCGGATTGCTTGATGCACCGGTGCCGAATGAAATTTGGCGTCGAGTGCAAGCCGATCGCGTGGCCACGGATGTTGCCTCGGAAATAACAAACCGTCTCATGAGCCCCGACTATCGACCGCTCGACGCTCCCGGACGCTTCAATTTTCGCCGCCGGATGTTGTCTGGAACCTTTGCAGGGTGGCGCTATGCCTTGCGGCTTTCCGTCATACCCGCCGAAGAAGACTGGCAAATGATGCGTTTGCCCGGCCCCCTGGCGCCTCTTTATATTGCACTGCGCCCTCTACGGCTTCTGCGAAAGTACGGCTGGGCCAGCCGCCGCGCTTAAGACCGTCCTTTCATCTGTTCGTTAGTTCTCCCCAGCGATAGTGGCAGATACGAATCGGGCCCCCCATATGCAGTTGACGCATTGCGTACACCGAACGAGACTGGCTCTGGCACCTATCTTTTGTTGGGCAAATTTGCAATTTGGGGGAACTGCGAGGACGCCCTCACGTCCCGCAGTTATAGGCATTCCGCCGTGAACTTGGGAACAATGGCCGAATTGGATTATTCCGTCAAGCGGCCGGACACTTGCGCTCCGCTTCAAATTTCCATTGGAAACGTCCCGCTTTCTCTATTCATTCGAGAAGAAACACTGCTCGCGCCGGCCTTGCGACGCTATCGCGAATTTGCGCAGAACTCTGCGAATGGTTTTCCCGTTCATCTGAATGAACCAGAGACGCGGACGAAGATGGGCGAATTTTCATATCTGCTGGACGACGCGAAGCTGATTCTCGGTTCGCGAGGGGCTAAATTTTATGGCGTGCGCCATGAATATGCGCTGGACTCGCTACTGCGCATTTTGCTGACGATGGTGCTCCTGCCGCAACGCGGATTTCTTCTGCATGGTGCGACGGTTGTACGGGACGGTCGCGCGTATATTTTCTTCGGCCGCTCGGGAGCGGGGAAGAGCACGGTTGCTTCGCTGTCACCCGAAGGCAGCGTTCTTACCGACGAAATTTCTCTTTTGCGCTATTCCAATGGCTGCTGGCAGGCGCATGGGACGCCTTTCTGGGGAGAATTTCGAGCGGCGGGAATCAACCGGCTATTTCCCATCGCAGGTTTGTACTTGCTGAAGCAGGCGAGCGACGATCGCGCCGAGTCACTGTCCTTGAAGGAAGCGCTCCGCGCCCTGTTGCCTTGCGTTCTGTTTTTCACGGCCGAAAAGCGCGCGCATGAAACATTGCTTGCAAACGTTGATGGGCCTGATCGAGGAAATACCGTGCCACCGACTGCATTTTCGCCGGCACGCCGAATTCTGGAAGGTGATCGCGGCATGAAAGGATACATCGTTCGGAATCCAAAACTCGCTTGGCGGGAAGTTGACGGTGAAATGGTGATTATTTCGCCGGAGGACAGCCAAGTGCATGAGTTGAACGAGACCGCAAGCCTGATCTGGAAACACGCCGACGGCCGGAGCCTGGAGGAAATCGCCGAAAGAATTTCCACAGAATACGAAGTCAGCCTGGAAGCGGCGCGAGCCGACATCGGCGAATTGGTGACTGCGCTGGAGCAGAAGCAGCTGGTGTTCGTCGCAGCAGAAGTAAAAGGCTAAGGAATGGCAAAGACTCCGGTCATGGACGGGTTGATCAGCAGGACGGTGGAGCGCCACCTTCCCTGGAGCGTCCATGTGGATCTCACGTACAGATGCAACGAACGGTGCATCCATTGTTATCTCGATCACGAAGATCACGGAGAGATGAAAACGGATGAGATCAAAAATGTGCTGGAGCAACTGGCGCAATCCGGCACGCTGTTTCTCACATTGAGCGGCGGCGAGATTTTTTTGCGCGACGATCTTTTCGAATTGCTCGAGTTCGCGCGCTCCCTGCACTTCGATATCAGCCTAAAAACCAACGCGCTTTTAATTGATGCCGAGCGAGCCCGCAAGTTGCGCGCTTTGAGCGTGCGCCGCATTCAAATCAGCATTTATAGCGCCGAGCCGGCGGTCCATGACGCGATTACCAAGGTTCGCGGGTCGTTAGAGCGCACGTTGACTGCAATTCGATTCCTGCAGGCGGAGGGCTTGCAGGTAAAGATTGCGTGTCCGCTGATGAAGCAGAACTTGATGGCTTATCGAAACGTACAAGCGCTTGCGGCGGAGTTGGGCGTCCCTTACGTGCTGGATATGACGATTACTCCCAAGATGGACGGAGACATGAGTCTTTTGCAATTGCGGAACCCGGCGCAAGACCTCTTGCCGATCCTCCAGGATCCAACTCTCAACCCGCCATCGAGTTCGCAGGACAGCGCGCAAGCAGCGCACACTTACGACCGGGAGCGCTACGTCGAGCGGAATTGAAAGCCAGGCATATGAGGACATCCCGTGCAGCGCGGGCCACAACAGTTGCTACATTTCTCCGTATGGAGAGGTTTTTCCGTGTGTGCAGATGCCCGTTGCCACGGGCAACCTGCGGCAGCAGCGATTCGAGGAGATTTGGTTCAAATCGCCGGAGATGGAGCGCGTACGAGCGGTGCGGGAGTCACAGCTGCCAGTGTGCTCCAAATGTTCGATTCGACAATACTGCGAACGTTGCCCGGGACTCGCGCAGATGGAAGGCGGGGATTTGCTGGGAGCTTACGAGCGAGCGTGTGATCTGGCTGAACTGAAAGCCGGGCTAGCAGGCGTACAGAATCCGATTAGCGCACTGCACGCGCAGAAACCTAAGACGAAAAGGATTGTGTTCAATTCCTTCGCCGGTCGGTACGCCGGCAGTGCAAGCCGGCAGTAACTGACCCAGGGGAAACAATGGAAAGAACGCAAAAAATCGCGCACGGCGATGAAAAGCAACCGAAAAAGAAGCGAGCTTACGTTAAGCCGCAGTGTGTTTCGGAACCGATTTACGAGACCTTAGCGCTGGCGTGCGGGAAATTGCCCGGACAAGGCGGAGTATGCAACGCGGCGCCGCGCCGTTCGTAGGCCGCGGACGAGTTGGGCACAAATTTAGCTGGAGGCTTAGGGCCATGGATACACAACAGCCGGTGGTCGGAATTCAGCGCACATCGTGGCACCGGTGCCCGGTATTGTTGGTAGCGCTGTTGCTGGCTGCGCCGGTGATCGCTCGGGAAACAATCGTTTTGCAGAAGTCAGCAACCGATCAACAACTTCGCGGCGGCGATGCCACGCTGAATCAGGGCAGCCCCACTTCAAACAATGTTGGACCAACTGTTACGGTCGAGTCTCTTTCCTCCGCCAACGAGCGAGCTATCATCGAGTTTGACCTTTCGCGGATTCCGAATGTGGGTATTAAGCAAGCTTTGTTGACGCTGCACGTAACCACGCCGCCTCCGGTTTCAGCGGGGACTTTGACCTACGGCGCATACGACGTCGCAACGTTCTGGCAACCCTCCACGGTTACCTGGAACACACGCGTTGCGACCACGGCTTGGGGCATTCCCGGTGGCGACATCGGCGGCACGGTTACAGGCACGACGACCGTAACCAGCGCCAGCACGACGGCGCAATTCGACATTACCTCCGATGTGCAAGGCTGGTACAACGGCAGCCCGAACTACGGAACCATCATTAAGGACCAAACGGAAAATGACGCGACCGCGACTAGCACGGTGTTCGGTTCGAAAGAGGCGAGCGTTGCAACGAATGCTCCTGAACTCGACGTCACGTTCATTCAAAACGTGAGCAGTCTTACGGCTACACCCGGGTAATGCCAGCGTTACGTTGAACTGGACGATTCCTTCGCCGATTGGAACCCCCAAGACCGGAGAGTCATACGTCGGCGTTCTGATTCTTCGGCGGTCAAGCCTTCCGGTGGACAAAAGCTCCGTCCCCACGGATACAACGGACCCAGGTTTATGCGCCACGGTGGGAACTGCGACAGTTGTGTTCGATGACACGTCAGGAAAAACGAGTTTTACGGATAATTCCAGCACGTGCACAACCGGGATCGGGGGGCCTCATAACGCGAATAACTTATTTTTACAAAGTGTTTCTGCGCGACAATTTGAATTACTACTCTTCGCAGCCAATTTCGCAATGGCTCGACGTTCGCTGAAGAAATTTCGGCAACGCCTGCTGCCTCGGCTCCGCTAGAGGAGAGTCCAAGTGGATGGCTAATACCGCCTCGACCATGCTAGCGGCGCCATCTCTGATTCCAGGTTCCGTGACGGTGATCGGTTCGCAGAGCAATCTGCTCTTTATGGTCAACCCCAACACCGGCCTGCGACTATTTCCTCCAGTTTCGATCGGCGGTCCGATTATCGTCGCGTTCGTCGCTCATTGATTCCACTTCGTCGTCCACGGGGGATAACGTAATTTATGTAGCCGATAACGATGGCTTGGTCTACGCAGTGTCCACCGATACCGGAGTCATTCTGTGGGTAGCCAACCCGACTGGCGCTACCGCAAATATCTTTCAAGGGGCCGCCGCAGTGCAGTTGAAATTGTACAGTCCCGCTTCGTACAGGCGCGCGACGGACTTGCTTGCAGTCGGCACTCGCAATTCCGGGACAACAACAGCAAACGAGATTCTGGGATTGATGGCAACACCGGTGCGACCGTATGGACTACCACCGGAGGAGTGAGCGGCGTTCCGAGCATGGATATCATCAACTCGACTCCGCAGATTGATTACATCAACGGCGTGATTTGGGTGACCAGCCGAAGCGCTTGCGGAACCTCCCAGCCCAGCCTTTGGAAACTCGATCCGAATACCGGCCTCGTCATCGCCAGCGCAAGTTTGGGCGATACAGATACGTCTCCGACCTTGTCGACGGCAGGCGATGTTCTGTTCGTTGCCACGAATGGGAACTTCATTTCGGGATCAACTTGCACGGCAGGCAACGGCGTTCTCTATGCGGTTAATCCTGCGACCGGACAGATGGTGACATCGTACAGCGTGGGCGACGGAGCGATTGTCAGTTTCCCCCTGGTACTGAATAACGCGGCACCATACACGATCGTCTTCTCGGGAGCCAGCGCGGTACACGCGGTTTCCTACGATCCCACCGGACCGACGTTTACCGACCTTATGGGATACGACGATTTCCGTACCATCAGCGCCGGTTTCCTTGACGAGCCTTAGCGACGTGTTCGTCGGCTCGGCTGACGGCAAGATTCACGAGCTGGATGTTTCAGATGGCACAGACCTGAAGGACGTAACTGTAGATACCGGCACGCCCGGCGTCGTGGGCGATCCGGCCCTCGATATCGTGCTATCGACTCTCTATGTTTCAACGACCGATCAACGCGCTTTCGAGTTCACTTATCCGTTTTGAAAGAGGCAGCTATGTCGCGCTCAGGACGTGTTGAAGGCAATCAGGCTCTAAAGAAAACCCTATTGCTGGCAGGCATGCTTCTTCTTGTTTCAGGATTTTCCGCGTGCCAAATGAATTCGACTTCCGCGGACAAAGTCCCTCCGGCTGCTGTCAGCGCGACATTTACGTTTTGCGCGAGCGGATTTTCCGACTGCTCGCCGGCCACTTCTTTCAGTGTTGCGGCGGTGCGCGACGTCAAGATCAACGTCGCCTGGGAAAATGTGCCGGCCGGAAACCACATTCAGAAGCTCGAGGTGCTGGTGCCAAACGGCGGTCTTTACCAGCAAATCACCACTGCTTTCGCGATTTCATCCGACACGAACCAGCCTTTCATTGCCACTCGCAATTTGCCCGTAGCCGGGACGTGGATACAACAGCGGCAAATAACAGGTGAATGGAGCGCGCGCGTTTCTCTTGACGGTCAGGTGATCGCGTCTCAAACGGTGCAATTGACTCCTTGATGAGCGCTTCGCGGTTTCGCAGTAACTGAACCCAGGAAAAGCAATGGAAAGAACGCAGAAAATCGCCCACGCCGAAGAAAAATGTCCGAAAAAGAAGCGAGCTTATGTTAAGCCGCAGTGTGTTTCGGAACCGATTTACGAGACCTTAGCACTGGCGTGCGGGAAACTGCCTGGTCAAGGCGGGGTATGCAACGCAGCACCACGTCGCTCGTAGGCGGATGCCTAGTTTTGGCCCAAATAAGTTGGAGGCAATAGGTTCCATGGATAGACAACACCCGTTGATCGGAATTCAGCGCATTTACTGGCGCCGGTGGTTTACGTTGGGGCTAGCGCTGCTGCCGGCCGCGCCTGTGATTGCGCGCGAGACGATCGTGTTGCAGAAATCGGGGACTGACTCGCAAGCGCGCGGCGCAGATGCAACGCTCATTCAGGCGACACCTAACAGCAACAACGTCGGTAATACACTTACCGTGGCCTCGGCCACGGGCGCGAATGAGCGCGCAATTGTCGAGTTCGATCTATCGCGCATTCCGAATGTGGGCATTAAACAAGCGATGTTGACCCTGCATGTGACCACGCCGCCGCCCGTGAGCGCAGGTACCCTGACGTACCAGGCGTACGACGTAACCAATTTCTGGCAATCAAATGTAGTGAGCTGGAATACTCGGGTCGTGACAACCGCCTGGACTGCCGCGGGAGGGGACATCGCGGGTTCGGCGACGGCCACGGCGTCTGTGACAAACGCCAGCACGACCGCCCAATTCAACATCACGACAGATGTACAAAATTGGTACAACGGCAGCACAAACTACGGAACGATAATTAAAGATAATGCGGCCAATGATGGTTTTTCGACTGTTTTCGGAGCGAAAGCGGCTAGCAACGCGACATCGCCGGAGCTGGACGTAACATTCGTCCAGAATGTGACGGGACTGACGGCAACACCCGGCAACGCGAGCGTGACGCTGAATTGGAACATTCCTGCGCTGATCGGCACCGCAGTTGGTTCTGAAACCTATACCGGCGTGCTGATCCTCCGGCGAACTAGCTCTCCAGTGGATAAAAACTCGGTGCCGACTGATACTCAGGTTCCGGCACTGTGTGCAACCGTTGGTACCGGAACGGTGGTGTTCGAGGACTCAACGGGGAAAACCAGTTTCACGGACAACGCTACCACAGATACCTGCGCTTCGCCTGGTGGCGCGCCAGCGAATGGAACGACCTATTTCTATAAGGTATTTTTGCACGATAGTTCGAACTATTACTCTGACCAGGATATAACCAACGGATCAACGTTTACGGAAGAAATTTCAGCGACACCTGCGGCTACTGCTGCCGCTCAGCAGAACACACAGTGGATTGCAGCGACATTTGCCACGGATCTCGCCAGCCCATCCCTGATTCCCGGAACAGTCGCGGCGATGGGATCGCAAACCAACCTCGTATTTTTCATTAACGCCGCCACCGGATTGCGGGAGTTCGTCCCAGTGTCGCTTGGCGGCTCCATAGCGTCTCGTTCACCGCTAATCGATGCGGCATCTTCATCCACGGGACAAGATATCGATTATTTGACGGACCAGAATGGATTGGTCTACGCCCTAAACACAGATACCGGAGTGGTCGACTGGGTGGTAAACCCTATATCAAGCGGCACGCTGGCCCTTCAAGGTGGTCCTGCTGTCCAATTGAAATCAATCGCCGGCGGCTCGAATGACCAGGTTTTCTTCGGCTCACGGATCACGACAACGACCTCCGCGAATCAGATATTTGCGTTGAACGGCAATACCGGCGCAAACGCGTCATGGTCGCCGCTCACCGGCCCAATCAGCACCACGAACAACGGCGCACAAAATTTGGATATCATCAACTCGACGCCGCTGGTTGATTACGTTCACAGCGTTGTTTGGATCACCAGTCGCAGCGCATGCGGCACTTCACAGCCTAGTCTCTGGCAGGTCAATCCGAGCACCGGCGCGGTGAAGGCAATCGCAAATCTTGGCGACATCGACGCGTCGCCGACCCTCACTTTCGCAAGCGATGTTCTGTTCGTAGGCACTGTCGGCGATTCCATTGTCTCAAGCACGTGCACCGCGGGGAACAGCACGATCTATGCGATCAATCCCTCGACGGGCGCGACGTTGGCTTCTTACGCATCCACGGACGGACCCATAGTTAGCTACCCGGTTGTTCTGGGATATACGCCGCCGTATACCGTGATTTTCTCAGGCGCTACCGCCGTTCACGCGCTTTCCATTGACACGTCGCGGCCGACGCCGGTGTTCGCGACGGTGTGGAATACAACGATTGCCAATCCTTCCGCGCCGATGTCAACAATAGGGCTAAATTATGTTTACGTGGGATCGAGCGACGGCATGATTCACGAGCTTATGCTCACGACCGGAGCCGATGTGAAAGATGAAGTCACGAACGTCGGGCCTACCAAGGGAACTGTGGGCGACCCGTCCTTCGATGAAGTGCTTTCTCGCATATATGTCACGACAACGGATCAACGGGCTTACGCTTTTACCATCCCATTTTAGCGAGGATTTCATGTTGCGCTTAAGAGTGAACGATCGGCGTTGGCAAAAAGGAACTCTACTCGCGGCCAGCGTTCTTATCGCGGTGGCGGGATTCTCGGGCTGCCAGATGACCTCGGCGGACGGAGGAACGCCTCCCGTACCTCCGGCGACGGCCACATTTTCATTTTGCGATACGGAGGCTTCCAGCTGCGCCGGTGAAACTAGTTTCAGCGCCACCGCGACTCGCGACCTGGAAGTCAAAGTGTCCTGGCAGAACGTGCCGGTCGGGAACCACGTTCAAACTCTTGAGCTCTTGCTTCCTGGCGGGAATCTGTATCAACAAACCCAAATAGCTTTCGCGGTACAGCAGGGCTCAGACGAACCTCTGGTTGCGATTCAGACGCTCCCTGTCGCCGGTACCTGGATCCAACAGCGGCACATGCTCGGCGAGTGGACTACGCGCGTTTCTCTTGACGGTCAGGTGATCGCAACTCAAACGGTGCAATTGACGCCTTGATGAGCGCCACATCCCATGTTTCCCGGGTTCCTATCGAAGGCAAGGAACCATTTGTCTTGGCGGCCCCGGATGCTGCCCTGCCGGTTGCGGACAAAATGCGCTCGCAAGGATCAGCATGTTTGCGAGTATCGGGTGGCAGCATGGTTCCCTGGGTACGATCGGGAGATTTTGTTTTTATTCGCCGCTGTGATTTCGCAAAGATTTCCGCAGGTGACGTGATCGTTTTCCAGCGGAGCGGGCTGGTTGTCGTCCACCGGGCCATTCGCCGCGTTGATGGGGCGGCTTCGGAGAAAACCGCGAGTTTGCTGATCACAAAGGGCGATGCTTGTGACGAAGAGGATACCCCGGTTTCTGCGGCGGAGTTTTTGGGACGGGCAACGCGGCTTCATCGCGGCCGGCGCCACATCGACCTGGAATCTCTCACGCAGAAATTATTAGGGCGACTCCTCGCGCGTACCTCGCGTCTGAGCCGGGTCCTATACTTTCCGCTCCGCTTCAGCAAGCGGCTCTTGTTCCATTAACAAATAATCTCACAGACTTCCACGTCCAGGCGCTAGTGCTCGTGCTCCCCGAAATGGGGGACAAGACCTTGAGGCGTGCTTGAACTGAAATCGCCGGAGATTGGTTCCGGCAGAATGCTGCTTTCACGCGGCAGTCATGATTAGTGCGGTAGAATTACGGCTTAGGAATGGCGACAACTCGTGCCCGCCGGGCTTACTATTGGACGTTGCCCGAGACCGCTAAATCGGCGTAAATTAACAGGCGCTAAAACTCAAGGACTGAAATGATTGCCGCCCCAAATAATCCGTCAGCGCAACGCGTCTGAAGCGTGAAATACGCGTTGCTAAGGGAGAATTACAATGAGCACAACTGCTAAGACAACTCCGACTTCGAGCGAAGGCAAGCCGTCGGAAAATCCCCTGAAAGCTCTGATCGGTTTCGGGCAATCGGTTTGGCTTGATTACATTCGCCGCAGTCTGATCTCGACGGGAGAACTCAAGAGACTGATCGAAGAAGACGGGCTGCGTGGAGTGACATCCAATCCGTCTATTTTCGAGAAAGCTATCACCGGAAGCACGGACTATACGAAAACACTGGCAGAACTGGAGACGAGAAAAGACCTGGACGCAAAAGGGATTTTTGAATTCCTCGCCGCGAAAGACATTCAGGACGCCACCGACGTTTTCCGACCGGTGTACGAGCAAACGAAGCGGCGGGATGGCTACGTCAGCCTTGAAGTGTCGCCATATCTCGCGCACAAGACAAAAGAAACGCTGGATGAAGCCCGGCGCTTGTGGAAGACACTGGGCCGCGAGAACGCAATGATCAAGGTTCCCGGCACGACCGAGGGCATCCCCACTTTCCAGCAGCTCATCAGCGAAGGCATCAACATTAACGTGACACTGTTGTTCGCGCAGGACGTGTACGAGCGCGTCGCGGAAGCGTACATAGCAGGGCTGGAAGAGTTTGCCAAAAAAGGCGGAGATTTGAGCCGCGTGGCCAGCGTCGCGAGTTTCTTCGTCAGCCGGATCGATACCCTGATTGACAGCGAGATCGGTGACAAAATCAAGAAAACGACTAATCCCTCCGATCTGCAAACATTGCGAGGTCTGAAAGGCAAAGTTGCGATCGCCAATGCGAAACTCGCTTATCAGAGTTACAAGAAGATCTTCAGCGGTCCACGTTGGGCTGCGCTTGCTGCTCGTGGCGCGCAAACGCAGCGCGTGCTTTGGGCTAGCACGAGCACCAAAGATCCGGCATTTCCCGACACGTATTACGTGGCGGAATTGATCGGCCCTGACACCGTCGATACGATTCCTCCGGCGACCTTCGATGCATTTCGTGACCATGGAAAGCCGCGCGCAAGCCTGGAAGAAGATGTCTCGGCGGCGCGCGCGACGATGGAAACTCTAGCTCGTGTGGGAATATCAATGAAGGATGCCACCAACAAATTGACCGAGGACGGCGTGAAGCAATTTGCGGACGCCTTCGACAAGCTGCTGGCCGCGGTTAGCAAGCACACCGAGAAGGCGGCTTCTTCGGCGGTCAATAACCTCACATACCGTCTTCCGGAAACTCTCGGCCAAGATGTGAAAGGGGCTCTCGAGGACTGGAAAAAAAACAATAAAGTGCAGCGTTTATGGGCCCGCGACGCCTCGCTGTGGACGAACAAAGACGAGGGCAACTGGCTAGGCTGGCTTGGAATCACGGACGACCAGATTTCCCATAACAGTGAGTTCAAGAAAATCGCGGATGAAATTCATCAAGCCGGTTTTACGCACCTCGTTCTTCTGGGCATGGGTGGGTCGAGTCTTTGCGTGGAAGTATTCGAGAAAACTTACGGAAGGATCCAGGGTCAGCCGCAGGTGCTGGTCCTCGATTCCACGGACCCGGCGCAAATCCGCACGTTAGAGAGCAAGATCGATATCGCAAAAACCCTTTTTATCGTTGCGAGCAAGTCCGGGACGACCCTGGAACCGAATATCTTCAAGCAATATTTTTACGAACGGGTGAAGCAATCCGCGGGCGCCACCGAAGCGGGGAAGAGGTTCATTGCCATCACCGACCCGGGATCCCAGATGCAGAAAGTGGCCGAGACCGATGGATTTCGTCACATCTACTACGGCGTGCCAAGCATCGGCGGACGCTACTCGGCGCTCTCAAACTTTGGAATGATTCCAGCGGCGATCCAAGGTGTGGACGTGCCAAAGTTTCTCGATCGCGCAGAAGAAATGGTCCACGCATGTGCTTCGGTAGTGCCGGCTGATGAAAATCCGGGCGTGATTCTGGGCGCAATTCTGGGAACGCTCCAGAAACAGGGCCGCGATAAGGTCACCCTCTTTGCTTCGCCCGGAATTTCCGATCTGGGAGCGTGGCTGGAGCAGCTTCTCGCCGAGTCCACCGGGAAAGATGGCAAAGGGTTGATTCCGGTGGACCGCGAACCGATTGGTTCGCCGGATGTGTATGGCAGCGACCGCGTCTTCGTTTATGTAAGGCTCGAGGATGGCGCGGATTCAAAGCAAGACGCGGGAGTGGAAGCGCTGGAAAAAGCCGGCCAACCGGTGGTCCGCATTCAAGTGGCGAACAATTATGAGCTCGGGCAGGAATTCTTCAGATGGGAGATCGCGACGGCCGTAGCCGGCTCGATTATCGGTATCAATGCGTTCAACCAGCCCGATGTGGAAGCAAGCAAGATCGAAACGCGCAAATTGACCGATGAATATGAGAAGTCCGGTTCGCTTCCGCAGGAAACGCCTTTCTACGAAGACAAGGGTGTCAAGCTCTACAGCGACGATAAGAATGCGTCAGCGCTAAAGCAAGCGGTTGGGAAAGCCGCGACGCTAGCCGGATATTTGCGCGCGCACGTGAATCGTTTAAAGGCAGGCGATTATTTTGCCGTGCTGGCTTACATCGAGCGGAATGAGAAACATCAAACACAGCTTCAGTCCATACGCCAGAGCGTTCGCGATAAGAAGCACGTGGCTACTTGCCTCGGTTTCGGGCCGCGGTTTCTTCACTCGACAGGACAAGCTTACAAGGGCGGCCCGAACTCGGGCGTCTTTTTGCAAATCACTTGCGATGACGCCTCCGACCTTCGTGTGCCCGGCCAGAAGTATACATTTGGCGTGGTGAAAGCAGCGCAGGCCCGCGGGGATTTCAACGTCTTGACCGAGCGCGGCCGGCGAGCTCTTCGCGTGCATCTGACGGGAGATCTGGCAGCCGCACTTACAAATTTGCAACAGGCTATCCAGCAGGCGCTTTCATAACACGCTCAGGCGGAGGAAGACTTGACTCAGAATTCTGATGCGGTGAATGTGTCGCAGGAAACGCTTGGCCGCCCCGCTCCTCCCTGTACGATGGTTATCTTCGGCGCGGGGGGCGATCTCACGAAGCGCAAACTGATTCCAGCGCTGTACAATCTCGCGAAGGGGAAGTTACTTCCGCAGGAATTTGCAATCATCGGCGTCTCGCGCGAAAACTTTTCTTCCGATGATTTCCGGCAGCGTACCGGGCAGGAGATTCGGGAGTACGCAACGAGCGAAGTGGAGCAAGCTTCGTGGGATCAATTTGTCAAGCGGCTCTACTATACGCCGGGAGATTTCAAGGATCCCGAGCTTTACAAGAAACTGGGCGATCTCCTCGTCCAAGTGGAAAAAGAACAAAACACGCACGGAAATTGCCTTTTTTATCTTGCCACCAGCCCTACTTTTTTCCCCATCGTAGTGAAACAACTTGGCGCAGCCAAACTGACCAACGAAGAAAACGGCAAATGGAAACGCGTGGTGATCGAAAAGCCGTTTGGGCACGATCTTGATTCGGCGGTCGCATTGAACCGCGAAATAGGCCTGGTGCTGCGCGAAGACCAGGTTTATCGAATCGACCATTATCTTGGAAAAGAAACAGTTCAGAATATTTTGGCGTTCCGCTTCGCGAACGGCATTTTCGAGCCGGTTTGGAATCGGCGCTACGTGGATCACGTGCAAGTGACAGTGGCGGAGGAACTCGGCGTGGAAATGCGGGGAGATTATTACGAGCACGCCGGCGCGTTGCGCGACATGGTGCCGAATCACATCTTTCAGCTCATCACGCTTACAGCAATGGAGCCGCCGATTTCTTTCGACGCGCAGGCGGTGCACGACGAACAGACGAAAATTCTGCGCGCCGTCCAGCCTCTGAATCCCGAGAAAGTGCTGGATCACGCCGTGCGCGGCCAATACGGGGAAGGAGAGATAGACGGCAAACACGTCCCGGGCTATCGAACGGAGCCGAACGTGGATCCGGCATCGACGACGGAAACATTTGTCGCGCTCGCGTTGAATATTGATAATTGGCGGTGGGCGGGCGTGCCGTTTTATCTGCGGACGGGGAAGAGATTGCCCACCCGCTCCACCGAGATTGTGATTCGCTTTCGGCGGCCTCCTTTCGTTCTTTTCCGCAAAACCTCCGTGGAAAAAATCGCGCCCAACGAGCTGGTGATTAATATTCAGCCGAATGAAGGAATTTCGCTGAGCTTCGAGGCCAAGGTTCCCGGCCCCATTGTGCGGCTTGGCGCGGTGAACATGGACTTTCAGTACTCCGACTATTTTGGTACCACGCCGTCCACCGGGTATGAAACTCTTCTGTACGATTGCATGATGGGCGATCCCACGCTGTTCCAGCGCGCCGATATGGTGGAGGCTTCGTGGACGATTGTGCAACCCATACTCGATTTGTGGAAGGCGCTCCCTCCGCGCGATTTTCCAAACTATGCCGCAGGGAGTTGGGGACCGGCGCAAGCGGAGGAATTGCTTCGGCGCGAAGGACGCGAGTGGCACGATTGCACTCAGAAAGCGGCGTCACTAAAGAACGCCGCCGCGGGAATGTCTGTGCTTGGAACGAAGGCCTGAGCGAGTATACGCTGGCGATTCGCGCGCTGGGTCCGGATATCTTACGCCCGGCTTCTTGCGCAGCGTCTGATCGTTCCTCGATGAACGCAATTATAATCTCGCCTGTTACCCAATCGTTCGAAACAATAATCTGCGAGGATGGCCCTTCGCCAGGGTCTCCAAACCGCTATCGCGCATCTGCGGGGAAAAGCGGGCGCATGAAAACTCGCGAGGAATCCCTGCGAGCGATTGAGGGAAAAACCTTCGATGTTTGCGTGATCGGAGGAGGCGCAACCGGGTCCGGCTGCGCACTGGATTCGCAGCTTCGCGGTTTGAAGACGGTGCAACTCGAAGCTGAGGATTTTGCGAGCGGCGCTTCCAGCGCATCCACGAAGATGGTCCATGGAGGCGTGCGATACCTGCAGGAAGCAATTCGCAATTTCGATTTCAAAGAATATCGCGTCCTCAAACAAGCTCTCCACGAGCGGATTTATATGTTGCAGAACGCCCCGTTCCTGACGAATACGAGACTGTTCCTTACTCCTTGCTATCGCTGGGTCGACGTCGCTTACTTCACGGTCGGCCTGAAACTGTATGACCGAGTGGCAGGCCGGGATGGTCTCGCGCCAAGTATTTTCATATCGCGCGAGAAGGCTCTTGAGCGAATGCCTATGCTTGCGTCGCGTGGCCTGGTGGGAGCTGTCGTGTATGCCGACGGTCAATTTGATGACGCACGCTACAACATCACGTTAGTCAAGACTTTCACGGAGGCCGGCGGCGAAACGCTGAACTATGCGCGCGTTGTTGCATTTGAAAAGAATGCCGAAGGAAAGCTTTCCACGGCTGTAGTCACAGACCAGCTTACGCGCCGGGATTTCATGGTCCACGCGCGTAGTTTCGTGAATGCCACAGGTCCTTACGCGGACGCGATTCGTGAGATGGCGACGGCGGGCGTTCCTCAGCGCATACGGTTCAGTAAGGGTGTGCACGTAGTTCTTCCGCCGGAAGTACTTTGCGACAGGGAAGCGATGCTGATCCCCAGAACCGAGGACGGCCGGGTGCTGTTCGCCATCCCGTGGCTCGGAAGCGTGCTGGTGGGCACAACTGACGAGGAAATTGAATCTCTCGATCATCTCCATCTGGAGGCTGAGGAGGTGAAGTACCTACTCCGGCATCTGAATCGTTACCTGGAGCAGCCCCTCAGCGCGGACCGGATCGTCGGCGGCATGGTTGGCGTGCGTCCGCTGGTTAGTTCCAGCGAAACAAAAAGCACGAAGAAGATCGCGCGCAACCATGAAGTGGAACTCGATTCGCAATCAGGATTAATCAGCATTATGGGCGGCAAATGGACAACCTATCGAGCCATGGCCCAGGACACCATCGACGCCGTGCAAAAATGCCTTGGCGTTTCTCTTTCGCAGTGCCAAACGATCCGGCACCGGCTTGTGGGTTCCGACGGTTATTCAACGGACTACTGGCGAGCATTAACAAAACTCTATGGTGTGACGGAGTCGACAGCGCGACATTTGGCTGGAAAATTCGGCACACGCGCTTCCGAACGTAATGGACTTGGCAAGAGAAAATCCGGAACTCGCACAACCTCTCGTCGAAGGCCTGGCGCCGTTGCGCGCAGAGGTAACTTTCGGAATTCAAGACGAAATGGCAGTTTCAATCGAGGACATTCTGTCACGCCGAATTGGTCTCCAAGCGCATAGTTGGAAGCATGCCATGAGAGCAGCGCCGGTGGTCGCCGAGCTTCTCTCGCGCGAACTCGGCTGGCCGGAATCAAGGAAGCAGGAGGCGCTGAATCAATATCTCGAAAAAATACGCGGAGCTCATGGAGAAGGCAGGTCTTGCAGGAACGCCCGTAAATTAGGCGCAATTGTTTGGTCGTCGGGGGTCGACAAACAGTTAGCGTCGCTGCGCCGGACGAAGCGGCGTCTGCAACCATCGGACGATGGGCTCCGCTCTGTCTCGAAGATTATTGCTTACTGCCGAGAAACGACTGGGCGGTTCAACGTGCGTTTTTGAATTGGTTCGCACGAGCAGGGTCGGTGGCCGCGGTTCCTTCAGCCAAGAGATAAACGGTGTTGTGATTCGCTTGAGAACCGGCGAGGCCATCGCAAGGAACTGGTTAGACCGGCGCCGATAATGGGATCGTAGCGAAAATAATCCGTCGCGAGTTCGGCGTCCAAACTCCGCGCTGCTCTTTGCAACGAACGCTAATAGAAGTACCTTCGCTCTTGCCAGCGAGGAAATCGATGCGCGATTTGAGACCGTAGCAAGATTGGAACTGCTTTTCGCGCCAGCGGGGTGAATCACGACCGGGGCGTTAGCTTTGGCGCCGGCCGAAAGTTCAGCGATTATCTGGCCGACGTCGGCGGAGGCCTTTGGATGGCGGACCAATTCCGCTTTGGCCGGGGGTGCAGGGACGCGGACTGTCTTCGGGTCTTGTCGCCCGTCCGGGGCCAATCCCGCCGCCGCAGCAAAGGTCATCGTCGGTTTACTCGACATCGATTGCATGGGAATCAGGTTCGCGCGCAATCCGATCGCTTCGTCCGCCTTCAGCCGCGGTGGCATAGGGCGATCTCCGTCGAATTGAAACTCGCGCGAAGCATCCTCGATCATGCTTGCTGAAACTGGGCGGATTCCGCTGTAGTAGGCTTTCAGGAGGGCTTGTTCGCAAAGCAAATTTATTATCCGCGGAATTCCGCGCGAATAAAAATGAGCGCAATCCATGGCTTCGAGAGTGAAAAGCGCATCATCCTGAGCACCGGCAACGCGCAGGCGATGCTGGATGCAGCCGCGCGTTTCCTCCAACGTCATGGGGCTGGTTCTGCAACGAAGTGAAATACGCTGATGGAGCGGCCGCAGGTCGAGCCGTTTGAGCCTGTCGTTGAACTCCGACTGTCCCGATAGAACGATCTGAAGTAACTTGCCGTTCGGCGTTTCGAGATTCAGCAACAATCGAATTTCCTCGATGGTATGTGACGGAAGCCCTTGCGCCTCGTCGACAATAAGCACAGCGGTCTCGCCGGCGCGGTAGCGCTCAAGCAGCCAGGCATGCAGGTGTGACACCGCGCTGCTCGTGGAGCGCACATCGGACGCGATATGAAAATCTGCGAGCATCAACTCAAATAATTCCCGGGCCTCAAGGTGGGAATTGAAGATGAATGCCGTCGGTATTCCATTCTGCTTGCAGCCATTCGAGCAGGGAATTGATGAGCGTTGTCTTGCCGGTCCCCACATCGCCGGTAAGCAGGACGAGCCCCTGCCGGGATTGAACGCCCTGAATCAGAGCATCCAAGGTCGTCTGAGTTTGCCGAGTTAGGAATAAGTGCCGCGGATCCGGGTTTACGCTGAAGGGATTCTCGCGCAGTCCGAAGGAATGGAATATAGACTTGTCCATATCGTCCTCGGTGCGGGGGAGGCTATTGTACCCGAAAAACTAATTCCCAGCAAGTAGAACGTTTCCGAAGAGCATCAGCTTGTTTGCGGAGGCTGATCCTCATGGTGAGGCCGAGTTTCGGTAAATCCAGAGCATTTTGCCGAGATTACTCGGTCTGAAATGTCGCAATCCGAACATGTGAGATTGCCCCACTTCCGTCGCCCGACTGCATTTCGAGGCGATATTCTCCTGGGGGAAAAGTGTCGACCGGAACTTTTAGTGCTAGCGGCACCACGGGATTTCCCTTCAACACATACGGAGTCACACTGAACAAACCAGTCGAGAGTACTTGTTTTCCGGTTTTTTGGTCGATGATTACGTACCGGCATCCCACGAGTGGAGGGTTGGGATTGGACAAACTCGGGTCGTAAATTTGTGCGTACAAAACAACTCTATCGGTTTTCTTGAAGTGATTGCTTCCCGAAGGAGTCAGTTCCACGCCTTGCACGATCATGGGCATGCGATCCGCAAGTAAATCGGCATCCAAGTCACTGGAGCCCTCGGACACACGTTGCATTTGATTACTGAACGCCAGTCCGCTTAGGCTGAACGTCTTTCCGTCGTACGGCTCGATTACGAGGGGAGTCTCGTATTTGCCGAATTTCTGTGCGCCACCCGACAGAACAACAGTCAGCCGATATTGTCCCGGAGCGACGGAGAACTGAGTTTGATAGCGCATCGGCGACTGCGTAAACTTCTGCCATTCCTCTTTTTCGAAGTCCATATTGATTTCGTCGCTAAACCTGGCAGCTACCGTTCCGTCCGGCCGGTAGGCGATGCCAAGAACGTTCACATCTGCATGGTATTTTCCCTTTACCTTGGAAAAATCAATGGTCGCAGAAGGAACTTCCATAGCCAAATCCACTCGGGCCTCGTTATTTGAGGTGTAGAAGAATGGTGCTTCCAGCGAGCCTGCGGTAGCGGCTCCCGAAGCTGCGGCTCGCGTCTCAAGCTCTTTTTCGATCGGTTTACCGGCCAGCATGTCGGTCGCTTTGACGTTGCAATATCCGCTGCGTGCTCGTACGTTCGCGCCGCCGCGCTCCACCTTGACCTTCAGAGTGTGACAACTGCCCTCCGTTGAATCAGCCGGCACATATCCTAGAAGGTAGTACTCATTTTGTTCGTTCGCGATTTTTTGGAGTCCAGCGAACAAGTCGTTTGTATCGAAAATAGGGAAACCGCCGGTTCCGTCAGCCAACATATAGAGTACTTGCTGATTCGTGGTCGCCGATGGCGGAAACGCGGGAACAATGGCTCGCGGCTGGGTGTTGTTTGGGTTGCCATAAGTTCCGGTGTTGTTAACCCCTCCACCATGGCTTCCGCCCGCGTGCCGCCCGTGCCACCTGATCCGCCCTTGCCACCACCCCCGCCTGTGCCACCAGTGCCGCCCGTGCCGCCTCCGCCTCCCCCACCATGTCCGCCTCCCCCTCCACCGCCCCCGCCGCCGTGCTGAAGATAAGCTAACTCAGACGGAGGAGAGACGTGAAAAGAGGCGAGAGAGATGCCTGCGCCGGTCGATTGAAGTCTTTCCGTTTCAATTAATGAGTGCGTGGACGCCAGAGTAGAAGCGCCAGGCATATTGCCGTTGGGAATAAATGACGAGGGTCCGCGGCCGGATCCGGGCGCAATGTCCGGCGTCACCAAACCGCGGACGTCCAGCGGATAAATTGCGACGTTCGCTTTGTTGCAGACGTCAATGGTTGCGGTTAATTCCGACTCGGCCTCGGGAGTAAGCGGGAAGCCGGACGAAAAGAGGATCATGCTTTTTCGCCCTGGAACACTCGCGAGACTTTTTGCCACGCTTCGAACTGCGAGCAACAAGGTCTGCACTCCAAAATCGGCTACAGCAGCGTCGGTCGAGAGCGAACCCGGAATAGACAGTCCACCGGAAGAAGATGCTCCGCTCGAAGTGGTTCCGTTAGGATCGACGGCAGAAGTTTTTATATTTTGCACCGCTTGCTTGAGCCGGGTTGCATCGGCGGTGAAATTCTGTTCGACCCGTAGAGTTCCGCCGAAATCCATAACTGCCATCACGCGATCGGGTCCCGCGTTCTGGTCGATGAATTTTGCGGCGGCGGTGCGGGCTTGCGCCTGATCGCCTACATCCATGGTGGAATTGTCGAAGAACAGCACCATGTAGTGCCGCCCGGATGCGCCAGCGGCGTTTGGATCCGCGCCAAACGAGAAATTGGTGACCGGCTGCTGCTTATTGTCCTCGTAAACCTTAAAATCGTCGGCCTTCAGGTCGTGCACGTAATTGCCCTTCTTGTCGGTCACGACAACATCAACGCGCACAGCCCGCGACTCAGTCTTGATGGAAGGAGCAGCTGCCTGTGATGGCGGTTGCTGAGGGGAATCCTGCGGAGCCTGGTGCGCCTGCGCGACCCCAAAAGACCCAATCAAGCGTTCTCCGAAACCGCCCACGGCGAGAAAAAGCAGCAGCAAAAATGCCAGCAAGGCCACTCGGCGCTGAGTCATCGCTCACCTTCCCTTTTACGGTATCTCAATTACACCATTTTTTGCCGATAGCACGGAGGCTTTGGAGTCTCGCACGACCAAGCGAACGATGTAGCCGCCGGGCTTAACGTCGAAGCCCATTTTCAAGGTCATGCCCGTGTGAGACAGCTTCTCGAGGGTTGCATCTTTCAGGTGCAGGTCCACGACTTCCTGGTTTCCAGTGATAAAATTTCCATTCCGGTCGAACAGCGCCGCGACAACAGTCAGCTGATCCCGGTTTCTTCCGTCTGTCTTTTCGAAACGAACGTGATTTACATCCACTCGGGTCAGCACGGAGAGTTTCGCATCCATAGCACCGCTTTTGAAATATTGCAGTTGAAGTTCGATTGGAACACCCTGCTGTTCCTCCTGCGAAAAAACCGCCTCCTCAATATCCTGCTTGGCGGTTTCCTCGGGAGTTTGCCCGTGTTTGGGCGCGAAGAAACCACGCCGCGCCTGGATGGTATATTTTTCTTTTGTGGCCAGTGTCACCTTGATCTGGTGGAACTTGCCGTCAAATTTTAATGCTTCCGGAGAGAAGGCGAGCAAATAGGTGACTTCGGGCACGGCGGCAGTCATGCGGAATCCCGCGACAAGGTCATTATTATTTCGAAAGTAAAAGCCACCGGTGCTGCCGGAGAGATTCGCCAGCACATCCGATTGAATGGATTGTTCC
The DNA here is from genome assembly GCA_963830375.1 of uncultured Acidobacteriota bacterium. GTDB lineage: Bacteria > Acidobacteriota > Terriglobia > Acidiferrales > UBA7541 > Palsa-295. The sequence continues at coordinate 403,630 of CAWHMJ010000001.1, forward strand.
TGGGATCGGTATAACGCGTCTTGTGCCGCGGCATTCGAGTTGGAAAATCTCGGCGGAGGACGACTGATATCGCCGCCCGCATCGACGGTGTAGAGCCCACGTCCGTCGAGCGTATTAATGAATACGTTCGCGCGCGTGGCCTTATCAATGACCTCTAAAAGGTCGTACTGGTAAGTCGAAGTGACCAGAAACCCGGGAGAGACAAAAACAATACTGCGTTGTCCCGGAACAGCCGACATCCGGCGAACGAGTTCCGTTAACCGCCGAATCACGAATTGGGTGTTGTTTTCTCCGGCGAGTACGATTTGCTGGGCCGTTGATTGAACCAGCATGGCCGCACCCTCAGTCGGATTATTACTCTGGCTGCAAGCAGTCGCGTCCGCGGTCGCGGCTATGGTGGCCTGTACGTCGTGTTGGTTTATGATTAAGTCGGCTTCGTAGTACCCCATCTGAGGGCACTGGGTCGTGTCGTAAGGATCGTACATGCCAATATAATGAGGTATGAGCTGTTGCACCATTGCGCGGACTTTGGCGCGATCATCCGTGAAATCCACTTGCGACTGGCCCGAGGTGGTAAAGACACCGACACGTTCGCTAGGTTCCGTGGCAGAGTCGAGATAGCGCAGAGCGGCGAGACGCGATTGCATCAAATCCTGCGTGCTCAATTCCACATCATCGAACAGAAGCGCGACAAACCGCGACGGAAGAGTCAAAGTTCCGGGAGCGGAGACGTTCGGCTGATCTCCGGCCGCCTCGCCTCGCACAACCTGCTTCTCAACTGAGGCTGGGGTTTCCACGGAGAAATGCAAAATGGTCTGAGGCCTGCGGTCCTGCGACAGCCGGAAATCTTCCTTGGTCAAATTCGCTACGGCTTTGCCATTCGAATCGTGCACCACCACACGAACAGGGACCAAGTTCACACGCGACTCGAAGGGCGTACTCGCATGCGTATTCACTTCGGATGTAGCGTCCGAGGAGGCCGGAGCCTGCGGCGCAGGAGCTGCCTGCTGAGTTGTGGTGACTTCAGGAGCTGGCTGGGCCGCGGGTGCTTGCTGCGTGGGACTGGTCTGCGGCGATTGTGCCGCCGAAAGAAAGGCGCATGGCATTAGCAGACAACAGAGGACAACTCCCATGCGAGCAGCAGTCGGCCCTGAAGAGCGACGACCCGCAGCAGCTTTCATCCGGCACTCCGGTGGTACATCCGTGGAATCTGTACAATTCCGCCTGAATGTACATTTGGGAAGTCAGGACGGAGTCTACTCGGTCCTGTACATGCGCGTCAATGTCTCCCTGGTTAGCATTTTGCGCCGACAATTTGAATTGGGATTGCAGGGGTATCGCCGAGAACAGCGTATGCGGTTTGATTGTGGGAGTTTGTTGAAATCACCAATTTTCATGCGTTGCCGGTGGTTCTCATTCTCTATAGTGCTGAAATTGCGGCATTTGTGTCTGGTTCGCGCGGGAAGCGAGTAGGTGGTAAATTGCCGCAAATTTGAGTTACAAATCACAGCGAAGAACAGGTACAATCCGCATCCTATTCCTTTTCGAATTATCCGCTGACGAGGCTCACAATGACTCTGGGGACTAAGATGGAGAAGTACCACGGTGTGCAATGCCGTTCCTGCGGAGAGACCATTGCCGTGCCGGCTAGAATCGCGAACAAGGAAGTCCTAGCCGAACGCAGCGCGTCCAGCGATGGAAACGAGGCGAGATTTCCTTCGCTGAATCTGCGCTGCCGGATATGCGAGAAGGAAAACTTCTACAAAATGAGCGACGTTCGGGAAATAGAAGAATCCCCCGCTTCGCCTGCGGTCCGCGAGCGGCCGGCCCCCAGCCGGCTTCGTCCGCAAGCCAAGCTATCGAAAGCAGCGAAGGCATAAGCGGAGCCAGATTTTTCCGCGGACGGCCGCTTAGTCAGCAGATCGAAATCAATTCCCACGAGCGTCACTTTCCAACTGAAGTCTGCGCGTTCGCTTCATGCGGCTGGCGGCGGTTTAATTGGAAAAGAGTGAAATTCCCCTGCGCAGGTTTTTCTTTGCTCCAATCATGGTACGTGTGGCACTCGAAACATCGCGCTTCGGCCGCTTCGCTTCCCGTATGATGGCACTGCTCGCAAGTCCGAATTCCCGGCAAAAGAACATCGGAAGTTTCCTGGCTCGTTCTTGCGGCTGAATGGCACTCCTCGCATTTCACCAGCCGGTGTTTGTCATGATTGAACACGGCATGCTGGAACCAGCGGACAGTAATATTCGAGTTTGCAACCACCGGAAGCGGCTGGTTCGTAGGAAAGCTTAGCGCATGACACTGCATGCACGTTTTTCTCCACAAGAGCTGTTCCGACTCTGCCGCACGCTCCGATACCCACTGCTCGGGTGTAAGCACTCGAGGAGAAATAGGGAAGGGTTTCTGAGGCAAGTTCGGATCTGAATTTGTAATGCGCAATTCTGCTGGATGCGTGGCGATGTACTGCCGAAACCTCAGCACTACAAAAGCGTGAATCACCGTTGGAGTATCGTGCGGCACGCTTTCTGCAAAACGTTTATCGAATTGCAGCCCGTGACAGGCAATGCAGTTGCTGCGCGTAGGTGACGGGTGACATGTAGGCCCGGGCGGGATTGATCGAAGGAGGTTCCTGTTTCTGCGCGACCGAGGAAGCCTTCGGCTGCTGCACGCCGAACCTCCATGGCTCATTGGACGCAGGCGGACGATGGCAATCGCCGCAATCGAGTTGCACGGCCACTCCGTTCGGCCCCATCAGATTTTTTTTCAGATGCACTCGGTGATTTAACTTAATGGTTCCGGGATCGACGTTTCCCGGCACGCACGGCCGCAAATTCGGGATGGCTGGAATCGAATCCGTCGATATTTCGTGCGTAACGCGTTGCGGAGCCAGCGGCGCGAAGATTGGCGTGGCATTGCGTGCAACTAGCGTCGCTGGTCGCAGCCAGCCGCAGGCTGCCGCGATGTTCTCGATGACACGTTGCGCAGTTCGGGGTAAACAATTGGTTCGCGTGATGAATGGGGCCGTCGTGGCAAGTTTCGCAAGCTTGGTCGCTGGCTTTCGCGCTGAAAACGCCGGCTTCTTTCACATGGCACGAGCTGCATTGCTCGGTCAGTACGGCATGGCTCACGGACATCTTCCCGCTGCTGTAAACGTGATTGTTGCGGGTCAGCCCGTACCAGGCCAGCCAGATAATCGCGAGCGCCGGCACAGCGACCGATAGAAGAAAACGCAAGCGCCGAAAAGGATGCGGGCGCTTGAAGTAATTCAGATCGATGCGCTGCGCAAGCTTTTTTGTTTTTAGCTTTGCTCGCGGCAAGATTCCTCGCTTCTTTCCCCGAAAGTCAGTAACGCAGGGCCATCACCGCATGCACGCAGCCCAGAAGTAGCAGCGCGAACGACAGCGGGATGTGCAGCATCAGCCACCCATGGAGCCAGTGATGGAGCCGCGCCTGCCTGCGCAACTGCCTCTCCTCATCGCATATTTCCTCGAAGCGTTTCACCGTGTCATGCGCTTCGGGCGGTAAAAGGGTACGCAGCTCCGCAAAAACTGTGCGCGCCGTATTTGCGTCGGCAAGCGGCTGGTTTTGCGGCCCTTCTTCTTGCAGAAACGGACGCATCTCGTTAGCGTAGAAAGTAGAAATCGGCAGAGCCGCTTCCGGGGCAAGAGCCGTTGTTTGTCCAATAGCGGCAGCGGACCTTGCCGATTGTTTTGTTTCCGGAGCGCTGCCTGACCCCACTGTCGCTGCAATCATTTCGTCGGTCTCAGCGATAAGTCCGGCGCGAACGTGATCGATTTGCTCGAATATAGTTTCCTTGGATACTTCGGCTGTCATCACGTTCGGCATGTAGTGCTGCAACGCAGCGCCGAAAAGTCCGCTGGCGACAACAATTATGAGCAATACCATCAAGACACTGGTGAGCGGACCGCCGAATCGGAAGCCTCCGTGGAACAGGATAAGCGGCAGACTCAGCAGCCCAAGCCACAGGTGGCCGCGCATCCAAGTCTGAGCGCGACCTAATCGCCAGACCGGAAGTTTTTTACGTCCCGCCAGCAACCTGCAAATAACATGAATGCGGAACCGACAATTCCAAAAGCGAGTCCCACAGGGCTTCCGCCGCTCGGACCAGCGGGCGAATGCGCCGCATATACGACGTAAACGGCCGTTGCTACGCTTAAAATGATGAGCGAAGCGGCAAGCCATTTTTCATGAGTTCGATCAATGCGCACTTTGGATTTGTCTGGCCCGTCGCAATTTGCTAACGCTTGGTCGTAACCGGAGCCTGATTCAGCAGCCCGGCAAAGAATTTCCGCGGATCCACGCGATGCGCCGCATCGTGCGGGCAGGCATAGACGCAACTCGGCTCGGCATACTCAGTGCACAGGTCGCACGAAGTAGCTTTCTGCTTCACCATCGCTTTCTTGTGCCCGGGCGCTGCCGGGTCTTCCGCCATCACGTTAAACGGATGAATGTTGATATTCCCGTAGGGGCAATTTTCGGCGCACAACCCACATCCTATGCACCAATCCTCGATGATCACTTCCAGCGAATTGCGGCGGCGAATGGAGCCCACGGGGCAACCGACCATACACAATGGATCGAGGCACTGGCGGCAGGACGTTGCCACCAGGTAATGGTCAAAGCGCAGCCCCTCGCGAACCAGGCGCGTGACGCCGTCGTGGGCGTCGGCGCAAGCGCGCACACATGCATCGCAACGAGTGCAGCTCGTGAGGTCCAATAACAGGAGGCTCTGCGCTTCCATCAAGCCCTGCGTCAGAAAATCGTCGAGCGGTACATTTTGCAACACGGAAAGCCTTTCGCGATTCATTTGCGCGCGTTCCTGTTCCACAACCTCCAATTTCCGTCGCACTTCAGGGAACTCCGCGAGCATGCGCTTGAAATCGTGCGCGCCGATTCGAACCAGCTCCACGTGATCGAGCGCCGTGCAGGTCGCCGTGCGCACATCCTCGCGCAGCAAACCCGTCTCTCCGAAATATTCGCTGCGCGAAAGATAGGCCATCACCATCTCTCCGCCCAGATGGGATTGCGTCACTTTCACGAAGCCGATGCGCACAAGGTAAAAACAGTCAGCTGGCTCGCCCTGGCGACAAATCACCTGGCCCGGCGAATAGCGAACGAGTTCCACACTTTCGCGCAAGCTGCCGATGAACTCGTCAGTCAACTCCGCGAACACGGGAACCGCGCGCAAGTGGCTGTCCAAGGCGCGTTGGCGATAGGATTTTTCAAGCTGCGCGCGAAAATTCTTGTTGCGCTGCATGATGTCGAGAACGTTTCGCAGCATCTCAAGCATCGTGCAATCGGTCTCGGCGCGCACCGTTGCTGACCTGGGATACAAACTCATGCAAGTCATTTCGCCAAACAGATCGCCCGGATTCAATTCCGCCACCGGGCTGTCGTAATCGAGATCAACCGGCGCGTCGATGGGTATCCAGCGCTTATAGGTTTCTTCGTCCCGCTGATCTTGCTGGCGCTGCGCGAGCTTGCTGGAAAGTTTTCCCAGGAATTTCTTCACCGCGCCCTTGGTTTTCACATGGGCCATGGGATTCGAAATCGAAACCCGCGCTTTTCCCTCGAATATGTAAAAAGCCGTCGAGCCATATTCGCCCTCGCGGCAAATTATGTCTCCGCGCTTGAATTCCCGGCGCACAACCGCGCCGCGGTTCAAGCTAAGGAAAGTCCCCGACACGCCTTGAAAGAAGGGAAGTTGTTGCAATTCCTCGACTGGCACAGCTTCGAAACTGGGGCCGGTGCCGAGAGCCGTATGCGTGAAGCTCTTGTTCGTGAGCGCTCCCGTGGGGCAGGAAACCATGCATTCGCCGCATGAAACGCAGGACGATTCACCCATGGCGCGCTGATCGTCAAAAGCAATTCCCGCTGCCGTACCCTTGCCCATCCGCGCTAACACAAAATGGTCGCGAATCTCGCTGCAGCCCCGGACACAGCGGTCACAGAGAATGCAAGAATCAAAATCCACCGCGATACTTGGCGACGAGCTGTCTTTCGCGCGCCCCGTGCGGTGCGGCGCAAAACGCGGACGCGTCAGGTTCTCGCGCCTGGCGAGAGCCTCAAGCTCGCAATCCCCGGAATGCTGCTCGCGCGTGCAAGGGCTCGGATGGTCCGCCATCAATAGTTCAACAAGCGTCCGCCGGGCACGGTGCACTTTCTCGGAATTCGTGTTCACCACCATGCCCGCTTCGACGGGGCGAACGCAAGACGCGGTGAAAACCCGCGCTCCCACATCTACGACGCACATACGGCACACGCCTACCGGGGTTTCATTTTGCTGGTGGCACAAGGTTGGGATTGCAATGCCATTCAGGCGGGCTGCGTCAAACACAGTCGTACCCGCGGCGACCGAAACTTTGTTTCCGTCGATCGTCAGTTCGACGAGCCCGGTGCTGCTCATGCCGGCCTCGAAGCCATCGCCGCTATATTCGGCCGTTTGCCGGCCGTGAAGCAGATGCCCGACGGGCACTCTCGGCGCGACAAGTGTGCGTCCACTTCCTCGCGAAAATGCTTCAGTACGGACGAGATTGGCGCCGGAACCACTTGTCCCAGACCGCAGATCGAAGTCAGCCGCAGCGCGTCGGAGAGCTCGTCGATAAGCCCCATATCGCTCGAAGATCCTTCGCCCATGGTCCACCCAGTAAGCAGGTCAACCATCTTCTGCGAACCCACTCTGCATGGAACGCATTTTCCGCAGGATTCGTTGCGGAAAAACCGCGTAGCGTTCAGCGCCATGTCCAACATGCACGTTCCCTCGGCGCAAACCACCAGCGCGCCAGAACCAAGCATGGACCCGGCATCCGCGAGTGACTTGAAATCCAATCGCACGTCAGCCATGGATGCCGGCAGGTATCCCGACGAAGGTCCTGACGGCGCAAAACCTTTCAGTTTTTTCCCATTGGGAAGACCACCGGCATAGCGAAAAATCAATTCAGACACCGGCGTGCCCATGGGCACTTCATAAACGCCGGGCCGCACAACGTCACCGCTCACGCCGATAAATTTTAAGTCCCGCGCATCCTCCCGTGCCCTGCGCTTTATACCAATCCACTCCCCGGAGCAGGATCAAGGGCACGTTGGAAAACGTCTCGACGTTATTGATGACGGTAGGCTTGTTCCACAGTCCCTGCTGGACAGGGAACGGTGGTTTATTTCGCGGCTCGGCGCGCTTACCTTCGATCGCTTCCAGCAATGCGCTTTCTTCGCCGCAAATGTACCCGCCGGGGCTTACAAACGTATTCAGCTCGAAAGTAAACTCGCTGCCCAGGATGTTCGGCCCCAAAAGGCCTTGCTCTCTGCATTTTCGAATTTCTTCCTGCAGGATTTTTTCCTGCTCTTCGTACTCGTGGCGGATGTACAGAATCCCCGTCTGCGCGCCTGTCAGCACGCCGGCAAGGATCATGCCTTCGATAACCATGTGCGGCAGGTGCGTGAGTATGAAGCGATCTTTAAACGTCCCGGGTTCGCTTTCATCCGCGTTGCACACGATATATTTTTCGGCGCCGGGCGCCTGTCGCACTAGCTGCCATTTCGATTCGGTGGGGAAGCCTGCGCCGCCGAGACCCCGGAGGCCGGAAGATTTAAGCGTCGCGAACGCAGAATTCCAATCGCGGGATGCGACGACGCTCCTCACGACGGCATAACGCGCTCCGATTTCATTTTGGTAAGGATCTGAGGCGCATTTTGCGTCACGTTTCGGATGCGCAGGGTGCGGCAAAGCTTTACCCGCTAGCGCGTCGCCGATCATTACCATCACTCGCTCTTCGGTCATCTGCGCCATAAATGCGGTCGTTGACAGAAACGGCGGGACCTTCGTCACACCGCCCCAGGCAGGAAACACCGCTGACGCGAACGTCCGGGCTGTTCGCCTGCGGAAATGCATCGTCCAAACTGGCGCGCAAGCTGCAAGCCTGGCGCAGGTGGCAGGACATGTCCTGGCAGACGCGAACGTCCACTCGCGGCGGCGGAGTCAGCCGGAAATGCGGGTAAAAGCTGGCGACGCTATGCAGTCGAGAAAGAGGTACATCGATTTTCCTGGCCAAAGCTCCTGAGCTGCTCGGCGGGTATATATCCGAACTGGCGCTGAATCTCCCTGAGGTCTTCGAAAATCAAGCCGCTCTCCTCGCACCGGGAGGAATTCAATCCTTCGCGCTGAAAACTTTTGCAGCCGAGAGATGGGCGTTAAGCATGATTGATATAACAAATCCCGGTGGCAAGTCCAGAAACGGAATCGAGATAAGTTCTCAAATGCTATATCAAAGGCGCCAAAAGGCGTCGTAATGCAGCGAACTTCGAATTAGGACACTAGCGAAAGTTGATGTCGTTGACTTAAGTCGAGGTGGGTAGTATAAAAATTCGGCTGTTGAGTTTTTTCAACTGATTCTGCGGCGCGTGGCCGTCCTGCCAAACGGAAAATGACAACGAGACTTAAGGCAGCGCATTCGCGCACCGTGAAGGTTCCAATTCTTCTCGCGATCGTCGCTATTTTCGCTTCTATTTTTCCCGTGGATGCCTATTCGCAGAGCCGCGCCAATTCATCGGCCGCGACAGCGAAGCCTGACGACGCAATTGGCAAATACACAGGACCCGGTTCCTGTGCGTCGACGACCTGCCACGGAAGCATCGTTCCGCGGAGCGATAATCGCGTGCTGCAGAATGAGTACAGCATCTGGATCGTAAAGGACAAACACTCGAAAGCGTACGCAGCTCTGACCGGCCCAATTGGGGAGCGAATGGCTAAGATTCTTGGCGTAGGCGCCGCGGAAACCGCACCCAGATGTCTGGCATGCCACGCGCTCGATGTGCCGCAGAGCGAACGCGGCCGCACGTTCGAGTTGAGCGAGGGGGTTAGCTGCGAAAGTTGCCATGGACCGGCAGCCGGATGGCTGGGCCCGCACACGGAGCGCGATTGGACGCATCAAAAATCGCTCGCGCTGGGAATGTACGACACACGCGATCTGACCAAGCGCAGTGAGAAATGCCTTTCGTGCCACCTGGGCAACGACGAAAAGTCCGTGGATCACGAAATGATCGCCGCCGGCCATCCGGATCTTTTCTTCGAACTGGATACTTTTTCCGACGTGATGCCGCGCCACTGGAAAGAACCTGGAGAGCCGGGCGAAGCCGCCGGCACGGACCCTTGGTACAACGTTCGCGAGCTTACCAGTGGGCAAGCCGTTCAACTCCGGCAGTCTCTGCTGCGGCTCGCGTCGCGGTCGCGCGGGAAAATTTGGCCTGAATACTCCGAACTCCAATGCTACGCGTGCCATCACGGCCTGACTCCTCCGGAGCAGAGTTGGCGCCAGGCCCGCGGCTATCCGGGACGGCGTCCGGGCAACCCGCCGTGGAATCCTTCGCGCTACGCAGTGTTCCGCGATGTTGTTCATCAGCTCGATGGCGAGAATGCGGAAAAGCTGGATTCCGAACTTTCCCGCCTCGGGCAATTGATGAGCCAGCTCAATCCCGACCGCGATGCGGTTGCGGCGTCGGCAACAAATTCGGCGCATTTAGCGGACGAGTTGCTGGCCAAGATGAATTCCGCATCTTATGATCCTGAGATCACGTTGCATTTGCTGCAGAAAATCTCCGCCGACGCCGACGATATTTCCGGCCAGGGCGAGCATTCCGCAGCGCAAGCCGCCATGGCGATTCAATCCCTTTTTCTGGCTTACGAGCGGAACGAAAAATTGCAAAATTCCGACCAGTTGCGCGCCGCGATCAAAGGCTTGTTTCAAGAGCTGCAGAATCCGTCTGCATACGATCCAGCTCGATTCGCCGATCAGATGAAACAGGTGAACGCGCTTCTGCGCTAATCCTGCGATGCCCAAGAAACCCAGCCAGCAATCCAGCGAACACAAGAGGCTCGAGGAATCCGACCCAGTTTCGGTTCCGCGCTGGTTGCGATGGGGTCCGTACGTCAGCGAACGCGCCTGGGGAACCGTGCGCGAAGACTATAGCGCCAATGGTGATCCCTGGAGCTTCCTACCGCACGATTTGGCGCGCAGCAAAGCCTATCGCTGGGGCGAAGATGGAATCGCCGGGATTTGCGATCGGTACCAGCTTCTGGTCTTTGCGCTCGCGTTTTGGAACGGGCGCGACCCGATCCTGAAAGAGAGAATGTTCGGGCTGAGTTCTCCCGAGGGCAATCACGGCGAAGACGTAAAAGAATATTATTTCTACCTCGACAACACTCCCACGCACGGCTACATGCGGATGCTTTACAAATACCCGCAAGCTGAGTTCCCGTATTCCCATCTAGTAGAAGAAAACCGGCGCCGCGCCGGACAAGGTCCGGAGTTCGAATTGCTCGATACGGGCGTTTTCGATGACAACCGGTATTTCGATATCTTCGTTGAGTATGCCAAGGCAGATCCCGAAGACATCTGCATACGCATCGAGGCTTTCAATCGGGGCCCGGAAGACGCGGTGTTGCATATTCTTCCGCATTTGTGGTTTCGAAACACCTGGTCGTGGGCCGCGGTGGCGGGAACGGAACCGTCAATTCGGGAAGGAGCCGCGCTCGCGAGCTCTGTGGTGCTTGAGGCAGACTGCACTGCCGCAAAACCTCTGGAGAATCTGCAGGTGGATTATCGCCTGGGCTTGATGCGTCTTTACGGCCCCACTCCCAAGGAAATACTTTTCACGGATAACGAGACCAATGCCGACCGCGTGTTCGGCCCGGGCCACTCTAACCGAAAGGCACACGCGAAGGACGCCTTTCACCGCCATGTAATCAGCGGTGAAAATTGCGTTAACCCGGAACGTGCCGGAACCAAGGCATGCTTCCACTACGCACTGAAAATCCCCGCGGGGAAATCAGTGGTTTTACCTTTGCGATTGACGGACAAGAAAGTGGGAAGCGGTGATTCTCCGCTTGCGAGCGTGGATGCGACCGTTAAGCAGAGAAGGGAAGAAGCCGACGAATTTTATTCCACCATCCATCCCGTCGGCGCATCGCCGGAAGAACGCATGATTCAACGTCAGGCTCTCTCGGGCATGCTTTGGAATAAGCAGGCTTATTTTTTCGACGTGGCCCTCTGGCTCGACGGCGAAAATCCCAATTCTCCTCCGCCGGCGTCACGCAAGGAAATTCGCAACGTGCACTGGCGTCATTTGAATTCCATGCGCGTGATGCTCATGCCGGACAAATGGGAGTATCCGTGGTTCGCCTCCTGGGACCTGGCATTTCATTGCGTCACGCTGGCGCTGGTCGATATTCGCGAGGCCAAGGAAAATTTGTGGGTTCTTCTGTTCGAACAATTTCAGCATCCCAACGGCCAGATTCCGGCCTACGAGTGGGAATTCTCGGATCTGAATCCGCCAGTGCAAGCCTGGGCCTGCTGGCGCATTTACCAGATGGAGAAAGAACGCACCGGCAACGCGGATCAGGACTTTCTAGAAAAATGCTTTCACAAGTTGCTTATTAATTTCGCTTGGTGGGTGAACAAGGTCGACAGTCAAGGGCTCAACGTTTTCGAAGGCGGATTTCTCGGGCTTGACAACATCACAGTTGTTGACCGTAGTGAGAAACTTCCCGCCGGCGCGGTTCTGGAGCAATCGGATGCCACCGGGTGGATGGGATTTTTCTGCCTGCACATGATGCGTATCGCGCTTGAGCTAGCCGAAGACCGCCCCGTGTATGAAGGCCTTGCGACCAAGTTTTTCGAACACTTCATCGGTATTGGCGCAGCTATGAAGAAAATGGGCGGGCGCGACTACCAGTTGTGGGATGAAAAAGAAGGATTCTTCTACGATGTTCTCCGCTTTTCCAGCGGCGAATTTCACAAATTCCGCGTGCGCTCGCTGGTCGGGCTGATTCCCATGCTGGGCGTGGAACTTATTCGCGAAGATGAGTCAAAGCACTTGAAGCACTTCCTAGCAAATGTGAACTGGTTTATCAAAAACCGCCCCGATCTGGTCGGTCACGCGTGCCATACGGACATTAGAGACGGAGTTCGCTGTCACGTGCTCTCAATCGTGGACCGTTCGCAACTAACCCGGATTCTGCAGCGACTATTCGACCCTGAAGAATTTCTATCCTCCGCAGGCATACGCAGCCTTTCCAAGTTCCACGAACGCTCTCCATTCGCATTCGCGAACAACGAAGTGCGCTACACGCCGGCGGAAGCGGACGTAAAAATCAAAGGGGGGAACTCAAACTGGCGCGGCCCTGTCTGGTTCCCCACGTCGTACCTGATCCTTGAATCTCTGCTTAAATTTGCAGACGCATTTGGGGATGACTTGGGTGGCTCGCGAGGCCCCAAGCTCCGCGCCATGGCCGGAGAGATCGCCGATCGCATGATCGGAATCTTTCGCCTGGACCGCAATGGCAAGCGCCCGGTGTTCGGCAATGCCAAGAAATTCCAAGAAGACCTCCACTGGAGAGAATGCCTGCCATTCCATGAATTTTTTCACGGCGACACGGGCGCCGGTTTGGGCGCGAGCCACCAGACTGGATGGACGGGGCTGGTGGCCAACATGATCGACGAGTGGCGCCGCAAAGATCCGGAAGAATCACTGGACCGAAAAAAATAGCAACCTGATTTTCTGCGCGCTTTGTTTGAAGCTCAGGAGACTGAAAGGCTCTAGCGCGAGCGTCGAGAGCCTATTGCGTGGGATTGCGAGGAAACGACAGATAGGGCAGTCGTACGCCGTCGATAATAATCTGGTCCGCGCGAATCGACGCTGGAGCTTCAAATCCCACACCGCCTCCGGCGGTCACGAAATCATCCTGGTCCACGCCGTCTCCGCTCACTCCCAATCCGCCCACCAACACACCGTTGATGTAGAGCGGCTCTGAGCCCGGGAAAAACACGATTCCACTTTGATTGGGGCTAGGCGCCTGGAATCCTTGGGTGCAAGGATTGGCCACGTCTTGCGTGTACAAATTGAAAAACGGTCCCGCCGCTGAACCATCAATTCCAGGCGGGAAGAATGGCTGCGCGCCAAAGCCGATTGTGCGGTTGGTCACCGCGGTGCCGATGGGAACTTGATTCAAATCTGCCACGGTCCTAGTCGTGCCGCTGAAATAAATCACGTTGCGCGCTTTGGTGGCGGCGACATCGATGCTGAACACGGTGGCATCCGGCATCCTATACAGTCCTATCAGCGTGCCGTCGAGATCGCTCACCGCGATCGCCATTCTGGCCTTAGAACCCAACGGCAGGCGAATCTGTGCCCGTGTCTGGTTCGCCGTGGCCACAGCGGCGTTGATGATCTCGGTGACCTGCGCCACGGTCAAGCCTCCCAGCGGTCCATTGGTCGGCGTGATCAAATTCCCGTCGGGCGGGGCACCGGGGCTCGCCGTGGGTCCCACTGAAAAGAAGGCGGCGTTGAATGTGCCTGGCGCGGTTGCTCCAGACGGAAGTGTAGTTTGATTTACAAATGGTAGCGTAATCCCGTTAATCGTAACCACGCCTGGTGAAGGGAATTGCGGGAACCCTACCTGATCCGTTTGTGTGCTAGGCCCACCGGCGGCAATCATGCCGGCTGCGACGAAGGCAACATATTCAGCGACGTCCGCGCTCACGCCTGTGACTCCGACTCCTCCCACTTCCTGCCCATCTTTGAATATAGGCACTCCGCCGGGATTCACAGCGGCTTGTTGCGAGTCCTCCACGTCTGCTTTGCCCGTGGCGATCCCGAGTCCGGGGCTTAAGTCTAGAATCGTGGTGGAGGGCGGGACCGTGGCGGAAAGTGTGCTGGATAGAGTGCAGCCGCGGTTTGTATTCTCGATCCCGTAGAGCGCGCCATTGGCGGTGTTCATCACTTCCGGTGGGAAATGAGTTCCGCTTATGAAGCGAACGGTGCGTGAGGACAGCGGGGCTTGGTCGTTGCTGAAAAAATGCACCGGTCCGAGCAAGGGAAACAGCGAGGTCGTCTGATGCCACCATCTGGCTGAAATTGCCCACCACTGTCGGGGGCACCGACGGCTCCTTATAAACAGCCAAAATGCGCCCGAGCCGGTCCACAACCGCGATCGCCATCGTGTCCGAATTGACCGCCTGCGCGGCGGCTTGCACTACGGCTGACACGTCACTCTGGCTGAGCGCTTGAGGTGGCGGAGGCGGCGGAGGAGGCGAACTGTTGGAACTGCTGCTATTTCCGCCGCAGGCGCACAGCACAGCGCACAAGGTAAGAGCGATCCACTCGAATGGCAGAAGGAGGCACTTTCTCTCGCGATGGAATGCTCTAAACATGCGTCGCGCCTATTCGTACCATAGCTTCGACCTCCACTCAATGTCCCGTTAGACGTGGCCTCGTTGGGAATCCCCATAAAGTTACTGGCCGAAATCCCTTGCCCAGTCTGAAAGACCTGTGATAGCAACAACCGTTAAGTCTTGCTTGAAGTGAAATTCGTAAGACATCCAAGGACAATTTGGGTGCGCTCCGCATCCCACACTTTTTTGCGAAAACCGGTGGCTCGATACCTGCTCGCATGTTTGTCCGCGATTGTTTTGTTTTGGTCATCACCCATCGGTGCCGGCAGCTTGGTAATACCCGCGCTAGATCCAACCCATGGCACAGAATTTTCAGCCCTATTCAACAAGCCTCCACTCAGCAGCGTATTCCGGGGCAAGCGCCGCAGAAAACGGGCGCACTCCAGGGAGCCGTCCGTGACGGCGGCGAGGTGCCCGTGATTGCCGCGAGCGTCGTTTTGCGAAATATCGCGACCGGCCAGGAGCAAAGGAAAAGCAGCGACGCCCAAGGCGTATTCCGGTTTATCGACGTGTTACCGGGGGAATATGAATTGAGCGTCGATGCGCCGGGTTACGCGAAATTTGCAGAAGACGGCATCCAAGTGAATGCTGGAAGCGTTGTGATTCGGGAAATAAAGCTGACGCCGATTCCGATAACGGTCGCGCCTTCAACCACTCTGCCGCAATTGCCTGCACGGGCCGCTCCAAATAATGCGGCGGCAGGCGAAGGCCCGCCCGCCATTGGCTACCCAGAGATGAAACAGAACTTGGGACTCGAGCTCGGTGCAAATATGCCCGCTCCTGAGCCCCCTCCGCCTTCCTTCCCAGTTTTCAGTTCGGAGCCCGACCGCTGGCTTCTGACCATGCCTGACTGGAACCGTTACGGCACGGGCGGCGAGCATCCTTACGTGAAGGGAAAGTTCTGGGATCCTTTCGACACGAACAAGCTGAAGGGCGATGTGCCAATCTTCGGCCAGCAAACATTTTTTAACTTCACCGCCATCAGCGACACTTTTTTCGACGGGCGCCGGTTGCCGACGCCGACCGGCGTAAGCACAGCGGCTCCCGGAACGACCGGTTTCTTCGGCAACGGCAATCAAGCGTTTGTAGACCAAGTATTTCTTTTTTCCTTCGATTTGTTTCACGGAGACACTTCTTTCCGTCCGGTGGATTGGCGCATTCGCATCACTCCAGCGATTAGCGTGAATTATCTGGATGTGCAGGAGCTGGGCATCGTTAACGTGAACGTAACCAAAGGCACGACGCGCTTGGATTCCCACATCGGCTTGCAGGAAGCATTCGCGGAAGTGAAACTTCGCGATCTCAGCCCCAATTTCGATTTTGTTTCCGTGCGCGCCGGCATTCAGGGATTTAACAGCGACTTCCGCGGCTTTCTCTTTGTAGAAGAGCAACCGGGCATCCGGTTTTTCGGCAATCTGGAATCAAACCGCTGGCAATACAATCTCGCCTATTTCAACTTCCTCGAAAAAAACACGAACAGCGGCTTGAATTCCATGGCGCTAAGGAACCAGCAGGTAATCATCGCTAACGTTTATCGCCAGGATTTCCTCTTTCAGGGTTACACAGCCCAGTTCAGCGTTCACTACAATAAAGACGATGCCACCATTCATTACGACGAGAATGGTTTTCTGGTTCGGCCGGCCCCGATCGGCGCGGTTTTTTCCCAAGGGGTTCTGCATCCGCACAGCATCCACGCCGCCTATATTGGATGGACCGGAGACGGCCACATCGGTCCCGTAAATCTGACGCATGCCTTCTACCAGGCTTTCGGGAACGATAGTTTCAATGGCATCGCCGGACGCGCCGTCACCATCAATGCTCAAATGGCAGCGCTCGAGCTCTCCGTTGACAAAGATTGGATACGCTTCAAAACGTCCGCCTTTTATTCTTCCGGGTCGGCTCATCCCGAAAGCAGTCGCGCGCGCGGGTTCGATTCTATTGACGATTTTCCCGAATTCGCCGGCGGAATTTTCAGCCTGTGGAATCGCGAGAGCATTCGGCTAACGGGTACAGGCGTAGCTCTCAATTCGGGCAACAGCCTGATTCCGGACCTGCGTTCGAACAAGGACGAAGGCCAGTCCAATTTTGTGAATCCTGGGATTTTTCTGGCGAACGTTGGCGCGGATTTTGACATAACGCCCAAATTGCGCGGATTTGTGAACGTGAATTATCTGCGCTTCATGGATACCGAGCCGCTGGAACTGGTTCTTTTCGACTCGCCAATTCACCATGCCATTGGGGTCGATTCGAGCGTCGGCGTTCGATACCGGCCGCCGCTGACGGAAAATATTTCCATCACCGCAGGCGCTGCAACTCTGATCCCAGGACAAGGTTTGCGCGACATTTACACCGGAAGAACACTATTTTCACTTTTCACCGATTTGCGGTTTCAGTTTTGAGAGATTAAGCGCGAGAGTTTGGGAGCTTTGCTCATGGCGTGGCTGTGCATCTCGGAAAGATTTGCGGAGGCGGCACTTCGGCGGACGGCGTATTGCCGGTTGCGCGCTACTCTTCGCGTCGGGATTTGCGCTGTGGCTCGCGTCCGGCCCAAACGCGCGTTCCCAAGTCCAGCAGTCTAGCCTCATCAGCCAGACCCAAGCCGACGTGGAGCAGAAGAACGCGGGTTGCGTTAGCTGCCACGTCAGCACGGATGAGCCGACTATGCATCCGACGAGAACGGTTCGCCTGGCCTGTACCGATTGCCATGGTGGAGATTCAACCGCAAGCCTTCCTGCAGGTACCGCGGAAAATTCCGCTACCTACGAGCAGATTAAGAGAAAAGCGCACCCGCAGCCACGCGAAGCTCAGTTAGCTGACAGCTCGGCCAATCAAGTGCGCCCTTACACCAAATGGCTGCGCGAAAGTTATGAGTACGTCCGTTTTGTGAACCCCGGTGATCTGCGCGTTGCGGCACAAACTTGCGGAACGGCGGGATGCCACGCGTCCGAAGTTCTCAAAGTGAAAAGCAGCATGATGACGCATGGCGGCATGTTGTGGGGCGCGGCGCTTTACAACAACGGCTCCGTTCCTTTCAAGAACACGCGGTTTGGCGAAAGCTACTCGGCCGAAGGATTGCCGCAAACAATCAAGACTGTCCCGCCTCCGACGCCGGAAGAGACTCGCTTGAAGGGCGTTTTGCCCGAGCTGACGCCTCTTGACCGCTGGGAAACCTCTCAACCCGGCAACGTGCTGCGCGTATTCGAACGCGGCGGCGGGAAGAAAGGTGAAATCGGAAATCCCAATCGCGAGGAAGAATCCGGCCGTCCGGACGATAAATTGGGCGAACGCGGCTTTGGCACTCTGCTTCGCACCGATCCAGTTTTTCTCGGACTGCAAAAAACGCGCCTTCTCGATCCTCTTCTTTCGCTGCCCGGCACGAACGACCAGCCCGGTGATTTTCGAGGCAGCGGCTGCACGGCGTGCCACGTAGTTTACGCCAACGATCGTTCGCCGCAGCACTCCGCCGGCTACGCGCGGTATGGAAATCTGGGAGAGAGCGCATCTTCCGACACCACTATTCCCAGGCACGAGCAGGGACATCCCATTCGCCATACGTTCACGAGATCGATTCCGTCCAGCCAATGCATGGTCTGCCATATTCATCCGGGAACGAATATGGAAACCACTTACTTCGGCTACACCTGGTGGGACAACGAAGCGGATGGCGAATTCATGTATCCGAAAACGCAGCGGAATCCGACGGAAGAACAGAAATATGAAGTAGCGATCAGAAATCCCGAAGGTGCCGCGGCAAAAGGCCTGTGGGCCGATCCCAAGTTCCTGGAGAATATCGGCAGCGAGCAATTCAACAAGCAGCTAAAGCAAAGCCAATTCGCCGACTTCCACAGCCATGGCTGGGTTTTTCGCGCGGTTTACAAACGCGATCGAAAAGGGAATCTGCTCGACGCGGGAAATAAAATCGTGTCTCCTGATGACCCGGAGAAATTCGGCAAAGCAGTGCATTTGGCGGACATCCATCTGGAGAAAGGAATGCATTGCGTGGATTGCCATTTCGAGCAGGACGATCATGGCAATGGAAAACTGTACGGCGAGCCGCGCGCCGCCACCGAACTCGACTGCGTGGATTGCCACGGCACGCGTGGATAAGCGCGCCACGCTGATCTCATCAGGTGCTGCAGCGCCGCTGGGCGGCACGCATCTAGACGCGCTTCGAACTCCCTGGAGTAACCGGCGCTTCGAGTGGACTGGCGGAAAACTATATCAGCGGTCGATGGTAGAGCCCGGCAAAGAATGGGAAGTCGTTCAGGTTCTCGACACAATTACGCCGGGTAATCCTCACTACAGCGAAAAATCGCGCTGGGCGAAAACCATTCGAGCAGACGGCAAGACTTGGGGCGATGTTCCGGCGGATTCGCTCGCAGCTCGCCCACGCGAATAGCCGCATGACTTGCTACGCCTGCCACACTTCTTGGACGCCGAACTGTTTCGGTTGTCACCTCTCCATGACGGCGAATCAGAAAAAGCCCATGTTGCACAATGAAGGCCTCACCACCCGCAACTATACCTTCTATGATTTCCAAGTCTTGCGCGATGACGGTTTCATGCTGGGGATTGACGGCACTGTAACAGGCCATCGCGTGGCGCCGGCGCGTTCCTCTTGCGCCATTTTGGTCAGTTCGCAAAACCAGAATCGCGAGTGGCTCTATTACATGCAGCAGACCGTTTCCGCCGAAGGCTTCAGCGGAACCGCTTTCAGCACGTTCGTCCCGCACACCGTTCGAGCGAAAGAAACCGAAGACTTGCGACGATTGCCACGTTTCCGACCGCAATGACAACAACGCGTGGATGGCGCAAGTCCTGCTGCAGGGAACTAACCTTTTGAACTTCATGGGCCGCTACATTTATGTGGCTGACGGCGCCAAAGGTTTCGATGCGGTCGCCGTGGCCGAACACGATGAGCCGCCCGCGATCATCGGCAGTTACTTGCAGCGTCTTGCGTACCCTGAAGATTTTCGCCAGCACGTCGCACGCGACCGGCAGTTGAAGGAAGCTTATCATCACCTCGGAAACGTTCTTGACGTCCAACTTCGCGGGGAATATTTGTACGCCGCTCTGGGGAAGGGAGGTTTCCGGGCTTACGACGTAGCCAACATCGACAACAAGGGTTTCTCCGAACGCACAATCACCGCGCCCGTTTCGCCGCTGGGCCAGCAGCTTTACGTGAAGACAAAATACGCCATGGCGGTAGCGAGCCCCTCCACGCTGGCGATTGATCCGGCTCGCACGCGCAGCCCTGAAAACGAAGAGCAGCCGATTCACCCGATTTACGCTTACCTGTACGTCGCGGACAAGTATGAAGGCCTGGTGGTCATCGGAGACTCGAACCCAAAAAGCAAAACCCCCGGTGTAAGCACGCTCCTGGATGGCGATCCAAGAAATAATTTTCTGAAACGCGCTCTCGCATTCAATCCCGAGGGAATCTTGAACGGCGCACGACGCATCACTATCGCCGGCACGTACGCTTACATTTTGTGCGACCGCGGCTTGGTGGTCGTAGACCTCGACAAGCCGTCTGCAACCGCGAGTCGCTGCCGTAATTGGCGCGCCGGAATTGAACGACCCACAGGGAATCGCCATCCAGTTCCGCTACGCTTTCGTTGTCGATCGCAACGGACTGAAAGTTCTCGACGTTACGCGAACTGGATCATCCGCGCATCTTGCCAAACGCCACCGTGGCGCTCCAAGATGCCCGTAATATTTATGTTGCGCGCACATACGCGTACATCGCCGCCGGCAAACAAGGGCTCGCGATTGTGGATGTCGAACGGCCCGAGCACCCAAAACTCGATCAGATGTTTTCCGCTGACGGGAAATTGAATGACGTACACGACGTGAAAATCGGAATGGTCGACGCCAGCGCTTTCGCCTTCGTCGCCGACGGCGCCAACGGCCTCCGCGTTCTGCAAATTTTGTCGCCCGAGGATTCCCCAAACGCCTACGGATTTAGCCCGCGCCCCACTCCCAAACTCATCGCTACGTACCGCACGGCCGGCCCCGCGCTTGCGATTTCAAAAGGAACCGATCGCGATCGCGCCGTTGACGAAAGCGGCAATCAATTGTCAGTGTTCGGCCGCCGCGGTGCCAGACCCTTCAACCGCGAGGAGGCGTCACGCCTCTATCTGCGTGAAGGAAAACCTTACACCGTTCCCTCCGATCCACCGAATCCGCAAACGCAGCCGTGAGACCTGAAATCGTCGCATCTGGATAGGCGTTGGGTCATCCGGCAGCGGTCGGGCCGCCTGAGAATAGTGCTTGACATCATTTTAGTTTTATCTAAAATGACGATATGTCCTCGCAAGCCACAGTTCTCGCGGCGCTCGCGTCCCCCCGCCGGCGTGAAATTCTCCGCCTGGTCTGGAATGAGGAACTGAGTGCTGGAACCATTCATCGAGCGATGCCGGACGTGACCTTCGGAGCCGTTTCCCTACAACTCCGGTCCTTGCTCGAAGATGGCCTGGTGGAAGCGCGTGCTGAAAGCCGTCAAAGGTTTTATCGCGCCCGCCGCGAGGCGCTCGGTTCGTTGGGTGAGATGCTGGAACGTATGTGGGATGACAAGCTCTGGAGCCTAAAGCTTGAGGCCGAGCTGGAGGAGTCCCGTCGCGGCCCGCGTCCGCGCCGCCGACGGAGAAAAACTTAGGAGGTTGCCAAATCATGGGACCGCTTACGCACAAACTAGATCGCTCAGTCGTAATTCAAGCTTCGCCCGGGATTGTTTTCCGTTTCTTCACCGACAGCGCGAGATGGGCAAAATGGTGGGGCGTCGGTTCCACTATTGACGCTCGCGCCGGAGGAAAGGTCCTCATTCGCAACCCCGGTGGAGTCGAAGCGCTTGGCGAAGTCCTCGAAGTGGTTCCACCGGAACGCATCGTGTTCACCTACGGATTTGCCACTGGCAAGCCGATTCCCCCGGGCAGCTCACGCGTGACCATCTCTTTGGAACCATGCGAAGCCGGCACCCGCCTTCATCTTCTCCATGAATTTCCCGAGGCGGCGGTGCGTGACGAGCACGTGCAAGGATGGCGCTTCCAGCTTTCGCTTTTCGCAAACATGGTCTCCGATGAAGTGTTCGCGGATTCGGCCGGTGTCGTGGACGGATGGTTTGAAGCATGGGCTGTCACGGATGACCGTGCTCGAGGAGAAGCGTTCGCCAAAATAGCTACGCCCGATGTGGGTTTCCGCGACCGCTTCAGCTTGCTCGACGGCTTGACGGATCTCTCGGCTCACGCGGGAGCCGCCCAGCGGTTCATGCCAGGTGTGCGAATGCGGCGCAAGGGCCAGCCGCGTCAGTGCCAAGGCGTGGTGCTCGCAGACTGGATCGCGAGCGGCGCCGACGGCCGGGAACTGATGAGCTGGCACCAATGTGTTTGTGCTCGGACCCGACGGTCGAATCAGCTCTGCGACTGGTTTTGCGAATCCGCCCCAGACGAAGTAGAAAGTAAGCCGTCCCACCGAAAAAATGTCAGGCCGGTTTTCGGACTCAGGAATATAGCAGGTAAAGAGGAAGAAAGGAGATGGTTGCGGGGGTGGATTTGAACCAACGACCTCCGGGTTATGAGCCCGACGAGCTACCAGGCTGCTCCACCCCGCGAAAACATGATAGCGGATGTGCGTGGTGCGGTCAAATCAACCCAACCACTAATTTTTGAGCGCCTTGCACCCCGGTGCCCTCGAATCAGCGCCACGTTTCACAGGCGGGGCCAGCCCCTCACCACGAGCTGTAAGGATCATTCTCGAACGGAGATATTTTGTCTGATGCCGAGTGCACGTCCGTGATTCCCGAAGCGCTTTGTTCCGGGCTAACGTCCAAATCTTCCGAGACCGTGTTCCAGTCTTTCGCATTCGTCATCGGGTCGGTTGGAATCTGTTGGATGTAGTGCGAGCTCACGAGATCATCGAGCGATGACGGCGCCGCTTCTTTGTCTTCTGTGTAATGCTGAATGGCATCGCGCATGACCTTCAGGTCGGTGCGCAGTGTCGTTTCTTTTGCCCGTATAACTGATTTTTGATAGTTTCCCGCGGCAATGGTAGCTAGGATCATGATAATTGCGATCACAACCATCAATTCAATCAGCGTAAACCCGCGCTGAATTGCGCGGTGCCCAGCGTCACTATTCGATTTGCATTTATCCCTGTGCATCATTGCCCAACCCCCAAACGCAATTACCAATCCGAGTATCTCGTGCCGTTCAGTGCGGTTCCGGATGACTTGGTGAATACGTCGAAGACATCCGTACCGCCCCAGGAAGTGGTATCCGTGTCGTCCTGGACGGAGCGCATTCCCCAATCTTGATTTCCAGTCATCGGGTCGATTGGAATTCTGCGCAGAAACCGGACATTTTTACCGGTAACCCCGGTTAACGCCACGCCGTGAACCAATGTCTGCAAATCGGGCGGATATCCCTCGGTGCCGGCTTGAACTTGAATTTGTCCCTTGTCAGCCGCGTCTTTGTAGCGATCGATAGCGTCGCGCATTTGCCGCAGGTCGTAACGAAGGGCATCCTCTTTGTGCCTCTTCACGGTGACGCGCGCCAAAGGAATCGCCGCTGTCGCCAACACCAGAAGAATCGCACAAGCCAGGATCAGTTCGATCAGCGTCATGCCTGTCGCGCGGGGGCGCGCGCTCCGGAAAAATCCGGAAGCTGACAACTTGCGGCCGAGGGGAACTGCCTACAACTTGACGGCTGAAAATCCTGCTCATCTCGATCACTGCACCTGAATCGTGGCTTCTCCGGACACCATCGGAATTGTCCGTTGCTGCGAATCATGAGCATTCACTTGCAATATCTGGAGCGACGAATTGCCCGGCGCAATCGCGCGGATAACAAACCCCAGCAGCGTTCCAGTACCATTTATTCCCGGCGTGTTGGGCTGGCGCGTGGCGGAGACTACCACTTCGCCGCGCTGCGAATCGATTCGCTGGACGATGGCAATTTCCTGCGTTCCGCCCGAGAGAAATCCTCCGTTGCGAACTTCTTCCACCTGAATCACTGCCGGGTTGTAGTGGACGAGAAGCGGAATTGAATAGAGATCGGTCACATTTGAAACCGCGAGGCCCAGCGTCGTAGTGTCGCCCGTCTTCATCGTTGTCGCGGCAGGTTCGAAGTGAAGGCGCGCAGCCGGAGTTCCCGCTTGTGGCGCGGAGGTCGGCATCATGGCTGGAGCCACCGTCGGAGTCGGCGCAACGGCGCAGCTGCGGGCTGCGTCGGTCCCCCCTCGGGCATCACTTCCGAATCTTCGCGATAGGTGCGCACGTTTGAGTCCGTGCCCGCTGCCATCGAACGAAGGTTCTCGGCAGAAAACGAAGGCAGCCGAATGACATGAGGAGTCACAACGATTAGAGGTTTCGTCTTCCTCGATCTCATGGCTATTGTCGGAAAATAAATAGCGTATTGCGGGAATTTCGCCCAGTCCCGGTATGCCGTTGATCAGCTTCGTATCCGTTCGCTCGATCAGTCCGCCCAGCACGCTGACTTCTCCCTCTTTCAAGCGGATATCAACTTCCTCTTTTTTCTGGCCGATGACCGGTTGATTGATTCCGCCGATACTATCGGTACCCGTGATTTGAGAAATATCCACGGTTAGCTTCATGCTAATTTCGCCGTCGGGATGTACTCGGGGCGTCACCTCGATATTCACGCCCACGTCGATGTACTGGAATTGGGTGTTAACCAGGGGATTCACCACACCCGCTGAGCCGGTAGTGCCCACTCCCACGCCGGCTTGAAAGCTCCCGGTTGCTACCGGAACGCGCGAGCCGATTTTCAGCGTGGCTTTCTGTCCATCGGTGACACGAAGTTCCGGATCCTGAACAATTTTCGTTTGGCTATCGGTCAAGATGGCATTTGCTTGCGCGCCCGGCAGCGTGATGCTCCAATCCGCAGTGCCCAGGTGCTTCAAATTATTCAGAGTGACCTGCGGTGATGGTAGTCGTTGTGCTCGTCGTAGTTGTGCCCGTGCTGGTGGTTGAGCTATTTGGCTGCAGAGATGTGCGGGGGTTGAACGCGACCGCGATGGATTGGCCGGGAAGAATACCCAAGTCGCGAAGGCGGTCAACGCTCGCCGTCATCACCTGAATGTGAAGCAAAATCTCCGGCTTTGACTTGTCGATGTCCCGGATGATCTTCGCCGCGAGCGCCAGCTTGTCGGGCGTGTCGCGGATCACGATCGCATTCTGCGCGTTCACTTGCTGCAAGCGGTGCAAATCAAGCAGCTGGCGCAGCCCGTTCACTATCTCGGTCAAGTCTTGCGGCGTGATCGTGTTCGAGAGATAAAACGTCTTAACGACTTCGTCCTCGAGGTCCTTGCGCTTTTGCGGCTGGTCCGGCGCCACGAAAATCACGCTCGGAGTCACCGGCTTCCAGAAAGTTTTGCTTGCGAGCGACACCGTGTCGAGAGCTTGTTCCAGGGTTACATTCGGCAACTCAATCGTAATCCGCTTGGCCGTAAGATCCGGATCGAAAACTACGCTCAAGCCTGCAAGCTTCGCGATTGTTTCGTACACCACGCGGGCATCATTCGTCATCTTCAAATTGATTGGTTCGCGCGAAAGAGGCTTTAACTCGGGAGGCGCCGAAAGAAGCTGGTCATCCTCCGGAGTGGCCGGGTTGACGGGTTTCGGGGCCTCGGCCGCACCTTGCGCGATCAGGTCCATGGTTCGCTTAACTTCTTGGTCCGCGGCCGAATTAGAAGGGTCGATCAATTGAGCTTTTTGGAATTCACCCAGGGCGAGCTGGAGATCACCCCTTTTCAGCGCTACCTGGCCCTGCTTCACGTGTGTCACCGCAGATTCATAGCGCATTTGCTGAGCGCGCAGCTTGTATTCGGCGTTGGTAGGGTCTACGCGGAGAGCTCGTTCGTAATGGACCAGCGCAGTGTCGTAATCCTGAATATTCTCGGCCTTACGTCCGGCATCATAGTCCGAGCCCGCCCCGGACTTTGGGCACCCAGCCAGAAACGAAGCCACGAGCAACAAAAGTGAAAAGCATCCCAATCGGCGCAAAAAGGTTCCTCCGCGCGGTTTCCATGCGTCTTCGTAAAGTCTAGCACCCGCTATAAGATGCCGCAAGGAATGGTCCGCATTGTGCTGGGTAAGTACATTAGACGGATCAAGTTTCATATTCGCTCAAGGCAATGTGAAAATCGTGCGCTCTCTGGTGAAACCGGGCGAAATCTGCGACTTGCAGCGCGTTGCATGCGGCGGCTATCATGGTTGGCGTGAAATCGAACGCCAACAAATCTCAACACGAAGGGGTCAAGATTGTTGCGCAGAATCGGGCCGCTTCCTACAACTATCATCTGCTCGATAGCTTGGAAGCGGGGCTGGTGCTTGTTGGAACCGAAGTAAAAACATTGCGCGAGGGCAAAGGAACATTGCGGGACGCCTACGCGGAAATTCGCGGCGGCGAGGCTTGGCTGGTAAACTGTCACATTCCGGAGTATCTGCCCGGAGGTTTTCGCAATCACGACCCTCTTCGAAAACGAAAGCTGCTGATCAAGAGGCGCGAGATTGAGAGGCTTTTGGTTCAAACTCAGCAAAAGGGTATGACCGTGGTGCCGACGAAGATTTACTTTCGCGACGGCATAGCAAAATGCGAATTGGCGGTGGCCAAAGGAAAGAAGTTTCACGATCGCCGCGAATCCGAACGACAAAAAGAAGCTAAACGAGAAGCCAGCGAAGCGATCTTCCGCTCTCGACGGCGATAAATCAAAAAGGGGAACATGCAGATACAACTGGAGTCTAAGCCGTTTTCTTCTATTTCTACGGATGCACTTGTAACCTATATATTCGACCGGGAAAACAAGCTCGAAGGAGTGGGAGGCGAAATTGACCGCGCCATGAACGGCCAGCTTGCCTCGCTGGTGGAGAGTGGGGAACTGACCGGGAAGGCGCTCGAACTTGTGCTGGTTCATTTCCCTGCCGGGCTCGGGGCGCAACGCCTGCTGCTGGTAGGCGCCGGAAAGCGGGACAAATTTGAAACAGGGGATTTACGAAAAATTGCCGGTACGGCGTTGCGCTACCTAAAGTCCCACGGAGTGAAGAAATTCGTATTTGTCACCCAGGAAGGCGAACGCGGGCCGAACGCGGCGCAAGCTGTGGTGGAGGGATTGATCGCCGCCGATTTCGAATCGAACAAATACCATACGGAGAAAAAGCCGAACCGCGAAATTCAATCCGTTTCGCTCGCCAACTTTGATGCCGGACTGGGCGCTAACCTTACGGCCGCAATCGAGCATGGCCGCGTGCTTGCAGAGTCTCAGAATTTCGCCCGCGATCTGATCAACGAGCCTTCCAACCGCCTCACCCCCAGCATGCTGGCCACGCGCGCCGAAGCCATGGCGAAGGAAGCGGGACTTTCGGTGGAAATCCTGGACGAGCGGAAAATTTCGGATTTGAAGATGGGAGCGCTCCTTGGCGTAGCGCAAGGCAGCGTGGAGCCTCCGCGCGTGATCGTCCTGAGATACACCCCGGAAAATGTGCGGCCGGGAGGGCCGGTGCTGGGGCTGGTGGGCAAAGCGGTGACGTTTGACACCGGCGGTATCTCCATCAAGCCGGCCGATAACATGGAGAAAATGAAGTACGACATGGGCGGCGGCGCAACCATGCTGGGAGCGATGCGCGCGCTTGCAGCGTTGAAGCCTGCTGTGCCGGTGATCGCGGTGATTCCCGCGACGGAGAATATGCCCGGAGGCCGGGCGCAGAAACCGGGCGACGTGCAAGTCGCGATGTCGGGAAAAACGATTGAGATTATTAACACCGATGCGGAAGGGCGGCTGATTCTCGCCGACGGTATTTGCTACGCGCGCAAATTGGGCTGCACTCATTTGATCGACGCTGCCACGCTGACGGGAGCCATCCAGGTAGCGCTGGCGAACGTGCACGTCGGCGCTTTCGGCACGCCGCGGGAATACCTCGACCAGTTTTTGGAAAGCGCGAAGGCTGCCGGCGAAAAAATGTGGCCCATGCCGATGGACGACGAATACCAGGAGATGATCAAGAGCAACATCGCGGACATCCGCAATACCGGCACGGGCAAAGGCGGCGGCGCGATCACGGCGGCGTGGTTCATAAAGGAATTTGCCGAGGACACTCCCTGGATACATCTGGACATCGCGGCGACATGCTGGGTTGATGAAGGCCGTCCGTGGCTCGCGAAGGGTCCGACCGGCGTCGCCATTCGCTCGATCGTGGATTTCGCGCTGAAGCTGTGATCCATGTTTGGGATCCGTGCTCGTGGCTCAGAAATACAAGAGCAGATCCCTCGCTTCGCTCGGGATGACAGCAGTTTGGCGGGACTAACAAGTAAGGTGTTTCGCCGCCCACAGCGCGCGTGCTCATCACATTTTTTCCGGGGCGGTGATGCCCATGATGCCCAGCGTGGTGACTAATTGTTCGCGCACCAGCGCTGTGATCAGCAGGAGGAAGGCGCGCTTTTCGGCGTCTTTCTCCGAGAGAATGTGGTGCTTGTGGTAGAAGACGTTGAAGGCTTGCGCGAGTTCGAAGGCAAAACGCGCGAGAATCGCCGGCTCTTGCGCCGAGATGGCGAATTCCACTCGCGAGTCGAGCGAGCCTGCCAGCAATATGATATCCCAGAGGTCGTCACCCGCTGGCGCAGCGAGAAAGGGCGCGACGTCGAGCGCGCCGCTCTTCAACCGCTCCATATTTTCTGGAATTTTCCGCGCCGACGCTCGGGATCAAGCTCCGCGCCCTTGCGCAAAATTCCGTTCACGCGAACGACGGCGTACTGAACGTAGGGGCCGGTCTCTCCTTCGAAGCTCAGCGCGTCTTCAAAATCAAATGCGATGACAGTGGAGCGCGTGAAACGCAGAAGAAAATATCGCAGCGCTCCGATGGCGATGGCATGGCCGATTGCGGCGCGTTCAGCCTCGGGTGATTCCGGATGGCGCGAATCCACTTCCGCGCGCGCGCTGGTTTCGAGGCGGTCGAGCAGATCGTCCGCCTTCACGCCCTGGCCTTTGCGGCCGCTCACGTCAACGTACTGCTTCTTGGCGTCTTCCGCGGGAATTTCGTAGCCCATTTCCTGCGCGCAGCGAGGCGTGAGCGCGACAACGTTGTAGGCGAAATGCTTCAAGTGATCGGCTTCTTCGTCGTATCCGAGGGCGCGCAGGCCCGCCACGACAACCTGCTGCGGATAGGCTTGGCGCGAGTCAATCACGTTGAAGACATCGTGCGCGTGGCCGAAGGAGGGCGCGCCGGGGTCGTCGCGATCGCTGGAAGTGACCCAGGCTTCGTGGCCGTCGGGATGCTTGTGAAAGCGCTGGTAGTGAAAATCGCGGTCGAGGAGGCCGAACTTCCAGAGGTGATGCGCGATGTCTTTGCCGACATAGGTGACGGTGCCAGTGGAGCGCACGATAATCTTTGCTTCGGCTTCCTCGGGAGGCTCCTCGGACGCGGCGTCCGGATTTTCCGCGGCTTTCGATTCTTCAGTCCAGCGTCGCGCTGGGAAGGAAGCTGCATCACCCAGCAGCCCGCATTTTTTCCCGAGGTGGCGAGCTGAATTGCGTTGCGCTCCTTAAGCATTTTGAAAGCGGCGTCCCAGAATTTCAGGTGAAGGATTTCGCTTTCCTGAGAGAGCAGGTCGAAATCGATGCCCAGGCGGTCGAGGGTGCGCAGATGGCAGTGCACGATGGCGGTGGCGATTACTTCGCCGGCTTTCGCGGTGTCGCCATGGCCCTCTTCGATTTCTTTCAAAGTTTGATTGCGAACTTCGAGGCGCGATTTGTCTTCGGCGAGCCATTGCGTGACGCGGGTGTAAAGGTCCCAGCAGAGGTAGTCGAATTTGGGCGCGGCGGCCAGCGTTTTTACTTCGGCGAGCGATTTTTTTTCGAGATGGAGGAAGCCGAGGACCACGTCAGCGACCTGCACGCCGGTGTTGTCGATGTAGTTCTGCACTTCGACGCGGCGTCCGGCATGGCGTAGCAATCGCGCGAAGGTGTCGCCCAGGACCGCGTTGCGAACGTGGCCAATGTGCGCGGCTTTGTTCGGGTTGATGCTGGTGTGCTCGACAACGGTCTTGGGGGCGTTCGCGACGGGCGGGGCGGATTCGTGTCCGGCTTCCTCGCATGCGGCGCGAAAAAATTGGGCGCGGTCGAAAAAGAAATTCAGGTAGCCTCCGCCGGCTACTTCGATGCGCGCGACTCCTGGGATCGGGCTTCAGCGAATTCGCAATCTCCTGCGCCAGCGCGCGCGGCGGCTTCCTCATTTGCTTGGCGAGTTCGAAGCACAGCGGCGAGGCTGCTTCGCCCATGGCCAGCTTCGGCGGGCGCTCGAGAACGACGGGCACATCCACTTTGTAGCGCTCGTGAATGTGGTGCTTCAGCGCTTTGCGGATTCGATTTTCGACGGTCTTATACACGAGCATCGTCTCGCGAAATCTGTCTGCCGGTGGTCGGGAAAGGATGCCAAAAACGCGGCGGGCAAATTGTGATTTTTTGGCGATTTGAGCAAGTCGCGGTCGTTTGTTTTCTGTCGAGTTACGAGGTGTTCTACTTCCGGAGTTTGGCGATTTAATATTCGCGTTTGCGAGGTCAAAAACCGGGACGAGGCTTTGGAATTTGGAGCAGGAGGGAGTGAGCAGATCTTCTCGCG
Organism: uncultured Acidobacteriota bacterium; assembly: GCA_963830375.1. GTDB lineage: Bacteria > Acidobacteriota > Terriglobia > Acidiferrales > UBA7541 > Palsa-295. Next base: position 433,507 of record CAWHMJ010000001.1, read on the forward strand.
CTTCGCCGGACTTGATCTTCGATATTTTAAATTTAATCACGAGCGACGCTAGCACGAGGCTGAATGAAATTCAAGGATTCGCATGTTGTGAGCATTTCGTTTTCACGACGTGGCCGCGGCGCAAATTTGACAGGGTGCGGATGCCAGACTAGTATCGTTTTTTCAATCATTTGCGGCATTAACAGCTGAAGGACATGAAGAGCGCACGGATCGCATATTTCGACTGTTTTTCGGGCATCAGCGGCGACATGGTGCTGGGCGCGCTGGTGGACGCCGGAGCAGACCTGCGCGCGATTGAGGCGGAGCTGCGCAAGCTCGGGTTGGAAGGCTGGACGATTTCCGCGGAGAAGGTGAAGCGCGGGGCGATTTTTGCCACGCACGTGAAGGTTGAGACGAGCGAGGAGCATCACCATCGCGGACTGTCGATTATTCTGGGAAGGATTGACAAGGCTGGACTTGCGCCAAGGGCGGCGGAACGAGCGCGCAGAATTTTCACGCGGCTGGCGGAAGCGGAAGCGAAAGTTCACAACATGCCGGTGGAAGAAGTGCATTTCCACGAAGTGGGAGCGGTGGATTCGATTGTGGACATCGTGGGCGCGGCGATTGGGTTCGAGTTGCTCGGAATCGACGAGTTTGCTTGCTCGGCGCTGGATGTGGGGGCGGGACAGGTGAAAACAGCGCACGGCTTGCTTCCGGTGCCCGCGCCGGCCACGGCGGAATTGTTGCGAGGCGCGCCGATGTACACGAGCGGGATCGCGCGCGAGCTGGTGACGCCGACGGGCGCGGCCATTGCGACGACGCTTTCGACGCTTTATGCGCAGATTCCGGAGATGACTTTGCAGGCGGTTGGATATGGAGCGGGAAGCGCCGATCTGACGGAGAAGGCGAACGTCCTGCGGATATTGATCGGGGAAAATGCGACGAGCGAAGCGGGGGAACATTGGGACGCGCCGGTGAGCGTGATCGAAACGAATCTCGATGACATGAGCCCGCAGATTTACGGCTACTTTGTGGAGCGGGCGCTGGCGGCGGGAGCGCTGGACGTGTTTTCGACGGCGGTGCAGATGAAGAAAAACCGGCCGGGGGTGCTGTTGACGATTCTTTGCGATGCGGCGCATACGGCGCGGCTGATCGATCTGGTGTTTCGTGAGACGACTACGATTGGAGTGCGGACTTACGATGTGCGCCGAAAAGTGTTGGACCGGGAAGTGGTGCCAGTCGAGACTCCGTTTGGCGAAGTGCGCATGAAAATTTCGCGGATGAATGGCACGGTGCTGAATGCCACGCCGGAGTACGAGGATTGCCAGCGGCTCGCGGCGGAGAAAGGAATTCCGCTGAAGCAGGTGATCGCCGCGGCGTCTTTTGAGTTCCAGAAAGCAGAAGGAAGCGCACAAGTAGAATTACGGCATTGGCTTCAGGGGCTAAAGCCCCAGTACCAGGCCTGCTTTACGGCGGGGCTGAAGCCGCCGGCCTTCCGGTTACGGCACTGTTAGCCGCGCCGCGGCGTGAGGCACGTCGTGACGCGCAGCGTAGCAACAGTGCTCGAAGCGTCACGGAAAGAATAGGAACCAAGAAAACATGAATGACGAAACCTAAGTTTTACATCACCACTCCGATTTATTACGCGAATTCGCGGCCGCACGTGGGGTCGGCGTACACGACGATTGTGTGCGACGTGATCGCGCGCTACAAGCGGATGTGCGGGTACGACGTGGCGTACTTGACGGGGACGGACGAGCACGGGGTGAACATCGAGCGGGCGGCGGAGAAGGCGGGGATGACGCCGCAGCAGCTTGTGGATAAGAACGAGAAGATTTTTCGGGAGTTGTGGAAGCTGCTGGGAATTACGACCACTGGTTTTATCCGCACGACGGAGCCGCGGCATGCGCTCGCGGTGCAGAATCTGGTGCGGCGAACGATGCGGGTTTCGCCCGACGCGATTTACAAAAGAAAATATGAAGGGCGGTACTGCATCTACGACAACCTCTACGTGAGCGATACGCCGGAACCGGCGGATTGCCAGATTTGCGGGCGTCCGGGGGAGCTTGTCTCCGAGGAGAATTATTTTTTCCGGCTTTCGGCTTATCAACAGAAGTTGCTGGATCTGTACAAAAATAATCCGCAGTTTTTGTATCCGGATTTTCGATTCAACGAGGTGAAGAGTTTCGTTGAGAGCGGGCTGAAGGATATTTCCATCAGCCGAAAATCCGTCAAGTGGGGGATTCCGTGGCCGGATGATCCGGAGCACGTCTTTTATGTGTGGTACGACGCGCTGACGAGTTATATGAGCGGGATCGGATTTGTAGATGGCGAGCATGACGGGCCGGACTTTAAAAAATATTGGCCGGCCGACATTCATGCGATGGGCAAGGAGATTATCCGCTTCCACGCGGTTTACTGGCCGGCGTTTTTGATGGCGGCGGAGATTGAACTGCCGAAGCAGATCGTCGCGCATGGATGGCTGCTGTTCGAGCAGGAGAAGATGAGCAAGTCGAAGGGGAATGTGGCGTATCCCGAGCCGATTGTGAAAGTGCTGGGGAACGATGCGTTGCGGTATTACCTGTTGCGCGAGACCGTTTTTGGACAGGACGGGAATTTTTCGCGCGAGGCGCTGATTACGCGTTACAACGCGGATTTGGCGAATGGGCTGGGGAATCTGGCGAGCCGGACGCTAACGATGATTGCGAATTATTGCGGCGGTATTGTCCCCGCTCAGGTCCCGGCTCCTGAACGTCTGAATGAAATAGCTTCGACGGTTTTGCACCAAAAAATTCGTGATTTGTACGACGGGTTTAATTTCTCGGACGCGCTCATCTCTATTTGGGGTCTCATCGAGCTAGTCGACAAGTATTTGGTGGTGGAGAAACCCTGGACGCTGGCGAAGGATCCCAACCAAAAGGACAGACTCGAATCAGTGTTGTACGCTGCCACAGAATCGCTTCGGATTAGTTCCGTACTTGCACATCCGGTCATACCTGACGCGACGCAGAAAATTTGGGAGCAGGTGGGACAAACAGGAAAGCTTGCTGATGTGCGAATTGATCAGTTGAAATGGGGCGATTTGAAGCCGGGGACGAAGATCGGGAAGCCTGAAGGGGTTTTTCCGCGGGTGGATAAAAAAGAAGCATTGGAGAGGATTGAAACCATGGAAAACGAAATACGGAATCCGGGAAGCACGCAGCCAGACACATCGACGACTACAACCAAAAAAACAGCGGAAGGAGCCAGCACTGGAACTTCAGCGGCGGGAACCGCGGCGATACCTGCGGGAGCGCCGGGGGCAGGAGGTGCGGTTGGGGACAGGCGCAGCGGCGACTGCGGCAACACCAGCGCCTGCGGCGCCGGCGAAAATCGGGATTGAGGATTTCGCGAAGGTCGAGCTGCGAGTGGGCGTGGTGAAGTCGGCGGAGAAAATCGCGGGGGCGGACAAGCTGCTCAAAGTGATGGTGGACATTGGCGACGAAGTGCGGCAGGTGTTGGCTGGAATCGCGCCCTCATACGCGCCGGAGGAGTTGGTGGGGCGCAAAGTTGTCGTGGTGACGAACCTTGCGCCACGGAAGATGCGCGGTGTGGAGTCGAATGGAATGTTGCTGGCGGCGTCGGCGGGGCCGGACGGGAAAGCGGTGCTGTGTACATTTGCGGAGGAGATCCCGGCGGGCGCGAAAGTGAAATGAGTGGATGATCGATCGGTGGGAGCGGCGCTTCGGCTAAGCAGAACTGCGAACACTTGCTGCGGGTGAACCTGCGCAAAAGTAGGCGCTTCGCGCCGTCTTGTTTATGTCGCGGCTGAAGCCGCGACGCACAAAACAGAAGGCGCAGAGCGAAGACTTGCTGCAAGAGAAGCAGCGCATCGGAGCGCGCTTCGCGACGACCCGTTTTTGTCGAGGTAAAGCCTGCCTGCCGGCAAGCCGCTGGCTCCCATCCCCAGGAGAACCGCCGAAGATGCTGCAAGATAGCCTAAAAGATTGGGCTTACGAAGCCTGTGTATGCGATTCGAAAGCATTACCGGTAGGAGGGCAGGAGCCGGATACCGCCAGGCGGCAGATGCCAATGCTAAGACCGAATCCCAGTGATGAATCGAGCGTCGACTGCTACGACCATAGAGCAGATCCCTCGCTGTGCTCGGGATGACAGCGCTGTTCTAAGGGATGGGGGCGCGCTTTTTGACAGATTGTGACAGCCATGGAAATCGTTGACTCACATGCGCATTTGGAGTTTCCGCAGTTCGATGAAGATCGAGCGGCGATGCTGGAGCGGGCGCGTGCGGCGGGCGTGGGGACGCTGCTCGCGATTGGAAGCGGGACTGGGCCGGACCGGCTGAACGCGGCGATTCCGTTTGCCGAAGAGTACGACTGGATTTACGCGACGATTGGGATTCATCCGCATGAGGCGCAGCTTGCCACCGAAGAGCATTTCGCGCGACTGGATGAACTGGCGAAGCATCCGCGCGTGATTGCGTGGGGCGAGATGGGCCTGGATTATTATTACGATCATTCGCCGCGCGACGTGCAGCAGCAGGTTTTTCGGCGCCAGCTTGGGCAGGCGCGCGAGGCGAAGCTGCCCATCGTGATTCATTGCCGCGATGCGTGGGACGATTGCCTCGCGATGATGGAGCAGGACTGGAAGCCGACCGGGCTTGGCGGAATTCTTCACTGTTTTACGGGGACGCTTGCGGAAGCGCGGCGCGGGCTCGACATGGGATTTATGATTTCGTTCGCGGGGAACGTGACTTATCCGAAGATGCAGCATCTGCGGGACGTGGCGAAGGAGTTGCCGATGGAGCGACTGCTGACGGAAACGGATTCGCCTTTTCTTCCGCCGCAGGGAAAGCGCGGAAAACGAAACGAGCCGGCGAATGTCGTGGAGGTAGCGCAAGCGTTGGCGAATGTGAGAAACTCAACCACAGAAGAAATCGCGGCCACGACGGCTGCGAATTTTAGGCGATTTTTCAGGCTCGACGCCCCGGCCTCTCCGGCGCAGCCAAGGTAAACACGAGCGATGGCATTTGCGGTCCAAATGGCCAAAGGGATCTTTGATTTGGTGCGCGAAGACCTGGCGCTCGTTGAGCAGGAGATTGCGGCGCAGAACGGCGCGGCGATCGAGCCGGTGTGCGAAATTTCGAGTTATTTGCGCGAAGGCGGCGGGAAGCGGCTGCGTCCGGCGTTGCTTTTGCTGGCGGCGGGAGCTTCCGGGTATCGCGGCGAGAGCGCGATCCGACTGGGCGCGGTGGTCGAGATGATTCACAGCGCGACGTTGATTCACGATGACGTGATCGACGGAGCGAATACGCGGCGCGGGCGTCCTAGCGCGAATGCGCGCTGGGGAAATCACATGAGCGTGCTGGCGGGCGACTGGCTGTACATGCAGTCGTTCGAGATGGCGCTGCGCGAGCGAAATTTTGCGATCCTCGATATCCTGATTGATCTCACACAAAATATGGTGGAAGGCGAACTGCTGCAGCTTACGCGGCTGGGACGAATCGATCTGAACGAAGTGGAGGCTACCGAGCTGGCTTATCGCAAGACGGCATGTCTGTTCAGCGGATGTTCGCGGCTGGGAGCGGTTTTGGGCAAGCAGACGAAAGCGGTGGAAGAAGCGCTGGCGGAATACGGGCGCAACGCGGGGCTGGCATTCCAGTTGGTGGACGATTTGCTGGACTTCACGGCGTCGCCGGAAAAACTCGGCAAGCCGGTGCTGAGCGATTTGAAAGAAGGAAAAGTCACGCTGCCGCTGATTTTTGCGCTGGAAGCTGCGGCGTCGGCATGCGGCTGATGGGGATGGCGATGGCGTCGGCCACGCGCATTCGAATGGAGACGGACGGCGGCTGGTGGCGAAAGTTTTGGAAGAGCGGGATTTTCAGAGCGTGCGGCCGGAGCAGATTACACGGCTGGTGAAAGAAACGGGCGCGCTGGAACGCTCTCGGAAGATGGCGCGCGAGTATGTTTCGCGGGCGAAAGAAAGTTTGAGCGAATTACCCGATACGGAATACCGGCGCGCGCTGCTCGCCGTCCCCGATTTTATCCTCGATCGAGAGAACTAGTTTCAAGCCGCGATTCGGCCTGCTTCATCTCAAGAGCACTCGGCAGGTTGTCCCGTCCTCAGTAATGAAACCGATAGCGAAACTCGACGTAGATTTCTCGGGGATCGTTAAAGTGGAATCCGCCGAAGGTGAGGCTGTTGTCGAGCAATATGCGGCGGTTCGCGACGTTTAGCGCCGTCAACGACACTGAGTATTTCTCGCCAAAACTTTTCCCCATGGAAATATCGAACGTGGTGTGACCGGGCAAGTAGGGGCCGGGAAACTGCGCGTTGGCATCCCGTTCGTGAAGCCCGAGCCGTAATAGACATTCGTTGAGGCGAAGGAGTGCCAGGGAAGAGTTCGCATTGAAACCAACATTCAACGTGTTTCTCTGATCGTGGTCGAGAGGTGACGTAGCCGGGCGGACGGCTGGCACAACGGACGTGACGGCGGCGTACAAATCAAGCCTCCCGTGATCGCTCCGCTGGCCTCCGCGAGTTGGTTGGAATAGGCGAGGTGAAACTGGCCGCGATTCCAGAGGCGTGGAGAGCGAAGGGTGAGCTCCCAGCCTCGAATAAGCGCGTCATCCAAGTCACCGGCCATAAAGATATTTGATTCTCCCACGTTGTTATGATCGAAGCAAATTATTGGCGCGGGTTTGAAAATTATCGGCATCGAGAGCCCAGCCGTGAAATGGAATCGTGACGCCAAACTGGTACTCCATCATCGCGCTCGCCGCGCAGGCGACTCAAACGACAACTGCGATCCTGGCTGTTCGATCAAGTCGAGCAGAGGGCCGGAGATCGTCAGTCAACGGAGGCGCCTGGTAGAGTTCGCCATAAAATGCGCGGAAGACCCAGTTCCAACGCGGGATCTGAAGGCTACTCCAATCGAGGATCCGTAGCGTTCTCCACAATTTCCGGCCTGGGCATACTGAGGGCGAGCCGGAAAAATGCGATTGGACGGATGCCGGCGATCAAAGTCAGCCAGGACGTGACTTTAAAATTGTCAGCTGATAAACTTCCGCGAGACCGCCGGTTACGGCAGCCTGTGAGGCCCGAAGTTCAGGGGAGACAATTGGTCGGAGGAGCGCAACCCGTCATTGAAAATATAGTCCGAAGAAGTTGCATGTCGTGCTGTCCGAATCCGTAAACTCCGACTTGAATGTTGTTCTTCCGAACGGTTGCGCCCAAGGTGGCTTGCAAGCCAGCATAGTTGGGGTCTGGTCTCCGTCGCGTATTAGGAGACATCGTTCGGCGAGGCCTTGATAGTTCGCGTTGTTGTAGTGAAGAACGGAGAAACCGTCAGGATCAGGTTCGGATTAAAGGTGTGGACCCAGGAGAAGATGACGTAACCATCGGGTTCGCGTTGGCTATCGCGAAGGCCGTAGCTATCGAAGGGCTGAATCTTGGAGTTGGAGCTCCGGGTCGATAGGGATTTGGTAGTAATCCTGGCTCGCAGAGAAGCGACCAGGCGAAATTGGTCTTTCGAGTCTGAGGTTGTAGATAAAGGACCGAAGCCGCCATAGCCATTTTCGGCGTCATGAACGACCTGCCCGATCGGAGTTTGCAGACCGTAAGTTGCTGCGGTTTCCGTTCAGGCTGGCATAATAGGCGAAACGCTGGGTATGGCCGCCAAAGTTGATCTGATCGTTTGTTTGATACCAATTCCCGAAACTGGTGACGAGTTCCGCCTCATTATCCCGCTCGAAACCCGACTTCGCGGGACGATATTGAAGATTCCGTAGGTGCGGTCACCATAATCGGCGTCGTAGCTGCCGCGCTGAACTCAAGATAATCGATGTCCTTGGGATCAATTACGGGGCCCAGATTGGAGGCGATATTCGTGTTGGGTACGGGCACGCCGTCAATGAGCCAGTCAACCTGGTGGCCACCGCGCATATGCAAATGTCGTGGGTTACGTATGCACCGGGCACGTAGTCGGTGATCATTGCGAGACTGTTGGTGCGATCAGCACCCGGGCGTTTGGGCTATGTCGGCGCGATTGACTAGAGTGGTGGGCGTTACCGAATCCACATTGGCTACGTCGGCTTGACCGACCACAACAGTCGTTTGATTCACGGACGCGATCGTCAGTTGAAAGTGAAGAATGGGTGACGAGTTCGGAGGCCACCGTAACGGTCTGCTCTGCTGTGTCGAATTTGGGTTGCGTAACGGTGATCTTGTAATCGCCCACGGGCACGGACGGTGAATAAAAACTCACCGTTGTCGTCTGTTTGCGTGGTCTGAGACCAGTCAGAGGTGATGGCCTGCAGCTTTACCGAGGCTCCGGCGACCGGCCGGTGCTGCGGGTCATGAACGATTCCCTGAATTCTGCCGAAAATAGTTGCATGCGCCAGAGTGCAGGTAAGCAAGCAGGCAGCGACAAACAGCGAGAATACAGCCCTTCGCATGAAAATCCTCCGTCGAATCTCAATTTTTGCAATATGGAAGCTGCGGAACGGCAGCTAGATTCGCGGAGGCTGGAACGGAACAGAGAGCGGGCCGGTAGCTGAAACTTCGTGGAACTGAGAAAAGATGTGGCGCTGGACGTCAGGAGTTGCGATGGAGGTGACCGCCGAGGGGACCGCAGGAACTATTGGGGCGATCAAACCGTAATCCAGGTGGTGGCCCGATGTCATGGCGCATTCGAAGACGTGGGCCATCCCACCGTGTTGGCACTCCATATCGCTTGTGCTGCGCGGCATGATGGCCATGCGACAAACAGCACATGCTAGAGCATTCGGAGTCTTCACCGCTCACGCCACGGGCCAACAGGGCTAGCGGCGTGGCGAGCAGCGCCATGATCACAAGAATGGCTTGAGCCCTGCGCATCGTAAGTAGCCATCATAGCTCAGCAAAATGGCGCGCGGCAAGACGCTACCAGACGCTATGGTTCGAAGCGGCCAGAATGGAAGCGTTTGAGTTCTTAAAAACTTCGCGGTAGGCTTGGACAACTATGCTGCCGTTCAAATTGATTTACGACGAGCGCTACGATTTGAAATTGGGCGCCCACGTTTTTCCATCGCAGAAGTATCGCTTGGTTCACGACAAGCTGCTGGCTGACAAGATTGCGACTCCCGACGATTTTCTCGCGCCGGAGCCTGCGAGCGACGCCGATGTTCTGCGCGTCCATTCGCAAGATTATGTGTACAAATTGAAAAATGGTTCGCTCACCGACGCCGAGATTCTCCGCATGGAGATCCCTTACTCCAAGGAGCTTGTGGAGGCTTGCTGGCTGGCTGCGGGAGGCTCAATCCTGGCGGGGCAGAGGGCGCTGGCAGATGGCTGGTCGGCGAGCATCGGCGGGGGCTTCCATCATGCGTATGCCGATCACGGCGAAGGGTTTTGCGTGATTCACGACGTAGCGGTCGCAATTCGCCGTTTGCAATTCGACCGCGCGATTGAAACCGCGATGGTGGTGGATACGGACGTTCACCAGGGCAACGGCACTGCATCGATTTTCGGCGGCGACGGCGATGTGTTCACGCTTTCGATTCACCAGGAGAACAACTATCCATATCCCAAGCCGCCTTCGACTGTCGATATCGATCTTCCCGACGGAATTGGTGACGAAGATTACCTTTCAATCCTGGAGAAACATTTGCGGGCTGCTTTTCACGATTTTGCGCCGCAGATACTTTTTTATGTGGCCGGAGCAGATCCATACCGGGAAGATCAGCTAGGCGGGCTGGCTTTGACCATGGACGGCCTCGCGCGGCGCGATGCTCTAGTCTTTGACTACGCGCGGCGGAACAAAGTTCCGGTCGCAATTACGCTGGCTGGAGGATACGCGCGCCGCGTGGAAGATACGGTACAAATTCACGTGAACACGATTTTGGCGGCTGGCGAGGCTGCACGGCAGGATTTCAAACGCGCAGCGACCTGAAGGTTTGTAAGACTCGTTGCTAATTTGCCGGACCGAGCGCTTCCTGGATAGCGGTAGTCAAGTCTTCGGTGAAGCCCTTGGTTGGAAATCCATCCATGCGGAATGCGATTTTCCCAGCGCGGTCGAGGATGATCACTGTGGGCAGACCGGTCACGTTCATGAAATCATCCAGGCCATCGGCGAAAACCACCGGCACATCCCATTTTTCCTTGGCCACAAATGCGGGAACCAAGGTTTCGTCTTCGTCGGTGTTGACCGCGTAAAAAATCAGATTTGTGTTGCCGGTGTAGTTTTTCGCGATCTGCACGAATTCCGGCTCCAGTTCGCGGCAGGGCCCGCACCACGTGGCCCAGAAACTCAGCACGACGACCTTGCCTTTGAGCGGCGCGAGAGGAAGAGGCGAACCATCCAAATTGCGCAGCACGAAACTGAATGAGTCTTTCGCGCCTTTATTTCGCGCCGGCGGGTTCAAGTTAGTGGAAGTCGCGCCGAGGTGGTCATAGGTAACGAGGATTTGTTCGCCAAGTCCCTGTTCGCTTCCATGTACCTGACGCCAAACATTTCCCAATTTCTTTCGGACTTCGCGGCGATCGACTTTCCCCGCCGGCCCCTCCTCGGGAAGCACGAAGGCCAACAAATACTCATCGACGGCTTTCGTGTAATCATTCTTCATCTCCGCGATTTCTCCGAGTTGTTCCGCGGCAAGCGCACTGGAGCGGATGGCGTAGCTTTGTTGAAAATCCTTGGCGGCGGCTTCGTAAGCTTTCTGTGATTTCTCGATCTGGCCTCGCAAGCTATAGAGGGCCGCGCGAAACCGGTCTTGCTGGCTTTGCCAGTCTTTCACGGAGACTCGCGCGGATTTGTCTTCGGGCGTAGCTTTTTCGATGCGATCGAGAACGCGCGTGGCGTAGCCAGCCGCGCGCGTCAGACTGGCGTCGCTTCCTTGCTGCTGCAAGAGGCCGATTGCGAGCAACATCATTTCAGAATCGTCAGGATGGACGGCCACTAGCATTTCCGCATACTCCAGCGCGCACTCCGTATCTTGGAGTTGCTGGCAGGATTCCACCAGGGCGCGATAAACGCCGGCTTTTCGCGGCGCGTCCGGAAAGCGAAGCAGATAATTTCTCAAATTGCGCACGAGAGCGGCCCGATCGTTCCCCGCATCTGCTATTGCCTTTTGCAATTGAACTTCGGCGTCCGCGTCTTGCTTCGAAACCCCGGCAGCGAGGTCTTTGGACCCCTGCGAATTGGAAGAGGGCTTTTGCGGAAGCGCACTCGCGCTACTCGTCAGAAGAACGGCGAGGATCATCGTGACGGGAACGAAGCGCATTATGGTGCGATTCTAGCGCGAAAACGAGGCGGGCATTTCGATTTTGCGCGGCAATCGGTTAGTGAAGCGAGATGTCGCCGGAGGACGTTTGAATCTCGACGCGGGCTTTGCCATCACCGATTCGCGCTCTCAATTCGTGCTTGCCGGCGGTTCCTTCCATAGCGATAGGAATCGCGGCGTCAATGTCGCCGGAGCTGGAGCGCGCATAAAGGCGAAAACTGGCGGCCGGCGGAACGTGGAGGGTTACCTCGCCAGAGCTGGTGTGGAGATCCCAGTAATTTGAGGCGCCCGGGTTTCCCTCCACGTCAATTTCGCCGGATGACGTACGCAGGCGAACGTCGGCCGAGGCGCCCTTGATGGTGATATCTCCGCTTCCCGTGTTGGCCTCCAAAGCGTCGCCAGCGTTCGATATTTCGAGCGTGCCCGACTCGGTCTGGAGGCGCGTCTCCCCTCGAATTGTGTCGAGAGTGATGTCGCCCGACCCGGTGGTGACGCGTGCTTGGCCCTTGATCTTCGAGAGCTTGATGTCGCCACTGCCGCAAAGAACCTGGACGTCGCCGTCGATTTCCGATGCAGTCACATCACCCGATCCACAAGTGAAATTCGCAGGGCCTTGGATCCCGCGAACATCCACATCTCCCGAGCCGGACGTGCTGCGGAGTTGCGTGTTCTGCGGAACGACGATCGTATAGTCTATGGAAACGTCGCCTCCGCTCCGTCTGGAACCACCGATCCGGATCAAGTTACCTTCCTGCGAGATTGGCGGGTTTGATTCAACCTGCTGCAAACGAGTCTGCCCACTCCGCGACGACCATGAATCCACGTGAATCTCGCCATGAACGCGAACTTCGCCAGGGGGCCCGGCGGTGATGTGCGCATCGCCGCTGCCAGTCGTTAATTCCAAAGCGACCGGACCGTTTACCGTGAATTGGCGGTCGAAGCTGCCTTCGACGCCGGAATGCGAGACGCAGCCGGCAATGACCGTGGCTGTGAAAATTACGACTGCCAAGCATCCAATTCGGTTCGTTCGCGTCATTTAGTTTGGTGTTCGGGTTGTGAGATAAGGAGCGCCGAGCATCCTTCCTATCAAGTTATACGAAAACGCGCAACTGGAAGTTCCATGAATCCGTGCGACGCGGAAGTCATTCCCAAGAAGCGGCAGGCGAAAGTTACTTAATCTTGAGAAGAGAATTTAGCGAGCCCTGGCGATAGCCTTCCAAGTCAATGGTGACTATGCCGAATCCGGCTTGCTTCACGCCGTCCACGATTTGTTGACTGAGGGCGGGTTCTAATCCGCGGAAAAGCTCGTCTGGGGCGAATTCAATGCGCGCGAGTTCACCGTGAGCGCGAACGCGAAACTGTCGAAAACCGAGAGCGCGCAAAACTGACTCCGCGCGATCTATTTTTTCCATCAGCTCAGGAGTCACCGTGGTGCCGTAAGGAACGCGGGAGGAAAGGCAGGCCGACGCCGGGCGATCCCAGGTGGAGAGACCGGCGCGCTGCGAGAGCCATCGAATTTCGGTTTTGCCGAGCGCGGCATCGAGCAGAGGCGCGAGAACGCGATGTTCGCGGGCGGCGCGATGCCCGGGCCGGAAATCGTGAGTGTCATCTGCGTTGATTCCGTAAGCGATGGCGCGGAAATTACGCGCGCTTGCCAGAGCTTCCATGCGGTCGAAGAGTTCGTCCTTGCAGTGGTAACAGCGGTCGGCGTTGTTTGCAATGTAGAGTGGATTGTCAAATTCGCTTGTCTCAATAAGTTCATGGCGGATTCCGCTGGCGCGCACGAATTTATCGGCCTGCTCGCGGTCATGACGCGAAAAACTTGCGGAAAGAGCAGTCACGGCGAGAGCGCGCGCACCGAGAACGGTGTGCGCGGCCCAAGCAAGGTAAGCGGAATCGGCTCCGCCGGAGAGAGCGACCAGCAGGGAATCGAGCGAGCGCATCGAATCGAAAAGCCGTTGCTGCTTTTGAGTGGCGGCGGCTTGATCCAACTCCAGCGATTGCATTGCTGTTGAAGCGCGTGGAAGCGGCTCGATGCGCATACTCATTCGAGTATAACTTAGTTTTATCTATTGGAAATCCAGCAACACATCCACTCGTCCGGTGCCCGGATTTTCCTGAAGAAAACGGCCGACCTTATCGTAATGGACGGGAGTTCCGGCGAAAGCGTGCTGGATGCCGGCATCGAGAAAATCCTCGTAGAGTTTCTCGTTAAAGATTGCGTCGGCTGGAATACCCCAGGCCGAGCGAATGCGTTTTTCGCCATCGATCGAGAGTCCGCTGAGAACCAAACTCCCCATGCGATATTGCAGGCCTTCGGTGATGGTTACGGTATAGATTACGCGAGCGTCTTGCTCGTAGAGTTGCGGCTTGGCATCCAGCTTCGCATCCAGGTAGCCGCGCTCGCCATAAAGAGACTGAATTCGTTCCCAGAGCGCGGCGATCTTGTTCCCGTCGGCTGGGTCTCCCAACTTCAAATCGACCGCCGCATTCAACTCGTTCGTGGGGATCACGGAGTTTCCACTCCACAGCGACGCCGCCCCACTTGTATGCCGGGCCGGGAACGATCGGCACGACGACGATAACCGCGGTTGAGCCGGGCTGCTGGGGATCGCTGACTCGCGCAGACGGCGGATCAAACTGCACGCGTAAAAATGCATGCGTCAAATATACTGGGACGCACTTGCTCGAACTCGAAAAGCTCGATGGCGCTCCGCGAATACGCCGTACCGATTAGCTGGCTTACGCTCTGCTGGACGGCGCGATCGTTGGTGGCAAGGTCGTCGGAAAATTCGATGCTCTTGACTGTGATATCAGCGCCCACCACGCGGAATTGCATGCGCTGGCCACCTAGCGGAAAATTGACGAGCGTGTGCGATACGGTCGCAAGCACGCCGTGAGCCTGAACGAGCTTTTCAAGCGTCCCGGACATTGCATCAAGAATGCTTCCGTTTTGGGGTGCGCTGCCATCGAAGAGAAGCACCGTACGCTTCATGGCGGCGGTTAGTTCGGCGTCGGTGAACCAGGGGAAGTTGTCGAATGAAACGGGAACCGCAGGGGCGTCGGCGACCTCATAGGTGACCCTTACGCCGGATTCGACTGTTGTGAAATGAAATTGCACGTTGGAGAAAAGGCCGAACTCGGCGAGTTTGTCCGCGCCGGCCTGCATATCCTCGCGAGTAATGATGTTGCCCACGCGCAGGCCGATTGCCGCGGCGATCGTACCTGAGCTAAACCTCTTCGAACCGGAAACTTCGACAGAATCCAGATGGGCCGCGCCGGTCTTCGCGGGCGATTGAGCCGCCGCCGGAATCAGGAAGAAGCTCACCCCCAGTAGCAGGGCCAGCAAGCAGGCGAGTTCATTCCCCATTCGTCGGGATGACATGAGCACTATCTTAATGAAATTAGGAAGCGGTTGAGTACTTTATTCAACGGTGACGGATTTGGCCAGGTTGCGGGGTTGATCGACATCACATCCGCGGCGCACGGCGATGTGATAAGCGAGGAGTTGCAGAGGAACGATTTCGAGGATTGGCGAGAGAAGCTCCGGCGCGGCGGGCACTTCGATCACATGGTCGGCGATATCGCGAGCGATGTGATCTCCTTCGGTGACCACAGCGATCACGATGCCGTCGCGCGCTTTCACTTCCTGCAAGTTCGAGATGGTCTTTTCATACCGGGTCATCGAAGCGGGATCGGATTCATCGCGGGTGGCAATAATTACGACCGGCAGATTCTCGTCGATGAGCGCATTGGGTCCGTGCTTCATTTCGCCGGCAGGATAACCCTCTGCGTGGATGTAGGAAATTTCCTTCAGCTTCAGCGCGCCTTCGAGCGCGATGGGATAATGGATCCCGCGGCCCAGATACAGGAAATCGGTATGCCGGAAAAATGAGCGGGCGAGTTCTTCCAGTGCTGAATCGCGTTGCAAGATCGTTTCGATCTTGTGGGGGATGCGGGTCAGTTCCTGCATCAAGCTTTTGGCCGCGGCGGGCGTCAATTTTCCGCGCACTTGCGCGAGATACAGAGCCGTCAGCATCAAAGCGGTGAGCTGGCCGGTGAACGCCTTGGTGGATGCGACTCCGATTTCGGGGCCCGCGTGCGTGTAAATCGTTCCGTTGGCCTCGCGAGTGAGCATGGAACCGACGACGTTGCAAATGGCAAGAATTTTCGCGCCTTTCTGGCGCGCTTCGCGTTCCGCCGCCAGCGTGTCCGCCGTTTCTCCCGATTGGCTGATGGCGATCGCCAGGCTTTTCGTTCCGATGATGGGATCGCGATAACGAAATTCGCTTCCATAATCCACTTCGGCGGGCAACTGCGCCAGGCGCTCGATCATGAATTTGCCCGCGAGCGCGGCGTGCCAGCTGGTCCCGCAGGCAATGATCTTCACTTCCTGGAAATTCTGAAATTGCTCTTCGGTGATGTCCATTTGATCGAGGAAGACTTTTCCGGTTTCCTGCGAAATGCGTCCGAGCAGGGTATCGCGCACGGCGCGCGGCTGCTCGAAGATTTCCTTCTGCATGAAATGCTTGAAACCACCCTTTTCGGCCATGATGGGGTCCCAGGTGACGTGCTGGACCGGACGGCTGATCGTGTGGCTTTCGAAATCCATCAGGCGGACGCCTTGTGGCGTGAGCACCGCTACTTCGCCGTCGCCGAGGAAGAAAACGTTTCGAGTGTGCTGCAGAATGGCGGGAATATCGCTGGCCACGAAGAATTCGTTCTCGCCCAGCCCTACCACGATCGGCGGGCCAAGACGCGCTGCGACGATCTTGAGCGGATCGCGCGTGGACAAGGCCACGAGTGCGTACGCGCCGCTCATTACTTTCACGGTTTTCAAAACAGCTTCTTCCAGCGAAGAGTCTTTGGAATACTTTTCGATCAGGTGAGCGATGATCTCGGTGTCCGTCTCGGTGAGGAATTTGTGGCCTTCTTCGATGAGCTGGTGTTTTAACTCAACGTAATTCTCGATGATGCCGTTATGGACCACGACGATTTCGCCGGTGCAATCGCGATGCGGGTGCGCGTTCTCTTCGGTGGGGCGGCCGTGCGTGGCCCAGCGTGTATGGCCAATCCCGTAAACGCCATCCAGCGGGGTAATGCGGATGGACTCTTCGAGGTTTCGCAATTTGCCGGGAGCGCGACGAATATTCAGATGCCCGTTTTCTCCCACGACGGCGATGCCGGCCGAATCATATCCACGATATTCGAGGCGTTTCAGGCCGTCGAGTATCAGGGGCACGACGCGTTTAGGGCCGATATAACCGACAATTCCGCACACGGTGAATCGCTCCTGGGAAATTGCCTGGCTTCAAAAGCGCGGCCAGTCGTGATTCATTTAGGGTAGCACATCTTTAGATGGGGCAACCGGCGCCGGCGACTCTTGTATAAAAAACGCCACGGGGGCTGCCATTCACTCGATAATTTCGAAGCGGAATTCTTCAATGATGGGGTTGGTGAGGACGTCTTTGGCGATACGCTCCACTTGGGTCTTGGCTTCGTCGCGAGTCATTCCGTCGAGCGCGAGCACGAAGAATTTTCCCTGGCGAACGTCCTGAACTTTGGCGTAACCGAGCGAGCCCAGCGCGCGCTGAATTGTTTGTCCCTGGGGATCGAGGACGGTGGACTTCAGCATGACCCAAACGTGTGCTTTCATCTTCGCGATTATACCAGTCCGGCGGATTTGACCGCGGCACGAAAATCGACGAGCATCTGGCGCTTATCTTCAGGGGATACAAAGGCCGCCAGAAAACTCTGCTCGGCTAATTGGACAAGCTGCTCCTTGGAGAGCCCCAGCGCAGCCGCGTGTGCGTACTCGGACAGCAGGTCGGTGTGAAACAGTCCGGGATCGTCGGTAGAGAGTGTGACCGGGACTCCGAGTTTAAGAAAATAGCGGAAGCGGATGATCTTTCAGTGTTGCAGCTGGATTTCCAGTTTGCTTGGCCAACGCGCCGGTACACAAATTGCTCGTAAGACAATTTTCGAGAACGACGCGCCGCGTGGACAGCGAATTAGCCAGCGCTTCGTCGCGCATCACGGCAATGCCGTGCCCGATGCGCTCTGCTCCCAGCAGTTCGATGGCTTCGCGGACAGATTCCGGACCGCCTATTTCTCCTGCGTGACATACGGTGTGCAATCCCATCTGACGCGCATAATCAAACGCGGGACGAAAGTTCACAGTGGGGAAGGCAAGCTCGTCGCCGCCCATGCCAAGCGCAACCACGCCGGATGACTGGAGCTTCGCCGCCACGCGCGCCACTTCCATAGCCTGGTCGTGCCCGAATTGGCGCGTGGCATCAAAAATCCATGCAGTCCTTAGACGGCTGAAAGGAACGCTTTGGGCAACCTCGCGAATAGCCTGGAAGTTGGCTTCCACACTCTGCGTGCGGCGGAGCATGACGCCCGCCGAAACAGTGATCTCGGCATAAACGACGTTCTGCTTCACAAGTTCTTCCGCGAGATTCCGCGTAATCAGAGCGTAGTCTTCAGGACCCCGCAGAAAAGAAGTGACCCACTTGAAAGTTTCGAGAAAGCCGCGGAAGTCGGAGTAAGCGTAGCGAGCGGCGACATCCTCCGGCGTGAGGGAAACGCCGTGCCGTGCAGCTAATTCCACGGCGGTGTGCGGAAGAATCGCTCCCTCGAGATGCAAATGAAGTTCAGCCTTTGGGAGGTTGTCTATCGGTGTGGGAGGCCGGGTTGCTTGCGTCGCCATGATGGTTTATTGAGACGGAAGTTGCGGACGGCCTGCGTTGATCCACGCGGTCATCCAATAAGAGCCCACATCGGTGGCGGCATCTGAAAGCTGGCTGGCTAGCAGGGTGCCGGCCTGCGCATAGAAGCGGTCGTAATATTCGTCGGTATAGCCGGAAAGGCCCGTATGCGCACGACGGTCCGCAAGAAGAACGCTTTCCAGCAAGGAATGCGCGGTCAAGCAAATCTCAAATGCGCGATCGGTGGGATCGTGGATGAAGACAGCTTCGCTCGGCTTCAGAAAGAAAAAAAGCTGATAGCGGTCCACCAGTCCCCCTCCAAACCGATCGTTCACGCCTGCCTGTCCCGTAAGCTTGCCATCAAAGTTTACCGTGGTCTTAAAGGGATCGTGTGCCGCGGTGACGTAATGGGCCAATAGCGCGGCGGAGAGCTTCGCTTCATTCCAGTTGCGATCGTGGAAAGCGTCCGTTAAGCGCTTGCTATAGAGACCCACTTGCCAGGGCAGCACGCCATATTCGTCGAGAGTGCGGCGATAGAATTTCACAATCGCGTGGCTGTACTCACGAGGAAGGGCAGAAAAAGGAAAAGGCCCGTAGTGATCGAGAGCAATGAAATCCGCCGGACGCGGATGCTCAAATGGATTCAGGCTTTTCGGCACGGATTCCTGGGGATCGGACACGTGCTGAATTATAAACTGGCGGTTGGCCTGAAAGAATGGCTGCATCTCTTCGGGGAGAGTATCCATGGCTTTATTCGCGACAAGACGGTCCGCATTCTCTCCCCAGCTATAGGAAGACGGCAGGGTGAGAAGCAAAACCGCCAGAAAAAGCGCCGCCCCGGAAAGAAGCCGGCTACGCATTATTTCTTCTTCTCCTCAGCGGCGCGCAATCCCGCATTCGAAAGCTGGCTGTGTTTGTGGCCATAGAAATAGTAGAAAATCAATCCAATGATCAGCCAAACCACGAACCGGATCCAATTGGTGATGGGAAGTCCGGCCATCAACAGCAAGCAGGTGAGAATGGTCATAACAGGGGCAATCGGGCCGCCGGGCGCGCGAAAAGCACGCGGACGATCCGGCTGAGTGTAACGGAGAATCAAAACGCCTCCGGCCACGAGCGCGAATGCAAAAAGGGTGCCGATGTTGGAAAGGTCCGCCAGCGTTCCAATGTCCAGCAATCCCGCGGGAATACCAACGAGGAATCCCGCGACCCAGGTGGAAAAATCCGGAGTGCGGAACGTCTTGTGCACGTGGCTAAAAACGCCGGGCAACAATCCATCGCGCGACATCGCAAACCATACACGAGCTTGGCCTAGTTGGAAAACGAGAAGCGAGGAAATCATGCCGAGCAAAGCGCCAAGCAGGACAATCACCTCGACATTACCAAAGTGGAGTCGCTTCATGGTATTGACCACGGGCGCTGCGTCATCCATAAGCGTCTGCCAGGGAACCAGGCCGGTCAAGACAACAACGACGGCGATATAAAGCACGGTACAAATTATCAATGTGGCGATGATCCCAATGGGCAGGTCTTTTTGCGGATTCTTGCATTCCTCCGCCGCGGTGGAGACCGAATCGAACCCGATGTAGGTGAAAAACACGATCGAGCCGCCGGTCAAAATTCCCGGCCAGCCGTTTGGCGCGAAGGGATGCCAATTGCTCGGATGGATGAAGTGCAATCCGAAACCGACAAAAATCAGGATGGCAATGATTTTGAGCAAAACCATCACGTTGTTGGCTTCGGCGGATTCGCGAATTCCGCGCACCAGAATAACCGTAAGCAACATGACGATAATCAAAGCAGGAAAGTTGAAGCCGAAATGCCATCCGGGCCCGTAGATGGTGTTTCCCTGCAAGTCGGTCAAGCCGCTAGGAAGATAGGCCGGAACAATCCAGCGAACGGGCGGGCGGATGCCGAACCAATCCAGCAAATCGACCACGTGCGCGGAGAACCCGACGCTGACGGCCATGTTCGAGACAGCGTACTCGAGAATCAAATCCCAGCCGATGATCCAGGCGACCAGCTCGCCCATGGTCGCGTAGGTGTAAGTGTAGGCGCTGCCGGCGATCGGTATCATGGCCGCAAGTTCGGCATAACACAGCGCGGCGAAACCGCAAACCACCGCCACGAGAACGAATGAGAGAGCAATCGCAGGGCCCGCGCCAGGCCTGCCAAAAGATGCGGAATGGTAAATCAAATATTCGAGAAGCGGCGCGTTCAGAACCGATTTGAACTGAAGTTTTTGGCCCGCGATGGCAGTCCCAACCACGGTAAAAATTCCCGAGCCGATCACGGCGCCGATGCCGAGCGAAGTAAGGCTCAGCCAGCCTAGGGATTTCTTTAACCGTTTTTCGGGGTCCTGCGAATCGGTGATGAGCTGGTCAATGTCTTTCTTGCGGAAAAGCTGTGCGCCCAATCGCCACCTTCCCGATGCAGGCGAAAACTGTACCCTGTGCCGCGCTTTCGCGCAACCATCCGGCTGCAATTCGTTCGTGGTCTAGGCTAGTTGGAGGTTCGCGTACCGCTCGACCAGTTTTTTTGCGCCATAATCCTGGAAGCTTACCGTTAACTTGCGGTCTTCGCCTTCCCCTTCTACCTCAATGATCGTTCCTACCCCGTATTTGGAATGGCGGACGCGCGTGCCGATGAGGGGATCTTTCGTGCCGCGCGGGGGTTTTGATGTTGAGCCGTAGGGAGCGCGCCGGCGCTGCGGGCGATAAGCGTGATTCTCGGCGTAATCGGGGTCAGGTTCGTAACGGCGCGTCTCGCCCGCGTCCGACAGTGAGCCGGATGCCGACTCGATAAGGTCGCCGGGAATTTCGGCCAGGAAGCGAGAAGGAAGCGAAGCCCGCAAACGGTCTTCACCGTAACTACGGCGGTAAATCGCGCGTGAGAAAAATAGAGACTGCTTTGCCCGCGTCATTCCCACGTAAAAAAGGCGGCGCTCCTCTTCAATATCCGCAGGCTTCGAGAGTGAACGGCCGTGGGGCAGGACGCCTTCTTCGAGGCCGGCAAGAAAAACGCAATCGAATTCGAGCCCTTTCGCGCTATGAAGAGTCATGAGAGATACGGGAATCGTTTCATCATATTCATCGGAGTCGGCTATCAGCGCGGCGCGATCGAGGACGTCTTCGAGCGTCTGCCCCTGCGCGGTGGCTTCGGCCATTGCGTTGGCAAGCTCGCGCAAGTTTTCCGCGCGGGAAGAATGCTCCAGGTTGTCCTGCTGCTCGACCCAATCGAGGTATCCCGTTTGTTCGAGCACGCGCTCGATGAGCTGCGCGGGCGCCATCTCCGCGCATTCGGCTTGCAAGTCTTCCATAAGCTGGCGGAAGTAATTCAATGCGCCGCTGAATTTTTTACCGGTCAGAAACTCGCCTGAGCGAATTACGCCCCACAGGGATTGGCTGGTTTCTTTTGCGCGAGCTTCCAGCATTGAAATTGTGACAGCGCCGATACCACGCGGGGGAACGTTCAGCACGCGGAGAAGCGCAACGTCGTCTTCGGGATGAAAGAGCAAACGAACGTAGGCCAGTGCGTTGCGCACTTCGGCGCGCTCGTAAAAGCTGAAGCCGCCCACGACGCGATAGCGGATTCCGAGCCGGCGCAGAACTTCCTCGAAGGAACGCGACTGCGCGCCCGTGCGATAGAGAACCGAGACGCGGGCGTCACGATCGTTGCGCACGAGCGTGGCAATCTCGCCGCATATGAATTCTGCTTCGGCGGGAGCGTCGGGCGCTTCGAAAAAACGTAATTTGGCTCCGGCGCCTAGAGTAGCCTGAAGAGTCTTTCCCAGGCGATCGGTATTGTTTTTAACGACTGCGGCGGCCGCGTCCAAAATTGTTTGCGTGGAGCGGTAATTTTCTTCGAGGCGAATGATTTTGGCGTCGGGAAAATCCTCGGTGAAGCGTTTGAGGTTTCCCGCGCGCGCGCCGCGCCAGCCATAGATGGATTGATCCTCGTCGCCGACGACGCAAATGTTCTTTCGAGATCCGGCGAGGAGGCGGACGATTTCTTCTTGCGCGCGATTGGTGTCCTGAAACTCGTCAACCATTAAATATTGAAACCGCGAGTTCCAGGCTTCGCGCACTTTGGGATGCTCGCGCAGGAGTTCGCCTGCGCGCAAAAGGAGGTCATCGAAATCGAGAGCGTTGGCTTTTCGCAGCATGGCGTCATACGTACGGAAAATTGTGGCGACGTCTTCGCGATCTGTATCGCGCGCCTGTTGAGCCTCCGCTTCCATGATGTCCGGAGTGATGCCGTTATTTTTGGCGTGACTGATCTGGGCGCGGACGCTTCTGGGGGGATAATCCTCGGCCGAGAAATCCAGCTGCTCGATGGCGCGCTTGATCGCGGTTTTCTGGTTGTCGTCATCGTAGATTGCGAAATCGCGGGGAAGGCCGAGATTCTTCGCTTCGCGGCGCAAGAGGCGCGCGCAGAAGGAATGAAATGTGGAGACCCAGACATCCGAGGCATCGCGCCCGCTGGAGCGCAGCAGATCGGTGATGCGCTGTTTCATTACGTCCGCGGCTTTGTTGGTGAAAGTGACCGCGAGGATCGAATTACCAGGAATGCCTTTTTCGAGCAGATGCGCTACGCGATAGGTGATGACCCGCGTTTTGCCGGTGCCCGCGCCCGCAAGGACGAGGAGCGGGCCTTCGGTGGCGAGCACAGCTTCGCGCTGGCGTTCATTCAGATCTTTCAGAAGTGTCATGGAAGGATGAGGAGCACTCAAGCAAGGAATTCTATCCGACCTGCCATCAATCAGCAATTTTCGATTCGGAGCGGGGCGCGGGCAGTCGAAGAAAACTCTGCTACAATCTTGCGATTTGCCGGGGGGATTGGAGAAGGATGCATCCGCACAAGCTGCCGGTTTGGCTGCAAAAAATCGTTGCGACGATGGGGGGCGGGGGATTGTTTCTCGTCGCGTTTCTGGATTCATCCGTGCTTTCCTTTCCGTTTGTGACGGATGCGCTGGTGATCCAGCTTTCGTTCGTGAATCCGAAGCGAATGCCGTATTACGCGGGAATGGCTGCTATCGGTTCGATTGCCGGGTGCATCTGGCTGTATTTGCTGGCGAAAAAGGGCGGGGAAGCATTTTTCCACCGCCATGCGGGCGGAAAAGCGGAAAAGATTAGAAACTGGGTGGAGCAGAATGGATTTTTGAGTATTTTCATTCCTTCCATTCTCCCGCCGCCGCTGCCATTCAAGGCATTCGTTCTGGCGGAGGGAGTTTTTCAAGTACCGCTGCGGACTTTTGTGACGGCAGTTTTGCTTGGAAGGGGCTTGCGTTACGGCGCGGAAGGGATTCTCGCTGTGGTGTATGGGGATGCAGCGCTGGATTTCTTGATCGCGCACAGCCGGTCGTTTGCGATTTCAGTGGTTGGAGTCCTCGTAGTTCTCTACATTGCCACTCATCTAACATTCCGCGATTCGGCTTCAAGAAAGTAGAAATTGTCCTGCGCTTGCGGATTCCGGAGATGAAAATCAGGGGGCGTTGGACGAGGCGTAACGCAATTCTGCACGCCGAATCTGAAGACTGCCGTTGAAATCCACACGCACGATGATGTTTTCCGGGCTCGAGTCGCTGCGCGGAAACCGCAAGTCGCGCAAGTCAAACCGATAACCGTCTTCGAGGCGTTCAACGCTGGCGAAAGGGATACGCGCGTATGCAAGAAATGCTTTGGCGGCCTGGCGTGCGCTGGCCGGCATCGAGCACGGCGGAAGGCTCAGGTTTATATTGCGTAAGACTGCGATCGGGATCGAATTCCGAGCCCGGGAGCAGCGAGATTTGCAGCTCATCAACCGTGGTCTCCGTGGACACCACGCCCCGCCAAGTGAAAGGAGTGGACGCGAGAGGAAACGCGCCGGCGCTAAGCCGGCGGACTGCCATGGTATTCGCGGGAATCGAGCAAGCTGATCGCTTTGCTATGCAAGTTGGCCCGGGCACCGATGTAAAGAACAAGAATCGCCAGCGCGATGAATGCCGCCCGGCGCCCGCGAGGAATTTTTTTTCGCTCACCAATTTCCTCGCTGACTAAGCGGAATAATTGCGGCAACAGGAGAGCGGCTGCAAATAAAGCCAAAACCCACGGATCAAGATTGGTCAGCAGATTCCAGCCTTGCCACCCGGCGCGAAATGGCGAAGAAAGGTTGGACGCCGATTCCGCTGACCAGGTCCAACAATATGTGGCTTGCTGCTCCGATGGCGCAAACGATCAATGCGAGGCCGAATGTAAGGTCACGTCGCGGAGAGTTTGGATTTCGCGCCCGTAATTTCCGGGTACGGATTTTGTCCACGATGAAGAATGCCGCCGCGAGCACACATGCGATTATCGCGGAGCCAAGAACAGAATGCAGCAGCGTTTGGTGAAACCGCAGAAATACGCTTGGGCCGCCAAAGTAGCTGGCATAGTCGAGATCGGCGGCAACGCCGGAAATCACAAGCATAGCCGTGCCGTATCGCGGCAGTTGTTTTTGTCCGGCACGCGCCAGGGTGAGCGACGCCAGGCTATGGGTGACGGGATCCAGGATCAGTTCCTTTCGAGGCGACTATGCTCGCAGCGCCGCTGGAGTGACGATGGACAACGCGTCGGGCACAATGCGAAAAATGAAAGGCAAGCGGCCAATCGGTTCGCCATCCACTTGCGCGTAAACTGCGCCCGTTCCGACCGGCTCGCAGGTAAGTTCCTTGGCCTTCCACGAATCGACCCCGCGCATGGTGCGGAGTTTGCCGAGCCAGAGGGCCGGGAGGCAAGCGAGATAACGCAACCGGCTGCAAGTGGAATTCGTGACCATCTCGAAGGAATCTTCGAACAAGCTTGCGCCGGTAGTGATCTTGAAGGGGCCGCCGTAGTTCACCGTTCTGCCGACGACGATGATGGAGGCGCGCCGAGTTTGCCCTTCGCAATGAATGTTCATTTCAGGAAAACCATAACTCACCAGTTGGCGAAACCCCTCGACCCAGTAGGCTGCCACGCCCGCACGTTTCTTCAGTCCTTCGTCAACGCCGTTGACGATTGCGCCGTCGGGTCCCGCGCCTCCCACGGAGAGAAAATACCGGCCCTCTTGGGGAACGCTAGCAGAATGATTTCCGTTGCCGGGTATCGCCAGTCCGACAGCGATGCGCCGCACCAGACCATCTGCAATCAGACGAGCCGCGTGTGGAATGTCCCACGGAATTCCGAGTTCTTTCGCGAGGATATTCGCGGTCCCGGCCGGAAGCAAGGCCAAGGGGACCTGGCTTCCCGCTAGTCCGTTGATGATTTCATTGATGGTGCCGTCGCCGCCGCAGGCGATGAGCATTCCACGATGCTGCTCCACGGCGAGCCGCGCGATTTCCTTGGCGTGCCCCGGCCCGGTGGTGGGCGCCAATTCGGTCTCAATTCCGGCTTCTTTCAGAATGCGGACGCTCTGTTCAATTTCAACAAACCGGCGACGACGGCGGCGCCCGCTGGTGGGGTTATAGATCAAAAGCGCGTCGGTGATGCCGTGGGCCATAGAGTTCGTCGCTGCCTGCGAGGCAAGCGTGCATTGTATAATAATTAGCGGTTTCAGCTGATTGCATCCGTCCGGGGTTTCTATGTCCAAGAGTCGTGAGATCGCAAAAGAGATCGAGCGTCTTCGCGAAAAACTTCGCCACCACGAATATCTCTATCATGTGGCGGACGACCCGGAAATTTCCGATGCCGCCTACGACCGATTGATGAATCAACTCAAAAAGCTGGAGGCCGAAAACCCCAAGCTGGTCACGGCGGACTCGCCTACGCAGAGAATCGGCGGCGCGCCGCGCGAGGGTTTTCAAACCGTTGTTCATAGAACGCCGATGGTGAGTTTGGATAACGCTTTCTCATTCGAAGAATTGGCCAACTTCGACCGGCGCGTGCGGCAGGCTACCGGCCGCGAAAAAATCGAATACACAACCGAACATAAGTTTGACGGGCTGAGCATGTCGTTGTTGTACGAAAACGGCTTGCTGGTGAGAGGCGTTACGCGCGGCGACGGCAGGACTGGCGAAGACGTGACGCCTAACGTGAAGACGATTCGCTCAATTCCGCTGAATTTGGACGCTGGACGGCTGAAGAAGGCCGGCCTGACGGGGAATTTGGAAGTGCGCGGCGAGGGCATCATGACGCGCAAATCCTTCGAGAGACTCAACGAACAGCAAGACGCGGTTGGCGGCAAGCGATATGCGAATGCCCGCAACGCCGCAGCAGGGGCGGTGCGTGTGCTGGATCCCAGTATCACCGCTTCGCGACGCCTGGACTTTTTCGCTTACTACTTGCTGGTGGACGGTCGCGCGCCGAAGAAGCGGCACTCGGAGACTCTGGAGGCGCTCTCCGATCTGCGCTTCAAAGTCAGCGAGGATTGGGAACTATGCGAATCCATAGAAGGAGTCGAGAAATACATTAATAAATGGGAATCGAAACGCGAGAAGCTTCCGTTCGAGATCGATGGAATTGTGGTCAAAGTGAACGAAATTGCGCTGCAAAATGAAGTGGGCTTCACCTCCAAGGCTCCGCGCTGGGCCATCGCTTATAAATATCCCGCGCATCAGGAAACAACGCTCGTCAGGGAAATTCTCGTTAGCGTGGGAAGGACTGGAGTGCTGACCCCTTTTGCAGTTTTTGAGCCAGTACAGATCGGCGGGGTCACGGTGGTGAAGTCCACCCTGCACAACATGGACGAAGTCGAGCGGCTGGGTATTCATGCCGGAGATACGGTGCTGGTGGAACGCGCAGGCGAAGTGATACCTCACGTTCTAAAAGTGGTGAAGCACGGATCTGAAGAGAAGCCGTTCAAGATGCCGGACAAATGCCCGGTATGCGGGATGCATGTGCATCACGTGGAAGGCGAGATTGCATATCGTTGCGTGAATGTTTCTTGTCCGGTGCGCAGAAGGGAATCGTTCCTTCATTTTGCGGGGCGGCACGCGATGAATATCGACGGGCTGGGAGAAAAGATCGTCGATCAACTGCTGGAAAAAAATGTGGTGAAGGACTTTGGGGATCTTTACAAGCTGGACCTGGAGCGTCTGGCGAATTTGGACCGCATGGCTGAGAAGTCCGCGCAGAATTTGATCGACGAGATCGCGGCAAGCAAGAAAAACAGCTTGGCAAGGTTGATTTATGCGATTGGAATGCCGTTCGTCGGGGAGCGCACGGCGCAATTGCTGGCGGAGCACTTCGGTTCGATGGATAAACTGGCGGCAGCTTCGGCGGAGAAATTGATGGAAGTGGGAGAAGTGGGCCCGAAGGTCGCGGAAGGCGTGCTGGAATTTTTCTCTGAATCGGCCAATCGGAAACTCATCGAGCACTTGCGGGCTGCCGGCGTAAATATGAAGGAAGAGCGCGCGGCCCCGATCAGCGCGAAATTTGCAGGCAAGACGTTTGTATTTACCGGGACGCTGGCGAACCGCACGAGAGAGGAAGCGGAGGCGCTGGTCGCCGCGCACGGCGGAAAAGCGGGTGGGTCCGTTAGCAAGAAAACGAGCTACGTGGTCGTCGGCAGTGACGCCGGATCGAAACTGGAGAAAGCGAAGTCCCTAGGCGTTCCGGTCGTGGATGAAACGCAATTCGAAAAGCTGGTTTCAGCGAAATGAGAGACCGAGCTCGCCCGTATTGTGAGCGAGGGGTTTCATCGCAATACTCATCGGCACAATCGCTCCATTGTTGCCCTCAGCGTGACAGCGTATAATTTCGATGGCGGGTGAGCCGGGTGATCGCCGGCCCGTTTCGCGCAAGCGGGACGGGCGGGAGGAAAGTCCGGACTCCCCAACCCTTCGAAACTGCCACTGGCAGTTCCTCAGGGTGAAGGGCAACGCGCCTGGTAACGCCAGGGGGCTGCATTTCAGGTTTGCGAAAGCAGGTCTGAGGCGCGGCTACGGAAAGTGCCACAGAAAATAAACCGCCGGTGACGCTTGCACTTCGGCGGCAGGCCCGAGGTAAAACCTAGGGCTCGCCACTATCGGTCGGCGCATTTGGCAAGGGTGAAAAGGTGGGGTAAGAGCCCACCGCCCGGGTGGCAACATCCGGGGCACGGAAAACCCCGCGTGGAGCAAGGCCAAATAGGAGGGGAGGGCTGGCCCAGCCCGTATGCAAATTCACTCGAAGGAGTGAACTGCTGCGACCCTCGGGTAGGCTGCTTGAGTCCCGAAGCGATTCGGGACCTAGAGGAATGATCATCGCGCTGCGTATCGAACGGATCCTGATGCAAATCAGGATAACGGATGTGCAGCGGACAGAATCCGGCTTACAGGCTCACCCGCCAAATATTTTAGTTTTTGGAATCTGCGCCAATCTGCGTTTGGCGGCAACTACGCTTTCTTAACTCGGTAGCTTGCGCTTCCAGCTGCCTGGTTATTCTGAGGGGGCGAACTCGATCCGGTTGCGTCCGCGGTGTTTTGCGGTGTAGAGCGCGGCGTCCGCCTGGTTCAGGAGTTGACGGAACTCCGGAGCTTTTTTCCCTTGAAAACCTGAGATGCCAAAACTCGCGGTGACTTTGATCACGCGTCCGCCGAACGAGAATTCCTGCTCTTCGAATTCTTTGCGAATGCGCTCGGCCACGAAATGCACATTGTCCTTGTCCGCGTGAGTGAGAACGAAAAGAAATTCTTCGCCTCCAATCCGTCCGCAGATATTAGAACGCCGCGAGTTCGTTTTCAGAATCTCGGCAAATTTCCTGAGAACTTCATCGCCGGCGTCGTGACCGCTCGAATCGTTCACGCTCTTGAAATTATCCAGGTCAACCATCACCACCCAGAAAGGAAAGCCGTGGCGGGCCGCGCCGCTAAGCTGCCGGGGCGCCCATTCGTCAATGGCGCGGCGGTTGGGAAGGCCGGTTAGGGAATCTGTTAGCGCCAGCTCTTCGAGCAGGCGGTTTTTCGCTTCCACTTGGCGGTGCAATTCCACAATTCGCGGCCAACTTCGGCGCGCGCCAGCAATTCTTTGGGATGAAATGGTTTGGTGAGGTAATCGTCTGCGCCGGCAGCCAGGCCCTTTACGACGTTTTCTTTGTCGGAGACGCTAGTTAGTATGATGATGTAAGTATAGGAAATTGGAGATCCTGCGCGGATTCGCCGGCACAGCTCAATGCCACTAATATCCGGCATCACCCAATCCGTGATTACGATGGCGGGCGTGTGCTCGTTAAAAAGCTCGATGGCTTCGCGTCCGCTTCGCGCAAATAAGATGGAGAAGTCGGCTTCGCAAAAAGCTTGCTCCACCAGCTTGCGATAAACGGCTGAGTCATCGGCAACCAACACTTTCAGGCGATCTTTCGCGGCGCTCATCTGACCTCGAAACGTAGTGAATTCCCAGTTAGCACACTGCAGAAGCGATGAACTTTGAATCAGAGATGCTAGCACAACGTGGCCGAGGAACCGCAGAGAGTTGCGACATTAGATCAAGCGCGAGCGCTCGTCAATCTTGACGAGGTGGAGGAGAAGATAAGTCTTGGCAAGGCTCCAAGCCAGGGTTGCGGCGGCCGGATGGTAGCTGGGGCGAACATCGCAGAAAAACCCGTGATCCGCGTTCGAGAACTCGACATTCACGTACGTTTTGCCCAGGCGTTTGCATTCGTCCACGATAGCGCGCGTCTGCTCCGGGCCGATGTGTTTGTCGAGACCGCCCCAAAAAAACAGGATGGGCGCATGCAGGTCAGCAACCCGCGGGAGCAGCGCCGGCGCGATATTTCCGCCGTAAAATGAGATGGACGCTTGCAGAGGAAGACTCGTGGCGGCCAAAAAAGAAGCCCGTCCGCCCATGCAGAATCCGATGCTGGCGATTTTGTGCGGCATAACGCGCGAACTGCGTGTGAGCCAGGAGTGGGCTGCGCGAATATCTTCGACTGTGCCTTTCTCGGTCATGGCTTTCATATGCGGAATCACGGACTGGAAGTCGTCGTATTTGCCTTCAAAGCCCGGGGCGGTACGATGGTAGAGTTCCGGAGCGATGGATACATAGCCTTCACGGGCGAGGCGTTCGGTGACGTCTCGAATATGCGCGTTCACACCGAAAGCTTCCTGGAAAACCAGCACACCGGGATACTTGTCATCGCCCGATGGACGCGCCACGTATGCATTCATCTCCGTTCCGTCGTCCACTTTCAGCGAAACTGTCTCGGTCGCAACGCTCTCCATCAAATGGGCCCCTTTACTCGCGCTCTATGGAAGCACACTTAGCGATTCTCGCTAAGTGGAAAATGCAAAAGATGCATTCCCTGGAGGATTCTATAGAGCTTGCCTTTGCCAAAGGAATGCGAATCAATCCTTCCTGCTTTTGCATCCAACATGGACATGGAGGCTCGACGATGAGCTTGAAACAGTATGTGACGCTGGGACGCTCCGGACTTCGCGTAAGTCCGCTGGCGCTGGGAACCATGACATTCGGCACCGAGTGGGGGTGGGGAAGCGAACCGGCGGTGGCGCACCAGGTATTCGACCGCTACATCGAACAGGGCGGGAATTTCATCGATACAGCAGATGGCTACACCATGGGGAAAAGTGAAGAGTTAGTGGGCCAATTTATTGCGGAACGCGGTTTGCGCGAGCGCGTCGTGCTTGCCACAAAGTTTACTTTTAACGGCGACCCCAGCAATCCGAATGCGGGAGGAAACGGCCGCAAGAATATATATCGTGCTTTGGAGGGATCGCTTCGACGCCTGAAAACGGACTACATTGATTTGTACTGGATGCATGTGTGGGACATGGTCACACCGGTGGAAGAAGTTCTCTCCACGTTGAACGATCTCGTGCGTACGGGAAAAATACGCCACTTCGGATTCTCGGATGTGCCGGCATGGTACGTGGCGCGCGCGCAAACGCTGGCGGAAAAGGAAGGCAAGGAGGGTCTGATCGCGCTTCAATTGGAGTATTCACTTGTCGAGCGCAATATCGAACGCGAACATGTTCCGGTCGCGCAGGAACTCGGTATTGGGATTTGTCCGTGGAGTCCGTTGGCAGGCGGTTTCTTGAGTGGGAAATACAAGCGGGAAGGGAACACCGGAAAGGGCGACGGGCGGCTTGACCAGGCCAAATTCGCTCAGCTCTTTGATAGATTCACGGAGCACAACTGGGGAGTGCTGGATGCTCTCCTGGATGTAGCGAAACAGCTCGATAAGAAACCGGCGCAGGTAGGGTTGAATTGGGTTTCGACGCAGCCCGGAATTACTTCAACCATCATCGGCGCTTCGAATGTTCCGCAACTCCAGGATAATCTCGGTGCGATTGAATTCACAATCCCCGCCGAGCTTAGAAAGCGTCTGGACGATGCGAGCGCAATCGAACTGTTTCACCCTTACACATTTTTTGGGCCTGCCATACAAAATAGGGTCATGGGCGAAAATCCCGTGAATGCTTGGGCTGCTGCTCCCCGTCGGCGCGCTGTGACGGCTGAGAAACCAAAAGCGAATGCGGCGGAAAAGTAGGCGGGTCTCAATCTAGATGAACTTTTATCGAGGGCCCGCTACGGACCACTTTGACGGGCAGCATTTTTTTAATTCAGGAAGCGGATTGCGCGGCACCGGCAGCGTTCTCCGATGGCTGGCAAATCGCAAGCCGGGACCGTGGCGCAAATGGATAGACGAGCCGCCCGGAGCGCCGCCGCCGGAACGAGTTATTGGCGGAAAAATCAGAGCGACGTTTGTGGGTCATTCTACCGTCCTGATTCAAATGGACGGAATGAATATTCTCACCGATCCGATATGGTCGATGCGGGCCAGCCCCTTTTCATGGATCGGTCCTCGCAGGCACCGCGCGCCGGGCATTCGATTTGAAGATCTACCTTCCATCGATATTGTCTTACAGAGTCACGATCACTACGATCATTTGGACATTCCTACGGTGAAAAGAATCGCGTCGCAGTGGCACCCGAAGTTTGTAGTGCCTCTCGGCGTACGCGCTCGATTCGCGCGAAAGAGGATCACGTCATCCGGACAAATCAGCGAACTCGATTGGTGGCAAACTGTCGATATAGGCAAGAATCTCAAAATTACTGCGGTACCAGCCAGGCATTTCTCGGGACGCAGTTTGCGCGATCGGAACAAAACCCTTTGGTGTGGTTACGTGGTAGAAGGTCCTTCCGGCGCGGTCTATTTCGCAGGCGACAGCGGTTACGGCTCGCACTTCCAGGAGATTAAGCGCCGCTTCCCGGAGATTCGCCTGGCGTTTCTTCCCATCGGCGCATACATTCCGCAATGGTTTATGGGACCAGTCCACGTTTCGCCCGCTGACGCAGTCCGTGCCCACGAAGAGCTGGGGGCGGCCACGAGCATTGGAATCCACTTTGGAACTTTTCGATTGGCCGACGACGGAGAAGACGAGCCTGTGAACGAATTGCGGCGGGCGCTCGATGCGCGCAAACCTCTGAACCCTTTTTTCACGCTTGCTTTCGGCGAAGGACGTGATTTTCCGCAATTGTAAACGACACCGAGCAGGTAACTCCGAGAAACCAAGAGTACCCTCATTGCTTTGTTGGTGATTTTGATCGCCGTTTGGATTTCGGGGCCGTTCGCCTGCGCCGGACGGGCTTGTCCGAGGGATACGTAACTTTCTTGCCGCGCACTCGCGCAAACGAAGTCAGCTTATGCTGGTTTGCACGCGTCACGCTCATGATGTGTTCCACGGAGAATTTCCGCGCCGCAAGCGCGTCTGACACAAGCGATCGGTGACAGCGCCAGGGCACCGCTTCAGCGCACATCAGGACGCTGGGCTTAATTTCGGAAAGTTTAATCGCACGCGCAAGAGCAACTTCGAATTCGGCCGTCTGCATGTAATCGGCGAAGCCGCGAAAACTTGCGTTGTGCCAGCCGACATTTTTGGAATCGGGTTTCGTGCGGCGTAGCCCACCAAGCGCTTTAAGGTGTACGTACCCGATTCCATTGGATCGCAGCGCCGGCCCCAGAGTTTCGCGGTTATATTGAGGGTTGTGGCGCGAACGAGGTATGGTGCGGATGTCGATTACGCGGTGAACCCCATGCGCTCGCAGCAATTGGACCAGCTGCGCTGAGAGGACGCGTCGAATGGCCGATGGTGAAAATTGTCTGTTTCTTATGCCTTTTATGCGTACGCATACATCATCGATTAATCATACGGCAAGGGCGTGGGCCGGTCGACGCCTGAGCCCAGGATTTTGCTTTAGCGGCGATGCCTGAACGGTGATAATAGAGCCCTTTCCGAAGACCCAAGAGGGGACTGCGGAATATAAACTGAGGATCCTGTGCCAGCAATCAAAGCTTTGTTCTGGGACAACGGTGGTGTGATCCTGACGAACGGCTGGGATCGCCACTCGCGCCGAGCGGCGGTTGAAAAATTTCATCTTGACTGGGCGGATTTCGAGGATCGCCATGAGCTGATGCTCGACGCTTTTGAAACCGGCCGCGCGACTTTGGATCAATATCTGCATCGCACGGTTTTTTATCGTGAACGCGCCTTCACCCCCGCGGATTTCAAGGCCTTCATGTTCGAGCAATCGCAGGCGTATCCGGAGCCGCTGGCATTTTTGGGAAAGATCGCTCGCATGAGGCGTTTCCTGGTGGCCTCGCTGAACAACGAATCACGCGAAATCAACGAATATCGTATCGAGAAATTCAAGCTGCGGGATTATTTTGAAGCTTTTTTCAGCTCTTGCTATCTGGGCATCCGGAAGCCGGACCTCGGAATCTATAGTCTCGCTTTGAAAATTACTCAGCAAAGACCCGCCGAGTGTATTCTGATCGATGACCGCGGCCTGAATCTGGAATGCGCGCGAGAGGTTGGAATGCAAACAATACTCTTTAAGGACCTGGCGCAACTGCGCGCCGACTTGGCGCACTTTGACATTTTGATTGATGGAAAATAATCAGGAGGAAAATTTATGGAACTGGGAATGATTGGTCTGGGGAAAATGGGCGGGTTCATGACGGAACGGCTCATCAAGGGTGGACATCGCGTTGTGGGATTCGACCGCGATCCGGCCGTGGTGAAGGGGCTTGCGGCCAAGGGCGCCGTGGGCGCGGACTCGCTGGAGAAAATGATCGCGCAACTCAAGGCTCCTCGGATCGTGTGGCTGATGGTTCCCTCCGGAGCGCCAGTGGATCAAACCATCGAACAACTCA
The DNA here is from genome assembly GCA_963830375.1 of uncultured Acidobacteriota bacterium. Taxonomy (GTDB): domain Bacteria; phylum Acidobacteriota; class Terriglobia; order Acidiferrales; family UBA7541; genus Palsa-295. The sequence continues at coordinate 467,543 of CAWHMJ010000001.1, forward strand.
CCGCTCATCTAGCCCCGGGTGACACGATTATCGACGGCGGAAATTCCTACTATAAGGATACCGTGCGACGCGGCGCTGCTCTGGCCCCCAAGAAGATTAACTTTGTGGACTGCGGCACCAGCGGAGGAGTTTGGGGTATCACGGAAGGCTACAGCATGATGGTCGGCGGCGACGCGGAGCTTATCAAGCGAATTTCTGCAATCTTTCAGACGCTCGCGCCCGGACCTGACAAAGGCTGGGGGCGCGTGGGACCAACCGGCTCCGGACATTTCGTGAAAATGGTTCACAACGGAATCGAGTACGCAATCATGCAGGCGTATGCCGAAGGGCTGGATCTTCTTCGGCACAAAAAAGAATTCGGCCTCGATCTGCTGCAGGTCGGGCAGATTTGGCAGTTCGGGAGCGTGATCCGTTCCTGGCTGCTCGATTTGACCGTCGATGCCTTGAGCAAGAATCCCACGCTTCAAGGTATCGAGGCTTACGTCACCGATTCAGGCGAAGGCCGCTGGACAGTCATCGAAGGAGTGGAACTCGGCGTGGCCCTCCCGGCGATTTCGTCGGCGCTGGACAACCGCTTCCGCTCGCAGGATCCCGAGCCTTTTGCCAACAAACTCCTGGCAATGATGCGAAATGAATTCGGCGGGCACGCCGTAAGGAAAACCGCGAGCTAAGCGCAGCGGGAATAAACGAGACTCCATGAAGCTCGATGCGCGTGTGCTCCCGGACCTTGTTTCGCTCAGCCGAGCTGTGCTGGAAGAAACATTCCCTATCATTCAAGAAGCGGTAACCAAACGCGGCAGGTTTGCGATCGCGCTCTCGGGTGGACATACGCCCGGGAAAATGTATTCCCTCTGGGCGCAGACCGAACAATACCGGAACAAGACTCCATGGGATCGCGTCCATTTATTCTGGAGTGACGAGCGATTCGTTCCCGCGGACGATCCTCGAAGCAATTACCGCATGGCGCGCGAGACTCTAATCTCTCAAGTCCCCATTCCGGCCGAAAATGTGCATCCGATGCCGACGAATTTATCCTCTCCCGAGGAATGTGCCCGCGCGTACGAGACCGAACTCCTGAAATTCTTCGGATCCGAGCCGCCTGCGTTCGACGTGCAGCTCCTGGGGATCGGCGATGAAGGCCACACCGCTTCCTTGTTTCCGGGATCGCCTGCATTGGGTGAAAAGGTGCGCTGGGTCGCCGCGGTTCGCGTTGCGGCGGAGCCTCCGCAGCGCATCACTCTCACGCCTGTGGTTCTCAACCAAGGGCGTAACACATTTTTTCTAGTGGCGGGCGAAGGCAAACGCGCCATATTGTCAGCCATTCGCGACGAGCCTGCTTCCAAACCCAGTCAGTATCCCGCTGCGAGGATTCATCCCGCGAGAGAACCGGTTTGGTTCTTGGATCAAGCTGCAGCCGGCTGAGATCCTTGCGTTGGCTTTTCTTGAAGCTTTTCGCAGGCCGAAGCGTCTAAATACTACAGTTGAAAACTCCTAGAAAATGTATGCTTGAAATTCCAGGGAGTGCGCGGAATTGCCGATATGAGTGGCAGGCAAAGGTAGCGGCTCGCTAAAGAAACCATGAAGAAATCGCCGTCAAATAAAGACAAGGAAATCATCCGCCGCTCTCGTGCTTCTGCTCGCAGCGTCTCTTGCGAGCGTGTCTTGCAGCTCAAAGACAGCGGCAAACGCTCCCGACCTCGCCGTGCCAGTGAGCGTGGCAAAGGCGGTGAAGAAGACTGTTCCCATCGAACTGAGCGCCATTAGCACGGGGGAGGCGTACTCCACGGTTTCGATCAAGGGACAAGTGAACGCTGTGCTCAAGGAGGTGCACTTCAAGCAAGGTGACTTCGTGAAAAAAGGGGACCTGCTTTTCACGCTGGACGCCCGCGCTTTCCAGGCATCTCTGGCGCAAGCCCAAGCAAATCTCGATCGCGACAAAGCCCAAGCTGACCTTACCGTGGTCCAGGCGGAGCGCTATAAGAAGCTCTACGACCAAGGCATCGCGCCTAAAGAGCAATACGACCAAATGCAGGCAAACGCCGCGGCGCAACAAGGCTCCGTGCACGCCGACGAAGCTGCCGCCGAATCCGCGAAGCTTCAGCTCCAATATTGCGCGATCTATTCGCCGGTGGACGGGCGCACTGGAGCTTTGCAGGTCTATCCGGGAAACTTGGTGAAAGAGAACGACGTTCCAGTGCTGGTGGTGATCAACCAGATCGCTCCGCTGTACGAAGATTTTTCCGTTCCGGAACAATATCTTGGGGTGATTAAAAAATACATGGCTGGTGGCCGACTGCAAATTGAAGCCACGCCTTACGGTGACACGGTGCCCGAAGCGGGCTACCTCAGCTTCGTTGACAACACTGTGGACAACACCACCGGCACCATAAAGCTGAAAGGTACTTTTGCAAACGCGGACCACCGTCTGTGGCCCGGGCAATTCTCGACCGTTTCTCTGCGACTGTCAGAGGACGAAAATGCAACCGTGGTTCCGACGCAGGCAGTACAGACAGGACAAGCCGGCGATTTCGTGTTCGTAATCGGCTCGGATCAAAGAGCTGAGTCGCGCCCGGTGAAAGTAGCGCGAACGCTTGGAGCGGAATCGGTGATTGCGAAGGGGGTTGAGCCGGGCGAGACGGTGGTGACGGACGGCCAGCTTCGTCTGATTCCCGGCATCAAAGTTCAAATCAAAACCGCTCCGCAGGGAAACTAGGGAATCCGCAATGAATATTGCCGAGCCATTCATACGACGGCCGGTCATGACCACGCTGGTCATGGTAGCGATTCTTCTGTTCGGCATTCTGGGCTACCGCGCGCTGGCGGTAAGCGAACTTCCGAACGTGGACTATCCGACCATCCAGGTTGGCGCGAGCTTGCCCGGCGCGAGTCCGGACACGATGGCTTCGGCGGTAGCAACTCCCCTCGAAAAGCAATTCTCCACGATTGCGGGCATCGATTCGATGACGTCGTCGAGCTCGCTTGGGACCACCAGCATTACTCTGCAATTTGATTTGAGCCGCAACATCGACGGAGCGGCACAAGACGTGCAAGCCGCCATCGCGCGCGCTTCGTCTCAGCTTCCGCCGAGCATGCCGACGCCGCCTACATATCAGAAGGTGAATCCCGCGGACCAGCCCATCCTGTATCTCGCCATGGGGTCGAAGACTCTGCCGCTTTACACCGTGGACCAGTATGCCGAGACGCTGATGGGCCAGCGGATCTCAATGGTGAAGGGCGTGGCCCAAGTGCAGGTGTACGGTTCGCAGAAATACGCCGTGCGCATACAACTGGACCCGCAGGCTCTGGCCACGCGGCAAATCGGGATAGACGACGTGCACACGGCGGTGCAAAACGCCAATGTGAATCTTCCGGTCGGGACGTTATACGGCGAGCACCGGGCGTTTACGCTGCAGGCGAACGGGCAGCTGACTCATGCATCGCTTTATCGCCCGTTGATCGTGGCTTACCGCAACGGCTCGCCTGTTCGCCTGGAGGACCTGGGCAAGGTTTACGACAGCGTGCAGAACGATCGCGTCGCGAATTGGTGGAACGATACTGATTCCGTGGTTCTGGCGATCCAGCGCCAGCCCGGCACCAACACGGTGGAGGTTGTGGACGCGGTGAAGCGTTTGCTTCCGCAATTTCGCGACATCATTCCGCCGTCGGTGCAGATGCAGACCCTTTACGATGCATCCGCATCGATTCGCAATTCCGTTGCCGACGTGAAATTCACGTTGTATCTGGCAATCGCGCTGGTGATCCTCGTAATTTTTCTGTTTCTGCGGAATCTTTCCGCCACCGTAATTCCCAGTTTCGCGCTGCCGATGTCCATCATTGGCACCTTCGCCGTTATGTATCTGCTGGGCTACACAGTCGACAATTTGTCGCTGATGGCGTTGACGCTTTCGGTGGGCTTCGTGGTGGACGACGCGATCGTGATGCTCGAAAACATCGTGCGGCACATGGAGATGGGCGAAGGAGTGATGGAAGCGGCGCTGAGCGGCTCGCGTGAAATTGGATTCACAATTTTGTCCATGACGATTTCGCTGGCGGCGGTGTTTCTGCCGGTATTTTTCATGGGCGGAATCATGGGACGTCTGCTCCACGAATTCGCCGTAGTGATCATCACGGCGATCCTTGTTTCGGGAGTTGTTTCGCTAACGCTGACGCCGATGTTGTGCAGCCGTTTTCTTCGCCCGGCCGGCGAAATGAAACATGGCCGTTTGTATATGGCGCTGGAGCGATTCTTCGACCGGCTCCTGAATATTTACGACGTTTCGCTGCAATGGTCGCTGCGGCACAAAGTGTTCGTGATGACAGTGTCCGGAATCATTCTGATCATCACGATCTGGCAATTCGCGGTTATTCCAAAAGGATTTCTTCCGCGCGGAAGACAGATCCCAGATATTTATCTCTACGGAAGCAGCGCAGGGAATTTCTTTCGATGCCATGAGGCAGCATCAACTGGAATTGAACAAGATCGTGTTCGACGATCCCAACCGCAACGATTTCTTTTCGAGCGTAGGAAGTTTTTCCGCCAGCAACGGGGGGATCATCTTCGTTCACTTGAAGGAGCGCAAAGATCGTCCCGCGACGCAGAGTCCCGCCATGTTGCATCTCGAGCAGCGGTATGGCGGGGTGCCCGTGGTCGGAAGCGCGATTCGAGCCATAGCGCCTTTCTTCGCGCACCATCCGGACATCGATGAAGTAATTGAGGAATTTCGCGAGAAGTTTTCGACGGTAACTGGAATCAACGCTTACATGCAAAATCTGCCTCCGATCCAGGTCGGCGGTCAGCTTACCAAGAGCCAATATCAGCTAGCGCTTCAGAGCCCCGACACGGCGGAGCTTTATCGTGATTCCACCTCTTTCATGAAGGAAATGGCCAAGCTTCCCGGTCTTATGGACGTAACCACGGATTTGCTCATCGCGAATCCGCAGGTGAACGTCAACATCGATCGCGACAAAGCTTCCGCGCTCGGCGTTTCGGCCCAGCAAGTGGAGGACGCTCTTTACACCGCTTACGGCCAGCGCCAAATTTCCACCATCTATGCCCCCAATGACGAATATTGGGTGGTGATGGAGCTCGAGGACAAATATCAGGCGGACCCCGCGGCTCTCTCTATGCTCTACGTTCATTCGAGCAGCGGGAACCTGGTTCCGTTGAACGCAGTCGCAAACTTGACTACGAATCTCGGGCCCCTGACGGTAAATCATCTCGGCCAGCTTCCTGCTGTGACGATTTCTTTCAACTTGAAAAATGGAACCGCCATTGGCGACGCCGTGAACAGCATCAACAAACTCGCTCGGGAGGTTTTACCGCCAACCGTTACGACGGAATTTCAAGGAGCGGCGCAGGCATTTCAAGCTTCTTTGACCGGCCTGGGAATATTGCTCTTCATGGCCATTCTGGTGATCTATATTGTTCTGGGCATTTTGTACGAAAGCTTCATTCATCCAATTACGATTCTTTCCGGTTTGCCGTCCGCGGCTTTTGGCGCTCTGCTGACGTTGCAGATTTTTCATTTGAGTCTCGACCTTTACGGATTTGTCGGCGTCATCATGTTGATAGGGATCGTGAAGAAGAACGCGATCATGATGGTTGACTTTGCGATTGAGCGTGAACGCCACAGCCACAAGACTGCTGAAGAAGCGATCTATGAAGGCTGCTTGATTCGTTTTCGCCCCATCATGATGACGACAATGGCGGCGTTGATGGGCACCCTCCCCATCGCTTTAGGTTCAGGTGCGGGAGCTGATTCGCGGCGGCCTTTGGGCCTCGCCGTAGTCGGGGGTTTGGTTTTCTCGCAGGCGGTCACGCTGTATCTAACGCCCGTTTTCTACACATACATGGATTCGTTCCAGACGTGGGCGGAGAGCCGTTTCGGGAAACTAACCCGAAAGCGGAATCCGATTCTCGCGGACGAGCACTCGTCAGCCGATTGACGCCAGTCTCAGCGATTCCCGCACGACACCTTTTCGGCAGTCTACTGACCTAGAGGACAGTCTTCGCTCCTGTCGTTGCGTACCAAAGTAGCTGGCATCCCGTACCATTGACCCTGTTCCGGCCGTTCCTTAGCATGATTCAGGACGCGAACGCGCCCCGGAATGTGGGATTGGATTCCCGTGTTTCGTTTTGACCCGCAGGAACCCAGCCACGATGCATTATGGAGAAGATTTCCCAAAAGATATGAGAATGCGCCCGAAACGGCGCGGGCCACGTATGAATTCGCGCGTTCCGGTGGCGATCGAATGGAGTGGACACGCAGGGCCGCTGCACTCTGAGCCAGGTTTTACTCGAGTCGTGAGCGCGAACGGCTGTTTACTTGTGAGCCCAAAGGAACTTGAATTGCAACAGCGAGTACGGCTCACGAATCTCTCCACGCGAAGCTCAGTCGAGGCCATAGTCGTCTGGAAGGGAATGCAAGGAGCTGACGGATGGGACATGGGAATTGAAATCCTAGCGCGTGGCCAGGATTTCTGGGGTGTCGAACTTTGAAATTTGAAAGCTTAAGGGTCCCGTATAAAGCTCCAGGTTCGCCGGTAAAAGGTAAAACAATAGCGACGCCTGTGAAACATGCCCCGCAGTCTTTGCATACGCCGCCCGCGAAGGCGGCTTCCTTGCCGGTCAAGCAGGTCATCGCCGGAGAAGAGCGCCGCCGCAGCTACCGGGTTCTCTTGCGCGTGCGAGCCAGCATTCATGTTGCGCTGCAGGGAAAGCCTGGTGAGCTTCGAGACAGTGACACTCAGCGTCAGCAATCACGGCGCGCTGGTTGTGCTTAGCCAGAGTCTTCCGTGCGATACGCGGCTGGTTCTGGAGCACAGCGGCACGAAAGAGCGAGTGGCGTGTAAAGTGGCGCGGATCGCGCGCGAGATGCCGGAAGGATTCCACATCCCGCTCGAATTTGATTCTCCCGCGCCTAATTTCTGGCGCATCGCATTTCCTCCGTCCGATTGGCGGCCTCCCGACGATCTGTAGACCGCCCAAAGAAATTGCTCGCCGGCACGACAAAACCAAACGTGGAATAATCCTCTGAGAGCTGCCGCCATGAGAAATGATTCGAATTTATTAGAAGGGAAGTTTGTGCAGATCGAGATTGCCACCGGAGAGAATGATTCCAATTTTCTTGCCTTCGCTCCGAATGCGGCGGTTCAGCGCGGGCGCGGCTGCTACCGCCCCGGAAGGTTCGACGACAAGTTTCATCCGTTCCCACAGCAATAACATCGCAGCGGTGAGTTCTTCTTCAGTGACTATCGAGATTTCATCCACAAAAGATTGCAGAATCGAAAACGTTAAAGGGCAAAGGGTGGCACGCAGGCCATCTGCCATGGTATCAAATGGCGCCGCCGGTTCGATCTTTTTCGCTGCAAGCGAGCGGTAGGCATCGTCCGCGTTGCGCGGTTCGCCGCCGATAACGCGAATACCGGGACGCATGCTTTTCGCGGCGATCGCTGTTCCGCTCAGAAGGCCGCCGCCGCTCACTGGCGCAATGACCACGTCGAGTTCACCCACGTCTTCAATCAATTCGAGCGCCGCTGTTCCCTGGCCCGCGATCACACGCGGGTCGTTGTAGGGATGCACCAAATGAGCGCCGGTCTTTTTCATTACTTCGGCGCAGGTTTCTTCGCGCGAGGCCATGTTCGGCTCGCACTGGGTGATCTTTCCGCCATAAGATTCCACCGCACGCATTTTTGCCGCGGAAGAGTTCGAAGGCATCACGATGAATGCCGGAATGCCTCGCCAACGAGCTGCCAGCGCCAGGGCGGCTGCGTGATTTCCGGACGAGGGAGCCACTACGCCGTGGCGCGCTTCTTCATCCGTGAGTGAGAAAACAGCATTCGTGGCGCCGCGTATTTTAAACGAGCCTGTTTTTTGCAGGTTTTCGCATTTGAAATACAGGTGGGCGCCGGCGATCTCGTCGAGCGAGGCGGAGGTGACCACCGGCGTGCGGTGAATGCGCGGGGCGATACGCGCGTGCGCAGCAAGGATCGCTTCGAAGTTTGGCGCGTCCTTTTGCAAGGATGTTGCGTTCATATGCATCGGCGCGGGCGGCTCACTTGGTCACGCGCCCCGGGACCGTGAATGTGACCTTGGCAGCGGTGCTGTTGTCGAAGCGATCGGCGATTTGCACCGCTACAGTGTGTTCGCCCGGCGTGAGGCCAGTGATCGAAATCTGGTAGCTCTCCTTCGGCGCATCGGAAAGCAAGCCCTCCGGAAAAACGATGGTCCAATCGCCAGCGTCAACACTATAGCGCGCCCGCGCGATCGCACTCGAAGAGCTAGCCGCTTCGAAGGTTATTTTTGCCGCGCCCGCGGCCACAGCCACGGCGCGCAGATTTGCGATACTGGGCGGCGTATTCTCGATTTCAAAGCGATCGCTCTCGCGTTCGCCAGTGAGGGACTGATCCACGGGATTCGACGGGGAGTCCGAAGCAACGATTTTCAAGTAGTAGGCTCCGTCCGGCATCGTTGTGGTGTCCCAGGAATAATATTTTTGCGTGAGCTTATCTTTCAACAGTCGCCAGTTTTGCTCGCCTTCTCCGTGATAATAAATGGAAAACGTGAGATCGTCGTCGTTATCATCATGCGCGCTCCACAGCACGCTGGCGTAACCCTTGTCCTCAAAACCCTGGGGAGGCACTTCCATCTTTGGAAATCGCGCAGGAATGTCCGGACTCACGCCCGGCGCTGTAGGAAAATTTGTGGTATTGCGTTGCGGCTGCCGGAGCTGCACGGATGCAGGAATTGCGAGTCCGCTCTGTGGGCTTGCGAAACCCTGCACGCGAATTCCGGGATCTTGAATCGCGATGTCGTCAATCACCGGCGCAACATTTTTCGGCTGATACGCCAAACCTACCCAAGAAATATTCGGCACGCCACCGCTGTCGGTGTCCAGGAAGACCGCCTTCCATTGCACGAATCTTGCCGCAGGACAATCCACGGTTTCGCCCGAGGCATTCTTGTAGGGTCCGGCCCAGGCGCTCCAATTCTTTTGTGGAGTGGAGGTATTTCCGGAGCGGACGTAGAAAGCGACCTTGCCTTGTGTGGCGCCATCGCCCCACCATGACAAACGTCCCCAGTGCGAAAATATCTTGGCGTCGAATGTGTCGGATTCGAAGCTGCCGCTGGGATCGTATCCCGGCCCGAGAGTGAAAATCTTCCCGGGGTTTGCCGTGGCGACGTACATCTCCCCGTTGGGGCCTGCGATAATGCTGGTAACCTGTGCCGAAGCGGTTTTCGCGATACTCGAATAAATATCGTTGCCTTGCAGCGAGAGAATGGCGCCCTTATTTCCAGTGCCCAGAAGAATATTTTGCGTGGACGAAAGCCCCATCGCGAATACCAGATCATCGCGCGAGGTCCACAGTGTCTCGGGAGATCCGTCCGGCGATATTTTTATCACTTCCGCGCCGCCCGTCGCCGATGAAATAAACGGGAATGAAATAGCGGGCTGCGGCGCTTGTGCTTGTAATTGCAGCGTGACGTTTCCCTGGGGTGTGTTGTTCGTTTGCAATTGGGACAAAGACGGCAGCACATTAGTCACCGGCGAGGCAGTTGCGGCGCGCTGCTTCTCTCCGATCGATGCGGCATAAATATTGCCTTTGTCGTCGGTCAGCAGAGAAGTCACTTCCTTCTTGCTCGTCTCATAAATAACAAATACAGGGCCCGCTTCGGGTATGGCCTGAGAATTTTTCCGGACGATCGCAACTCGCAAAACCAAGCCGTTGGGATCGGTTCCAATCAAAAGATTCCCCTTCTGATCGAACGCGAGAGAACGCGCGTGGCGTTCATCACTTTGATAGAAGAGCTGGCCCTTGCCATCCGGCGTCACCGCGAATACTTCGCCTTTATCTCCCGTGGCCACGAATAGGGCGCCCTGCGAATCCAGTGCCAGCGCCCAGATGTACTTGGTCTTCGGATCGAAGAAAACGCTTTTCTGGCCTTCGGGCGTAACTTTGTACACTTTTCCATCCGGCGAAGTTCCCACATACAAATTATCGTGCGAATCAAACGTGATGGCTTGCGCGGCAAGCTCGCCGGACTCGAAAACCGTGGTTGGCTTCGCTGGATCGTCAAAGCGCAAGACTTTTGCATTCGATCCGCCCGCGGCATAAAGACGTCCTCGCGAATCCGCGCGCAGGGCCCAGAGGTAAGCGAGATTCGGATCCGAAAAGGCAGTGAACTTCGGCGCGGGCATGAGCTTTCCATCGCTGCGTATCGCGACGCCGTTCGCCGTGCCGCGCTCGAATTCGGAGAACTCCGATTGCCGCCATATACGTGTGTGTTCCGCGAGCGCGGAGATAGGCACGATGAGTCCTATCGCCAGAATCCACACAACAAACCCTCGCGGTCTCATCAATCGGAATCTCCTTTTCGAAAGGGGCTTCACTTCACTGTAATCGTCAGAGTGCGTTCACCGGTAATTACCTGATGCATTTCCGCAAACCAAGAACCGGCCAACGACTGATGCAGCAATCTCGCGCCGCCCACATTTTGGCGCTGGTCCAGCACACTGATCTCCGAGGACGGCGCGTTGGGCATCACTTTGTCTTCTATGAGCAAGGTTGTAGTGGGCTGTAGAAGGGTGGCATAGAGGCAGTCGTTTTGCCGTCCGCGATTGATCAATTTGATCAGTTCTTCCAGTCCCGGCAGCGGACCCTGCATTCCGGCCGTCGGATCCACGGTGCGATCCACGGTTTCTCCGTCGCTGATCAGGAGCTCCAGAGTGCCGCGGGCGGTCTGCGGCGGAATGGTAATCGGAATTTGCTGAATGAACGGCTCGCCGCGGTAGGGCCGCAGCAAAACCTTCACCGCCACCGTCTCGCCAGGCGCTACTTCACTTTTTTCGATCCACGCGTTATCAATCATGGACCAGCGCCGCTCCGCCAACGCCGTTACTTTTAAATGGATACCCTGAACGTGCGGTGGTTCGTAGGGATTCGAATAGATGCGGGCAAAGATACTTTGAACCTCGGTGGCCACATAAAAGCCGCTAGGAATCGGCTGATCATTCGGCGCAAAAAGATTTTCCAAATGGACCGGCGTGTGACCTTGCAGGTCTATGTCGCCTTCCATTCGCAGTGTCCAGCCTTCGCCGTAAGCGGGGCTTCCTACAATGCCGTTATAAGTGGCCAGCGCCACCAAAAGGGGCGTGAGTTGGGGGCTTTCGATAACCTCAAAATGAAATTTCTTCTCGGCGTTCGGCGTCGCCAGAGTCACATCCACCGGGATCATTGCCGGTCCGGCGCCGAGCTTGCCCATAATTGCCGATGAGCGATCCTGAGTTAACGTACCGATCGTTCCACCGGTAGTAATGATTTTCGTCGAAGCCATCGAGGACGCCAGAGTCGTAAGTACGTGGGCGCGCGTCATCGGCATCGAAACCGAGCCGAACGAAAATATCGGATGGCCGCACGCCAGAATCGTTCCGTCGCTCTCCACAGCCGTTATCGTGCATCCGGGAGCGATCGAGAGATCGCCGCGAACCAATTCCACTCCTACCATGTCCCCAGGCTTTACCTGAGGATCTTCCGGTGTCGGCTCGGCACTACCACCCGCCATCATGCTCATTCCCCAGCCGGAGAGCTGTTTGCTGAATTGCGCGATGGTGTCCGGATAAAGCCCGGCGGAAATCAGCGGCGTCTCGATGGGAACCAGAAATTGTCCCTGGCCGGCGCTGGTGCGAGCGGAAAATTCTTGCGGCAGGGCTAAGCGCGAAGCTGCGGGGAACATTCCGGTATTCACGGCGGAGCCGGTGACCGCGCCACCCGGCGAGGAGACCGAGTCCTGTTCGACTTCGAGCATGTTTTGAATCGGCGTCACTCCGCCGATCGCTTCTTTCGTAAATACGCCCAGCTTAAGAGAAAGCGCGCCGGCCAGTTTTCCCTCGAAATAAACGGGACTCCCACTCATCCCGGCGACTACGCCGGTGTGCTCGACTTTTTCGCCGAGAAGTTGGACGAGAATAATGTCCTGCTTGGGACCCAGCGCGTTGTGCAGGACACCCAAAACGACGAGATCCACCTTCTCGATTTCATCACCGGTGAAGATGGTATAAACCACGCCCTTCATGCCCGGCTGCACTTGGTCCAGCGGGAATGTTGCCTGGGTGTCGCCGGCAAATATTGGCAGTGCAAAAATCAGAATTAGGGCGAATAGATATGCGAAGGATTTCTTCCGTGAGGCTAAAGGCATGAACATAAATGATACCTGCCGGGTCCATGGGAAGCAAATCGCCCATGCTAGAATCGCGCGATGGCGAAAATGTTCGGTAACAAGACGATATCGCCGGGCGGAACGATCGACGGGGTGGTCGAGCTCCCCGGCGACAAGTCCATATCGCACCGCTACGCGATCGTCGCAGCACTGGCCGAAGGCCGCAGCGAAATACTCAACTACTCGACTGCGGCGGACTGCCGGAGCACACTGGGCTGTCTGCGGCGCCTGGGAGTTGAAACGGATTTCACGCGCGAGCGCCTGCGCGTATCCGGTCAAGGGCTCGGCGGTTTGCAAGCTCCGCGGCGTTCTCTGGATGCAGAGAACTCCGGAACGACGATCCGCATGCTTGCAGGAGTGCTCGCGGGCCAGTCTTTTACCTCGACCATTTCCGGTGATGCTTCCTTGCGGAGCCGCCCTATGCGCCGCGTGGTGGAACCGCTGCGAAGGATGGGAGCCGAAATTCGCGCTCATGACAACGATTGCGCGCCGCTGGAAATCCGTGGCGGCGCTTTGCATTCGATTGACTACACGTTGCCGATTCCGAGCGCGCAAGTGAAGTCTGCAATCCTGCTGGCCGGTCTTTACGCCGACGGCGTAACGACGGTACGGGAAGCGGTGCGCACGCGCGATCATACCGAACTGGCGCTGCGCGAATTTGGAGCGACGATCGAAAGTCTGAACAAATCGGTGCGCATACATCCGCGTCCGAAGCTCGAAGCTCGCCAGCTGATCGTTCCAGGCGATCTTTCCAGCGGAGTTTTTTTCATCGCTGCCGCGCTGATCGTCCCGGACTCTACTTTGATATTGCATAACGTGGGATTGAACCCCACGCGCACACGCATCCTCGATTTCCTGATTTCCATCGGGGCTGCGATTCATCTGGCCGCGGTTCAATTGCGCGACGGGGAATTGATTGGCGACATTTCCGTGCGGCATTCAGCCCTGGCGGGAGGCGAAATTAGCGGCGCGCACGCCGCCGAAATGATTGATGAGCTTCCCATGCTTGCGGCGCTCGGCCCATTCACGGAGAACGGAATCGAAATACACGGAGCGCAGGAATTGCGCGTGAAGGAGAGCGACCGCATCGCCACGATTTCCGCAGGGTTACGCCGGATGGGCGCGCGTGTGGAAGAATTTCCAGATGGTCTTCGCGTAGAAGGGCGTTCCGCCGGAAAACTGCGAGGCGCTAAAGTTGAGCCGGGTGGAGATCATCGCATCGCTATGGCGCTCGCTATTGCAGCGCTAGGGGCACAAGGCGACACAGTGATCCGCCGTGCCGATTGTGTTGCAGTTTCGTTCCCGGAATTTTTCGTCATTCTCGAACGGCTGCGTGGAAAGGGAACTGATGGTTAAGAGGATTTGCGCAGATAAAAGGTCCCATAGCTCGTGGCGATGTGAATTTTTGGACCACCCGTTCCGACCTTCCCGTTGAGTCGTCCCGTCCCGTTATCATTCTGAAGCTTCAGAGAAGCGTCTTCGAAATCGCTCTGAACCTCGCCCGATTGCGAAACCGCGGAAATTTCGAAGTTGGAGTTCGAAGGCAGCGTTAGATCCACTTCCCCGGAGTCATCCGCGATATTAATATCTTCGCGCGGAGGCTGGGAAAAGCGCAGTTTGATGTTCCCTTTCGAGTCGGCGATATCAATACGCCCGCTGATGTTTTCTGCTTCGATGTCTTTGTCATGCGTGACCAGCTTGGCAGAGCCGCTCACGTCCGAAATTTCGATTTGCTCGGAATCCAGCTCTAACCGCCCGCGCACGCCCACGAGCGTCATATCCGCCTTTTGCGACCGGTAATGGGTAGTGCCGGCCACACTTCTGACGCGGATAGGCCCAAAGAAGTCTCCGTCGAGCGCAGCGTTTCCTTTTACTTCGGACATCTCAATTTCATTGCCGTGCCCGGTGAGGCTGACGTTTCCAGCCACGCCGGTGATGCGAGCGTCCCCTTTCGTTATTTTCGCGCTCACGTCCGAACTTACATTATGTATCTCGACGTCTCCGCTATCAGTTCTGGCGGTTACCGGACCTGCGATCTCGGAGATCTTGATGTCACCGTGTGAAGAATTTGCCCAAAGCGAAATCTGTTTGGGGAGAGTAACTTCGAGGTCTATGCTCACAGTGCCTTCGGAATCTTCCTGATTGACGGGATGGACGACGTATCCGCCTCCCGTCTGTTCAATAACAACCTTCACTTTGTTCATCCGCTCCTGCGCCGCGGATTCCGTCGATCCCGAAGCGGACTTGTTTACCGTCACGCGCAAGTCATTTCCTTCTCCAGCATGTGCTGTGATATCTCCGCGGTCTGTGGTCAGTGTAACGTGTGCGTTCGCGGGAAGAGTTTTCGGATTTAACTCTTCGCTTTGCGAAAAATCCTTTGAGAAAGGGTCCATGTGGAAATTCGTACCCAGGCCCGGATCTCGGCTGACCAGCCAGTGTTTGGCGCCCAGGCCAATGAAAACAAAAACTACCAGAACCATCAGCGCCGCTTCTCCTCCACTTAGCAGTGGAGGTTTGCCCTCGCCGGAGCGTTGCGCCGAGAAGTGATCAATGATCTTGGCAAGGCCCCAGACGATAAGCAGCACGGGCCAAAAACGATAAAAGTAATGCCAGATTTGAAATGTCTGATGGAATCGTTCGAAAAGGAAAAGCACTCCGAGGAAAATCAGAAGTAATCCGCTGAATATGGAGCTGCGCTGGCCTTGACCGTTGCTCACGCCGCCCTCACGAACTGACGTGCCCTTGTTTGGAGGCGAGCGATTGCAGCACCAGTATGAAGCCAATCACAATCAGCAGCACCGGCCAGAGGTCGCCAAAACTGTAGCGGCTGTATTGGCCAATCAGGAAAAGAACGCCGACGGTGATGAGTATCACGGGTCCCATGAGACTGCGAATTCGGCAATTTGCGCATGCACAGTGAACCCGGTTTGAATCAGCCATCGAATATCTCCTACGACTTTTTCTGCGTACGTTCCCAGACGAGCCATCCGCCCAGGATGATCAAGCCCACCGGCCAGCTTTTCGAAAACCACTCGCGGTCCAGCAAACCAAAATTCTTCATCAACAATAAAGCGCCAATAGCGATCAAAATGATCGCGCCCATGGGCTTGCTGCCATCGGTGGAAGCAAAATCCGAAGGTTCAGTCTCGCCCAGCCTGCGAGCTTTGGCGGTGCGATACGCTTCCACCGGCATATAGAAGTAGAAGCAGCCCAGAGCAATCCCAAAAAACGCATCATAACCGCCGGGCAAATCGCTGTTCAGCAGCGCAATCAGACCGCCAAAAATCAGGACGTGGATCAGACCCTTGATATATTCGCCGTTGTAAACTGCGCCAAGCCCGGGAACAAATCCCAGCGTCGCGGCGAGCCCGGGATTGGTGTCCGACCGGGGTGGCACATCCGGCCGCGGCACCACTACCGCAGCCGCCAAACAGTTTTCACAGTAGAGCGCGCCGTTCACTTCCCGCGTACAGGCGGGGCACAGTGGTTTGCCGCAATTACGGCAGAATCCGGTAGCGTCCACTTCCGGGTGCGTGGCGCATTTCATCGCGTGCTCCTGGTGGAACTGTTGATCGTAATTTCGGCCATGCCGTCAGCCAAGCTCTCGGTTAACAGGAACGCAAATACCGGCTCCCTGCGGACCTGCGTGCGGTTCGGAATCGGCGCGGTTTGCGACTTCTGCTGCGGAATCGAATTAGGCGGCTGCGAATCATGTTCCTTTTCCGGAGTCGGGGCCGGGGTGCTTACTGGCAGAGTTTCCGGCTCCGGCTGAAGCTTTGACTGAATCTCATACACCACACGGAGGTCGTTCACGAACTTAGCGCCTCGCGCATACGTCATATGCGCTTGCCGGTTGGCTGAGCGAAATACGTTCGTAGGACTCAGGTCGGCTTTCTTTAGTTTTGCCGGCGTCAGACCGGCGGTGTAAGAAATGACGACCAGCAAGGCTGCCACCGTCGCCAATCCCATCGCGAATCGCGGTTGCCATAAAAGTGGAACCCACTCGAACCAGCGCTTCCAGCCTTCTTTCTGCGTGCGCGGTCCCAGCGTTGCGTCTAGAATTTTTGCAACGAGCTGCGGCGGCTCTGCGAGCATCTCCATCTTGTGCATCCGGTTCACGAGGCCGCTCACCAGCGCAACCGTTTGCGCGCAATTCGCGCACTCCGCCGAGTGCGCGGAGAAGGCCGCAGCCTCGGCCGGTGAAAGATTCCCGTCGAGATAATCGCTCAGCCGCTCGTCTGTAAATGCGCAGTTCCAGTCCATAACCTTGCTCCCAATCACTGCCCACCAGTTAACTCGGGCGAACACCCATTTCCGTCAGAATACGCGCCAACTCGATGCGCCCTCGGTTAATCCGCGATTTCACCGTGCCTTCGGGCACTTGCAGCACCACCTGAATCTCGTTGTACTCAAGACCTTGCAAATCACGCAAGATTACCGACTCACGCAGTTCCGGCGAAAGTCGCGCTAAACCGCGTTGCAGTTGGACGCTCAATTCCGTGGCCTCTGCCAGTTTGTCGGGCGCCCGTGCGGATGAATGCTTTTCTTCCAATTGCGGCATCGCGTCGTCGATCGAGTCCGTTTGCCGATCGCGGCGCGTGCGGCGGTAATTGTCCACCAGCAAATTCCGCGTGACGCTGGTGAGCCAAGTCGGGAAAGCTCCAAATGCAGGCTTGTAGCTCGCTAGCGTCTTGTAGAGACGTAGAAAAACCTCCTGGCTCAAGTCCTCGGCTTCCGTCGAATTGCCGGTGAATCGGTAACAAAGGTTGAACACTCGCCGCGAATGCCGCCGCACGAGTTCCTCCCAGGCCGGCCCTTCGCCCCGGAGACATTGTTGTACCAGTTGGGCGTCGGCCTCCAATCTTCCTTAGCCTCGCATCATCCTGCATCCCGATCGGCCTCACACAATGAAACGCAATCCAGCCTCAAAAAGTTCCCCGCTGTGTGCGGTTCCGAACAGTCTTGCAAACCCCTTAAGCATCTATGCAATCCGGCGTTGTACGGCATCTTATCCGCGTTGCGCTTGTAAACACAAGCCGCTACCCCGGACGAAGCAATCACTGCTGGGGGTTCAACACTGTGGTGTACGCAAGCCAAGCTTAACTTTTCGGTCTGTATCCGAGGCATTGCATCACCGGCAGCGCAGGGTATTTCGGGAATCGTGGATCGCGGGACGACAGTTCGCACAGATAGAACGTCGAGCCGCAGTCGGACTCAATCCGACGCGCGTGCCGGCAGCTCTCGCATAAACCGGCTTGTCCGGAGACGCGCAATGGCGGGGGAAGGGCGCTGTCTTTCTTCGTTCTCATCTCATTTGCCCGCACTCACGTTGACTAACATTTCCGTCTAATGCACGACCTACCGTCATCAGTGTATTGTGACTTAGATTGGCTCTTTGCTAGCGTTTAGTTGTCAGCCATAGCGAGCCTAGGCCAGCGCGGAGGATATGCTGTGATATTCCGATCATCAAGAATTCTAAGTTTGTGCAGCGTGCTTGTTTTGGCCGGTTTAGCCGGTTGCAATTCGACTCCGACACAGGACCAACGACAGCGCGATGAAAAGACCCGCGAAGAAGCCGCCAAAGCAACCGAGCGCATTAAACCGGAGCTAAAGGAAGCAGGGAAGGAGTTAGGTCAAGCGGCTCGCCAAGCCGCCGAAGATGCCCGGGCGGCCGCCCAAGGAGTAAAAGAAGGTTGGAACCACGACCACACGCACCCGGTCAATTTGAATTCAGCGGCGGAAAGCGAACTGACCGGCCTCCCCGGAATTTCAATGACCGACGCCAGGAAAATTATTCACGGACGCCCGTACCACAGCAAAGATGAACTGGTGACCAGAGGAATCCTCTCCCGCGAGGATTACAACAACATCCGCGATTACATCTCTACTGAATAGAAAATAAGCCCTCTCCTTGACACCCTCGGAAGCTTACTGCTACGGTGCGAAATCAATGTTTCAAAAGTCACGAAAGTTCTTTTTGCTCCTGCTCGCCTTTCTGGCACTCGGCTATTTATTTTACAAGTTCCGCAATTCGATCACGCTGGAAGGATTTCATTGGGGGATGGTGGGGCAGTCCCTCCGCGAAGCGCGCCTTTCGTTGCTTGTTTTGGGTGTACTTGCGGTGTACGTCTGCTTCGCAATACGCGCGATTCGATGGATGCGGTTTTCGAGGACTCTTGGACATACAAATTTTTGGAACGTTTACAGCGCTACCCTGATGGGATTCACCTGCACTTTTCTGCTTGGTCGAGCGGGCGAGCCGATTCGTCCCGTATTGATCGCGAAGAAAGACTCGATTCCCATTCCCCATATGTTTGGTGTGTATGTCCTGGAGCGCGTGTTCGACATGGCTGCTGCGGCGGTGATCGCGGGTCTTGCGCTGCTGGCATTCGAGCACAAGGGAGTTGGAGGCAACGAGCAAAGCGATAAAATTGAAGCTCTTGCACGCACCGGAGGAATATTGCTCCTGGTGCTGCTGGCGGCTGCGATTTCGTTCCTGCTCTATTTCCGGTTTCATGGCGCGGAGTGGCTGGGAAAAAGGCTAAAGAAGTCGAATTGGCAGCACGGCTGGCGTGGGAAGATTGTCACATTGCTGGAAGGTTTCAGCGAAGGATTGCAGGGCATCCGAACCTGGAGCGATCTGGTGGTGCTCCTTGCGTATACCGGCGTGCACTGGTTTCTGGTGTTAGTCGCATACGTTTGGATTGCGCGCGCGTTCAGCGGAGAACCAGCGCTGGCGGCGATGACGCTTTCAGGCGCGCTGGTGGTTCTCGCCTTCACTCTGATTGGTTCGGCGGCTCAGCTTCCCGGAGTCGGGGGTGGCGCCCAACTCGCCACATTCCTTGTTTTGACACTGATCTTTGGAGTAGAAAAGGAGCCGGCAGCCACGGCTTCGATCATTCTCTGGCTGGCGACATTTGCAAGTTGCTGCCTCGCCGGTTTGCCGTTGCTCTTTAGCGAGGGATGGTCGATGGGCGAACTCCGCCGGATGGCGAGCGCTGAAGAACAAGCAGCCGAAGCGGTTGAATCTGAGGAGTGGTCTAAAAGAGTGAAGAGCTCGGAAGAGAGGCCACGGTGAAGTGCCCTTTTTGTTCGCATCTGGATGACAAGGTGGTGGATTCGCGCGAGGCCAAGACGGGGGATCTGATTCGCCGCCGCCGCGAATGCCTGCAATGTAATCGCCGCTTCACGACCTACGAGCGCATCGATGAAATTCCCTACATGGTCATCAAGAAAGATGGCCGGCGCGAAAAGTTTGACCGTCAAAAACTTCTGCAAGGTCTGCTGAAGGCGTGTGAAAAACGTCCCGTGCCGGTGGGAAAACTGGAAACCATCGTAGATGAAGCCGAACAATTCGTCAGCGAAGCGCCCGAGCGCGAGCGTACGACCACGGAAATCGGCAAGCAGATCATGGACAGGTTGAAGAAGCTGGATAAGGTCGCGTACGTGCGGTTCGCGTCCGTTTATCTGGATTTCAAAGACGTGAAGGAATTCATGGACGAACTGAAAGTTCTGTTGAAGGACCGCGCGAAAAAGTAAGTCTACCTGGTGTGCGCCTGCCACACTCCCGCTGCAAACTTTTTAATCGTCCGAAAGCCCAGGTGCTCGTACATCTGGACCGCGGGAGTATTCGCGCTGGTAACCGTGAGCGAAAGCGATTCATACTTCCGGCGCTTCAGCGCCTTGATCGAGCTTTCCATCATGAGGCGTCCGATTCCGTGACCCTGGTAGCCGGGCATCACGCAAATTTGCGTCGTATGTCCGACACCCTCCGCCACGGTGGAAGTCAGGACCATGCCTACCGGCCGGTCACCCGTCGCGGGCCGCACGAGGAATGAGGCTTCCGGCAGAAACTGGCCGCAACCCGGCAACAAAACAATGTTGCGCAGGAACTTCATCCCTCCGGCTTCGCTGCGATACTGATCGTTGATTTCTCCATCCACGTGGTCGGCATAGGCAAGCTGTATGAGCCTGGCGGCGGATTCGAAAGCCTTGTCGGTCCAGGGCTCCAGTCGCAGGCCGCTGGAAAGGGGTTTGTTGATCAACTGGGCTTCGGCTAGCGGCAATAGCATAAACAAGCGCGTGTGCAGGCTGAAATATTGCGAAAGAAATGCCGGGTCCAGTTCCGTGCCGAAGGGCATCAATTGCGCCTCCACCCTTTGCAATCGCGGAGTGGCGCGAAGAGCGCCTACCATCTCGGTTAAAAGTAATTCGGTAATTGGCGCTTGGGATTCCCGTGAGGAAACGAACAATCCGCCAATCAATCCTTTGTGATCCTCGAGAACGTAAAATCCATAACCCGCGGGCTTATCGTCCTCGAGCGCAACGTAGCCACCCAGAGAGTGCGAGTCTATGAACTTCCGAATCAGATCCACGGACGGGCGATAATCCCAATGCAGTTCGTCCCGCCAATGGCGGGTCTCGTCCTGGAACAGCGGTTCCAGTCTGCGTGATGGTATTTGGCGAAGATCAAGAATCTGCATGAGGGCCGGCACAAAGTCCGTAAACATTATAGCTTCGCGCGGCGCGAGAACCCAACTGTCCGTGCTTGGCAACTGAATCTCTTTCCAGCCCGAAGCGGGCCAGTCGAACGGTACCTGAGCCTACTTGCTCGATGTGTAACCTCTTAAGAAATGAGCTTGCTGCGAACTGTGCTAACATTCGTCTTGCCGGGTCGCAGAACTCTTGACGCCCGCGCCCAACGGATGGCCGTCTTCTCAGAGCTCCGCTATCCCACAACGCGCCTAGCCAAGGTTCTCTCCAGCCTTCTGGCGATAATCCTTTTTGCATTCGTTTCAATTGCCTTGATTTCGGGGTTTCTCCTCTACCAAATATTACGGACTGCGCATCCAACCGCGACGGTTGATTTGACCGTAATGATGGGCCACCCCACGACTGTGTCTTTTCCACTCGCTGACGGAACCACGCGGGATGGGTGGTTTTTCCCGGGACGGCGTGGCGCGCCTACGGTGGTGTTATGTCACGGCTATCTTTCTCAGCGTGGCGACGTCCTGACGCTGGTGACCGCGCTACAAGATAGCCAGTTCAATGTTTTCCTCTTCGATTTTTCCGGCCACGGCACCAGCCCGGGTATGACTACGCTGGGATACCGCGAGAGGCAGGAACTTAAATCCGCGGTGCAAACTTTGTCGACGCGGGACGATGTCGACCCGCAACATTTTGGACTGTGGGGCGTCGATCTCGGCGGATACGTTGCTCTGGAAGAAGCGTCCAGCGATCCTCGAATCTCGGCTCTAATTGTGGACGACGCTTATTCGGATCCGCGCGAAATGGTTCAAATCGCGGTGAATCAGTCGGGCCTCGCGGTTATACCTTACGTTGGCCGCTTCTGTGACTGGGGGTTTCGCTTATTGAATTATCAATTCCGAAACGAAGCGCCCGTCACGAGCCGCTTGGCCTACACAAAAGGAATTCCGAAGCTTTTCTTCCAATCGGATAGTCGCCCGGTGCTGGCGAACCAGGTTTTGCAGCTATTTATTCTTTCGCCCGAACCAAAGCAAATCATCCGCACGCGAACGAGGTATTCCGAAATGACGGACGAAGACCGCAAGAACTACGAAAACATTGTGGTGACTTTTTTTCTGACGAATATCTCGCCTACTTCGCACCGCTAGCGAGGAAGCGGCCCGACGGGCACGTACAGAATTCCTTTTTCCGTTTCGTTCAGCTCGCCTTGAAATCTTCCCGCTTTTTC
Organism: uncultured Acidobacteriota bacterium; assembly: GCA_963830375.1. Taxonomy (GTDB): domain Bacteria; phylum Acidobacteriota; class Terriglobia; order Acidiferrales; family UBA7541; genus Palsa-295. The sequence continues at coordinate 489,475 of CAWHMJ010000001.1, forward strand.
GATTTCCTGCAGACCCTTGCGCGTGGTCAAGACAAGCGCGGCTTCGGGATCTTCAGGCGACCACTCCGGAAGTTCACGCTGAAAGTAGAAAGCCAGTCCGTAGTTCCACGAGCGATTCAAATGGAAAGTAAATATGCGATCCGGCCGCATGTCGTGGCGCAGAAAAACGGCATAGGGTCTCGCTGATAGATATGGATCCAGGGCCGGAAGTACCCGGAGACTTGCCAATACCGTGGCAGCAACGAGCAGGGAGCAAGTTGCCACAACCGCTCCGAGATTTTGCCGGCTGCCTGCTCTTAAAATTAAGAACAAGACGAAGACACTTACCAGCAACCCGGCCTCAGCGAAGTGCAGCCAGCCGGCACGTTCTGGCTCCCGAGATGGAAAGACCGCGGGCCTTGGCCAAAACAAAAATCGCGAACGCCAGCCAGAAAAGATCGACACCCGCAGCGACGAGAAGCGAAGCCGAGCGGCTCCTCTGAAATGTGCGAATCATTGCAACGGATAATATGAGCGCGAGAGCCGGAATCGCCGGGAGAATATAGCCCGGCAATTTCGATTGCGAGGCGCTGAAAAATAGAATTGGGAAAATTGCCCAGCAGGCGAAGAAAAACCCCGGCGAACGCGACCAGGTTTTTTCACGCCATAGACGCAAGCCTTCCTGCGCAGCCGGAATCAACAGCACGGTCCACGGCAGCATTGCCAGCAGAGTGATCCATCCGAAAAACCAGAAGGGCTGTTTATGCTGGAACACAGGCGTGAGGTAGCGCTGAAAATTGTGCTGAAAAATAAAAACGCGGATGAAATCCGGATTTCGCGCAGCGCAAAGGATGTACCAGGGAAGAGCCACGACGCAGAATGCGCCGATAGCGGCGGGATGCGCCAGCCGAAAAGCGGTCCGCCACTGCGAGGTAGCAAACGCCCAAAGTGCCAATGCTCCCGCTGCGAGCAACACGCCCGCCGGGCCTTTCGCCAGAACCGCCAGCCCCAGGGACGCGCCGAAGAGCGCCACGCGTGAGCATCTCACGAGGCGGAGCGCCCGAAGTTGCGCTTTCTGCGGCACGCAATGCTTGATGACCTCGCAGCACGCTAGCGGCACAAGCCATCGCGAGAGTGACAAATGCGCTGAAAAGCATATCTGGCGTCGCCGCCCGGGAAAAACCGATGGCAGCCACACTCGTGGAGAAAATCAGCGGCGCCAGGAACGCAGGCCGTTGAAGGAAACTTTTTTCGCCGTCATAGTGCTTCCAGCCGAGCCAGCCGATAGCGAGAGCGGCAGCAAACGCTGCCAATGCGGAAGGCAAGCGAGCAGCCCACTCCGGCTGCAGGTTCAAGCGAAGTCCGATTGCGGTTGCCCAATAATAGAGGGCCGGTTTCTCGAACCAAGGCTGTCCGTAGAGCCGCGGCGTTACCCAATCGCCGGACTCGGCCATGGCTCTCGCGATCCACGCATACCGCGGTTCGTCCGGGCCAACCAATCCGAACGCGCCGAGGCCGGTAAAAAGACAAATGAACGCGACCAAGGTTGACAGCGCCGCGCCCCAAAGATTGTCTCGGCGCAATTGTGAAAGTGCATTCAAAGCGGGTTGAGTCTAACATTGCCCCGCGAATCTTGATGCCGCCATTGCGCGACTACTACTGGCATCTGCTTCGCCGCCTCTAGCATAATGGCCCCACATGCGTGAATGGCTCGAATATGCCGCGGCGTGGGTTGGGGTGAAGTCACTCGGGCTGTTGCCGCGGCCCGCGGCGCGATTCGCCGGCGCGAGTTTTGCGGCCGCGGCTTATGCCGTGCGCGCGCCGCTCCGTCGCGCGGCCATGTTTAATTTGGGCCTCGCGTTTCCCGACTGGAGCGAGACCAAGCGCAAGCGCGTAATTCGCCGAATGATTCAGCAAATCGGCTGGATGGCCGCGGAATTTTCACAATTTCCAAGATACACGCGCGACAACATCGAGAAAATTGTGGTGCTCGATGGCTTCGAGAATTTCGATGCGGCGCGGCGGCGCGGAAAGGGCGTGCTCTTTCTCACCGGACACATGAGCGCGTGGGAACTGGCGCCGTTTGCGCAAGCTCTGTACGGCCACCCGCTTCATTTCCTCGTCCGCCCCATCGCGAACCGCCGGGTGGATGCACTCATTAACCACTACCGCTGTCTCTCGGGCAACCGGCCCATCGAAAAAAACAAGTCGGCTCGCTCCATTCTGAGGATTCTGGCCGACGGCGGCACGGTTGGCATCCTCTCCGATCACAACACCGTGCTGGAGGAAAGCGTGTTCGTTGATTTCTTCGGTATTCCAGCTTCCACCACTTCCGGCCTGGCGCGTATCGCATTGCGTACCGACGCGGCGGTAGTCCCCGGATTCCTCTCCTGGGACAGTGCGCGCCGAAAATATCGACTGCGCTTTGAACCTGCAATAGAGCTTACGCGAACGGGAGATGAAGAAGGGGATGTTCGCGAGAACACCGCGCGCTTCACCCAAACTATTGAAGATTATGTGCGCGCATATCCTGATCAGTGGCTCTGGGTTCACAAGAGATGGAAGACTCGCCCGCCGGGCGAAAAGGAAATTTATCCGGCGTAGACCGATTTCGATCGGTGTCTTTGATCCTTGCCAAAAGAGGTGACCATGAGTTGCACGGCTGGTGAGCTCGCAAAATTCCTGGGGACAACTATCGTGGGAGACGGCCAGCTGGCGCTTTCCGGCGTGGCCATGCCGGAAAACGCGCGGGCGGAAGATTTAATTTACGTGGATTCTCCGCGACATCAGAAGCGCGCCGAGGATTCTGCGGCCAGGTGCGTGCTGGCGCCGGCGGGATTGCAGTTGAAAGGCAAGACCATGTTGTTTGCGGAGAACCCGAAGTTCGCTTTCGCCAAGGCCTCCGCTCGCCTGCTGCCGAAGTTTGCGCCTCCTCCGGGAACCCACCCCACCGCGATTGTGGCTTCGAACGCGCGCCTTGGGCTGAATGTTTTCGTCGGCCCCTACGTAGTGATCGAAGAGGAAGTTGAAATCGGCGCAGGCAGCATCGTAGAGGCTTTTTGTTTTCTCGGACGCGGCAGCGCAATCGGCGAAAAATGCCGGCTTCATCCGCGTGTGACGCTGTACGCGAATGCGCGACTAGGTGAGAATGTCGAAATTCATTCCGGCGTTGTGATCGGAAGCGACGGATTCGGATACGTTTTCGGCGAAGGCCGCCATTGGAAGTTTCCTCAGATTGGTACGGTCGAAATTGGCGACGATGTTGAGATCGGCTGCAACACGACAATCGATCGCGGCTCGCTCGGTGCCACGCGCATTGCGGCGGACGTGAAGATCGATAACCTGGTTCAGGTGGGTCACAATGTATCCGTCGGCGAGCACTCGATCCTGGTATCACAGGCTGGGATTTCGGGAAGCAGCTCTCTAGGAGTAGGTGTAATTCTCGGAGGGCAGGTGGGCCTTGGCGACCATTGCGTCCTTGAAGATGGAGTAATCGTCGGCGGCCAAGGTGGCGTGCTCCCTGGAAAGAGGGTTCGGCAGGGGCAAACCGTGTGGGGAACGCCAGCGCGTCCTTTCGAACGGTACAAAAAGCAACACGCTGCACTGGCGCGTTTGCCGGAATTGATCGAACGTGTCGAAAAGCTCGAGAAGAGGAAGCCCTAAGATTCCCTCGACGTACCTCACAGCATCGGTTTCGCCAATAGGCGCCGCCAAAATCCCGCGAGGTTGTGCCCTTGCCGTGAGGCCTTCGTCTTCCGTTCGCCATGCCCGTAAGTCATTATTTCGAGCTTCCAGGGCGAAAGGCCGCCAAAGTTCTTGCCGCCCGTCGGCAGGCCGCCTCCCTTTGGTACTGCAAGAACTGTTATTGCACCCATTTGGGCCATTGGCTCATCCCATGTAACGGGAGGCACGTTTTCAGTTGACCCAGGAGGCAAAGCCAAAGATAATCTTACTGTTACGGCACGAGGTTCGGACAGGGCCCAGGTTTGAGGGGGCACGTTTTACTCGGGGCGCCGGCCTATTCGACAGGCGGATTCTCAGATCAGGGCTGGGTGGGTCTCATAGTGAGTCGGCGGGACGCTGCGGAACCTCAGGCGAAACAGCATTAGATGTACTTGAATACCGGTGCTCGCCGTGGCCAGGGCCCGCGCCGTCCATTGGTCACCAGTCCGTAATAAACACGGCGAGGGTTGCTCGATAGGTAACCTGAGAACTGCCCGGCGTATTTTTACCGGTTGATGATGGTATATGACTGAAGGATTGATGACACCAGAAGCCAGACTGCGAGCGGACTTCTCCTTTGGGGGCGGCCAAGCTACGGCTGCAGTCCGCAGCCGCGATTTTGAATGCCAAGTCGAGGACGCAGTATCCCGTAGCGCAAACTGGCTCCTCTCTGCGCAGTCGCAGGACGGTTACTGGTGGGGCGAACTGGAAGCGGACACGACCCTTGAGTCCGATTACATTCTCTACCTCCACGTACTCGGTCAGTTGAACTCCGAAAAGGTCCCGAAGCTCGCGAACTACATTCGCAAAAAACAGCTTGCCGATGGCGGATGGAATATTTTCGAAGGGGGTCCTTCCGAGCTGAATGCTTCGGTAAAAGCCTATGTAGCTTTGCGTTTGGCGGGTGACTCAGCGACAGCGCTGCATGTGGTGCGCGCGAAAGAGAAAGTTATCGAGCTTGGCGGAATAGAAGCCACGAATTCCTACGTTCGATTCTATCTCGCCATGGTTGGCGCCATCGATTGGGGCATCGTTCCTTCCATACCGCCCGAGTTGATGCTTCTGCCGGAATGGGTTCCCATCAACATTTACGAGATGTCTTCGTGGACTCGCGGGATCGTCATTCCTCTTTCGATAATCTACGGGAATAAGCCTGACTGGCATTTGCCGGAAGGCGTCACCGTCAACGAACTTTTCAAGACCAAGGGTGAAAAGCCGCATTCCTTCGATTGGGACAAGCGCATTATTTCCTGGCGCAACGTCTTTCTTGCGCTCGACCGCGCCGTGAAGGTTTACGAGCGTTCGCGATGGAAACCGTTCCGCAAATTCGCGCTCTCGCTCGCGCGCAAATGGATGCTCGAGCGCCTGGAGCGCACCGAAGGCCTGGCCACCATTTATCCCGCGATGATGAATTCGATTTATGCGCTGCTGGCCGAAGGCAAAGACCAGGACGACCCACTGGTTACGCGCGAGATTAAATTCCTTGCGCGTTACGAAATTGAAGAGGACGACACCATCCGCGTGCAGCCTTGCATTTCGCCCGTGTGGGACACGGCTATCGCCATGGTATCGCTGGAAGAGGCCGGCGTCGATCCCGCGCATCCGGCTCTCATCGCTGCGGAGCGCTGGGTGGTATCCAATCAGATCCTCGGACCAGGCGATTGGCAGGTTAAGAATCAAAACGCGGAGCCCGGCGGATGGGCGTTTGAATTCCGCAACGATTTTTATCCCGATGTGGACGACACTGCATTCGTTCTAATGGCGCTCGGCCGCGTCGATGATCCCGATTCAGATCGCTTGCGCAATTCGATGCGCCGCGGGCTGGCCTGGCTCGTTAGCATGCAGAACGCCGACGGCGGCTGGGGCGCGTTCGATCACGAAAACGATTTGCAATTTCTGAATCACATCCCTTTCGCCGACCACAACGCGATGCTCGATCCTTCCACCGCGGACGTAACCGCGCGCACCGTGGAGTGCCTCGGGCAGATGGGTTGGTCTGCGAACCACCCGGTCATTCAGCGCGCTCGCGCTTTCATACGCCACGAGCAGACGCCTGACGGTTCTTGGTTCGGGCGCTGGGGCGTGAATTATGTTTACGGAACTAGTGGCGTGCTGCGCGCTCTGGAGACCATCGGCCTTTCAAAGCAGCCTGATTGCCAGCGCGCCGCGGATTGGTTGCGCTCCGTGCAGAATGCCGACGGCGGCTTCGGCGAGTCCGTCCTTTCCTACTACGATCCTGCGCTGAAAGGCAAAGGAAAGAGCACTGCATCGCAAACGGCCTGGGGCTTGATCGGGTTGCTCGCAACCAGCGGTCCCGACGATCCTTCTGTCGAACGCGCTGTGGCCTGGCTTCTGGAGCAGCAGAATCCTGATGGAACCTGGGACGAGGCGGAATTTACGGGCACGGGATTCCCTTGCGTCTTTTATCTTAAGTATCACCTGTATCGAAACTCCTTCCCGCTTTACGCCTTGGCGCGTTACGACAACATGCGCAAGGGCCGGCGAAATTTTGGCGGTATGCAGATTTCCGCGGCGGAGTTGCAGCATCTAATCGGACGAAACCGGGGGTAATGGATGAGAGTTCCTTTAAGTTTGACCACCAGCATGGCCGGATATCTGACCGGCAAGAAGATGAGCGGCGCTGAGAAATTTCCGCTGGTGATGATGCTCGAACCGCTGCACGCCTGTAATCTAACCTGCACCGGGTGCGGCCGCATTCGCGAATATAAATCCACCATCAACGAGATGTTGACGGTGGAGGAATGCTTGAAAGCCGTGGATGATTGCGGCGCGCCCATCGTTTCGCTTTGCGGCGGCGAGCCCATGATTTATCCCGAGCTCGATCGCCTGTGCAAAGAGATTCTCGACCGCAAAAAACACATTTACCTGTGCACCAACGGAATGTTCATTCGCAAGCGACTGAAAGAATTCAAGCCGACCTCGAGGCTGTTTTTTAACGTCCATTTGGACGGACTTGAGAAGACGCACGACATCTGCGTCGAACGCGATGGCGTGTTCCGCGAAGCGATCGAAGGCATCAAGGCGGCTAAGGCTGCAGGTTTCCTGGTCACTTCCAATACCACCGTCTATAAGGAAACCGATATCGAAGAGATTGCCGACCTTTTTGCTTATCTGCAGACGCTGGGCGTCGACGGCCACATGATTTCTCCGGCGTATTCCTACGCCGCGGTGATGACCAAGGAAATCTTCATGTCGCGCGATGAAATTCGCGACAAATTCCGCCAGGCCAGCAAACTGCTCGAACGCTACAACATCGTCACCTCGCCGATTTACATGGAATATCTCCGCGGCGAGCGTGAGCTCATGTGCACCGCCTGGGGTAATCCGACTTACAACCCGCGCGGATGGAAGGGCCCCTGCTATCTGATGACCGACGCGCATCACGCCACGTTCAAGGAATTCATCGATAACACTCCGTGGGAAAAGTACGGTCACGGCCGCGATCCTCGTTGCGAAGATTGCATGGTTCACGCCGGTTACGAAGCCTCCGCCGTTCTCGGCGGAAACAAGAAACTGGGCGACACCTGGAAAATGCTCACTTGGACGCTGTCGGGAAAAATGGGCGGACTGATCGGCGAGCCGAGCGAGAGAGAACTTCAGGCCAAGCGAAACGGTCAGGCAACGGCAACGGACATTCCAACGGCCACGAAAATGGTAATGGCTCCGCGAAGCGCGCGATTCCCGTAGCGCCATCCAACCAGTCCCAGGATGAGGTTTTCCGCATTCTATGACCACGCTCGTTACGGGTGCCTCTGGCTTCGTGGGAAGCCATGTCGCCCGGCAACTTGTCAGCGCAGGCCAATCGGTTCGCGTCCTGGTTCGTCCAAGTAGCAACTTAGAGGCGCTCGCGGGGTTACACGTGGAGTGCTTCGAAGGCGATCTGCGGGATGCAAACTCGCTGGAACGCGCTATGCATGGCGTGCGGCGCGTTTTTCATTTGGCGGCAGACTACCGGTTGTGGGCGCCTCGGCCGGAAGAGATTTACGAGAATAATGTTGAAGGAACCCGCAAGCTGCTTGCTGCAGCGAAGCGCGCGGGCGTCGAGCGGATCGTCTACACCAGCACTGTCGCCACGATTGCAGTCCCGCGGCACGGCGCGCTTCCGAATGAAGACACGCAGGCAACACTCGACGAAATGATCGGGCATTACAAACGCTCGAAATTCTTGGCGGAACAGGTTGCGGTCGAAGCCGCCGCTGCCGGCGTGCCGGTCGTCATCGTAAATCCGACAGCTCCTGTGGGACCGTGGGACTGGAAGCCGACTCCGACGGGCCGCATCATCCTCGATTTCTTGAAAGGCAAGATGCCTGCTTATGTTGATACCGGGCTGAACGTTGCTGCGGTCGAAGACATTGCAGCCGGGCATTTGCTGGCGGCCGAAAAAGGCCGCATTGGCGAGCGCTATATTTTGGGCGCGCGGAACATGACTTTGAAGCAGATTCTCGATGCGCTCTCTGCCATTACGGGGCGTCCGGCGCCGCGCGTTCGGTTGCCTCATGCCGTCGCGCTGGCCGCGGGATATGCCGATCAGTTGTTCTCGCGTCTGGCGGGCCGCGAACCGCAAATTCCCGTTGAAGGTGTGAAAATGTCGCGCCATCGCATGTTCGTCGAGAGCGACAAAGCCGCGCGCGAACTCGGCTACCGGCCGACCTCGGTGGAAGCCGCGCTCGAACGCGCCGTGCGTTGGTATGAACTGCACGGATATTTGGCCACCGGAGCAGGGAATAAATCCGTCGCGCATGAAGCCGCGGCGTAAGGATCGCAGTGAGAATTCTGGTCACCTTCGCATTGGAAAATGAATTCGCTCCCTGGCGCGCCCTGCGCGATTTCAGATCGGCGAAGTTGGGCGATTCTGAAATTCACCTCGCGGAATTCAGTTCGGCACAAACGGCGGTAGTGCTCACCGGTGTGGGTGCTCGGCGGGCTGCGCTGGCCGCCTCGGAAATAATGCGTAGCGAATACGACGCCTTTGATTGTTGTATCTCCTGCGGTCTGGCCGGTGGGTTGCGTAGCGAGTATCATGTAGGGGAAGTGTTGGCTGCTCGCAGCGTTTTTTCGGAAGCTCCCCGGACGGACGGAAGTAGCCGGCAGCTAGAATCCAGTGCGGCGCTTGTTTCGTTCGCTGCGGAATGCGGCGCGGCCGTCGTGGACCGGTTTTATAGCGCGGATCACGTCGTTTCGAGCGCGGACGAAAAACAGCGCTTGGGCGAATCTGCTGATGCGGTGGAAATGGAAAGTTTTGAGATCCTGCGTGAAGCGCAAGCCGCCGGCGTCCCCGCTGTTGCCGTTCGCGCAATCAGTGACACGGTGGGTGAGGATTTGCCTCTCGATATGAATCAGGTATTCACGGACCAGGGACAAGTGAGCATTCCGCGCGTGCTGGGCCAGGTCGCGCTCAAGCCGCAATCCTTGCCGGGGTTGATCCGGCTGGGGAGGAACAGCCGCATCGCAGCGCAATCGCTGGCGCGTTTTCTGGATTCTTACGTTGTCGCGCTGGCAGGTCGCGTAGCGCAATTTGAAACGAAATCAAGCGTTGTGGCAGTCTAAAAGCACCATGGGTCAAACCATTACTCCAATTGAATCGACCGGGTCTTCTCGCCAGAGGGATTCGCACCTGGCCGTCGGCCATATGCGCGCCGGCGTCTACCGTGGCCAAGGCCGCGTGACGGTGGAATCGGTGCCGATCCCGGAAATTGGCGAAGGCGAAATTCTCTTCCGAGTGGCTGCCTGTGGCATTTGCGGCACCGACATCAAAAAGATTCACCATGGTTTTATCGCGCCTCCGCAAATTCTAGGGCACGAGCTTGCGGGTACCGTCGTGAAGGCGGGACGCGGCGTCACCAAGTTTAAACCGGGCGACCGCGTGGTCAGCTTCCACCATATTCCCTGCGGCAATTGCTTTTACTGCGAGCGAAAACTTTTTTCGCAGTGCGCCGGATACAAGAAAGTCGGCCTCACAGCCGGGTTCGACCCCAATGGCGGAGGGTTTGCGGAATACGTTCGCGCCATGCCGTGGATTGTTGAACGCGGAATGATTGCGCTGCCTGCGGACGTCAGTTTTGAAGAAGCCACCTTTGTGGAGCCTGTGAACACTTGTTTGAAAGCTGTGCGCAAAGCTCGCGTTTCGAAAAATGAGACGGTGCTGGTAATAGGGCAAGGTCCCATCGGAATGCTGCTCATGCTGCTCGCCAAGTACGAAGGCGGCGAAGTCTTTACCAGCGATCCTATGCCCGGACGCCGGGCCGCAAGCCTGCGATTTGGCGCCAAAGGATCCTTCGACCCCGCCAGCGAGAATTTACTGGAAGAAATGCGCAGTCGTACGGACGGGCGCGGCGCCGATGTGGTTATGGTGGCTGTGCCTAGTCCATCATTAGTCCCTGAAGCTTTAGCCCTGGCGCGCCCCGGAGGGCGCATACTGTTGTTTGCGCACAACGACCCGGTGATGCAGATCGGATTTCCGGCTGCGGCAGTGGGTGTGGAAGAAAAAGAAATTCTCGGAAGTTATAGCGCTTCGGTGGACGATCAGGACGAATCGGCGGCCCTTGTTTTCGAACGCAAACTGCCGGTACGGGAATTGATTTCGCATCGTTTTCCGCTGGACCGAATCGGGGAAGCGCTGGAATTGGCCGCTCGGCCCGCAGACGATACTTTGAAAGTGGTGATACGTCACGAATGAGAGTAGAACGCGAACGCAATGGACACATGACAGCGGCCGTGCTGTACGGCGCTGAAGATTTGAAAATCGAGAGCGTCGACATTCCCGCCTTGTCCGACGACGAAGTACTCGTGCGCGTGGAAGTGGCGCTGACCTGCGGCACAGACTTCAAAGTCTGGAAGCAGGGATTTCATCAGCGCATGATCAAGCCTCCTGCGCTGTTCGGTCACGAGCTGGCTGGCGTGGTTGAATTGAAGGGAAGCGCGGTCAATGGCGGCATTCGGGAAGGCATGCGCGTGGTGCCCGCGAATTCCGCGCCGTGCAACGTTTGCCTCTACTGCCGCAAGGGACAGCCGAATCTTTGCGAAGACCTGCTGTTCAACAACGGTGCCTACGCGGAATACATTCGCATCCCGGGGAGAATCGTGCGGCAGAACTTGCTGCAGATCCCGGATAGCGTTTCGTTCGTCGATGCCGCCATGGCCGAGCCGCTTGCGTGTGTGCTGCGCGGCATCCATGAAATGGGAGTCAATCCCGGCGATACCGCGGTCGTGATCGGATGCGGACCAATCGGCTTGAAATTTATACGAATTCTTTCCGGTCGCCACGTGCGCGTGATCGCTATCGGAAAGCGCAAAAGCCAGATGCGTGCGGCCGAACGGCTTGGAGCAATCGCAACATTTGACGCTGCGGAAATTGAGAATCCGGTGGCCCTGGTGCGACAGATCACCGAGGAGGGCCGCGGAGCCGATGCCGTGATCGAAGCGGTAGGCACCGCCGCCACTTGGCAATGGGCGCTTCAGATGGTGCGCAAGGGCGGAACCGTAAATCTTTTCGGCGGCTGCCCGCGCGGCACGGAAGTGAAAATCGATCCCGCCGCGCTGCATTATTCTGAAATCACGATCAAGTCCACTTTCCATCACACGCCCAGGTTTATGCGCGAAGCGCTCGACACCATCGCGCGCGGCGAGATTCGCGCGAGCGATTTTATCAATGGCGAGGCGTCGCTGTCGGAATTGCCTCAAGTCTTTGAACACATGAAGAACCGGCACGGCGAGATGAAAACGGCCGTCATTCCCTGATCTTTCGAACCAGCAGTAAAAGTAACAGTTGTTGAATCTTGAACTGGAAGTAACCGCCGCCCGAATCAGGGCACCATGTTAGCCACACCTGAGTTGAAAATCGCGCGCAACCTTCCCGCGCAGGGCTGCGACCCCGCTGCCGCACAGCGCTACACGCGCTGGCTGGCGAACCATCACTACGAGAATTTCAATGTTGTTTCCCGTCTGCTGCCCCGCCGCCTGCATCAGGATTTCTACAATGTCTACGCTTATTGCCGCTGGTCGGATGATCTGGGCGACGAAGTGGCCACTCCCATGCGCGCGCTGGCGTTGCTCGATGCCTGGGAGGACGAGCTGCGGCTGATTTACGAGCCGGGCCGCGGACCTTCACATCCGGTTCTGATCGCTCTGCGCGAAACTGTCCGCGCGAAAGATATTCCGATGCAGCCGTTCAGCGATTTGCTGCGCGCCTTCCGCCAGGATCAAAGAGTCCATCACTATCCCAGTTGGGATTCCGTGCTCGACTATTGCGTGTACTCGGCGAATCCGGTTGGCAGGCTCGTTCTTTATCTATTTGGCTATCGCGACGAAGCGCGACAAAGACTCTCCGATTGCACTTGCACGGCTCTGCAGCTGGCGAATTTCTGGCAAGACGTTTCGCTGGACCTGGAGAAAGGCCGCCTCTATATCCCTCTCGATGCGCTGGCCGAACACGGTTTAACTGAAGCCGATATCGCGGCGCGGAGGTTCGACGCGCGTTACATCGCACTGATGAAATCTCTGATCGCGCGCACACGTGCTTTATTTCGCGAGGGGCTTCCGCTGGCCCAGACCGTTGAACCATTCCTGCGTGTGGACCTCGAAATGTTCAGCCGCGGTGGTCTCGCGATTCTCGACGCCATCGAAGCCTCGGGATACAACACGCTCGCGCACCGCCCTGCCTTGACGAAATGGACGCAAATGCGATTGCTGGCAGGCGCTTTTGCCTCCCGCGTCTTTTCACGCCGCGTGAGTCTGCCGCCCGATGCGCCGGAAGCAAGGTCTGTGGAAGTTGATTCAATTGATCCACCGACTGGCAGTCCGTTTACTATAATGCGTTCGCGCAACGAAATCGCTGCTTCGTACGCCGAATGCGCGCGCATCGCCAGAGAATCCCGCAGCAGCTTCTATCTCGCTTTCTTCGGCCTGCGCAAAGAAAAGCGCAATGCACTTTGCGCCCTGTACGCTTTCATGCGCCTGGTGGATAACGTTTCCGACGAGCCAGGCGACTTGGATTCAAAGCGCAACGGACTAGCTCGCTGGCGAGCGATGCTGGATGACGCGATTGCCGGTCGCGCCACCGCCAGCCCGATTCTTCCCGCGCTCGCCGATACCATTACGCGATTTGAAATTCCTTCGCGCTATTTTCACGATTTGATTCTCGGCGCGGAAATGGATTTGACTGTTTCTTCCTACGCTACATTCGACCGGCTGTCGGAATACTGTTATCGTGTGGCAGGCACTGTAGGCCTCACCTGCCTGCACGTTTTCGGTTTTCGCGATCCGAAAGCTCCGGATTTAGCGGAGCGCTTGGGCCTCGCATTTCAGTTGACCAACATCATTCGCGATGTCCGCAGCGATTTCGACCTGGGCCGCACGTATCTTCCGGCGGAAGACCTCGAACGCTTTGGAGTTTCCGAATCACAGCTTTCCGGGCCGCTTACTCCGCAAATTCGAGACCTGCTCGAATTCGAAGCGGATCGTGCCTGGGAATTCTATCAACAGGGCGCGGCTCTGGTGCGCCGTGTCGATGGTGACAGTCACGCAACTCTTTGGGCTTTGATCCGCACCTACAGCAGCCTTTTGGAACGAATCGAAGAACGTGACTTCGATGTTTTTTCTGGCCGCATTTCGTTGTCGAGTGCGGAAAAAATTCAATATCTCCTCACGGCGGGGATGAGCGGTTGGTGGAAGAAGGATGCCCTCGCAAAGCGTTCTAGTGATCGGCGGCGGTCTGGCAGGACTGTCCTCCGCCGTCGCGCTGGCTGAAGCGGGCCTTCGAGTCCGCCTGCTCGAAAAGCGTCCCCACCTGGGCGGACGCGCCACTTCCTACACGCTGCCCGACGGCAGCGAAGTGGACAACTGCCAGCATGTCACGCTCGGCTGCTGCACCAATTTGGCCGATTTTTATTCGCGCGTAGGCGCCGCCGGCAAGATTCGGTTTTATGATCGGCTCCATTTTGTTGACGCGCAGGGCCGCCGCTCGACGATGGAAGCGTCGCCGCTGCCTCCGCCGTTGCATATGGCGCCATCGTTCCTGCTTTTCAGCCCGTTGAACTGGGCGGACAAGCGAGCGATCGCCGCCGCGATGATGGAAATCGCGCAGAACGGCGGCGATCCGCCGGGGATTGGCGGCATTTCGATGCTCGACTGGCTGCAGCGGATGAAGCAGACGCCGGCGGCGATCGAGCGTTTCTGGCGCGTAGTCTTGGTTAGCGCTCTCGATGAGGAACTTTCGAGAACGGATGCCCGTTACGGGATTGAAGTTTTCTGGAAAGCGTTTCTGGCGAATAAAGGCGGATATCGTGTCGGGATTCCTTCCGTGCCCTTGGGTGACTTATACGCAGGCTGCCGCGAAGCGGTTTTGCAACGCGGCGGCGAAGTTCGGCTGCGTTGCGGCATTCGTGAAATTCGAGTTCGGGAGAATCGCTTTGTGAGCGTCGTGATGGATGACGGCACCGAAACAACGGCGGACGCTTGCATCGTAGCCGTCCCGCACGACGTCCTGCTGAATCTGTTGCCGAAAGAAATGAGCGAAGGAAATGGGCCGCTGTCCGGGTTGCGCAATATCAAGACCTCGCCGATCACCGGCGTTCATCTGTGGTACGACCGCACGGTGATGACCGAGCCGTTTCTTACGCTGCTCGACCACACCACCCAATGGGTGTTTAACAAAACCTTGTTATACAAGACGTCTGAAACCGCCCGCACGAACGCGCGTCCAACCGGGCAGAGCGGCCTTTCTTCGGAAGCGGACGCGGACGGCCAGTATCTTCAACTCGTAATTAGCGCGTCGTACGATCTTGTGCCGAAATCACGACAGGAAATTATCGATCTGTGCCGGCGCGAGCTTGCCGATGTCTTGCCGGCAACCCGCGACGCGCAGTTGCGAAAAGCTACTGTGATCAAGGAAATCAACGCGACGTTTTCGCCTGAGCCCGGAGTGGACCGCTGGCGCCCTGCGCAGAAGATGTCAGTGGACAATCTTTTTCTGGCCGGCGACTGGACGCGCACTTCATGGCCCGCCACTATGGAAGGCGCAGTGCGAAGCGGCTATCTGGCCGCGGAAGCGTTGCTGGCGGAATTCGGCGAACCGAAATCTTTTTTGCAACCAGACCTGCCGTTCGAAGGCTTGTCCAAACTCTGGGCCCACGGCAATAACGAGGCAGGCTTATGACTAAGCCGGCAGAAGGGAACCGTCCTGTTGCTTGTGAGAGCAACGTTTGTTTCATTTTCCGAAGTAAATTGTGAATTCAAGTATGATTTGGCAACCCCTAGGAGGTCCGATGGACCGGAAGTATAGGCAGAGGGGCTACAGCGATCGCGATTCCCAGGACAAGAAAAGAGAAAGAGGTGACCGCCCCGCCGGCGAGTCACGCCCGAAAGCGGAGCCGCGCCCGAAACAGGAATTGATGGGTCCGCGCACGCCTCGCATGGTGGGAACTGTGATGAGGGCGCGCTGTTCCAGTTGCGGCGCGGTGCTCATGCCCGGCTTCGATCCCACCGCTCAATGCCCCCGCTGCCATGCCGAAATGCACTCCTGCAAACAGTGCGTCCACTTTGATACCGGCAAGCAGTTTGAATGCACGCAGCCGATTCCTGAACGCATTGCGAAAAAAGACGCGAAGAACGATTGCACTTTCTTTGAGTTGCGCATGACCGTGGAAAAAGATACGTCTCCCGTGAATTACGCTTCAGCCACGCCGATTGCAACTCCAGCCGCTGGACGCCCCAACGACGCGCGCAAAGCCTTCGAGGATCTTTTCAAGAAGTAAACAGTCCCGAACGAATTGTAATTCCGCTCAGCGCAACACAAGACCGCAGTAGTACGGCTGCAAATCCTTTTGAGCCGCTCGTTACTTAGCCGGAAGAGGGAACAGTGTCGGTTCTCTGGAAGGCTCCGTGGCGATGGAATCAAGCTGCGGATAATGGTGACGCAGTGTTTCAGGAACTTTCACTTTGCCGCCATCGAGCAAGTGAATGAGCTGAAGCGCGTTTACGATACCTTTCCCCTCGAAATGATTGTTCGTGATGACGAATGTCGTTCGCGCGTTTTTCGTTACGTTTCGAACCCTCGCAACCCACGGCTCCAGTTCCTTCTCGGAATAGAGGTAGTTGTATCGCTCCGCAGCCGGCGCGGATGGGTCGTCGCTGAACCAGGTATCGTACCGGCGCCCATGCAATCGCACATACCCGATCGGCGAGGTCACCTGCTCGCTGGGCTCGATGGATCGCCCGATCACCGGCTGATCGATGTTGCAGAACCCGACCCCGCGCTCCTGCAGCAATTCATAAAATTTCACGTTGGCCCACGACGAGTGCCGCACCTCCACCACCAGCGGATAATCGCGGAAGGAATCAAGTATGTGCTTTAATCGCGCGAGATTTTCGCGGTCGGAATGGAACGAAAAAGGGAACTGCAGTAAAACGGCGCCCAGTTTGTCCGCCCCGCGCAGAAGATCGAATCCGGCCCGAACAGCTTTCTCGTCCTCCGCGTTCGTGCCGCCTTCATGCGTAAATTTCTGCCAGAGCTTTGCGGTAAAGAGAAAACGCGGGTTTGCCGCCACGCGCCCCAGCCATTGCGCGGCATGCGCCGCTTGCAGCGGATGATAAAACGAAGTATTGATTTCGATGGTGTCGAAGAATTCCGCCAGGTACGTTGCTTGATGAAAGCCGCGCGCTCGCGGCGTCGGATACACGACGCCGTTCCAATCCTTATAAGCCCACCCGGCTGGCCCGACGAAGAGGCCGGCATGCTGGACAGTAATACTTGGTTTTTCGATTGCCATGCGTGGAGC
Organism: uncultured Acidobacteriota bacterium; assembly: GCA_963830375.1. Taxonomy (GTDB): domain Bacteria; phylum Acidobacteriota; class Terriglobia; order Acidiferrales; family UBA7541; genus Palsa-295. The sequence continues at coordinate 505,971 of CAWHMJ010000001.1, forward strand.
GCTCATAAAATAGCTTCCAGCGTATGACGCTTTTCTTGCGCCTGTCAATCGGGTGTAAACACCAGATCTCCCTGGATGCGACTCACCTCTTTCCCCATCATCAGCTTGAAATACCGCTCCCAAGCAGGTTGCAACCTGCTACGCCGAGGGCTATCCTGAAGGTGTCTTCCATGCGAACCCTCCTTCGTCTGTTTAAGCTATTTACCATAGGGTGCCAGAATGAAAATCACGTACAGCCATATAGAACCGGAATTGCGCGAAGCAATCGAACATGAAACGGCTCACCGCATCGAAAAGTTGAACCGGCTGTTGAAACACTACCCCGAGGATTCGGTTTTGCTCCACGGATCGCTCGAAGAAAATCCCCACGAACATCAATTCAGTTACTCGTTGAACCTCACAACTTCCGACCGGAACTTTGCATGCGACCGGCATGGGCGCCGATGCTCGTGCCGCCGCGAAAGCGGCGTTCGCGGAAATCGAGCGTCAGTTGAAGAAGCATCAGGAAAAGCTGCGCAAAGATTACCTTTGGAAACGAAAGCGTCCCCGCTCGGCCGCGCTCCTGCCGCGCGAAGTCCCCTCGGCCGACTGAGCCCCCGGTTCATTCATAATCAGGTTCGGGCGCATGTGCGCGAAGTTTTTTTCGTGTAAGATGTTGTGACCATTTTTAGGGGCGTAGCTCAGTGGTAGAGCAGCGGCCTTTTAAGCCGAAGGTCGTGGGTTCGATCCCCACCGCCCCTACCAACATCTTCTACACTCTCCATTCTTCAACTGGTTCTGATAGGAACTGCGATGACCAAGAAGCAGGAAAAGAGCGAGTTGCCTTCAGCCGAAGTTGCCGTCAGTACGCGCATCGAGAAAAAACAGGTCGAAGAACGCATTGCGATTACTGCGCATGTCGTTTACGAAACGATTCGCCGCGAAGGCGACGAAGAATTGCATCGGCCCGCTGCGGCGCTGGCATGGTCGGCGCTGGCCGCGGGCCTTGCCATGGGATTCTCATTCATTGCCGAAGCGCTGCTGGCCTCATTCTTGCCTGACCGGCCTTGGAGCCAGTTAATATCCCGAGTCGGATACAGCGTAGGATTTCTTATCGTAGTCCTCGGGCGTCAACAACTGTTCACGGAAAATACCCTCACAGCGGTTCTGCCGTTCCTGCTCCACAAGGAATGGGAGATATTTGTACGTGTTGCTCGGCTTTGGGGCGTCGTGCTCGGCGCAAACCTAGTGGGAACCTTCCTATTTGCTCTTTGTATCGCGCACGTTGCGATCTTCGATTCGCCGGTAAGGCAATCTTTGATGAACATCGGCGTATCGCATCTCGGATCGAGTTTCTGGATTGTGTTTGTGCGCGCCGTTTTCGCCGGATGGTTGATTGCGCTGATGGTCTGGCTGCTGCCGGGCGCGGAATCCGCGCGCGTGAGCATCATTATCATCATCACCTATCTGATAACGCTGGGCGGTTTCAACCACATCATCGCCGGCTCAACTACCATGTTCTATTTGGTGCTAATGAAATCCATTTCCTGGGGAACCTATTTCACGAATTTCTTCTTCCCTACATTGCTTGGGAATATTCTCGGCGGCGTATCGCTGGTAGCTGCGCTAGGGCACGCTCAGGTAGTGGGAGGCAAGGAATAGCGCTGGTCGGAACCCAAACCCCACAATCTTTTGTGAATGGACTGCTCACAAGCCATCCGCACTGGACCCTCACTGACGCACCAAGAAGAATAGGCGCATTGCGAACGAACACGCGTCAAGGCAATTAACCGAGTTGAGCATCTTTCCGATAGCACGGCACACGTGTTTGATATAGTGTCCGACTGTCATGGACCGTTCTGCTGCGAACGAAGCGAATCATCCTGCCCCGTCTCCATCTCTCACACGAAATCAGATTCGCGGCTTCTGGGCATCATGGGGCGGCTGGACACTGGACGGCATGGATTCCTTTGTTTATGCGCTCGTCCTTGTACCTTCGCTGCGCGAACTGCTTCCGCGCTCCGGCATTGCAGCTACCAAGGGAAACATCGGATTGTACGGCGGTTTGCTGTTCGCCCTATTCCTGATCGGCTGGGGACTAGCGTTTCTTTGGGGACCGGTCGGCGACAAGTTCGGCCGCGTGCGCACGCTGATGCTGACCATCGTGTGGTATTCGGTGTTCACTTTTCTGAGCGCGTTCGTTACTGGCGTGTGGCAACTTGCTATTCTTCGCCTCCTCGCAGGCGTGGGTATTGGCGGGGAATGGGCCATGGGCGGGACGTTTGTCGCGGAGGAGTGGCCCGAGAGCCGGCGCCGCATGGGCGCGGGTTTGATGCACACCGGTTACTACGTCGGAATATTTCTCGCCGCCCTGGCAAACTACGGCATCGGCAGCCGCTTTGGGTGGCGCTCGATGTTTATCGTAGGAGGTGTTCCGGCGCTGTTGCTGGCCTGGATTCGCCACGGTGTTTCGGAACCGGCCGCCTGGAAAAAGAAAGAAAGTGTTGTACGGTCCTGGGCTGTGTGGCGTCCTTTCGCAACGCTGTTCTCGGCTGCCTGGCGCCGCCGCACTATTGTTAATGCTCTGCTTATGCTGGTCTCTATCTGCGGATTGTGGGCCGGAACTGTATACGTCCCCGCTGCCATTACGTCCCTGGCCGAAGCCGGCGGACGCAGCACTCCTCAAGCAGCGCAACTCGCTTCCTGGGGGATTATGCTGGTCTCGTTCGCCACGATTCTCGGCTGCCTGGCGATGCCGCGGCTCGCCGAGCTAGTCGGAAGGCGGGGTGCGCTCGCCATCTTCTTTACTCTTATGATGGTGTTTATTGCGCTCACGTTCGGCAAAGTTTTCTATCTGGGGCCGGGCGCACTTCCATGGCTTTTCGTTTGCCTTTTCTTTCTGGGGTTGGGGGGCGCCAACTTCGCGGTCTACACACTCTGGTTGCCCGAGCAGTACCCCACAGAGTGCCGAGCGAGCGCCTTCGCCTTTTCCACATCGTTTGCCCGCTTTGGCGGCGCTGGAATTACCTTTCTGGTGGGAGCGGGCGTGCGGCATTTCGGCTCGCTGGGGACTCCGGTTGCGATGACTTCTATTGCTTTTGCCCTGGGCCTGCTTCTAATTCCGCTGGCAGCAGAGACACGCGGCAAGACGCTGCCCGCTTAGAGCGACCGTTCTTCCTGTAATGCTCAGGTCGAATGGTAATCCGAAACATTTTCTTTACATCTCAAAACTATGATACGCCGTATGCTACAGGTTGTATTACGCAGTGCCACCCGCTTTTACCGGCGTGACCGTATCAGGAAGCGCAGCAGATTGCTCCGATTTTCGGACGACGCGCGCTGCCAGAGGCTTCAGCCACAGCAAAGCCATGAATGCCGCGATTACGTCGCACACAATCATGGCCCAAAAGACCTTCGACCAGGAACCGGTCCTGGCGAATAGCCAGGCGGCGCCGGGCCCGGCGAAGGCCGTCGCCACGCCCTTGGCGGTGTACACGATGCCATAGTTTGTAGTGGCCCACTTGTTTCCGAACAGGTCGCCGGTGATGGAGGGGAATAAAGAATAGATATTGCCCCACGCGAAGAAGCACAAGCCCGATAACGCCACAAACCAGACTGGGTGGCTGATTAGTTGGAGCAGGGCATACACCGCGAACGCTTCGAGAATGAAAGAGATGAAGATGGCATTCTCCCGGCCGATGTGGTCCGACACCCAACCCCAGAACGGACGTGTCAACCCGTTCAAGATGCGGTCGACGGTGATGGCCAGCACCAGTGCGGTCATGCCCCAGAGCACCACCACTTTATCCACGTGGTATGAGGAAGCCATGGGGTTGAGTTGCACGGTGACCACGATGCCCCCGAAGGCCAACATGGTCATCATCAGGTAAATGACGTAGAAAGACGGCTGGCGCAGCATCTGCCACGGCGTCATGTCGACAGCCGAGGTTTTCACTCTGGCTTTGATCTTCGCTTCTTTTTCTTTCCAGTTTGGCGGTGTCCATCCAGCCGGCGGCCTGGCCACGAAAAGAGAAGCAAACAGTACGACAACGCCCTGAATAATTCCCCAAAAAATGAAGGTGTGCTGGTAGCCCGATCTTTGCAACATAGCGGCAACAGGAGCGATCGTGGTTGCCGTACCTATGCCGAAAGCTCCCGCAGTCAAGCCGACGCATAGACCGCGGTGATCCGGGAACCATTTCAGCGCATTCCCAATGGTTCCTCCATAGACCGCGCCGGCTCCGATACCACCGAGCCCGTACCAAAAATAGAGGGCGTGAAGCGTCTCGGCTTTGCCGGAGCCGATCCAGCCCAGTCCAGCCAGTATCGCGCCAAAACCCAACATCAACCGGGGTCCGATTCGATCGACCAGATATCCTTCAAACGGCACGAGCCAGGTCTCCAGGGCGACGAATAAAATAATGGTCCATTGCACAGCTTCCAGCGAGACGTGCAGATGCGCTTGTATGGGCTTGGTGAAGAGAGTCCATGCATACTGCAGGTTCGCGATGGCCATCATCGCAACGATGCCTGCGGTCAATTGAATCCATCGATTTGGAATACGCGAAGGGTGAATCAGAGACGTTGGAGATACAGCCATAGGCATACCTCCGTGATCGTGCGCTAGACGTTAGCGAAGCACTTCCAGATCCGCTCTTTTCCGCGGGAGTGCGACAGCCCATTCATGCGGCGCCTAAGCTTGGAAATGCCTTCGTTCGTTGGGAACTTTGCTATACTGGTCCACTAACCGAACCACTCGCGGCACGGAATTTAGCAGCCTCTCTGGGTACTGTCAAGCGGATTCGCGAGTCCTTAGAGAGTGAGCATCGTCGGTCCGAGAGCTCTGCCTTACGTTGGCGCGTAGAAGGAGACACAACTGATTGCCATGGATGAGAATCAGCGAACGCAGATCGAAACTTACCTCACTCACCTGGATGGCTTGATTCGGCGCGGGCGTCAGGTTCGCGATACGTTGACGGCTGCGCCATCCAATCCAGCGGCGATGGCGGCCACTCGCGCCTGGCAGGAAGACTGCGGGGTCACGATCAATCAATTGTCCGGAGGCAGCAAGGCCCATTGGCTGGCTCGCTCGTTTAGCGAGCGCCTTCCTGATGCGCTCAGCGGACGGCCATGCCGCCGAAGGGGTGGCGCCGACCGAGATCGTTAACGCGATTGATCGACGTACTTGAGCAAGCCGTTGCCTCGCTCTCTGGAATGGGCGATGGCTCGGGCGTTTCTGGATCCTCGGTTGTATCCGCATCATCGGAGGCGCCGCCACCTCGCCGATTTGAATTCGTTCACAACCCCGAGCTGCGGCCGGTTCTCGAGCAGGCCTACATCGATAGCCGGCGCGCCCTGGAGCAAGGCGAACTATGAGCTGGCGCTGCGCACTTCCTGCGGAATCCTGGAAGCCATCGTGACCGACGCGCTGGAACACAAGGGACTGAGTGCGCTGGCTGCCTCGGGCGCGCCCGCAGGGAAGATTGCCGATTGGTCGTTCGAGACGCGGCTCGCCGTCGCAGAGAGCGCTGGGCTTATTCGCAGCGGGTGCGCGCGGCTGCCGGCGGTCGCGCGGTCATATCGAGATCACACCGATGCTGACGGAGAGAACGGCACGCAGGCGACCGTTTCGGAACGCGATGCGCGGCAGGCAGGGCAGGTGCTTCACGTCATGATGAGAGATCTGGATCCGGGCCGGTAGAGATAGCGTGGCGACTGTGCAACGGTCAATCTTCCAGGTCTTCCCGAAACACCGGCTGCGAAGGATCGAGGCTGCCATCGATGACGTCCACGATCAAGTCGCTCGTAGACGTTCGTCGCTTCCGGCAAGCGAAGCGTAGCCGCGTTCCCGCTGTAGCGCTCCGGTGGCCGAGTAGATGAGCGTGAAATAGCGGCCCGAGGAATACTGAAGTTCGAGCAGCTTGCTCGGCATGTCGGGATCGCCTTCCTGTCCCAGCACGTCCATCAGCGCCACGGACCACTGCCGCCCTTTCGGGTCGGTGACGACCTGGCGCTCGAGCGTAACTGCCAGTCGTCCATGCTCCACAGCGGCATATTTATTCCACAGGCTAGCTCGCATCCGAGCAGCTCGTGGCGCACCTGCGCCCCGGTGAATGGTTTCGGGATCAGCAAGACTCTTCGGGCGTTCCGGGAACGGAGACTTGCGTCGGCCTCCTCCGGAGTGTCGCTGATGATGACGACGGGAAGCTCGGCGTGATCCGGATGATGCGCACGGTGTCGAAGAGCGACTCGCTCATGTCGAAGGCGGAACAGTCGAGCACCAGCGCGTCGGCGCGTTGCTCCACAACCAGTTCGTTGACGGCTGACGGTATATCCGGATGCGAAGACTTCGTATCCGGCGTCGCGCAGCGCGAACGACAGCAGCTCGGCGATCTCCGGCGTGTCGTCGATGAGCAGGATGCGGCGCAAGCGAACGCTACTTCTTGCCGGTACCGTAGCCGGGCAACCGCTGCTTCTTGCCTTCGCACGGCTCCAGATCCATAACCCACACGCGGCCGCCCGCCGTGTAGTAGGCGCGGTGGTCGTTCTCGAACATCGCGCCCCAGGCTTCCAGCGTGCGCATCGCGAAGGTGTAGCCCTCGAAATTATTGCGCGCGTGGTCCAGCACTTCATTCGTGTGCCAGTTGTCGGTGAGGATCGCGTCGCCGGCGTGCACGCGCAGTGACGGTGTAGTAGCGGTCGAACGCCGCTTCGTGCCGCACCTCGCGCGTCGAGCCGCGCTTCTTGCCTTCGCTGACGATATAGCTTTCCTGCGCCTCGGGAGCGGCAGGCGGACGGGGTACGTTGCTTTGGTGTTCATAGAGTCTCCGCCACCGTCTCGGCCTCCGCCGCAGCCGCCATGTTCACCAGATTTTTCGCATCCGCGGCCTGGATCAAGGCCTCGGGCAACTCGACGCCCATCATCCGCCATTGCTCGTTGGCAAACTTTTGCAGCTTGGCGATGTGCTCGGCGTGCAGGTGGCCGAAGCGTCCTTGCAGTTTCAAGTACTCGGATACCGGCCGCATGTTCTGCGGGCGGAAGCTGTAATCATACTCGCGCTTCTCGGGGTTCCACTCCCAGATCGGGTAGAGCCCGCATTCGACGACAAGCCGGCCAAGATCGATCGAGCGCGGCGTCTCGTACACGAAGCCTTTCTGGCAGGGCGTGTAGATCATCAGGAACGCCGCGCCCTTGTGGTTGAGGCCCTTGCGCACTTTGTTCATCAAGTCGATGGGATAGCCCACGCTCGCGGTCGCCACGTAGCAGTGCGGATGGCCGGCCGCCATCATGCGGGCGAGGTCCTTGGGAAACAGCGTCTTCGCTTCGGGAACTTTCGGGCCTGGAGGCGAGAAGGTTGTCATGCCGCCATAAGGCGTGCGCGACGAAGCCTGGATGCCCGTGTTCGCGTACTGCTCGTTGTCGTAGCAGATGATCAGGCAGTCGTGATTGCGATAGAGCGCGCCTGAAATCGAGGCCGAGGCCGATGTCGGACGCGCTGCCGTCGCCCGCCTCGCAGATGATGTTCGGAAAGGCGCCCTTCCACTTGCCCTTGCGGATCATGGCTTCATAGGCGGCGGCGACGCCCGCGGTGAAGCTGCCCGCGCTGCCGATCTGCGTGTGCGCCCACGGCACATTGTAGGGCGTGCACAAATACGAACTGTTGGCGACGTACATGCAGCCCGTCGGTCCGACCAGGATGGTGTTGTCGCCCGCCGCTTTGCTCGTCATCCGGTACTGGATGGACGGCCCGCAGCCGGCACACGTGCGGTGGCCGGGGACGAAGGGCTCGCTCGACGGCAATTCAGGGTTGTAGAAACGCGCCCCCTGGTTCGGGCTGCCGAGAATCGGCAATATCTGCCGCTGGACTTCAATCGTTGGCATATCAGTTCCTCCCGATCAGCCAAAGCCTAGTACCGCAACTATCGTAGTGCAGACCTTCATCAGATTACGGTCCGCTAAAAATATCTCTACTCTTCGAATCCGACCCAATGCGTGCGCTTTTCGATTTTCCCGCGTTTCTGCGCTTCCAGTCATTTTCTGCGTCATCCAGTAAAATTCCTTCAGCACGATCGCCTCGCCGCCCATTCCAGCCATGAACGAGACGACCAGCGGGCGCTGCTGGCTTTCGTAGAGAGCCGCGCAGACCTCGGCATACAGCGCGCCGCCGCTGCTCACGCTGCCGAGTCCCATGTTGGTCTCGATCACGCCGACCACTTTGAACTTACTCAGAACTTCCTTCACGCGATCGGTCGGGTATGGCCGGATGGTTCGCAGCCGCACCAGACCGACCTTCACGCCCTTATCGCGCATGTGCTTGAATCGCGAAACGCGCGGTCACCGCGTGCGCGCCTTGCAGGAAAAAAACGACGTCCGCGCCATCGGTCATGAACTCTTCGATCCAGGGATCGTATCGCCGGCCGAAAATATTCGCGAATTCGTCGTGGACCTGCTCGATGACCGCCATCGAATCTTCCATGGCGCGCGCGCGCTCCAACTGAAGCGGCGGACCCTGCTCGGGCATGATCTGCGGACCGTGCGACACCGGATGCCGCGGATCGAGCGGGTACGGATGCTTGTAAGGCGGCAGGAATTCCTTCACCTGGCCCGGGATCGGGCAACTCGACGTCGCTCGTGATGTGCGAGACGAAGAAGCCATCCTGGCAGACCATCTGCGGCAAAAGCACGCGCGGGTCTTCGCCGATGCGATAGGCCATCAGGTGATTGTCGAATGCTTCCTGCGCGTCGCACGACCAGCCCATGAGCCATCCCATGTCGCGCGTCGAGAGCGCGTCGGTGTGCTCGGAACCGAAATCGCCGGGAGGATCGAGCGTGCGGTCGGCGATCATCATCTGCACCGGCATGCGGCTGCCGGAGATCGGCGAATAAAGTTCGTAGGCAAACTGCACGCCGACGCCCGAACTTCCGGTGAACACGCGCGCGCCGCTCGAAGAAGCGCCGTGCGCGATGCTCAATTGCGAGTGCTCGCTGTCGGCCACGATGTACTCGGCGTCGAGTTCTCCGTTGGCCACCATTTGCGCCAGCGCCATCATCGTTGCTGTGTACGGCCGGATGGGGTAGGCCGTAATCACATCGACGTCGGCGTACTTGGCGGCCTGCGCCGCCGCGACGCAGCCGTTGATCCGGACCGTTCTCTTTTTTACTTCTGCAACCGTTGCCATGGTTCGCTCCGATCACTAAATGTTCTTCGCCGCCCGGTCGCCCAGATTCTTCAGCTCTTCCGCCTGCCGTCCGTGCAGCCCCGGCGAGATGGCGAACGCCGTATCCATTCGCACCACGCCGGTATCGAAGTCCAGCTCGGGCACGCCTTCGAGGCAGCCCGTCGGACATTCCTCGATGCACACGCGGCAACCTTTGCAGTAGTCCACCAGAATCTTATAGAGGCCGTTCGAACGCACGTCGACGCACGATGCACGGCTCGGGACAGACCAGATAACAGTTGTCGCAGGCGTTGCAGGTGCCGCAGCTGAAACAGCGGTTGGCTTCCTCGACGGCCTGCTCTTCTGAGAACGGCTGAATCACTTCTTCCTGCGTTTTGCGACGGCTCACCGGCGGCAGCAGCGCCTGCTGGACGCGCGGGAAGTGCGGGAAATACGTCATGTTCATGCGGTTCAAATCGAAGATGACGTCGACGGGAACCGTGCGCGGCTCTAGTGGCTGGCCGCGAAGCACTTTGTCCAGATTGAACGCGACGCGCTTCCCGTCGCCAACCGCATTCACCACCATGAGCGGCTGACCGGAACCGAGCTGCACGATGTCGCCTGCCGCAAAAAAGTTCGTGTCGCCGAGGCGTCCGAAGCGGTCGATCTTGATGGTGCCGCGCTCGGTCTTGAACTCGTCCGGCAGCCAATCGAGCGAGGCCCGCTGTCCCACGGCGATGATCACATTGTCCACGGCGAAGCGCTCGGGCTTGGCTTCTCTATCGACTGTGATCGGCGAGGCGTTGATAGCTCCGGAAAAGCGCGCGGGATGCAATTGCAAAGCCTCGATCTTGCCGTTGCCGAGCACCGCCGTTACTGCCCGTCCGTGCATCAATTCGACGCCTTCTTCCACCATGTCGTGCAGATCTTCCGGCACGGCCGGCATCTCCTGGGGGTTGGACTCCACCGTGATCATGGTCACTTCCACGGCGCCTTGACGCAGCGCTTCGCGGGCGCAGTCGATCGCGGTGTTTCCGCCGCCGATGACGGCGACTCGAGCACCCACCTTGACCTTTGATGTGCCCATGCCGATGTCGCGAAGGAAGGGAAGTCCGTAGAGCACGCCGTCTTTATTCTCGCCTTCGGCTCGCACGCTGTTGGGCTCGGTCAGACCCACGGCCAGCACGCAGGCGTCGTAGTTCTTTTTCAAGTCGTCCCAGGTGACGTCCTTGCCGACTTCGACATTGGTCTTGATCGTCACACCGAGCTCGACGAGGCGCTCGATCTCGCGATCGAGCACGTTCTGCGGGAGGACCCAGTCCGGAATGCCGCCGCGATTCAGTCCGCCGGCTTTCGGCGATTTCTCAAGGATCGTAACTTTATAGCCGAGGCGCGCCAGTTGATACGCGGCGCTGTGGCCGGCGGGACCCGAACCGACGACGGCGACTTTCTTGCCGTTCGGCGTTCCGGCTTTAACCACGTCGCGCGCCAGCGCCTGTCCCAGATCGCCGAGAAACCGCTCGACCGCGCGAATCGAGATGGCCTCGTCGTATTTCCCGCGGTTGCAGGCTTGCTCGCACGGGTGGTAGCACACCCGGCCGGTGACCGACGGGAAAGGCATGTCTTCCTTGATGAGCGCGTAGGCGTCCAGATACTTGCCGCGCTTCACCAGGTCCAGATAGCCCTGGATCTTTTCGTTGGTTCCGCAAGCATTGTTGCAGGGCGGCAACTTGTCCCGGTACACCGGTCTGATCGAACGCCAGTTGCCGGTGGGGAACAGATCCTGGCCTTTTTCCTGCGTCGGCGCAGGTGTGATGCCGGCGAACGGGACCTTCAGCCACTCGGGGATGTTTGTGCCTTTGGTCGACATGTGTCCTTTCCTACGCCGCCACTGGCTTCAGCGGCATGATGTGCAATTCCTCGAGCGCCAATCGGAATGCGTGCTTGTTCGCGATCATCGGTTCGATCGTGGCCATCTTGACGATGCCGGTTGTCTTCACCACAGCCGCGATGAGCGGAGCGGCGATGTCGGGCGCGATCGATTTGTTGCGCTCGGCGGCGCCTTCGGTCGAAAGGCGGTCGAGGCCGAGCTCGCCCAGCCGGTAGTAGAGCCATTTGTGGTCGGCCAGTTTGGCGGCGTCGACACAGACGAGTTGGGCCAGCCGCTCGGCACCGGGCACGAAACGAATCATGTACTCCGGCGTGTAGTGCGTGTTGATCACCAGCGTTCCGCCCGGAGGCATCCCGCGCATGTAATCCCATCCCTTAACCATCGTTCCTTCGACCAGCACGACGATGTTGGGATGCTCGTTTTCGTAGGTGAGTTCGTTTTCAATCACGCTGTCGCTCACGCGGCAGTATTTGCGCGTTGGGCAATTCGTGCGATCGGGATTGTCGACATAATTCTCCATCGCCTGCGCGAATTTGCCCTCCAGCCGGGCAGAAGCGGCAACGGAATTAACGATGTCGCGGCCTTCTTTGTCCATGATGATGCCGCGCGTCCAAACAGTAAGTTCCGTGTAGCTCATGATCAACCTCGTGATTTAGTAGATGCGTCGGGACCCGAATCCCCGGCGCTATGGCTTAGTCGCGTTCGCTGTTTTCGTCTGTTTCGGACTGCCCCAATCGGAATCAAGAACGGCCAGAAAATCGCTTCGCAAGACAACGAATGGCGCAGCGCGGGTGCCGTCCTGAAATTCCACAATCGCTAATAGCGTTGCCTTCTTGCACAGGCTTTCGATGTCGGCGCCGGTTAGCCCTTCCATCCGCTCGGCGAATTCATCGAAATCAACATCGGGCGCGAGCGGCGCACGCCGGCAGCAAAGCCGCATGATGGCCGCTCGATCGGCAGCGTCGGGTTTCGCGAACTGAATTATGTAGTCGAACCGCCCGCTGCGTAAGAGCGCCGGCTCGATCCGCTCGGGACGATTGGTAGCGGCCAGCAGGATCACGCCTTTGACGTCGCGCAAGTTATCGATTTCACGCAGAAGCTGGCTGAGAATCCTTTGATAGACGTCGGTGCCGAATTGATCGGCGCCGAACTTTGGGGCGACTGCGTCGATCGTGTCGAAGAACAGGATGCAGGGCGCGGCGCGTCGCGCCTTTTTGAAAACTTCGCGCAGCGCCCTCTCGGATTCGCCCAACCACTTCGAGTACAGTTGCGGGCCATCGATGGCGATGAGCGGCACTTGTTTTTCACCCGAGAGCGCTCGCGCCATGGCGGTCTTCCCGGTACCCGATGGTCCGGCGAACAAAATGCCTCGCGGCGGCGCCAGTCCAACCTGCTCGTAGATCTCGTCGTGCACGTGAGAATGCTCGACTACGGCATCGAGCAAACGTTTCACCTCGGTTGAGACCTCCGAGGGATGCAAAGGTCGATGCGCTCTTCTCAATAAAAAATTCGCGAGTCGCGCTGGGCTCTACTTCCTTCAAACCGGCGAGAAAGTCGTCGCGCGTAACCTGCAGCGTCCCCAGTTCAGCGGATGCCGCGCCGTCGGTCTCCAGTGGGTGGGCTGAGAGGAAGCCGCGCAAGGCGATCATGCCGACTTCTTGTCCCAGCGCTTCGAGATCGGCGCCGACGAAACCGTGAGAATGTTCGGCGATCTCTTTCAGGTCCACGTCCTGCGCGAGAGGCATGGCGCGCGTATGGATCTTTAGGATTTGCAGCCGTGCTTGAGTATTCGGCACGCCAATTTCGATTTCGCGATCGAATCGGCCGGGACGCCGCAGTGCCGGGTCAAGCACCTCGGGGATGTTGGTCGCACCGATGACGATCACTTGGCCGCGTGCGACAAAGCCATCCATTAAGCTCAGGAGCTGCGCCACGACGCGCTTTTCGACTTCGCCGACTACCTCCGTGCGTTTGGGAGCCACGGCGTCGATCTCGTCGATGAACAGGATTGCCGGCGCGTGGCGCGCCGCTTCCTCGAAAACTTCGCGGAGCTTGGCCTCGCTCTCGCCGTAAAACTTCCGCATGATCTCGGGGCCGTTTAGGTGAATAAAGTGAACGCGGCTTTCAGCGGCAACGGCGCGCGCAAGCAGGGTCTTGCCCGTTCCCGGCGGACCGTACAGCAACACTCCCTTCGGCGCGAGAATTCCCAAGCGCTCGAAGATGCGTGAGTACTTCAGCGGCAGCTCGACGATTTCGCGCACCCGCGCCACTTCACGTTCCAGCCCGCCGATATCTTCGTAGGACACCGACGGAGCGCGGGCCGCGGTCTGCTCGCCTTCTACCACTCGGAGGTCGGTGCGTTTCCCGATCACGACCGGTCCCGAGGGAATCGTACGCACCACCTGAAAGTTCACTGCCTTAGCAAACGTGGGCACCCGCACGACACAGCCCGCGATCACCGGGACGCCTACCAGATCCTGCAGCATCCGATCGGGCGCGATGGTTGCCGGCGCAGCTCCCACCCACAACGGCGACAAGCGCACGGCCACCGCCTGCTCGTGCTCGATCGGCGCTACCGTCACCTGCTCCTGCAAGCCCGCGCTGCAATTGCTGCGGCACGTGCCGTCTATCTGAATCATGCCTTCGAATCCTTCGTCCGAAAGCTCGGCGCGCCCGACGCCAGTCATGCCGCCGGTGATCTTCAGCACGTCGCCTGCCCGCGCGCCCATGCGCAGCAGATCGGCTGGTGCCAGTCGCGCAATCGCGTGGCCGACGTCTTCGACCCGCGCCTCCGCAACCCGGAGGGTAAGCGTTCCGGTCATCGATGAATGGGCAGTTTCCGTCATGACGTCACATTCGCCTGCCGGGATGAAACTCTCCGTTGATCAGAACTTTGTATCGAGTACGATCTCTTCCACGTCTTCAATGTGCCGGCGCATCGCAGCCTTGGCCGCTTCCGCATCACGTCGCTTGATGGCAGCTAGAATCCGCCGGTGCCCGGCGAGCGACTTTTGCGCGCGTCCTTCCACCTGCAAAGAGTGTTCACGCGTGTCGCGCAGCAGGTCCATGAGAGTGTCGATCACCTTCAGCACGACACTGTTACCGGATGCCAGAGCAATGCTGTAGTGGAATTCCGCATCCTCGCCAATGGCCGCGTCTCCCCGACTCTGCGTTTCCTGTTGCCGCTGCAGAATGTCTTCCATCTCGGAAATTTCTTCGGCGGAAGCGTTAGCGGCGGCTCGCGCGGCCAGCGGCGGTTCGATCATCTTGCGGAAATCCAGAAGCTCGGTTACCAATCCCTGCCGGCGCTTCAGCGCGTTGGCAAAAGGATTGACCGATGACTCGGCTGATCGTTCGCGAACGATTGTCCCGGTGCCTTGGCGCGGTTCAACCAAGCCCACCAGTTCCAGGCCCCGAATCGCGTCTCGAATGGAACTGCGGCTTACCTGAAGAATCTCCGCCAGCTCGCGTTCCGAGGGCAGTTTATCTCCGGGTTTCAATTTTTTAAGAATCAGGCGTTCGATCTGCTTGGCGACTTCTTCGTAGACTTTGTTTCTTCGGATGACCTCGAAGTCGGGTTTGGCGGATTTAATGGGTGCGGGCATGGGCAGGTGGTCTGGTAAGCGGACCAGCACACAAGCGGAGTATACCCCCGTTGTCAAGAGCCTAGCAAATATTTTCGTCGGGCGAATCCAAAAAGAAATGGCGCTGCGTCTCGCAGGGGTTTCTCACTTCGGCGGTTGGGCCATCGCACTTTGCGCCAATAGCTTCGTGCAGTTGTACACTGTTCGCGTGTAAGGCATAGGAAGACCCACTCGCTCGCCCAATTCCACCACTGCGCCCACCAGCGCCTCCAGTTCCATCGGCCGGCCTGCTTCGAGATCCTGCAACATGGAGGTTTTGTGCTCGCCCACTTTTTCTGCGCCCGCCATTCGCTGATCGATGGAAACCGGCAACTCCATTCCCAACTTGCTGGAGACTGCTTCCACTTCCTGCATGATGGCACGTATCAGCGAGGAAACCCCGGGATCGCGCACCATCTGAACCAGCGTGGCTCGCGTGAGTGCGCTGACCGGATTCAACGAAGCGTTTCCCAAAACCTTTACCCAAATCTCGTGGCGGATACGAGTGGTGACCGGGCATCGTAGGCCGGAGGCGATGAGCGCCTCTGCAATTCGCCGGCAGCGTTCGGAGCGCGAGCCGTCCGGCTCGCCGAGAGAAATGCGATTACCCTCGATATGTTGAACCACTCCGGGTGAGGAAATCTCGGTAGAAAAGTAAACGATGGATCCTACGACCATACGCGCCTCGATGGCCGAGGAAATTATGCCACCTGGATCGATGCGCTCCAGGCGCAACCCTTCCAAATCGCCGCCGAACCCTTGGAAGTACCACCAGGGTATTCCGTTTTGTGTGCTGACAACAGTAGTCTCCGGCCCTAGCACCGGCCTCAACTGCGGCGCAAGTTGCGGCAGGCCGTGTGCCTTCACTCCAAGAAAGACAACGTCAACCGGCCCAACTTCCTCGAGGGAACCGGCGATTTTCGGCCGTGCCACAAAATCTCCGTCGCTGCTTCTCACTTGCACGCCATGCTCTTGCATGGCACGAAGATGAGGGCCGCGCGCGAAGAGCGTGACATCGAACCCCGCATGGGCCATGCGCGCGCCGATGTAGGCACCGATTGCTCCGGCCCCCGCGATCAGGAATCGCATAGTTAGCCATCCGCCAATGCGGCGGCGACGGCGCGACGGCGAATTTTTCCAGTCGCAGTCGTGGGGATGCTCTTTACGAGATAAATCTTCTTAGGGCATTTGTATTCTGCCAACAACTCGCGGCAGTACTCTATGAGCGCCGATTCGGTGGCGTTGTGCGCTTCATTCAAGACCACGGCCGCAGCTACTTCTTCACCAAGTGTGGGGTGCACGCAGCCGAATGTGACAGCCGCGGCAACGGCAGGATGCCGCAGCAAAATCTCATCGACTTCGTGAGGCGCGATGTTCTCGCCGCCGCGGATGATGATGTCTTTGATCCTGCCTGTCAGATGCAAATAGCAGTCTGCATCGAGCATTCCTTCGTCGCCGGTACGAAACCATCCATGCACAAAAGCGCGGGCGTTGGCTTCGGGATTGTTTTCATATCCGCGAAACACGTTGGCTCCCTGAATGGCGACTTCGCCGCGCTGGTTAGTGCCGAGATCGTTGCCTTCTTTGTCCATGATGCGAACGCGAAGCCCGGTGCCCACACCGACAGAGCCCGGCTTCCGGTGCCGCGGCGGCAAAGGATTCGAAGTCATCTGGTGCGCCGCTTCCGTCATTCCGTATGCCTCGACGAAGGGCACGTCGAACAGCCCTTCGATCTTGTGAATGAGCGCCGACAGACAAGGGAGCGCTGCACGAACGGATGAAGCGCAGAGTGGCCGCTTCTGGTGGTTTCTGATGAGCACGGGCCAACAGAAGCTGATGCATGGTCGGCACTCCCGAATACCAAGTGACTCGATGTTCCCGAACCGTCCGCCAGAAGGAGAGCGCGTTGAATTTCGTGGGAACAACTACCGTGCCTCCGGAAAGCAAAGTGGCCATGAGCGAGCCAATCAAACCATGCACATGGAACAGCGGCATGATGCATAGCGAAACATCCTCCTCAGAAAGCGCGTACGTGTTCGCGATATTCGCCGACGAAACCGCGAGATTGAAATGCCGCAAGGGAACACGCTTGGGACGCCCCGTGCTCCCGCTGGTGTGCAGGACCAGGGCGATATCGTCAGCCGTAGGCGCGGTTGCGGAAACGGCGGTGGCGGAAGCGCCCACGAGTTGAACGTTGCCCTGTTCGGTCATTGCCACCGAGAACACCGGAATCTTGCGGTCGGCAGCCGCGCTGCGCGCGAATTCCGCGCCTACCGGCGGACAAAGCAAAATACGCGAATTGGTGTCTCCGAGGAAAAAGAGGAATTCCTCATACGGATACGCTAAGTTCAAAGGAGCTGCCGTTCCAGCGATGGAAGCGGCGAGAAAGCTGACAATCGCAGGCAGGCCGTTCGGCAATGCGATCGCTACAGAATCGCCGCGGCGAATGCCCACGGAGGCCAAGGCGTTCGCCATGGCCAAAACCTGCTTCCGGAGCGAATCGTAGGTGACTTGGATTCCGAGCTCTGGAACGATAACGGCCGTGTTACTGTCAGCGAAATGCAAAACGTCGAGAAGAGTGTCTACCGACTTCATTGTCATTCGTTGCCGCCCCTGGCGCGGTCGCTGGATTATCGGCCGATATTATGATGTAACGCAGCCTTAACAGTGGGCGCCCATGCGGCAGGCGTCGTCAAACTCATTCTATTAATCGCGTGATAAGTTTTTCTTTTCACTCACAGTTCTGTGGTTTGCGGCTTGAATCGGACCCGCCAGAATATTCAAACTAGATCGGCGAGTGCTGTCCCTTCACGATCAGTTCCTCCGCGATGCGGCGTGCTTCGGGCAGTGTCGCTGCCGCTTGGCTGTCGATCTCGGCCGGCAAATCGAGTTGCATTTTCGCCAGCTCCTCGTCAAACAAACGGGTCACCAAAGCGGAGGTGTGTTCGAGCGGCTTGCCGTCGTCGCCGGGCACTTTCACTTGGTGCCGCACGCGCTGTGCGATCATCAGGCGATAGATGCGGTCGGTAGCCAGGTCTTCCATGTAACCATCGAGCAGGCTGGCTCCTTTTCCGTTGAGCACTCCGTTGCGATAACGAATCACCGTGCGCACGGCCGCTCGCGTTCCGGCAAGCGTTATTGCTCCCACGCCCTTTGGGATTGGCCGCAGGTCGGGATGGGAGTTCGGCAACTTGGGCCGTTTTGCAATCTGATTGGGATATGGGAACTGCGCGACTGCGATCTCGTTCTGATCCGGGTGGCCGGTCCACGCCCCATCCATCAGGCAGTCGGCTTCGTTCTTCTTGTCTTGCTTTAGGACCTTCAGAGCGCGCTCGTTTAATTCCGCGTCCGTGCGGCTGGGATAGAGTGCGGTCATTCCGCCGATGGCGTGCGCTCCGTGCTTGTGGCAGATTTCCGGCATCAGCGTGCGGAAGTTCTGGAAGAATGCCACGTCGTGCGGAATGGTATTGCGGTCCGGCAGAATCCAGTTGGCATCCTCGATCATGAAATCGATCAGCGAGGCCATGTAATCCCAGCGGCCAAGGTTCAATCCGAGGCAGTGATCGCGCAGATTGAAAAGAAATTCCTCCATCTGATAAGCCAGCGGGTGCGCCTCCACGAGTGCCATGCACTTTATGTAATCCTTAGGCAGCCCTTTGGATTTGGCAAAAGCCTGGAAGAGATCGCGCCACCACAAAGCCTCTTCGGCAGACTCGCTCTTGGGGATATACACGCAGAAGTTGTGCGGCAACGATGCCGGATCGATCTGGTACCAGATTAGCGCCAGATCGAACAGGGAAGCGGACATGATCTCGTTCTTAATAACCCCGCCCTGGCTTACGTGCAGCCCGCGCGGGCGCACCCAGGTCACGGTTTTCGAGCGCTGCACTGTGACTTTCTTGCCTCGCTTCTTGTCCTCGTAGCTGAGTTCGTACTTGTAAGCGGCAATCGTGTTTCTGACCGCCGACAGGATGTTCTCCCAGACGTTGGCCGTGGAATCTTCCAGGTCGATCATGACGGCGGGTGATCCGGAGTTCAGCAGTTTTACCGTCAACGCTCCGTCATCGGCCGGCCCGGTCATTTGGTTGCGCTGATCCGCGCACCAGTCGGGTACTTCGATCCGCCAATCAGAGGTGGTTGCCTCCGAGGGCGGCAAATAGTTCGGCGGATTTCCGCGATGAGACGCTTGCAACACTTCCGCACGCTTGGAGATGAGTTTCTGTTGCCAAGGCGTGAATTGCTTGTGCAGCGGCAACAGGAAATCAAAGAAGCCCTCTGGGAGGTCCTTCTGGGGATTCAAATCAGTTGGCGCGTAATTCATGTATTGCATCGAGTATTTTCAGTATGCCAGGCCGGCCGATCTGGACGTTTCCGATCCGGCGCCGCGCCATCATGGCAGGGCGCGAATCCGTAGTCAAATACCTTGAGCGCCGGCACCGCTGGAGCATTCCGGACCTATCGCGACGTAACAAAAAAGAAGTACGCGCTCATCGCGAGGCCGATGCCGATCACGAACGCCCGCACCTTTCGGGGGTCGGCCTTCTGCGCATAACGCGCGCCGAACCACCCTCCTAACAGAGCACCCGCGACCATTACTCCGCACTGTGGCCACAAAACGGCTCCGGCCAGGATGAAAGTCACCACCGCAGCAGCATTAATCGCAGCGGCAAGCAGCGTCCTGATCGCGCCCATGGCGTGAATATCCCGCATTCCCAACGCCGCCAGCATTCCCAGCGTGATAAACCCGATCCCTGCCCCGAAGTATCCGCCATAGACTGCCACCAGCAGTTCCACGAAGGAACTCACTATGATCGCCCGCCAAGTTATCTTCCGGAGATCATTAATCACGGCGCTGGTGCCGGCGATTGCGCGGATCGTATTGCCAAATGCGAAGAGCAACGTACCGCTCAGTAACAGCCAGGGGACGAAACGCAGAAAAGTGTGTTGCGGAGTTTTCAACAGAAGCACCGCGCCGGCCCAACCTCCCGCAACGCTGGTCACGAGCAGAGGGACCATGAGGCGCGCCGGCGCATCCAGCCGTTTTATGTATGCGAGAGTGCTGGCGGCTAACCCCGGCCATAGCGCGACTGTATTGGTGGCATTCGCCTGCACTGGCGGCACGCCGATGAATAAGAGTGCGGGAAACGAGATGAAGCTGCCGCCGCCCGCTAACGCGTTCAAAGTTCCTGCGATTCCCGCGGCGAAGAACAGAAACAGAGCGTGGGTGAATTGCAATCTCATCAAATATCAGAAGACAGCTCTTATCGGAGTACGACACCAGCGCGCTCCTGACTCTTTGCCGAGGCCGACCATTTGTGGAGTATCCAAAAATTAGGACACCGTCGGCTATTGTACGGATTTGACTTTCTTTCTCACGGCCGCGAGCAGGTCAGGAGGCAGGGCGGAGTAGCCTTCCTGCACCGCGAATTGCTGGCCATCCGTGTATATCCAATTCAGAAGATCGACCAATGCAGCTGTGCGAGCCGCATCAGCCGACGGAATTCGCAGGTAAATCCAGGTGAAACTGGTAATGGGAAAAGAATCTGCTCCCGGCACATTAGTCAGCGAGGCGGAAAAGTTATTCCACCGAGGTGCTTCTGCCGCTTGGCACGCTGCAGCGATACTCTCAGTCGAAGCTTTCACAAACTTGCCGGAAGGATTTAACACCGAAGCTTGGGGAATATTACCCTTCACCGCATACTGATACTCAACGTAGCCGATAGAGCCGGGAATGTTTTTCACCTTGTCCGCCATATCGGAACTGCGTTCCGCAGGTTCGCCGACCGGCCACTGGGGCGAGGATGTGATTCCGATTTGGGCGCGAAACTTGGAACTCGCTTTGGAGAGGAAGTCAGTGAAGACGTAGTTGGAGCCCTTTCCTCCAGGGCGGTTGATTACTTGGATCGGAATATTCGGCAAAATAATCTCCGGATTGAGCTTCGCGATCTGCGGCGCATTCCACATCTTTACTTCGCCGAGGAAAATCCCGGCCAAGACGTCCCCTGAAATCCGAAGCGCCCCGTGGACATCGGGAAGATTGTAGATCGGAACGATCCCGATCAATACGACCGGCAGTTCAATTAAGCTGCCATCTTTCCGCTCGTTGTCCGTCAGTTGCGCTTCGCCCGCGCCAAAATCACTCGCGCCACGAGAGATCTGCTTAATCCCTTCGGCGGTGCCGATCGGAACGTATCGCATCTGAATCCTAGCGTTCCGCTTGTCGAATTCTTGTATCCATCGGTTGTATAGAGGCGCCGGTACACTCGAACCGGAACCCACCAGGACAACCGAATCTTGGGCTTGGGCCGAGGGGCTGCGCAGCGCGAAGGCAAGAAGAGAAATCAGCAAGATATGCCAGAGCAAACCGCGGCTAGAACGTCGCTGCGCAATGCGCACCTTCATCGTGTTCCTCCTGATCGTGACCGGACGATAGCGAGCTTACGACTGTAAGTTACCACCGTTTGGGCGAACCCAGACCCTCAGGTAACCAGTCCTGTTGCAGACTATGAACGGCCCCTACCGCTGCTCTCGACCAGCAATAGAGTCGAAATCTCGTCTAAGCGGCACGAGCAGCTATTTTCCTTCCAAATTCCAATTGTCCGGTGGCGCTGAAGGAAGTCCGTGACCCGGCAATGGCTGATGCTAAGATGCTGAGCGTTTGGGCTGCGCGTGCCCGCGAATCGCGACGCACTCCTGCGCAGAGATCTGCGACAGAGAACCGCGAAGGGCCGAACCAACTTATGACCCACGATCTTATGTCGAACAATGACGTCGAAGCTCTAGCGCGTGAACTGCTGTCCGCATCTGAGACGGGCCGGATGGTTGACGCCCCGCCCTCCGCGCGCCCCGGTTTCGACCTCAACACCGCTTATGAGGTTGAAACAAAACTCAAGCAGTTTCGCGAAGCTGCTGGACACAGAGCCGTCGGCCGCAAGGTCGGTTATGCGAACAAGGCCATGTGGCGCGTCCTCAAACTCGAAACCCTGGTTTGGGCCCACATGTACGACGACACGGTGCATTATGCTGAAACCAACTCCGCCACGCTGTCGTTCCCGCATCCCCGTTCGTTGAAGATCGAACCCGAAATTATTTTTGGTTTGAAAGCGCCGGTCGCAGGCGAAAGCTCTGACGCTGCCGCTGCGCTTGCGTCCTCGGATTGGCTGGCGCTTGGATTTGAAATCATCGACTGTCCATTTCCGGATTGGAAGTTTCAGCCCAGTGATTTCGTGGCGTCTTTCGGGCTTCACGCCGCGCTCGTGGTTGGCGAGAGGATACAGGTGCGGCCCGACCTCATTGCGACGCTAGTGGACGAGCTGCCGCGTTTTAAAGTGCGAATGTCGAAGAGTGGAGAGATCGTGGAGGAAGGATCCGGAAGAAATTCTTTGAAGAGCCCCGCGCTATGCCTGGCGGAGCTCGGCGCCGCCATTACCCGCCGCTTTCCCTCCCATCCCTTGAGCGCGGGAGAAATTGTTAGCTCCGGCACACTCACCGCCGGGCATCTGACCGGCAAGGGCGATCTCTGGACCGCTGAAGTCGAGGGAATCTTTCTGCCGGCCCTGACTCTTCGCCTCGCTTAAATGATTGCGTAATTATTTCCGCGCCCTGCTTTTCCTGGAAGCGGACACTTCATGTGTTAGTTTGAGATTGGAATATCGCATTCAAATCGCATAAATCTCACAATATGCTTGACACTCCCTGGGCGCTATGCTAACAGCGTCCCTGCTTTTTGCAAAAAAACTGGTTCGATTAGCGGACCAGTATGCCAAGTTCGTCACGAACCAAGACAATTTGGAGCTTAAATAATGCGGGTGGATTCGATTAACTGCTGGCATCGTTCCGATGATGGCTGTCGCGAACCTGCAGTGCGCTTTGAAAAATCTCTGCGTAAAGGATAATTATGCGCTCGCCAAAATTGTGGTGTGTGCTCCTGGCTTTGTTTTGCATCGCTCCTGGTCCGCTAGCCTTTGCTCAGAGCGCGAAGCCATCCGACGACCCTACGCAGTCGAAATCAACGCCCAAGGTTGCGACCGAGGACGAGGTCCAGCAACTGCGCCGTGAGGTCGCGGAGCTCAAGGCGCAGATTCAGCGGCTGGTCGAAGCGAGCGCCGTGGCGCAGGGCGGCCCTGCACGCCTGGTGCAGACCAACGCTGTGGCTAGCTCCAATCCCGATGTTTCAGCGCCCGTCGCTACCCCGGTAGCTCCCGCGGGCTCGAATGCCGATGTCTCAGCGCCCGCGGCCACATCCGCGGACATCGACGCTCTACAAAGAGAGATCAACGTTCTTCAGACCAAGGCTAACGACGTTCCCCCGGCAACGGCGGGCTGGAACGGCGAGCACTTTTTCTTGAGGAGTTCCGACGGCAACTTCACGCTCATGCCAGTCGGGTACTTGAACGCCAAATACAGTTTCTACAATGGTGATGGCGCACCTCCGGACACTTTTGCTATCTCGCGTGCCCGCTTTGGCGTTCAAGGCAACTACGGAAAGCAGCTCGACTATGCATTTCTGTTCGAGACGGCCTCTTCGCTCACGATCCGTGACGCTTACGTAGATTTTAAGCCCTGGAACTTCTTCAAGATTATGGGCGGCCAGTACAAAGTACCGTTCTCCATGGAAGTCGGAACCGCCGACACCAGCGTTGAGTTCGCTGATCGTTCCATTGTCTCCGTGCTGTACCCGGATGCCGCGGGGGGCTTTCCGCGCTCCCGGAGTTGACGTCCACGGTGATTTGTTTGGAGGTCGCGTGCAGTACTGGGGTGGCATTTTCAATGGACAGGGACTTCTGACAACCGGAACCACGAATGAACCCGAAGTTGTCGGCAGGCTTCGTTTCTCCCCCTGGCTGCAATCCGACAACCGCTGGCTGAAAGGTTTTTCTTTCGGCGGCTCTGCCGAGCATAGCCGGTCCAAGGGTCTCGCAAACGAACAGAGCTTCAGCGGCCTCTTGAACGACGGCACCTACAACTTCTTTCCTCAGTTCAGGATCAACGGCGGAATCGAGCGATATAACGGGTTTTTCGCATTGTTGACAGGGCCTCTGGGTATTCGCGGAGAATATACTCATCTCTTGGAGAAGCGCACCAACATTGGCTCATTGACTCCCGGCGGCGTCGCATTCAATTCCGTTCCCGGGGTTGTGGGCAACGGCGCTTACGTGTCGGCCACATATTTACTGACCGGAGAACGCGAGCCGGAGAATGCTATTCCGCGCGTCAAGCACCCGGTGATTGGTCCTAATTCTCCCGGAGAATCGGGAGGCCCGGGTTGGGGTGCTTGGGCAGTCAAGGTCCGCTACTCCTGGCTGGAGGGGAGAGCTGGAGGCATAACCTGCGATGCCACCACGATCCCGGCCTGCCCGATTACGCCGGATATCGTGCCAACCTTTAGCGATCACACTGATCAGTTAACTGCGGGATTCAACTGGTACCTCAATTACTGGGTTCTCGTGAAGTCGGACTTTAACTTAAATCGGCTCCATGACCCGAGCGTCCAGGGAATTCTGCCGCGCAATTACTTTGTGTTTATTGAAGGCATTCAGTTTCGGTTTTGACCGGGTCTTGAGCTCTTCGGGTGAGCCAGTTGCTGGTTAATACTCAGGACCTGAAGAAGGCGAATCCGGGATTGTTCTGGACCCATCGGACAGTCTTTCTTGAAATTTTAGTTCGGCCTCCGGCCGATTTCGTAGGAGGAAATTTGATGAAACCGAAAATGCTTCGCCTTCTAGCCCTCGCCGCGCTGCTCGGAGTAATGTTCATCTCCAACAGTTGCAGCAGCGCTAAGAACTGTCCCGTCTGCGGCACGGATCAGAATGGGAAGATCACGTTGATTGATGTCATGCTCGTGCCGGAACACAATCCCAATGGCGAGCCCGGCGGGCCTTTCAATATTTTTGACATTAGCTGGGTGGATCCGGTCAACCGTCTTTATTACGTGTCTGATCGCGTCGGTCTCGACGTTCCCGTCTTCAGCACCACTTCCAACATCGCGTTGTGGGCCATCGGCGGCCAGAATTCGATAGCCGAGGGCGGGAATAATAGCAGCCTATGCTGGGTGGATCCTACGAGCGGGGAAACCATTCCTCCTGTCACAAGCGGCCTGGGCAACTACACTCGGTTTGGTTGCAAGACCGATGGCTTTCGCCTCCCCGGCGGTTTTGGGCCCAACGGCAACTTCGGCGGATTTGTGGGAGGTCAATGCTGTGCTTCCCGTTCCAACAACTTGAACCCGCTCTCAGGTCCAAATGGCAATGAGGTTTCGGGCGATGGAAATTTCCTCTTCGTGGGGAATGGCAGCTCGCAAGTTGAGGTATTCGACCTGGCTCCAATGATTACAAGCGGCTACACAGCGCCGCCCGTGTTGACCGCCACCATACGTGACTGGCACGTCTCCCGACTATGACGGTCCCAACGGCATCGTCCCGTGCCAGGGTTCCGCAAATGGAAGAGCCTTTTCTGACCCGACCTGTGGCGACCTCCGCGGCGATGAGATTGCAACAACCGGTGGCGTGGTGACGTTCCCCCAGGACGGTTCCTCGCGATTTCTCTTTGCCGTAATCAATGGCGACCCGGGACTTCCATTCGTCACCATCGTTGACGCCACGGCCATTGTTACGAGAACCGGAACCGACGCCCAACAACATTGCCTCCCTTATTCTCAAGTCACAGACCCCACCGCTACAGATCCCTTCAGTCCGGGTATCAGTACCTATGTCTCCGGACCTGGCGGGAACTCAATCACAACATTGTTTCCGGCTAACTATGCCTCGTGCATCCTTGGCCAAATCTACTACGACGGCGCAGCCCAAAATGACGACACCGTTTTGATTGATGACGGAGGCGCGAACGGCGCGAATGGATTTGTCTGCCCCGATCCTTCTCTCCAATTTTTCAGTTCTACGCCCGGTGTCGCCGGCGCGAGCGTTCCGTCCGGCGCCTCCGGCCACGCGGCTGGTTTCAATCCGGATGTTGCTTGCCATCACGGCCCGCAGCTTACTGCAACCACCGCGACCCAGGCTGGTGGAGTCTTCTGCCCGGTCGGCCCGGGCACGCCGCCGGGATGCGTTGGTTCAATAGCTCCGGCAGGGCTGGGAGGAATGGTCTTCCAGCCCTCCACGGGGTTCTTCCTGCTGACGAATGGAAATTCGACTCCTGACATTACCGTTGGCAGCGTGGATGTAATCGATCCCCTCCATCAAATTACCCTTCCGGGCGGTGGCACTGCATTTGTCCCGGCAGTTATCAACAGTTTCCCGATCCCCAATTGCATGCCCACCAGTCTGAATCTCGGCCCTGGCACGGATGTCTTCGTAGGTTGCGCGGACCACGATGGACGCGCGTTCGCGCCGTCCTCCGTGATTATCAATGGAACCACAGGCGCAATCCTCACTGTCATCAACAATGTCGGGTTCGTAGATGAGACCTGGTATAACCCAGGCGACAACAATTACTATTTGGCGGCGCGAGACATGCCCACCGGCCCGGTGCTCGGAGTCATTAATGCCGGGAGTAGACAGTGGCTGATAAACGTCCCCACGAATGGCAACGCCCACAGCGTCGCGGTCGATCCGAAGAACAATCACATTTTCGTGCCGCTGCCCTCGGGCGGTCCCAATTGTGAAACGCATCGCGGCAGATGGCTGCGTCGGTGTGTATGCAGCGCAGTAATTGAAACCCTGGAAGTGATTTCGAACCGAGAGCCCGAATTTACATCCGTGGATTCGGGCTCCCGCTTTTTCCGGAGCAGAGAACCTACCGGACGAACGTCTCTTGATAGCGCATCATCTTCCAATCCCCGTCTCGCTTGGTCCAAAGTTCGCCGATGAAAACTCTCCGGAAACGAAGGGCCGGGGATTTCGGGAATTGCATGCTGCTCTCGTAGGTAACGAAAGCATAGTCAGGCCCGAGGGGCTGCACCTGAAAAAGTTGAAGCAAGTAATCGGTGTACATGCTGTGCTCCACTTCGCGCAGAGTTTGAAGCTTGGTGCGTTCGCCGCCGCCGTCGGCCTCCACAGCCTGGAAATCGTCGGTGAGAAATGCGGCGTAGCCGTCTTTGTCTTTCTTTTTGAATGCCGCCCACGCGGCTCTTACCTTTGCTTCGAGCAAGTCGGCGAGCTTGGGCTGCGCCGTCGCATTCTTTGACGGCGTGCTCTGGGCCGCTTTGTCCGCCGCCGCGGGCTGCTGCGCGGATGCAAAGCAGGGCAGCGCGAGCGCGATACATGAACATAGAATCCAATTTCGCATCTCTTCCTCCTCGACTGAGGCGCCGCAAATCTTACAGGCCTCGCGCTTGGCAGTCAAAGCAGAGTTCATTACACCCGCAGCCGCGCATTTCTTCGGGCTCCGCTTGTCGGGTTGCGGTTCTGGGCGCTCTTGGCTACCATGAGGCTTCTCGAGGGATGTGGTTGCATTCGGCACAATCGCGCTGCCTGAGTCACGAATTGCGCCGAAACCTTACAGGGAGTTGAAACCATGAAACCTGTCCCGTTGCTTCTGCTCGCGCCGCTTGCGTTGGCGTCGTTAGGATTCTCGGCGATGACGCCCCAACAGCCCTCATCGGCGCAAGTGTGGCGGCAATCTCAAAACACAACCGCCCGCGGGACTTCCTACACTCGATTTACCTTGACCGGCAAATTCCTTAAAGCTCCACAGGGTGATGTCTCTAATCGTCCTGCCTTCGTGGTGGACTGCGCCCCCGGTAAGGGGACCCGCAAGGGCAAGTTCGCAGCCGCGAATCTCCTCATCGGTACCGCGATGAAGATCGACTACGTCGAGCCTCAAGAAATCCACGGAACGTCTTACTACCCAAAGATCTCGGTTCGATATCGTATCGACGACGCTAAAGAAGAGGAACAAAAATGGTCCCCGGGAACGGATAAGGCTTCTGCCGTCATCCCTAAAGATTGGCTGAAGAAAATACTTCGCGCGCACACCGTGGAAATAACTGCGGAGGATGATCGTGGATCGCAACTCGAAATGCAGTTTGACATGCCTAACTCGCCGCCTGTTGAAGACGCCTGCAGTGTGGATAATCCCAAGAAGTGATTTGAACAGCTAAGGCCATCTTCAAGGATTTTAGACAAACAGATTCGTTTGCTCTCACACGAGCTCGAATTTCAATTCGCCCAGCTTTTCTACACTGCACGCGATCTTATCGCCCGGCTTGAGCCATACTTGCTGGTCCTTGGGCTTGCCCTGGATCACGCCCTGGGGAGTGCCGGTGAAAATAATGTCGCCGGGTTTCAGCGTGATGACGCGGGAAACGTAGCTGATTATCTTCCGCGTGTTGAAAATGAAGTCGCTGGTATTGGAAGACTGCCGCGTCTCGCCGTTCACGCGGCACTCAATCTTCAAGTTGTCGGGATCGATCTGGTCGGCTGTCACCAGATACGGGCCGAGCGGCGCGAACTGGTCCGGCGTCTTGCCCACCATCCACTGTCCACCGGTTTCCAGCTGCAGGTCCCGCGCGGTGAAATCGTTGCCGGTCGCGTAGCCGGCAACGTAGGAAAGCGCGTCCGTTTCGCTTACCGCTTTCGCTTCGCGTCCAATCGCTATTACCATCTCGGCTTCGTAGTCGAATTTCGTCGCGTATTCCACGGGCAGTTTTATGGTGCCGTTATGGCGGTTGAGCGCGGTGTTAAACTTGTTGAAAAGCACCGGCTGCTTCGGAATCGGCGCTCCGATCTCGATGGCATGTTGCCGGTAGTTCAGCCCAATGCAGACAATTTTCTCGGGGCGCGTCACCACCGGGCCGAATTCGACCGTGTCTTCCCTCAGGTATGCTTTTTGTGCTTCCTTCGACTTGGCCGACGCGTCCACCAGCGCATTCAGGCTCGGGCCGTCTTCGTTCTGAAGCAAATCGTCAATTGTGGCCGGCGCGTGCATATGCAGAATCTTCGCCGCTTCGACTACATCGAGGATCCCTTTCTCGTTCTTCACGCCCAGGCGGTATTCGGCGCCGCGACGAATGTTCAACAAGATGAGTCCGCGCGGCATGCCATGCGCCTCCGGTCCGGCAGGGTTCACGTTCGTAAGTGTCGCCGGCAATCGGCCCGCGAGCGCCATAGCCCAGACCGCGCCCGTGCCTTTCATGAAATTCCTGCGATTTTGCTTCATGGGAAGATCTCCTTCAAGCAGAGCCATTCGCCCTGCACCGGAATACGATGCTCTCCGCGTTTCAATCGGCAGACGCACTCGCCTTTTGCTTTGCCACCCACTCATGGATTCGAGCCGACAGAACATCCAGCGGCAGGGCACCCGCGCTTAGCACCTCATCATGAAAATTGCTCAGGTTAAATTTGTCGCCTAACTGGTCCTTGGCATACTGGCGCAATTTCAGGATCTCGAGCTGGCCGATCTTGTATCCCAGGGCCTGGGCCGGCACGGCCATGTACCGGTCGGTTTCACTCTGCACTTCGTACTCATCTATCGCCGAATGGTCGTGAAAGAAGTCAACCACCTGCTGCCGCGTCCAGTGTTTATAGTGGAAGCCGGTATCCACGACCAGCCGGATTGCGCGGAGCATGTCGTCCTGCAAGTGCCCGTAATAGCTGTAGGGATCCTGAAAGAATCCCACTTCTTTTCCCAGGCGCTCTGCGTACAGAGCCCAACCCTCGGTGTAGGCGGTGTAAAACTCGTTTTGGCGGAAAGGCGGAAGCTGCGGCAGTTCCTGTGCGATCGCGATCTGCATGTGGTGGCCGGGAACGCCCTCGTGATACGCGGTGGTTTCTATGTCCAGCGTGGTGCCCTTTTCAAAGTTGCCGGTGTTTACCATGATATGGGCGGGCCGCGATCCATCCTGAGACCCTTCCACGTAGTGCGTGGAGGCCTGTTTCTCGCGGAACTCCTCGATCGGCATGACCTCCAGTTTCGCTTTCGGAAGACGTCCGAACATCAAGGGCAGCTTCGGATACATCTGGTCAATATACTTTTGATAGAGGTCGACAATCTCCTGGCGGGAATGCGCATGGACTTTGGGATTTGTCGGAAGGGAGGCGCCAAAACTCTTCAGGTCTTTGTAGCCGAGCTGATTGACGACTTGCAACATGCGTGCTTCGATTTCCTTCGCCTGAGCGAGACCGATCTGGTGAATTTCTTCCGGCGAAAGATCTGTGGTGGTGCTCTCCTTCACCAGGAACGCATAGCGCGCGGGGCCATCCGCGAGCGACCATAAGCCAGGCTCGGCGCGTCCTTTCGGCGCATAGTCTTCACGCACAAATTTCGTGAATTGCACGTAGGCGGGGAGAACGGATGCACGAATCGCAGCCAAGCCCTTGCTCGCGCAACCGTTTCTGATCCGCGGCGGAGATGGACTCAGGAAACTTCGCGAAGGGTTCCGCAAAAGGACTGGCGTCGGGAGCTTTGCTGGCGATGCCGTTGGCCTGCTCTACCACTTTCTCAAGGAGAATTCGCGGCGGCATCAGCCCCTCGGCCATGCCTTTGCGCATCTGGATCTCGGTTTGATCGAACAGCCGGGGAATTTGCTTCAGCCTTGAAATATAGTCGTCGTAGTCCTTGACCGTTTGGAAAGAAAGCACGGACACAAGTTGCGGCAGGTCGATGTGCACACCGCTGAACTGCGAGACCGGCATTTCCCAAGTCTTGAATCGGGCTCCCTCGAGACTCATCCGCAGGTCGCGGACCATCAGGGTTTTGTTTAACGCTTCCTGCTCCGGGAAGCCGCTGGTGTCGATCGCTTCGAAGCGGACCAGAAATTTCTTGCTCTGATCCAGGTCGTCGTCAATGGCCTTTTGGGAGAAGTCGTCCAGTTGGTCGTTCCAGCGTTTGTCCCCGAGGAAGGAAGCGTAGATCGGGCTAGTGCGAAGAGTGTACTCCCAGCGTTCAGCGAGCAGATCGTTCAGGGCCTTTCTGCGGGCCTCGACGTCAGACTGTGAAGGTGTCGCGAACACACTGGAGCAGAACAGGGACAACAGCAAGCCAAACAAAACCCAAGATCGCATTAGTAGGAGATCTCCTCTTTGATTTCGCCACTGAGCCTAAACATTGTACGCTCCCTCCACGCAAATTAAAGTCGTCATCGTTCGTTGCAACTCGTTCTGCTTTAAGCCCAGCGTTCCTCGCATTTCCTGCTCCCCAACCATTTATGAAAAGTTCTTGACATGTATTTCGCCTTTTGATAAATGCCGAGTAGCGATTTTCATGGCATCGCCGGCCTCCCAGACCGGCTTACAGTGGACGAAAGATAGTTTCATTCGCGCAAACGCACCCCAGTGCGTTCCTGTACGCGCAGTTCAGAACGGCCACTTTGTCTTGAAGCATGCTGGCCGCTGCAAGTTTTACCTGATTGCGAGAAGAGAGACGGATGCCCTTTTTTATGCAGGACATGAACGCCGGCCGGGCGCCCTTCCGTGCTGCCGCGCCAATTAGGCAACTGTAATACTCATTATATAAGTATCGATATAGTATAATGATGGCGATCTCTCCCGTGCCCGTAAGGAGCGATTTTGACGGAGACTCGTTCAAGGCAACCATCCTCGATCAGCAATTCCTTGCGCCGCGCTGTCTCCGCGGCCGAAGGTCGTTTGCTGAACCCTGCAGAACAGGACGCCCGCCTCCGCAAAATTTTAGAAATAGTCGAATCTGGATCGCTTTGCTCCATCGGAGATCTCGCCTTGGAATTCCGGTTGAGCGCGTCCTATCTCCAGCATCTGTTCAAGGCCCAGACTGGTTCGCGTCTTGGCCGACGGCTGGTGGAGCAGCGGCTGCACCGAGCTGCCCGGCTTCTACTGCAGGGCAACCTGAGCGTCAAGGAAGTCGCTTACGCCGTTGGCTACAAACATCCCCCCAGCTTCGTCCGTGCTTTCGAACGTTTTTTCGATCGTGCTCCTGGCCACTATCGGCGGGAAATGCTAATCGAAAGGCGCATCAGCTAGCTCGTTTCGCTTGCACACGCTGCGAACTGAGCGCGGGAAAAACCCTCACCGGAAGAGCTGCCTCGCTCTTTCCCAAAGGCCTATCGACAAATACTGTTACTCAAGAAATAAATAGGAGTTGCGACGTACGTGGTAGCTTCTGTCGTGCGGATTCCGAATATGTCTCATATTTATCGACGTTTACTTTTATACTTAACTGAGGTTAATATGACTGAGCGCGGCCCGGGAATGTAAACGAGATATCGGGAAGGTTCAAGCTCCCTGACCCGCGAGCCCGAAAGCCGGTATACGAGCCGTGACGCGAATCGTGATGTATGGACTGACCGTGGCAGCCGTTTCCATCATTCTGTTTCCTGGGAAGGCCTTTCCGCAAGGAGAAACAACCAGTGCGATCGCCGGCCAGGTGACGGATGCAAGCAACGCGGCCATTCCGGGAGCTACGGTCACCATCACAAATCGCGAGACCGCCCTACAGCGTAGTGCCAAGACCGACGACGAGGGCCGTTTCAATTTGCCACAGCTAAAACCTGACACTTATTCGGTCAGGGTGGAAGCAGCGGGCTTCGCTTCGCAACAGAACGACCATGTGCTTGCGGCTCTGGGGCAAAAGCAGACGGTGAATTTCACGCTTAGGGTGGCGCAATCAAACCAGACGATTGAGATAAGCAGCGAAGCTCCGATTCTCAATCCGGGGAATGCGAATACTTCCACGACTCTGAATGCACATGAGCTGGAAAATCTCCCGAATCCAGGCGGTGACTTGACCTATCCGCTTCAGTTTGCCGCGGGAGCGCTCATCAATACTGCAGGCAGCGGCAACGATTTTGTCGGCGGGACGAACGGGTACGGCAACGTCGAGTTTAATGGACTGCCCGCTCTCTCGAACGGCTACATCGTAGACGGGCTGGAAACAAACGACCCGTTGACGAATCTGAACAGCGGACTCTCAACAAACCTCGTTCTGGGATTGAATTCGATATCGGAAGTGACGGTCAACACGCTTTCCTACGCCGTCGACCAGGGGCGCTATGGAGCGTCCCAAGTCAACTATGTTACAAAATCGGGTTCGAACCAGTTTCACGGCAACCTCTATGAGCTGTGGAATGGGTCGAGATTCAACGCGGCTGACTATTTCACGAATGCTACCTTGGGAAATCACAAGCCGCGCTCTACCGTAAATCACTTCGGGGGCAGTGTGGGCGGCCCGATTGTCCATGACAAGCTGTTTTTCTTCTTCGATAGCGAGTGGGTTCGAATCGCGCTACCCATCGTCACGCCGACGATCGTTCCGACGACGGCATTCCAAAATTATGTATTGCAGCAGGTCCCTTCGCAGTCGGCTCCGTTCTATCGGCAGATGTTTGCCCTGTACGGAAACACCAGCGGGGCACCTCGGGCGATACTGGGGTGTCCGCTTGGCGCCGATGGGGATGGTTGCGCTAATAGCCAGAGCGTTTCGCACTCAAGCGATGATCGCGAACAGGTCCAGACGGCCCGCATCGATTACAACGTCAATGAAAATAACACCTCTTGGTTTCGCTTTCAGGCCGACACCGGACTCCAAGCTGCCTATACAGATCCGATCAATCCTCTGTTCAACGCTTTCTCCCCTCAACCGCTGTACTCGTTTGCTGCCGGATATACCCACGTCTTTTCGCAGAATCTTGTGAATTACTTCAACCCGGCATTTTCGTGGTATGAGAGCTTATTCGGGCCTGCAGATTTTCAGAAGACTCTCTCCGCCTTTCCCATCGTGCTGGAAGGTACTGGCCCGAATGCATTCTCACCAGTCGGAGGATTGGATAACACTTGGGTCCAGGGAAGACGCGCTTCACGGTTTTTCATCAACGACAATCTTGCCTGGAGTCGTGGGGCACACGAACTGCGGTTTGGAACGAATACGCGAATCCTGCGGCTGAATGACGATGACTTCGGTGAGGGCTCGGTCCCCACTGTAACCTACGCCACCCTGCAGCAATACATGCAGGGAGTCGCATCCACGGCAACAGAAACTTTCCCCACGTTTGCAAACGAACCCTTTAACTTCCTGAATCTCGATGTGTATGCGCAGGATACTTGGAAAGTGACCAAGAAGCTGACGTGGACTTTCGGCATTCGAGACACCTTCAATTCCAATCCCTTAAATCCTCATGACCAAATTGCTCGTCTTCGCGGCTCATTCGATTCCATCTCGCATGATGTGAATCAGCCATTGAACGCTGCCATTCTAACCGGTCTCGGTAACGTCTTCTCCTCGACACCTCTGGCGATTTTGCAACCGAGAACAGCAATCGCGTGGCAATTTGAGTCCAAGTCGGTGCTCCGTGCCGGCTTCGGCGTTTTCAGCGATATTTTGCCCGGCAGCATCGCGGATGTGGTTGGTGTCAACCCACCCTACGTCAAAACTTTTCAGGGCGGCCTTCTTGGCACTGCGGGCGGCACGGCGATTGCACCGGGAGTACCTGACAGCGCGGTTGACGCAACCGTGGCGGCCAATCAGACGTTCAGCTCGGGATTTCCGCAGGGACAGCTTTCGTGCGCATCTGCACAAGCGAATTCCGCAACTTGTCTTCCTCCGATCGCCATCACTGCGGTTCCGAATGGCAAACTTCACGCGCCGTACTTCATGGAGTGGAGTCTTGGCTTGGAGCATGAATTCGGAACCACGGGAAGCATCCACGCACAATACGTCGGAACCCGCGCCGTAAACCAACCGTATCTGACGCAAGTGAACGGCTATCAAACAGTCTGCGACGGATGTTTCGCTCCTTTTCCTTATGCCCACTCTACTGATCCTCGATTCGGGGCCGTCACACAATTCTCCACCGGCGCTAACAGTCACTACGACGGCTTGCAACTGTCCGCCATGAAACGCCTGGGTCACGGCCTGATGGGACAAATCAACTACACCTGGAGCCGTTGCATGGACACAGTCTCGAACGGCGGATTCCTGCAGTTCTCGGCGGGAGGAATCCTGTCCCCGCTCCCGGGAGAATTAGCTCGCGACTATGGTCCTTGCGACTACGACATCCGGAACAATCTCAACGCTCAATACGTCTATCAATTGCCGATCAAAGTTCAAAACCGGCTCCTCGGCTACGCACTGAACGGCTGGCAGGTGTCGGGTACCGCATTTTGGCATAGCGGGATCCCATTCTCCGTTCTAAGCACGCCCTATTCAGCCAATGGAAACGGCATCGTGAACGGCAGTGGTCCACAATTTGCGAGTATTGTTCCCGGCGTACCGCTCTACGAACACCATCCGATTCCAGGCGTCACACAACCGGGCACGGTTCAATGGCTCAATCCCGATGCGTTCGTCTCCACCGTGGACCCGAGCACTGGCGCATGCTTCGATGGCGACAGTCCCGCGAATTGTCAATTCGGGAACCTCGGCCGTAACGCGCTACGCGGCCCGGATTTCGCCTGGAGTGATTTCTACCTGACGAAATCGGTTGCTCTTAGCGAGCGCGTGAGGCTGCGCTTCGACACGCAGTTCTTCAACGTATTCAATCATCCCAATTTTGGCCTTCCGAGCATGGCGCTGGCCGGCATTCCAGGCAAACCTTCAACCCAGACCGGGTTTGGCGCCCTTACTTACGCCACCTCTCCTCCGACTGGCTTACTCGGCGTCGGTTTGGGCGGCGATAGCACTCCCCGTATGATCGCGTTCCAATTGCGCCTGGAGTTCTAAGATCGTGATCGCAGGTTGAGATGACAAGAGGTTCAACCCTCTCGCAACGCGACTCATGCGACGCCTGCTACGAAGAAGAGCAGCCCGTCCTGACGCTCGCTTGCTTCACTCGCATTGACTTACCAACGTTCGCGTCCTACTATTTCGTCTTTCCGCAAGCTCTTGACTGCGGCGCGTTTGTGCACGCGCCAGGAGGCTCAACGTGGAGGATTGGCAGTATGCTCAGGCTGACCGCGCAGAGGAGTTGGCTCAGCTGCATTACTTCACGATGAACAAGAATCAGAACGGAAAAAACGTCCCGTTCATTATTACCGTCAAGGAATTTGCAGTAGCGCCTCAGGGACAGCATTTGCGTTTCTTCGCCGAAGCCGACAAGCCCGTGAATCAGAGCACGGCCGCATTCGTCCCGTCGGGGTGGGGAGATTCAGTCTTGAAGGCGTTGGCGGATTGTATGCGCTTGATCCGGCAATTTCCGTTCGAGGCTTAGTTGCGCTGAACGCATCGCCAAAATCCCGGGAGTGAGGTAACAATTCGCGTGATGCTATCGAAGAAAGAAATCAAGCCGGGAATCTGGGTGTTTGAATTGAGCGGGCGCGTGCAGATGGGCCCGGATTGCAAGCGCGTCGACCAAGAAGTGGAAAGCCACATCGCGAAGAATGAAACGCGCATCATTCTTGATATGGCCGCAGTGGATCACATCGACAGCGCATTCGTCGGCCAAATCGTGAAGTCTTTCAGCAGGCTTTCCAAATGCGGCGGAACGCTGCGCCTCGCTGCGCTGTCAAGAATGGTCGAAGGCGTGGTGAATATGACGCAAGTAAACCGCGTGATCGGGGTTTATCCCACCGCCCTCGCCGCCTCCGAAGATTTCCCTGCACCAAAATAATTTTCTAAGGAGCTTTCAGTTCACGCGGTCCCAGCTCTATCTCATCAATGTAGCACCAACCCCAATCTTCTCCCGGCTCGAACGACTTCATGATCGCGTGCTTGGTTTGATGAAAATGTTTGGTCGCGTGTTTATTTTTCGACGAATCGCAGCATCCCACATGCCCGCATTCCAAACACAGTCGCAGGTGCACCCACGTATCGCCCATTTTCAAGCATTCCTCGCAGCCCTCGGGAGTCCGCGGCGTCACCTTGCGAATTTGATTCAAATGAGTGCACGCCTTCATAAATGCCTCCTTAAGTTTCCGCCAAATAGCGGTGCACGAATGTAACCGCCATCGCGCCTTCGCCCACCGCCGACGCGCAGCGTTTCACCGATCCGTGCCGCACATCGCCCGCTGCAAAAAGTCCCGGCACATTCGTTTCTAAATAATACGGCGAACGCTCCAGCGGCCAGCTCTTCGGATATTTGCTGTCTCTGCAACAAGTCCGGTCCGGTAACACGGTAACCGTCGGAATCGCGCACGATGCCCGGCTCGACCGCCCACTCCGTTTGCGGCTCGCCGCCGAGACACAAGAACAGCCAATTGGTATCAAAGGTTTTCTCTTCGCGCGTTTGGTTATTCCTCAGCGTAATCGCCCGCAGCATATGATCGCCGTGCAGCGCGACGACTTCCGTGCGTGCCAGCACCTCAATGTTCGGCGAGGAATGGATGCGATCCACCAGATATTGCGACAATGTACGCCTCAAGCAGTCGCCTCGAATCACGATTGTGACTTTCTTCGCGAATCGCGCAAAATGCATCGACGCCTGCCCCGCGGAGTTGCCGCCGCCCACCACGACTACGTGCTTGTCTTCGCACAGCGTAGCTTCGCTCACTCCCGCGCCGTAATAAACTCCGACGCCCTGAAATTTCTCTTCGTTATCGAGGTTCAGCTTGCGATACCGCACGCCGGTCGAGCAGATCGTCGCGTGCGCTACAATTTTTGTGCCGTCCGCCAAGTAGCCGGTGCCTTTGCCGGGCGCAAACTCTCCGCGAACTCCTTCGCGCAGCATCAAAATCTCCGTTCCAAACCGGTAAGCCTGCTCGCGCGCTCGTTTCGCCAGATCGGCGCCGCTGATTCCTTCAGGAAACCCCAAATAGTTCTCGATCTTCGAACTCGTCCCCGCTTGCCCTCCTACCACGGAGCGCTCTATCAGTACGGTTTTTAAACCTTCGGACGCGCCATACACCGCCGCGCTCAGCCCCGCCGGACCCGCGCCATAAATCGCCAGATCGTATTCTGTGTTCGACGGATCGCTATACCATCCCAGCTTATCCGCGAGTTGCCGGATCGTGGGATTTTCCATTCGCGTCCCCGTCGGACACAAACAGATCGGCAGCCGCGGATCATTCAGATTATCCACTCCGTATTCCCGCGCCTGCTCGTCAGTTTTCAGTTCTATCCATTCAAACGGCACATCGCCGCGTCCCAGAAAGTCGCGAATCGCGTACGCGCGCGCTGATTCGTTCCTCCCGACGATTTTCACGATACCCGGTTCATTCGCTTTCAGCTCGTCCGTCATGCTCCTCCTAATCGCACAATCAATCCTTCAATTTACACCCATACCATACGATGGAAACAACAGGAGAAGAGCTTCAGGAATTATTTTACCTCGACAGGCGTCAATGTCAACCGTGAAAGGCGAGAGGCCGCCGTATGATTGCCCATTCGCCATGCACCTGGCCGTCTGGTTATTCGCCAGAAGCTTTAAGGCGGAACTCCGGCGTTTGGCTGCTCGCGCTCCGGCTGCTGCGCGTTCTAGCTTTCATCGAGTACAACGCCGCATCAGCCGCGCCCAATAGGAAATCTACCGTTTCGCCATCTTTAGGATAGATGGCAACGCCAAAGCTAACCGACAGTTTTGGTTCCCGTCCATCATTCTCAAGACTGTCGCAGATGCGCTGGGCTACTAGATTGGCCGCCAGCTTGCCTCGTCTCGGGCAGCACAAGCGCAAATTCGTCTCCGCCGAAGCGCGCCGGAGTATCGATATTCCGGCTGCAGATGCACAAAACATCGGCCAGCCGGCACAGTGCCTGGCTACCGACGATGTGCCCGAAACGATCGTTGATGTTCTTCAACCCGTCCAGGTCGAGGAACAGAAGCGCGAACTCACGCGCTGTCCGCTCGGAACGTTTGATTTCCGTGTCAACTGTTTCCACCAGGTGCCGGTAGTTGGCCAGTCCGGTAAGAGAATCCTTGGCTGCCTCTTGACGCAAATGGCTTTCAAGCTTGCGTTGCTCGGTGACGTCCTCGACGATGATCTCGTAACTAGCCATGCCGCCCTCTTTACCCACCTCGCGTCCGCTCAGCCGAACTTTGATCGCCGCCCCATCCTTCCGCTTCCACTCAATTTCCAACGGATCGCTGCCATCCGCGCTATCCCCTCCAGCGGGCTGCCCCAGCAATTGCGCTCGCGTAGACGCGTTGCAAAGCATCTCGCTTGCATGGTTCGCCGCCATCAGTTCGTCTCGGGATGCGTAACCGAGCATGGTCACCAGTGCCTGATTGACGTCCAAAAACTTGCCTTTGCTGTTGCAGCGGCATATTCCGTAATTCAGATTTCCTACCAGAGCGCGGTAACGTGCCTCTGAATGGCGCAGCTTTTTTTCCGTCTGATCCCGTTCCTCGCGCAGATTGTTCTCACTGAGGGCGCGACGAACGGCTACCGGAAGGTGTCCGATGTGATCCATACCCACGCAATCAGCGGCGCCTTGGGTAATAAGTTTTGCCAGGGTTTCCAGTTGCGTTGTATGGGTCAGGAAGATGCAGGGAACCTGTTTTTCCCTCAGTCGCAGGATTTCCAGCGCTTGGGAGTCTTGCCAGTTCGCGGAGGGGTGTTCAGCTAGCACCACGTCGTAGCATTTTGTCTTCAGACGTCCTAGAAACTGCTCCGGAGTTAAAACCACATCTGCGCTGACCTTGAAATGCGCGCTTCGAAGCTCCCGCACGCAATGCTCTACGACTGCGGCATCCCCATGAACAAACAGAACGCGCAAAGTGCGTCTCCGGCTTGCCGGCCCGATCAAGGCCAAAGGCAGGTCAGCTTGCTTGACGTAATCTCGTGAGGTTAAAGCCATGCAAAATCCGCCAGATTCGCGGGAGCTGGCGCGCGGGCACCCGGACCTGTTCATACGTACCCAACCACACCATATACGGAACAGACCCGGCCATATCTGTTCAAAACGGCACACTACGCCTCAGTTATGTGCTGATTGAGTGATTTCAAGCCTGAGGCAAAGTGACGTACACCCTGACGGCAATGGGGGCGAGAATCGCGTTTCAGCCGCATCGGCCAGCTTCAAAAAAACACGAAATACGAGCCTTCTGGTAGTATTCTTTGCCGTTGCAGTCCCTGAAAAACATCGCCCAACGCTCGCGAGCAGTATCCGGAGTGTAATTTCGGCAATGTCATCTTACAAATTGAGGAGCGTGCAATGATTCGAAGAGTATCTCGTTTACTGCTCGGGTTTGCGATGTTGGCAGCGATGATGGCGCCCGGAGTTCTCGCTCAATCGGACCAAGCGATCTCGCTTACCGTGGACGCGTCCCAGGCGCCCTTGAAAATCATTCGCGCTCATATCGTGATGCCGGTGAAGCCCGGCCCTTTGACTTTGTACTATCCAAAATGGATTCCCGGCGAACATGCCCCTGATGGTCCGATCGCCAACCTCACCGGTTTGAAATTCTCAGCCGACGGCAAAACGATCCCCTGGGATCGCGATCTCCTCGATGTCTTCACCTTCCATGTTGACGTTCCAGCCGGCGCTGAGCACCTCGATATTTCGTTTGATTACCTGGAGCCCGCCGGCTCCGGCGCTTACACCGCCGGCGCATCGGCCACAGACAAGCTCGTCGTCCTAAGCTGGAACCAGTTTGTTCTGTACCCGGCAGGAACTTTCGTGGAACGGCTCTCCTACGAAACGAAACTGATTCTTCCGCAAGGATGGAAATTCGGGACTCCGCTGGAGATTGCGAATCAATCAGGGAATCAAATCGCGTTCAAGCCTGTCCCGCTCAATCGCCTGGTGGATTCGCCCGTTGTCGCCGGTGAATACTACCGCGTCATTGACATCACTCCTCCCGGCGAGCCAGTTCATCACGAAATCGATATCGTTGCCGACAGCGAAGCCGCACTTAACATGAGTCCCGAAGTTCAACAAGGGATGGTCAATCTCGTGGCCGAATCCGGCAAACTTTTCGGCGCGCGGCATTACCGCGATTATCATTTCCTGCTTACGCTCAGCGATCACGTGGCCCATTTCGGCCTCGAGCATCATGAATCAAACGACAGCCGCTTGCCCGAGCGCGTCCTGTTGGGTCCAGACGCCGGCTATTCCGTGGGCGGTTTGCTCGCTCACGAATTCGTGCATTCCTGGAATGGAAAATTTCGCCGGCCTGCTGATTTGAGCACTCCCTATTACGAAGTGCCGATGAAAACAGACTTGCTCTGGGTGTACGAAGGTTTGACGGATTATTTGGGTCCCATGCTCGCGGCACGGAGCGGTCTGTGGACTCCCGGGCAATATCACGAGGCCATGGCCAGCATCTCTGCGTCTCTCGGCCCCGGCCGGCCGGGGAGGACTTGGCGCCCGCTGCTGGATACCGCCGTCGGAGAGCCCGGCCTCGGATTCGCACGAGGTTGGTTTAATTGGCGCCGCGGCACTGACTATTACGACGAAGGTGATCTGATCTGGCTCGAAGTGGCCACCATCATTAATCGCGAAAGCCACGGCCAAAAAAGCATCGACGACTTCTGCCAATTATTTCACGGTGGAGCAAACAACGGTCCGCAATTGAAGACCTACACGTTGGAAGAATTGCTGTCCGCGCTGAACAGCATCGCGCCTTACGACTGGGCGGGTTATTTCCACGAGAAGCTGACATCAACTTCTGCGGACGCTCCCGTTGGCGGAATCGAAAATGGCGGATGGAAGGTCGTGTACTCTGACCAGCCCTCCAAACTGCCGGGGCGTCGTGGCGGCGTCGGTGATGCGTACTCCATCGGCCTGCAAGTCGGCGACGATGGCCAAGTGAGCGACTCCATCGTCGGCAGCCCCGCCTATAAAGCAGGCATCACGTCAGGAATGAAAGTCGTTGCCGTGAATGGCCGCGTCTACACCCCGGAGCTCCTGGAAGATGCAATCAAAGCCAGGAAGGACGCGCCGAATCCGATCGTCTTGCTCGTGATCGTCGGCGACTATTACAAAACCGCCGCGATTGATTACCACGGCGGCCAGCGCTATCCGCATCTCGTCCGCGACGAAACCAAGCCCGACTATCTCGACGATCTGATCAAGGCTCACGCCGGTAAGTAAGATTTTTTGCGGCGTTGTTTTTTGACGGTCAGGAAACGAAAGCTTAAAAACTAAAAGAGGCTTGCAGATAAATCTGCCGGTTCGCTGCGCTGGAGGAAAATGGTCCGCCGGCCAGCCGATTGGGTACTGCAAAGAACGCCGAAGCCGATGCAGGAGTTGTCGAGGTCGGTGGATTCAGAACTGCGCTCGGCACGGCCGCGTATTTACATTGTTAAAGAGATTGCGCGCGTTGATGCTGAATGTAACCGTATAGCGCTTGCCGGTTCGCTTCCAAGCGCGCCAAACCCTCGCCCCCTCCGCCAAACGGACCTCCCGGCCCGCGACCACCCCCACCTCCCGGCCCGCCGCGGCCTCCCCCTCCGCCCCCGCCTGCTCCTGCGGGACGATCCGCAACTTTCCCGAAATCCAAAAGACTTGCTGAGCCTGACGTTCATAGTAAAACGCCCCGCGCTGGTCAAGAAGTTCACCGGAATCTCCCCGCCCGGTGGCGGCACGGTATTGAATGCGGGGAATCCGGGCACGGTAACAACATTTCCCGCAGGCGTTGAGCTGGTTGCGAATGTCGGGCGCTGGTTGAACTGCGAGCTTCCCAGAAGGTCCTGGCTCAGCGTCACGTTGTATGGAATCCCCGAGCTCGCGATCAGGAAGGGGCTGAACCGGAACCCGTGGGGCAGAGCGACCGAAGCCAGCATGAAAAATCGGTTGCGGATATCGAATGAAGCTCGGCCGTAATCCTCGAGTACGTTGAACGGATTCGATGGAAATGAGTTCACGCCGGAGGTGTCGCTCTTGGCGTAATTCAAAGTGTAATAAGCCGTGATCAGGAGTTTCGCGCCCGCGCGCACAGTACCTTGGACGAACAGTTGGTTCTGCCGGAAGATCCCTTCCGATTCGTATTCGTAGACATTTCCTATCGGTCCAAGCGGCCGGTTGAGGAGCGGCGCAGCGGGGTCGTACTGGCCGAGAAAAGGAGTGTTGATATTGTTGGTGAACAACTGATCGGCTCCGCGCGAATTTAGATAAGAGACGGAGACATTCGCGATCTTGGTAAGTTGACGCTCAATAGTGACGGCTGTCTGCGTCGTCGATGGCGCGCGCAGATTGTGCTGCAACTGGTAAATCGTCGGCAGCGTCAAGTTCGCCGGAAGTCCTGCGATGGGAATTGGAGTGGCGCTATTAAAGAATCCCGGATTCGTGACGACGAATTCCGTCAGCGCATCCGCTCCGCCCCCCAACCTTTCGGCTTGCAGGGCGGTAGTTTCAGTTGAAGCGATCGTAAAAAATACCGAAGCCCGCGCGCAATACGGTTTTCGGTGGAGTTTTGCCCCGACCGATACCCCACGCAAAACCGAGCCGCGGAGCCCAGTCGTCATGATCTTGGATTTCATTCTGCGCTTCGAATCGCAGTCCAAGCGCTTACAGTGATGTTGGGCTTCACCCGCCAATCATCTTGAACAAAAAGTCCAACGTCAACTTGGTCTTCGCTGAAACGGGTTAGATTCAAATTAGGGTTCGCATTGCCGGTAATCGAATACTGCACTGCGGCTTGTTCCGTACCTTCCAGCGTGGCCTGGTAAGCCTGAATGGAAGGGAAGACGAATGCGCCATTGAAACCGGAAGTAGCGCTGTTTACATCGGTGAGTCCTCGCAAACGACCGCCAAATTTCAAAAGGTTCTTCTTCAATTGAATGGAAGTGTAATTCTGAAGCTCGTAGTGATTCGTACTGTCGATGATGTTTCCCTGATTGTTGCCGCCGCCAGTGAACGCGCCGCCGACGCTTACGGTAGGCGCGGTGCTTTGCGCGATCTGGCTGCTTTCATCTCGAAGATATTGAAATCGCGTTTCATTGATGATGTTTGTGCCGAATGCCTGGGTATCGCTGACCTGCAAAGTCTGCTCGGTGGACAAGGAATTGTAGGCTTGAGACGGCAGAGAGAAAGCAGTGATTCCATCGTTCATCTCATTGTTGCGGAAATATTGGTAACGCACAGACAAGGTGTTTGTTTTGCTTAGCTGATAATCCACCCTGGGTGAAACATTGTAGCGTTTTCGCGGGTTGGCAACCGCTGCACTGAAGGGAACGATTGCGAAAGTTGTCGGATCGACGGTCTGCGCGTTTACGACCTCAACATCGTTGATATCTCGAATGTCCACAGTAGCGAACAGCGACAATTTCTTGCTCAGTGATCCGCCAAGGTTGCCGCTGTACTGCGTGGTGTAATATCCCGGGAATTCCGTGCCTCCAGCAGTACTGGAATTGAAAAAGGGATTCTTAGAATTCAGCGCGGAATCACTCGCATTTATTGATACTTGGCCATGCCATTTATCGGTACCAGGCTTGGTGAAAATCTCAATGCGCCCGTATCCGACCTTGTCGTACTCCGCGGAAAACGGATTCTGGTTGATGCGAATTTCCCGGATGGAGGCCTTGGGAGGAAGCTGGCCTCCAGTAAAACCGTCGATGTAAAACTGGCCTCCGTTAGGTCCGGCGGAAGGGCCGGCCAGGGCTTCCAAATCAGTTTGTAATTCGTCCGGATCATCAGGCAGGGCATCGAGCTCTTTTCCTGAGATCGTAATTGCACCTGCGTTGTTCTGCGGGTTCACGTCCACCATCGGCGTTTCTCCCGACACGACTACTTGCTGCTCCTGTTCTTCGATGGTGAGCGAAATATTTAGATTCTTAACTTGCCCTGCAGCGATCTCAACGTCCTCGTTCTTGTAAAGTGCAAACCCTTTCGCGACGATTTCGAGCGTGTACTTGCCGGGAGCCAGGTTCTTAAGGTCGAAGGCACCTTGTTGATTTGAGGTAGCTCCGGTGGAGTTCCCATCAGCCCCAGTGAGCAGTATGGTCGCGCCCGACACCGCCGCGCCGGAAGGATCCAGCACCTGGCCATGCAGCCCGGTAACGGCGGCCGGCGTCTGGCCCAGCGCACGCGTGCTAGTGAGACCGCAGAAAGCAATCGCTGCA
Source organism: uncultured Acidobacteriota bacterium (assembly GCA_963830375.1). GTDB lineage: Bacteria > Acidobacteriota > Terriglobia > Acidiferrales > UBA7541 > Palsa-295. Next base: position 550,421 of record CAWHMJ010000001.1, read on the forward strand.
ATCTGCAAGAAAATCGTGAAGCGCCGAGAATTCATTCGTTCCCCTGAAACGGAAATTGGTTACCGGCGTGCTGTTAGCATTTCTATGGATTTGCGCCCGCGGCATCCGCGGCAGACGAACCCAGGCTCCAAGGCGAAAGAGTCATCGCTTGGCTTGCGCTGGGGGCGGCCGCCAAAATGGGCTCGACGCCACCCAGCAGTGTGATTGCGGTAACTCCTGAATTCCCACTGTCCGTGGAAACAACCATGACCGCATCGCCTTTCTGAAAATCGGTAAGCGGCGCAGCAGGCATTCGACTCAATATTTGTTGCAGGTCCACTTGGCCGCCGCCGGACCGGCCGCTTCCTGCGCCGGGATTCGACGCCCCGCCGGGCTGACGTGCTTCTTGTGAAGCAGATGCCGCTGGAGCGCCTTCGGCAGGCCGGTTTCCACTTGCCGGCGCAGCACCCGGCGCGGAGGGGGCGTTGCCTGTTTGTGACGTTCCGGCCGCAGCCGCTTTCAGACGAAACGCAATCCGCTGCGCAACTTCAGGCGACAATTTCCGGAGTTGTGATTGGGATGAAAGCTTCACCACAACTGTTTTTTTTGTTAGCAAGTCCATCACCGTAACCGAATTCGAGGCGGCGTCGATCGAAATGATTGTTCCGGCGATATTGCGGAACGATCCGGTGACGATTTCTTCCGCTTCCATCGCGCTTCCTTCCGCGTTGCGCGTACCCAGCGCGCGAAGCTGATCTCCCGGCTTGATTTGGTCCAACGAGCTGGGACCGGCATCGTCGAATTTCACGGAACCAGGCGCATAGCGGCGAAAGACTGTCTTTGGCGTGGTGTGTATCACAATAGTTTTCGTGCCGCCGAGTGCGGTAACTGAAATCGAAACTGTTGCGGAGCCGGGATCTGCGCTGCTGACCAGGCCACCTACGCTGCGCTTTTGCCAGTCCTCGCGGTCATGTTCCTGCTTTGCGTCGACGTCAGCGCGTTTCATTACGATGATGCCGAGCGCGGGAACGGGCTGGGCTGTGTCCGAAGCTTTCCAGCGAACGAACACCCGGTCGCCTACTTGCAAATCTTTCAATTCCACCGGCACCGCGGTTTTTAAGTCTGTTTGTCCGGGAGCCACGCGGACGATCTTGGTTGTTGGTTGGACGCTTACCGCGGCGCTGCTACCGGAGTCGGTCGTAATCGTGACGGTGGTGCCTTCAATTGACTTAATGGCCCCTACTTGCTTTTGAACCGCGCTCGGCGAGGCAGTCTGCTGATCTTTCGACTGCGCGCCAACGGGGGGCGCCAAAACACTACCGCAGGCCGTTAGCGCTGAGATTGCGCAGATGGCAAATTCCAATCTCGTCTTTTTAAACCAGAGCATTTAAGACACCTCGTTAAGGGCTGCACACTTCACGATGCTTAGACGCTGTCCGACCCGTGAACAGTTACGGCGAATTTAGAGAATTTCGATTCGCGCTTGGTCGCCCATTTTATCGGACTTCTCGGCTCAAACTTTATTGCTTCTCCGGCGCGGTGGAGTCTGGCTTCGGGACCGCGAGAGGGCCGCTCATCAGTCCTGCCGAGGGAAGCTGCGATGCGTCCCATCCGCCCCCCACAGCTTCGACTAGCTGGACGCTGGCCGTCATTTGTTGAATGCGTAGGCTAACGGCGGTTTGCTGGTTGGTGAACAATGCGGTTTCCGCGGTGATCACGTTCAGGTATGGGTCGATACCTAGTTTGTAGCGGTCGATCGCGATTTTAAGATTTCGTTGTGCCGATCCCACGGCCGTATCCTGCTGCCTGATTTCGATGGATAAAATCCTCAGCGCGGCCAAGTTATCTTCCACGTTCTGAAACGCGGCTAGGACGGTCTGGCGGTAGTTCGCAATGGTCTCCAGGAAGTTGGCCTGAAACTGTTGCACGGTGGCCCTGCGCAACCCCCCATCAAAAAGTGTTTCCGAAGCGCTGGGACCCACAGACCAAAACCGGCTTGGCCACGTGAACCACTTCGTAAACGAATTGGTTTCGAGTCCGGCAGCCGCGCTCAATGTGACAGTCGGGTAATATGCAGCCACGGCTATGCCGATCTGGGCGTTCGCTTGAGACATCAATCGCTCTGATGCCGCGATATCGGGGCGCCGTTCGAGCAATTGCGACGGAACTGCGTAAGGAATCGCCGGAGGATCCGTTTTCAGCGGCTCGGTTGAAATCGAGAAGGATGAAGCTGGCTGGCCGACTAGCGTCGCGACTGCATGTTCGAACTGACTGCGCAGGATGCCGAGGTTGGTGTCCTGAGCCTGAGCGGATTCGAGCTGGGTTTCGGCTTGGGCCACAGCCTCGTCAGAATCGATACCTGTTTCATAGAGTGCCTGAGTAAGTCTCAAAGATTCCTGGAAGGAGACCACCGTGTCGTCCAACAATTGTTTGAGCGCGTCTTGCCCGCGAATACTGAAATAATCCACCGCGACTTCCGCTTGCACCGTGAGCCGCGTGTTTTCCAAATCCGCTGCGCTGGCTTGTGCCGCGTTTGCATTGGCTCTCACAGTATTTCGGACGCGGCCAAATAAATCCGGCACCCAAGTAGCATCAAAGGGCAAAGAATAATTGGTGATTACTGGCGGCGTCGAACCGGTAACACCGGTGGAACCTCCCGTGCTAGTGACGGTTGTGGTCGCCGACTGGCGTCCGGTCGTGATTCCGGGACCTACGGTTACGGTTGGAAAATACTGCGAGCGCGCTTGCCTTACCATGGCACGCGCCACCAGGAAGGCCGCAGCCGCGGACGCGATATTCTGGTTTGAGACATTCACCTGTTCTTCGAGTGCGTTCAACTGTGGGTCATTGAATATTTCCCACCATTTGCCCTTTAGCGCGGCATCTTTCGGCTGCGCCACTCTCCAGCCATCGGTGGTTTGATAATCGGCTGGAGTTAGCTCTTTATAGGCTTCGGGAACGGTCACCGAAGGCCTGTGATATTTGGGCCCAACTGTGCAGCCGGACAGCAGTAATGCGCCGCTAAGCGCGCAAACCAGAATTTGCCGTGCACTCTTCACGGAGGTCTTGGCTATGTCGTGTTTCAAGAGTCCAACTCCATAATTTCGATTGATCTCCGTCACCCCAACGTCTCCTGAGGAAGCTGGTCGGGAGCTTTGTGGCGTGAACGTGCCCAGCGAATTCTCAAGCGGTCGAGAGAAAGGTAAACAACAGGCGTGGTATAGAGCGTCAGCATCTGGCTGACGATCAGGCCTCCGATGATCGTGATGCCGAGGGGACGCCGAAGTTCCGAACCGGTCCCGGTGCCCAGAGCAAGGGGGAGCGCGCCGAATATCGCTGCCATCGTCGTCATTAAAATGGGACGAAAGCGCAGCAAGCAGGCCTGATAGATGGCGTCTTCCGGGCTCTTTTTATCTATGCGTTCAGCGGCGAGAGCAAAATCGATCATCAATATGCCGTTCTTCTTCACGATACCAATGAGCAGGATGACACCAATTATTGCGATAACGCTTAAGTCTATGTGAAAAAGAAGCAGCGCGAGCACCGCGCCTACGCCCGCGGAAGGTAGCGTGGAAAGGATCGTGATGGGGTGAACAAAGCTCTCATAAAGTATTCCCAGCACGATGTAAACGGCCGCCAGCGCCGTAATGATCAGGAGCGGCTGTGTCGAAAGAGAGGCTTGGAATGCTTGCAGGGTCCCGGAAAACATTCCATGAATCGTGCTGGGCATTCCAATTTTCTGTTCCATTGCAATGATAGATTTGGCGGCATCACTGAGGGCCACGCCCGGAGCCAAGTTGAACGACACGGTCACCGAAGGGAACTGGCCCTGGTGGTTCACAGAAAGGGGCGCCGTCGTGGTCTCAAAATGTGTAATTGCGTTCAGCGGGACTTCCTTTCCCGCAGATGCTTTGACGTAAACATTTTTCAGGGCCTCGGGACTTTGCCAAAACTGCGGAGCTACCTCCATGACCACGTGATACTGGTTCAGGGCCGTATACATTGTAGAGACCTCCGACTGGCCGAAGGCTTCATACAGGGTGTTATCAATTGTTTGTGGCGTAATGCCCAGCCTTGACGCTGTTTCCCGGTCGTATACGAGTTCGGCTTGTAGCCCGCTGTTCTGTTGGTCTGTATTGACGTCCGTTAGCATGCTCTGCTTTCGCATTTCGGTGAGCAGGGTGGGACCCCACTTCACCAGGTCGTCCAGAGTTGTCGCTTTGAATCGTGTACTGATATTGCGCGCTGCTGCTCCGGCCGCCTATCCGCAAGTCCTGGCCGGCTTGCAGAAAAACCGTGGCTCCGGGAATGGATGTAAGTTTCGGGCGCAAGCGGTTGATGACCTGGCTGGCGGAAGTCTTGCGCTCATTGAGGGGTTTTAGCGCCAGGTAGATGAAGCCGCTATTAGCCGCACCCTGGCCTCCCGTGAAGGCCATTACATTTTGAACGGCCGGATCAGTTTTGATCATATTTACGAAGCGTAGGACGTCAGCTTGCATGGCCTGAAAGGAAATGTCCTGCTCGCCCTGAATGCCTCCGAAAACCGTGCCGTTATCCTGCTGGGGGAAAAAGCCTTTGGGCACGATCCAGAAAAGATAGCCATTCAGTAGGATAGTGAGTAGCAAGACAGTGAGCGTCAGACCGGAATGTTGCAGCACCCAGCCCAGAGTTCGCTCGTAAGTCGCCGAGCACGGAGTTAAAAGCCCGCTCACTAGCCCGAAATACTTTATTGTGATCTTCGTCCCGCTGACGCTTGAGGAGCCTGGCGCACATCATGGGAGTTGTAGTGAGCGAAATTCCGAGCGAGATGATAATCGCAATGGACAATGTGACCGCAAACTCGCGAAATAGCCTCCCCACGATGCCGCTCATCAGCAGGATGGGAATGAACACAGCTACCAGCGAGATACTGATGGAAAGCACGGTGAAGCCAATCTCACTTGCTCCCTTTAGGGCAGCGTCCATCGGAGAAAGCCCCTCTTCCAGGTAACGGGAGATGTTTTCAATCACAACAATGGCGTCGTCCACGACGAAGCCGGTGGCGATAGTCAGGGCCATCATGGACAGGTTGTCGATGCTGTACTTGCATAAATACATGATGGAGAACGTGCCGATCAAAGAGACCGGAACGGCCACGCTGGGGATGAGAGTGGCGCGCACATTACGCAGGAAAAGAAAAACTACCAGGATCACCAATCCGATCGATATGGCCAGCGTGCGTTCCACATCGCTTACGGATGCGCGTATGGTGGTGGTACGGTCGAGCATAATGGTGAAATCCATCGCCGCGGGAATGGAAGCTTTCAAAGAGGGAATGGAAGCTCGAATGCGATCAACCGTATCGATGATATTGGCGCCCGGCTGCCGAAAAATAATTAACAAAACGCCGGGCTTGCCGTTCACGAAGCCGGCCGCTCGTATGTTTTCCACGGAATCCACCACGTCGGCAAAATCGGAGATCTTGACGGCGGCGCCGTTGTGATAACCGACCACCAGCGGCTTGTAATACTCGGCTTTAAGCAGCTGATCGTTGGTGGTTATATCGGCGGTTCCTGTGTCGTCCGATATTTGACCTTTGGGCGAATTCGCGTTCTGTTTGCTCAACAGGGATGCAACGTCCTGCAGCCCAAGGCCGTAGTTGTTCAACTGCGTAGGGTTGATTTCCACGCGCACGGCCGGTAAGGAGCTCCCGCCCACGCTGACTTGGCCGACACCTTCAATTTGCGAAAGCCGCTGCTGAATGATGGTGGAGGCTGCGTCGTACATGGGGCCGCGATCGTAAACGTCGGAGGTGAGCGCGAGAATCATGATCGGGGCATCCGCGGGATTTACTTTCCTGTAGCTTGGATTGCTCGGCAAGTTTGCCGGCAGGTAGCTGCGCGCGGCGTTGATCGCGGCCTGAACGTCCCTGGCCGCGCCGTTTATGTCGCGATTCAAATCGAATTGAAGCGTGATGCTTGTGGTTCCAATGCTGCTGGTAGACGTCATTTCGGTGACGCCTGCAATTCGGCCAAACTGGCGCTCGAGCGGAGTAGCCACGGAGGAAGCCATGATCTCCGGGCTCGCTCCCGGCAAGCCGGCGCCGACAGAAATCGTGGGGAAGTCAACCTGGGGCAGGGCTGCCACCGGCAATTCTTTGAACGCCACGACCCCGGCAAGGGCCAAGGCGACGGTTAGAAGTGTGGTGGCGACAGGCCGCTCGATGAATGGAGAGGATAGGCTCATGGCTAATCTGCCGGTACAGACTCCGGGGCTCCTTGGCCGCTGCGTCCGGTCCGCCACGCAGAAGCTTTCTTTGCGAGGCGGTCAAAGTAAATATAAATGACGGGCGTGGTGTAGAGCGTGAGCACCTGGCTGAGCAGCAGGCCGCCCACCATGGAGATACCCAGAGGACGCCGCAGCTCGGATCCGATCCCTGAACCCAGCGCGAGCGGGAGACCTCCGAGCAGAGCGGCCATGGTGGTCATCATGATGGGGCGGAAACGCAGCAGGCAAGCCTCGTAGATCGCTTCCTCAGAGCTTTTGCCTTCCTTGCGCTCCGCTTCCAACGCGAAATCGATCATCATAATGCCGTTCTTTTTAACGATGCCGATTAGCAGAATGATACCTATCAGCGCCACGACGCTCAGTTCGGAGCCGCAAATCAACAGAGCCAGGATCGCGCCAACACCCGCTGAAGGCAGTGTGGATAGAATCGTGAGCGGATGAATGTAGCTCTCGTAAAGAATACCCAGCACGATATAGACCGTTACGAGCGCCGCCAGAATCAATATCGGCTCGTTGCTCAACGATGCCTGGAACGATGCCGCAGTACCCTGAAACGCGGCCTGAATACTGAGCGGCATTCCGATTTCCTGCTGGGCTTTTTCAATCGCTTTGGTCGCTTCACCTAAGTGAGGCGTTCGGCGCCAGATTGAATGACAGCGTCACCACAGGGAATTGTCCCTGATGGTTGACCGACAGCGGCGCGGTCTTGGATTCAAAGTGGGTGAAAGCGCTAAGTGGAACGGCAGCTCCGTTCGCGGTTGCCACGGCCGTGGGACTCGCCGAACCTGAGCTCGGCAGCGCCGACGAAGAAGCAGATGGACTTGGCGAACCAGCCGTTCCTCCTGTCGCTGTTGTGGCGGTCACGATACCGTTTGAGGTGCTGTTCGTAGTTGAGGACCCGGTCGTCGTTGCTGAGGGCGCAATGGCCGACCGCACATAAATGTCTTGCAGTTTCGCCGGGTTTTTCTGAAACTCCGGCATGGTTTCGATGATTACGTGGTACTGGTTCAGTTGCGTGTACATCGTGTCCACTTGCCGTTGCCCAAATCCGTCATAAAGCGTCTGATCGATCATGTTCGGCGTAATTCCCATGCGCGAAGCCGTCACTCGATCGATTACCAGGGACGCCGCCAATCCTTGCGTCTGCTGATCCGTGGCAAGATCCTCCAGTTCCGGAATTTGCTTTAGTTTGTCCACCAGCTTTGCGGTCCACAAGATTCAGCTCATTGGCGTCCGGATCTTCCAGAGTGTATTGATATTGGGTGCGGCTTACGCGATCGTCCACGGTGATGTCCTGGACGGGCTGCATGTAGAGCGTGATTCCTTCAATCTTTTCCAAATTGGGCTGCAAACGGCGAATTACGTCAGACGCGTTCATCTTGCGCTGATTGAGCGGTTTCAGATTAATCAGCATGCGGCCGCTGTTCAGTGTTTGATTGGTGCCGTCGATTCCGATGAAGGAGGAAAGACTGTCGACCGCGGGATCCTTCAGGATCACTTCGGTCAGTTGTTGTTGTTTCTGCGCCATGGCCGGAAACGAAATGGACTGCGACGCTTCCGAAATGCCCTGAATGATGCCGGTATCCTGCACCGGGAAAAATCCTTTGGGCACGATAATGTACAGGATAACGGTGAGGACCAGGGTGGCAAGCGCAACAAACAGCGTCGCGGTCTGATGCTTCAGCACCCACTTAAGCGTACGTCCGTAAAAAGCGATGACGCTTTCAAACGCATGCTCCGATACCTGGTAGAAGCGCCCGCGTTGCGATTCCGGCTTATGTTTGAGCAACTTGGCGCACATCATGGGGGTGAGCGTCAAAGAAACGACCGCGGACACGAGAATGGTTACGCTGAGCGTAACCGCGAACTCACGAAAAAGCCTTCCGACGATGTCTCCCATGAAGAGCAGGGGAATCAAAACAGCAATCAGGGAAATCGTCAGCGAAACGATGGTGAATCCGATTTGTTCCGACCCTTTCAACGCGGCCTGCAGCGGTGGATCGCCTTGTTCGATGAACCGAACGATGTTCTCGATCATGACGATGGCGTCGTCCACCACGAATCCTGTTGAAATCGTCATCGCCATCAAAGTTAAATTGTTCAGGCTATAGCCCGCCAAGTACATCACGCCGAAAGTGCCTACGATGGATAGAGGCACGGCCACGCTCGGAATGATCGTGGCGGAAAGATTTCGCAAAAAAAGGAAAATGACCATCACGACCAGCGCAATCGTCAGCATCAGTTCGAATTCGACATCCTCCACCGATGCGCGGATGGTCGTTGTACGGTCCGTGAGAACGATCACGTTAACCGACGCAGGCAAGTTGCCTTGCAACAGGGGCAAGAGCTTTTTCACCCGGTCCACAACTTGAATGATGTTGGCGCCCGGTTGCCGCTGGATGTTCATAATCACGGCGGGTGTGGTGTTCATCCAGGCCGCTTGCTTTGTATTCTCAACGTCGTCAATCACGCGCGCCACGTCCGATAGAAAAACGGGGCTTTGGTTGTGATAGGCCACGACCACGTGTTGGAAATCCTTGCTGGTTAGCAATTGGTCGTTGGCGTCGATCTGATAATCCTGATGCGGGCCATCAAAATTGCCTTTGGCCAGATCGAGGCTGGTGTTCTGAACGGCCGTCCTTACGTCTTCCAGGTTGATGCCGTAGGAAGATAGCGCCGTCGGATTTATTTGGATTCGTACCGCGGGCTTCTGCCCTCCGCTGATGCTCACCAGGCCAACGCCGGTTACTTGCGCGATCTTTTCCGCCAGGCGTGTGTCTGCCAGATCCTCCACTTGCGAAAGCGGGATGCTGGAAGAGGTCAAGCGCTAGCGTCAAAATCGGCGCATCCGCGGGGTTCGTCTTGCTGTAGATGGGTGGAACTGGAAGATCGGCCGGCAAATAGCTTTGGGCCGCGTTGATTGACGCTTGCACTTCCTGTTCCGCGACGTCAATGTTTAAATCGAGCGAGAATTGCAGAACGATGACTGAGCTTCCGTCCGAGCTCGTCGAGGTCATCTGATTCAGACCGGGCACCTCGCCAAATTGCCTTTCCAGAGGTGCGGTTACCGCCGAGGCCATCACGTCCGGGCTGGCTCCGGGATAAAACGTCACCACTTGGATGATGGGATAGTCAACTTCCGGGAGAGCAGAAACCGGAAGCTGCAAGTACGCCACGAATCCTGCGAGCATAATCGCTGCCATTAGCAGCGAGGTGGCGACCGGCCGAAGAATAAATGGGCGAGACGGGCTCACGGATGGGCTCCCCCGCTGGTGCTGGGACTGGCGTTCGGACTTGCCGGCGCCTGAGTGCCGTTAGTTGCGCCACTGCCGCTGCTACTTCCGTTGCTTCCACCGCTGCTGCTCGCTTTAGTGATCGTAACTTTTGCGCCGTTTTGTAATTTGTCGAACCCGTTCACTGCAATTTCGTCGCCGGCATTCACACCTTGCACCGCCGCGGTATTGCCATCCGTAGTGCCTACGGTGATCGTGTGCAATGTTGCCGTATTGTCTGAGCCGATGACGTAAACAAAGGCGCCCTGCGCGTTGCGCTGAATGGCCGCGGTCGGCAGCAGTACGACTCCGTGCTGCGTATCGACCAACAATCTGGCGTTCACAAACTGGTTGGGAAACAGTGCGAGATCCTGATTTTGAAAAATTGCCTTCAGTTTCACCGTGCCGGTTGTCTGGTCGATCATATTGTCCAAGCGTCAAAAGCGAGCCCGTCGCCAACTTTGTGGTTTGGTCGCGCGCGAACACATCCACCGGCATCTTTTGCCCGTTGCGCAACTGTTTCTGAATCTGCGGCAGATAGTCTTCCGCAACGCTGAAAATGACGGTAATGGGTTGAAGTTGAGTGATCACGACCAGCGCAGTAGTCGCGCCCGAAGTAACGATGTTGCCGGGATCGACCAGACCGAAGCCCACGCGCCCTTCTATCGGCGCTACAATCCGGGTGTAATCGACATTCGTTGCGGCGCTCGCAACTGTTCCTTCATCCTGTTTACCGTTCCTTCATCCTGTTTCACCGTCTGTCCTTGATCGTCGAGCTGCTGCTTGGCGATAGCGTTCCGGCCGTATGCTTGTTGAAAGCGGTTCAAATCGATCTTCGCTTCGTTCAATACCGCTTGGTCTTTTGCCAGCGTGCCTTGCGCCTGTGTAAGCGCAGCCTGATAAGGTCGCGGGTCAATCTCAATCAGAAGATCTCCTTTGCGAACCATTTGGCCTTCGCGATAGGCCACGTTTGTGATTTGCCCGTCCACACGGCTGGTGATGGTCGCGGTATACACCGGCGTAACTGTTCCCAGAGCATTGATGTACACGCCAATGTCGCCCGTCCGCGCAGCTGACTGTTTGAATCGGAACGCCGGGACGAGGCTGTTTGGCCAGAGCTTGGCAGCTTCGGCCGCCTTCACATGCTGCCGATAGAAGTAGAAGCACGGCGAGAAGCACAACAAGATGAGCGACGATCCAAATCCAAGGATAGCTTTGCGAGGGCGATCGTCAGGATGAGCGGGAGATTTGGCCTGAGGCGGGGCCACCGCCGGCGGTGCGGTCGCCGTGGTGCTGGGAGAGTCTTTGGTGCTGATTGTTACTGGTGCGTTCGGCCCGCCCGGGGCGTTGGGTGTGCCGGGAGCGCTCGACCCGCTGGCGGAACTTGGGACGTTGGGAGAGTTCGGAGTGCTCGGCGGATTATCGGGCAATTTGTAGTTCCTCTTTTTCAGGATAGGATCGTGAGCCGTTCGGGCCTTGCCATCGAAGTATGTCCAGTTTTCCGCGTCCTTATGATTTAGCGCCAGCTCGTTACAGGTAACTTGGCTGTGAGTAGTCCGGGCCGCCCATAGTTCGGGAAAGCCGCCTGCAATGATAACTTATGCCGGGTTTTGTTCGTTTTGCTTTTCATCCACATCAACCGCCGGAGCACAATCTCGGCTAACTCGGGCACACACACATATAGCTCCATATCACCCACTTCTTTCCGACGATTCAGACCGGCATTTGGTTACACAAATCCGCCGCAACTGATGGCGAAAGAGGTGTATGTCGTTCGCATTGCGCCTCCAGTCATAGCCAGCCCAACGAACTACAAGCCTTGTTTGCGATTTACAGCGAGAAGGGAAAGCAGACCATATCTGAACATAGACCCGCCGAAAACACGATTGAACTGTCTTCAAATGTTCCCAAAGAGGACTCCATTCAGGGCGGGGAGTTTCGTCAAGCGGCGTTCGGAAAAATACCAAGGAGGGACGCATCTTGCATCTAGCAAGGAGCGCCGCTTGATTTTCAGGCTGGTGTTTAATTAATGGGTTTCACCGCTTCGACGGGCATTCCGTTGTCCACGATGTTCTCACCGAACAAGATTGGACTCTGGCCTGCTCCGCCGTTGAACAAGAAGCCGTCAAAGTTGGCCTGGTCTCCCACGGTTATGCCGTTGAATCCATTGGCTGCGGTTCCTCCGAAGGTCGTTTGCGTGCCGGTTTGGACCTGAATAGTTGAAATCGCATTGTCATTGAAGAAATTATTTAGTCCGTTGACCGTCAGATTCGGCGAAGTAATAGTGGAAACGGTGCCACTAAGTTGAGTCGGTTCCAATTCGATTTGATCCGCCGTGGTCGTGGAAATGTCACCGGCGGTAGTAATTCCAGTGGAATCGATCAGCACATTTTGGCCAACCACCAAATCGCTTGAACCAGCGAATGTGAGGCCTGCGGGTAAAGTCTGTCCGGCGGGCACTCCCACGGAAAACCCTGCACTCGTAGCGGGGAGCACGAGCGTAAGCACTTCGCCGACTGTTACGTCTTGAGTATTGCCCGCCGGTACCTGGGTCACAAGGACCATTGGTGTCGGCGTCGTCGCGACGATCGTGCCTTCGAATGCCTGCCCAAAGGTGAAGCCCGCATTGTTTGTGATGGAGGTAGCGGTCAGCACCAGCGGAGTTGTATCGCTAACGCCGTAATCGATACTCACGATCTGGTTGGTCAAGACACAGGTCAAGTTGTTTGCACTACAGCCAGAGAATCCGCTAAAGGTGGCATTAGCGCTTGGCGTAACCGTGACAGCCTGACCCGTCGCACTGTCGGTTAGAGTGAAGCTGCTGGTTAAGACACTCGTCACCGGGCCAGTCACATTGCTGACGTCAATCAGGTTGCCGTCCGCGCCCGACACCGTGCTTACACCCGCCCCCACGCTGGGATCAATCGTGAAAGTGGTGGTCGTTCCCGCCGTCGCGCCTACCAAGGAATCGGCCACACTAAATTCTATGGCCACATTTGTGGGCTGACCTCCCGAAAGTTTTACCGCCTTAGGAAACGGTACGTTTACGAAACTAGGCGTCAGCGTGGGCGACAGTTCACATACCGCGGGCGTCGCTGCCGCTGTGCACGAGTTGGGAGGCGTTGCTGTATCCTTGTCTGTCGAGTTCGGATCGACGTTGACCGCTACCGCGGCGGTCCCGAACGTAATCAGGACAGCGGTGTAAGTGCCAGGCGCTACATTCGTGGTCGCGAGCACATCAGACTGTTGCGACGTCTGCATGTTCTGGAGTTGCACGGTCATAGGCGCTTCGGGAAGGAGGCTTTGAGCTCCGCTGCAATCCGTTGCAAATGCATTGGCGCTCGTAAGCAAACACGCGCTCGTGATCTGAATATCGAATGACAACACGCCGACGTTGGATGGTTGGTCGGAGATCGAGACGGCAACTGGGACTTCCGATGAGCTTTGACCGCTTCCGCCGCAGCCGCCGAAGCAAACCAGCAGCAAAAGTAATACTGACAGCGCCGAAATCTTCTTGCCCACGTTAAAGACCCTCCCAAAAGATTTAATGCACGCCTATTTGATGCAACTTCTCGTCGACCTCTGCAGCCGGTAAGTCTTGCATCGCCCTCAAAGGCATCGCTAGCACACGAATTACCGTTCAGAGAACCGTCTTCTAGAAGTCTAACGCGATTCCTAATCGCCAGCGAGGTATTCACGGAAATATTCCGTGGCTGCAACTCACCTGCTGCCGGACAAAGTCAGCAGCGATAGGGTTGCTGGACAGCCGCACACATTTAAGATTCCTTTCGCAGGCCAAACCAATTAATCTGGCATTCAAATTTTGGGCTTCCGAAGAGTCTGATATCGAGGGCCGATGAAACTCTTGGATCTTTGTTTTGGAAAACCGCTGGCAGCATCGGACGAGCGGGCCGAACAGCTCGGCATCGCATCCGGCATCCCTATCTTCGGATTGGATGCGCTCAGCTCCGCTGCATATGGGCCGGAAGCTGCGCTCACGCTTTTGATTCCGTTGGGCGCCGCGGGAATCGCTTACATCGTCCCGATCAGTACGAGCATCATCGTGTTGCTCGCCATCGTCTATTTTTCCTACCGGCAAACAATTGCGGCGTATCCGGGCGGCGGAGGCTCCTACACGGTCGCCTCGGAAAATCTTGGCGTGTTCGCGGGATTGCTTGCAGCTTCTGCACTGATGATCGACTACATCTTGACCGTCGCTGTCGGGATTTCTGCCGGAGTTGGCGCACTCGTTTCCGCGCTTCCGAACCTTCTTCCGCACACGCTGCTGCTGTGCCTGAGCATCTTGGTGCTCATCACATTTATCAATCTGCGAGGAATGCGGCAGGCCGGCATTATTTTTATGTTTCCCACCTACTTGTTCATCGGGAGCTTGCTCGCGGCGCTTGCATTCGGAGTTTTTAAGTCCATCATGGCCGGCGGACATCCCGTTCCAGTCGCAATGCCGCCGCCGGCGCCTTCTTCTGCGGTCGCCGCGGCGAGCGTTTGGTTGTTGCTGCAATCTTTTTCCAACGGCTGCACGGCCATGACCGGCGTGGAGGCTGTTAGCAACGGCGTTCGGGCATTTCGCGAGCCGGTTGTGGACACTTCCCGGCGGGTTCTGACGATTATTATCGCCCTCTTAATGGTGATGCTCGCGGGGATCGCTTATCTCGTTCGCGCCTACCACATCGCGGCCACGGACCCGGGCCAGCCGGGATATCAAAGCGTTTTGTCCATGATCGTTGCCGCAGTCGCCGGCCGCGGAATTTTTTATTACGTCACCATCGGCTCCGTTCTGGCCGTTCTAGCGTTGTCGGCGAATACCGCGTTTGCTGACTTCCCGCGGTTGTGCCGGGCGATTTCATTGAATGGCTACCTTCCGGATTCTTTCAGTCTTCGCGGACGCCGCTTGGTTTATTCGCAAGGAGTTTACGTCCTGGCAATTCTCGCCGGCTCTCTCTTGGTCGTTTTCCGCGGTGTGACCAATAGGCTCATTCCTCTTTACGCGGTCGGCGCTTTCCTGGCTTTCACGCTTTCGCAAGCCGGAATGGTGGCGCACTGGAAAAAGAACAGAGGCCCCGGCGCGGGTCGAAGCATGTTCGTCAACGGGCTGGGAGCCATCGCTACCGGCGCGACCGTAATCGTCGTCCTGGTCGCAAAGTTTATCGAGGGAGCTTGGGTCACGGCGGTGCTTATTCCCGCGCTGCTTTTGCTTATGATGGCCGTGAAGCGTTATTTTGTGCGCGTTGAAGATGAAATACTCACTCAAGAACCTTTGGAAATCGCGCCAGTCAAGCCGCCGCTGGTAGTCTTGCCGATTTACAGGTGGAGCAAGCTGATCCAGAAGGCGCTTCAATTCGCATTAACGATTTCCGCTGACATTCATGTCGTACACGTTTGCAGAGAAGATCAGAAAGAACAGCTTAAGGACGAGTGGGCCGTGCTGGTCGAAGAGCCGGCCCGCCGAGCCGGGCTGCCGGTGCCGAAATATGTCGAACTGCAATCACCGTATCGGCTTGTGATTACGCCCGTCGTGGACTACGTCTTGATGCTGGAGGTGGAAAACCCGGACCGCCAAATAGTGCTGATCGTTCCGGAATTAATCGAGCTCCATTGGTATCACTATTTTCTGCAGAGCAATCGCGGCGAGCTATTGAAAGGGCTCATGCTTCTCCGAGGGAATCAAAACGTAGCCATCATTAATTTGCCGTGGTATCTGACCGGAACCTAAGCCACACGGCTGCTATCGCCCGCGCGGCTTCGCGTTTGTCTTCGCTCGTGCGTTCTTGGGTTTCGATCCTTTCTTGGCCAGCGGTACGGGCGTGGCAGCGGCACTCTGCAGCAGAAGCAGGAACGCTTGCGCGTCCCGCGAAAGAGCACGGTGCCGGGGATGAATCACGTCCAGGTTCCGGCGCAGCGGCTCGGCGTTGATGATTTCAATCGCCACGAGCTTGCCTCGTCTAAGCTCTGTGGTCACCGCAATCTGCGGAAGAAAGCTGAGTCCCAGCTTGCGTTCCACCATTTTCTTTGCCGCTTCAATTGTTTCCACTTCCAGTACCACGTTCGGCAGCAGTCCCGCGCGCCGGAAGAGGCCCTGGCTTAGCGTCCAGTCGCTCGATCCGCGGTCGAAAAATATGAGCGGCCACGACTCCGTTTCCTCCAGACGGACTCGGCTTTGTTGCGCCGCCGCGTGTGCCGGGTGGCCGACGAGAATCAACGGATCATCGCGCAACGTAGTGGTTTCTACTTCCGGATGATGCAGGGAGCGCGCCACGCCGATATCGGCTTCGCCGTCCAGGACCATCTTTAAGACCTGCAGCGAGGTGCCCGAGCGAAGGTTCACCAGTACTTTTGGATGTTTCGACTGGTACTCCTTCATCACGTCGGGCAAAAAGTACGTGCAGATGGATAGAGCCGCGGCGATGTTCAGCACACCGCTCTCGGAAGGCTGTGATATATGCACGGCTTGCCGCGCCAGCGCGACGGTCCGCAGCAATTGCTCGGCAACCGGCCGCAGCGCCTTCCCGGCAGGGGACAGTAAGACGTTGGAATGCACTCGGGTGAAGAGCTTAACGCCGAGCGAAACTTCTAACGCGCGGATGCGCGCGCTGACCGCGGGCTGGCTCACGCGCAACGCTCCCGCTGCGCGATGAAATCCGCCATACGTCACCACCGCCAGGAATGTTTCTACCTGGTCGATTTCCACAAGCCACCTCCGGCTACGGGTTTTCCCGTAGAACGATTGTACTGGAACCGATAACATAATTCTATCAATATGATAAGGACAATCAGTTTGACTGATAGGCCCGGCCGCCTCATACTCGCCTGCGCTGTAGTATGGCGCTACGCGACACAACGATTTGCCTCGCGAAGTTTCAGACCCGGGTTTTCAGCAGGGCTTTCAACCACAAAAGTATTCAAAGAGAGGCGACACAAATGGCCAGCAACGGAACATCTTCGAACGGCAATTCCTCAAACCACGCTATGGACTGGGAAACGAATCCCCGCTGGAAGGGCGTCACTCGCCCTTATCCTGCCGCAGATGTCGAAAAATTGCGCGGGTCGGTTCATGTCGAGCACACCCTGGCAAAGCTGGGCGCTGAGCGCCTGTGGAAATTGTTGCACGAAGAAGAGTACGTTCCGGCATTAGGCGCCATGACGGGAAATCAAGCCGTTCAACAGGTCAAGGCCGGCCTGAAGGCGATTTATGTGAGCGGCTGGCAAGTCGCCGCCGATGCCAATGACTCCGGACAAATGTACCCGGATCAAAGTCTCTACCCCGCCAACAGCGTCCCAAGTCTCGTGCGCCGAATTAATCAGGCGCTCATGCGCGCCGACCAGGTTCATCACGCCGAAGCGAAGGACGACACGTACTGGTTCGCTCCCATGATTGCAGACGCTGAAGCTGGCTTTGGCGGCAATTTAAATGCCTTTGAATTGATGAAGGCCATGATCGAAGCGGGCGCAGCATGCGTCCATTTTGAAGACCAATTGTCTTCTGCCAAGAAATGCGGCCATCTGGCGGGAAAAGTTCTGGTGCCGACGATTGAGGCAATTCACAAATTGGTTGCTGCTCGGCTGGCCGCGGACGTGATGGGCGTTCCCACTTTGCTCATGGCGCGCACCGACGCCGATAGCGCGACGCTTCTCACCAGCGACATCGACCCTCGCGACCGTGAATTCATCACCGGCGAACGTACTGCCGAAGGATTCTTCCGCATTCGCGGCGGCACCGACTCCGCCATTGCCCGCGGCCTGGCCTACGCGCCTTACGTGGATTTGCTGTGGTGCGAAACTTCCAAGCCGGATCTCGCGGAAGCTCGGAAGTTTGCCGAAGGGATTCACGCAAAGTACCCGGACAAAATGCTGGCTTACAATTGCTCGCCTTCGTTCAATTGGAAGAAGAACCTCGACGACGCCACCATCGCTAAATTCCAGCGCGAACTCGCCTCGATGGGCTACAAATTCCAATTCATCACCCTGGCCGGTTTCCATGCGCTCAACCTGACCATGTTCGATCTCGCGCGCACCTACAAACAGAGCGGCATGACCGCCTACTGCGAGCTGCAAGAGAAGGAATTTGATTCAGAACGAAACCACGACTACGAAGCCGTGAAGCATCAGCGCTTCGTCGGCACCGGATATTTCGACGCGGTCCAGCAGGTGATTACCAGCGGCACCGCTTCCACCACCGCGCTCGAAGGCTCCACTGAGTCAGCTCAATTCGATCATTCGAAGCCGGCCGCGCCCGCAAAGAATCGAAGCTGCGCAGACGCCGAAACCTACGGAGCACCGCGTGCCGGCAATGGCAGCAAAATCGGCTGCCACCGCTGCCGACTAGCTGCGATTGCGCTACCACGATCTTCGAAGTGGTCACGGCTTGTCCCACGTGCCTCTGCGTATGGTCCGCCACGTGGACCAGCAGGCCGCCTAGCGTAGTTGGCAATTCCTTTTTTCCGACAGCGCGCGGCTCATTAAGCCGGGCTACATCGAACGCGCGAATTCGCTCCGCGCTCTTGCGCAGCGCCAAGTTCAATTCCGCAAACAGTTCCTCGCGTTTCGCACCAGAATCCAATTCGCTCTTCATCGCCGCTAGTTGCGCCTCGTTCAGTTGGTTGCCTTCCGCATAAGTCAGCAGCCGGTCAATGCTGCGCGCAATATGCCGCAGATGAAACGCCACCGGCGCAATTCCCGCCGGCCGCGCATTCAATTCCGCATCGCTCAGCGTCCCGCACCACCGCTTCAGGTCTTCCTCGGCAAGCTCCAGCGCGTGCAACACAGCCCGCGGCACCGCCGGCACCTCAGCTAACGTGCCGCGCAACCACGGCTCCGCCAATTTGTTCGCTTCCATCGACTCTCGCCCTCCCGTTCAGCTTAGCCGTCGGTTCAACAGACGTCCGGAGGCTGTTGTGATCTTGAGTAGCTCTGCCTTGTCATCCGCAACCCTGTGCGATAGAGTAGCCGCCTTCTTAGCGGGGCGAAACCAAAATGCCAGTCGCAGCGGGACGGGAAAAACTAAAAGTCTTAATCCGCCGCTCTGCGATTCAGAAACGTGTTCGCCAGGTCGCGCATCACATCACCAAAGATTTCAAGGGAGAGCGCGTCCATCTCGTCGGAGTGTTGAAAGGCGCGTGCATTTTTCTCTCTGACCTTGTCCGCGAGCTGAGCCTCGACACTTCGATCGATTTCATCGCCGTGTCTAGTTACGGCAAAGGAAAACAATCCTCGGGCCAGGTGCGCGTTCTGAAAGACCTCGACAGCAGCATCCAGGGTCTCAACGTCGTGGTGGTCGAAGATATACTGGATACTGGCCTGACGCTGAACTACCTCCTGCGCATTTTGCAACAAAGAAAACCGAAAACTTTGCGCGTGGCCGCGCTTCTGGATAAACCTTCGCGCCGGATTAAAGATGTGAAGGCGGACTATATCGGTTTTAAAATTCCCAACGAGTTTGTGGTTGGTTACGGCCTGGACTACGCAGAACGCTATCGCAACCTGAAAGACGTCTGCATCCTCAGCCTTCCCACGGAATAACATGCCGCAAAAAGAATCTGAAATCGCGCGGTTGATCGACCACACGCTGCTGAAGCCCGAAGCCTCGCGTGAAGATATTCAGCGGCTCTGCGAGGAAGCCATCGATTACGGTTTTGCATCCGTATGCGTGAATCCCTGGAACGTTTCGCAGGCTGCCGAATTGGTGCGTGGAAGCGAGGTTCGCGTCTGCGCCGTCGTTGGATTTCCTCTCGGCGCGACGCTTCCCATCGTAAAGGAATTTGAAGCGGGAGAAGCGCTCAAGGCCGGCGCGCAGGAAATCGACATGGTCATAAATGTCGGCGCGTTGAAATCCGGCCAGGAAGCTCTGGCGGAAGCTGACATTCGCGGAGTTGCGGACGCGAGCCATCGCGCGGGTGCGCTGTGCAAGGTAATTCTCGAGACCGCACTCTTAACCCGGGAAGAAAAAGTTCGCGGCTCGCTCTTGGCCAAAAAGGCCGGCGCCGATTTCGTCAAGACTTCCACTGGCTTTGGTCCCGGAGGCGCTACGGCGGAAGACGTGCGCTTGATTCGAGAGACTATCGGCAGCGGAACCGGAATCAAGGCCGCCGGAGGCGTACGCACCCTGGAAGATCTGCGGAAAATGGTGGAAGCGGGCGCCACCCGCATAGGCACAAGCTCCGGCGTGAAGATCATTGAGCAACTCCGCGGCGCGAATCCCGCTGAACGACGATGAATTCGTCCGGCGCCGAGCGGCAAATATTAAGCACGCTAAATTGTCCGGATTTCTGCCCCAAGCAACCGTCATTCGCCTGATATAATTAATCGATTGCGACACTCGCGGCGCGCGAATAGTTTCTTGCTGCGCGTGGTCATTGCGACTACCTCGACGGGGGCCGAGGCGCTCCATCCACAGAAAAATGGAATCTACAGGCCTCAATCCGAAGCTGGATCTCCCGGCGGAGACTCTCGCGATTCTCGCCGAGATTAGCGAGGAAATTAACGCCTCGCTGAATTTGGATGAAGTGCTCGCAGGCGCCGCGGCGCAAATTAAACGGCTGATCGATTACGAAATTTTCGCGGTCGTGTTGCCCGAAGAGGGAACCGACCAGATGTATTTTCGCTTTGCCATCGGCCACCGTCCGGAAGTGGTGAAGCACTGGCGAATTCCCATGGCCGAGGGAATTATCGGTTCCGCTGCCGCCACGGGCCAGCCGATCCGCGTCGCCGACGTTCGCAAGGACCCGCGCTATTTGAATGCGCTGGACGCGGTCAGATCGGAATTGGCCGTTCCGCTGATCGTGCGCGGCCGCGTGATTGGCGTCCTCGACATCGAAAGCAGCCAGGTCGATTATTTCACGCGGGATCAGCAGAACATCCTCGCGCTGGTCGCCAGCCGCATTGCCGGAGCCATCGAAAATGCCCGGCTGTTCGAGCACGAAAAAAATCAATCCGAAACGCTGTTGCTCCTGAATGAAGTGGCCCGCGAGGCGAATTCTTCGCTCTCCGTCGAAGAAGTCCTGCGCCGCGCCGCGGAACTCACCAAGCGCCTGATCGATTACCAGATTTTTTCCATTTTGCTTTACGACGAGAACGACAAGCTATTTCACCATCGCGTCACCGTGAAATTCGGCCAGCGCACCCAGGAAAAATATGCGGTGCCCGGGCACGAAGGAATCGTCGGCGCCGCGGCGTCCACCCGGCGTCCCGTGGTGGTTCCGGACGTGAAACTCGATCCGCGCTATCTGATGGTGAATCCCGAGACGCGCTCCGAAATGGCCGTGCCCATGCTCTATAAAGACCGCGTGATCGGAGTGATGGATCTGGAAAGTCCGCAGCTCAACTATTTCACTCCCGATCACGTGCAGGCGCTTTCGATTCTCGCCGCGCATCTGGCTGTCTCGATTGAAAACGCGCGCCTCTACGAACAGGTGGCGCGTGACGAAGCGCGCATGGAACGCGACCTGAGCGCCGCGCGGCGCATTCAAGGCGCGCTGTTGCCTCGTTTGCCCGGGCCGGAGTTCGGCCTCGATATTGCCGCGCGCGTGGTTTCGTCCCGCGAACTGAGCGGCGACCTCTACGATTTTCTGCGCTACGGTCCGCAGGAATTGGCCATTGCCATGGGAGACGTCAGCGGGAAGGGAAGCGCTGCCGCGCTCTACGGCGCTGTCGCGATTGGCACTTTACGCAGCATTGCTCCGCAAAAACATCGTCCGGCGGAAATGCTTACCGCCATCAACGGATTTCTCGGCGACCGCCGTATCGAAGGCCGCTTTATGACCTTATGTTTTGCAACGTGGCACCGCGGGCGGCACAAGCTGCGCATCGCAAACGCCGGCCAGGAGCAGCCCTTCCTGTATCACGACGGCCGCTGCGAACGAATCCCGCTGGAAGGTTTTCCGCTCGGCATGTTTGAGACGGCTGTGTACGATCAGAAAAGCTACATTCTCAATGCGGGCGATATCGTGGTGTTTTACTCCGACGGCATCGGCGACACGCAGAATCCGACGACATCGGAATTTTACGGCCATGACCGTCTGGGAGCGCTCATTTCAGAAAATCACAAGCTATCGGCCGACGGAATCGCCGATCGTATTCTGGAAGCCGTTGACCTTTTCTCAGACGGGCGGCATGCGTTTGACGACCGCACGCTTGTCGTGTTGAAAGTGAAATGACGCTCGCGGCCATTTAGCCTGGGAATCTACGCCCGCACGGCCACTTCTCCGCGCCCGATCTGCCATTCCCAGCGAAGAGAGGAATCTGCTCTTGCCGCTGATTTCCGTCCTTCAATCTTCAGCGTTCTCCCCACCGAAGCTTGCTGCGCAATACTTCGTAATAGGTCTTTCGCGGCGGCCGCACGAACTTCACCTTGGACGAGGACTTCGTGATGACCACATGATCCTTGGGCTCGAGTTGAAAGCCGAGTTGCCCGTCGAGCGTCAAGTACACCGGCTCCTCTGCCGCCGCAAAGTCCAACTCCACGCGCGACGTATCTGGAATCACCAGCGGTCGGTTCGTCAGCATGTGTGGGCAGATCGGCGTAATCACGAACGCATCGAGGTCCGGCTGAATAATCGGCCCGCCCGCCGCAAGCGAGTAAGCTGTTGAGCCGGTCGGCGTCGCCACGATAATTCCGTCTGCGCGGTAGCGCCCCACGTGGCGCGTATCCACAAACACGTCAAAATCCAGCATGCGCGCAAGCGCCGCCTTGTTTGCCACCGCTTCGTTCAACGCAGTTTCTCGCTGGGCGCCTTTTCCGCTTCGCAAAATCTCCGCTTCGAGCATCATGCGTTCTCCGATGCGATGCTCGCCCTTCAAGACCTGCTCAAGAAGCGGATAGAGTTCGTCGAGAGTAACGCTGGTAAGGAATCCGAGGCCGCCCAGATTAACCGCCAGAATGGGGACGTTTTGTCCGTGAAGTGCGCGCGCCGCGGAAAGAAGTGTGCCGTCGCCGCCGAGAACAATAATGAGGTCCGCTTTCTGGCCTAGAGCTTCGCGAGCGAGCGCCGGAAAAGCCGTGTGGATGCAGCCTTCGGTCTCCTGGTCGACAAACACCTCGATATTTCGAGCTCGCAGCCATTCCGCCAGCGGCGGAACAACCGACGACACCATTTCCTTGACCGGTTTGCAGATGATGCCCGCGGCGCGAATCATATGTTTGGACGCAAATTCTACTCTACCCGCGCGCGCGGGCGTGGAGAAAAAACTCCTGATTGCCTTCGGCGCCGGTCAGATGGCTGGGACGCACGCCGAGAATTTCGAGGGAACACTCGGCTGCCGATGGCGCTTACGCGCTCGATAGCTTTCTGGTGCAGCGAAGTGTCGCGAACGATTCCGCCTTTGCCCACCTCGCGTTTCTCCAGCTCGAATTGCGGCTTGATCAGAATCAAAAAATCCGCGTCGGCCGCCCCCACCGGAACGATCGCCGGCAAAACTTTCGTCGCCGAAATGAATGAAACGTCCATGGTAATCAGCGCAGCCCGTTCGGCGATATCTTCGCTTCGCAGATATCGCGCATTGCATTCGATCGTGATCACACGCGGATCCTTGCGCAGCTTCCAGTCGAGCTGATCGGCGGACACATCCACCGCATAAACGCGCAGCGCGCCGCGTTGCAGCAAACAGTCCGTGAAGCCGCCGGTCGAGCTTCCGATGTCTAGGCAAACTTTGTCCTGCGCGCTTACGCCGAAATCTTCCAGTGCGCCTTCGAGTTTCAAACCGCCGCGGCTCGCGTAGCGCAGAGTCTCGCCGATAATTTCAATCCGCGCGTCGATAGCGACTTGCGTTCCCGGTTTTTCCATTTTCTGCCCGTTGACCAGTATGTTTCCGGCAAGAAGCAAAGCCTGCGCTCTTTCGCGTGAGGGCGCCAAGCCGCGTTCGGCGATCAAAACATCGAGGCGCGATTTTCCCGGCCGGGAGTGTTTCTGGGTAACGTCGGTCGCCGCTTTGTGGCGGATTGGGTGGGATTTCATAAGCGGGATCTCAGCGGATGAACTCAATTGCGGCGTGCTACCAGGAATTGCGCCAGTTGCCGAAGCCGCGTTCCGCGTTCGCCATAAAAATCCAATTCGCGCAAAGCTTTGGTTTCGAGCTCCGCGGCAATCGCGCGCGATTTTTCCAGGCCGTACAGCGCCGGGTAGGTGGCTTTCTGCTGCGCTTGATCTTTGCCCGCCGTTTTTCCCAGCGACGCGGAAGATTCCGAAACATCCAGAATGTCGTCCACCACTTGAAAGGCCCATCCAATTTGTTCGCCGAAACGCCGCAGGCGCGCCGACGTCTTCATCTCCCGCGCCGCCGGCAATCGCGCCCGCTACAATGGAGCCGCAAATCAAAGCCGCCGTTTTCGAGCGGTGGATATATTCCAGCATGGCGGCGTCCGCGGCCTTTTTTTCCGCTTCGATGTCCGCCACCTGTCCGCCGACCATTCCATTAACCGTTCCCGCGGCGGCGGCGATTTCAGAAATCACGCGAACCCGCCGGTTAGGCTCGATTGCAGCATTTGCGAGCGTCTGAAATGCCAGCGTTAGCAGCGCATCGCCGGCCAGGATCGCGATAGCTTCGCCGAATACCTTATGATTTGTCGGTTTCCCGCGGCGAAGATCATCGTTGTCGAGCGCGGGCAAATCGTCGTGGATCAGGGAGTAAGTGTGAATGAATTCGAGAGCGCAGCCGACGGGAATTGCTCCGGCGGGATCCGCGGCAAAGAGCTTTGCGGATTCGTAGCACAGAATCGGGCGAATGCGTTTGCCACCGGCGAAAACGCTGTAGCGCATGGCGGTATGAATGGATGCGGGCGGCGTGGAGTCGGGCGGCAAAAGCTTTTCGAGTCCGGCCTCAATCGCGGCGTGGTCTTGCTGGAAAAAGTCCGGCGCGCTCATGCGATTCCCGTCGCGATGCTGGAAAATGGATTGAAGAACGCAGGCAAGTTATGCCTTATTAGACGGACCGTTGTCCGTGTTGAACGGCTCAGCCACAATTTTCCCGTCCGCTTTCTTCAGCAGAATTTCCACGCGGCCTTCGGCCTCTTCGAGTTGCTTCTGGCATTCGCGCGAAAGCGTCACGCCTTCCTCGAAAAGTTTCATGGCCTCGTCAAGAGACAGGTCAGGACCTTCCATCCGCTTCACAACTTCTTCCAGCCGCGTGAGCGATTTTTCGAAATCGCCTTTGGGCGCTGGCCCTGCGGGTGTGGATGCTGGTTTGTTCGGCACAGGACTCATTCTTCCTCGGTCGCGCTGCGCAAAAGCGCGTTTTAACGTTTTTCGCCAAGCAGCATTCTAGCGCACGTCGCAGAACGCCAACAAGGCCTCGTAAGAGCATGTCAGGGATGGCGCACCAGGCTTCGGATTTCTCCCGTTGAGGCGCGGGTCTTGGTAAAATTCCGGATGATGGCTGGCTCATCCGTCCCTCCATTATCTAGCCCGCGCGCGAGTGTTGTTCCGCGCAACGCGTGTGTACAGTCCATGTGCCTGATTATTGAGGACGCGCCCGCATGGTAGCGTTACACCTTTTCGCGGTTCTCGCTCTTGTAGGCGTGAATGCATTTTTCTCCGCTGCGGAATTTTCGCTTGTCGCGGTGCGCCTCTCGCGCGTCCGCCAGCTTGTCGAGAAGGGCGACGCACGCGCCAAAATTGTTGAAGGACTGCTCAGCGATCTCAGCCGCGTCGTTTCCGGCGTGCAGGTGGGGATCACGCTCGCCAGCCTTTCGCTGGGCTATCTCGGCGAAATCACACTGGCGGGAATCCTAAGTCCGCTGGTCGAAGCGATTCCGCGGCCGTGGGCCGCCGTGATCGCGCACGGCGTTGCGCTGGTGATTGCGTTCGGCCTACTCACTGTTTTGCAGGTGGTTCTGGGCGAGCTGGTGCCGAAAAGCCTGAGTCTCGCGCGCGCCGAACGCGTTGCGTTGATTATCGCTCGGCCATTCCATTGGTTTCTGAACACCTTTCGCTGGGCCATTGATCTGCTGGACGGCTCCGCCGAAAAAATTGTTCGCGCGCTGGGCATCGTATCTCCGCACAGTCACACTCTGGTGCGTTCCACCGAAGAGCTACAAGTGATGATCCAGCAGGCGCAGGATCGCGGCTTGCTGCCGGCGGCCGAAGTGAAATTTATTCAAGCAGCCATGGAGCTGCGACCAGGTCCAGGTGCGCGAAGTAATGGTGCCGCGTCCCGACGTGCACGCTCTTCCTGCCGCCGCCAGTGTGGAAGATACGATGAAAATGTTCGCCACCACGCAACGATCGCGCATTCCGGTGTACGAAGGCTCGCTCGACCACATTCTCGGCTTCGTGCACATCAAGGACATGATTTGGATCCTGCTCGACCGCGCTCGCCGCGCCGAAGAGCATCTTCCTCCCGTCGAATTCCAGCTCCGAAACATGCTTCGCGATGTGTTGATCGTCCCGGAAACAAAGCCTGTCAGTGAACTCCTCGTCGAGTTTCGTTCGCGCCGCACCGGCCTGGCGATGGTGGTTGACGAGTTCGGCAGCATTCTCGGGCTCGCCACGCTCGAAGACATCCTCGAACAAATGGTCGGCGAGATTCACGACGAATTCGATGTGGTCGAACACCCCCTGCTTTTGCCGGACGGCGGAATGATTTTTGACGCAGCGATAAACGTGCGCGACCTGGAAACACAGTACAACATCGCCCTCCCCGACGATCCTTCGTACGAAACAATTGGCGGGTTCGTCCTGAACCGCCTTGGTTTCATTCCGCGGGGCGGAGAAAGTTTTGAAGCGGACGGCTTTCGTTTCACCGTGATGGAAATGGAGCATCGCCGCGTGTCGCGCGTAAAAATCAAGCCGCTGAGCGTGCCGTCTGTGAATGCCGCGGCCGCGAGTGCAGCAGCATCCGCGCCTGAAACGCCCGCTGCGCCAACCGCCGAGCAGAAAAATATGTTTACCGAAGCCGCGAAACCTGGCGGCGCGGAATCTTCAGGCCAAAAGAAAGTCGCGGCAAAAGCGCGACGCGGAAAATGATTCGCTATCTCTCATTCCGCCTCTTGCTCGCTCTTCCGGCGCTCTGGCTTATCCTCACCATGGTTTTCATGCTCGCGCACATCGTTCCCGGCGATCCCGTGGCGCAAATGCTCGGCGAAGGCGCTCGTGCCGACGACTTGCAGCAGCTTCGCCATACGCTCGGCCTGGACCTGCCTCTTCCGGTGCAATACGGGCGCTACCTGGCGGGCATCGCGCACGGCAACCTGGGTGAATCATTTCGATTTCAGCAGCCCGTCTTGCAGGTTGTGATTTCGCATTATCCCGCCACGCTCGAACTGGCTTTTGTGGCGCTGCTCGTCTGCGTCGGAATCGGAATTCCCGCGGGGCTGTTCGCTGCGCAACGCCGCGGAACGTCAACGGATCACGCCATCGGCGTTTTCACTTTGTTTGGGCTCTCGGTGCCGAATTTCGCGCTCGGGCCCGTCTTGATTCTCGTTTTCTCCGTAATCCTCGGCTGGCTTCCGGTTTCCGGACGCGGCGGTCTCGCGCACGTGATTCTCCCGGCGTTTACTCTCGGCGCAGCACTCGCGGCTATTCTCACGCGCATGGTGCGCACCGTCGGTGATCGAAGAGCTTTCCAGCGATTACGTTCGCACCGCGCGAGCAAAGGGTCTGTCTGAATCC
This sequence comes from uncultured Acidobacteriota bacterium, assembly GCA_963830375.1. GTDB lineage: Bacteria > Acidobacteriota > Terriglobia > Acidiferrales > UBA7541 > Palsa-295. Next base: position 577,554 of record CAWHMJ010000001.1, read on the forward strand.
GCCGTTCTTTTCCGCCACGCCTTCCGCAACGCGCTGATTCCGATTATCACGATTCTCGGATTGCAATTCGGCACGCTGCTTGCCGGCACAATCGTCACTGAGTCGATTTTTTCGTGGCCTGGAATCGGACGCCTGGCTGTGCAAGCGATCGGCGCGCGCGACTATCCTTTGTTGCAGGGCTGCATTCTGTTGATTGCGGTGTCTTACGTTTTCGTAAACCTGCTGACCGATTTGGTTTATGCGCTGGTGGATCCGCGGGTGCGATTCGAATGAACGGCCTGCGCGATTTCCTTCGCCAGAGCGGTCCGGGACGCTGGGGGCTCGCGCTGACTTTATTTCTGGTCATCATCGCGCTGGGGGCGCCGTGGATCGCGCCCGCCAGCCCCACCGCGCAAAATCTCCCCGCACGTCTTGAGGCACCGAGCCTGGCACACTGGATGGGAACGGACGAACTTGGCCGCGACATTCTTTCGCGCATCATTTACGGCGCGCGTGTTTCGATGACCGTGAGTGTATGCGTGGTGCTCGGCGCGGGAATCGTGGGGCTGGCGATCGGCGCTCTGGCGGGATATTTCGGCGGCTGGCTCGACCGCATCGTAAACATCGTTCTGATCAACGCTTTTCTTTCATTTCCTGGAATTCTGCTGGCCATTGCGTTCGCTGCGTTTCTGGGCCCGGGGCTGGGCAAAGTGATTCTCGCGCTCGTGGTCACCGGCTGGGCCGGCTACGCGCGCTTGGCCCGCGCGCAAATTCTGCAAGCCAAGGAAATGGAGTACGTTCTCGCGGCGCGCTCGTTGGGCGCTTCCGACGCTCGCATCCTGATCCGCCACTTGCTGCCGAATATTTTGCAGCCCGTGCTCGTGCAAGCGACCATCGCCATGGCCGGCGCGATTCTCGCCGAATCCACGCTCAGTTTTTTGGGCGTGGGAGTTCTTGCGCCGATGCCAAGCTGGGGCGCCATGCTGAACGACGCGCGCGGCCATTTGTTCGACGCGCCGCATCTCGTAATTTTTCCAGCGCTGGCGGTGATGACCGCAGTCCTCGCGTTCAATCTTCTCGGTGACGCCTTGCGCGATTGGATGGACCCGCGCATGCGCGCTTATTTAATCGTGACCACGCTGGCACGCTGAGGGTTTATTTCGGAGCAAACTCTTGCGGCACCGCGCGCATCGCTCGGCGTTTAGCCTAGCTCGACGGTGACTTCCGCGCCGCGTCCCGCGCCCACTGTACGAGCCGCATTGCCTTTGTTCACGCAGATTTCGACGTATCCGCTCGATCCGATAATCGCGAACGGCTCAGCCGCCGCGCCTTGCGCAAAAGTCGCCAGAATCTTCGTCACCGCCGCGTTCCCAACGCGAATCGTAAATTTCGCATCCGGCGCGATCAGCGCAGGCACAATTTCTGGCGTCAAATTCGTAATCAGGTTGCCAAAATTATCCAAGCGCAGAACGATGCCCTTGATCGTGTTCCCGGAAACTTTCGGCTTGGGTATAGCGAACCGCACGAAGTCCGTGATCTCTTCGCCAAAACTCGCGGTTTGCCACGATTTGGAAAGCCACGCGGCCACCGGCGCAAAAATATCGCGGCCATGGAACGTGTTGCTTACCGGCTGCCTGAAATAATGTTCGGACGTGATGTTCCACACGTATAGCGATTCCGACTGGTCGTAGATTGCCGAGAGCACTCCGTTGTCGGGCGCTACGAAATAATGCGTGTCGCCGGCTACCAGAATCGGCCGCCGCGCCGTTCCCACGCCGGGATCCACTACCACCAGATGAATTGTCTTTGAAGGGAAATATTTGTACGCCTGGCTCAGCGTCAGCGCGCCATCCAGAATGTCGTGTGCCAGAATGCTGTGCGTAATATCGACGATGTTCACTTCCGGATTGATACTCAGAATCACGCCTTTGAGCACTCCGACTAAGTGATCGTTCGTGCCGTAGTCTGTGGTCAGCGTGATGATTGGCCGCGTCAAGGTCTGCTCCCGTGATTTTCAACGCCGTGAATGTTGCAAGCGCGCTCCTTTCGACGCTAACGCCCGCCCGCACTCGTGTCAAGGCAGCCTGCGCCATTCAGTAACGCCTATCATTAATTTTACTTAAGCTTTCTCGGCAGAGCAGCCGTTTGGCTTAGCAGCCCAGTTGATATAGACTGTCGCCGTTTTCAGCTGGAAAGAGAATTGTAAGCGGAGGCCGACATGCGTTCTTTGATCCCGCAATCATGTTTTCGTTCTTACTCTCCGGCGCGGCATCGGCCCAATCGAACGCGACACCTCCGCAGACCAATGCGAAGAAGCCCGCGGCACAAGCTGCAACCAAGCCGCCCGAGGATAAGGCTGCTGCGCCCGCCGCAAATACGCCCGAGGCAGCCGCATCTCAGGAACAGAGGCCGCAGAGAAAGCTCCGGCGACAAAGAGAAGGACAAGGAAGAGCGCTACGACATGACCGAAGTCGCGCCTGTGGTGACGCACCATCAGATCACGGTTGACGGCAAGCTGTTGAAATACTCGGCGACCACGGGCCGGCTGCCGATCAAGCGCGGCGACGGCAAAATCGAAGCCGAAATGTTTTTTGTCGCTTACACGCTGGATGGACAGGACGCGGCCAAGCGTCCGCTGACGTTTGCGTTCAATGGCGGGCCGGGATCGTCCACCATTTGGCTGCACATGGGCGCGCTGGGCCCGCGCAAGGTAGTGCTTCAACCCGAAGGCTTCATGCCGCCCGCTCCCTATCACATTGAAGACAATCCTTACACCTTGCTCGACAAAACCGACCTCGTGCTCATGGATGCGATCGGCACAGGATTCAGCCGCGCCGCCGACGCCGAGATGTTCAAGAAGTTCTGGGGAGTCAAGGGTGACATCGAAGCCTTCAGCGAATTCATCCGCCTCTACATCACGCGCAACGAGCGCTGGAGTTCACCGCTATATATTTTAGGCGAGAGCTATGGCACCACGCGCGCGGCAGGCATCGCAGGATATCTTGCCGACCAGGGGATTTCTTTCAACGGCATCACCCTGCTTTCCATGGTTCTGAATTTCCAGACCCTGATCAGACAACAAAACCAACGACCAGCCTTATATTTTCCTGGTTCCCTCTTTCACCATGATCGCCGGATACCATCACAAGCTGCCGGCCGATCTTGCGCAGGACATGAACAAGGCGCGCGAAGAATCGAAGCAATTGGCGTCCGGCGATTACGCGCAAGCGTTGGCAAGGGCGACGCGCCTAACGCCCGAGGAGCGGCAAAAGGTAATCGACCAGTTGTCCCGCTTACCGGCTTGAGCAAGGAAGTGATCGACGAAGCCAACCTGCGCATCGACGTGGGCAAATTCACTCATTATCTGCTGATCGACCAGAAGGTTCGCGTGGGCCGCTTGGATGGCCGCTTCACCGGTCCTGACCCGGAATGGTTTGCTGGACACCCGGTTTTACGATCCGACCGGCCCGGCCACCCAGCCGCCCTTCACCTCCGTGTTCAACAATTACTGTGCGGACCGAGTTAGGCTATAAGACGGATATGCCGTATTACACATTTGCTGCAAGAAGCGGGATTCGACAAGTGGGACTGGGGATCGAGCATTCAAGGGTTTCCGGACACGGCACGGCAATCCGCCAAGCCATCGTGAAAAATCCGTACTTGAAGATATTAGTGATGGAAGGCTATTACGATTTGGCCACTCCCTATTTCGCTGCGAATTACACCATCGACCATCTGGATCTGCCGCAGAAATATCGCAGCAATGTTTCGTACGCCACCTACGATTCCGGGCACATGGTCTATTTGCCGATGGATGGCCTGAAGAAGATGAAAAGCGACCAGGCAAGTTTCATGGACAAATCCGCGGGGCAGTGAGACCGCTGAGAATCGCAACCTGCGTTCTACTCTTCCACCAGGCTGATTTCTCCCACGCCGCCCTGAACGTTTACCTGAATGCTCGCGTGGGTCTTGCCGTAAACGCCATTCACATAAGAACTGCCCTCGCGCTCTAATCCATGCGCATTCACGCTGCCAATTCCGCCGGACGCGTTTACATGCACACCCACATTTTTCGGCAGCCTGATTTCCGCCGATCCCACTCCGCCTTGGATATCCACTTGCAAATCTTCTTTTCGCTCGCCGGTGAGGTCCAACTCCATCCTTCCGACCCCCATGTTGACTTCCAGGTGCGTCACATTCACGCCCGCCAGATTCAGATCGCTCTTTCCCGCACCCAATTCGATTTTCAGATCCAGCGGAATGGAATTGCCGAAGCGCAGCGTCCAATCGTTGCGCCGGCCTCCCAGATGAATGTGTTTTTCATTTTGCGTCACGTCAAGCTGTCCCTTTCCACCGTTGACGGAATAATCGACACGCGGTTTTCCTTCCACCGCCCGGTAATTGAAGTCCGCATCGAGCAAGCGGCTGGAGCCCCCGGTCAAAATAAGCTGCTCCGGCGGGCATGGAGATTTCGGCATTCACCGATTTTGCTCCTTGCATCTCAATCGCTTGAGCGTCATGAACCGTGGCTCCCGACCCGCGTCTCCCAACCATGAGTGCGAAGGCAAGGATCGCGAGAAAAATAAGCAACGCGGCCACGGTGCCGGAAGATCCCCCATCTCCCGCACTTGGATTCTGCTGCATCCGATGCGCGTCCCAAATTTTACCCAGCCCAAGCAATATCAATACAATCGGCCAATAGCGAAACAGGGTCGTCCAGGGATCGAAATTCGGCAGCAAATTCATCAGCAGAAAGAACACTCCAAGGCCGATCAGGAATAGCGCGCCGGTGATTGAGCCTCGCCGCCTGGGTCTTTCGCTTTGGTCCATCGTCCACCTCTCCTGCCTGCTAGTACGCGCCCATGCTTGAAATGTTTCAAGAGTGAGCTAAAGGACTACCTCGTTTCCTCCGTCATCGCCGAGAGAGGCTCGACTGCAGAGGCTTTGCTTGCCTGGACCCTGCCACAAGTTAAACTAGCTGCCGTTCAGGAGGCCGTATGCCAGGCGCAAACAATCTCCATCTCGCTGAGAGTCAACCGACAAGACGTGATACACGCGGTGCGCACGACAATCGCCGCAGTTGCCTCCCTATTGATTGCGCGGCTATTCAAGCTACCCGAAGCTTACTGGGCCGCGATCACGACGTTGGTCGTCATGCAGTCCTCGCTTGGCGCAGCGCTCACCGTTTCATGGCAGCGCTTCGCCGGCAGCGCGATTGGCGCTGCGGCGGGAGCGTTGTTCGCCACATACTTCGGGTCCAACACGGCCATGTTCGGCGTCGGAATATTCGTTATGGGAATCATGTGCGCCGCGCTGCGGCTTGATAAAGCCGCCTATCGCTTCGCCGGAATTACGCTCGCAATCATCATGCTCATCGCGCATACCGCTCCCGCGTGGATAGTCGCCGTCCATCGTTTCATCGAAGTTGCTGTGGGTATCGCGGTGGGATTGGCGTTGACCGCTGTTTGGCCGGAAGATCCGGCGGCTTTCGACGCGCACGCCCGCTAGCCACGGCACGGGAGACGCTTCCCAACCGGTTCGCGCCGCGACGCGCTGCTTTTTGTTATGATTGTTGGACGCGATGTTTCGAACCCACAAGTTATTTTCAATCTCTGGCTTGCTCCTCTGGACCATCTTTGCTTCCGGCCCGGCAATGGCTCCAGCACATGCTGTCTCGGCGGATGTGGATTCGCCGCGGTCGCCGGTCATCGTGATCGGCTTCGTCGGAGGATTTGTCCGCCGCAACAATTATGTTCACAGCTGAAGTCCAACTCGCCGCTCGCCTGCGCCAGGATTATTCTTCGGGCGTGTACGTGGAAGTCTTCGAAAATCATCGTGGGCAGAACGCCTACGAGAAAATCCTGCAGCTCCTGGATACCGATGACGCCGGAAAATTAACGCCCGAACAAAAACAGAACGCCCGCATCATTCTGTACGGCCATAGCTGGGGAGCCTCGGAGGCCATCTCTGTAGCGCGCAAATTGGAATCAGACGGCATCCCGGTGCTTCTGACCGTCCAAGTCGACAGCGTTGCGAAGCTCGGTGAGGCTGACGGCGTCATTCCATCGAATGTAGCGCAAGCCGCCAATTTCTATCAGCCCGACGGTCATCCTCACGGACGCGCCGAAATCCGCGCAGCTGATCCGTCGCGCACGCGCATCATCGGAAACTTTCGCTTTGACTACAAAGCTCATCCGGTGACCTGTTACGGCGATTACTCGTGGTGGGACCGCGACATTTCGACGTCGCACACGGAAATTGAGTGCGACCCGCAAGTTTGGAATCACGTCGAGTCGCTAATCCGCGCGGACTTGCCCCCACCGTCTCACACCCCGTAGGAATCAACGACCTTGAAAGGTCTTACCTGGCATTTCCCGAAAAACTTAGGACTTGAGAGTTGAGGAGTGGGGCTACCTTGAGGAGCGGACGCCGAAGCGGATCACGCCGCGCGCGGCGCGCCAATAATCACCCAGTGTGGCGATGACGAAGTGGCGGCGGGGCGCGGGTGAGTTTGCTCCGCTGCTGTGGTTGCGCAGCGCTTCCAGCAGGGCCGCGGCGCCGACGCGGGAGAATTCGCCGTCAACCGATCCGAAGAGCACCCGGCGGCCGCGGTCGAGAACGAAAATCGCCGGTTCGGCGATCCCACCTTTTTCCTTATGATTGATTATTCCCCACGCCTCGATTACCTCGCGCCGCGTGTCGCAGAGTATGGGGAACGGCAGCTTGTTCTCCCGGCGGACAGCCTCGGAGCGCGCAGGTTCGTCAACGGCAAGTGCGGCGAGGTCAAAGCCTGCGTCGCGAAAACCCGACGCGTGGTCGCGATAATTCGCCAACTGGCGAAGACACATCGGTCACCACTGTCCTCGATAGAAAATCAGAACGAGCGGGCGCTCGGACACGAGTTGCGTGAGCGTGCGCGAAGTGCCGGTCGAATCGGGAAGCGTAAATTCCGGAGCAATCTCGCCGGCTTGGGGGGTGTGGCCTTCGAGCATGCGCGCTAGCTTATCATGGTGCGCTTCGCTCTACTTGGCAGGGCAGCGAAATCCAAATCGCAACGTAACTTCCACCGGTGACTTCAGTGCAATTCCTGTCTGGAATTGCCATGTCTGCGCTGCTTTCGCGGCAGAATCCTGCAGTTTGTCATCACCTGACTGCGGCTCGACGTTTGTCACCTGCCCGGTCGCGGGATCGAAAAATATATTCAGACGCACTTCGCCTTGCGCGTGAGCGCGTTGCGCATCTTGGGAATACGCCGGGACGTCGAATTTCGCCAGGTGAAGCGAGGCAACGTTCACGATTTCGACATACGCCGGATCTTTTTCATCAATTACTCCGCCATATCCCTGCAGCGCCGACTTCGCATTGTGAACGCGGCAATCGGCAAACGCGCAAGTCTTGTCCGGAAATCCCGAGTCAAACTTGCCTCCCATAATTTCAGGAACGAACTTCGCTCCCAGCTCTTGCCGTTCTTTGTTCTGCGCGGCCGTGGCCCCGCCAAACGAAAAGTCTTTGCCAAACGCCCGCTCTTCGACGTCATCCGCCAAATCCCAAAGTGCGGTGATCCGCGGATCCGCCCTTTGCAACGCTTCGAATTTCAGCGTCTCCGGATAGGGTAGTTCGTACAATCTTTCCTGCGTCCCGCATTTCGCGACGATTGTGTGGCTCGCAGAAGTTTCAACGCTCTCCGATTCGATATAGTCCCGCCTGGCTACTTGGATTACACCTGCGAAGTCGTCCTCGGGATAAGAACACAGTTTGAATTTCCCAGCCACCTTCGCCACCGTCGTATTCGGCAGCACGCGCTCCACTGCTTTTACCGTGACGTTGTGCGCGCAATTCCGGTTCATCGGCGCAATACGAATCTCGCGCACGCGCACGCCTCCTACTTCCGCGCGTACGTCCAGGATCTTATCCGCCCACGGGGTTCCCTTATCCGAGACGGCTTGCGTCACAACGTAAAATCCGCCCAGCTCGATTGCTTCCTTGCTTTGTGTTGCTTTGACCCCAGCATTTGCCGTGTCGTTGGTTTTCGCGTTAACAAGGCCACCCGCGCACGCGAAAGCGGCCAAGGCGATTAGCGTTAAATGTTTTTCGTAGCGCGTCGCGTTCATTCGCAAAGTATAGGCCAGCTGAATAGTCTGTGAGAATGCCCGAGGGGTCTAGAGGTTGCAATCGTTTTTCAATTCGAGCTCACGCGGAAGGGAACTGCTCGCGGGCTGGAAGACAACAACTCGCGCTGAGTTGCTAGGTCGCTCTTTACTTTCTTTTCGGTACGGGGTTATGCTTTTCTTGGAGACGCTCATGCTAAGCAATCGCGCCATTAAGACAGTGTTTTTGGCTGGCTTGGTCGCTCTGATAGCCCCCTTCGCGTTTTCTCAAGAAGCAGCGAAGTCCGTTCCGCCGCCCTACCGCGGCGTGAGCCAGCACGTGGACGGAGTTTTTGTCACTCCTGTTGCAAACGTCCCATTCTCCGCCACCGCTGAACTGGAGAGTGTTGTAATCCTCCCAGACGGCTCATCGGAAGAGAAGAGGACCTTCAATAACATTGCTCGCGATTCTATGGGTCGCATTTACAACGAGCGTCGGCGCATGATGCCGTATTCCTTCACCGGCACACCTCAAATTACGAGGTTTCATATTTACGATCCGGAAACACGGCTGAACACTTTCCTCAATCCCTTTACGCATATTGCGCACCAAAGCGTCTTTGCCAAGCCTATCGCGGCTCCAACATTAGGAGTGGCTGCTCAAGCAAGCAATCGGTCGGTGCAACAGGAAGATCTTGGCGACGACGTCATGGAGAACGTGGCAGTCCACGGTACGCGCATAAGCCGGACTATTTCCGCGCAATCCAGCGGTACCGGGCAGCCTGTCGTGGTCATCGATGAATACTGGTATTCGGACGATCTTCATCTGAATATGCTCGTTAAGCACGACGACCCGCGCACCGGCCAGCAAACCGTCACCGTTACTCACGTCACCCGCGCCGAACCGCCCCAGACTGTCTTCCAGATACCGTCCAGCTATAGGGTGGTGGATGAAACTCCGGTAAGTCAGTAAGGCGGGCAACGGATCGCGGCCCGCGATCCCCGCTCACGTCTCGCTTGCCACTAGCTCCCGCAGCCGCTATTCTAAATGCTTCAGCGCTGCAGCCATGCACATCTACCTCGATTACAACTCGACGACGCCCGTGGACCGCGCGGTGCTCGACGCCATGCTGCCTTACTTCGCCGATAATTTCGGTAATGCCAGCTCGATTCATTCGTCCGGACAGCGCGGGCGCTCGGCAGTGGACGCAGCTCGCGATTCCGTCGCCGCTCTGATCGGCGCAAAGACCGCGGAAGTTGTTTTCACCAGCGGCGGCACGGAGGCTGACAATCTCGCGCTATTCGGTTCCGTGGCGGCGTCGAATCATTCGCGCAAGCACATCATCACCACCGCCATCGAGCATCACGCCGTCCTGAATGCCGCTCAAGCGCTCGAAAAGCAGGGCATTGACGTCACTTACGTTCCGGTTGGTGCTTCGGGAATCGTCGATCCTCAAGACGTTCGCCGCGCGCTGCGTCCTGAAACAATTCTCATCAGCGTCATGCACGCAAACAACGAGCTCGGCACCATCCAGCCAATCGAAGAAATCGGCCGCATCGCCGCCGAAGCTGACGTTTATTTTCATTGCGACGCTGTGCAGTCGGCAGGGAAGTTGCCGCTCGACGTCAACCGTCTCGGCGTGGATTTGCTTTCCATCTCCGCGCACAAAATTTACGGGCCCAAGGGTGTTGGCGCGCTGTATGTCCGCGCCGGAACGCCCCTCGAGCCGCAATTTCACGGCGGCCATCATGAGCGCGACCGCCGGCCCGGCACCGAAAATGTTCCCGGCATCGTCGGCTTTGGCAAAGCAGCCGAACTGGCAAGAGCGAGACTCACGACAGAGTCTGCGCGAATCGAATCACTCCGCGACCGTCTGGAAGAAATGCTGCTCAACTCGCTGGCGTCAGTGCATGTGAATGGCGATCATAGCCGCCGCATACCGAACACGACGAACTTGGCTTTCACCGCGGCTGGCGGGGAAGCACTCGTTATCGCTCTCGACCTTCAGGGCGTCGCGTGTTCCACCGGAGCGGCTTGTTCTTCCGGAGCGGTTGAGCCGTCGCACGTGCTGCTCGCTATCGGCCTGTCGCCGGATGAAGCGCGTTCGAGTTTGCGTTTCAGCCTCGGCCGCACTACAACCGCCGCCGAGATCGATCGCGCGGCCGACATCATCCCGCCGACGGTCGAACGATTGCGCGCACTGTCGCCTCGCAGCGAAGCCGCGATGCATGCACGGTAAATCAAGCAATGGCAAATCCACTGACACAACTCGAACCTCTTCGCGCCGTGGCTGCCGCAGCGTGCGACGAAAGGGCCGCCGCCCCGGACACCATTTCCACGTTCGACGATTTCTCCCGGCGTTGTCGCGCCCGTGGCAGTCGCCATGAGCGGAGGAGTGGACAGTTCCACCGTTGCTGCGATCATGAACGAGCGCGGCCAATCCATCATCGGCCTCACCATGCAGCTTTGGAACCAGCGCCGCCTCCCGCAGCTCCAGTCCGCTGAGCCCGCGCAACATCGTTGTTGCTCGATTGACGATGTTTACGACGCGCGCCGCGTCGCCGAACATCTCGGCATCCCGTTCTACGTGGTCAATTTCGAGCGTGAATTCGAGAAGAACGTCATCCGTCCCTTCGTGGATGACTATCTGGAGGGCCGCACTCCGATTCCGTGCACGCTCTGCAACAATCATGTGAAGTTCGACCAGTTGCTCGTCACCGCTCGCCAGATTGGCGCCGAACGCATCGCCACGGGACATTACGCGCGCGTCCGTCATAATCCTGACACCGGTCGTTACGAGCTTCTGCGCGCCGTGGACGAATTCAAGGACCAATCCTATTTTCTTTTCGGTTTAACCCAGGACCAGCTCGCGCACACCGATTTTCCCCTCGGGGAGCTTTCCAAGAACGAAGTCCGCGAAATCGCGCATCGGCTTCAAGTTCCCGTAGCCGGAAAACCCGAGAGCCAGGAAATTTGTTTTGTACCCACGGGGAATTACGTTCGCTTTATCGAAGGATATTTGCAAGAGCAGGGAAAGAGACTTCCCGAAGACGCAGGAGACATCGTAAGCACATCTGGCGAAGTTCTCGGCCGGCACAACGGGCTGCATCGCTACACCGTGGGCCAACGCAAGGGCCTGGGAATTTCAGAAGGCCGTCCGATGTACGTCGTCGCGATCGATCGCGCAAAAAACCGCCTGGTTGTCGGCGACGATTGCGAGCTTCGCAGCACCACGTGCGAGGTCCGCGACGTAAACTGGATTCCATACGATATTCCCCGTGGCGTTGTGGAAGCGAAAGTTCGTATCCGCAATCGCCACGAGCCCGCCGACGCGGAAATCACGCCACTCGGCGCTACTACCGCGCGGATCTCTTTTCGCGAGCCGCAACGCGCCGTCACTCCCGGCCAGGCCGCTGTATTTTATTCCGGAGAGCAGGTCTTGGGTGGCGGCTGGATTCGCTGAAACTCTGCTAGGCACAAACACGCACCTCGGGATGGAAGGCGGATTCGAAAGTTTCTCTACGGAAATACTTCAGATGAAGAGTTCTTCGTCCTGAGGAGCGCCGTCGGGTTCACTTCGCCGGGCTTGCACGCCACGCAACACGTCGATTCCAACCTTTATACCTTTCAGTACCGCGGAAACCTGGTGCACGGGACCCCATAGCGTGTTGCGAACTTTCGTCCCAGTGTCTTCGATCACTTCCAGCGTGCCGGTAAGGATCTGATCGGCGCGAATCACTTGCACCCGCAGCCGCTCAAGGCTATCCGTAAACACGCGGTCGATCTTCTGCGCTTGCCCGCGCGCCATCCGAGTAATCTCAGCGCCATCTCCCATGATGCTCGCGATTTTGTCTTCGGAATCTTCCAGTATGCGGTTCGTGCGCAGAAGTATCGGGTCGATGCGCCCTTTAAGTTCGTCGGCGATCACCGTAAATTTATCGATCGCGCCTTTCATCTGGAGATACATCCCCAGTAGGATCGCCATCTGAACCACGATGGCGACTGCCGCGATCACAATGAATGCTTCAATCCAAACGTTCATAAGATTCCTTACGGCAGTTTGCTACGCTTTTGCTTCGCGCCGGTAGGCGTCCTTGCCCGCTTCCACCGCCGCCGTCACGCCTTCCTTCTGGCGGTCCATGATCTCTTTGCTGCGCTCGATCAGGTCTTCCGCGCGCTCGCGAAGTTCCCGCGCTTTGCGTTGCGCGTAATCGCGGCCTTCGTCCGCTTTCGACGTGAGGTATTCCCGCGTCTCTTCGCCCGACTTCGGCGCAAAAAGTATACCTATTACGGCCCCAATCCCCAGACCGGCCAGAAAAAAGCTCACCTTCGAGCCAGCATTGTTTTCACCCATATAGCACCTCCAAAATTGAGTCTATCAAATTCGACCTTAGCATAGCCCCCGCACACAATCAATGCCGTGAAAACCTTAGATCGAGAGTCTCAGTATATCCGCCCGCCGAGGTGTAGCTCTTATCTGTCTGACGAGTCTAAAATTGCGGCTCTGCGGCCGGAGGTTCTGGCCGATGCTGAATCGGCCGCTCGCAGTGCGACGTAAATACGCTCGGCGCGTGCCCGGGGTAGCTCCGAGGCGAGTTCGCCTACCGTGAGCTGTTTCAGGCGCGCGACGCTTCCGAACCGGCGCAGTAATTTCCGGGCAGTCTTTTCGCCCACGCCTGGAATTTCGGTCAGCGATGTGCGTATCCTCCGGCTGGACCGGCGCTGCCGGTGAAACGTCACCGCGAAGCGATGCGTTTCGTCGCGAATCTGCTGGATCAAATGCAGAACCGGCGAGTGGTGTTCGAGCACGATTGGCTCGTCTTCCTTTCCCAGCACGTAAAGAATTTCTTCCTTCTTGGCGATGCTCGCGAGAGGCTGATTGATGATGGCAAGTTTTTCGAGCGCTTTGCCGCAGCGTGAAGCTGGCCGATTCCGCCGTCAATCAGAATCAAGCTGGGCAGCGGCTTGCCTTCATTCTGCAAACGGTGATAGCGGCGCTCCACGGCTTCCTGCATGCTGGCGAAATCATCGCGGAGTCGGCCTTCGGATTTCTCCGTGCAGTCCGCCATGGCTTCGCCGCGAATTATAAATTTTCTGTAATCGGATTTCTTCATGCGGCCTGGATTCCCACACCACCATGGACGCCACTGTGTCGGAACCCTGAATGTGCGAAATATCGAAGCATTCAATTCGTTCCGGCGGCGCGGGAAGGCCCAACGCCGCTTCCAGCGCTTCCACGATCGCTTTCGAGCTCGGTTTCAAGACGCGGAACCGCTGTATAAATGATTGCTTGGCGTTTCGTTCCACCAGTTCAAGAAAAGCATGTTTCTGCCCGCGCTGCGGATTCATGATTTCCACGCGATGGCCGGCGCGCTCGGTGAGAACTTCTTCCAGCAATTCGCAATCTTCAAAACCCATGGGCGTGTTGATGTAACGCGGCAGATAGGCCGCGTCCAGATAGAGCTGCTTCAGCAGGGAAGGCAGGAATTCCGCGGGATCGAATTCCTCCAGTTCTTCCCAGTAAAAATCGCGGCGGTCTACCACGCGGCCGCCTCGCAAGTGAAAAAGGTTCACCGCAACTTGCGGCGGCTCGGCGTACCAGGCCAGAACGTCGGTGTCGTCTCCCGAAGCCGCCGCAATTTTCTGGCGCTCCTCCATTTCGGTGAGCGTGCGAAGTAGATCGCGATAGCCTGCGGCCTCTTCGTAGCGCTGGTCTTCCGACGCGTTCTGCATGCGTTTTTCGACGCTGCTCGCCAGATCGCTGCGCCGGCCTTCGAGAAATAATCGGACGTCGCGCGCGGCCTCGGCATATCGTTCATCCGTCACCAATTCCTTCACGCACGGCCCCAGGCAGCGATGAATGTAATATTGCAAGCATGGCCGCGGATGATTGCGCTCCAGGTCCACATTGCACGACGGAACCAGGAAGTTTTTGTGAATCAGATGAACCATGCGGTACGCAAGGCCGGCGGGGAAATAAGGTCCAAAATAAATCGAGCCGTCCTTTTTCAAGCGGCGCGTTACATAGACGCGCGGATATTTTTCAAACGCGGTGTAGCGGATGTAAGGATAGGTTTTGTCGTCGCGCAGAAGTATGTTGAACTTCGGCTTGTATTGCTTGATCAGATTATTTTCGAGCGCCAGCGCCTCTTTTTCGTTGTCCACCACAATGTAATCGAGGTCGGCAACTTCGCGCATCAGCGACCCGGTCTTGGCGTCCTCGATCGTTTTATCCAGGAAGTACGACCGCACGCGATTCCGCAGCGACTGGGCTTTCCCCACGTACAGGACGTTCCCAGCCGCGTCTCGAAACAGATAGACCCCGGGCTGCGTGGGCAGATTGGCGACTTTTTCGCGGATTTCCATCGATGCGTTACAATATCTCGGGAGCTATTCGCGGCCGGCGGACCTCGCTTACCGGTCGCTGTACAACTTTAATGATAGCAAACGCAACAAATTCAAGCAGGCTGATGCTGCGTGGGACGCTCAAACTCGTGCTGCTGATCGCTGCTTGCGGGCTTCCTGCTTGGTCTTTTCAACAATCGCAGGATCCCCCGCAGCAAGCACCGCAAACGCCGTCCGGTCAGCCGAAGGCTCAAGCGCCCCCTCTGGGGCCCGGAGAATCCACGTCTTCCAAACCCACGCAGACCGGCGATCCATCCGCGCCCGACCCAACTGCCGTGCCTGAGGTTAAAAAGGATGGCGCTACTCTAGCATCCAAGAATTCGACTGCAGCAAAACCCGGAGTGCTGCCTCCTGAAGATAATCCCGCATGGGATCCGTTCCACGCCGCGCAAGACATCGACGTCGGCACCTTTTACATGCATAAGGGCGACATGGACGCAGCCATCGGACGATTTCAAGACGCCATCCGTCTGCGGCCGAATTTTGCCAAACCCCGCATCCTGATCGCCGAAATTTACGAAAAGAAGGGCGAGAAATCCGAGGCGCTCCATTATTACAAAGAATATCTGCAAGTTTTCCCGGACGCGCCCGACGCCAAGAAAGTTCAGAAGAAAATCGCGGACCTTTCGAAAAAGTAATTCCTCTCCCTGCTGCGCAGCGTCCGCCGTTACTGTTCTTAGTTCCGCCGTCATACATTCATGCGAGGAATCACTGTCGGACCACTCTAGCAAGCAGGGAAGCGATCGAGGAATTTCATCGCGCGCTGGTAATCCCGAAATTTCTTTTCTTCTTTGCGGAAACTCGGCGAGTGGGATTCGCGCCGGCAGCGCGCAAACTTCATCGGGTGCTTCAGGTGCAGCATCTCGTGGTACAGCACGTAGGCCACCACATACTCAGGAACGGTTCTGCGATCCAGTTCGCGGTTAAGAACGATCTGCTGCAACGCAGGATCGAAACAGCCCAGCAGCGACCGCCATCCGCGCTGCTCCAGCTCAGTCGCGGCAACGGAAGCAAATTCTCAAAGTAGCGCTGATTCAAGTCAACAAACAACGGGCCCAGATCGTGATGCGTTCCGGCGGGCCGGTGCTCCACACGGCGGGCGCGGTGTTGCCGCAAACGATGCAATCGCAGCCGCGTGGTTCGCGCATAGGAAAATCGCCTGTAAATCTCTAGCAGGTCCTTCGGCGGCTGGCGCCGGTACAAACGTCCGAGCAAAATCGCCGCCGCTGCTTCCACCACTGGAGTAGGAGCATCGTGCAGCGCGTCTGAAAGACGCACGTACGCCGTGTCTTCGCGGACGCGAACAGTCAGCGTGAGCCCGGTGTAGGGATGAAATTCGACGACGAAGTACGGTGGGCGCCCTTCACATCCCAGGCGCGTGTAGATGCGCTGAAAAATGCGTTCGCCGCCCGGCACACGTTTTGTTTGAGTCGATTTCGGATCTGCGTGGCCGTGATTCAGGTTCGCGACGATGTCGCGCCGTCACGAAGGCTTTCTCCGCACGGGCGCGGGCGAAAGCTCTTTTTCGGCCTCGTCCACGTCGGTGAGCGCATCCTTGGTGCTTTCGATGGCGTCTTCCAGCGTGTCCTTATAAGTATCGAACTCCGGCCCGCCCTGGTCGAGTTTTTGTAGAGCGTCCAAAAAATCTTTGCCTTTCGATTTGAAAACCTTCAGCGAGGCTCGAATATCCGCCTGTTTTTCTCGCGCCAGGCCGATTTGGTCCGTGGCATCATCGATGCATCCGGCATAATCATTCAGCAGACTATTCAGCATTTCCCCGCGGCGGCGGTCGGGAGTCTGCCGGGTAAGCTCGTATTGAAATTTCTTCAGGCGGTCTTCCGCAAAAGATATGTATAGCTTGATGCGTTCCCCTGGCGTCTACTGCTTCGCGGATTTTGTCCGCTTCGGAGTCCGTCAAGTACTCTTTCTTTTGGGCCGCGGGATTTGCCGCACGCGCGGAAGCCACGGTGAAAATCAGCCCGGCTGACAAAATGAAAAGAGCTAGATTGCGCCACAGCATATTTCACCCCTGAGGTTTCGCTGCATCCGGCTGCGGCTCGGGCGCAGGTTCCGGCCGGCGCGGAAAAAGTTCATGAATCAATTGACGGTCCATTTGCTCCAGATCCCGGCGCACGTCGAGAAACGGTTTCTGCTCGTCGCCCGGTAAATCCGCGATAATGTCGCTGAGACGCCGCAGCGCCTGCCGCAAGGAAATTTGAAGCTGTTTGAATCCGTTTGGATGCTTTTCCGGGTCAGGCTCTTTACCTTCCAGATCTTTTTGGCAAACCTGCGCTTCGTCGCGGTACTGCCGGAAAATTGCCAGCGCCTCTCCAAAATGTTCCGACTCCTCATCCTTTAGGATGTCCTGGAACTCGGCGTCGCCGAGCGGAAGCAACAGCTTGGCTTTGCGAACGGGATCCGTCTCGTGCGTAAATCGGGAGCGTAACTCCGCGGTGCTGTTCTGCGGCAACATGGCCTGCGCCGGTGGCGCAGCGCTCACGCAGCCGGCAATCGCCATCGCGATTCCGATCATCCGGACCACCTGGAACAATTTACTACCTCTTTTTTGTTTCGCGGGAAAGAACTCGCACGCGCGCTGATGCTTCGAAGTACATGTCATTGTTCTGGTCCGTGTTCAACTCCAGAAATTTCTTGTACGCATCGAGCGCCGGAACGACCTGTCCCAGTTTATCGTAACAGGTGGCGCGAATGAACCAGCTCCCCGCCGGCAATGTTTTTCGCCTCGAAAGCACGTCCAGGCCTTGCAACGCCGCCGAATAATTCTTATTGAGATACTGCGCGGTAATTAGATCGCCGAGAACGTCGTTGGACGCCGGGTTCATCTTGAAGGCCATGAACAATTCATCCACTGCGTGCGGGTAGTCCTTTTTCTCCAGATACAAATGGCCGAGCTGCGCAGCCAAATCAGCATCTTGCGGCGCAATCGCAATCGCTTTTTGCAAAGCCGGCAGAGCGTCGTCGTAACGTTTTCCCTGCAACGCAATTTGCACGCGCAACTTCAGCGCGCGAAAATTGTCGGGCGCGCCGGCTGTCGCGCGATCGAGTTCTGCCAGAGCTTCATCGTTCTTGCCCAGCTCGGCAAGCTCGGCGGCGAGTTCCATCCGGGCATTCGCGTCATTTGGCCGGCTCTGCAAATAGGCCGCCAGTTCGGTCGCCGCTTCGTCGATCTTTTTCTGCGCAAACAAAGCTTGGGCCAGTCCGAGATGCGCTTGCCCCAACGCAGCGCCCGCGGGATGTAACGGCAGCGCCTCCCGATACACCGCTTCCGCATCGGCCGGACGCCCAGCGCCCAGCAGCGCGTGCCCCAGCGATGTTCGAATGTCGGGATCTTTGTCGTCTAGTTTCCTTGCCGCTTCGTATTGATCGATCGCCAAACCCAGCTTCCCGCTCGCTTCGAGAGCCGTGCCCAGAAGCCACTTCGTTCGTGCGTCGTCCGGCAATAATTCCGCGGCCTTTTGCAGAGGCGCAATCGCCGCGGACGGGTCGGTCGTCAGCAGCGTCAGCCCCAGGTTCTGATAGGCGGCTGCCATTTTGGGATCGAGCGAAATCGCCTTTTCGTATTCGGCCTTCGCTTCCGCAGTTTTCTGCATCGCGGTGTACACGTAGCCGAGATCGTAATGCACGGTGGCGTCGTCTGGTATCTTGACGAGATAATCCTGGTAGGCTTGCACGGCTGCCGCGTAATCTTTTCGATCCATCGCCGCTTGCGCCTGAGCCAGCAAATTGTTCAGCGCGACGGCAGCCGCGTCCTGCGGGATGCGCGTTCTGGTTGTGCTGACGGTTTGCCCGAAACTGGCCGCCGCAGCGCCCAGAAAAACGCAAAGCGCGCAACAGCAAGCCGAGCCGCTTCGCAAACACTTTCATGGGTTCGGGGTTGAACTTTGGACCGAGCCGTTTGGGGCAGCCGGCGGATGATCGTTCGCGTGATTCGAGCCGTTGCGCGGCTTCAAAACGCGCGCCAAATATTTCCCCGTGTGCGAATGCGAATTTCGCGCCACTTGCTCCGGCGTTCCGGAAGCCACCACCCGGCCGCCTCCCTCGCCGCCCTCCGGCCCCAGGTCGATCACCCAATCCGAGGATTTGATCACGTCCAGATTGTGCTCGATGATCAGCACCGAAGCCCCGCCTTCAATTAATTTGCGAAACGCAGTCAAGAGTTTCTGAATATCGTCAAAGTGCAGCCCGGTGGTGGGCTCGTCAAAAATATACAGGATGCCGGAATTCTCCTGCCGCGTAAGATGCGCCGCAAGTTTCAAGCGTTGTGCTTCGCCGCCTGAAAGCGTGGTGCCCGACTGGCCCAGCCGCAGATACCCAAGCCCAACTTCTTCGAGCACCCGAAGCCGCGCGGTGACCTTCGGATTCGCCGCGAAAAATGTGAGCGCCTCGCGCACGGTCATCTGCAGAACGTCGTGAATATTTTTCTCTTTGTAACGCACATCCAGCACTGCGCTCTTATAACGTGTCCCGCGGCATTCTTCGCAGATCAGCTCAACGTCCGCCAGAAAACGCATCTCCACCGTGACCGTGCCGTCGCCCTGGCAGGTTTCGCACCGTCCGCCGGGAATGTTGAACGAAAAATGGCCCGGCGTGAATCCGCGTTTCTTCGCTTCCGGCGTGGACGCGAAAACTTCTCGTATGGGGTCGAACGCTTTCAAATATGTGGCCGGATTCGAGCGCGGCGTGCGGCCGATGGGGGACTGATCGACCATCTCCACCGCCGTCACTGCGGCGTCACCTTCCAAACGATCGCAGCACTCGCGCCAGTTTCCGCCCGTGCGCTTCAGCTGCAGCGCTTTGTACAACACATCATAAACCAGCGTGGATTTTCCCGAGCCGGACACTCCCGTAACCGCAACCAGCATCCCTAGCGGGATCATCACGTCAATATTTTTCAGATTGTGGCTGTGCGCGCCGATGATCTTCAGGAATTTGCCTTGCGTTTTGCGGCGTTGCGCCGGCAGCGCCACTTTCAAATCGCCGCGCAGGTAGCGCGCGGTCAGCGATTGAGGATCCGCAAGCATCGCGTCGCGCGTTCCTGCAAACATTAATTTCCCGCCATGTTCACCAGCGCCCGGGCCGAGTTCCAAAATGTGATCGGCGCCGAGAATTGTGTCGGGATCGTGTTCCACCACCAGCAGCGTGTTCCCCAGGTCTCGCAGCCCCTTGAGAATTTCAATCAGCCGGTTCGTATCGCGCGGATGCAGTCCGATAGAGGGTTCATCCAAAACGTAGAGCGCGCCAACCAGATGAGATCCGAGCGAAGTCGCGAGTTGTATCCGCTGCGCTTCGCCGCCCGACAGAGTGGAAGTGAGCCGGTCGAGCGTCAGATAATCCAGCCCCACTTCGTCCAGAAACCTCAAGCGCAGCTGAATTTCTTCCAGAACTTTTTCGACGATGGTCGCTTCCGCGGGAGTGAGCGTAAGGCTTGCGAAAAACGGACGCGCCTCCTTCACCGTCATCTGGCAGACTTCCGTGATCGAGCGCCCCGCAATTTTCACCGCGCGAGCCTCCGCGCGAAGCCTGGTTCCATGGCAGTCCGGGCAGGTGGCGTAGCCGCGGTAGCGGCTGAGGAATACGCGCACGTGCAGCTTGTATTTTTTTCGCTCCAGGAATCCGAAAAACCCTTGCACGCCTTCGTAATTTTCCTTGCGATCGCCTTCGATGATGGCGTCGCGCTGCGCAGCGGTCAGCTCGCGGAAAGGAATGTCAACCGGAATTCCTTTGGCGCGCGCGTATCGGCGCATGTCCATCGCGAGTTGCCGATAGCGCGGCTTGGTCCACGGCTGTATCGCGCCATCGGCGAGTGATTTGCTCTTGTCCGGGATCACCCGGTCGATATCGAAATCAATCGTGTTGCCGAATCCCTGGCAGCGTGGGCAAGCGCCGTACGGGCTGTTGAACGAGAAAAGGCGCGGCTCAGGCTCTTGATACGTCGCGCCGCATTTCTTGCATTCGAAGCGCTCGTTAAAAACAAGCCGCTCCGGCGTTGCGCCAGGAGCGTCGGGCACGAATTCCAGGATGGCCTCGCCCCGCCCTTCGCGGTAACAAATCTCGATGGAGTCCATCAGCCGCGAACGAATTTCCGGCCCCAGCGCCAGCCGGTCCACCACCACGTATACAGGCCGCGTGAAATCCACATCCAGCAATTCTTCCGGCGTGGAAAATTCGAAGACCCGCCCGGCTTGATATAGCCGGTTGAAGCCGCGCTTGCGCAAGGCGATCAACGATTCCCGAATCGTTTCCTGCGTCACGCGGACCGCTTTGCGCGAACGAACTGCCTGCGGCGCGTTCGTTGCCGCTTCAGGAGTGAATTTTAATTCGTAGAGAACGTAGAACCTGCGCCCTGCGGGAAGCGCGAGGACGCGCGCGGCGATCTCATCGTGCGTATCTCTTCGCACCTCTTCTCCGCACCGCAGGCAGAACGTGCGCCCGATGCGCGCGAAAAGCAGGCGGAGATAGTCGTAAATTTCCGTCGCGGTCGCCACCGTGGACCGCGGGTTGCGCGTGGAGTTCTTTTGACGGATCGAAATGGCCGGAGCAATCCCCGTGATTTCGTCCACGTCCGGTTTTTCGATGCGCTCCAGGAACTGCCGCGCGTAGGCCGAAAGCGATTCGATATAGCGGCGCTGGCCTTCCGCGTAAAGCGTGTCGAACGCCAGGCTCGATTTGCCGGACCCGGAAACGCCCGTCACCACCGTAATAGCGTTATGCGGGATGGCGAAATCAATGTTCTTTAGATTATGAACGCGCGCCCCGCGGACGCGTATTTCTTCCACGTCACCGGGCACCTCCGGACGCAAGACCGAGTCAGGAGCCACGTTGGCGGTGGAGGCAACAGCAAGCTTGTCCGTGGGTTTTGTCGGCATGCGTGTAAACCGATAATTATACGCCGCCTCGTCAAGCCGGGCAAATCACCCTTCGCCGCGTGGGACGCACAGTTTGGGAGTCTCGGGCCGGGCGATCCTCCACGACGAAATCCGCGCCCACAGCTAGCATTGGACGGGTTCGAATCCAGGCGCCATGTCCCCATGTGCCAGGTCGTCCACACCGCGAATCCCAGCTGCAAGGGATGTTCCTTTGGGCTTCTTGTCCGATCGTCTCCCGCTTCGTGGCATAATCCACCGCATGTCCAAACTTCTCTTGGCGTTTCATCTCGCGTTGCTTGTCGCTGCCTCGCCCGTATGGGCCGGGGCTTCAGCCGCCCCTCAGACCCTGCGCTATACAATCCAAAGCAATAGCGCTACCGCTGGCAGTGAAGTAGATACCTATAGCGCTGAGGGTCGCGTCGACTGCACGTTCGAGTTCAACGATCGCGGCCGCGGCCCGAAGGTCGTGGCGCATTACGTAATTGGAACCGACGGATTGCCATTACGCGTCGATGTGACCGGCGTCGACTATCTTAAGGCTCCAGTGGATGAACACTTCGCGGTGGAAAGCGGGATAGCTCGCTGGAAAAGTACTTCCGAAAATGGCCAGTCTTCCAGTTCGGGTTTCTACATCAGCAATAATGGTACCGCAGCCGAGACGGCCTTCCTTGTAGTTGCGCTGCTGAAGGCTAAGGATGCTCATGTCAAATTACTCCCTGCAGGCGACGCAAGGCTGGAGCGATTGACGGACGTAACAATCGAAAATCACGGGCAGAAACTTCACGTAACCGAGTTTGCCATCACCGGAGTCTCCTTCGAACCGCAGACTGTCTGGCTCGACGATGATCAGCATCTGTTCGGATCCCCCGGTAAATGGTTTGCGATTCTCAGAGAGGGCTGGGAGGGAGCGAACGCTCAGCTCTACTCGCTCGACCGCGCGGCGGAAGACGCTCGCAATGCCCGCCTCGCGCGTGAATTAGCTCGACATCTGGACCATCCGTTGGCCGTCGAGCATGTTCGCCTTTTTGATTCCGAGCAAGCTGCGATTCGGGAAGATCAAACAGTCATCGTCGAAGGCCAGCGCATAACAAATGTGGGCCCTTCTTCGACTCTACTCGTTCCGAAGGGTGCTGAACGCATCGACGGAACTGGCAAGACTTTGTTGCCGGGTCTTTTTGACATGCACGTCCACGCCCAGGCTCTGGATGGTCTCCTGCACATCGCCAGTGGCGTCACCAGCGTCCGAGATATGGGCAATGATATCGAAGAGCTGAAGCATATTCAGGACCAATGGGATGCCGGAACGGCGATCGGCCCGAGAGTGTGGAAGGCTGGATTGATTGATGGCCGAGGACCATTCCAAGCTCCAACCGGCTTATACGCTGACACGGCAGAAGAAGCTCGAGATGCAGTGAACCGTTACGCGGACCTTGGCTATGTTCAGATCAAGCTCTATAGCTCACTGAATCCGGCCCTGGTGCCCGGGATCATAAAGACAGCTCATTCACGCGGGTTGCGAGTGAGCGGCCATGTTCCTAATGGCATGATTGCCAGTCAATTCGTGGAAGAAGGCGCCGACGAGTTGCAGCATATCAACTTCATTTTTCTCAACTTTCTCGCCGCGAAGGTCAAGGACACTCGCACTCCTGAGCGCTTTACCGCTGTGGGAGACAACGCCGCCAAGCTCGATCTGCAGTCGAAAGAAGTGAATGACTTTATTAAATTGCTGCAAGATCATCACACAACCGTCGATGTCACGCTGGCAACTTTTGAAGGTATGTACACCGGCCGCCCCGGAAAGGTGACTCCTGAGCTGGCGCCCGTGCTGAACCGGTTGCCCGCGCAAGTTCAGCGCGGCGCCTACGGCGGCGGCCTTCCCGTCACTGACCAGAATGATCAACTTTATAAGGATTCATACGACGCAATGTTGCGGATGACCAAGCGAATGTATGATGCCGGAATTTCCATTCTTGCCGGAACAGATGCGACCGCTGGAATCATGTTGCACCGTGAATTGGAGCTTGAGGTTAGAGCCGGAATCCCACCCGCAAAAGCGTTGCAGATCGCAACCTTTAATGCCGCTCGGGTGCTGAAGCAGGAGAACGAACTCGGATCGATCGTGGCAGGAAAGCGGGCCGACTTCGTCCTCGTGGAAGGAAACCCGGTCGAACGCATCAGCGACATTCGCCGCTGCCGCCTCGTGATGAAGAATGGCACGTTGTACAAGAGCTCCGAAGTGTACGCCGCCGTCGGCATTCAGCCGGCTGATTAAAGAGCGCCACTTTCCCGATTGTCGCCCTCTCCAAGCGCCGTAGGCGCGACACATTTTTCTCTCCAGTCATCGCACGCGCCCGACGTTTGCTGGTCTTGCCGGGAACGCCAATCTTCCGATCGGCGCCTTCTCTGACTCGGGCAAACAACCCTCGGTCGGCTCTGTTAAAATGACTCGGTGGCTGCAGCCAACTCAAATTTCGATCGTGTCATCTGGATTGTCCTCGATAGCGTTGGCATCGGAGAATTGCCCGACGCTGCCGATTACGGCGACGTGGGACGCGACACACTGGGCCACATCGCGCGCTCTCGTCCGCTGAAACTTCCGAACCTCGTTCGCCTCGGCCTCGCGAATATCAAGCCGCTCGCGAATCTCGAGCCTCCCGCGAAACCCGCAGGCAGTTTCGGAAAGGGAGCAACAGTTTCTCCCGGCAAGGACACGACCACGGGACATTGGGAAATGGCTGGCATCTGGTTAGAGCAAGCTTTCCCGGTATATCCGCACGGCTTTCCAAAATCATTGATTGCGGAATTCGAGTTTCGAATCGGGCGCCGCACGCTCGGAAATAAGCCCGCGTCTGGAACGGAAATCATCAAAGAGCTTGGCGACGAGCACGTGAACACGGGATTTCCCATCGTATACACCTCCGGCGACAGCGTATTTCAGATTGCCGCGCACGAAGATGTAATCCCGATTGCCGATCTCTACCGCATGTGCAAAGTCGCGCGCAAATTGCTCGATGGCCCCAACCGCGTCGGACGCGTGATTGCGAGGCCATTCACCGGCGTGACAGGAAATTTTCGCCGCACCGAACGCCGCCACGACTATGCAGTTGAGCCCCCGCGCCCCATGCTCCTCGACGTGCTCGCGGATGCCAAAATCCCAGTTTTCGGCGTAGGCAAAATTCACGACATCTACAACGGCCGCGGTGTGGACGACTATGTCACGACAAAAAATAACGCTGATGGCATGGCCAAGCTCACCGAAGCGCTCGCGCAGCGCCCGAGCGGACTAATTTTCGCAAACCTCCTGGATTTCGACATGCTCTTCGGCCATCGTAAAGATGTGGAGGGCTTCGCACGGTCTCTGGAAGAATTTGACACGCTGCTGGGACCCTTTCTCGACGTCTTGCGCCCTTCGGATTTGCTCCTGATCACCGCCGACCACGGTTGCGACCCCGATCCCGTAAATCCCACCACGGATCATTCCCGCGAGTACGTCCCCATACTCGCTTACAATCCAAGCTCGCCTAGCGGCGCGAATCTTGGCACTCGCGCAACCCTCGCCGACATGGGCCAGACCATCGCCGAAAATTTCCACACGCGCATCCCCCACGGCGCTAGCTTCCTCAATTCACTTGCTGGATAGTTTCGGTGTCTGCGTCGAAATCGCAGGGAGGGTTCTTTAGGGCGCAGGATTGCGATGCGGGACGTTCCAGCACGAACGCACCAACTTCGCAAGCCGGCCTAATTACCCGTAGCCGTTTTGCTTGCGTAGTACCCCGTGCGCGTGCGGACGGAAAGTTTTCCATGCCCCTTTGGCGGAATCAGTTCAAGTCTCACGGAGCGGAACGTGCCATCCTTAGCGGTGTTCGTGGGGTAGTACCCGATGGTGTACTGATTGCGAATATCTCTCGCGATCTCCGTGCAGACAGAATCCACGTCGGCTAGATTGTCCGGGAAGAAGGCCAGCCCGCCAGTGGCTTCCGTGAGTGTACTCAAATCTTTTTTTGATTTTCGCACCATTTTCTTGTTGCTCTTGCGATCCTCATCGCTGAAGACGCCCACCGCGTAAATCACGGCGTTCGATTGCACCGCCGCTTTCACGGTATAGGCGAAATCCTTGCGACTGGCGTCATCGTCGCCATCCGTGATCACCAGCAGAACACGCTTGTCCTTGTGTCCCTTCTTAAGATGGTCCAACGATCCGATAATCGCGTCGTACAGCGCCGTGCTGCCCCGCGTATCGATTTTCTCCAGCGCTTCGTGAAGTTCCTCGGGATTGCTGGTGAAATCCTCGTCCAGGTCCAGATAATATTCGTCATTGAAATTCACCACGAAGACTTCGTCCGCGGTATTGCTGGTTCGCACGAACGACAGCGCCGCTTCGTTCACCTGCGCGCGCTTGTCCTTCATGCTGCCGCTGTTGTCAATCACCAGCCCCATCGTCACCGGCACATCTTCTTTCGTAAATACCGATATTTTCTGTTCGATTTTGTCTTCAAAGACCCGAAAATTGTCCCTGGGTAAATCCGGGACAAACTGCCCCTTTTCATCCACTACGGTCGCGTGCAACACCACCAGGTCGACAACATTCTTAATTGTGGTGCTTTGGCCTTGCGTTCCCGGTGTCTGCGGGGGAGGGGGGCTCGGCGGAAGCGGATTTTGCGCGCGCAAGCAGGGACCGGCGCAGAGCAATGCCAGCAAGAGCAGAGAAATTGTCGTCGAATGCTTAATGGCCGGGCGCGTAATAGCCTGACCTGGCGTAAACGGTAAGGGGAGGAAGTCCCTTGGGAGGACGCAGCTTAATTTTGACTTTCCGCCATTTTCCATCGTGCGTCCGGTTGCTTGGTCTGTATCCAACCACATATTGGTTCCGCAACTCCATGCTGATTTTCGACGCGATGTCGGGCATGTCGCCCATGCTGGTGACAGCGAAGGCGCGCCCGCCGGTCATTTCCGTCAATTCTGACAGCAGCGACGGTCCCAGGCGTTCTTCCACTGTCGGCCCGCCACCTTCATCATACAAACCGATGGCGTAAATCTGCACATCCGCTTCTCTTGCATACTTCCGGATGTCGGTTTCCGTGTACCGGCTATGATTATCGCCTCCGTCAGATATGACGAGCAATGCTTTCTTTGTGTTGTGTGCGCCTTTCATTTCGCTAAGGCCCAGATAAATTCCATCCAGCAAAGCCGTTTGCCCGTGCGCGGACGTAAACATCAGCCGGTTCTGCAAATCTTCAACGCTGGCCGTGAACGGACTGGTCAGTTGCGCCCGGTCGTTAAAATTAATCAACAGGAACTCATCCTTCGGGTTTGCAGTGCGGAAAAACTGTACCGCGGCGGTCCGGGATTTTTCGATCTTGTCGCTCATGCTCCCGCTCATATCGAAAATCACGCCGATCGAGATGGGCACGTCCTCGCCCGAAAAGCGCAGAACTTCCTGCTCCACTCCGTCTTCGAAAATGCGGAAGTTGTTTTGTTCCAGCCCGGTCACAAGCCGCCCATAAGGATCGGTCACAGTGACGTTGATCAGCGCTAAGTCTGTTTCCGCCTTTAGCGCCTTGCCCTTCTCCATTCGTTGCGAGTTTTCAGTCGGAACTGGTCCCGCGGGAGATTCTTCTTGGGACCACGCAGGTGAGCCTACCAACGCGGACAATACTAGAGCCGCGCAAAGCGCTGCCAGGGAATAGTTCCGCAACCGAACGCGTGCGCGGACTAGCAACTGGACCCCCGAATATAACGCGAAACTCACGCAGCGCCGCGAGTCTCTGTGTCTCTCGTGCGATTGTAGCACTCGCTTATCCTAAAGCAAGCGGCACCTTCCAGTATTTTCGTAGTGGTCCGGCCAGTACCCGCCGCACCGCCGTCCCCTCCATGCTAATATGCGAGCCGCACGCGGACGTTAGCGGGTTCTTATGAATTCAGCCCAGGCTAAAAACGTTTTGGTGGTGGTTCCGGCGCGTTACGCTTCGGTTCGATTTCCCGGCAAGCCTCTGGCCCAGATTGCGGGTCGCCCAATGATTCAGCACGTTGTGGAACGCTTGCGCGAAGCCGCCGGCGCGCCCCGCATAATAGTCGCGACCGAAGACCAGCGCATCAAGGACGCAGTGACATCTTTCGGCGCCGAAGCGATCTTGACGCGCGCCGATCACCGTACTGGTACCGACCGAGTCGCCGAAGTCGCCGTGCACATCCCCGCCGACATTTACGTCAACGTGCAGGGCGACGAACCGTTGATCGATTCCGCCTCCGTGGACGCCGTAATCCAAGCTCTCACCGGCGACGACTCGATGCAAATTGCAACGCCCTGTGCTGCCATCACCAAGCCCAACGACATCATGGATCCCAACGTGGTGAAGGTAGTCCGCGATTTCGACGGCAACGCGCTCTATTTTTCGCGCGCGCCCATTCCTTGGGTCCGCGACACCGGCGCGAAGGTCGCCGCCGAGCATTGGAAGCACACCGGGCTTTACGGTTATCGCCGCGACGCCCTGCTCGAGTTTCCCACCCTTCCTCCGGGTGAACTCGAGCGCATCGAACAACTCGAACAGCTTCGCTGGCTCGAAAACGGCTTTCACATCGGCGTAGTGGAAGCGGATTACGACAGCGTTAGCGTCGACGTACCCGCCGACGTCGAGCGCGTCGAAAAAATATTGCGCGAAGGCCCGGCGAAGTAACCACCGGCGGAACAGACCAGCCTCTAAACCACCCGCAGCGTATTTACTCGGCGAATCGCATCAAAATAAAAATTCAAAACGTGATTTGACACGCGCCGCCATTGTGACCATAATGTTGAGTACGCAGATTCTTTCCGGAGGAAGTCGAGCCCTTTGCGTTCCGCCCCGAAGTACATTTTCGTCACAGGGGGCGTAGTTTCTTCACTCGGAAAGGGCGTCGCCGCCGCTTCCATCGGATGTCTCCTCGAAAGCCGCGGCCTGAAAGTCACCCTCCAGAAGTGCGATCCCTACCTGAACGTTGATCCCGGCACCATGTCGCCCTATCAACACGGGGAAGTGTTTGTCACCGACGATGGCGCCGAAACCGACCTCGATCTTGGCCACTACGAGCGCTTCACCAACGCGCATTTAACCCGCGATCACAACTGGACCACGGGCCGAATCTACGAATCCATCATCACCAAAGAGCGCCGCGGCGATTACCTCGGAAAAACCGTCCAGGTAATTCCCCATGTCACCGACGAAATCAAAGCCGCCTTCCGCAAAGTTTCATCCGGCCCCGACGCGCCGGACATCGTCCTGGTCGAAATCGGCGGCACCGTAGGTGACATCGAGTCTCTGCCGTTTCTCGAAGCCATCCGCCAGATGCGCCTCGAACTCGGCCCCGAAAACGTAATCTTCGTTCACCTCACGCTTGTGCCTTTCATTCCCACTGCGGGCGAGTTGAAGACCAAGCCTACGCAGCACAGCGTGAAAGAACTTCTCAGCATCGGAATTCAACCCGACATTTTAATTTGTCGCAGTGATCGCCAGCTCCCCACCGATCTGAAGTCCAAGATTGCGCTCTTTTGCAACATGGCGGAATCCTGCGTCATCTCCGCTCCCGATGTCGGCAATATTTACGAAGTTCCCATGTCGCTCGCCGCCGAAGGCCTCGACGAACAAATTCTTCGCCTGCTGCATCTGCAAGCTCCGCCGCGCGATCTTTCCCGCTGGCTCGCAATGCTCGAAACGCTCGAGCATCCGCAGGGTGAAGTGCGCATCGGCGTGGTAGGGAAGTACGTTCAACTCGAAGACGCCTACAAAAGTTTGCGCGAAGCTCTCATGCACGGCGGTCTCGCCAATCGCCATCGCGTGATTGTCGAATGGATTGAAGCCGAAGACATCGACTCGCCCGCCACCGCCGAGCGCCTCTTGCGCCATGTGGACGGCATCCTCGTTCCCGGCGGCTTCGGCAAACGCGGCATCGCCGGAATGGTCCACGCCATCACGTACGCACGCGAGAAAAAGATTCCGTTCTTCGGAATTTGCCTCGGAATGCAATGCGCCACTATCGAATATGCGCGCACCGTTTCGCGCATCGAGCATGCCGACAGCACCGAGTTCGATCCCGGCACTCCGAATCGCGTCATTTACAAACTGCGCGAGCTTCTCGGTGTGGACGAGATGGGCGGCACCATGCGCCTCGGCGCCTGGAAATGCAAATTGCAGCCGGGCTCCTTCGCGGCCAAAGCCTACGGCCAGCTCGAAATTTCAGAGCGCCATCGCCACCGCTATGAATTCAATTGCGAATACGAAGACACGCT
This sequence comes from uncultured Acidobacteriota bacterium, assembly GCA_963830375.1. Lineage (GTDB taxonomy): Bacteria > Acidobacteriota > Terriglobia > Acidiferrales > UBA7541 > Palsa-295. Next base: position 607,173 of record CAWHMJ010000001.1, read on the forward strand.
AACCCGCGCCGGTTTCCGCATCACAGGACGCACCCCCGACGGCGTCTACGTCGAAATCGTCGAAGCCCCCAACCACCCGTGGTTCGTAGGCTGCCAGTTCCACCCCGAATTCAAATCCAAGCCCCTGGCCCCGCACCCGCTCTTCGCCGCCTTTATCCGCGCCAGCGTAGAAAACCGCCACCAGCGCCAAGGCGTAGCTAACGCCGAGTCCCGCGCCATCAACCCCGCCGACTAGCTCGCCACTTCACTCCGAACGCTGTCGTCGTCGGATCGTCCAGCCTCTGTCTGTCATTCTGAGCGAAGCGAAGAATCTGTTCTTTCCTTCTTTTCGTTGAAGCATTGCTTCTCGCCCGAGCTCCTAGAACTCGATATACTTCTCCCGTGATTCGCGTCGCCTTGAGTCTTATATTTCTCTGCGCCTTTTTGCCCTCAGCCGCTGCTCAGGTCCGAGTCAGTATTCCCTTCCAGTCGATTCGCGTTAATGACGAAATTCAGGCAAAAGTTGAAAACGCAACCAGCGAACCGGTGGCTTTTTGCGTAGAAATTGGACAAAGTTCCACGAACGGAACAACCACCGAGGCCACACCGATTCCGTTCATCGTGCAAGCAAGCTCTGAAGGCAGATGGCACACCCTGCTTATTGGCCCAGATGTCGGAAGTTTGCGCCGCCCGGTTGTCCTGGAGGCTGGAAAATCCGCCGAATTTCCGTTTCGGCTTAGCCAGCCTGGCGTCATCCGGCTCTTGGTGGAATACTGGACGGGCTCGAACTCTGGATTGGATTGCTCAAACCCACCCAAGCACGGTCTCAAGGTCAAATCCAAACCATTTACGATATTGATGAGTGCCGGAGACTAAAGCTCACCGTTCCGTTCTCTTTCCCGCTGCCACTTCCGCAGTAAATTGCGTTGACAGCCCTCGCGGAACGCTCAACGTTTCCCATTTCTTCCCGGCCTTCGTCGTGAAATGTTTTGCCAGAAGCACGATTTGCCCCACGTGATGCGCGTAATGCGCCACCTGACGATTAATCGCCTGCATCACCGAATGCGGCGAAGACCGGATAGTAACCGTCTTCGTCATATCGGCGTCTGTTAGCGGTTCCAGCGCTTCGAAAAGATATTTCCAGCCGCCTTCCCACATTGCCGTCAGCTCGGCGCGTGTCTTAGGCGGCGCTTCAAATTCGGTGTCGCGGTTCCGGTCCGGCTTCTCGCCGTCGGTGGTAAGAAAATCCCTCCAGCGCGACCGCATATTCCCCGCCATATGTTTCACGATGATCGCGATGGAATTCGACTCCGCATCCAGCATTACGAACAGCCTTTCGTCCGGGCACTGCGCCATAGCGCGCTCGCCCAGTTTTTTGTAGTGGCGGAAGAGATCCGTAGAGTCCTTCACATAAGAGGTAGTGAGTTGATGTGCCATAGCGCCATTTTCTCTCCCCTACGCCCCCTGTCAACCGTCCTCTGCTCTCGTCGTGGATGTCCGCGGCCCGCCATTGCAAATCCTCCCGAACCCGAATACGCTGAGCGTCATTCAAAGGAGTTCTTCGGCACCGTGGCGCTAAACAAAGCATTCTCGGTGAACTCGATTCACTTCGGCGCGAACGCACCTATGTTCGTCATTGCGGGTCCGTGCGTGATCGAAAGCGAGTCACACGCGTTGCGAATGGCGGAAAGCCTGGGCGCCATCGCCGCCGAACTGCACGTCCCATATATTTTCAAGGCGTCTTACGACAAAGCAAACCGCACCTCGCTCTCTTCGTTCCGCGGCCCAGGCTTGAAAAAGGGTTTAGCAATCCTGAAAAACATCAAGAAAAAAACCGGCCTCCCGATTCTCACCGACGTTCACGACGTTTCGCAGGTCGGCCCCGCCGCGGAAGTTTGCGACATCCTCCAAATCCCAGCGTTTCTCTGCCGCCAAACGGATTTGCTCGTTGCCGCTGGCCGCTCCGGCCGTGTTGTAAACGTGAAAAAAGGCCAATTCCTCTCCCCCTGGGAAATCGGCAACGCCGCGGAAAAAATTGCCGGCACCGGAAACGAAAAAATCATTCTCACCGAACGCGGAAGTTCCTTCGGCTATCAAAATCTCGTGGTCGATATGCGCTCTTTTCCCATCATGCGCAAACTCGGATACCCGGTTGTCTTCGACGTGACCCACGCCGTGCAATTGCCCGGCGGCGAAGGAAAATCCAGCGGCGGCCAGCCTGAATTCATCGAGCCGCTCGCTCGCGCCGGAACCGCTGCGGGCGTCGATGGAATCTTTCTCGAAGTCCACGACAATCCCGCCAAGGCGCTTTCTGACGGCTCGAACGCGCTCCCGCTCTCTCAATTCCGCCCGCTGCTGGAAAAAATCCTGAAGCTCGCGACGCTCGTACGCGAATGGAATTCGAAATGAGTCTGGCCACCGCCAAACGCGTTCTGCGAATTGAATCCGAAGCCATCGCCGGCCTGATCGACCGCCTCGATGACCGCTTCGAAAAAGCGGTCGAACTTTTATACGCGTGCAAAGGCCGAGTCGTCGTCACCGGCCTCGGCAAGTCCGGCCTCATCGGACGCAAAACTGCCGCCACTTTCGCGAGCATCGGCACTCCGTCACTTTTTCTCCACGCCGCGGAAGCGCTTCACGGCGATCTGGGAATGCTCACCGCGGACGATGTTCTACTCGCGATTTCTTCCAGCGGAGAAACCGAAGAATTAGTCGCGCTGATGGAATCCGTTAAGCGTTTGGGCGTCCATGTCATCACACTCACGGCCAACCCGCGCTCCACTCTTGCCGGCACCAGCGACATCGTTCTCGACATCGCCGTAAAAGAAGAAGCGTGCTCGCTGAATCTTGCTCCCACCGCGTCTACCGCCGCTGCACTAGCCATGGGTGACGCCCTCGCTATCTCACTCCTCGAACGCCGCGGATTCAAAGAAGAAGACTTCGCCGCGCTGCATCCCGGCGGTCGCCTTGGCAAAAAATTGCGCCGCGTCGAAGCCTTAATGCACTCCGGCGAGGACGCGCCACGCGTGCTTCCCACCGCGAAGATGCCCGACGTAATTTACGAGATGAGCCGCAAAGGCCTCGGCCTCGCTGCCGTCACCGAAGCGAACGGCCGCGTCCTCGGCATCATCACGGACGGCGATTTGCGCCGCGTCATGCTGAAGCAAAAAGAAAATGTCCTGGGATTGACGGCCGCGGATTGCATGACGAAAAATCCCGTCACGATTCCGCGCACCGAGCTCGCTGCGAGCGCTTTGCGCCGGATGGAGGAAAAGAAAATCACCTCGGTCCTCGTCGTGGATTCCGCCGGCCGCCTCGAAGGCGTCCTCCACGTTCACGATCTCTGGACTCTTCAGCTCTTCTAAGAGGAAATTATAAATGGCCATTCGCGAAATAAAGTACCCACCGAAGGTTATCCGCCGCGCGAAACCAATCCGCGTCCTCTTAATGGATGTGGACGGCACCTTGACTCCCAGCGTGGTCTGCCTGCAAACATTTCCGGACAATAGCGTCGCGGAGATGAAAGTTTTTGACCCGCATGACGGCGCTGGAATCAAGCTGGCCGGCATCATGGGCATCCGCACGGGGCTGATCACCGGCCGCGATTCTCCCGCGACCACGCGCCGCGCCCGCGAAATGGGAATGGAATTCGTGATTCAGGGCCAGCCCAAGAAACTCGAATCCTACAAAGCGATCCTTATCCGCGCCGGCGTGACCGACGAAGAAGTCGCCTACATCGGCGACGACTTGCCTGACCTGCCAATTCTCGGCCGCGTAGGCCTGGCTGTCGCCGTCGCCGACGCCGTGGTAGAAGTGAAACGCGCCGCGCACTACATCACTACTGTCGCTGGAGGCAAAGGTGCAGCCCGCGAAGTAGTCGAGCTAATCCTGAAAGCTCAGGGCAAATGGAAAAAGGCCATCCCGCAAGCTATCGCCTGATATGTTTTAGCTAATTTGACTTTCGCTCTTCATTAAAATACTGAAAGCCCTTCCACGCGGCAAAAATACCGAGTGCTACATTCGCAAGTGCGAGGGAGCTGAATTTCCTTGCATAGACCATCACGAAAGCCCACCAGCAGGTAAACAATACCGCCCCGATTGAACCGATTGCCCAAAGCACAAGAACCACCATTTTTCTAAGCGATCGTTTCATGGCAGGTAATCCCAGTTCACGAGCAAAACATAGTATGGAGCGGGAGAAGGGAATCGAACCCTCACCTATAGCTTGGGAAGCTATCGTTCTACCACTGAACTACTCCCGCTCATCTGGAACAAATTGGAGAATAGCACCGCGCTCGCCGAGCGCGCAAGCAGCGCCTCTGCCCGTCCCATATTCTCTGCGCAGGCAAGGCAACGTGCTAAAGTTAGCGGCTCGGCAGCGGTAGCGCCGCACTGAGCAATGACTTGTAAGATGACGTCATGGAGGGGAAGTGGCTTATAGAGACTTGCGGGATTTTGTGCACAAGTTGGAGAAGAAGGATGAGCTGCAGCGCGTTTCGGCTGAGGTTGATCCGATTCTCGAGATCACCGAGGTCACTGACCGCGTGGTGAAGGCAGCCGGGCCGGCGCTGCTGTTCGAGCATCCCAAAGGCTCCACGGTTCCGGCGGTAACGAATCTACTCGGTAGCGAGCGGCGCATGTGTCTGGCGCTGGAAGCGGACTCTTTGGACGAAGTAGCCGAGCGCGTGCATTCGTTCTTAGACGTGAAATCGCCGCAGGGAATTCTGGAGAAGGTGAAGATGCTGCCGAAGCTGGCGGAGATTGGGTCGTTTTTTCCGAAGACGGTGCGCAACGGCGCTTGCCAGGAAATTGTTCGCACGGAGAATTTTTCGCTCGATTATTTCCCGATACTGAAATGCTGGCCGCAGGACGGCGGGCGATACATTACTTGGCCCATGGTGATCACGAAGAATCCGGAAACGGGGAAACGCAACGTCGGCTGCTACCGCATGCAGGTATATGACGAGCGCACCACCGGAATGCATTGGCAGACGCAGAAACACGGTGCCGAGCATTTCCGCAGCGCCCGCGCAAAAAATAGCGAAGGCAAACTCGAAGTGGCCGTAGCGATTGGCGCGGACCCCGCGACAGCCCTGGCTGGAATTTTACCGGTACCGCCCGATCTCGACGAGTTTCTTTTTTCCAGCTTCCTGCGCAGGGATCCCGTGGAGCTGGTGGCGTGCAAGACCGTAGAGCTGGAAGTTCCGGCGAACGCAGAAATTGTTCTGGAGGGATACGTCAACCTGGGCGAGATGCAGACCGAAGGTCCCTTCGGCGATCACACTGGCTTTTACTCGCTGGAAGGATCTTTTCCCGTGTTTCACATCACCTGCATAACGCATCGCAAGGACCCGCTCTATTTGACGACAATCGTGGGCCCGCCGCCGCAGGAAGACTATTTCATGGGCCACGCGATCGAACGCATATTTC
>CAWHMJ010000002.1:0-106832 GCA_963830375.1 uncultured Acidobacteriota bacterium
GCCATGACTCTGACTGCCGGCATTTTCCGAGTAAGGTATGACACCAAAATCTGGAAGCAAATCACAATGATGGGGTCCACCGACAAAAACAACTCCACATTAGCTTTCGGATCCACGTAACCGCGAATAAAAAGCGGAACCGAAATGTATTGCTGCCAGAAAACAATGTAAAAGCCTGAAGAAATCACCAGAAAAAGCACGAAACGGAAGTTGCCCAGCACCACAAACATATTGCTGAGAGCGGTGAACACGCTCGCTACTTTCTGTTCTCCAGAGTGCCCAGGCTCGCGGTAGAAGAGTAGAGTCGTCCAAAACATCAGGAAAACGCTGAGCGCGGCCACCCGAAACACGCTCGTAATTCCCCACCCCAGCTGTTTTCGTACGAGCCATGCGACAATGGGGCCAAGCGCTCCGCCGATGTTCACCAGCGTGTAGTAAATCGAATATCCCAGCGACCGAACGTTTTCGCTCGACGCACGCGCCGTTGTCCCTGCCACGCACGGCTTCACCACGCCCGGGCCCAATGCTGGGATCATCAGTATTGCGAGCACCAGCCATTTATCGCCCATGGCGTGCCGCAGCGATTCCATCCAGGGTGCGGCAAGCGAACCGAGAAGAAAGTAACCGACGGTCATCACCAGATAAGCGAACATCAATGCGCGGCGGAATCCGAAGCGGTCTGCAAGCGTTCCGCCAAGAATTGGCAGAAACCACACGACCATACCGAATATTCCCACCACCCAGCCGGTTAGTTCGCTCGAGAAATGCAGCTGCTCGCTTAGGTAAATGGCCAGAACCGCGGTCGTCGCATAATAGGCCACACGTTCGAAAATCTCCGTGAAGTTTGCGATCCAGAAGGCCGGCTCAAAACCGGAGCGGATTTCTCGCAGACGCTGTGTGAAACTCAACTGTCCTCCGGCGCTACCATGGCAAGACGCGGCGCATAGTCTTGGTTGCGCTGTCCGGCCGCGATTGTAACGGAACACCCGCCCGCGCGCTCTCGATTTTTGCGTTTCGGGTGCCTGTGTTAAGATTGCTCGTTTGGTCTGAAGGAAGGTTGCAAGGAAACGATGCCTGTCGCAACGATGAAGGCTTTGCGCAAGATGCGTCCCGCGCGTGGTGCGCAGCTTGAGTCAGTACCAATTCCGACTCCTGGCCCCACGGAAGTAATTGTTCGCGTTCGCGCGGCGTCAATTTGCGGGACCGACCTGCACATTTACGGCTGGGATCGCTGGTCCGCTTCGCGGATTCACCCTCCGATGACATTCGGGCATGAATTCTGCGGCACTGTGGACAAAGTTGGATCCGAGGTCACCTCGGTCAAGCCGGGCGATTTCGTTAGCGCCGAAATGCACGTGAATTGCGGACATTGCCGGCCCTGCCGCATGGGGCAGCTCCATCTCTGCCAAAATGTGAAAATCATCGGCATCGATGCCGACGGCTGTTTCGCCGAATTCGTGCGTATCCCGATACGCAATATCTGGAAAGTTGACCCGGCCATCCCCGAACACTATGCCGCCATACTCGACCCTTTGGGGAACGCGGTCCACACGGTGCTTGCGGGAGAAATCGCTGCGCTAAACGTGGTTGTCACCGGCGCCGGCCCCATCGGTCTAATGGCCATCGCGGTGGCTCGCGCCTGCGGCAGTGCGATGATTTTTGCCACCGAAGTAAATCCGCACCGCCGGGACTTGGCAAAACAAATGGGCGCGGACGAAGCGCTCGATCCGAATCAGGGAGACGTGGTCGCGCGCGTTTTGGAGGCGACCGAAGGCGCGGGCGTTGACGTCCTCCTCGAAATGAGTGGAAACTCTGCGGCCATTCATCAAGGGTTCCAAATGCTTCGGCCCGGCGGGCGCGCTTCGCTTTTGGGAATTCCTAAAGACCCTGTCACCTTCGACCTTGTAAACGACGTCATCTTCAAGGGTGCTACCGTTCAGGGAATTTATGGCCGGAAGATGTTTGAGACCTGGGTGCAAATGACAGAACTTCTGAAGCATGGCAGGCTGAATCTGGAGCCTCTGTTTAAAGAACGCTTGCCATTGGAAAAATTTGCCGATGCATTTTCGCTGCTGGAGTCCGGGGAAGCCGGCAAAATTCTGTTCTATCCCAACGGCTCGCATAAATAGTTAGTCCCCAAATTTATCGGAGAAATCATGAGCACATCCACGCGCCCACAGCTCAAATTCCTGCACGAAGCTCTCGAGGATCTGAAGGCCAAGCATCTTTATTTTCGTTTGAAGATTCTGGAAGGTGAACAAAAGCCCCTCGCAAATTTCGACGGCAAGGAAGTCATCAATCTGAGCTCGAATAACTATCTGGGATTGACTACCCACCCCAAGCTGCGGCGCGCAGCCATCGACGCCACGCGAAAATTCGGCGTAGGCTCCGGTGCCGTCCGTACCATCGCTGGGACCATGAAGATGCACATGGACCTCGAAGAACAGATCGCCGGCTTTAAACAAGTCGAAGCCTGTGTGGTTTTCCAATCTGGATTCGCGGCCAACGCGGGAACGGTGTCGGCAATCCTGGGTAAAGAAGACCTGATCATTTCCGATGAACTGAATCACGCTTCGATCATAGACGGCGCGCGCCTGTCAAAAGCAACCATCAAGGTCTTCAAACATAAAGATATCGCCGATTGCGAACGCATCCTGAAAGAAACCGAAAACTGGGGCGCCAAAAAACTTCTGATTACCGACGGGGTTTTCTCCATGGACGGCGACATCGCGAATTTGCCTGCGCTCTGCGATCTTGCCGAAAGATATAACTGCATCATGATGGTGGATGACGCGCACGCCTCGGGCGTGCTGGGAAGCCGCGGGCGCGGCACCATCGATCATCTCGGATGCCACGGCCGCGTTGATATCCAAGTCGGCACTCTCAGCAAAGCCATTGGTTCCATCGGAGGCTACGTCTGTGGCTCGCGGGATCTGATTGAATTTCTCTACCAGCGCGCCAGGCCGTTTCTTTTTTCCACTTCGCACCCACCCTCCGTGACGGCTACCTGTCAGGCTGCCTTTGCGTTGCTCGACTCCGCGGCCGGTGACCGGCTGGTAAAGAAGCTCTGGTCAAACACGAAATTCTTCAAGCGCAAATTAAAAAAGCTTGGTTTTAACACGGGCAAGAGCGAGACGCCCATTACGCCCATCATGGTGGGCGATGCGGAAAGAGCCTTCCAGTTTTCGCGGGAGCTCTTCTCCGAAGGAGTATTCGTCGTGGCTCTCGGTTTCCCCACCGTTCCGGAAGGCAAGGCTCGGTTACGCACGATAGTCACCGCAACTCACAAGCGTAGTGATTTAGAACGGGCGCTCGAGATTATCGAGCGTGTTGGCAAAAAACTCGCAATCGTCTGAGATTCGATGGTTTTGGCTCCGAGACTGCGGATTGACTAACTGAGATACTTGTAGTTACTTCACATCTCGGTAAGCTTCTGATAGGCTCGCAGCGAAAATCAGAGAGGCGCCGCAACTCTAGCAAAGTTGCTTACTCGGAACGCCCGCCAGTCAAAACCTGGCGGCTTTGCCGGAGCTCAGACAAGCAAAGATAATCGTGGAGGAACGCCAATGACTCCCTTCAAAGTTCTTGTCCCTGCCGCGTTGCTGGCGATGGCAATCTGCGGCTGGGTACAAGGCGGGCTCGCTCTTCAGGCAAGCGCTTCGGGACAGTCCACCAATCCAGCGCGGTCCATTACCGTCCCAAGTGGCACATCCGTTCTCGGAAAATTGCTTACGAATCTGGATGCCGCGCAGGCGAAAGCAGGCGATCCCGTAGACGTTCAAAATTCAGAAGACATCAAATCGGGTCATGATGTTCTAGTCAAAAAAGGGTCGACTCTGAACGGTCACGTCACTACTGTTGAGCAGGGCTCGAAGTGCGTGATTGGAATTCTCTTCGATCGCGTCACGCTGAAGAATGGCGACCAATTTAGTCTCAATCTGAGCATTCAAGCGTTAGCTCCCCAATCGGATATTAAATCGGACTCCCTGATGACTGGCCGAGGTATGGCGCAGAACACGGCGGACGCGACCGTAACCGGTCACTCGGCGGCAACAAACGGAAGCGTCGACGCACTAGACCACAAAAGCACGGGCGTATACGCGATGCCGGGCGTTTCGCTCGCGATTGAGACAGCTAACGGACAGCGCATTTCATTGGTGGTCTCGACATCCGGCAGCATCCGCCTGAAAAAGAGCACACAATTCCTGATGCAGGCTGTCAGCCAATAGGGCCTGCGTTCTCCTCCAGATGGCTTTGCTTCTGCGCTGAAATCAAGACGCGAGTGTCAATTGCGGACGCATATATCTGTACAAGGCCAGCACCATGGCGCCCATACCCCAGACCAGCACAACAAACGCGATCCATCCTCCGATGTACGGCAACATATGAACTGCGCGCAGGATCAAAAGGCCTAAAGCAAGCCTTCCAAGTGCGGCGCCAACTCCGACGCCTTCTCCCAGGATTCTTTCACCCAACCAGGATCCCACAAAGACCTGCGCTGAATAGATCGCGATAACCCAAAGCAATAAAGCCGAGATTCCGACGCCGAGGCCTACGATCGTAATACAAACTATAATCGCTACAATCGGCGTGGCAAAAAAGAACAGTAAACCCAAGCCGATCGATTGTGCCGCCTTCCTGCAGGCACGCTCCGCGTCGAAGAAAAATCCCGGCGCCAGCAGGAGCACCGCCAGCCCGAACACGAAACTTGCGCCCCAAAGCAGTGTTTGGTGCCAGTAGAATCTGGCTGAAGAATAATCTTTTTCAGGGCCACGCTTCTTCAGCGTGAATTCCAGCGGGCTTCCCAATTTCGCAGTCGGCGAAACTTCCGGCTGCTGATGCGCCTCGACCTTCGTTTGTCCTTTGATGTCAGCCTTTGGGCCAATCGAGACATTACCGGCGTGAATCATCGCGTTGTGTCCAAGCGAACCATTGACTCCCATTTCTCCACCATACGCAAGCAAGTCTCCCGCAACCTCGCCATCCAATTGTGCCTGACCGAACCCTAGTGTCATTGTTCCGTTCACTCTTGCCTTCTCATCTAGATTCACATCGCCAGCCCAACCCATTACGTTATGCCCCACTGTATTATTGAGCTGAAGAGTTTGAACGCATGCACGCACATTTCCATCAACCAGTCCATTCACGCGCAATTCCTGAGCGAAAGCAAGCACGTCCCCTTTCACGTGCCCATTCACAGTCACATTGTGAGACCACACGATTAGATCGCCGTCAACGTCACCGTTTATTTGCGTGTGGTCCGCAAGGACGATCAAGTCCGTCTTCACTTCTTCTCCCGTCGGCAATGTGTAATTGGGATTGCCGTGTTTTGTTTCTGCAGCATTTGCAGCCGGAGGTATCGCCAGCGAGCAAATGATCGCTCCCATCACGACAGCAATCGTCGGGAGACTCCGCCAACGGCGGCGCAGCAGCCACATTACGACCAGCCCGAGAGTCGCCACTGCAAGGAATTCCATTAAGCTTCGCATCGCGTCCCATCCTTTCCAAAATGCACCGCTGAAAAAAAGCATGGTAAAGAGATTGCCCTGCGTAAAGCCCGCTTGCGCGGCCTGCGCGCGCCACGGTTCCACAAATCCGCTCCAAAGTGTGTAAGCTCCGCCTGCGCTCAGGCCCAGCGCCGAAATCCATCCCCACGGCGCGGGGTGCCGCTCGGGCGCGTTAGTCAGGTGTGCAGGAACTGATTCATCCTCTCCGGCGAGCGATTCGCGCAACCACGCCCCTTCGGTCTCCAACGCATGAAGCAGTTCGCGGCATTCAGCACAGGAAACAGCGTGGCCGGCGATATCGCGCGCGTGCTCCGCATCGAGTTGCGATTCCAGGTAGAGCAGCGCGGTCATTTCATCGAAGTGACTCATACTTTGCCCCCAGCGGCGCCGCGAATCAGCGGAGCGTCATTCCCTGCCAGTACATCGCGCAATTGATGACGCGCGCGCAACAGCAATACTCCAACGAATGCGCGGCGTACACCCAGCGTGTCGGCGATCTCGTCATAACTCATTTCCGCGAAGTAACGCAGCACCAGCGCCATTCGCGCACGGTCCGGCAGCTTTTGCAACCCGTTGCGTACTTCTTTGCTGCCGTGCTCCGCTTGAAGACGTTCGAGCTGGCTCGGATCCGGGTGCTCGAGCGGCAATGTTTCCAGATCTCCGGTTTCCAGATCTTGCCGAATCCGGCGCCGTCGCAGCGTATCCCAACAATGGTTGCTTGCGACCTTATACAGCCACGCCGTGAAAGGCCTGGACGAATCATAGGTCCCGAGTTTTTGTCGCACCTTCATAAAGACTTCCGTAGTCGCGTCCTCTGCATCTTCGCGGGTGGGGAGCGCCCGGCGGCAGAACCGGAAAATTGCCGGCCCGTACATCCGATAAAGCTCGCCCCAGGCATCCGCGTCGCCGGCCCGGACTTGGGTAAGCACTTCCGCGATTTCAGCGGCGCTCATCTCTCCGGTGGTCTTTCGTCGCTCCATATATGGATACGCAGGGACCCTTGAAAATATTTCACTTAGGTTACAGCTGGCGGCTGCCCGCTCGGGGCCAGCCCGCCAAGTTACACGAGGTAGACCAGCCTAACAAATGCCTTCTGAATTTCGGAGTTATTCCTATAAACAGAAGCGGCTCGGATCCCCGGAATAGCCAGAGGGCCGAGCCGCTGAAACAGCGCTGCGTCAAGCGAGATGCCTAGAACATGAGCTTTACAGCAAACTGGATGCTTCGCGCTCCGCCGCCACCAAGGACCGGATTGCCCAACCCAACGTCCGACGTCGCCGTGAGCGGGTAAAATCCCTGGCTGCGGCCCAGCGGAAGAACACTAGGACTACTTCCGGTGCTGATTCCATTGAAGCCAGCGTCGGCAAAGAAAGCCGGAAGCAAAGGACTGGCAAAGTTAGGATGGTTTGCAACGTTGTAGAAGTCCGCTCGGAACTCCAGTTTAAAACGCTCAGTGATAGGCGTCATCTTGCTGATCGCAAAATCCAAATTTCTGTAATCCGGGCCAAGCAATGAGTTGCGCCCTTCACTGCCGAAATGGCGGGTTCCCGGAATACAATTCCCGGAAGTAGTGATGAACTGGGGCGGCCCGCTCGGGTTGAGGGTGCAAGGTACGGTGAACGCTGACAAGTCGAGAAATTCGGAAGGATCGCCGCGATGGTAGTGGACGGGTCCCACGACGTCGGGCCGCCCAAAATCTTCGCCGCTGCCATCGTAGTCACCTTCAAAGTCATAGTTCAAGCTAAATGGGTGCCCGCTCATTAATGTCAGGATTCCGCTGAACGACCAACCCTCTCCGAATTTCCTAAACTTGTCTATTTTCGGAAAATCGTACACGGAGGACATTACGAATCGATTGCGCACGTCGAAGTTGGAGGGGCCCTTGTTGCCGCCAGGGTTTGTACTGTCATTCGGCTGCGAGGCGTTGGGCACGTAATCTTGACCGTCGCTCGCCGTATCAATGGAATGCGACCAGGTGTACGCGATCTGATTATTGAAGCGGTGCCAGCTGCGTTGCGTCAGCGACACCTGAAGTGAGTTGTAATTCGAATTCGCGCCAGTCTCCACCTCATTAACGAAAAATGGCGCGTTGGGCGCCAGTGCACTCAGCGGCGTGGTGAAACCGACTACCGGAGCGCCCGGGCATTGCGGAGCTCCGCGCTCAATCGAATCGTTACCGCCATCATCGGCAATTCCACAGAAGGTATCGATGGCCGTTATTTGGGCGTGGCTCGGTTGATTGATATCGCGGAAATAGAAGAGTTTGCGTCCGATCGATCCTACATACCCTACTTGGAGTACCGTCTTGCTGGTCAGCTGTTGCTGGATGTTCAGATTGTAATTGTAAACGTAGGGCGTACGTAGCCGAGGAGAGACTGTAAATGCGTCTGTAGTCTGATTGGTCGGTCCTGCGATCACTGAATTCGGATCGAAGACAGGTGCACCGGACTGAATAATCGAATCGCCGAACAAAGGACTGGCAGGGTTGCCATTGACGTGCAGAGCCGGATTCAAAGAGAATGTAATGTAAACAGGGTTGGGGCCGATAGCATTGTACGCAGGCCCGGTGTTAAACGTGTTGTAGGCTAGTTGGCCCGTAAAAAAGTCCTGCGAGAAGCCGTCGTAGAAAACGCCTGCACCTGCGCGAATCACCGTCTTTCCCTTCCCAAACAGATCATACGCGGCGCTGACTCGCGGGCCGAAGTTGTTGAAATCCTTCGGATACAGCTGGCTCTTTTGCTCAAGACCGACTGCCGGGTTATAAACGCTCAACTGATTGCCATCCGCGCCAATCACGCCATAGTAATCCCAGCGAAGACCCAGGTTGACCATCAGTCGGCTGTTCACGTGGATTCCGTCTTGGATGTACAGTCCGTGCGAGTTCTGGTGGGCGTTTCGCGATGTGTTTCCCACGTTGGTATTGCCGTCATCGAGTCCGCCTCCGAGAAATTCCGCAAGACTATTAAATCCGAGCGTGCCACGTTCCACTAGGTCGTTGAACGAATTCACCGTAGTCCGTCGGAATTCGTAGCCAAACTTGATGTCGTGGCGACCCACTTTCCACGAAAAATTGTCGATAAACTGCCAGTTTGAGTCCACCCGATTACGAGGGTTTGAAAACGCCGAGGAGCCGAGGTGTGCGAGCCCGCTCACTTCAATCGTAGGCAGACCGAAGTCGCGGGAATTCGCAGTGCCAGCGCCTTGAAGATCGATCGTATTTAGTCCCAGGGATACATTGGGATCGCCAAAGATTGACGCGTCCTGAGGAAAAAATCCGTTCCGGTACCGGTTCCAGCCAAATCGTGCTTCGTTCACTTTCTGAGGTGAAACAGTCCTTACCCAGCTAACGGACACCAACTGAGTCCGAATTGGAGCTTCGGTATTCGTATTGGGCAGGTTATTGCCGCCGCCCACTCCAAGCGGGAAACTCTGATGACTGTTCCCGAAGAAGTAGCGTCCAGAAATCTGGTTGTTAGCATTTAAGCTATGGTCGATCTTGATGAGAGCGCTGTCCAGATTGTTCGTCGCCGGTCCACCGGCGGCTGTCGTGGTGGGCCAAACATTGTTACCGCCTGAGCAGTGGCCATTGTTGTTGCACAAATTATAGAGATTCAAGATCACGGGATTGACGACGGCCGAGTTGCCCTGGATGCAGGCAATAACGGTAGTGGTGCATGCGCCAGGGTTGCCACCTAGTGCCGCAATTGCTTGCGCGTAATCGGTGCCGCTGGTATTCGAGGGGTCATTTAGTGTCGGCACGTCGTTGATTGAAGTAATCGCCATTCCTTCGCGCTGCCCTTCATACGAAGCGTAGAAAAATGTCTTGTCCTTCGTGATTGGCCCGCCCACCGAGCCGCCAAATTGATTGTTGCGAAAAGCATCTTTCGGCTGGCCCACTGCGTTGAAGTAGTTTCGAGCGTTCAATACCGCATTCCGGAAGTCTTCGAAGGCGCTGCCGTGAAGCTGGTTCGTTCCACTTCGGGTGACAATGCTGACTACCGCGCCGGAATTTCGCCCGTACTCCGCTTCGAAATTTGTGAGCACGTTCAATTCCTGAATGGAATCTTCTGGAAGGATCGTCCCGGGCACGCCGAACACCCCGCCCTGGTTGATTGCCGGAAGGTTTCGGTAACCGTCATTCATATCCGTACCGTCAAGAAGGTAATTATTGGAGCGGCCGCGGCTGCCATCTGCGCTGAAAAGCCCGTAAGACCCTGGCGAGTCACCGCCGCCATTCGGCTCACCTGCCGTGCCTGGAACCATGATGAGAAGCTTGGTATAGTCCCGGCCATTGATCGGCAGTTCTTCAATTTCGTGGTTCTCGAAGGCACCACCGAGCGTATCGCTCGCCGTCTCCACCGTCGGCAACGTCTCGCCTGAAACCGTAATCTGCTGGCTCACCTCACCTGGTTTCAAAATGGCGTCCACACGCCGCTCGGCTGCGACCGAAACGAGAATGCCGTTAGTCGCAGTCTTCTGAAAACCCTTCATTTCGACGGTTACGTTGTAGTTGCCCACCGGAAGCTCCGGCATCAAATAGCCGCCGTCAGTCGTCGTATCTGTACTGCGATCGACGCCGGTATCAACGTTGTGCACTGTCACATGGGCACCCGCCACAGCCGCGCCAGTACTATCCGTCACCGTACCCAAAATCGTTCCGCGAAACGTCTGGGCCTGGCTTGTCGTCGCGCCCGCCAGTATCACCAAAACTGCTCCACACACGAATGCGAAGCGAAGGCTCCATCGGCACAAGGTTTCCATGAATACTCCTCTGAGTTGTGAAAACAGAATCGCTGCCATCTCAATTATGCAGAGGACTCACCGAACGGATATCCCCAGCCGTCCAGCTCCGCAGCCGCGCAAAAAATGATGTAATACCTATAAGCCTCAATGGGTTATGAGTCAAGCATCATTGTTCGTCCGCGCCCGAGTCTGCCTTACCGCGGCGGGTAAGCAGATAAACGCGACTCTGATATACTCGGCGTTCGCTCTGTACCGAGCGCACCAACCCGGCTGAATGCCTTCCAAACAGACAAAGCGCCTGTTCTTAGTCGACGCCATGGGCTACATCTTCCGTGCCTTTTTTGCCCCCATGGAGCGGCTGCAAACCAGCGGCGGCATACCCACAAAAGTCCCCTACCTTTTTGCCACCATGATGCGGAGATTATTGAACGACAAGAATCGCCGCCCCGATTACCTTGCCGTGGTTTACGACCACCCCTCTCCTACCTTTCGTGACAAGCTTTTTGCCTCCTACAAAGCGCAGCGCCCCCCGATGCCCGATGAGCTTTCCATTCAGATGCCCTTCGTTCGCCGCTATTGCGACGCCATGCGGCTGCCCATCCTAGAATATCCCGGCTACGAAGCCGACGACGTAATCGGCTCTCTGGCACGCCAAGCCCGGCAAGAGGATCTCGAGATTTACATAGTCACTAGCGACAAAGACCTGATGCAGCTCGTGGGCGGACCTGTCCGTCTGCTCAACCCGACAAAAGGCGATCTGATCGTCGATGAAAAGATGGTCGAAGAATTAATGGGTGTCCCTCCCAACAAAGTCGCGGACGTCATGGCCTTGATGGGCGATTCCATTGACAACATCCCAGGCGCGCGCGATCCCAACGATAAACCCGCTCCGGGAGAGCGTCGCAAAGCCGGCATCGGAGAAGTCGGCGCGCGTCAACTAATTCAGCAATTCGGCAGCGCCGAGGAAGCCATAAGGCGCGCCGGCGAAGTGAAACGCGCCAGTTACCGCGAAGCACTCGAGAAATGCGGCGAGTTTGTAAAACTCAGCAAGCAGCTGGCGACAATCCCTCTTGATGCTCCGGTGCCACTCGAGCTCGAAGCGCTGAAGATCCAGCAACCGCATCTTTCCGCTCTGCGCGACTTGTACGCCGAACTCGGATTCACTTCCCTCCTGCGCGAGCTCGCTCCGGCAGTAGATGAAGAGAAAACCGATTATGCCGCATTCGATTCGCGCGATGAATTCGTTAGTTTTTTCAAAACGACGTCTCCCGGCGCCGAAACATCCGCCTGGCTTTCACTCGACTCAAAAGACCCGGACGAAGAAGGCTATGGCACATTTGTCTCGAGCGTAGAAATCTCTTCCAAGCCCCGTAGCGCGCGCACCCTTACGAACGACGCCGAGAATAAGAACCTGGCCGCGTTGAAAGAATGGTCAGCGGACGCCAAGCGTCCGAAAATAGTCCACGATCCAAAGCTCTTTCAACTCCTGGCTCCATCTCACTCTGCCGACTCTCCGCATGCGGTTTCCGGGATTCGCCACGCCACCATGCTCTATTCCTATCTCTTGCGACCCACCACCGCGAACCATGAATTCGCGGAAGTAGTTCTCCGCCACCTGAATCGTACCCTCTCCGGCGCTCCCGGCGAGCGCGCCGATTTTCTGCTGCGCCTGGCGCCAATCCTGCGCGCGGAGGTGGAAAAACAAGGCCTCTTGGACGTTTACGAGAAGATTGATCTGCCCCTGGCCTCCGTACTAGCCCGTATGGAAGCCGCCGGAGTCCGCGTCGACAAAAACGAATTGGATATCATCTCCGAGAAAGCTCAGGAAGAGATCACGCGTCTGGAAAAGACCATCTACGATCTCGCCGGTTTTGAATTCACAATCAATTCTCCCCAACAGCTTGCGGAAGTGCTCTTCGACAAACTGAATCTGCAGCCGCCGCGAAAAAGCCGCGTTAAATCGCGTTCCACCGCTGCGGAAGTGTTGAACGAACTCGCGCTGGTCCATGAATTACCCAAGAAGATCCTCGAATATCGCGAGCTCGCAAAATTGAAATCCACTTATTCGGACGCTTTGCCCAAGCTGATTCATCCGGAATCCGGCCGCTTGCACACGCGCTTTTCACAAACGGGCACCGCCACTGGCCGCCTCAGTTCTTCGAATCCAAACCTGCAAAATATCCCCGTCCGGACTGAATTGGGTCGCGAAATCCGCGCCGCCTTCATCGCCGCGCCGGGCAACAAACTCCTTTCCGCGGACTATTCCCAAATCGAGCTGAGAATCCTGGCGCATCTTTCCGAAGACGCCGTTCTGGTCGAAGCCTTCCGCCGCTGCGAGGACATCCATTCTCGAACCGCGCAGGAAGTTTTCGGTGTAGCGCCCTTCGCGCAAACGCCCGACCACCGTCGCGTAGCCAAAGTCATCAACTTCGGAGTCATCTACGGCCTTTCTGCGTTCGGCCTGGCGCAAAATCTGGGCATTGATAGACGGGAGGCCGCCAAATTCATAGCCGCTTATTTCGAACGCTATAGCGGCGTGAAAAAATATCTAGATGCCCAAATCGCCGAGACCCGCAAAACCGGTTTCACCAAAACAATATTCGGGCGCACTCGCCCCATCCCGGAAATCAATTCCCCTCAGCCCAACATGCGAAATTTCGCCGAGCGCACCGCCATGAACACACCCATGCAAGGCTCCGCCGCTGACCTGATCAAACTTGCCATGATCGAGCTGGATCGCCGCCTTCCGAAAGAAGATTTCAAATCGCGAATGATCCTTCAGGTTCACGACGAATTGCTTTTTGAAGGCCCGGAAGAAGAAATTCCGCGCCTCACCAAGCTGGTCAAAGAAGTGATGGAAAACGTGTACAAGCTCAGCGTCCCTTTGATCGTCGATACCAAGGTCGGTTACAACTGGCGTGACATGAAGTAGAAAATTTGTTTATTCCGTATCCGGAACTTTTTTTACTACTATTGACCTGCCGATCGTGAGGAGGAAATCATGGACCACCCCGAAGGCTTTCTGAAGCTCGTCAAAGACGCGAAAAAACGAATCAAAGAAGAGGATTACCGCGAGGTAAAAAAGAAAATCGACTCCGGCCATCCCTTGGTTCTCGTTGACACTCGCGAGGACAGCGAATGGTCGCGCGGCCACATTCCCGGCGCCGTCCATTTGAGCAAAGGCATCATCGAACGTGACATCGAAAAAGCCATCCCGGATAAAAGCTCGGAAATCGTTCTTTATTGCGGTGGCGGATTTCGTTCCGCACTGGCCGCCGACAATCTTCAGAAAATGGGCTACAGCAACGTGATTTCAATGGACGGCGGGTGGCGCGGCTGGACCGAATCCGGGTTTCCGGTAATCAAAGATTAAGCTTATTACAGGTGCCTCGGGCTCTCGATTTTCGGAAGTGGCTGGGGCGGGTGGATTCGAACCACCACCGTCTGCATTAACAGTGCAGCGTCCTACCAATTGGACCACGCCCCAACAGAGACCCTCATCATCAACCCCGTGCGTGGTCGCCGGAGCGAGGCAACTTCTCCCGTGAGCTTATCATGCAAGCCGGCCGCAACTGGCAGACGGTGGTGGAATCAACCAACCATCGGCACCAGGAAAGATTAGTGCGGAACGAATAATGGATCCTGAACACCTAATATTGGTAGGACTCGCCAAGCGGAAGTGGATTTCGAAGAAGAAAAGCCGAGGGAAGGAAGCCGGCCCAGCCCTCAATCCCCGAAGGGATCCTCGGCTTTCCTTCCCTCTGACGTTGATACGAATCGCACGCCGAGAACCAAAGCTATCATACTGAAAACACTAGCCTTTAATATTGACGGGCGAGTAAAAAATCCAGAGAACCGCTAAAATTTCCCGGCTCCCCCGTACCGAATGCCTGCTAATTGTTTGCTTTAGTTTCGACTCTCCCTACCGCGAAATAGGCCTCAACTTGACCACAGTCAGGCCATCTTGCTATGTTGATAGATTACCTTGGGCGAGTTACGCCCAGTGTCTGGCATTCGGCACCTTGCGGCAGCAGTCCATTCTCACGATGAGCCTAAAGAAAATCGTCATCCGGGGCGCCCGGCAGCACAACCTGAAAAACATCCACCTCGAGATCCCTCGCAATACGCTCACAGTGGTCACGGGGCTTTCTGGTTCGGGCAAATCCTCGCTCGCATTCGACACGCTTTATGCCGAGGGACAGCGCCGCTACGTTGAATCCCTCTCCGCCTACGCGCGCCAGTTTCTTGACCAGATGGAGCGCCCGGACGTCGATTCGATCGAAGGGCTTTCTCCTTCTATCGCCATCGAACAGAAAACCACCACGCGGTCTCCCCGCTCGACCGTAGGCACGATTACCGAAATATATGATTACCTGCGCGTGGTTTACTGTGCCATCGGCACGCCGCACTGCCCCAAGTGCGGTAAGCCCATAGCGCGACAGTCCACGGAACAGATTGTGCAGGCGGTTTCGGCTCTGAAACCGGAAGAACGCATCATGGTGCTGGCGCCTGTGGTTCGCGGCCGCAAGGGCGAATATAAAAAAGAACTCGAAAAATATGCCAAGGAAGGCTACGTCCGGGCCCGCGTCGATGGCGAACTCGTAAATTTGGACGAACCCATCCCGCTGGACCGACGGAAAAATCACACCATCGAAATTGTCGTCGACCGCCTGCTGCTGAAAAACGGCATCGCCCAGCGCCTCGAGCAATCGGTAGAAACCGCGTTGAAGCTTACTGGCGGGCTTGTAACCATCGCCGTCGTCGGCGGCGAAGAACACGTCTATTCCGAAAAGTTAGCCTGTCCGGATTGCGGTATTTCCGTGCCGCAACTGGAGCCCCGTTCTTTTAGTTTTAATTCTCCTTACGGCGCTTGCAGTGAATGCCATGGCTTGGGCTCAAAATATGACTTCGACCCGGCTAAGGTGATCGTGGATTGGAGCAAGCCGCTTTTCGAGGGAGGACTTGGTCCCGGCTCGGGCTCGGGATCTTTGCAGCGCACGTTGCGCATTGCCGCTGCTGCGCATGGATTCGATCTCGACGCACCGTTCGAAAAGCTTCCCCGAAAAACGCAAAACTTGATACTGCACGGCAATCCTTCCAACGGAGGATCAAGCAAGGGTCTCAACTTCCAAGGTGTTTTGAGCCATCTCGAGAGCAACTTGGAAGAGTCCAAGTCCGATAATTATCGCGAATGGATTGCACAGTACTTGTCTCCCGCGCCTTGCGCCGCTTGTAACGAGCGCCGCTTGCGTCCCGAGAGCCTGGCTGTAAAAATCGCGGGACTTTCCATCGCCGACTTCACATCCTTGCCGCTGTTGCAAGCGCGTGCCGCCGTCGATAAAATCCGCGCCCAACTAACCTTGCGCCAAAGGAAAATTGCCGGCCGCCCGCTAAGTGAAATTGCAGAGCGACTCGAGTTTCTTCTCAACGTTGGCCTCGGTTACCTTACCCTGGATCGCTCGGCCGCGACTCTTTCGGGTGGCGAAGCTCAGCGCATACGCCTAGCAACGCAAATAGGCTCGCGCTTGCGTGGAGTACTTTACGTGCTCGACGAACCATCCATCGGCTTGCACGCCCGTGACAATGGCCGTCTGCTCAGTACCCTCGAAACCTTGCGCGACCTCGGCAATACGGTGCTTGTTGTCGAGCATGACGAGGAGACTATCCGTCGAGCAAATTATGTGGTGGATCTGGGCCCCGGTGCGGGAAAAGCCGGCGGACACTTAGTAGCGGCAGGACCGCCCGATGAAATCGCAGCGAATCCTAACTCCCTAACCGGCCAATACCTGTCTGGAAAAATCATGATTCCGGTCCCCGAGCACCGTCGCAGTCCAAATGGAAAATCCCTCATAATTCTCGGTGCGCACGGCAACAATCTAAAAAATATCGACGTCACTTTTCCGCTAGGGCTTCTGACCGTCGTAACCGGAGTTTCGGGCTCGGGAAAGTCCACATTGGTAAATGACATCCTCTACCGTGCATTGGCTGCAAAACTTTATCGCTCCATGGAAAAGCCCAGCGCGCACCGCGCTATCGAAGGAATCGAACACATTGACAAGGTCGTTCAGATCGACCAGGCGCCCATAGGCCGCACGCCGCGCTCGAACCCGGCCACCTACACCGGAGTTTTCGCGCCCATTCGCGAAATCTTTGCCATGCTGCCGGAATCGCGCGAGCGCGGCTACCGTCCCGGCCGGTTCAGCTTCAACGTCAAAGGCGGTCGCTGCGAAGCTTGCCAGGGCGACGGACTGCGCCGCATCGAAATGAATTTCCTGCCCGATGTTTACGTCACTTGCGAAGTCTGCCGCGGCAAACGCTATAACGCAGAAACGCTCGCGGTGCGTTACAAAGGCTATTCCATCTCTGACTTGCTGGACCTTCCTATCGAAGACGCACTGAAAGTGATGGAAAACATTCCCTCGATTCAGCTCAAACTCCAAACGCTTGTGGACGTCGGCCTCGGTTACATTCAGCTCGGCCAATCGGCGACCACCCTTTCAGGCGGCGAAGCGCAGCGCACAAAACTCGCTCGCGAACTTTCTCGCCGCCAAACGGGCCGCACGCTTTACATTCTCGACGAGCCCACGACCGGCTTGCATTTCGATGACGTAAAAAAATTGATGGGCGTGCTGAATCGCCTGGTTTCTCTGGGCAACACCGTCCTAATCATCGAACATCATCTCGACGTGATTAAGCAGGCCGATTGGATCATCGATCTCGGTCCCGAAGGTGGCGAAGAAGGCGGCCGCATCGTCGCGCAAGGCACGCCCGAGCAAGTCGCGCGAGTGAAAAAATCTTACACCGGCCAGATCCTCGCCCGCGCATTCAACGGCAACGGATCGAATGGCATTCTAGCCAACGGAAAGCGCGCGAGCTGAAACTTCGATGAATCCTGACGAAAATAATTTGTTCGAGCGAGAACCCTCGCCGACCTCCAATCAATCCGGAGCAAATGACTCTACGCCCGCCGCCTCACCCGCCCCGTCACCGCTGGCCGAATCAGCCAACATTGCAGGGACGCCGAATGCCTCAGAATATCTTCCTCCCGTCATCAATCCCGTCCCTGCAGATTTTCGAGTGCCCTGGGGTTGGACAGATCTGGCCGCCTTCGTAGTACTCGCAATCGCAGGTTTTCTCCTTCTCAGCCTGTTTATCAGTACCGGCCTTGCGATATCCGGCTTCGACATTCGCCGCCTCCAAAAATCTCCGCACGAAGTAATTCTGCTGAACATACTGATTCAAGTGATTCTCGATTTAGGACTGCTCGCCTATCTCGCCGTTCAGATGCGCGTGCGATTTCGTTCGCCTTTCTGGCACACCATCGGCTGGCGCGAACTCGAGACCGGCCGGTTCCCGCGAGCCGCTGTTTATTTTGGACTGATTCTCGCCGGTTTTTTCCTGTCAATAATCGTCTCGCTGGGCTCCGCGTTATTCCCCCCGAACAAGGATTTGCCCATAGAAGTTCTGTTTCAGGATCGCAATACAACGCTCTTGTTTATGCTAATCGCAGTTTTCCTCGCTCCTTTGGTCGAAGAGACCATCTTCCGTGGCTATATTTATCCCGTAATCGGTCGCAGCTTTGGAATGGTCTGGGGTATCGTGGCTACTGGGACGCTTTTTGGCCTGTTACACGCCGAGCAATTGTGGGGCGGATGGGGTCAGATCGCTCTGCTGGTTTTCGTCGGTATCGTACTGACGTTTGCGCGCGCCTTTTCGCGATCTGTCGTCACAGGTTTTGTGATTCATACGAGCTATAATTCAGTCCAGGTGATCGGTCTGCTTATTGCAACCCACGGCCTGCGTCATATGTCGGGCTTGCATTAATCCTATTCGAAACGGCATTCATAAACGCTGAGCATTTCGGAGATAACAATTGCACACGGTGGAACCAATTCGATGGACATCCGAGGGCGTCGTTCTGCTGGACCAACGCAGGCTGCCCAGCGAAGTGATCCATCACACCTATACCGATTATCGTGAGCTCGCGAAGGCTATTAAAGACATGGTCATTCGCGGAGCGCCGGCCATCGGTGTTGCCACCGCGATGGGCATCGCGCTCGCCGTTCAGAGGTCGAAGGCCGAATCCCTCGAAGAATTGCGCGCCGAGTTTCCAGTTATCTGTGAGACGTTCGCGCACACCCGGCCCACCGCGGTCGATCTATTTTGGGCCATCGAGCGCTTCAAACTTCGCTTCGAAGAACTGGCGCGTTCGGCCTCCAAAGACGAAGCGGCAACGCTGGAACGGATCCGCACAGAACTAGTGAAGGAAGCTCTGAAAGTGCATGAAGAGCGTCGCGAAGGCGACAAAAGCATCGGACGCTTCGGCGCCGAACTCCTGCCGAAGAGCGGCCGCGTCATGACCCAATGTAACGCCGGCGCGCTTGCAACCGCCGGCATTGGCACCGCATTGGGAGTCATCCGCATGGCCATCGAAGGCGGTTACCGCATTGAAGTGATCGTTCCGGAAACCAGGCCCTATCTGCAAGGTTCGCGCCTCACCGCCTGGGAGCTTCACCAGGACCGCATTCCTCTCACCCTGATCACCGACAACATGGTCGGCCATTTCCTGAAGACCGGCGGCGTGGGAGCCGTAGTAGTCGGCGCCGACCGAATTGCCCGTAACGGCGATACCGCGAACAAAATCGGCACCTACGGAATCGCCGTCATCGCCCGTGAAAATAGTGTTCCGTTTTACGTAGCCGCGCCGCTTTCCACCATCGATTATTCCCTCTCTTCCGGCGAGCAAATTCCCATCGAAGAACGCTCGCAGGAGGAGATTACGCACATGGCTGGCGTGCGCATTTCGCCGGAGGTTCGCGCAGCGCATCCTGCCTTTGACGTTACACCCGCGCGCTATATCACCGCCATCATCACCGAACGCGGCGTAGCCCGCCCGCCATTCGAAGAATCGCTGAATAAATTAGCAACTTCTCATTGAGCCGATTGGCGCTGCGTTTCTCAAAAGCGCCGAAACTATCACGGTGGTATACTGTGCGTAAGTTCGGCCGGACGGAGGTGGCTGTGTCCCGGCTTTGCGCCTTTGTTTTCGTACTGACCTTCCTTCTCCTAATTCCGCGGAGTGTCTCGGCCCAGCAGATGCTCAGCCTGACCGGAACGGTTTATTCCGAAGCATCCAAACGTCCGGTCCAGCAAGCCTCCGTTCGCCTGTCTGATCCAGGCGGTAACCTGCTCGAACAGACGGTCACCAGCGATTCCGGCGAATTTGACTTTCGCCAGCTTCGGCGCGCCGATTACATTCTGACGGTCAATGCTACTGGCTATCAGTCGTATGACTTGCATGTCGATTTGAGTTTTACCTCGGACCGTGGCATTTCCGTTTACCTGAATCCGAAACAAGCTGACCCGGCGGACGCTTCCCCGGCTGCCAGTCTTTCGGCCCACGAAATGTCGATGCCGCAAAAGGCTCGTGATTTACTCGCGTCTGGTGAAAAGAAATTATATTTGGATAAGAACCCACAGGCGGGACTCGTGGATTTTCAGCAAGCCGTCTCAATCGCGCCCGGCTTTTATGAGGCCTATTACCAGATCGGAATGGCCTATTTGACTCTTGGAACGCGAGCGGAAGCGGAGAAGAGCTTCCGAAAATCTATTGAGGTAAGCAACGACAAGTATGGCGAACCCGTTATCGGACTCGCCTCCTTTTTGATCGATACCGGAGATTTCGCGCAGAGTGAGCAAATGACCCGTCACGGACTCGAGTTGAGCCCGAACTCATGGTTTGGCCATTACCAACTCGGCCGGATTCTCTTTGCCGAAAACAAGGTTGCAGACGCGCAGAAATCGGCAGAGCAAGCCAGATCTCTTGATCCAAATGCTGCGATCGTCTATCGCTTACTCTCTAATATTCACTTAAGCCTGAAGGATTACCCCGCCCTGATTCAGGATCTCGATGCTTACATTAAACTGGACGCCGATAGTCCCGCCGGAGTGAGAGCCAAGGAGATCCGCAAACAGGTAGCGGAAAAGATCTCCAAGGATAAGCTCAATCCCGCATCGAGCCCTGCACCCTGAAGCGTTCCACGCCTGCTGTCTCAGCTGCATCCCGTGGCAGGAGAGCACAGTTTGCATGCACGAACGAACTCCTGTGTGCTCCCCTGCCGCTTCCTCAGACCGAATTGGGATGCCGTAATTCCGTCTGTTCCCTATGCACGGCGTCAGAACTGGAAGTTCCGAAAACACACTGGTGAAAATGCAAGACTCCGAAGCAAAAAAAAAAGGGCGGCCGTCACGGGCCGCCCTTTTACTGCAATCTCCCTGGTTGGGAGGTTAGAAGGTTAACTTCCCTTGAATCTGAAGCACTCTCGCGTCAGCATTTCCGTTCGCGAACGCTCCAAACACGGACGTTGGCGGCGTAACTGTCGAGACGATCTGTCCGAATGCCCCCGGGCCAAAGGCTAGATTCCCTAGAGGTGCCTGGAAGTTCACATGGTTGAATACGTTGTAAGCATTCGCACCAACCTGGAAATTGAACCGTTCTGTCAGCTTGAAATTCTTCCTTATGCTGAAGTCCGTGTTGAAATATCCGGGTGCACGAATGGAGTTACGACCGACGTTGGTGATAAATCCGGCCGGCGCCGGGTTGCCATTGCCTGCGAATTGAGCGTTCGTGAAACACGGAGTGCCAACAGCACTGTGGTTGCACGATGATGCTATGGGCGCAATAGCCTGTGGCAACACGGTAGCTAGCGAATCATTTTCCCCTGCAATACTTCCACCTGTGATGCCGTCTACGAGGGTAAAGGGCAAGCCTGTGTGATAATAAACTGTGCCCGAAACCATCCAGCCGCCAATGGCCGCGTCCATGAGCCGATTTTCGCTCTTGAACGGCAGCTCATATACGTAGTTCCCGCTGATGTAGTGGCGAATGTCGTAGTCTGCTGACCCGTACTGCGCATTCGGATTGAAAGGATTGATCTGAGTTGTGATGCTCACGTTGCTGAAGGCCGAGTACGGTTCACCGGACCCGCCGTTAGAAACGTTGTCGAGAGCGTGGCTGTAGGTGTAATTGAGCCGGCCGGTAAAGCCCTTCCAGAAATTCTGTTGGACGGAAAGGCTTATACCATTGTAGTTCGAGTAGCCGTTGTTGGTAACCTGGTTCACAGTCGCAACGCGCGAATCAAGCGCCGCCGTGGGCAAACCTCCGAAGCCGCCAATGCCGGAGATGGCTGCAGTGTCGTAGGCGTTCATATACGGATTGAACAAAAAGATGTCATATCCGCGATTGCCCACGTAGTTCGCACTCACCACGGTATGGGTCCCGATACTGCGCTGAACCTCGAAATTCCATTCGATGAACTTGGGGTTCTTTACATTGTCGTTCGGGTCATTGTAGTTCGCCACCAACGGATTGCCGGTAGAGTCCACGCAGGTAGGATCAGAGGCCACATAGCTGCCCACAGTTCCACCTGAGGCGTAAGCGCTTGAGAATGCAGCGTTACACCCTGCGGCAAGGGCTGCTCCGCTGGTGGTATCGCCCGCGGCGACTGGATTTGCGAATGCGACAGTTCCCGCGGGAATGACGAATCTATTAACCTGCGGGAAGTTGTTCGTGTATGCGTTGAGGATCGCCACCGGGTAGAGATCCGTGAAGAGGCCTACGCCGCCGCGAAACACCGTCTTGTCCCCGAACGGAGTCCAAGCAAAGCCAATTCGCGGTTCGGGTACGATCTTTTCCACGTTAGGCAGTATCTGGTGGAACCCATTCAGGAAATTCTGATTGAAGGCAATATCGGATCCGTGAGGCATGGTATCGAACGGAGCGATCGGACGGGTGGCGCAACCGATCGAACAACCACCAGGCGAGTTGCGGTCCACTCGCATTGTCAGCGTTAGTGTCAACTTCGAATTTATGCGCAGCTGGTCCTGGAAATATAGTCCCATGCTGTAATTCGAAAGGGGCTGTGATGTGCTGACGGCGAAGTTCTGCGAGATGGTGCCGCCAATACCGGGCTCGAAGATCTGGTTTTGTTCAAATCCAAGGGCTGAAACCGTCAGTCCTGGATTAGGAACAAGTTGCCCCGCCGTGTGATCGCTCCAGTCCACGCGCCGGAAGTTGACGCCCATCTTGAATGCGTTTCTCCCGCGTGTAACCGAGACGTCATCCACGAGCTGGTACTGAGTCACGTTTCGGCCTTGCGGAAAAAAGAAACCAAAAGGAAAATCCCCGGAGGTCGTGCCCAACGGAGTCAGCGCGGAATCCAACGAGGTCAGGATTCCGGGGTAAAGCGCGAGACCAGCGCCTTGGTTCTGGTTCGCGAAGATAGCCGAGTAATACAGGACCGACCCGACAAAGCTGTTGACCACTGTGGGACTGAATACGTGAGTATAGTTAAGTTGACCATCGTCTTCCGGCT
This sequence comes from uncultured Acidobacteriota bacterium, assembly GCA_963830375.1. Lineage (GTDB taxonomy): Bacteria > Acidobacteriota > Terriglobia > Acidiferrales > UBA7541 > Palsa-295. The sequence continues at coordinate 22,625 of CAWHMJ010000002.1, forward strand.
GGATACTCAGCGCATTGAATAGAGGGCTGATCGGATCCGTGTACGTGGGTTGAGATCCGCGATCGAACTTAGCTCGACCGAAGATTTTATCCTTGTCGCTCATTACATAGTCCACACGGGCGCTCAACAGCCATTCCTTGTTTTGATTTGCCCCAGTTTCCTGAAAATTATTCAAGCAAGCAGTGTTTACTCCGCCGACAGTCGTATCACCTAGAAAGGTCGGGTAGCCGGACGAACGCCGCAGCTCCCTAACACCGGAGCTGCCTGAGGATTTCGCGCTGTCGCTGCATTATACAAGCCAAACGTGTTGTTATAGAACGCTGTGGCCGAGGGCGAAGAAGCGATCGGCGCCTGGGACAGGATATACGCCTCATACGGCAGCGTAGGAGTGAACACGTCCGTCGAGGTTGGAAGGATGTAGCGAAGCCCTTCGGTGTTCGCGAAAAAGAAAAGTTTGTCCTTCAGGATCGGACCGCCAATGTTAGCCGCCCACTGGTTGTTGTTGGAAAACGGCCGGCCTACGCCGTCAAGCTTGTTGAAAAAGTCATTTGCGTTCATTGCCCGGCCAGTCCAATCGTACAGCACATCCCCGTGGAAACTGTTGCCGCCGCCTTTCGTAGTGTAGTCAACTTGGGCGCCAGCCTGCCGGCCATATTGTCCCGTGTATCCGTTCACCACCACGGCCACTTCCTGCAGCTCGTTGCCGCCGAGAAGGAGGTTGCTCGAGCCGGAGTTGTTCAGGTTCAAGAAAGGATCGTTATAGTCGTTCCCGTTAACCGTGAAGAGATTGGCGGTACCAGGCAACCCGAAAGCGCTGAAGTTTCCGTAGCCGCTGCCCGTCGTATTCATCGATACGCCTGGAGCTTGTTGGGCTATGTTGGTGATGTCGCCGCCAGGATTCGGAACGTTTGTGACCTGACGGGTATCAAAGTTTGTTGAGATGTTAGCGTCTTCTGTCTGCAGCAGCGCACCCTGTCCCGTCACCTCGACGGTGATGGTGCCGCTTCCGACTTCCATCTTGAGGTTCACGGTGGAGATTTGGCCGAGATGAACTTCGACGGCCTCGGAAGCCTGCTTGAACCCGGTCTGCGTTACTACCAATGAGTAGGTACCAGGTGTTAGCAGTGTGAATTGAAAGCCGCCGGTGCCACCACTCGTCGTTGTCAACGATTCACCAGTAGCATTGTTCTTCAAGGTCAGACTCGCGCCCACGATTACGGCGCCGGACGGATCAGCCACTGTGCCGCTGATGGCACCAGTGACTATGCTCTGCGCCACGGAAATGCTTGGCAGCAATAACAGCGCCGCAAATACTGCGACGAGAAAACGCTTCCAGTTCATACAGCCTCCTAGAGATTTAACTGAGAAAATTGGAGAAAACCTACTGGACATCAATTGCCCCCATGCAATAATAGCTCTACCCCGACGTATCCCATCGCACGTTCAGTTCCATGTAGGTGCAATAATATACTGTTCAGAATCAGCATGTTACGTAAGATCAAAATTCTGTGATCTGTTTCATATACCATTTTCCATATCCATACATATGAAACCGGATGTTTTGCCGGGCCCGGGAACCCTTCGGTGAGGTTCCTTGAGGAAGGACGGTCACCCCATTCTCGTGCCGACCGTATTGATAACGAGGCACCCGCGATTGATCGATTGATAATGAGTCGTCCGCGGCCCCTTTTGGCTTCCCGCGTTAAGCACGCCGCGGCGTTTGCTCTCGTTTTTCGCATTGGCGTCAGGATCCACGTGACAAAAATTCTAGTATTCTTCTTCCGGCACTCCCGCACAGGCGTGCACAATTTTTTTCGTAGGATTATCGCTTGACTCTAAAATAGTGCTTGTGTAGGATGGGGGTTCGTCTGTAGTCCTTCCAGTTGACCTGGGAGTACCTGCTCTTTGACAATCGGATGATACATGCCAGAACCCGTTTGGTTACTGCTTTGTTCCGGGTGTACCGGGGCAAGGCGAATTGAGATAAACCGAGCGATTTAAAGTTCGTTCTGGTCGTGCAGCGATGAAATCGGAACGTTACGGTCAAAACACCAGATTTCAAACGAGAGTTTGATCCTGGCTCAGAGCGAACGCTGGCGGCGTGCTTAACACATGCAAGTCGAACGCGCAGCATTCTGTAGCAATACAGGGTGTGGGCGCGTGGCGAACGGGTGCGTAACACGTGGATAACCTTCCTTCAGGTGGGGAATAACCCAGTGAAAATTGGGCTAATACCGCATAACATGACGATGGCACATGCTGTTGTCTTCAAAGGCGCAAGTCGCCAGAAGAGGGATCCGCGGCCGATTAGCTTGTTGGCGAGGTAATGGCTCACCAAGGCATTGATCGGTAGCCGGACTGAGAGGTTGGCCGGCCACACTGGAACTGAGACACGGTCCAGACTCCTACGGGAGGCAGCAGTGGGGAATCTTGCACAATGGACGAAAGTCTGATGCAGCAACGCCGCGTGGGGGATGAAGCTTCTCGGAGTGTAAACCCCTTTCGACCCGGAAGAATGCCCGCAAGGGTTTGACGGTACGGGTATAAGAAGCCCCGGCTAACTACGTGCCAGCAGCCGCGGTAATACGTAGGGGGCCAGCGTTGCTCGGAATTACTGGGCGTAAAGGGTCCGTAGGCGGTGCGGCAAGTCGAGAGTGAAATCCCTAGGCTTAACCTAGGGGCTGCTAGCGAAACTGCCGTGCTAGAGTGTGAGAGAGGCGAGTGGAATTACGGGTGTAGCGGTGAAATGCGTAGATATCCGTAGGAACATCCGAGGCGAAAGCGGCTCGCTGGATCACAACTGACGCTGAGGGACGAAAGCTAGGGGAGCAAACAGGATTAGATACCCTGGTAGTCCTAGCCCTAAACCATCAGGACTTGGGGTTTGCCCTGTACGGGGCAAGTCCCGTAGCTAACGCGTTAAGTCCTGCGCCTGGGGAGTACGGTCGCAAGGCTGAAACTCAAAGGAATTGACGGGGGCCCGCACAAGCGGTGGAACATGTGGTTCAATTCGACGCAACGCGAAGAACCTTACCTGGGCTTGAACCGCACAGGACCATCTTTGGAAACAGAGACTTCCCGCAAGGGACCTGTGTAGAGGTGCTGCATGGCTGTCGTCAGCTCGTGCCGTGAGGTGTTGGGTTAAGTCCCGCAACGAGCGCAACCCTTACTCATAGTTGCTACCCGCAAGGGAGAACTCTACGAGGACTGCTCCGGATAACGGAGAGGAAGGTGGGGATGAGGTCAAGTCAGCATGGCCTTTATGTCCAGGGCTACACACGTGTTACAATGCGCGCCACAAAGCGTCGCGAACCCGCGAGGGGGAGCTAATCGCAAAAAAGCGCGCTCAGTTCGGATTGCAGTCTGCAACTCGACTGCATGAAGCCGGAATCGCTAGTAATGGCGCATCAGAACGGCGCCGTGAATACGTTCCCGGGCCTTGTACACACCGCCCGTCACATCACGAAAGTGGGCTGTACTAGAAATCGCCGAGCCAACCGCAAGGAGGCAGGCGCTCAAGGTATGACTCATGATTGGGGTGAAGTCGTAACAAGGTAGCCGTAGGAGAACCTGCGGCTGGATCACCTCCTTTCTAAAAGAAAAGGGAGTACGACCTGCTTCGGTGCAGGTACGACTCTTCATCCCGGATCTTAGGATCTCGGGAGCTCGGTCCGTTTCTCAACTCGACTTGTCGAGATGGAGAAACACTCAATGGGCCGGACGGGTTCTGGTAAGTCTCATCCGATATCAAAGAGTTTGCAGACAAACACAAGCCCCGGTTCGATGTAAATCGAGCCGGGGCTTTTTGTTTTGCATCTTCCTTTATTTTTCCGCATCTGAAATTCGCATCGCTCATTTAATTAGCTCAGTCAATGTCCAAACACACGGTGAAAGCAAGGAAGCCTTCGGCGATAAATGCTGCCTCGCTTGAGCATGTGCGGGAGAGCTTTGCGCGCCAGGGGTTGATGAAACATCTCGGCGCGGAGCTGGTCGCACTCCATCCTGGCGAGTGTGAGATCCGAGTGGCGCATCGCCAAGAGCTCACGCAGCAGCACGGCTACTTTCACGCGGGTGTCACTGCCTCAATCGCAGACAGCGCTTCTGGATACGCGGCCTATAGCATGATGCCGGCGGATTCCAGCGTGCTGACCGTGGAATACAAAATCAATCTGGTCGCTCCGGCTAAGGGAGAAGCTCTGATTGCTCGAGGCCGCGTTTTGCGCGCGGGCAAAACACTGAAGATTTGCGCCGCGGATGTTTTTGTCATCAAAGGCAAGGAAGAGATTCTCTGCGCGACTTCTCTTTCCACCATTATGGCGCTAGCTGGACGATCGGACTCGCAGCATCGCTCCACAAAGTGAGTCGTTGGCCATGCCTGTACACCGTTGAATCAACCGCTCACATCGAAGGCGATGGTCAAGCCTTCCAAGCCACCGCGTCATCAAGTGATGCTAGGGTCCCGGGACGAAGATTCTATCTGCTGACGAGATTTCTACTTCCTTTTGTTCCGTTCGCACGCGGAATTTGCGGAGCTCGCCCTTGGCTTTCTTCGAACGCTCCGTAGCATAACTCAGCCAATATTGATTCTTGAGAACCATGTCGAGCTGTTGCAGAAAAGGGGAGAAAGATACGGGGGTTTGAAAACCCTGAAAGAAAGACTCTCCGCCCGTAGCATCCGATATTTTGGAGAGATTGCTTTGTCCCAGGGAAACACGGAACGAATTTCGCCCGGCGCGCCCTACGCCATTGGCAAAGAGGGTATGAATCATAATTCCCGCTTTCTGCGCGTTGTCGACAGTGGCATCGACATCAGGACTGAGCGGGTAATCGCCGCGGAAGCGGTCAATGCCGTCCGCGATCAGCAAAATCTCGCGTCGAGCACCGGTCGCGGGCCAACCTTTGATCAAGTTCATGACCGAAAGATAGATGCTGGAATATGCTCCGGTATATCCGAGCGGCATCCGCAAAGTCTTGGCCACGGCTTCGTGGTCCTGGTTAAATTGGGAAGCCGTTTGGATCGTGCCATTGCTGGCGTAGAACACGCCGATGTTCGTCGTCTTCGGTTGTGCTGTGACAAAATTCCTCAAATCGCCCAGTTGACTGGCTACATCCGTGGTATCCGCGTCGTCGATGACGATGGCGAGGAGAAGTCCAGCCTTATCGCCCTGCGCCGGAATCCAGTTGGTCACCTCTCTCTTTTGTTTCCCTTCATCGACGTTTACATCGGCTTTGCTCAACGCTGGAGGCGCAGTGTATTTGGGGCCAAGGACGGTGACGTAGGTGGTGACGGACACATTGTTAGGGGATGTCGGCTGGTTTTGAGCGTGCGCAGGGAGCACGCTGACGATCAAAGCAGCGAGAACTAACAGGCTTGAGAAAATGTGCTTTGACTTCAGCATGTACGCCTCCCAAGAAAATACTCTGAACGCTCCAGTTTTAACCGGGGAAAATATAGCAACTGTAAGAGACTCTTACCAGTTTAACTGTATTGAGAGAAATACCGTTCTGTCAATACCGGGCTTAACCCCAGCCGCTAATAGACGAGAGTGAGCCGTTTCCGGCGCTCAACCCATTCCTGACTGGCGAAAATCCTCGGCGTGAGTTCGATGAGGCGCGGCAGCATATTGAACACCGCAACCGGGCCCCACTCCGTTCCTTTGCGAGTGAGAAAGCCTTTCTTGTTGAGCTCCTCGGCCACCTTGGTCAGAGAAATGTCCTGGATAATTAACTCCATCATCGACAGAAGAAACTGCATTTCAGGAGGGTTTTCTTCCAGGTGCTCGCAATCGCCGGAAACGCGTGTGCCAAAAGGGGCGTCTTGCACCGTCACGGACGCGCGTTCAATGTCGTCTTCCGTCTCTCGTTCCCACTCCACACCAACGATTCGCCAGCCCTGCCTGCTGACGCTGTCTTAGGTGCTCCAAGCTGAGTTCCCTTCCAGCGATTCCCTAATGCGTTCCATCTTTGCCATGACGCCTCCTTTGTCCGAATGGATACATTTCGAACCGCGAGCCTTTTATTCATCGGCCTTGAGCTAATGCGCCGATCAGTTTGCCCCTGAGCCATTGGCCGCGACGCCGGATTGATGCTGTTGAAGCCAGGATTGCAAAAATGGTTGCTGGTGTGTACGCACGTCGATGCAAACGTTAATTTGTTCCAGCGCCAATTTCAACTCGCGCTCGGCTGCCGGAATTTTGTGTTCCGTGAAGAATTGCTGCACTTCATCACGCTTGTCCGTATCACAAAAGACGCTGGTGTCTTGCACCAGCGAAGCATCGGAATAATTGCTGAACTTGGCTTCGATCTCAGTCCAATGCTGCCGAACAAAATCCCATGCGACTTGGTGCCCAGCGGGATTTGCCATTACCGCACTGATCACTCGTGGCGCGTCCTGCGCGCGCATCATGGGAGAGATTGCGAAATTAAGAGTACGCGTCAGCTGAACGGGATCGCTAAAGAGGCACAACATCTGGCCATACAGGATAAATTCGTCCTGAGTCTTTATTTGCGCGAAGTGGGCCAAGATTCTGTTGTACAGCGTCGCGTCGCCGTCACGGGCTGTGATGCGCAGCGCCGCGGAAAGCATTGCATGATCGACGGCTTCGCCGTTGAGCGCCTTGTCAACCATATCCTTCGACATCTGGATGACCTTGGGATCGTGACCTGTCAAACCGAGTATGGTGAACAGGGCAGCACGGCGGGCCCGCGTTTCGTCAGAATCATCGGAGGCCGCAACCCAACCAAGCTTCTCAGCGACGGGACTGAAAGTGGCGCGAATCCAGGCTTGGTATTGCGTGCGATCCGCGTCGGTGACGAGGTAATCGGCTGCAAAGGTGAGTTGGTTCGAGAGGTAATTGATCACAGCAGTAGAGGTGTCGTCTTTCATGTCCTGGGCGAGTGCTAATACGTCGCCCGCCGTCAGACGGTTCAAGCTCACCTGCGCACTCACATCGTTCAGAAGCAAATATCGCTCGCCGGGAGAGAGGGAGCGCTCAGCAGAAGAGGAAATCAGCTTCAAGTTTTCCGGATCGTAACCCGAGCGGTAGTAGCCCCGCGCGCCTGCATTGCCAAAGACTGCAGTTCCGCATCCCGGCAGAATGACTTGCTGTTCTTTGGAGGCTCAGGAGCTGGCACTTCTCGTCGTTTCCCGCTCTTCAAGCAAACGGGAATTTGCCACTGTTCTTTCGAACCAGCTTCGAATGTGACGCGATCGGAGAAATAGCGTTGCTGAGATAACGTCACTTTCGTTTTTCCGCCCTCGCAGACCGTTCGGAGAGTCACCAGCGGCACACCGGTCTGTTTAACGAAGGTTTCCATGATGCGGTCCACGGGCTGATGCGATACCTGCGTAATTTCATTCCAGAAATCCTCCGAAGTAGCGTTGGAGTAAGAATACTTGGCGAGGTAGGAGTTCACCCCTTTGCGAAAAACGTCTTCGCTGACATCGCCTTCCACCATGGAGAGTACTGCTGCCGCTTTGTTGTAGGTGATGCCGTCGAACAATTCCTGAATCTGCGCGGGAGTTTCGGCGTGAGCTTCAATCGCGCGAGTGGAGCTGAGCGAATCGGTGTCCATGGCTCCGGTGCTTGAACTCACGGCGTCGGTCTGGAAATTCCACTCAGGTTTCCAGGCTTCCATGGGCTTGAACGACATCCAGGTGGCAAAGCCTTCGTTGAGCCACACGTCGTCCCACCATTTCATGGTGACCAGGTCGCCGAACCACTGATGGGCCATTTCATGCGCAACAAGATCCTGGGCTACAATTTTTCGCAGAAAATAGGAGGATTGCTTTGGATCCACAAACAGCAAATCGCGAGAGATGATGCAGGCCGTATTTTCCATGGCGCCTGCGGAGAAATCCGCGACACCCAAGATATCGAGTTTGCCGTACGGATATTTGATTGCGAAATAACGATTGTAAAATTTCATGGTGTACTCGGCGGCTTCAAGGGCGAACCCGGCGTATTGCTTTTTGCCGGGAACTCCGCAAACACGAATGGGAATATCGTCGGCGCTGCCTTCCAGGCACTCCCAGTCACCGACAGCGAGCGCGACAAGATAAGACGACATTTTAGGCGTAGTGGAAAACTTCAGCGTGTGTTTGCCATCACCCGGTCCAGGCGTGTCGGAAATAATTTTGCCGTTCGAGATGGCGGTGTCGCCCTTATCAATGATTGCGGTGATGTCGAATGTCGCTTTGTAAGAAGGCTCGTCGAATGATGGATACATTCTGCGCGCGTCGGTATTCTCGAGCTGCGTAATCGCGTATTTGCGATTGTTTGCTTTGCTCAAATAGAGGCCGCGGAGTTGGCCATTGAGGATGCCGGTATAGCGGATGTGGATTTCGGCGGCTCCGGCTTGAAGCGGTTCTGCCACCGTAAAAGTGGCCATTTCATTCTTTTCGTCGCTGGTTACTTGGGCGGTCTGGGTCTTGCCGCCTGACGCGATGATTACTTCCGCAAACTTGATCTCCGCAGCGTTCAACGTGATGGATGCGGACGGTTTCAGAAGATCAATTTGGATCGTTTCATCGCCGGCAAAGTTCTCATTCGCCAAATCTGGTGTGATGGTGATCTGATAGTGGAGGGGCGTAGCGATCGCAGGTATGCGTTGCGCAAACATGGCGGGCGCAAGCAGCACGAACTGTACAGCCAATCCCATGACTATTACTGCCTTTCCTCATACTCACCCCTTTAGTGTGCGAATTTTGCGATCCGTGCCATGAAGCGACTTCCGTATTAATGTATCAATTTTGGTAGAGGGTCGGCATCCGGAACACCTCCGCAGGAACTGGCGCGAGGATGCAAGCAAGCTTCGGGCCTCTATCAATCCGTCAAAGACTATGCCAAGAAAGTACTTAGGGGTCATTTTTCGGAGGCCGCGCTTATGCGCTGCGCGGTTCCGGGATAGATTGTCGCTAAAGCGGACATCGACGACGGTCAGAGTCAATACGCTGCTCTGGATTTACATTGCAATTGGAGCTTGGTTATTCTGACGGCTACCATACATGGCATCGAACATGGGAAACCCGCTGCCGCTAGCTGATTGGATTTGGGAAAGTATTGGTGGGCCTGGGTAGACTTGAACTACCGACCTCGCCCTTATCAGGGGCGCGCTCTAGCCACCTGAGCTACAGGCCCACGGCAGGCAGGTTGCCCGCTTGGATTTCACGATTCTAGCATGTCCCACCAAAGAGCCGTATAGCGGAAGTACAGACAAATTATCCAAGTCGGGCCGTGGTGGAATAATCCGCAGGGTTGCGGCTACAGCTTGTTGAGGCCGTCGAGTGCGGCGACTTTGTAGGCTTCAGCGAGAGTTGGATAGTTGAAGACGGTATCGCGGAAATAGTCAACTTTGCCGCCGTAATAAAGAACGGACTGGCCGATGTGAATGATTTCGGTGGCACGCTGTCCGATAACGTGAACGCCAAGAAGTTTCAGGGTATTGCGGTCGAAAAGAAGTTTCAACATGCCGGTCTCATCGCCCAGCATCATGCTCTTGGCAAGCTCGGCGTATTTGGCAATGCCCACTTCGTAAGGAATTTTGGCGGCGGTGAGCTGTTCTTCGTTTTGGCCCACCATGGAAATTTCCGGGATGGTGTAAATGCCGTACGGAAATAAATCAGACATATGTTCAGAAGGCGCGCCGAACATGTGGCAACTCGAGAGCCGGCCCTGTTCCATGGAAGTGCTGGCAAGCGCGGGGAAACCGATGATGTCGCCGGCGGCGTAAATGTGCGGAACAGCGGTCTGATAATGTTCGTTGACTTTGATCTTGCCGCGCGAATCGGCTTCCATACCCGCAGCCGCGAGATTAAGCCTGTCGCCATTTGCTTGGCGGCCAACCGCGTAGATGAGCGCGTCGCCTTGTACTTTCTTTCCGCTTTCGAGTTCGGCAAAAACGCGGTCGCGGTTGGGATCGATTCCGACTCGTGTCACTTTTTCGCCGAGACGGAAAGTCGTGCCCATCTGGCGCAGGTGATAGGCCAGGGCTTCCATGATCTCGCGGTCGACGAAATCCAGGATCGTGGGACGCTGGTCTATTAATGTGACTTCGATTCCCAAGGCCGCGAAAAATGACGTGTACTCAAGACCGACCACGCCCGCGCCGACCACGATAATTTCCCTGGGCAATCCCTCCATGCAGGAAATACTGTCGGTATCAACAATTCGTTTGTCATCAAATGGAATCTGAGGATCTCGAGCCGGGCGTGTGCCGCAGGCGATCAGAATATGATCCCCGCGCACTGTAATTTTCTCGGTGTCTCCCTGGACTTCCAGGGTGTGCGGATCCACAAATTGAGCGGTGCCCTGAAAGACAGACACACCGTTGCGCTTGAGCTGCGAGCGAATCACGTCTGTCTCTCGCGAGACGATCGCTTTCACGCGGAAGGAAAGTTCCGGAACTGTAATGTCATTTTTCCCGCGGTAGCTTTCTCCGTAAAATGCCCTGACCGCATTTCCAGTGAGCTGAAAAATAGCTTCGCGAACGCTCTTACTGGGGATTGTTCCAGTGTGGACGCAGACTCCGCCAATCATTAGTGTGCGGTCGATCACCGCAACACGCTTGCGCATTTTCGCGGCGCAGATGGCGCCTTTTTGTCCCGCAGGGCCGCTGCCGATCACAATCAGATCGAATTGCGAATTATTCATGTACCCATCCGATTAAATTCAGATCAAGGCCGCTTACGAGCGACGACATACACGACTAAAACGAGGGAGATCCAAAGACGCGATCATCCTGCCCTCGGTTCCTTTACCAGAATATGAACGTTGTCTAGGATACTGAAAAAACGGATGGCATGCCATTCGCCAAGGGACTGACGGCGAATGGGTTAACGGCTGACTACTATCCGAGTTGTTGTTCGAGCGTGGGCTTTTTCGTACTTTCACCGATCAAGACCGGGAGGGCACTGAGTTGGCAACGCAATTTAAGATTGCGGTCGCCGACGTGACCAATTATCCCGCTTTCGCTCGGCTAGATCATTACTGCGAGCGGCGCGGACCGCCGACCATCGCGTAGCCGGAAACTTGCCGCTCGGACCGCCGATCTGCGTATCTAGTGTCATCAATACTCGCTGAAACTTCTTAAGCTAACGCGATCAAGTCAATTTCGACGCGGAAATCGCGAGGGAGCCGGGCAACTTCGACCGTCGATCGCGCCGGAGGATTCGCCGGAAAGTAGCGCGCGTACACTTCGTTCATGGCTGAAAAATCGTTCATGTCTTTTAGGAATACACTAACCTTTACCGCGCGATCGAGTGAAGAGCCTGCAGCTTCTAGGATCGCTTTCAGGTTTTCGAGCGTGCGCTCGGTTTGTTTTGCGGTGTCGCCTTCTATCGGTTTGCCGGCAGCGGGATCGAATGCCGTTTGGCCGGAAATAAACACGAAGCCGTTCGCTTTGATTGCCTGTGAATACGGGCCTATCGCCTTAGGCCCTTTGTCGGTCGAGATAATTTCCCTCACCACGCCTCCTTGAGACCATGTCTTTTGTTCTAGTTTTTGCCGACTGCCGCCCGCTGGTATTTTTCTCTGAATTCCGCGGGAATGCCCGGTTTGTAAAGCCACGCGCGGAATATCGGGACAAGATCCTTATTCGTTACATTCTCGAGCGCTGCGCGGAGTGTCTTGAAATCCAACTTCCTGACCGCGCAACAAGCTGACTACCTGCGCGAGGGCTTGTCGCACGGACGCTTCGCCATAAGCATCTTCAAGCGCGATAAAAAACAACGGAGCTTTTGCCAGGGCGATGCGGCGCTGCTCGATAGAATCAGAAATGGTGGTCGCAATAATCGGCTTTTCGACCGCTTCTTTGCACGCGGCGTCGTACTCATGAAGAAATTTCAATATGCGACTATTCCGCGCGGAATCGCCATGACGCGCTTCATCGATTACGATAACGGCATATTCGGATAAGCCTTCGCTGATGCCTACCGCTGAATTCGACGAATATATCTGAACGCCGAACCAATTGCCCGCCAGTGCGTGCGCAACCAAATCCAAGAACTCTCCACTATGGACGCCCTGTGATATCGCTTGCGGATTGACGAGCACGCCGCCGAAAAAAGGAACAGCTGACGGCATGTCGTCGCCAATGTGACGCAGTCCTGGAGATTCGACTACGTGGGGAGCAAGATTCGTTTTCCCAAGAGGCCCGAAATTCTTCTGGAGAATATTCCAGTCTGATGCAATTTGTTCCTCGGCGGACGCCCAATCTCCCTTAAGCGGTTCGAGAGTCCAGAAGGAGGCCCCGCACTCCCGGCCATTCGAGCAGGAATCTACATATCGTCCAGCGACGATGAAAGGCGCGGGATCGCTGCTGCGCAATTCGAATCGAGATTTAACTTCTTCGCCATTTTTCGTTCGACCCACCCGCTTTCCCGGCGCCAGCAGAAGAAAATTACCCGGAGCTTGGACCGTATAGGTTATGCGCTCCGGACTAGCAGGAAATGGAGACAGCACGTGGTTAGGAGGCTGCAGCAAAGGAAACCACGCGTGCGAGACGACATGGAAGGATGTGGAGCTCAGACCGATGTTCACGCCGGAATCTTCGGGCGAGGCAAAAGAATACTCGATGACGAGGTCGCGTCTCTGTTTCTGATTCCATGAAGGATCAAGCGGAATTCGAAACTTGCTTAACCCGGCTTCTTGGGGGTCCACCGAGAGTTCGGCAACAGTAGCCTCGCGGCCGTTGACTTTTATAAGCAGGCCCTTTAATCCGTAGCTACTCTTGTCCGGGAGAATCACATCGATAGAAGCTAAACCGCCGTTACCGTAATTTTCGAGAGTGTAGCTCGCGCGCACGCGAAGCTCAGGATTCTGGCCAGGGACGAATTGCGTCTCAAGCGATTCCTTAATAATTCGATAAGCGGGCGCCACGGAGACGGTGCAACTCGCAGTGCATAAAACGAGACAAAGCGCGAGCGCGCCGTTCAGAAGTGAATGCGGGGCAGAATGTTTCGCCGTGCTGCTGACCGGTCGTTTCAAGGTGAAGAGATTCTACCGAGCAAGTTCGAGCGGGAAAAGGCAGAAATGGAAGAACGAACGGGAATCTCAGGTGAACTAGATCGCGCTTAAGCAGCAGGATAACGGCGAAGAATGTCCGCTTCGCTTGCACCGTGACGATGCAATCTGATAATCGTGGGGCCTTCGGAATCAGGAACTCCCCGCCGTACAAGTTCAAGCAGTATGGATTCGCGCATCCCGGCGTTTCTCATGTTCGAAAGGGCAGCTCCGGACAGAACCGGCTTCCCCGCCGCCTCGTGGCGAGCCACCTCGAGGACGATAGAATCCGAGAGACCAGCAAGACGTATCAATCGCAATTCGCCTGCGTTAACGCCCAGTTGATCAAGACTCGCCAGATCGAGAATCGTATCCGCGCGCAGATGCGCTTGAACCAGGCCGGCGACCGTGTCGCCCGCGTTGAAGGGACGGTTACGGACATGATATATCCGCACGATTTCGATGCAAGCCTCGTCGGGAAGTCCTGCCGCGCGAGCTTTCGCAATCTCGGCAAGTTCAGCTCTCGTGATATCCATCGCTTGTAACTGCTTGATCGCGGGGTAAGTCATTCCTGCGATGTCGAGAGGCTTGGTATCAAGCGGCATCATGCGCTCACATCCGGCGACCAAGAAGCATTAGCGAGAAGAATACAATTGCGGAAATGCCGAGAAATACGTGACCTGCGCCGCGGAAAAGCACACTTGCAGATTTATGCGTTCGAACACTTTCCATTGATCTGATTCTACCTACGGTCACGAGAAACGAGGTTCGAGCCGCGCAGAGCTGTCGCCGACTGATTAACCGTTTTTGAAGTGGTGGACGGCTATCCGGAGATATCGATCAGACGTTATAAACGCGTTCGATGTCAAACACGCCGGGAATCCGTTTGATCCCGTTCAAAATTCGCTCAAGCTGTTTGCGATCGTGCACATCGAGCGCTACTTCGATGCGCGCACGTAAATCTTTGCCGCCGCTTTCAAACGTGCGGATATTAGCGCCGTTGTCGCTGATCACAGCGGTGATGCCGGCCAGTATTCCGGGACGGTCTTCCGTGAAAATTCGCAAACGAACCGGAAACGTAGCCTTTGACTCTCCGGCCCATTCCACCGGAATTCGCCGCTCCGCTTCGTAGAGCAAATTCTGCACGTTCGGGCAATTCTTACTGTGCACCGCGATACCGCGGCCACGGGTGATGTACCCCACGATGTCGTCGCCAGGAATCGGATTGCAGCATTTTGAGCGAAAGACCATCAGGCCATCATTTCCGTGGACAAGAATCGCCGAATCGTCCATTCCGAGCATGCGTTTAACAGTGGAAACGAGTTTTGGCTGCTTTTCTTCGGTCGGTTCAACGAGCGGCTGGCCGGTCGCCTTGGCGAAAACTTGTCGCGCGGACCATTTTCCATAGCCCAATTCAGCGTAGAGATCTTCAATACGGCTGCAACCGTATTCGGATGCAACGCGCGCCCAGTCCTCGTCCGAGACCTTTTTCAGGCTTGCTCCGGTCTGGCGAGCTTCCTTCTCGAGCAGTCGGCGCCCCACATCGGTGGCTTGATCACGCTCATGAAGATTGATCCACTGGCGGATTTTGCTTCGCGCACGCGAAGTTTGAATGGACGAAAGCCAGTCGCGAGAGGGCTCATGCCCTTTTTGCGTGACGATCTCAACAACGTCTCCATTAGCGAGCGCGTGACGCAACGGGACGATCGCGCCATTCACTCTGGCGCCGACGCATTGATGTCCCACTTCGGTGTGGATGGCGTATGCGAAATCAATGGGTGTGGCGCCGCGAGGAAGCACCACAACTCGGCCTTTCGGCGAGAACGTATAAACTTCTTCGGGGTAGAGATCGACGCGAAGTGTCGAGAGAAACTCGCTGGGCTCCTGCATCTCCTGCACCCATTCAATCAACTGGCGCATCCACACGATTCGCTGGTCGTCGGACTGCGATACCTCACGGCCATCTTTATATTTCCAGTGGGCCGCCACACCTTGCTCGGCGATGCGATGCATCTCCTGCGTCCGAAGCTGAACTTCAAACGGCTGGCCGCCATGAATCACCGTGGTATGCAGCGATTGATAAAGGTTCGGCCGCGGCATAGCGATGTAGTCTTTAAACCGGCCGGGAACGGGCGGCCAGATCTGGTGGATCACGCCGAGAGCTGCGTAGCAGTTTTTTACCGTATCGGTGATCACGCGCACGGCCAAAAGATCGAAAACCTGGTCGAAAGTGCGTTGCTGCTTTTGGATTTTCAGGTGGAGGGAATAAAAACGTTTCACGCGCGCCTGGACTTCGGCGGGGATTCCGTTCTCGACCAGTTTGTCGCGGATCGAACTTTGCACTTCTTGTAAGAATTTGTCGAAAACTTTCTGTTTCGAGGCCAGCTTTTTCTGTACCTCGAAAAACGCTTCCGGTTCCAAATAGCGAAAGGAAACGTCTTCGAGTTCGCCGCGAATCAAACCCATGCCGAGACGATTGGCAACGGGCGCGTAGATATCGAGAGTTTCGCGGGCGATGCGCTGCTGGCGCTCGGTATCGAGGTATTCAAGCGTGCGCATGTTGTGCAAGCGATCGGCAAGCTTTATGACCACGACCCGTACGTCGTTCACCATGGCCAGAAGCATCTTTCGAACGTTTTCTGCCTGGCGAGCTTCCGGCGCCAGCAAATCCAGGCGGCTGATTTTGGTTGTGCCCTCGACGAGTTGCGCCACATCGGCGCCAAAATGGTCAGAGATCTCGCTCAGAGGGATTTTCGTATCTTCGACAACGTCGTGAAGAAGAGCAGCGCAGAGGGATGTTACATCCAGTTTCATTCCCGCGAGAATGTGCGCTACTTCGACGGGATGCGATAGAAACGGTTCGCCGGACAGGCGCGTCTGCGTTTTATGCTGTTCGGCCGCAAAATCGTAGGCGCGGCGCAGAAGTTCAAGATCATCCCCGGGGCGGTTGCGGCGCAACTTGTCCATCAACTCGACAAAGCGCAAATCGACTGCGCGTCTGGCGGCCTGCGAAATGGCGGGTTTGCCTGCCGGTTCCATATAGCCGTTATTCTAGCCCTTCGGTCATCGCGCCGCGAGTTTTCTATAATTGCTTGTTGACGTTCGTTTAAGGGCTGAAGTTCGGAGGAACAATCCTTTCGAAGCTTAGTGAGAGAACCTGTGGATAAATCGAAGGTCGCGGACTGACGGACGCGTTAGCCGAAGACACTCTGAGAAAAAAACGCCGGCTGCCTTGATCGGGCCGCCGGCGCAAGTAAGAAATTTCAGGTTGACCTAAGAACTCGGCTCCGGATTCTCCATCTTTTTCTGCTTGATGGCCTTGACCTTATCCACCAAGTCGTCCGCCAGTTTGATGTCGGCGTCGCGCGCCTCGGGAGTGGTCTCCATATCAGACTTTTGGCGATAAAGGAGATTCAGGTAAGCCATTGCGTCGTCATAATCCGGGCGCAATCCCATGGCTTTTTGAAGGTCCGCGATGCCCTCATCCACTATCGCTCCGTATTTCTGCTGGAACTGAGTGGCGAGGGCGGCCGGCATCGGATCCGTATCCTTGATGGTCTTTTTGGCAGTCTTGTTGTACTCCTCGCGCATGTCCTTATTTCCGCGGAACGCGAGCGACCAATCAATTACGCCGATCCAGTAATACGGCTCCGGGTCGGAAGGCTTAATCTGGATGTGCCTCTCATGGTAAGCCTTCGATTCTTCCATCTTCTTGGGATCGAACGGCGTGCTGGCCATGCTGTAGAGAATTGAGCCGATGCCATCAATTGCATTCAGATTGTTTGGATCTTTATCCAGGACTTCTTGCCATTCCTGCATGGCCTGTTGGCCCATGCGGATATTTTCATCGGAGGGAGCGCCGGGGATGTACTGCGTTGCGTACGCGGTGGCGAGATAGAGCCTCGCATTCGTCAGCGAAGGATCGAACTCTTTGGCTTCTTTGAAGTCTTCAATAGCCCGGTCAGTCTGGTTAGCCTTGTAGGCCTGTACGCCCTTGTTAAGCTTGTCGCGTGCGCGGAGCTTGTCGCATCCGGCTCCAGACGGCGAGTGAAATTAAAACAATGGCTAGAACAAAAAATGTGTGAAGCTTCCGCTGCATCCCGTGCTCTCCTTGATGAAAACTGCGCCAGCCGTTTGCCCATCGCCTTAGCCGACGAGACTAGCACAATCTTCTTGAGGACTATCGCTACTGACCCGCTTCGACCTTGGCGGTGATCAAGCCTACGCTATCGATCCCCGCTCCGCGCATAATGTCAATCGCACGCGCGACTTGGCCGAAGTCAACAGCGTCGTCACCTTTAACGAAAGCCACTTTTTCTGCACGCAACTTGAAGATATCGTCCAAGCGAGATCCGAGGTCGTCCCAAGTAACCTCATCCTGGTTGATCAGTACTTTGCCGCTTGCGGTGACCTGGACCACAATGGTCTTAGCCAGCAGTTCCTTGTTTTCCGGTTGGTTGGGCGGGGATGGCTGCGGCACCAGCGTATCGAGACCTTGCGGCGTCGTAGGCGTGATCACCATAAATATAATGATGAGCACGAGCAGCACATCAATAAGCGGAACGATGTTCGGTTCCGACATCGATCCTTTGTTTCCTCCAACTGCCATTCCCATGGAAAGACTCCTTTACGATGTTTCCGCCCTGCTAGTCGGCTCCTGGTGGAGGCGGAGCCGCGGGAGCACCACTCTTCAGCCGGTTCTTTTCAGTAAGCAAGCCGATCTTGTCCACACCTGCAGACCGGACTTCGTCAACCGCCTTAACTACTTCGCCGTACTTTGCGCGCTGATCGGAACGAACGAAGACGGTCTTGTCGAGCCGGTTCGCAAGTAAATCTTTTACCTTGGTTGTGATCTCGTCCAGGTTTACTTGCGTGCTTCCCAAGTACATATGGCCATCCCGGGTGACTGCCACAATGATGGCATCGTCCTTGTCGGCATCCTGCATGTCCTGAGCGTTATTTGCCTTGGCCATATCCACCGACACGCCCTTCTGCAACATGGGCGTCACTACCATGAAAATAATCAACAACACCAGCATGATGTCCGCCATCGGAATCACGTTTGGTGAAGCCATCACTGGTGGTGCTTTGGGTTTGTATCCCATGAGTTACTTCTTTCCGCCCCGGCGGGTGATGAAGTAGTTGATCAACTCCATCGAGGAATTGTCCATCTCGACGTCGAAAGCTTCCACTTTGTTCGTGAAGTAGTTGAAGGTCCACACCGCGGGCACCGCGACAAGCAGGCCGAGCGCCGTGGTCACCAGGGCTTCCGCGATACCGCCGGCTACTGCCGACAGTCCGGTCGCCTTGGATGCCGAAATACCTTTGAACGCGTTGATGATGCCCATGACCGTTCCGAACAGCCCGACGAATGGAGCCGTTGATCCGATCGTGGCGAGTCCGGAGAGGCCGCGCTTCATTTCAGCGTGAACGATGGCCACCGAACGCTCAAGTCCGCGCTTGGCTGCCTCGATCACTTCTTCGTCGCCTACTTGCGCCGAAGCCGCTTGGAATTCGGAGAGGCCCGTCGCCACTACCTTGGCAATGTGGCTCTTCTTATTCCGCTCGGCGATCGAAATTGCTTCGTCAAGCTTGTTGTCTTTAAGCGCGCCCGCGACCTGCTGGACGAAAACGCGGGACTGCTTCCGCGCTGCGCTGTACATCAGCGCCCGGTCGATCATGATGCCCACCGACCATGCGGACATGATGAAGAGAATGAAGACGACCGTTTTGGCCGGATAGCCCATGTTGTGCCACATCGTAAGCAAATCCCAGCCGACCTCCTGCTGCTGAAACATCACCAGACTGGCCAAAAGAAAATTCGAAAGCATAGAGTTTGCTCCTCCATTCGTGCGAAACGATCACGGCAGAAATATTCTGCCGGTCGGAATTAACTGCCAATCAGCCCAGACCCCCAAGAGGACGCCCGAACCGTGCCCTTCTTAACCACCCAAGGTAAACACAACCGAAATTGTAGTGTCCACATCGACCGGGTCGCCATTGAGCAGTGTAGGCTTATAGCGCCACTGCCTCACGGCGTCCATCGCGCTCTGCATCAACAACGGCGGGCCAGAGATGTACTGGAGGTTCTGCACCGTGCCGTCCTTCCCGATAATCGCATGAAGGAGTATGGTTCCGTGAAATATGCGCAGTCTTCGCGATCGCTGGATATGTGGGCGTCACCTCGTGAATCAAGTTTGCCTGCGCCACATTACCGCCGACGCGAATACGAGATGGAGCGACCTTCGGCGGGAGGCGGTAATCCTGCGCCCGTACCACCAATGATTCCACCGAGAACACCTCCGGCCTGTCCGCCCGGAACTCCGCCCGGTACGCCACCGGTCACACCCACGGCGCCCACGTCCGGCGGCAATTCCTCTTCCTTAATCATCTCGACTTTTTTCGGGATCACCGTTGGAGCCGTCATCTGCCCGTTGTGAATCAAGCGCGCCACGGGCTTAACGATCCTTTGTATCGCGGCCGCAGGGGGCGGCGGCGGGGGTGGCGGAGGAGGCGCCACAAGGAAAGTGGTAAGCAATTGTTTGGGCAGCGCTTCCGTGTAGATCAGCGGAATCAGGATCATCACGAGCACAATCCCAATCTGAACCGCAAATGACAACGCTACCGTCCAGGGCTTGTTTGTCTTTATCGGGTTCGCACTGGAAATGACCAGATCGTCAAACATAGCTACCTCCTTGCACCTGCCGCCACGCGTTTATCGGCTGCGGATCCGGCGCGTGCGGCAGTTCCTTGTCCTCTGTACTTATTCCACAGCACCACGATGGGTGCCGCAATTCCGAAACTGGAGTACGTACCTACCACAACTCCTACCACCATGGCAAAAGAGAACGCTCGAAGAACCTCTCCGCCCATCAGGAATAAAACCAGGACGGTTAAAAAAGTGAGTCCACTAGTCAAAATCGTCCGCGATAGAGTCTGATTGATGGCTTTGTTCACCACCTGAGCGAACGGCTCGCGCCGCATCAGCCTGAGGTCTTCTCGCACGCGGTCGAAGATGACGATCGTATCGTTCATCGAATAGCCGACCAGAGTCAACAGCGCTGCGATAACCGTCAACGAAATCTCGAAATGAAATATCGAGAAGAAGCCCAGCGTGATGAGCACGTCGTGAAAAACGGCGATAACAGCCGCCGCTCCGTACACCCATTCGAACCGGAAGGCAATATATAACAACATGCCCGCTAGAGCATAGAGGGTTGCAAGAATCGCCTGGCGTCTCAGCTGAGCGCCGACTTTCGGTCCGACAACCTCAACGTCTCGTATCGTAAAATTATCCAAGGCGAAACCGTCTTTTAACGCAGCCAAAACGCCCGGTGTCGCGCCATCGACGTTTTTCAAATCATCGAAGTTCGTAACGATGCCGCCATGTTCTTTGTCCCGCGCGCTGGTAAGTCTCTGCGCGAGCTGGTTGTAACGATCGTTGGCATTCGTGCCCAGCGAAAGCGGATCCTTCTGTGTCAAATAGGCAGCAAGACTAGAAGGCGTAATCGAGTTGAAGTCTTGCTTTCCAGCTGTGTTTGCCGTTCCGAATGTCCGGTGCAAAACATCCAGGATCGCTTGCTTACTGGCGTCGAGCGCTTCGTCGCCTTCGCCCTTCTTCTCGATGCCGATCACCACATCGTTCTGCGAATTGCCGTTTAACACGTTGTCGCTGATGGTTTGAATGGAACTGTTGGCCAGGCCGGCAGTCCTGCAGGCCCTTGCGAATCTGATTGACGGGAGCGGGTCCCGAAAACCGCACATAAACCAGCGTGCCGCCTCGAAAATCAATTCCGTAGCGCAACCCGCCGTTCCGCAGAATTGAAATCCAGCCGACGGCCAGAAGGATCAGGGACAGCGCGACGAAATACTTCGCCTTTCCCATCCAATCGACGTTCACGTTGCGAAAGAATTCCATCGAGTCCTATCCGCCTTTATTTGACACCGCTTCATCCCGGATTGTTCCCAAAACTAGATACTTAGCCCAGCTTGCCTGTCCATGCGAGACAGGTGCCAATCGAAAATAGCCCGCGAAACGTAAATCGAAGTAAACACGTTAGAGAGCAACCCAATCACCAACGTTATGGCAAATCCTCGCACCGGTGTCCCGGCTCCGAACAAAAACAGGAAAACCGCTGAAACGATGGTAGTTACGTGCGTATCAATGATCGTCAGGAATGCCCGGTCAAACCCCACAGCCACCGCCGAGGCCGGAGCTTTTCCACTCCGTAGCTCTTCTCTGATGCGCTCAAATACCAAAACGTTGGAGTCCACGCCCATGCCAATGGTCAAAATCACGCCGGCAATACCGGGCAGCGTAAGTACCGCTCCCGCATAAGCCATAAACGCCAGCAGGATTAGGAGGTTCATCGTGAGAGCCACTACCGCATTGACACCGCTTAGACGGTAGTAGATCACAAGGAATATCATCACAACGATGATGCTTCCGATGGATGCGCGGACACCTTCGCGGATGGAATCGGCCCCCAAAGATGGCCCCACTGTGCGCTCTTCAAGGTATTTGATCGACGCCGGCAAGGCTCCCGCGCGCAACACGAGTGACAAATCTTGCGCAGATTCCTGACTGAAATTACCTTCAATAATTCCGGAGTCCTCAATGCGCCCGTTAATCGTGGGGGCAGTATAAACCTTGTGATCCAAGACGATAGCCATCCGATGTCCGATGTTCGCTTCCGTGAAGGGACCGAATCGCGCCGCGGAGGCCGTGGAAAGTTGAAAACGTACTTCGTACTGGCCCGGATAATTGGAGCTGGGCGCCGGAGTCGCCCCACGCAAGTCTTGTCCGGTGATAATGGGCGCGCGATCAAGGATGTAATAAGCCTGCTGCGTCGGCTGGCCCGCTTGAGTGCTTTCGCCTTTGCCCACGACGATTTCGGTGCCGGGGGGCAGGACTCCGCCGTGACTCGCTCGCGCTGCGCTTTCCGAAGGAAATGTTTGGTCGTCAACTACCCGCTTGAGTTCAAGCTGTCCGCCAGCTTGAATGACGGATTTGGCTCGAGTGGGGTCACCTTCTCCAGGAAGTTCAACGAGAATCTCATTGTCGCCGCGACCGGTAAAAGCGATGGTCGGTTCCGTGAGGCCGAGCGCGTTGATACGCCGCGTGATGGTCTCCAGCGCCTCATCCATCGTATCGCGGCGAATATCCGCGACGATTGACGGCTTCATACGCGAGCACGTAACCGTTCGCTTCACCGGCGGCCGGCGACAAAGCCCAGTCCGTAAATTGATTGTTAACCAGGTCGCGGAAAGCCCCCGACGTGTTCGGGTCAACGTTGCGTACGAGTATGTGCGTGTCGTCTACTCGGCTAATTTCACCGACGGTGATGTTCTTCTCGTGGACTTGCTTCGTGATCTGATCGACAGCCTGGTCGCAGCGCTGCCCGATGGCTTCATCGACTTGCACCTGAAGCACTAAGTGGCTGCCGCCCTTCAAATCCAAACCAAGCTTGATGCGATCGGCAAGATTCTGCTTAATCTGCGACCAAGATGTCGGAAACGTCGGTACGCCTATAAGGCCATAAATGCAAAGGAGTATCACCGCAGCGATAAAAATAAATTTCCATCTGAGCTGGGAATTCATGCCGGCTTTCTAGCTCTCCTTCGGAGGTTCTGCTTGAAGTCCTGCAATTGCGCTGCGGGCCACTTTCATCTTTACTTGCTCGGCGACCCGCAATTGCACCGCTTCGTCTTCCAAGCCGACGATGGTGCCGTAGATTCCGCCATTGGTGATCACTTTGTCGCCGGTCTTCAGAGCTTTCAGCATGTCCGCGACTTTCTTCTGGCGGCGCTGCGCCGGCAGGATCATCAAAAAATAAAAAATGACCATGATCAAGATCAGCGGAAGAAAGAGCGCGATCCCGCTCGGAGCCGCTTGTACCGAAGTCGCCGCGAGGAGCTCAGAAGTCCTTAAACTCATTGTCACGATGCTTACGCCTTTCCCGCTGAAGCGGGTACGCCGGCCACGGGATGGCAAACCAACAAACCGCGCTCCGAAGACTCTCCTCCGCCTTTTACGGCGCCCAACATCTGCTTAGGTTTGCCTATGTGAGGCGGGCCTGAAGGTCAGAGCGGAATCTTTCGAGCTTCCCAAAACGAATAGCCTCGCGAATTCCACGCATTATGTCAAGGTAAAAGTAGATGTTGTGGTGGGTGTTTAAGATGGCTGCGAGAGTTTCGCCCGCCAAATAAAGGTGTCTCAGATACGCGCGCGAGTAGCGCTGGCACACAGCGCAGCCGCACTTTTCGTCAATCGGCCGCGAGTCTTTTGCGTATTGCGCATTCTTGATCAGCAGACGTCCTTGAGAAGTATAAAGGCACGCGTGCCGGGCGCTGCGCGTGGGCAGTACGCAATCCATCATGTCGATGCCGAGTGCGACGTAGTCCGGAAGCTGCTCCGGTCGGCCAACCCCCATCAAATAGCGCGGCCGGTCGGCGGGAAGGCGTGAAGTAGCCGCGCGCGTCATGTCGCAGGTGATGTTATGCGATTCACCGACGGCGAGTCCTCCGATTGCATAGCCCGGGAAATTCAGTTCTACAAGCGCGTCCGCGTTTTCGCGCCTCAGCTCCGGGTAGGTCCCGCCTTGAACGATTCCAAAAAGCATCTGCCGCGCGGAATCGCCGTGCTTCGCAAAATATTCTCGCGAGCGTCGCGCCCAATCGAGTGTACGCGTGGCAGCTTCCCCCGCGCGCTGCTCGGTAGAAGGCGCTTCGATGCATTCATCGAGAACCATAATGATATCTGCGCCAAGCGCGATCTCAATCTCGAGCGCCTTCTCAGGTGAAAGGAAATGCGTGGTGCCGTCCAGGTGCGAGCGAAACGTTACGCCTTCGTCGCGTTACTTTGCGCAATTCGCTTAGACTGAAGACCTGGTAGCCTCCAGAATCCGTAAGAATTGCTCTGGGCCACGACATGAAGCTGTGCAGTCCGCCCATATCGCGGATGAGTTCGTGACCAGGCCGAAGATACAAATGGTAGGTGTTGGATAGAAGAATCTGAACGCCGAGCGATTCCAGGTCCGCCTGGGTCTGCGCCTTCACCGTTGCCGCCGTGCCCACCGGCATGAACGCCGGCGTTTCGATCATGCCGTGCGGCGTCGTCAACCGGCCCAGCCGCGCGCCGGTCGGGTCGGTTGCAATTACTTCAAACTGAAATCCCATCCGAGCGAGTGTATCAGGAGAAGGCCGCCGCGAGGCCGACGCTTACAATCACATAGATAAAGATACAACGCCCACTACCGACGCCGATCGCAGTGCCCAACTTAATTTTCTTTGGATTCGCGGCGCAGAAACCAATCCCCGTCAGAGACCATGCTCCAGAAAGTGAAAATGTCGATCGAAATCCCCAGTGACAGTAGCCAATTCGGCGCATCAGTTCCTACAGAAATGCACCCACGTTGGAGGCGACAAAATTCATGGATTGATCGGTACTCGGATCTTTAAGGAACAGAATGATGATTCCCAAGATCTCCTTGATTCCACGAGGCACCCAGGGTATAGACGACGATGGAAAACGCGGTCTTGAAATTCAGGCCCGCGCCCGCCATGAGATTGAAAGCTGCCAGCATAAGGCAGCGACTAGCATAGCGGCGAGTGTAGCATCTCCCAGGACACCGCGCCGATACGATACAGAGTATTTCTGCCCCGTTGCCGTTTGCGCGATCACCTGATCGCGCTGTTCTGGCGTCATGGATTCCATCTGTTTCTGCACTCGCATTTCAAGTATCTCTTGAGCGAATGCTCGCCAATCAACTCGCTGACGAAGAATGAAGTCCATGACCAAACTCGAGAGGGTGCAGACAAGAATCAGCGGCAGAATCCATGTCGGGCCGCTTGCGCGATCGATTCAAACGTCGGCTTGGGGTTGAAAATCGCGCCGAAAATTCGACCGATCGAGCTAACGGATGGCGCGGATTCCGGCGAAGGGCGTCACTGGGCTGGCCATGTTCTTTTCCTCCGACTGTCAAGGGTAGAAGCGCTGGTTCCTAGTTCGAGTACGCTTGAACGCAACGAAAAGTTACAGGCGGGCAGAGTGTATCGCAATTCATGCGAATTGGGGAACGTGGATCTCTGAAAAGTAGAGTGCGGATCGGCTTCGCGAGGCTCGCGAACAAAAACAGCCGTCACATCATGCGGGAATCTGCGGCACGGCAGCGATGAGGGATTTTGTGTACGGATGCCTCGGAGCGCCGAGCACCTGGCCGGCAGCCCCGATTTCGACGATTCGCCCGCTCTGCATCACCGCTACTCGTGTGGCGAGTTGCGCGACCACGGGAAGACTGTGCGAGATAAGAATCAACGTCAGAGAGAATTCTCTCTGGAGGCGAGCCAGCAATTCCAGAATTTGCGCTCCGACCGAAACATCCAGCGCCGAAACCGGCTCGTCTGCGATCACAAGCTCCGGCCGTAGAATCAAAGCCCGCGCGATCCCAATTCGCTGGCGCTGGCCTCCGGAGAATTCATGCGGATAACGATCCATCGAATCCGCGCCCAGGCCCACTGCTTCCAGAATTTCCGATACGCGTTCGCGGCGCTTCGTCCGCGACAGGTCCGGCTCATGGACGGCCAGCGGCTCGCCGACAATCGCTCCCACGCGCATCCGTGGATTCAGCGACGCGACCGGATCTTGAAACACCATTTGCATTCGGCGTCGCAGCGCTCGCAGACTCCGTACCGCGCGCGCCGAGCCAATTCTGGCCGCGAAAACGGATTTCACCCGAGTCCGGCTCGATCAGCCGCAACAGCATCCGCGCGAGCGTCGTTTTGCCGCATCCTGATTCGCCCACAATCCCCAATGTTTCTCCGCGCTCGAGCGCAAAACTCACATCGTCCACGGCGACCGTCCGGCGCTCGGATTTCGTGAACGCGCCCGTCGAAATGGGATACGATTTCCTGAGATTGCGGGCGTCGAGAAGCGTTTCGGCTTGCATTCAAATTTTCTCGGCGGCGATGTAGATTCCGGTGTTGACCATGTAGATGCCCGGCTTCTCGCCGGGCTTTACTACGTCGGCAGGTTCGAATCGCGGATGAAAGTCGGCGCCGTCGTCCGCCATCGAAGATTCCATCAACCGGCGAGCTTCTATGTATGCAGGATCCGTGCGCTTCCATCCGGCGACATGCATCCAATGATCGAACGTGCGAGGATGCCCTCGCACTTCAGTCGCAACGATGCGCAGCCCCGCAGCGGCAAAAATCCGCTCGAAGTCGCTTCGCGCAAGAGAGCGCGCATGCGAGTTGTCGCGTATGTACTCGATTCGATGGTTCAACTCGCGAATCTTTGGGATCTTCCGGGACCACAATGTCGAGCACACCCACGCGTCCGCCGGGCTTCACCACCCGCGCCATTTCCCGCAGCACTTTCGCCGGATCCGAAATGTGGTGCAGGCTGTAGCTGGTGACGGCGAGGTCGAGAGACCCATCCGCAAACGGCAGAGCTTGCGCGTCGCCAAGGACGCAAACAAGGTTGGCGAGTCCATCCTTAATTGCATTGCTGCGAGCACGCGCGAGAATCGCGGGAGTAAGGTCGAGCGCGCAGATCGATCGCACGTGGCGAGCAAAGTCGCAGCGCAAGTGTTCCCGGTCCGCAGGCCAGATCGACCGCGCGATCGTTCGGGCCCGCGCACACCATGCGCGCAAGCAGCTCCGCGTCCGCAACACGATGCGCGACCGCATAGTCGCCGAAAACTTCCGCGGTGCGCGTGAATCGTTCGCGTACAAGCGCCTTCAGTTCGTTGTCGTTGGCTGCGCACATGGGACGAGAATACACCTCGCGCTATGATTTTTACTTGCCGGCCGAAGCTCCGGCATTGCAGCGTCGCATTCGGTTACACGGTAAGGACACCGCGGTGCAAAGGCGCAGCCGGGCGGTAACGCGTTCAATGCCGGGACCGTGCCGGGGATCGGAATCAAATTCCCGCGCTCAAGACGAGGGGCTGCCCGCAGCAGGCCTTCTGTATACGGATGGCGCGGCCGCCGCAGCACTTCCGCCGTTGGACCGGCCTCCACAATCCGGCCCGCATACATCACGATAATCCTATCGGCAACCTGCGCCACTACTCCGAGATCGTGCGTGATGAAAAGCAGCGAAAGCTGAAGCTCTTTGCGCAGCTTGGCCAGCAATTCAAGAATTTGCTTTTGCACCGTCACGTCCAGAGCAGTGGAGGGTTCGTCGGCAATTAGAATTCCCGGGCCGGGTGCCAACGCCATCGCTATCATCACGCGCTGTCGCAAGCCGCCCGAAAGCTGATGCGGATATTGCCGCGCGCGCAGTTCCGGCTCGGATAACGCGGCGCTGTTCGAGCGCTCGAATCGCGCGCTGGTGAATGTCGTTTTTATTTGCGCCGATTCTCGTGCACGCGGATCGCTTCTTCAATCTGCGCGCCCACGCGCATCACGGGATTGAGCGCCGTCATCGGCTCCTGAAAAATCATGGCCATTTCGCGGCCGCGCAGCGCGCGCATTTCGATCGGACGATGCAGTGATAAGATTTATTCCTCGTAAATCCGCAGCTCCATCGCGCTCGTGCAGCCACGCTTCGCCTTTCCTCCGCGCTCCGGGCGGTTCCAGGCCCATCAGCGCCAGCGAAAGCATGGTTTTGCCCGAGCCCGATTCCCCAACAATGCCCAGCGTTTCGCCTTCGCCGAGCGTGAAAGATACCTCGTTCACCGGCCGCACCCAGCCGGTCTGCGTCGGCAATTCCACCGTAAGTTTGCGGACGTCGAGCCTTACCGCCATAGGAACATGATAAGGCGCACGCGCGAGCGGAGCAGCGAAAATTTCGGCCGCGTATTCTTCAAAGCAATGTAGGAACGCCGGGCGCGCCACCGGGCGACGGGGTTAATGGCCGAACCGAGTGAACCGAAGTGCTCAGCGCTTGGCTAGAGGAATTACAAAGCGCAGGGCTGTGTGTGTGCCGGAGAAGCGGCACACTTTGTTGTCCGTGAGTCCGGCTGATTTCCCCGCATTGATAACATCGATTTCGCGAATGTGTTTTTGGCCTCGCGGATAAACCACCCAAATTCCGCCTGATTTTGAAATTGAACGAGAGAGAGATTTCAACTGCGAGAGGTCTTCTCGAGCTTCTGCGGAGAAGAAAATCAAGTCCGCATTGCTGATGCGATTCCCGCGCGAATATTCCGGAACGCTGGCCGCCAGATCCCTTAGGAATTCCGCGTCTTCCACGCCCAGTACTGCGATGCGCTGGCCCGGCTTCACTCCGAGCTTATCTATGAGAGTGCGGTGCGAGTAATCTCGTTCAGGGACACGCACTTTTGATGGGTTTTTTGCCGGCATCGTCTAGTTTTCCACAGTTGTCTTTTCACCGAATTTCTGGCCCAAGGCGTTGAGATAATCTTCCATCGTTTTCGTGTATCCCATGAGAAAACGAGCCACGAAACGAAAGAAAACATTGCGAATCTCGCCATTTTCAGTGATGCGCAGCATTGTGCTACCGTCCGCCTGCGGAGTGAGTTCGTATGTCCAAGTCCCGCCGAAAGGCAGGTTCGGATCAGCAATACGCGTCACAAGGCGTTGCGGCGGCTTCGACTCATCAATTTCGAAAGGGAGTGAGTGGTCGTACTTGTCGAATTCGCGCCACGATGGGTTGCCATTCGCTGAAGGCAGTGCCTCCACGCGCGTTACGCTCTTACGCCATGCGGGAAACTTCGAGTAATCGGTGATCGCGCTCCAGATCGTATCCGGCGGCTGATGAAATCTCGCCGCGCGCGTAGCGCTGTGCTGCTTGGGAAGCGACGAGCCGATTAGCAAGACCGTCGCGATCAACGCGACAATTATTCCCAGCGCCCAGAGAGCCCATTTCATCGTAGGAAGTCCCCTCGCAGAATTACACGCAACAATTGCGGCGAATCATACACCTATTTACCTGGCTGAGGCGCTGACACATAATGCGCTGTCAAGCAGCTCCAACTCTGTGAGGAGGTAAGCTCTATGCTCCCAGGCTTAAAAGCGGCGCTGAATTATCATCCGATCTTCGTTCATTTTCCTATTGCCTTTTGGTTCGCCGCGCTGTTGTTTGAGCTGTTGGCTGTTTGGCGCGCGAGCGACGAAATGCAGCGCACTGCGTCCAGGATGCTCTATCTTGGCACGCTGGCTGCGGTTGTGACGGCGTTGACGGGCCTCGCTGCGGAAAACTCCGTGCCTCCGGGGGTTGCCCAGCGCATCGTGGGAATCCACCAGGCATTGATGCTCGTATCGACCAGCCTCGGCCTTGCGCTTTGCATTTTTGCTTTTTCGGTGCGGCAGAACTTTACCGCTCAATTGAGGAAATTTATGCTGCTCGGCCTTAGCATCCTCGCAATATTAGTTATTTTCGGAGCCGACCGCGGCGCCCAGCTCGTATATGAATATGGCTCCGCTGTGAATTGGTCCACCGCACAGCAGCAAAAATAGGTCAGGCTCTGGGAGTTGAATTTTCGAGGGTTGGGAAGAAAATCGTAGACGGAGACGTTGCCATGAGAAAACCGCGGGAATCAAAACGGATGAGCGATGAAGCGGTGAAGGAGAGAACTGGGAGAACGTGGGCGGACTGGTTCAAAATCCTCGACCAGGCCGGCGCAAAAAAGTGGCAACACAAGGAAATTTCCGCTTACCTTCGCGACGAGCAAAAAGTAGGGCCTTGGTGGTGCCAGATGGTCGCCGTCGATTACGAGCACGCGCGCGGCATCCGCGAGAAGTTTCAGAAGTGCGACGGTGAATTTGCAGCATCCGGAAGCCGAACGCTAAGCGTGCCCATGACCAAGCTCTACGAAGCCTGGACCGACGAAAAAATCCGGCGGCGTTGGCTGCCCGACGCAAAAATGGAAATCACGACCGCGACGCCGAATAAATCGCTTCGTGCAAAATGGGACGACGGTAAAAGCCGGTTGAGCGTGAATTTCTATGCCAAGGGATCAGGCAAGAGCCAAGCCGCCGTCGATCACATGAAGTTGGCCAGCTCGGAGGAATGCGCAAAGATGAAATCCTACTGGTTCAATGCGCTGGATCGCCTCGAAACCCTTCTGAATCCCTGAAACTCATGAGCCCCGACAGCCGCACGACAGTGTTATTCAGGCCAGTGGGCCCGCAAGAGCTAGCTCTGATTCAAAAGTCGGGGTTTCTAGAGTTCCCGTCGAGACTCGAAGGGCAGCCATACTTCTACCCGGTGCAAAACGAGCAATATGCAATTCAGATCGCTCGCGATTGGAACGCGAAGAATCCCACGATCGGAGGCGGGTTCGTAACCCGCTTTCACGTGCGAACAGAATACCTTTCGCAGTTCGACGTTAAAACAGTTGGCAGCGCCATTCACAAAGAGTACTGGATTCCGGCCGAAAAACTTCCAGAATTCAACCGAAATATTATCGGAAAGATTGAAGTAATCGCCGAATTCAAGGCTCCGCAAATTTAGTAATCGTTCGCGGAGCCTTCGAGGAAAGCGCGGAGCTTGCGCGAGCGCGAGGGGTGCCGCAACTTGCGCAGAGCTTTCGCTTCGATCTGGCGAATGCGCTCGCGAGTGACGGCAAAAGACTGCCCCACTTCTTCGAGCGTATGCTCGCTGCCATCGTCCAGACCGAAACGCATCTTGATCACTTTCTCTTCGCGCGGCGTGAGCGTCTTCAACACCGACGACGTCTGTTCCTTCAAGCTCAGGT
This sequence comes from uncultured Acidobacteriota bacterium, assembly GCA_963830375.1. Classification (GTDB taxonomy): domain Bacteria; phylum Acidobacteriota; class Terriglobia; order Acidiferrales; family UBA7541; genus Palsa-295. The sequence continues at coordinate 53,292 of CAWHMJ010000002.1, forward strand.
TGATCACAGCGTCCGACGGCGAAACGACAGCTTTATCCTCGATGAAATCGCCGAGATGCGAATCTTCCTCTTCGCCGATCGGAGTTTCCAGCGAAATAGGCTCCTGCGCGATCTTCAAAATCTTGCGCACTTTTGCGACCGGAATATCCATGCGCTTCGCGATTTCTTCCGAGGTAGGCTCCCGGCCGAGTTCCTGCACCAGTTGCCGCTGCGTGCGGACCAGCTTGTTGATCGTTTCGATCATGTGCACGGGAATGCGGATGGTGCGTGCTTGGTCGGCGATCGCGCGAGTAATGGCCTGGCGGATCCACCAAGTCGCGTAGGTGGAGAATTTGTAGCCGCGGCGCCATTCGAATTTGTCCACGGCCTTCATCAACCCGATGTTGCCTTCCTGAATCAGGTCGAGGAACTGCAAGCCGCGGTTGGTATATTTTTTCGCGATGGAAACGACCAATCGCAAGTTTGCTTCGATTAATTCTTTTTTCGCTTGCTCCGCTTCCGCTTCGCCCCGAAGAATCACCTGAAGCGCACGCTTCAGTTCGGTCGGACTCACTTCGCTCGCGAGTTCGATTTCGCCCAGTTCCTGGCGGCGATTCCTCAGGTCCTTGCGCGCTTCCGCCTGCACATCGCCCTTGGAAGCTTCCACACGGCGCTCGAGTTTGACCGTATCGCGTTCGAGAAAATGAACCCGCTCGACCGTCTGCCGAATTTTTTCAATCAGGCGCTTCTTCTCCAGCGGATTAAAATCCAGCTCCCGAAAACGATTCGACATCTCGACGCGGGTCCGAGCCAGCGTATAGCGCGCTCGGAGATAGGGGCGCTTCTTCGACCGCGGGATTTTTTCGAGTTTGGCGGCCTGCTTGATCGCCACCAGGTAGAGCTTGGCGACTTTGTCAATCTGCTTGAGCGTCTCTTTTGTCTTCTGCTCGATTTTTTCTTCGGTCAACTCTTCGTCGTCGAATTGAACGATTTCCTTGATCGAGCGCGATCCGTTGCGCACGTCTTCGCCAACCTGCAGAAGTTCCTTCAAAATCAGCGGGGCGCGAGTGATCGTTTTCAGTACCAGCAATTGGCCGCGTTCGATTCGTTTCGCGATCGCCACTTCACCTTCACGCGTCAGCAAGGGCACCGTGCCCATTTCGCGCAGATACATCCGGACAGGGTCGTTCGTCTTTTCGAGGGTTCCTGGGGTCAGATCCAGCTCGCCGTCTTCGGATGCCGACGAAGCGGGCTCTTCTTTTACTTCCGCAGTATCGGAAGGATCTGCCGCTGCCAGCGCAGCTTTTGCACTGGACAGGTCTTCATACACATCAATGCCATAGCGCTCGAAAGTAGAGAGCAAATCGTCAATTTCCTCCGAGGAGTGAACCTCGGGCGGCAAAATATCGTTCACTTCATCGTAGAGCAAATAACCGCGCTCTTTGCCCATCGCGATGAGTTGTCGTACCTGATCGTATTTCTCTTCAAGAGCTACCGTCACGCTTCCTCCCTCTGCTGAACTCAGCGGCGCGCATGGGGCGGCGTCCGCAGCATAAAGTGGCCGACGTCGACACCCCGGCACACCTTTGCGAGGTTCACAAATAAACTGTTGTTTTTACGACGATTTGAATCGTTCCCGGCCCCTGCGCCCGTACGCACCAAGCCCGCGCCGCTTCTCGCACACCTATATGATGCTCGTCGCGTGCACTTCGTTTCATCCAAAACCTTACGAATATATAACATACACGGCACTGCGGTCAATCAAATGCCGTAAGTCATTGGCCAGCCAGGAGTTTTTGCAGTTCCAAGCGGCGGGTTATGATTCGCCGCAATTCCTCCGCGCCGGGCTTGGCCTCGAGTTGCTGTTGCAGTTCGGCCAGTTCCTGTCTCCACGCGCCTGTTGCGGAGGACACTCAGGCAGCTTTCCGCTTCGTCCCAGGTGTGCTCCGAGAAAGATTCAAAGAAAATCTCGAACAGCATGCGCCGGTCCCGTTCATCGAGAGCTTCAGCGAAAGTGGCCGGATCGGAGCGCTCGCCCGCCTTGGCGATCAGCAAATCGAATATCTTCTCGGTCTCCAGGCCTCGGTGCAGTCCCGCTGGAAACAATTTCTCGGGCGAGTTTTTCGCGGAAGCCGTCCGCTTCGGCAAGCATGTGAATCAAACGGCGCTCAGCCCCCTTTATACTCGGCCCCAGCAATTCGGCCTTCGGCTTCACTTCGCTGCGGCGTTCGGTGGCCGCCCGGCGAAGCGCTTCCCTCAAGACGGGCTCGTCCACATGCAATTCGGACGCGATACGCGTGGCCCACTCCGAACGCAGCAGCCCGTTCGGAAGCCGCTGGATGTATGGCATCAGGAAATTGAGAGCCGCCACTCGTCCGTTGGCGGTGGTGCGATCCATCAATCGCGCGCGGCCGATCAGATAATCCAGATACGGCGGAGCCTGAGTCAAAAGCTTCTTGTAAGCCTCAGCGCCCTGCTCTTTCAGAAATTTATCAGGGTCGGCGCCGCCCGGAAGAGCAAGAACTCGAACGTCAAATTCTTTTTCCAGCAGCAGGATCAAGGAGCGCTCTGTGGCCGCGTGTCCCGCCGTGTCCGGGTCGTAATTCACGACCACTCGCCGCGTGAACCGGCCGAGCAATTTTATCTGTGGCTCGGCAAGGCTCGTACCGCAGCTTGCGATTACATTCGCTATTCCTGCGCGCGCAACGGCGATCGCGTCCATGTACCCTTCCACCAAAACGCCGAAATCATTTTGCCGCAGCGCTTCCTTGGCCCGGTCGAGATGATAGAGAACGGCGCTCTTCGAATAGATCGGCGTCTCGGGGGAGTTCAAATACTTGGGCATGTCGTCGCCCATCGCGCGCCCGCCGAACGCGATTACTTTCCCGGCTTCGTTGGATATCGGGAACATGATGCGCCGGCGAAAACGGTCGAAGAAGCGACCGCTCTGGTCGCGCGAAAGAAGACCCGGATGACTTCGAGCAGCTGTTCCGGATATTTTGCTTCAGAAATCGCAGCAGGGCATCGCCCGACGACGGCGCATATCCCAGCCCGAATCTCGTCATGGCTTCGCGATTAAGTCCGCGGTCTTCGAGATATGCGCATGGCGACCTTCCCTTCGGGGCTCTCGTGCAATTGGCGCGCGAAAAAAGCTGCACGCCTCGCGGTGCATTTCCACAAGGGCGCTTCGTTGCTGGTTCTCGCGGCGTTCTTCCGGCGAACGCTCGCGCGGCTTGGGAATCGCGATTCCGCATTTCTCCGCGACCGTGCGTATCGCTTCCGGAAACGTGCACTTCTCCAGCTCCATCACGAATTTGAAAACATCGCCGCCCGCGCCGCAGCCAAAGCAGTGATAAATCTGCTTTACCGGATGCACGGCAAACGAGGGCGTCTTCTCCTGATGGAAGGGGCATAGCCCGGTGAAGTTTTGCCCGCTCTTTTTCAGGCGCACGTATTCGCCGATCACGCGGACGATGTCCGCCTGCTGCTTACTCGTTCCGCAAATGATCCTGCTTCAGCCACTGGGAAGTTTTCTAAGTCAATTGCCTCGCCGGATGTTCTTCCTGATCTTTTATGGGATGTGCGTTAGAAAATTCTGCCAGTGCACGCTCCGCGCTTAACTTCCAACTCCGCCATGGTGATTGCCGTGCCGCCTCGATCTTCCGCTTCGTGGGAATGCTTTCGACCAGCGGATGCGGTGGACAAAAATTCGGCCAGGCCGCGGCGCAGCGCGCCGGTGCCGTGCCCGTGAATGATGCGACACTTGGCGGCTTGCCCGCAGCGCGGCTTCATCGAGAAATTTATCCACGCGCCGCGTGGCTTCCTCCACCGTGCAGCCGATCACGTTGATTTCCTCCGTTGCGGGCTCGTCGCTCGGCTGCGCGTGAACGGTGACGCCGCTTGCGCGCGGGCGGCCGCCGGCAGCGCTCGGCTTCGACGGCTCTTCGCATCACGCATCGATGCCGATCAACATCCGCCAGCGGAACCTTCATCCGCAGCGGTCCCGCTTCCACTTCCGCCATGCGCCCGTCGTGCCGGCGAAAAATCACCGGCCTGTTTGAATCCTTTCACCTCCACGCGCATGCCCGGCGGTAAGCTCTTCGGGCGCTACTGGCTTTGCGGGCGCCTCGTTCGCACACTCCCAGATCCTCCTGCGAGCCGCAAGCGTCTCGACACGGCCGCGTCCGTCTCGGCGCGCGCATCCGACGCAAGCTTTCCCATTCGCCGCCCGGACTGCTTTTCGATCTGCGCCCGCAGCGCGCGGTCCTTGATCTCCGCCGATCAGCCGCGCCACTTCCGCCTTCGAGCCGTCTTCTGCGTTTCTTGAAAACTCTTCTCCAGCTCGGCGATGCGCTTTTTCTGCCGCCGACCCATTCCGTTTGCAGCGCGCGCCGCTCGGCTTCCAGTGCGCAAGCTCCTCGCGCGCCTCGCGTTTGATTTCCTCCATTTCATCGCGGCTGCGATGCAGATACGCGATCAAATCGCGCGCCTCGCGCGATTCAGGCGAAAGGCTTGCTTGGCGTGCTCCACTACGCGCTCGGGCAGGCCGAGCCGCCGCGCAATTTCGATTCCGCTCGACGTTCCCGGCACGCCGACCAGCAGCCGATATGTGGGCCGCAAGTTCACTTCGTCGAATTCCATCGCCGCGTTCACAATTCCCGGCGTGGTCGAAGCGTAGGCTTTCAGCCGGTCGTGATGCGTCGTCGCAATCGTCAGCGCATGCCGCGCGCGAAATTCTTCGAGCAGCGCCACGGCCAGCGCCGCGCCCTCCTCCGGAGCGGTGCCTGTGCCCATTTCATCCACCAAAATCAGCGAACGCTCCGTGGCCAGCTTCCAGCATGGATTTCAAGTTCAGCATGTGCGCCGAAAACGTGGAAAGGTCCGCCGCGATGGATTGCTCGTCGCCGATGTCGGCGAGCACACGATCAAAGATCGGCAGCTCGGCGCGCTCGCGCCGCCACCGGAATTCCGGATTGCGCCGAAAGCGCGGCCAGGCCAACAGTCTTCAGCGCAACCGTTTTGCCGCCGGTGTTGGGCCCGCTGATGACCATCACCGTCTCTCCGCCGCCCAGCGCCAGCGACAGCGGCACTGCTTTGCGTCCCTGCGGGCGCAGCGTCGCTTCGAGCACCGGATTTCGCGCCGCCATCCAGACGCAATGAATTCCCCTCCGCAAATTCCGGCGTCACGCAGTCGAATTCGCGCGCGAACCGCGCCCGCGCAAAAATCGAATCCAAGTGCGCGATCGACTGCGCGGCCGCGGCTTCGAGCGGCCCGCGCTCGGCGCGCACGCGCTCGGTCAACTCTTCGAGAATGCGCGCGATCTCCGCAGTTTCGTCTTCGCTCGAGCTGCACCAGGCGATTATTCAGATCGATCGCTTCGAGCGGCTCGACGAAGACCGTTTGGCCCGTGGCGCTCGCCGCGTGAACCACGCCCGGCACGCCCGCCGGTCGGAGGCGCGAACCGGAATCACGAAACGATCGTTGCGCAGCGTGACGTAGTCTTCGCCGGCCGGCTCGCCTCGCGCGCGCAGAATCGCTTCCAGCGACTGCTGGATTTTTTCGCGCGCCTGCCCGATGCTCTCGCGAATGCGCTTCAGCTGCGGCGACGCATCGTCGCTGATTTCGCCATTCGGCAGCACCGCGCGCCGAATCGCCGTCGAAAGATGCCGAAAATCCGCCAGCGCTGCCGCGCTCCGGCAAGCCGGGGATATTTCGCCGCCTCGCCTTTGAACGTTTGCTGCACCGCACGCGCGTATCCATCAGCGAAGCGGCGTCCAGCAGCTCGGCGCTGGACAAGCATCGACCTGGAATAGCCAATCGAGCGAGCCATGCTTCCGGATCGGCAAGCGAACCAAAACCAAATTCCGAACCGGCGCGAAAGTACTCCACACCTTCCCGCACCAGCGCAAATTCGGCGTCGAGAGCTTCTGCATCCTGACGTATCTGGAGCCCGAGCGTTGCGCGCCGGCCGGGCGCGCAAGTGGTGTAACGGCTGACGATGTCTTTCAGCCGGTCGAATTCCAGTAGCTTTTCCGCCGATCTCATTTTCTCTTCTTGGATTGTGGGGAAGTGCCGAGTGTCTCGACCATAGCAACGCCAATCGCATCCATCGCGGCAGTGGCGTCGTGTCCGTGTGCCGTACTATTGTTCCCGAAAATCGTAAAGACTAGATGTTCGCCGCGACTGGTTGTGGCATAGCCGGACATTGCTCGCACATGCTCGAGCGACCCCGTCTTCGCCAATATTCGGCCTGACGCCGCCGTATCTTTCATCCTGTTTTCGAGCGTGCCGTCCACGCCAGCTATCGGAAACGTCGAAATGTAATCCGCTCCCCAGGGCTGTTGCGATACGTATAGCAGAAGCTGAACGATCGCCCGCGGTGTGACAAGATCGTCACGCGAGAGCCCCGATCCGTCTGACAGAACTACGTCCCCATCCGCAATTCCAGTCGTTTTCAGAAAATTGTGCTCCACCCAAATTCCTGCGTCAGTCGAGCCGACACCCGATTTTTCCCGCGCCACGGTGCGAAGAAATAATTCAGCATGCAGGTTTTGGCTCACTTTGTTCGTCACGCGAACGCTTTCAAGCAGCGCCGGGGAAATATGCTCGGCCAGCACGAGAGTATTCACTATCTTGGCCATTTCGCCGCTCATGCCACCGGGATTGAGCGGGATGTCTGCAGTCGGTCGAGTAGCCAGAGTGAGGGCATCAAACGGTTGAGGCGGCGCTGCATGCCGCACACGTATTCCGCCAGTCACGTGCACGCCGGCGTTTTCGAGAGTCTGCTTAAGCGTCCGTGCAACAACTTCGGCCGGATCAGTCATTGCGAAGTCGAGTTTTATCGGCGCGTGTCCGGCAGGAATGGAGCCGCGCAGCAGAATAAATTTTTGTCCTGGTTGGCGGACTACTGAAAAATTCGGTTTCCCGCTGCTCGGGCCGGTGCTCAATTCGTGCCCGAAGTCATTCGCAGCAGCCTCGGGTTCGACTATGAGCTTTGCCAGATCGCCCTCCCGTTCCGCGGGGCTTACTTCAACTGAAAAAGAATTGTCGTTGAACGCAAGCGCGCTGACGGGCGCGCCAAATGTAAAATACAAGTCCCCAACGCTCCAGCCGGCTGGATATGGATCGTAAGGAAAATAACTATCGTCCGCGACAATATCTCCGTCCACCTCCTTCAGCCCTTTGGCCACTGCACTTTGCACCATCTCAGTTAAGGCCGCTTCCGAAGGACCTTCGTGTTCCACTTTTCCAGCGTAGGGAAATTTTCGATTGGAGAGATCCGGATCACCGCGCCCCACTAAAACCAGGTCGCCGGCAAGCCGCCCATCGCTTCCTAGCTGGCCAGATGTTTCCAGGGTCGTATGAAAATGAAAATCAGGACCCAGCATCGAGAGCGCAAGCGTGGAGGTGAAAATCTTCGCGTTTGACGCAGGCGTGAAGAATCTGTCGGCATTCAGATCGTAAAGCGTCTCTCCGCTGTCGCCATCCACTATCAACACTCCCCAGAATGCCTTTTGCGCATGAGCTTCAGCCAGGACTGAATCAACGCGCGCGCGAAATCGCGCCACATCTGGTCGTTTGGCTGCTGGTTTTTTTTTCGCTGAGGCTGCCCTTGGGGCGTCCTTCGGGTTCTGCGCGACGACAGGCGCCGCGAATCCGCTTAGTCCAATCAGAAGTGCTCCCGCAATAGAAAAATAGCGGCGTCGGACGCGTGAAAATATGGCGGATTCGATCATAGTGATTTGTACCGAATTGAAACGGAACTGATTATATTCGAATGTGTGGCTCTCCGCCTCGCTTGCAGAAAGGTTGCGATTCCAAGGTGAAACTCATATGATAGGTGCTCATTAAGGAGGAAATCTATGAAGAGCATTCTATCGGCTCTGCTGATTGCGGTGCTAATCGGACTGCCCGCAGTCTTTGCCCCCTCTACCGTGAGGGCGGATGACGACACCACAAAAGACGAAGACCGCATTAAGAATGCAGGTCAAGTCGTAAAAGAAATTATGAATATTCCCGACAACATTCCGCAAAGCCTCATCGACAAAGCGGACTGCGTCATTGTATTTCCTTCGGTGCTCAAGGCCGCATTCATCGTGGGCGCCAGCTACGGTCGCGGCGTCATGACCTGCCGTCGCGGCGATGAATTCAACGGTCGCTGGGGCGCGCCATCGATGATGGCCCTGGAAGGCGCCAGTTTCGGCTTTCAGGCTGGCGGACAAGCAACCGATTTCGTTCTGCTGGTCATGAACGAAGATGGCGCCAAGGGGATTCTCGCCAGTAAAGTGAAAATCGGCGGAGACGCATCCGCAGCCGCAGGCCCGGTTGGACGCAACGCCTCAGCGGAAACGGACGTCACTTTGCGCGCGCAAATTTTGACCTATTCCCGAGCGCGCGGTCTTTTCGCTGGCATCTCGCTCGCGGGTTCCACGGTACGCCCGGACAACGATGCGAACGAACGCATCTATGGCAAGAAAGTTTCGGCCAGGGACATCGTCCTTCATGGCGCCGTTCCTCCGCCCCCGTCGGCCGCACTGCTTCTCTCAACTTTGAGGAAGCATTCACCGAAGCACAGTTCCTAATCGAAACGCACTCTAAATTCCCTATATTCGGCTTTGGTTTGGAAGCTGAACGAAGCAGGTTGATGTACAATCGACCTGCTTCGGAACCTAAGAGGAAATCCCAGGTCAGGTAATACGATTCCGAGCTTCGGCTCCGAATCCATCCTATTCAGGAAAGGTTGAACCGTGAAAAAGAAAATGATCGTTTTCGCACTTTGTTTAGCTGTAGCTTCTCCCATGTTCGCTCAGAAAAAAGAAGAGGAGCGTCTATCTAACTCGGCCACCGTACTGCGGGAGATTCTCGTGGATCAGGGCCTGCCTACCAGCATCGTTGACCAAGCCGATTGTATCGTCGTGTTTCCCAGCGTCAAGAAAGTAGCCATCGGCATCGGCGGCAGTTATGGACGCGGCGTACTTGTTTGCCGCAATGGCGCGAAGATGGATGGTGACTGGGGCGCACCGGCAATGTATCGGCTCGACCAGGCCAGCATTGGCGTGCAACTCGGCTCTACAGCCACTGATTTTGTGCTGGTAGTCATGAACCACACCGGCGCAGAGCAAATCCTGAATGGGAAGACAAAGCTCGGAGCGAACGCCGCTGCCGCTGCCGGTCCCACGGGCGCTCAAGCTGTCGGTTACAATGCCGCTTCCATGAAGGTGGACGTTCTCACGTATTCGCGGACCAAGGGACTATTTGCCGGCGTCTCTCTGGAAGGTGCGTCGATGGACTCCGATGACGATGCCAACAAGGCTCTGTACGGCAAAGCGATCAGCGCGAAAGACATCGTTGAAGGCGGCCAGGCAGTTCTTCCGTCAGCCAAACCGCTGATTGACGAGCTCGACAAGACTTCAGGCCTCGCAAGTAGCTTCGAAACGAAACAGGAACACGCAGGTTCAGCTAAAAGGACCTCCATAAGAACTTGGATCGTCCTTCCTGGCTGAACCGGCCGCTCTTTATCTGCTGCGCCGGGGAGAAAATCCCCGGCGCAGCGAACTTCCCGCTGAGTCCTTTTGCGCTGGCGTGATCGCCTTGACCCGCCGCCCAAATATGACTTATAGTCGTAGTCGTCTATAAGTCATTATTGGGAGTTCCTCACAAATGAAACTTTCCGGTGCGGTTCGTTCCACTCGCCGCGCTTCAGGCTTTCCCGCCCTCCGATCGGCGCGAGCGCCGTCGCGTAGAAACTCGCGAACGCATCTATCGCGCCGCCCTGCGGATCTTTGCCCAACGTGGCTATCTGGAAACTACCGTCGAAGACATCACGGACGCCGCCGACGTCGGTAAGGGAACGTTCTTCAATTATTTCCCCACCAAAGAACACGTCTTGGCCACCTACGGCGAGCAACGCGTCGCCGCGATCGAACGCGCCTTAAACAAAGCTCGCTCGACAAATCATTCCGTGTTAGCCGTTCTCAAGGAATTGGCTACCAACCTGGCCGGGCAGTCTTCGCAAAGTCCCGATTTGCTTCGCTCAATTTTCGCGGCTCATTTGTCGTGTGCTCCGGTGCGCGCAGAGTTGCAAAACCGGCTTCAGCGCGGACGCCGGCTGTTGGCGGAGATTTTTGTTCTCGGCCAGCAAAAGGGCGAGATTCGCCGCGATCGTTCTGCTGCTGATCTCGCTCGCCTAACCCACCTCATCCTAATGGGCGTGACTATAGCTTGGGCGTTAAATCCGGATTCCCTGCTGCGAAAGTCAGCTGAGGAAGTCTGGGAGCTGTTTTTTCCGAGCCTTTCTGCCGATACATCCACGTCAAGGAAGGGGAATGGGAAAGGCAAGCGTCAGAGGAGAGCAGCGCGCTGACTGCTTCGTTGTCGTCAAATTTGAAGTGGCTTAGTGAATCTCGAAGCGCTAAGTTTCATCATACATAGCATAGAGCTGGAGGAGATTCCGTGAAACATCGATTGGCTGCCATCGCCCTTATGCTGACAATCTTTTCGCCAGCGGCCAGGAACCCCCTGTTGGCGCAAATTCCCGCCGGGCCTGTCGCCTCCCAATCCGGAAACTCAAGCTCGAGCGCCGGCACGACTTCTTACTCTGTTCCTTTTTCCGCATCTTCACCCGCCGCCGCGCAAGGACAAAATTCATTCACAGGTAGCGTGCCATCAAAACTTGTTCCCGGCGTTCTTCCGATTTCGCTCGAAGACGCCATCAATCGCGGCCTGAAACAGAACCTCGGTTTGTTGCTCTCGAGCCAGGACGTCGGTTCAGCTCGCGGCCAGCGCTGGCAGCAGTTGAGCTCGCTCTTGCCTAATCTTACGACCACCAGCTACGTAGATAAGTCTCAAATTGACCTTGCCGAATTTGGGTTCAGCTTCAAAATTCCTGGCGCAAATATTCCTTCCATCGTCGGCCCTTTCACTTACTTCGACAGCCGCGCTTATGTGACGCAATCAGTTTTTGATTGGAAGGCCATCAACAACACGCATTCCGCTTCGCAGAGTGTGAAAGCCGCGCAATACACGTACAAGGACGCGCGCGATCTCGTCGTTCTCGCCGTCGGTTACAACTATCTTCAGGCCATCGCCGACGAAGCGCGTATCGAAACAGCGGAAGCTCAAGTCAACACCGGACAGGCCCTCTACAATCAGGCCTCCGACCAGCTTAAAGCCGGAACTTCCCCGGCCATCGACGAACTTCGCGCGCACGTGGAGTTGCAAACACGCCAGCAGCAATTGATTCAGGCCCGGAATGATCTCGCGATTCAGAAACTGACCATCGCGCGAGTGATCGGGCTTGCGCCAGGCCAGGAATTTGATCTAACCGACAAATCTCCGTACGAACCTCTCGAAGGCATTACCGTCGAGGACGCTCTGAAGCAAGCATATGCAACGCGTTCGGATTTTCAGGCCGCACTGGCGACTGTCGCTTCGGCAGAGTTTTCGCGGCGTGCAGCCCACGCCGGTTATTACCCGTCGCTGTCCGTCAGCGGCGATTACGGAATTGCCGGAACTTATTCGGATCTCTCCACGCATGGGGTATTCGACCTGCGCGCGACACTGAGTGTTCCAATCTTCCAGGGCGGCAAAGTTCACGGGGATGTCTTGGTCGCTGATGCACAGCTTCAGCAAAGCCGCGATCATCTCGACAACCTGCGCGGACAGATCGATGCGGACGTTCGCACCGCGCTGTTCAACCTCGAATCTTCGGGGCAACAAGTGGTCGTAGCTAAGAGCAATGTTGCTCTGGCAGATGAGAGCTTATTGCAATCGCGCGATCGTTTCGCCGCCGGAGTCACCAACACGGTGGAGGTTGTCCAAGCGCAAGAAGCCGTCGCGAGCGCGCACGAAAACTATATTTCCGCTCTCTACAATTATAACTACGCGAAGATCTCTTTGGCGCGGGCTATTGGTTTCGCGGAAGAAGGCGTGAAGCAGTATTTCAAAGGAAAATAAATGGCACAGAGAACAGACGTGGAACCACCTAAGACTCGGCCGGACCAGAGCGTCGCTACGCCCGAAAAACCTGCCGCAGCCGCCGCAGTTGCCCCGGAAACTCATTCGGCATCAGAGCCTCCTCCGTCTCGTGCGGGAAGATTCATTCAATCAAATCCAAACGCTCGTTTTTTTCTGATTGCGGCTATCCTTCTGGTCCTGGTCGGCGGATTCTTCGCCTGGCGCTATTTCCAAAGCTATGAATCCACCGACGATGCGGAAGTGGACGGCCACCTGATGCCGCTCAGCGCGCGAGTTTCCGGCTACGTCACAAAAGTGAACGTAGACGACAACCAGTACGTCACCGCCGGCACGGTGCTTGTTGAAATCGATCCTCGCGATTATCAAGTCGCAGTCGATCAGGCCAAGGCCGCACTCGAAGACGCGAAGGCCACAGCTCAAGCTTCCAACCTGAACGTTCCGATTACGAACATCAATACCGCAAGCCAAGTCTCGTCCTCGGAAGCGGACATCGAAAATGCGAAGGCCGGGATCGCCGCCGCTCAACAACAGTATGACGCTGCTCAGGCCCAGCTTGCTGAAGCTGAGGCCAATGACACAAAAGCCCAACTGGACCTCGGCCGTTACAAACAGCTTGTCGATAAACAGGAAATTTCCCAGCAGCAGTACGATCAGGCGGAAGCCGCTTCGAAGGCGAACGCGGCCGGCGTCGTGGCTGCACGCTCCTCCGCAGCAGCCGCCGCACAGCAAGTAACCCAAGCCCGCAGCAAGCTCGCCACCGCCGAAGCCGGCTTACGCGCATCGCAAACTGCGCCGCGGCAGGTGGCCACTTCCGAAGCGCGCGCCCTTTCCGCCGACGCCACGGTCCTACAAAAACAAGCTGCTGCTCGATCAAGCCCAATTAAATCTTCAGTACACCAAGATCGTTGCGCCGGTGAATGGCGTGGTTACGAAAAGCGTTGAAGTCGGAATGAACGTTCAGCCCGGCCAGCAACTGCTCTCCATCGTTCCTCTCGAGGACGTGTGGGTCACTGCCGACTTCAAAGAAACTCAGTTGAAAAACATGCGCGTGGGACAATCTGCCAGGATAAAGGTGGACTCCAACGACCGCACTTACCGCGGGCACGTTGATAGCTTTGCCAATTCCAGCGGCGCTCGTTTAAGCCTGCTGCCACCGGAAAACGCCACCGGTAACTATGTCAAGGTAGTTCAACGCATCCCGGTAAAAATTGTCCTCGAACCCGGGCAGAACAAGGACCTTTCGCTACGGCTGGGAATGTCGGTGGAAGCAAAAGTTTACGTGAAGTGACCCCGGGGTTCTTATGGCATCGGACGCCTACCAACGCCCGCCTGTAAATCCTTGGGTCATCGCACTCACTGTAACGCTCGCGACGTTCATGGAAGTGCTCGACACGAGTGTCGCAAATGTCGCGCTCCCTCACATTGCAGGCAGTCTTTCCGCCGGTCAAGACGAAAGCACCTGGATACTCACCTCCTACCTGGTTTCCAATGCGATCGTGCTGCCCATGAGTGGGTGGTTTTCACAGATGATCGGCCGCAAGCGTTTTTATATGTCCTGCGTGGCGATTTTCACCATCAGCTCATTTTTATGCGGACTGGCTCCCAGTCTTGGCATGCTGATTTTCTTTCGCGTACTGCAGGGAGCAGGCGGCGGAGGCTTGCAGCCCAGTGAACAGGCAATTCTCGCGGACACATTTTCTCCGGCCAAACGCGGAATGGCATTCGCGGTCTACGGCATGGCTGTCGTGCTTGCTCCGGCTATCGGCCCCACGCTTGGCGGATGGATCACCGACAACTTCGATTGGCGCTGGATTTTCTTCATCAACATCCCGGTCGGAATTATTTCCCTCCTTCTCACCAACCGGTTAATTTCCGATCCTCCCTACATGAAGGAGCAAAAGCGCACAGGCTTTAAAATCGACTACATCGGATTAGGATTGCTCGCCCTTGGCCTCGGAACTCTGCAGGTCGTGCTCGACAAAGGCCAGCGTGACGATTGGTTCGGTTCGCACTTGATTGTCATCATGACCACCATCAGCGCGACTGCCTTGATAGCAGTTGTTATCTGGGAGTGGTTTCACAAAGATCCCATCATCGACCTGCATCTGTTCAAAGATCGCTCTTTTGCCGTCGGAAATATGTTGATGTTCATGGTGGGATTCGCATTGATGTCCAGCACCGTTTTGCTGCCGCTCTTTATGCAAACGGTTATGGGCTACACCGCGGAGCAAGCCGGCCTCGCATTGATGCCCGGGGGATTCGCCATTTTGGTGGCCATGCCCGTCGTGGGCTTTCTTCTTGGGCGTTATGATGCGCGGAGACTGCTGCTCTTCGGAATGGCTATGCTTTCGTTTGCACTATTCCATATGACTCGATTCGATACCGCTATCGATTTTCGCACTGTGGCTACCGCGCGTATATTTCAAGCTATCGGCCTCGCATTTCTCTTCGTTCCCATCAATACCGCAGCGTACGCATTTATTCCCAAAAACAAATCCAACGCGGCTTCCGGCTTGATCAATCTCGCGCGGAACATCGGCGGCAGCATAGGAATTTCGCTCGTCACCACAATGCTCGCGCGCCGTACGCAATTCCATCAGGCCAACCTGAACAACGACATACACGCGGGAAGTCCCCAGCTCCGGGCCATGATTGCTGAGACTACACGCGCGCTGATAGCCAAAGGGTCGTCCGCCTATCAAGCTTCACACCAAGCCTATGCCATCGTGGCAAACATGCTCGATCGGCAAGCCACCATGCTGGCGTACATAGACAACTTCTGGCTCCTCGGCGTATCCGTACTCGTCATGCTCCCCTTTGTCTTCCTGATGAAGAAAGTGAAGCCTGGCGGCCCAATAGCTGTACACTGATGCTCCGGGAGGGTGCCATGCAAGGTCCGGACCATCACCGTAGAGCGCGAATACGGCAGCGGTGGTGCGCTTATTGCCCGCCGGCTGGCCGAGCGACTAGGCTGGAAACTTGTGGGACGAGGAACTCACCGCGGAAATTGCGCGCATTGCCAAGGTCGACCCTAGGGCGGCAAGGCAATGCGACGAACGCGTGGACCCTTTGGTTTACCGCCTGTTCAAAGTTTTCGCTCGAGGAAGCTACGAGAGGGCGCTCCCGGTAGAAGGCTCGGCCTCCGGTTTTGACACCGATCAGATGGTCGATCTGTTGCGTAAAGTGGTGGAGGATGTCGCTTCCCGGGGAAATTGCGTCATCGTAGGGCGCGGCGCGCCTTACATTTTACGAGACCATCCGGACGCCTTCCACGTCTTCGTTTATGCCTCACGGGAGGAAAAAATCCTCCGCATAAAATCGATCGGGAAAACTGAAAAGGAAGCCGCCCAATTGGTCTCCGAAATCGATGCCGAGCGCGCTTCATTCATACGCCACTACTTCGGCATCGGAGTGGCCCTGCCGGGCGCTCTACAACGTGATGATCAACTCGAAATTTGGAGATGAGTACGTAATCGAAATGATCCTGGAACACATCGCCGCTCTTGAGAAGCTGCATGCTCCTCAAAGCGCCAATGCCTAGCTCCTTCTTTCGGTTCTCGTTACCGACAAGCTACTTCGCTTCGCCTGGCTTGAAGCTAGGGTTCTGGATGATGCCCAGAACGTTGCCAAAGGGATCGCGCACCGCGCCAATCAGAATTCCTCCGCCCACATCCTGGATCTCTTCAAGCGGCGACGCTCCCATATCCACCAAGCGTTTGTAAGCAGCCTGTGCGTCCTCCACGCCCCAGTAGGCTACTCCCGCGCGAGCGCGCTTCGCAGCCGCATCCTTCTCTGGCAGAAGTCCCAGCTCATATCCGCCTACGTTGAAGCCAACGTAGAAAGGCTGATCGAAATACGGTTGTTCGCCCAGCACTTTGCTGTACCAGGCTTTTGCTTTCGCAATATCCGGCGCGTCATATACAGCGGTTCGCAAACCTAGGAACATTGCGCTGCTCCTTCGCATCGCCTCTTATGGACTTTGCCGCCGACACATCCACGCGGCCGGCCAAAAATGCGCATAAACATATCACGGAGACAAGCATCGTGAACGCGGATACGTGTTTCAGCTTCACGCCCCGCACATGCTTTGTCTCCGCAGGCAAATCAGCAACTTGCAGTTCCATCTGCCGCGCGATTTTCCCGCGGCGACCCGCCCGTTTCCTTGATTTCGCTCGAGGCATTACGCTCCTCCTCCTTGCCAAACAAGTTGCATCTGCGGCGACTTCCAAGCCCGGGACTCGTCCGTGCGTGTCCGCAGACCAAGTCCATACTTGCGGCGCAGTTTCTCCACGCGCGCACTGATCTCCTTGCGATACGTTTCGGGCACGCTTCCATACCGCCCGTACCACGCCGCGATATTGCTGCGAAAGTTTCGGAAACTTCTTATCCAGAAACGGCATGAATTGCTTCAACGATGCCGGCATCAGGAAAAGTACTCTTCCCGCAAGCCATTGCGCTCCCGCATCTCGCGCACCACGCGCCAACGCATCCAGATCCTCTTCACTGTCCGTTATCCCCGGCAGGATTGGCATCGCCAACACGCCCGCGGAGATTCCAGCCTCGCGCAACTTGCGAATCGCCTCCAAGCCGCAGATCCGGCCTCGGCGCGCGAGGCTCGAGAAGCCGCGCCAGGCGCACACGCAATGTGGTGATGCTCAGATTCACCGTGATGGATGATCGTTCCGCGATGCGCCGCAGCAAATCGATATCGCGAACCACCTGATCTGATTTCGTCGTAATCGAAAGACTCAGCCCCTCGCGCTCCGCCATTTTTTCCAGAATCGCGCGCGTGGCTCCGAACTCGCGCTCGGCCGGCTGGTAAGGATCGGTAGCCGTCCCAATCGCGATATGTTCTCCCCAGATTTTCTCCGTGGAGAGATCGCGATCGCACCAGCGCTCCCGCATCCTTTTTCACGTAAATTTTCGACTCGAATTCGCCGCCATCGATGTCCATGTATTCGTGCGTGTAACGCGCGTAGCAATATTTGCAGCCGAATTCGCAGCCGCGATAGGGATTCACCGTCCATCGAAACGGCACCCTCTCCGAATCGCAGTAGTTCAGGATTGATCGTACAGGAAGAAGAAAATACTCGGTCCCGCGCTTGGCTTCAGCGCGGAGAGAGGAAGCGGCGAGGCGCGCAATGCCGACCAGTTCCGTAGCGGGCTTCGTTCGGAGCGGTGATCCCGACTCTGTCGGGACCGGCTCCGGGGGCGCGGAAGCGTCACTCGGTTGCTCACAGGTGCCGTGGCGAGCGGCTGTGGGGAAAAGGGTGAGACTGGTCTGCTTCGGGCCTTGCCGTCGACGCCGTAGCGTCGCTGGGGCTGCCCGGAGTATGGGAGAAGTGGCCATTGGAGCCTCGCCGTCACGTGTTGCATCTTATTCGCCTTTTGTTCGCTATGTCAAGAACTATTCTTCGCTTTGTTTTCGCCTGTTCCGCGGAGCCAAGGCCGCCTTGGAAACCCTGCACTTGACCGAGACTCCGCGCAAACTTCCTCCCGCTATACTGTAGTTGCACTCCTCTGGAGACTCCCGTGGCAGAAGTCGGAATCCTGATCATAGACGACGATATCGGCAGCCAGCGCGCACTTAAGAACGTCCTCGATTCCGAGGGCTGGCGGGTCCGGCTGGCCCCTCTCGCCTCGGAGGCGATGTCCGAACTAGCCAGCGGTCAGTGGAATCTCGTCATCGTCAACATCGCTCTTACCGACGTTCGTGGCCAGCTTTTCTCCATCCTCAAGGAACTCGCCCAGACGGAGTCTTATCCTGCGCCGCAAGTCGAAAATGAGGCTCCGCCGAAACGCATACGAGTGCTTTTTCTCGTTCCCTTGCTCGCTGCGAAGCAGGCGCAGCCCATCCTCGAGCAGGAAGGTCTTCCTTACTCGCTCAAGCCGTATCACCTCCACGATTTTCTCGAGAAAGTAAGCGAACTTCTGGTCGAGTCCGGCGCCCTCGCCGAACCCATCCGCAGCATGGGAGATTTTTCCGCTCTCAAAAAGCGGCAGCGCAAGATCCTCAATTCGCGCGACAGCCGCCGGGGCACCATGTTCGCGTCGCGCGAGGATTATCAAATGTCAGAGGAAGAATTGCTCGAATTCGAGAAACAGGAAGAAGAACAGCGCAAGAAGCGCGAGAAAGAATTGCACGACCGCCAGCACCTCGGATAGCTTTCGGCGCACTCAGAGAATATTGTTACTCCGTCGATTTATTCTGAAATAGACGAACCTCGCTCCGGTCCGGTGTCTCCTCCAAAAGTTCCGCAATCGTCTTCTTAAAAACAGGATGCCGCGCGTTGGGAGCAATCTCGGCAAACGGCACCAGCACGAATCGCCTTTCCGCCATGCGCGGATGCGGAATCTCGAGTTGCTCTGAACTCACCACGCGATCCTCATAGAATAAAATATCCATGTCGATGAAGCGCGGCCCCCGCCGCACGCGCCTTCGCCGTCCCAGTTCGCGCTCGATATCCAGCAGTGTGTGCATCAATTGCGGCGGCAGAAGATTTGTTTCCGCTTCTATCACGCAATTTAGGAACCAGCTTTTCGAAGTTGTTTCCACCGGCTCGGTTTCGTACAGAGACGATTTACGCCTGACCCTCACTCCATGCGCACCGAGAGCCTCCATCGCCCGCGCGATATATTGCGACCGGTCTCCCTTATTCGAACCCAGCGATAAATAGATTGTCGCCATAGCCGCAGGAAAATCATGATAACCGGGAACAGTCGTGTCGCGGAATTAGTCGTTAGCTGAAAAGTCCGGGCTGGCGGCGGGGCTCATCCATGCCGAAGTGTTTGTAGGCCAGAGCAGTCGCCACGCGCCCTCGCTGCGTGCGGTCGAGCAAGCCCAGTTGCATCAGGTATGGCTCGTAAATTTCCTCGATGGCGTCTTCTTCTTCGCTCAGCGAAGCCGCGATAGTATTCAGCCCCACCGGCCCGCCAGAATATTTCTGAATGATCGTCAGCAACAAATTGCGATCCACTTCGTCCAGCCCGTGTTCGTCCACTCCCAGCATAGCGAGCGCGTCGCGAGCCACCGTGACATTGATTTGGCCCTTCGCCCGAACTTCCGCAAAATCGCGAACGCGCCGCAACAGCCGGTTTGCAACGCGCGGCGTCCCGCGGCTTCGCCGCGCGATCTCGGCGGCGCCTTGCTCATCCATAGTGATGCCTAGAATTTTTGCCGAGCGCTGGACGATCTGCAGGACATCTTCCGGAGAATAAAATTCCAATCGGTGCACGATTCCGAATCGCGAACGCAGCGGCGCCATAATCAATCCCGCACGCGTAGTCGCTCCGATCAACGTGAACTGATTAAGTTGATAGGGATGCACTCGCGCGCCGGGCCCCTGTCCAATAATCAAGTCCACGCGAAAATCTTCCATCGCCGGATACAAAATCTCCTCCAGCGAAGGTTGTAGCCGGTGAATCTCGTCCAGAAAAAAGAAGTCGCGCGGGTCCAGCGACGTGAGCACCGCCGTAACATCCCCTTTTTTCTCCAGCAGCGGCCCTGAAGTTATCTTTATGGCCGAGCCCATCTCATTCGCAAGAATCTGCGCTAGTGTGGTTTTTCCCAGCCCCGGAGGCCCGTAGAGCAGGACATGATCCAGCGCTTCGCCGCGATTTCGCGCCGCGTCCACCGCAATCTTCAGGTTTTCCTTCACCCGCGACTGGCCGATAAAATCCTCCATGCGCTTCGGCCGCACGCTCGCGTCAATGCGCGCGTCTTCATCCAGCGCCTTCCCTGAAATAATCCGGCTCCGCCCGTCCGTGATCTTCTCTGCCAATTATCCCTCGTCTTTGCCGCTGATTCAGACTGCGCTCTTCCCAAAAAAAGTTCAATTATTCATCGCGCCCGGCGCGAGCCGTTTTCTTCATAGACGCGCCGCCGAGAATTTGAAGTGCCGCGCGCAGCAGTTCCTCAAAATCCCCCGGCGCCTTCACGCCCGCCTTTTCAATCGCGCTGTCCACCGACCGCGTGTCGTAGCCAAGATTCACCAGGGCAGAAGCAACATCCGATTCAAGTTGTGAACGCGTCGTGGGTTTCCCAGCTTGCGGCACATCCACAACTGCCAGTTTATCCCGTAACTCCACCACCATGCGCTCTGCGGTCTTGCGGCCCACTCCAGGAATACGGACCAGTTGCGCCAAATCCCCTTTTCGAATCGCCGGAATCAGCTCTTCCAGGCTCATGCCCGAAAGAATTTTCAATGCGAGTGATGGTCCCACGCCGGAAGCGGAAATCAGCATCTCGAAGCAATGTTTTTCTCGCGCGGTAAAAAAACCATATAGCGCGAGCTGATCCTCCCGCACGTGCGTGTAGATCAATAGTGTCGATTCGCTGTGCAGCGCCCCCAGGCTGGTAAACGTCGAAAGCGGAACCACCACCTGGTAGCCCACGCCGCCCACATCGATCAGTACCAGATTGGGCCGCTTCTCAATCAGCTTCCCGCGCAGTGATCCAATCATATTCAGCGATTATTGATTAGCGCCGCTGGAGTGTCAACGCAACCCGAGGACTAGACGAGGAATTTCTTTAACGGCTCTCCATAGTGATTGTTCCATCCCCATTCGAGGTGGTCGAACTCACCTTCCGGAAAACCGGTGTGATCCAGAACGAGCATGGTTTCGGGATCCCGCGGTTTCAGCTCGAACCTTACAATTGAGTACACTCCAGGATCCCAATGCGTGGGTCGCCAAGCCTGCACGATCCGCTGGTTGGGTATCAATTCGACGTTCCGTCCAACGATCATTCCGCCGAACATCGAAAAAGCACCGCCCTCTTTAGGATCGATTTCAGCCGGCATGCCGGAGAATGTAGCGAACTGCTTTGAATCCAGGAGCGCCTCATAGATGCGCTGAGGACTCGCTTTATAGTCGAACTCCAAATGCAGCGAAGTTCGCTTCGCGTTGGCCGCGGTGCTGGGCGTTTCCTTCATCGCCTGTTGCTGGGTTTTTCCCCAAATGTGGCCACCCGCCAGACTGCCAAATGCAACGGCAACACCGGCGATCATCTGCCGTCGTGTCGTCGCGTGCGATAGCGTGCTCAGACTCGTTCTCTCGCTCATCATTCCCCTCCCGACTTTTATTCTCCACGCCGTGCATAACAACACGAACCTAAAATATGTTCAAGATCATATTTTGATGGAAAGTAAAATGCCCTTCGAGCCATACTACGCCGACATCCGGAGGACCTATGCCCTACGCCGCTGGCCACCGTACCGAGATAAAAGGGAAAATCATTCAGAGCGCGCGCCGGCTCTTCAATCGCCACGGCTTTGATAATGTCTCCATCGCTCAGATCATGGCCGGGGCGGGCCTCACACACGGCGGCTTCTATAGCTATTTCAAGAGCAAGAGCGAGCTGTACACGGAGGTATTGGGGTGCTTCTTCACCGATCCAAATTGGAAGAGCTGCTGGGAAGGCGTCGAAGTGGATCTGGCATCCGCGGACGTGGGCCCGCAAGTCGTCCGCGCCTATTTGTCGCGACAGCACTTCGAGGATGTGGAGAACTCATGTCCGATGGTGGCGTTGCCGACGGACGTCTCACGCAGTAGCCCACATGCAAAGCGCGCGTACGAAACCGTGTTCGAGGCAATGGTCAGCGTATTGGAACGTAGCTCGGTCGAGAACGGCCGGCCTCGCCGTGCCAGAGCCCAAGCAATTGCTGCCCTGTGCGTGGGAGGTATGGTCGTGGCCCGCGCCATACTGAACCGTGTTCGCGCGGATGAACTGCGCCAGGCGTGTATGTCCGTCGCGCTCACGCTGGGAGGCTGGCAAGACGAGAGTAAGCTGAAGAATGGCAAATCCAAGCGATCCCATCCACTCCGCGCGGGAAAGGTCTGATTGCCGTAAACCTGGCCGTCACCCGCAACGCCTTTCCAGAATCCCGACTCGCAAGCGGCAATTCCGGGAACAAAAAACTGCGACATTCCGTATCACACACAGCAAGCGATCCTCCATATTCTCGCGCACCATATAGCTCAACGGTTAGATTTCGTGAGCTGCGCATTTCTTCGTGTGGAACAACCTACACTCTTATCCTTATTGCTTTTTCCCGTTCCGCTAAACACCCCGCGGGAAGCGCGCTCTCGTCTACTCCTTAATCTCAGTCTGAAACAGTTTTACATTACGAACTCGCACCAATATTCATACTGTCGCACTTCTGCAACTGTTTCGAACCCCTATTGTTCGCTTTAGGGAAATACACTGTTCGTTTTCGATGCAGAAATGTTCTGCATGCACGTGATGAAAATAATTTTCTGAATTTCTTGCTATCCCTGCTTTCGACAGGATTACCGCCGCGTCTAAGTGGGTGCAAGGGGCGAGTGAGACTTTCAGTCAGATTTAAGGAGGAACTAAAAATGTCGCGTCGCAAAATGAATGGAGTGTTAACAATCCTTGCAGCATTGACTCTCGCGCTATCGATCGCAGCTCACGCGGCTCCGGCGAAGGACGCTAAATCAACCGTCACTCCGATTGTGAAGACGGATTTGAGGCTGCTAAGCCCGGCCACCTTGGGCGGCACGGACCTGAAAGCTGGAGAATATTCGGTGACTGCTGACGACACACATGCGAGGTTCTTAAAGGGTGGAAAAGTCATAGCGGAAGCATCCATCCAGTGGAAGGATGAAAGCGCCAAGCGGCAAGACACCGCTGTCGTCGTCGATTCCAATCAGATCAAAGAGATACACTTCGCCGGCAAGATGAAGTACGTCGAAATCACCCAGTAACGAATCACAACTTGTGAAGCGGGCAGTAATCGCCACTCGATTGCTGCCCGCTTATTTCTGCAGATTGGAGTTTTCGGGGAAGGCTGCATTTCCGGAAGCTTTGCGATCGCAACAACAGTCGTGGTATCACCGCCGCGAGCGATCCTGCTTCACTGCTTCGTCCACCAGCGATTCCAGCTCGCGCCGCGTCAAATTGATGCGCTCGGTTTCGGCGCCTTCCGACGTCACCGGCGACACCGGGCCCAAATTCGAAGCGGTCTGCAAGCCGTAGCGCGCGCGCGCCGCGAACAATTTCTCGACGTCGCAATCCGAGAGCAGTACTTGCTTGCCCAGCATTTGCGTCACCAGCGCCACGCGGGCAAAATGTTCGGTCGTCTCCATCCGGAAAAAAGCTTTCAGCAGATCCTGTCCGTAGGTAACCACGCCGTGATTCGCCAACAGGATTGCGTCGTAACCTTCCACCAGCGGCTCGATAGCGTCCACCAACTCGGATGTGCCCGGCGTCCCATATCGCGCCACCGGCACGCATCCCAGCGAGAGCACCAATTCGCAGAGTAGCGCCTTGTTCAACGGTATTCCTGCGGCGGCATAGCCCGTTGCCACTGGCGGATGAGCGTGGCATACCGCGTTTATCTCCGGACGTAGGCGGTAAATCAGAAGGTGCATCCCCAACTCGGAGGAAGGATTCCGCCTCCCGCTAACTTTGTGGCCCTCAAGATCGGTGACTACTAGATCGTCCGGCGTCATCATGCCTTTGCAGATTCCCGTGGGCGAAGTGAGGATATGCTGAGGGTCCAGGCGCAGGGAGATATTTCCATCAGTGGAAGCAACGTAGCTGCGATCGTGAATCCACCGGCCAACAGCGCAAATATCCCGGCGGTGTTCGTCTTCCGTCTTTAATGCCCCGGGCGAAATCGAATCAGGATACATAGTTTCCTCCCTGGCAAATCGGCAACGAATCTAGGCGTAGATTCCGCGCAGCCTGAGCGCGCGAGCTACGCGATCGATCGCCACAATGTACGCAGCGATCCGATTGTTCACTCCGTGCGTTTCCGCGTAGCGAATCACTTGCTCGAAGCTGAGGTCCATGACGTCTTGCAACCGTTCATTCACTTCGCTTTCGCGCCAGAAAAAGCCCTGGCGGTCCTGCACCCATTCGAAATAACTGACGGTCACGCCGCCCGCGTTTCCGAGAATGTCCGGAACGATAAAAATCCCTTTATTCTCGATGATCGAGTCCGCGTGCGAAGTGGTAGGTCCGTTCGCGCCCTCGCAGAGAATTTTGCAATCCACGCGCCCAGCGTTTTCACTCGTGATCTGGTTCTCAGTGGCGGCCGGCACCAGAATATCGCAGGGATGAAAGAGCACTTCCTGCGCGGTCATCTTGGCTCCGCCGCCGGGGAATTCTGGCAGAGCCTTGCGCTGGCCGTAGACCCAGTCTACTACTTTGGGAACATCGAAACCTTTTTCGTTGTAGAGCCCCCCGTGAATATCGGCTATACCGATGATTTTGTAGCCTGCTTCGTGCATCAGTATCGCGGCTTGCGAGCCGACGTTGCCGAAGCCCTGAATGATCACGCGGCAGCCCTCGCGCTTCATCTTGAGTTTCGTCAGCGCATTATTGCAGCAGATCATCAGGCCGCGCCCGGTGGCTTCTTTGCGCCCTTGCGAGCCGCCCAACTCGAGCGGTTTGCCGGTGACTACCGCCGTGGTCGCTTGCCGCACGTGCATGGCGTAAGTGTCCATCACCCATGCCATAGTCTGTTCATTGGTGCCGATGTCCGGCGCCGGAACGTCGCGCTCGGGGCCAAACCATTCGCTCAGTTCAGCCGTGTAACGCCGCGTGATGCGCTCGAGTTCGGTTTTCGAAAGCTTGCTGGGGTCGCAAATGACTCCGCCCTTTGCGCCGCCGAACGGAATATTTACGACCGCGCATTTCCACGTCATCCACGCCGCCAGCGCGCGCACTTCATCAATCGAAACGTCCGGCGCGAAACGGATGCCGCCCTTCCCTGGGCCACGAATCGTCGAGTGCAGGACACGATATCCGATGAAGACTTCGAGCCGTCCAGTGTCCAGCGGTACCGGGATATACACTGTGATTTCTTTGCTGGGATGTTTCAGGTAACGGTAAAGGCCATCTTCCAATCCTAATTTTTTCGCGGCGATTTCAAAGCGCGCTTCGGCCGATTTATAAACGTTTAGTTCATCCTGCGTAACCCCGGCCATCACAACCTCCAAAATTGCTCACAAGTCTATGAAGTCTTATTAAGGCCCTCGGCTAGCCCTCGCAACAGGTCGCTCTACACCACAAGGCCTTCGGTACAGCGGCGGTCAGTATACGAACACCGGCAAACCGGCGCAAGAAAAGCATTTTTGATTTTGGTTCCGCGCCCGATAGTGAGCCGCTCAGCGGCGCGGACGGCGTTTTACGAATTTATCCAACAAAAGCCGGGTCAACCGCCTCTGGTCGTGGCGAACGACCCCACGGTGGTGTAAGAGGTCCCCAGTAACGTAGCTCAGTCTCATGCGGTCTAGTTCATCAAACGACGGATCCACTGGCTCGGCGTCCTGCGCCCGATAGCGCCGCAGCAACTCGCCGGAACGCGCGAGCGGTTGATCACCACAAAATCGAAAAGATCCTTGTGCGTATGCTCGTAAATTGCGCGGATGTGATCGGCGACTGAATAATGCTGCGTTTCGCCCGGCTGGGTCATCAGGTTGGCGATGTACACGCACGTCGCGCGCGAGCGTTTGATCGCTTCCACCACTTTCTCGATCAAAAGATTCGGAATAATGCTGGTGTAGAGCGAGCCCGGTCCCACCAGAATCAAATCGGCAGAGCGGATTGCTTCCAGAACTTCCGGAAGGGCGCGAACGCGGCGCGGCACCAACCGGATCTTGCGAATCGGTTTTCGCGAGCGCGAAATATTCGTCTCTCCGTGCACCACGGTTCCATCCACCAGCTCCGCTTCGAGCGTCACGTTCTGCGCCGTGGAGGGAAAAATCCGCCCGCGAATGGCGAGCACTTGCGACGACACGCGCACCGCTTCCGGAAAATCTCCCGTAACATTCGTCAGCGCGGTGAGAAAAAGATTTCCGAAGCTATGGCCGCCTAGACCGCGCCCCGCGGGAAAGCGGTACTGAAAAAGCTTCCCAAGCAGGTGCTCGTCTGTCGACAGGGCTACCATGCAGTTGCGGATATCGCCCGGAGGCAGGACGCGGTACTCGCGGCGCAACCGTCCGGAACTGCCGCCGTCATCGGTGACGGTGACTACTGCGGCGAGGTCTGCGATGGGCTGGCGTTCTTTTTCTTTTTTTGACGAGGCGACATATTCTTTCAGTCCGCGGAGAACGGTGGAGAGGCCGGTGCCGCCTCCGAGAGCGACAACGCGAACGGGCCGGGAACGCTGCTGCGAAGAATTTTTCACGGGAATCGCGGAGAGTTAGTTTGCCGAGCCGTCTCGCTCCGGGTAGAGCAACTCGGTGAAGCGCGGGTCTTCCTGCAAGAAAGAAAAATCCTCGTCGTTGCGTGCGTGGTAACGATTTTCGGGGCGCAATTGAATTGCGACTTTCAAATTTTGCATGGCGGATTCCGCTTCGCCGGTCAGGCAATCGAGCGCGGCCATGGCGTATACGATGTGGTCAGCTTTCGGAGCGGCTTTGCGCGCGCGGTCGAGATGCTCGCGAGCTTCGTCCCAGCGGCCAAGATTCATCAGCGCGATGCCTTGCGTGTAATGCTCTTCGGCGGATTTCACCGCGGGAACCGGAGGTCGCGTGATGCGCTGTTCGCAAATGCGCAGATGAACATGCGCCCGGTCGCCGAGTTCCTTGCTGGGACCTTCCAGAACGCGTTCGAGCGACTGTTTGGCGCGGAGAAACTTTTGCTGCTGAAAAAACTTGAGAGCCTCTTCGTAAAACTTCATTTGCGCCTGCTTGGCGGGAGCGTCGGGATCGGGAGGCAGGACATTCTTCTTCGAGGAGGATTTTAACGTCTTTTTTTTCAGTAGTTTGTGGCTATTTCGTGCCGCTGCTGAGGTGCGGACCGTGCGACGCTTCACTGGCAGCCTCCAAAAAACTCCATGCGCGAACATAGCAAAGTCGCAGAGGCGCGTCAATGTGTTGAAATTGTTCCGGCTTAGAGCGGGCGCTGGCCCGGATTTGCGCCAACGTCGGAGCGAAAGAGGTGCGATGTCCTGATGGCTGACGATGCAATTCTGGCCCGGGCAGAAATGCTCCTGCCGTTTGTTTTGAGTGAGTTACAGCCATTCTTGAATAAAGCGCAAAACCAGCTCGCAATGCCAGATCGACGCTACCGGTTCTCGCCGGTAGTGATGCCAGACCCCAGCAATTCGTGCACGGCCAGCATTTCTCCCTCTTGGTAGGGACGGCGGGGCCAGAAGAAGCCGCGCAAGCCGTCGCTGGCGTTTGCGCGGGACGATGTGGACGTGAAGGTGCGGGACGCTTTGGCTGACGATGTTGTTGATGGCGACGAAGCTGCCTTCTGCTTTCATTGCTGACTGCACTTTTCGGACGAGCATTTGAGCGTTGGTGAAAAACGGACCGATCAGGGCGGCGGGGAGATCGGACAAAGTGGCGTAGTGCGCCTTCGGAATCAGCAAGATGTGGCCGGGGAAAAGCGGGCGGACGTCGAGGAAAGCCAAGGAGATTTCGTCTTCGAAAATAATTTTGGCGTCGAGTTCGCGCGAAACGATTTTGCAGAAAAGGCAGGATTCGTCCTGGTCTGCATGTTTTTCTTCCGATTCTTTGCGGGGGCGTGATTTTATCATGGGCACAAGATTAATACTTCGCGAGCGGCTTGAGAATAGAGTTAGAAAAACGGGCCTCCTTTTGCTTCCAATGCAATTAGGAGCGAGAAGGCTGCTGCTGCGTCAAGCAATGGATGGTGCCGAATCCCCAGACTAAATCGACGGAATGGATTCCAACTACGGAGCGCGTGGGGAATAAATCGGCGAGGATGCCGAGGGCTACGCGGTCCCTCGGATCGTTGAATGTGGGGACTAAGACGGAAGAATTCGAAATGTAGAAGTTCGCGTAGCTGGCGGGGAGGCGCACGCCCTTGAAAAAGAGAGGCGACGGCATGGGCAGCGCAATGGCGTGTATTTTGCTTCCGTCTTCCAGCCTTGCACCGCACAGACGTTCCCAATTTTCTTCGAGCGGCCGGTAGTTCTTCTCGCGAGGGTTTTTCTCGCGGCAAAGGACGACCGTGCGTCGATTCACAAAGCGGCACAAATCGTCGACGTGGCCGTGCGTGTCGTCGCCGGCGATTCCTTTGCCGAGCCATATAATATTTTTCACGCCGAGATATTCCCGCAGCACCGTTTCGGTCTGCGCGCGGTCGAACCCGGGATTTCGGACCTGGCGTTTTTGATCGAGAAGGCACTCTTCGGTGGTGAGCAGCGTGCCGGAACCATTCACGTCGATGCTTCCGCCTTCGAGAACCACGTCACGTTGGCCGAGTATGGGCGCGGAAGATCTTCATTTTCAATCGGCGCGCGGCTTGCTGCTGGAATTGCATCGTCCTTTTTCCAGTCCGGATACCGGGCCCAGGCGTTGAAACGAAACCGGGCGATGGCAACTTCGCGGCCGGGCTTTGCGCGTTTGACGAAGATGGGGCCGAAGTCGCGCGTCCATCCTCTATTCGTGGGGAAACGCAGAAACTGCACTCTGCCCAAGCTGACGCCTGCGCTTTTCAAAACTTGGCGCGCTTGCGCTTCATGCGCGGTCGAGTTCACCAGGATGCGAACAAGTTCGCCCGGGACGATTTTGCGGACGATCTCGCCGTACACCCAGTGGATGGGAGCGAGTTTTCCGGGCCAGTCAGTTCGGTTGTGAGGCCAACCGATCCATGTAGCTTCGTGAGGTTCCCATTCAGCGGGCATGCGGTAGCCGAGCGATGCCGGGGTATTTTCTTCGGTGGAGCGGCGATGCGGTGCGGTGGCTTCAAGGTTTTTCGTCAAGGAAACGCTGTTCGAGGCCGGCATAGGCATCGATTCGGCGGTCGCGCAGGAACGGCCAATTGCGGCGAACGTCTTCCAGATGCGCGAGATCTACTTCGCCGTACAGAATTTCTTCTCGGTCGGTGGAAGCTTCCGCGATGACGACTCCCTGAGGATCGCAAAGGAATGAACTGCCCCAGAATTCGAGGCCGGCTCCGCCTTCCGCCGGAATCTCGTGTCCCACGCGGTTGACGGCCGCGACGTAGAGGCCGTTGGCGATGGCGTGGACTGCGCTGGATCGTGCGCCATGAATCGCGCTGCGCTTCGCCGTTAGATGCTTTTTCGCTCGGGTGCCAACCGATCGCGGTGGGATAGAAAAGGATGCATGCTCCATTCAAAGCTGCCAGGCGCGCGCCCTCGGGATACCATTGATCCCAGCAGATCAACGTGGCGATTTTACCGGCACTGGTGGAAAAGGCGCGAAAACCCAAGTCTCCGGGCGTGAAATAAAATTTTTCGTAATAAGCGGGGTCATCGGGAATGTGCATCTTGCGGTAGACGCCGGCGATCCGGCCGTCGGCGTCAATGATCGCGGCACTGTTGTGATAAATTCCCGGTGCCCGGCGTTCGAAGAGCGGTGCAACGATAACGGTCTTAGTTTTTTGTGCCACGCGACCCAATGCTTCCGTGGTGGGTCCTGGCACGGACTCCGCCAATTCAAAATTCGCGGTGTCTTCGCGCTGGCAGAAGTACTGCGATCGGAAAAGTTCCGGCAGGCAGACTACTTGCGCGCCCGCATGGGCGGCTTTCTCAATATGAGAGCTGGCACGCGCGAGGTTTTCGGCGGGCTTGGCGCCGACGCGCCATCTGCACCAGGGCAACGTTGAATTTGAGCGGCGTCGGCACGATACGAAAATCTACACGAAAAGCCGGTGTAAGACCATACGCTGCGAGCCCCTCTTATTTTTCATCGCGCTGAAAAAAGTGAAGAGAGCAAGCCACAAGGAAACGCGAAGGGTCAAGGTTTTTC
This sequence comes from uncultured Acidobacteriota bacterium, assembly GCA_963830375.1. Classification (GTDB taxonomy): domain Bacteria; phylum Acidobacteriota; class Terriglobia; order Acidiferrales; family UBA7541; genus Palsa-295. The sequence continues at coordinate 82,966 of CAWHMJ010000002.1, forward strand.
CTTCTTCAATTTCAGCGCTTTCTGGTCCTGATATTCTTTCCAGGTGAGGAATATCAGCAGGCCGTCAAAAAGAGTGAGGATAATAAGCGCCCACGAATGCGTATGAGTGAATCTGTAAATTTGATAGACCATGAAGGCGCCGAATACCACCATCGTCAGCGGATAAGCCCAAAGCCTGTTGAGCCAAAGGCAAATTACAAGCACTGCCTTGACGAGCCCATGCGAAAGAAGGTAGAGCGAGGCGAACATCGGGCTGCCGCTGGCCAATTTTTGTGAAGCATCGCTTATGTGGCGGAAAATAATATCGTGCTTATCGCGGGCGAGTTCGTGCTCGCACAAAGCCTGCAGCCAAGCGTTCAACGAGTTGACTTTAAACCACAGCAACACGCCGCCGAATGCTTCCAGCACTCCATCGATTCCTTTCAAGGTAATGCCTACACGAAAAGAATCGTGAAGCAAGATGTGGGTGAGTCGTTTTTTCAGCATTTGCTGCGGGCCCGGATTTACATTCGCGGGATGCGCTGATCCATCATCGCATTGCCGGCATCCATTCACAATTGTGCCGGGCAGGGTTGAAGTTTGTTCTAGAATCGCGTGGCAGCAATGAGGGGGTTTCGATGAGTTTGCGAGCGCTTATCATCTTCTCCGGCATTTTGCTTTGCATGCCGGGCGTTCAAGCGCAAAGTCTAGCGCCCGGCGCAGTGAAATATCAAGCGACACTTGAGAAGGTTAAATATGTTTACGGCGTAGCGACGCCGGTGGCACGGCTTGCGCCGGGAGATGTTCTCGAGACGAATACGCTTGACGCGTTCGGCGACGCCATTCAGAAGCCCGGTGATACGCTCGCACTCGTCAAGGGCGACAATCCGCTCACCGGTCCTTTCTACATCGAGGGTGCTGAACCGGGTGACACGATTGCCATCGACTTCGTGGCGCTGGAAGTAAATTCGTCCCAAGGAGTCGGTGCGTTTGCTCCCGGCTTCGGCGCGCTTAACTCGACAAAATACACGCCGATGATTCAGGCGCCGCTGCCCGAGCGCATATGGCTCTATCCGATCCATCCAGACGACAACACCGCGACTTTTCAGGCGCATGATTCGAATTTCTCGGTAAAAATCCCACTGCATCCTTTTCTGGGATGCATTGGTGTAGCGCCCTCCGACGGCGAAGCCCGCAGTTCCGTGGTTCCGGCTGAATTCGGCGGCAACATGGATTCTTCGGAGGCGAGTGTAGGTAACACTCTTTATTTACCCGTCAATGTGCCCGGCGCGCTGCTATACATGGGCGACGGGCACGCTGCCATGGGCGATGGTGAAATTGCCGGCACGGCGATCGAGGTACCGTTACGCGTTCGGCTGCGCGTGCGCGTAATCAAGGGACAAAAAATTGATTGGCCGCGTTTCGAAAATAAGGATGAAATCATGGCCGTCGGCATCTACCGCCCGCTTGACGATTCGTTGCGTATCGCGTTTACGCAGCTCATTGGTTGGATTCATCAGGATTACGGGTTGTCCGAGCTGGACGCGTACGAATTGCTCTCGAAAGTCGCCACGATTCACCTTGCTGAAATGGTTGATCCGAATTACGTCGTGATCGCAAAAATTGACAAAAGGTACCTGCCCCCGCGCAAAATTTCGCACTAAAGTAATCGGGAGAAACGAGGCCTTCCGATCTGAGGATCGGGTTTACCCACGCAGTATCGTTGACAGTGAGGCGCTTGGCACCTAGAATCGGCGCCACCGCGGGATGCCTTTGAATGGTTAGCATGTGCTAAATTCCCGCCGGAGACCACCATCACTCCCGCTGCGACTAAACCTAGAGTTGCGATTGTTGACGATGAGCATAGCTTCCGCTCAAAGATTGCATCCGCTCTGCGATCGGAGTTCGAAATCTTCGAAGGTGAGGATCTCGCGGAGGCCTACAGGCTACTCCAAGGATCAGAGCTGACGTCCTTCTATTGGGTCTTCCCCTCGGCGACGCAGGCGTCCGCGAATGCACCGAGCTGCTCGCCCGGCTGATAGGAGGTGAAATTGATACGCTCGTAATTATCATCAGTTCTGACAGAACGAAACCCACTGCCATGAAAGTGATCGAAGCGGGCTCTTACGATTACTTTCTCAAGCCTCTTGACACGGATGTCCTTCGACATGTGGTTGAGCGCGCCGTTGAAAAATTACACATTCAGCGCGAGAACCGAATTCTCCGTCAGGAGATAAGCCGCAAAAGCACCCATGGCGATTTGATCGGCTCGACCGATGCCATGAGCCACGTCTTCGATTCCATAAAGCGGATGGCCCGGGCGACCACCAACGTCATCATCAGGGGAGAGAGCGGCGTGGGCAAGGAACTGGTCGCACGTGCGCTTCACGAACAGAGCCCTCGACGGAACCGCGCATTCGTCAGCGTAAACTGCGCCGCTCTTCCGGAAGGGTTAATGGAGGCGGAGCTATTTGGCTATGAGAAGGGAGCATTCACTGGCGCGGTGGCCACAAAGGAAGGCCGAGTTGAGATGGCCCACCAGGGCACCCTTTTTCTTGATGAAATTGCGACGCTTACGCTTGCGCTTCAGAGCAAGCTCCTGCGCGTCCTGGAGGACCGTTCGTTCACTCGACTAGGCGGCAAGAAGTCGATTCGCGTGGATTTTCGTCTGATCAGCGCGACAAACGAGGATCTGGAGGAAATGGTTCGCGAGGAACGGTTTCGCGAAGATCTCTATTACCGGATTCACGTAGTGCCCATCTTCGTGCCGTCGCTGCGCGAAAGGATCGATGATATTCCCGTGCTTACGGATTACTTCGTCAGCGTGTATTGCGCTGCGAATGGTTTCCCGCTCAAGCGCATTGCCGACGACGCGATGCTGGCGCTGAAACGTTACCGATGGCCCGGGAACGTCAGAGAGCTCCAGAACGCAATCCAAAGACTCGTTGTAATGACAGACGGCGACGTGATCTCGCTGAAGGACCTGCCCGGGGAGATCGTGCAAGCCTCCGGCCGCGATTCGCGCGGGCGGTACCGGCTGCCTTCGGGCGGGATCAATTTGGCCAAGGAGATGGAGGCTTTTGAGCGCCGCTGGGTGCAGGAAGCGCTGGAGCAGGCCAAGCAAGGAAAGGCAGACGCGGCGCGATTGCTGGGAGTGGACCGCAACCGGCTCAACTACTTGTGTCGTAAGTACAGTCTGTAGCTTCGAACTGACTTTTTCATCGGCCCGGTGAGAATTTCAACACATTTGACCGACGGATCCGGGAAACAAGGACGAGCCGATACTCTAAAGCATTAGCAATGCAGCACCTTAGAATCGATTAACTTCCCACCGGCAATGGAACTATTCTTGCAGAGATGGAAGGGTCGCTCAAGCGGTTCATCCCTAACGGAGGAAAGATCATGGCCAAGAAAACCTTGAAGAAAGCAAAGAAGCTGGAAGCAACGAAGCCCCTCACGGTAGATTTGGGTCGGCCATAAGTAAGCGGTTCGCGTCACAGGTGTGACTGCTCAATTGCAGACACACTGAAACACAATTATTACGGAATAACAGGGCTGCCGCCGAATGGCTGGCAGCCCTTTTTATTGGGTGAAGCTTTCACATCAAAGTCGTCCCGGCGGCTTGCATCCCAACGTTTTCATGCGCCGCCATTCTTCGCTCTGCAATCGTCCATAATTCCTGTGGGACTTAGCTGGCTTCGCCCCAGACGTTGAATTATTCAACTCGATCTCAAAAAATTAAACACATTCAATCAGCGAGCCCCGTTCGCATACTGCGCTTCCTGTCTCCGATAAGTGCTTTTGAATCAGGTGCGGGCAGTTAAGAGCTCCCTAATGAGAGTTTGGCGCGCGGATTGCAACTAGCATCAGCGTAGTGCAGAAAGAAACAAAAAATTCTAAGGAGACTCAAGACCATGGCAAAAAAGACAGTGAAAAAGGGAAAGAAACTCGGATCAGTGAAGCCGCTCAATACGTGGGGCAAGCCCGCCAAGGGCTAATTGGTCCACTGTAACGGCTGGCTTCGGCTAGCCACCAGTTAGCAGTTGCACTACCAAGGGCTGCCGTCCCAGGAACGGCAGCCCTTTTTTCTTGGCGGCCGCGGACTTCGGGACTGCCAAACGAGCCCAGTTCCTACCAAAACTGGGAACGCACCCAGCGCCATGTTGCTTGGCCGGTTTGCCAGGCCAGGGAATGCCTGGGACCCGAAATTTTGGCTTTTCCGGTCATGCCTTCCCGCAGAGACCCATCAGGGTTGGGAATTTCCATCTCAACTGCAACGAAGTTCGCCAACTCTTGCCCTAAACGCGTGAGCTTCTCAGTCTGGGCGACTGGATGATCCAGCGCCGCGGCCGGAAGTATTTTATCCACGTGGCCCGAGTAAGTTCGGTACGGAAACGGGAGCACCTTCACTTTCGCAGGGGCGCCGGGCTGAACGTCCGGAAGTTCCCGGTCCTGCACGAGAATACGTGCCTTCATGGTGCTTCGATCCACCACCCGGGCAAATTCGTCCCCCGCCGAAAGATATTCGCCGGCTTCCTGGTCCACATTGGAAGTAATGACGACCCCGTCCATGGGAGCTCGGATTTCGAGGTTCTGCACTCTCTTCTGCGCTACGGAAAGTTCTTGCTCGAGCCGGCCGCGATCGCGAACCACTTGCGCCGCCTGGCTAAAGTCTGAGCGATCCTGATTATTGCGGAGATTACTGCTGGCGAGCGCTAACCGCTGCGTGAGCGATTGCGCGTCGGCACTTATGTCGGGATTCTCCAAAATGGCCAATATTTGGCCCGCTTTTACTTCATCGCCCTCGCGGACGAATACTCTTTGAATTCTGCCGTCCACTGCGGCCCGAACGCGCACATCCTTTCCGGGCTCGAGCACCAAATCGGTGGAGACCTTTGAAGAAAACGGAGGCAACAGAAACAGCAGAACCAGTCCAAGAGCGCCAACTTGCTGCGCACGAGTCACTTTCCAGGCCATATATTTCTCCTTCTTGTCCCGCATCCAAGCCCGTGCAACGGGCAAAGCTTTTCGCAAACTCGTTCTTGCAAAGAAATAAATGACTCCAAGGGTTGCCAGATATCCCCATTCGTCGCCCATTTGGCTTACGAGAACATTTTTAATAAACAAAAGCATAATAATCAGAAGCGACGTGCTGTAGATGATGGCTGAAATTCCGAACAGGAAGAAAACACGGCGCTGGCGCTTGCTGGACGGCGGCAAGTCTATGTCATGCCGAAAAATGTACTTTTGCACCCAGGCCCGCAGGTAGCCGAAAGAATCTTCACGCAGGTTATCGATGTTGAGAAATTGCGACAGCGCATAGTAGCCATCGGCTTTGATTAACGGGTTCAGGTTCAAGAGCGCACCCTGAATGCCGCTCAGCAGCATCATTTTGTAAAAAAAATCATTCGTCAGCGAGCCGGGTGCAGTGAAATGCCAGACCAATGCAGCCAGGCCGCAGATCACCAGTTCAATCCAAATGCCCGCGAAGATGACCCACTGCCGGGGAGCTCCGGTTTTGAACAGAAGGATGTCGGTGGTATCAGTGAAAAATGCGGGAGTGAAATAGATGAGCAAAAAGCCCATTTGATGAACATCGCCGCCATAATGTTTGCAAGTGAGACCGTGACCAAATTCGTGTATGGCACCCAGATCCCAGGAGGAGTATCCAAAAGATCCAGATGTCGTAGGCGCTTTTACCCGCAAAATCATACAAGGCCTCCGTGTCCTGCTGCACGCGCGTCCAATCGCCGGCGAGCAGATAAACCGCGACGACAAATATGAACAGAGAGAAGATCGACAAAGCCCTTGGTGAACATCCATCCGAGATACCGATCCATTTTCCCGAGTGTCTTGTCCGGATCCCAGGCTTTAAAGCTTATATAAAGCACGCTCGATTGCTCGATCCGCCCTTTCCGCTCGTCGCGAATGCGCTCAAGGACGGCCAGGTTTTTTTCCCCGATCGATCGCTCCCACATGGTGGCATCCACCGAGTCCAGGAAGTCCAGCACATCGGCCTCGTTCGTTGTCAAATCGGGATCCTTTTCAGACATGACCTGCGCGATTTCGGCAGCCGTACGCGTTCCGTCGCAAAGTGACAGCAGTTGATATTCCGTGGCCCCATACCGGTTGTAGGAGTTTGTCTCGCGGTTTTTGACCACGTAACTGATTTCGCCCGCTACGGTTTGTTCGCTGATGCGCAGATCGGTGCGGAGTTTAGGGCGTTTAAGGCCTTTCGCGAGGACGCTGGAAACTTGGAGGCTGGTAGGACCGAAACGCATGGTCGAGATCCTCTACGGCTTTGATGGCGAGGTTCCGGGCCATCCGACGCGCACAGCCATTCCGGGACGTAGATCCGAAAGTCCCCGAACCCGTGAGCTGGGCTACCACATCGTAACTATCGCTGGATGGATCCACGGTAGGGCTGACTTTCACCACCTTCGCGCTCAGCGACCGATTGGCACCGCCCAAAAGAATGAAGTTAACCGGCGCGCCGAGTGCGGGGCGCGGGCTTGCCAATTCGGAAATTTGAAACTGGACCTGCAAGAGGATAAAGCTGACTCACTCGAAAGCACTTGTCGCCTTTGACGATGGCTTGTCCTTCTCGAACGTAGCGGCGCACCACCACACCCGAAAATGGAGCGCGCAAAACCGTCTGGTCGATTTCAATTTCGAGCCGGTGGATCTCGGCTTGGCCGCTTTCGACCAAGGCCTCATATCCGTGCATGTCGTACTCAGCGCCTTTCGCTTCGAATTCTGCGGCTTCGAGATCGGCCTGGCTCGACAATCCTGCTTCCCGCAACTGCTGCTGACGCCGGTAGGCTGCGCCCTTAGCCTTCAGTTCCGCTGCTTTGTATTGCAAGTTGTTCTGAGTCACCTTTAGATCGTCGCGCGCCTTGATGAGCTCCTGTTGCAGGCTTCGGTCGTCAAGCTGGCCAAGAATTTCGCCCGTCTTGACCACGCTGCCTTCGTCTTTGACGACGGACGTCACCGTGCCATCGCGCTGCGAGGAGAGATCCACCTGATGTTCTACTGTGAGCACGCTTAGAATATCGGCCGTCTCGGTCCCTTTTGCGGAAACTGCGCTCGCCGCGGGAGTCTGAGACGAAGCTGCGTTGGATGGTGGCGGCCCATTCTTGGGGCTGGAAGCAACAGACGAATTGTCGCAACCATTTCCGACAATCGCCATTGCAGCGATTAAGACCAACGCGGCGCGTTTCATATTAAAGGTTCCTCTTTTTTCACGGCAGCCAGGGCCATATCTTTTGCCAGATCCACCTGAACGGCGAACGCAGAATAACGTACCCAACCGGGTACCATCCGCTGTCAAACCACCCGCCCCGCGACCGAATTCGCACTCGCCCAACCATTCCATCGCGCGCCTTTCCTCCGGCGTTCTCGAATATCGCGCGCACCAGGAAGTACTGATCTCCAGAGTCAGTCCGAGTCTGTGCCCCGATGCGATCTACAGTCCCCTCGAACGTAGTTGTTGGGAACGCGTTTAGTTTCAGAGACACATTTTCCCCTGGCCGCACGAGCGAAAGATCGGTTTCGGGGACGCTCATTTCCGCAGCCATGCGCTCCTGAGATACTACTTCGCAGAAACTATCTCCGGGTTTAATCATGGATCCGGATTTTTCTTCCACTTTCGGAGTGGTCACGATGCCGGCGATGGGTGAGGTCAAGCGCGCGTCATTTATTCGTTGCTGCTCGAGGGCCACTACAGCGGAATATAGCTGCGAGCGTATCTGAGCCTGTCCTGCCGCTGCGGGGTCATTCCGGAATTCGGCTTCGGCTAATTCACGCCGCACCTGAGACAACGCGGTGTCCGCTTCTATAAGCTTTATGCGATCCTCGCTGTCGTCGAGTTGCGCAAGCAGCTGGCCCGGTTTCACCAAATCGCCTTCGCGCACGAAGACTTGTTTTACGACTCCGCCCTCGATTGCGCTCACCATGCGGCGCTCGGACGGGACCACCGTGGCGTCGGTGCCAACGCGCATGGGCCAGGGGATGATCGTCAGAAACAGGGCCACGATTCCCGCGCGTTGCGCGTATTCCATCATGCGGCTCTGCGGCACAGCGGCCAGGAACTTTTTCTTTCTCTGCGCAAACGGATGCAAAATATTCGCTAGCGGAACTTGCTGATAAAGCTGGGCGTTGCGGATAGCGACCGTAGTCTGGCTGGCAAGGATGGCCAGAGTTTCCAAATGGCTTTCTGAGAGAAAATCGGCTTCCTTGCTCAGAAGAATCATTGCGCCGAGTGTTCCTTGATCGTCGCGCAGTGGTAAACCATAAAAGCCTTGGTATTCATGGGCTTCCAGGAACGAGACAATTTGGGCGTGCGCCTCGGCAGGCTCGACTTGCCAGCCATCCTCGTGAAAATTCGCCGAAACGTGACTATCCTGTTCCGCCACCCACTCCATGCGTTCGCGCAGCTCGCTCATTTCCCGCGTCTTCGGAACTTCCGTTTCTCCGGAGACGGCCCCCAGGACGAAGCGCCCGCGGTCGTAAAATCCAATAACGCAACTCTCAAACGGCACGACGGATGCCGACTGCGCCACTACCGTGGTCAAAACGTGATCGAGATCCAGAGTGGAAGTAATTTCCTGCGAAATTTTCAACAGGGCATCGAGGGCGTGAACCTTTCGCTCGGACTCCAGCAGGTTTGCATTGTGCAGTGCCACCGCGGCCTGTTCGCTGATACTGGAGAGGAAAAATAGGTCGTCTTCATTGAACAGCGTGCCGTCCACCTTATTAATGATCTCGACGACACCGAGAACCTCGTCGTCTTTTCGCAGGGGCGCCGCCATCCAAGACTGAAGCTCGAAATCTCCGCCAGCTTCAATGCGTTCGGCTAGCCCGGCTTCCCCGCTCGGGTCTTCGACTAACTTCGGGTTTGCTTGCTGCGCAACTTCAGCCAGCAAACCTTCACTTAATGACGCGGTGGCGTCCTCTTCAACCGTAGGGTCATCGCCGATTTGCCTCGCAAGATTGAGTTCCTGTCCGTCAGGCGAAGCGAGCCACAGATTGCAGGCTCCGGCCCCCAAAATGTCGCGGATTTTACCCGCTACGATGGGGAGAAGCTCTTCCAGTTCCAGAGTTGATGTAAATGTCTGGCCCAGGTCGTATAGCGCGGTCAGGCGCTCGAGAGTGGCAAGTTGGCTCTGGCGTTCCTGTTCAATCGCGCCCAGATTGGTCAGTGCGCGGCCTGCCAGCTGGCATGCTTCTTCCAGGAAGTGCGCGTCTTCGGCGGTGAAGTCTCCGGCCCGCTTGTTAAGAACCTCGACTACGCCTTCCGGCCTTTGCGCTCCCGGCAGGGATGAATACAAAGCGGATTTCACCCGAGTACGGCTGAACTCATCAAGATGCTCAAGATCTTCTGGTGCGATTTCGCGTGCGGGCAAACGCCTGGTGGCGGCTGATTGGTACAATATTGCGAGCGTTCCTCCGGTGACTGGCAGTTCCGTGGGATGCAAGCGTTCGCCCGGCTCAGTCCAGCGCATGCGGCAAAGGAGTTCCTCTGCTGTTCCGTTCGTCGTCCATACGAGCACGGCGCGCGCTCCGAGTGTTGTGCCCACGCGGGCGGCGAAGTTCTTCAGCAGGGTGTCTTGATCGCGGCACGCTAAAGAGATGCTCGCGAGTTCAAAAAGCGCGGAAGATGTTTCCATTACTCTCCCAGCGGCAGGGGATACTCTTATTCTTCCATCGCGGGTAAATACCGCGCGCGAATGAAGAGATGAAGAGATAGTGAGGCAGCCTAGCAAATGCCATGTATAGCGTCAAGGAAGACCGCTGTCGCCATCTGCCGTATTTCTTAGAAGTTTTTTGCAGGGACTTGATTGCCGGACATAATTCAGATAGCTTTGCAAAGCGCAGTGAGGCACATGTGAACATTGGCATCCGCAAGGCTGGCCGAGCCACAATCCTGGATCTCGACGGGCCGCTGAAATTGGGCGACGCTGAAGAATCTTTTCGCAATCAGATTCAGCAGCTCATCGAAGCGGGAACCACACACGTAGCTGTAAATCTCGCCGGCGTTACGGAGCTCGACAGTTCGGGCATTGGGGCACTCGTTCGTGCGTTCACCACGCTGAAGCGCGCGGGCGGAAAATGCACCTACTTCGCGCCGAATAAGCGGGTAGTGATGCTGTTGAAAATGGTCCGGCTCGACACAATTCTTGACCTCGCCGAAGACGAAGCTACAGCTCTTACGCGCATCTAGACCCTCTTCCTCAATGAAATATCAAAAGAATTTCTCGCGTCAGAAGAAGTGTGTCCGGGCCGTGGCGTGTGGGCAAAAAAGATGTTTAACGGCGGTCGAGCGCTGGGTGCCGTACGTCGCGGCCGGCGACGAAGTAGATCACGTCTTCGGCGATGTTTGTCGCGTGATCTCCGATGCGTTCGATGTTTTTCGCCACCAGAACAAGCTCGAAGGCGGTGAACACTACGGCGGAGTTTTCCATCATGTAGGTAAGCAACTCGCGGAAGAGTTGGTCGCGCAGCCGGTCCACCTGGTCATCGCGCTGGAGCACGCTATGCGCTAGCTCGATATCTCCTCGCACCAGGGCATTCAAACTATCGCGGACCATCCCTTCGGCCAGCTCGCTCATTCGCGGCAAATCAACGTAAGGCTTCACCTGCGGATGGCGCATGATCCGCGTTGCCGATTGCGCGATATTGACAGCTTGGTCTCCGATGCGCTCGAGGTCTCCGTTGATGCGCGAAACCGCCAGCAAGAATCGCAAGTCGGCGGCCATAGGCTGTTGCAGTGCCAGCAAACGTTGCACGCGCTCGTCGATTTCAATCTGAATCTCGTTAATTGCGTCTTCTTCAGTCAAAACGGTCTCGGCGAGGTGCTCTTCCCCATCCAGCACCGCGTGGATCGCCTGATGCACGGCTCGCTCGGCGAGGCTTCCCATCCAAAGCAATCGCTGTTTCAGTTCTTCGAGGTCTCGCTCAAAATGTCGTTCCATGTTTCCTCAGACCTTTCCGTTTCTGCGTGCAATAGCCCGATGAACCAATCCACTTTAACCGAAGCGGCCGGTAATGTAAGCCTCAGTACGCGGATCGGTCGGCGTCGTAAATAGTTTAGATGTTTCGCTGTGTTCGATGAGTTTGCCGTCAAGCATGAAGGCTGTGAAATCGCTGGCGCGGGCTGCCTGCTGCATGTTGTGAGTAACGATTGCCATGGTGCAGCTATCCTTCAGCTGAAACAATAATTCTTCAATCTTTGCGGTCGTCACCGGATCCAGCGCGGAGCAGGGCTCGTCCAGCAAAAGCACTTCAGGATTCACGGCCAGAGCGCGCGCAATGCACAGCCTCTGCTGCTGCCCGCCGGAAAGCGCGAATGCCGACTTGTGAAGGTAATCCTTGACTTCGTCCCAAAGCGCCGCGCGGTGCAGACTGCTTTCTACGAGTTCGTCGAGGCGCCCCTTATAGCCATTGATGCGAAGTCCATACGCCACGTTTTCATAAATCGACTTCGGAAAAGGATTCGGCCTCTGAAACACCATTCCGACACGACGCCGCAGATTCACCACATCCATCGAATGTATATCTTGGCCGTCGAGCAAGATTTCGCCATCCACGCGAGTGTTCCTGATGATCTCGTTCATGCGATTCAACGTGCGCAGGAATGTCGACTTTCCGCATCCCGAAGGTCCGATCAAGGCGGTCACCTTGTTCACCGGAATCTTCAGGTTCAGCCCAAAGATGGCCTGCTTTGGGCCGTAGAAAAAATTCAGGTCGGAGATCTGAAAGCGCACCGGCGTCTCCTTTTCCGAAGCCATCGAGCGAGGATCATTCATACGCACTTGTGGAGCGAGTCTTGCGGCGGTAGCATTGCGGCCCTTGGGAAACCGACGGCATATCACGTGCTCCTGACCGCGCTGCCGCGGTTCAGCAGAAGACGGGCACCCAAATTTGCAACCAGCACCAAGCCCAATAATACCAAGCCCGCAGCCCACGCCTGCCTATGCCAATCATCATACGGCGCGATCGCATATGTATATATCATTACCGGAAGCGAAGCGGTCGGCTGTTCGAAACCCGGGCTCCAAAAGCGGTTGCCGAAGGCGGTAAAGAGCAGCGGCGCAGTTTCCCCGGCAACGCGCGCGAGCGCCAGCAACATTCCGGTTAGTATGCCCGCCGCTCGCGGCGGGCAGCACCACGGTAACGATAGTCTTCCACTTACTGGCTCCCAGCGCCATTGCGCCTTCGCGCAGGCTTCCCGGCACCGCCCTAAGAAACTCCTCGGTGCTTCGTACCGTGATCGGGATCACCATCATCCCCAGCGCCACGCCGCCCGCCAGCGCGGAGAAATGTTTCACCGGCAGCACCACCAGCGAGTAAGCGAAAATACCTATCACGATGGACGGCACGCCGTTCAGCAAATCGGTCGTGTAGCGTATGACAAACGAAAACGTTTTGCCGCCAAACTCCGCGAGATACACGCCCGTAAGAAGTCCTACCGGCAGGCCCATCAAAGCTGCCAACATCAGCAGCTTCAGGCTGCCCACAATGGCGTTGGCCATTCCACCGCCCGTTTCACCCACGGGCTTCGGGAGCTGCGTAAAAAAATTCCAATTCAGCGATTTGCCGCCGTTCCAGATCAAATATCCAAGGATAAAGAACAGAATCGAAACCACTCCAAGCGCGGCTATTCCGGTCAAGCTCAGCATCACGTAATTCAATGACTTTCGCCAGATAATACGCGGATTGCTCATGCGGGCCGACCTCCTCCGCGTCCGGTGGCGACAATCAAAATCCGAGCCAAGCCATTCAGAATAAACGTGATCAGGAACAGCACCAGCCCCAACTCGATCAGAGAACTCAAATACAAGTCTCCGGTCGCTTCCGTAAATTGGCTGGCGATGGTGGAAGCGATCGTATCGCCGGGCGAAAGCAGCGAGGCGGCGATCGTTGGCGCATTGCCTATGACCATCGTAACAGCCATCGTTTCGCCCAGCGCGCGCGCCAAGGCGAGGAATACAGAGCCCATGATGCCGGTGCGAGCCCACGGCACCACTACCTTCCAAGTGGATTCCCATCGTGTTGCGCCCATCGCCAGCGCAGCTTCGCGCTGCTCGCGCGGAACCGTCAACAGAACTTCCCGCGAAACAGAAATAATGAACGGCACGACCATAATCGCCAGAACGATCCCGGCGGTCAGAAAGCCGACTCCGTAATTTGGCCCGTGGAATAGCGCCCCGATGTAGGGAACATTACCGAGCGTGTGAATCAGGGCCGGACCTATCGTCGTGCGCATCACTGGCACGACTATAAAAATTCCCAGCAGGCCATAGATCACGCTGGGGACGGCCGCCAGCAAATCAATCAAAAACGAGATGACGTCACTGATCTTGCGCGGCGCGAGCTCGGAGAGAAAAATTGCGCTCGCAAGCCCCAGCGGAACCGCGAGGCAGAGCGCCACCGCCGAAGTAACCAACGTTCCATATATGAATGGCGCCGCACCAAAGTTGTCAAAGTTCGGATCCCACACCCTGGTCCAGAAAAACATCCATCCGAATTTTGCCCGGGAAAGATGTGAATTCGCCCACAGCTCGTACACCAGCATCGACGTGATGAGGAGTATAAGGGCTGCAAACGTGAGAGTAATCAGATGAGCGATTTCGTCGCCGCCACGCAGCCGGCGAAGAAACGCGCGAGGGCCCGCTTGCGGCGGAACCTCGTGCGCGATTGTTGTGGCGGCAGCAGACATTTTACTGAATCAGCGAAATCGCTTTAGTCTCCCGCGCGATTACTTCTTTGGGTAGCTGGGCATAGGTTAAGCCCTCATTGTACTTTTGCCCTTCTACCAACATCCATTTCAGAAAATCTTTGATGGCCTCACGCTTCGCTGCGTCCTGAATTTGAGCGGGAATCAGCAGCCACGTGAAACTTGAAATGGGATAAACCTTCGGCCCCGGGGCGTTTGTGATCGAAACGCGAAAGTCCTCCGGAATGTTCTTGGCATCGGCGGCGGCTGCAGCCGTCACTCCTGCCAAATCCGCCTTCACGAAGTTTCCCGCTGCGTTCTGAACTTTCCCGTACGGAATATTGTTCTGCACGGCATAAATCAACTCGATGTAGCCGATCGCGTTGGGCGTCTGCTTCACCAGCCCGGTCACGCCTTCGTTGCCCTTGCCGCCCAGCCCGACGGGCCAGTTCACGGAAGTGGCTGCGTTGCCCACTTTTTTCTTCCAATCCTCGCTAGTCTTCGCCAAAAAATCCGTCCAGATGTAGCTGGTTCCACTGCCGTCCGAACGGTGAACCACGACGATATCGGCATTCGGAAGTTTCACCCCCGCGTTTGCTTTGGCGATTTCCGGATCGTCCCACTTGGTGATCGTTCCGAGATAAATTCCCGCCAATGCCTTCTGCGTGAAATTTAGTTCTCCGGATACGCCCGCGATATTGTAGGTCGGCACCACCGCGCCGAGAACGGTGGGAAAATGCAGGATCTTGAACTTCGATTGCGAGAGCTGCTCGTCCGTCATGGGTCCATCCGAAGCGCCGAAATCCACGGTGCCGGCCTGGAGTTGACGTATCCCGCCGCCCGATCCGATAGATTGGTAGTTAATCTGAATGTTCGGATGCGCGGTGTGGTAAACGTCAAACCACTTGGAATAAATGGGATAGGGAAAAGTGGCGCCGGCGGCGTTTAGCAGCACCGTTCCATTTTGGGCTGCCGCGATGACAGCCAGACCGAGCGCGAGTGACACAATTAGCAGGCTCTTTTTCATGTTCTCGAATTCTCCTTCTTCCATTTTTTGTCAGAATTGTTACAACTGTGTTACATCGGCAAGAATGAGGGGTGAAATACGTGAAGGGGCCGATCAAATCATGCAGTAATGCGCTGTCAGGCCGGATTATAAAGTGCCCATCCCGGGAGTAGCATCGGTCGGAATTTCGATTTGTTTTGCGCGTCCGTGACGCACTTCCAGCCCGCGAATCCAGAACAGAATATCCTCCGCGATATTGGTCGCGTGATCCGCGATACGTTCGAGGTGGCGCGAGGCCAGCACGTAATGCAAATTCGGAGCCGCCAGAGAAGGGTTCTGCGTCATGCCGGACAGCAGGGACTCGAACAAATGGTCGCGGTATTGGTCCACTACGTCGTCGCTTTCGAGCACTTGGGTCGCGAGGTCCACGTTTTGGTAAATCAACGCTCCTAGACATTTCGAAACCATCGCGCGCACCGCTGTAGCCATGGGCTCAAGCTCGACTGGAATGGGCACTTCGCCCATCGCCGATAGCGAAATGGCGCGCTCGCTAAGGTTCACGGCGAGATCGCCCATGCGCTCGAGGTCGTTATTGATCTTGAGTGTGGCGACTATCAGCCGCACTTCCGTATCGGCCAAGTTTCCCTGGCGCAACATGCGGATGGCGTGCTCGTCAATCACGATTTCCATTTCGTTGATGCGGGGCTCATTCAGAAAGACTTCGCTGGCCAACCGCTCATTGCGCTCCAGCAGCGCCCAAAGCGCGCGGTTGACAGAGGCTTCCACCGTGCGCGCCTGGGAGACCAGGTAGTTCACTAAAACACTTTGAAAAATTCCTTCGGTGCTGGTTTTCGTAGCCGCCATTCGCCACCTCCTGCCTAAATCACCTCGGTCTAATTAAATGTCTACGCGTACAGGATGGCAGGGAAAGACTGCAACCGAATTAATGGCAGATGAATGCTGTGAGACAACTCGAGGATTAGCTGGCAAGAGGAATGGAAAAAGAGAACTTCGATCCTTGGCCCACCGCGCTCTCAACCCACAAGCGCCCGCCGTGCGCTTCCACAATGTGCTTGGCGATCGAAAGCCCCAGCCCGGTGCCGCCGGCTTCCCGGGATCGCGCAGCGTCCACTCTGTAAAAGCGCTCGAAAATCCGCTCCTGGTCGGCCAGCGGTATTCCAATACCGGAATCTGAAATCGTAATGGTTGCTTCGTGAGGCCCTGCGGCTGCTCCTACAACTATTCGGCCGCCCGGCGGCGTGTACTGGATGGCATTGTCGAGCAAATTCTGCAATACGTCGTGCAGCAGACTCGCGTCGCCGCGCAGAGCCGGAATCCCGGCTGGAACTTCCATGCTGAATGAAATTTGCTTGCGGCTGGCTTTCAGCAAGGTCGTCTCCGCACAGCCTTCGATCAGTTCCTGCACGCCGACCGGGAAAAATTCCAATTCAAGCTTTCCCGCCTCGATGCGAGCTAGTTTCAGCAAATCATCCGTTACGCGAGCCAGGCGTACTGCATGCTCGCGAATGATTTCCAAAAACCGCCGGTTGTTCTTGGGATCGTCAACCGCTCCGGCCAACAAAGTCTCGGCAAAACCTTGAATTGCGGTCAAGGGAGTCTTGAATTCGTGCGAGACGTTTCCGACAAAATCCTGGCGTACACGTTCGAGCCGCCGCAATTCGGTCACGTCGTGCAAAACGACCACCGCTCCGGATGGCTTATCCTCTGGGACGGTTCGATCCCCTTCCAGGGCTTTCACCGGCGCTGCGGTCACTGAAAAACTTAGGGGTTGCACGATCCCTATTTCGATATCGCTCTGAAGGCCTTCCTCTCCGTGCAACGCTTTGCGAATGAGACCGATCAATTCCGAGCTTCGAACCACTTCGATCAAGGGACTGCCTTCACTGGTCACGGATTGGACATTCAAAATCTCAGAAAACGCGCGATTGCAGAACACTAGCCGTTCTTGCGCATCCACTACGGCCACGCCTTCGACCATGCTGCGGAGGATCGCGCTCGACCGGTTGCGCTCGCTGCTTAGCAAGCGGATCTCACGGTCCAGATGCGCCGCCGTTTGGTTCATAGAGTCAGCGAGATCGGAAAGTTCGTCCCGTGGTCCCACCGCCAGCCAAGGGTGAAAGTCTCCAGCGGCGATTCGTTGTGAGAAATCTTTCAGGTGTTCGACACGCGCAACGAAAATGCGCGCGAAAATCAGGGATACCCCAATTCCGATAAGTAAAATGATTAACGAAGCCACCAGTAACCGCTGACGAAGCTCTTTTAGCGACAAATCAATTTGCGCCAGCGGCAATGCCAGGCGAATCACGATAGGCGAACCAGAAGCTGGCTGAACACGTTGCGCTCGGCACACGAGTTCACGGACGCTATCAACCGACCGTCCCATACCATTAGCGAGAGCTTGTTGCACCTCGGGCCAGTCGCTCGGTTTTTCGCGGTCGCCTGCGCCATTTGCCGAGTCCGCTAGAACCCCTCCCGAAGCGGCGATAACGGTGACACGCGCTCCGCTTTTCGCCATCCACTCGGTCCATGCACGCAGCTCCCGCTCGTTGCCGACGTCCGGCGGGCGCGCCTGCGCAAGATTCAACAGCGAAACGAGCTGATCGTTTGCAGAACGTATCGAGTGGCTGCGAACGACGCGGGCAGAATAGGAATTAACGGCGATTAAAACGCCAAGCAGAAGGACCAGGTACGTCAGTCCCAGCCGCCAGAAAAGCCTAGCTCGCACGGGTGGTTTCGAAGAGGTAGCCGGCTCCGCGAATGGTTTTCATGAACCCTGGATGCTGCGGATCGGTTTCGATTTTTTCCCGCAATCGCCGCACGTAGACATCCACGCTGCGCGGCGTGACAAATCGTTCCGTGCCCCAAACGGCGTCGAGTAACTGGTCGCGCGTAAACACCCGATTGGGACGCGCCGCCAAAAAATAAAGCAGCCGGAACTCAAGGGTGCTCATCTGCACTGGTTTTCCTGCGCGCGTTACACGGTATGCCGCCGGATCGATTTTCAATGCGCCAATCTCAAGCGGTTTCTCCGAGGGTGCTCCAGGTTCGGCTCGTCGTAAGAGCGCCTTCACTCGCGCAACGAGCTCGCGGGGACTGAACGGTTTCGTCACGTAATCGTCCGCGCCAAGCTCCAGTCCCACCACGCGATCCGCTTCTTCGCCTTTGGCCGTGAGAATTAGAATCGGCAGCCGGTTCAGCGTGACATCCTTGCGAACCTCTTTGCAGATCTCTAGGCCCGAAAGCTTGGGCAGCATCAGGTCCAGGATCAACAGATCGGGCGCGGCTTTTCGAATCTGCGCCAGACCGGTCGAGCCATCCCCACTCGACGCTACCTGATAACCGTCCTTCTCCAGGTTGTAGCGCACTAACTCAACGATGTCTTTGTCGTCTTCGATCACCAGTACGCGTTTCATCGGCTCTCTTTCTAAGGAGTCTCCACACAATAGGGGAATCATACCTCGGAAGCAAGTAGACGCGGATTGCCGGCTATTTTTTAACACGGTGTTAACATCGTTTCACACCGGCACTGGCCGTCCTTCCTGAAACATTTTCTTCGGTGGATGTTCGCGCAATCAAACTCTCGGAAGAGGGTAGCTCACTGATTCTAGGTGCCTTGCCCTTACTTGACGATCGTCAGTTTGGCCTCCTGTCTGCTCCCTTCCCACCCGTTCCGTGAGCCGCGCTGATAAGTATAAAACTGCGCTCTAGCAACTCCAATGCTCTTGGAAAAAGGACGGAGGGATGCGCAATTCCACTGCTTGGAAAAAGAGGACTCAATTCCTCCTGTGGATCACCTCGCGCGCCCTCGCGCAGATCACCCTCGTGGGATTTCTGGCGTTACCCGCGTGGTCTCAGCAGAATTCAACCGACCTGACCACCAAAAGTCTGGAAGACCTGATGAATGTCCAGGTGACTTCGGTATCGAAGGGCGAGCAGACGCTTTCGCGCACGGCCTCGGCAATTTTCGTGATCACGGCCGAAGATATCAGCCGCTCCGGCGCGACGAATATCCCCGATCTGTTGCGCATGGTGCCGGGGATGGATGTGGCCCAAATCAACGCCAACACCTGGGCCATTAGCGCTCGCGGACTCAATGGTGAGTTCAGCAACGAATTGTTGGTGCTGGTGGACGGCCGCACCGTATACCTCCCCACCTTCGGCGGCGTCTTCTGGGACGTATTGGACATGCCGCTCGACGACATTGAAAGGATCGAAGTCATCCGCGGTCCCGGCGGAACCATTTGGGGAACAAACGCCGTCAATGGTGTTGTCAACATCATCACGAAGAAGGCCGCCGATACGCACGGAGCGTTAATTGTCGCCGGCGGAGGAAACCTCGACCAGGGATTTGGAACGACGCAGTATGGGGGCTCCCTGGGAAAGGATACCGATTATCGCGTCTATTCTAAGTATTTTAATCAGGCCCAGCTGCCAGGTCCCGGCGGCCAACAGGGAGGCGATGGCTGGCACCTGCTTAGCGGCGGCTTTCGGGTGGATAGCACTCTCTCACCCAAGGATATGCTGACCGTCCAAGGGAGTCTGTACGCAGGTCGGGAAGGCAACCCGAGCCTCGTTCTGCAGTCCGTTACCTCGCCAGGTCTCCAACAGGTTGACCCCGGAGTTGATTTGTCCGGCGGCTTCCTTCAGTTAGCCTGGAATCATACTTTCTCCGCCCGATCCGATACCTCTCTTCAAATTTCCTATGACGAGTTCAAACGCCCCGACGTTCTGGATGAAGGGCGTTACACGCTAAATTTGGATTTCCAACATCACTTCTTGTGGGGCCAGCGGCAAAGCATTGTTTGGGGCTTGGGCTATCGCTACTCGTCTTCGCATACCAACGGGGATCTCACCATAACTTTGAACCCCGCAGACCTAAACACTCAAATAGGCAGTGCATTCATTCAAGATGAAATTGCTATCTCGCCGGACCGGCTCTACCTGACGCTGGGCACCAAGCTGGAGCGTGATTACTACACCGGATTGGTATTGCTGCCGAGCGCCCGCTTAACGTGGCAGCCGAACAGCCACCAAATGTTCTGGGCGGCTATTTCACGAGCTGCTCGCACCCCTGCCAGTTTGGATACTGCCGAACGTTTAAACTTCGCCGGATTCCCAGGATCCAACGGTATCCCGGTTCTGATCGGCCAGGTGGGCAATCCTCACTATAGGAACGAAGACTTGACCGCTTATGAGGCCGGCGCCCGAATCACTGCACTGAAATGCCTATCGATCGATTTGGCCGCTTTTTACGGAGGCTATACACATCAGGGAACGGTTGAACCAGCCCCACCCGTTTTCGAAACGACGCCGGCTCCCCCTCACTTATTCATACCTTCGATTCTCGAAAATCTGATGCACGGCGAATCTCAAGGACTGGAAATCGCCGCGAACTGGAAAGTAACCGGCCGTTGGACGCTCAGCCCCGGGTATGCCTTCGAACAAGTTCATATGCATTTAGATCCGTCGAGCCAGGACACCACGTCTGTGTCCCCTGCCCAGGGGAGCAGCCCCGTGAATTCAGCTCAGCTCCGATCACATTTTATTTTTCCTCATAACATGTCGTGGGACACCTCAGCATATTTCGTGGGACGTCTCACCGATCCAAGGATTCCCTCCTACACCAGAGTCGATACATCGCTTACTTGGCATTGCCGGGAAGGGCTGTCGATCAGCCTGGTTGGGCAGAATCTCGTAAGGGATCAGCACCTTGAGTTCATAGAATCCACCGGAGCGTCCACATCCACCCTGATCAAGCGCAGTGGCTATGCCAAGTTCACGTGGCGATTCTGATGGCGGAGCCTAAAAATTGAACTTGCGTCCCACAAGCCCGATCCATCTATCATCCGGCGCTGCCGCCGGCCGTCGCCGAAATTTCAAGCTCTGTCTGCGTTTTTTGTTTTTACAAATAATTCTTTTTTCCTCTGCCCTTATCTTCCCAGCGGTCTTGCCGGCGCAATTGAGGCCGTCGAGTGAATATGAGTTAAAGGCCGCATTTCTCTTCAATTTTGCAAAATTCGTGGATTGGCCTCCCAGTACGTTTGCCGGTCCTGACGCTCCTTTCTTGGTCTGCGTTCTCGGGACCGACCCTTTTGGCGGCGCGCTCGACAATGCGTTGCGAGGGAAGGTTATTGCGGAGCATTCCGCAGGTGTCGCACGCGTGAAACGGGTTAGTGATATTAGCGGCTGCCAAATCTTGTTCGTCGCAGCTTCTGAGAGTCATCTGCTGCCCGAAGTCCTGGCCAAGATTCGTGGCCAGTATGTCTTAGTGATCGGTGAAACAGATGATTTCGCATCTTCGGGAGGTGCCATCCAGTTCACGCTGGAGGAAAATCGAGTCCGTTTCTTCATCAATCCTGATGCCGCTGACCGCGCCGGACTGAGGATTAGTTCGAAACTGTTGGCATTGGCAAAAATTGTGCGTGACGCTCCCGCCACAGGAAAGAGCTGATATGCATCCCCTGCGCAATTTTTCCCTCCGTGGAAAGTTGACGGCCATCATCATGATCACTTCTTCCGTAGCCGTCCTGGTCGCCTGCACCGTATTCGCCCTCTATGATGTGACGACGTTCTGGCGTTCGCTCGAGAATGAATTGGGAACCGTTGCTGAGATCACCGGCTCGAACATGACCGCGGCTCTAACGTTTGGCGATGTTAAGGCCGCGAATGAAATTCTCAGTTCCCTCCGCATCCAGACGCACATCGTCGAAGCCTGCGTTTACAGGGCGGATGGGACGGTCCTTGCAGAATTTAGACGCGGTGGTTCAAAAGAATCGTTCGCGCCTCCGGCGCCGCTTCCCGACCAGACTTTATTCGCCTCGGGCTATATGCTCGTGTTCCGACAAGTTCAGTTAGACGGAGAAGTGATCGGATCAATCTATCTGAAGTCCGATCTCGGCGAACTTCACGCTCGCATTGCGCTCTTCTCCGTAATTATATTGGCCGTGTTCATCTTGTCTCTCGTGATCTCATTCATGCTCGCCGCGCGCCTGCAACTATTAATCTCGGGGCCCATCGGACAACTGGCGCTAACGGCCCACGAGGTCTCCGTCAAGAAAGATTATTCCCTTCGAGTTGCAAAAGGAAATAACGATGAGATCGGATTTCTGGTCGACACCTTTAACGAAATGCTCGAACAGATCGAACATCGCGAGGCGGCTCTGCAACATGCTCACGACGGATTGGAAATGCGCGTAGGTGAACGGACTCGCGAGTTACAAAAAGAGGTTGCCGATCGGACGAGAGCCGAACAGGAACTCGAAGATCGCAAACAATTCCTAAATTCCCTGATCGTAAATCTGCCGATCGCGATCGCTGCGATCGACAACGATGGCGCAGTGGAGATGTGCAACCCTGCTTTTGAAGCTTTATTCCTCTATTCACAGCAAGCCATCCTGGGACGGTCGCTCGCCGATCTGGTGACAAATTCAGAGTCTCCCCCGGAGCTGGAGTCACACAGAAATAGCCTCGCGCGGGGGAACGGCGTGCACGTGGTAACTCAACGGAGCCGCAGCGACGGAAGCCTCGTGGAAGTGGAAGCCCACTCCGTCCCGCTCGGGCGCGAAGGAAAACGCACGGGCGGTTTGCTGCTCTATCAAGACATAACCGAGCGCAAATTGGCAGAGGAAGCCATGCGTCATGCGAAGGAAGCGGCAGAAGCAGCCAGCCGAGCGAAAAGCGAATTTCCGGCCAACATGAGCCACGAAATCCGCACGCCCATGAACGGAATCCTGGGCATGACCGAACTCACACTCGACACAGAATTAAGTTCCGAGCAGCGTGAATATCTGGGCATGGTCAAGACCTCCGCCGATTCGCTCTTGATACTGCTGAATGACATTCTGGATTTTTCGAAGATCGAAGCGGGCAAACTCGATCTCGACCTCACGCAATTTCCTCTGCGGGAAAGTCTGGGAGAAACGTTAAAGACTCTAGGCCTTCGCGCCCACCAAAAGTCGTTGGAACTTGCCTGGCAGGTTACGGAAGAAGTTCCCGAATACTTGGTCGGTGACTTGGGCCGATTACGCCAGATTTTGGTTAACCTGATTGGTAACGCTCTGAAGTTCACAGAGCATGGAGAAATCCTCCTGCTGGTTGAAAAACTCCGAGATTTGCCCAAGGAAGTAGAGTTGCATTTCTCGGTGCGTGACACCGGCATTGGAATCGCGAAACACAAGCAATCCGATATTTTCGCTCCCTTCACTCAAGCAGACGGTTCCACCACAAGGCTCTACGGAGGAACGGGGCTCGGACTTGGATTGTCGCGCGTCTGGTGGAAATGAGAGGAGGGAAGATCTGGGTTGACAGCGAATTGGGCCGCGGCAGTGCTTCCCATTTCACAATCCATTTCGGAATCTCGGAAGACAAGAACCGAGAGCGCAAAGTTCCCTACCCCGAAGTACTCCATGATTCCAGCGTTCTTGTAGTCGATGACAATAAGACGAATCGAATTATTCTGCTCGAAATGCTCACGCAATGGGGACTTCGTGCGGAGGCAGTCGACGGAGCGCGAGCAGCCCTCGCGGCCTTGGAGCGCACCCGGGCTGCCAACCAACCATTTGATCTCGTAATCACCGATCTCCACATGCCGGAAATGGATGGATTCGGCCTCGTCGAAGCGATGCGAAAGAATTCCGGCTCAACTCACATTCCCATCCTAATGTCAGTTCCGGTTCGCAGCGGGCGACCGCGGCCGCTACCGCGATCTCGCGATTGCGACCTTTCTAACGAAACCTGAGCAACCTTCCGAGCTTTTCGATGCGCTTTTGGCCGAGTTAACAAAGGTAAAACCAAAACGCGCCAAAGAAATCGTTGCCCAGCAGCCTGTTGACGAAAAAAGACTCGCATTGAAAATCTTGCTGGCCGAGGACAATCCTGTTAATCGGCTTCTGGCCAGGAAGCTGCTTGAAAAACTCCGGCAACACAGTAAGTGCTGTCGAAAACGGCCACGAAGCGCTTAAGGCTATCGAGCGCGCAAGACCCCGACCTGGTGCTAATGGACGTGCAGATGCCGGTCATGGACGGACTGCAAGCCATTCGAGCGGTACGAGCCAAGGAGCAAATTTCCGGCCTGCACTTTGCCGTTCGTTGCGCTAACCGCGCACGCCATGAAAGGCGATCGCGAGAGATGTTTGGGCGCCGGCG
>CAWHMJ010000003.1:0-157464 GCA_963830375.1 uncultured Acidobacteriota bacterium
GCCCTGTTTTCGCTCCTGCGTAGATCACAGGATTCCCCACGCCGCGCGCTCGGGCGAAAAATAAATCTTCGCGCCGGGCGATGCCGAGCGCCAGCGCGTTCACCAGTGGATTGTTCGAGTAGCACGGCTCAAAGACCACTTCGCCGCCCACAGTGGGAACGCCGAAACAATTTCCGTAAAATCCGATTCCGCGTATTACGCCGTCCACAATGCGGCGATTGCGCGCGATTTCTTCGGCGGTTGCGTTTCCCGCGCCCGGGCCGGACGTAATTGGACCGAAGCGCAGTGAATCCAGCACCGCGATCGGCCGTGCACCCATGGTGAAAATATCGCGCAAGATTCCGCCAACGCCGGTGGCCGCGCCCTGAAATGGTTCGACGAAGCTGGGATGATTGTGCGACTCGATTTTGAAGACGGCGCAGAGCCCGTCGCCAATATCCACAACTCCGGCGTTCTCACCCGGCCCTTGCACCACATATTTTCCCTCGGTGGGAAGGCGTTTCAGATGCAGGCGGCTGGATTTATACGAGCAGTGCTCGCTCCACATCACGCTGAAGATGCCAAGCTCGGTGAAGTTGGGGTCGCGGCCGAGAATTTTCCGGATGCGGGCGTATTCCTCGGGCGTGAGGCCGTGTTCGGATGCGATTTGCGGCGTGACTTTGATTTCAGTGTCGATCATTTAACTTTTGGCCAAGAGACGCCGCGCGTTTCGCAATTGTTGAACTAAAATTGCCCGTTTCTGAACGGATTGTCCCAGCAAATGAACCTTCGAGCAAGAGGTCGAAATTCGAGCCGCATCGACGAACGGAGAAACCTTTCGGTGAAAGATTAGCGTGCGTCACGCGGGAACGGACGCGCGGCGCGCGAGGCTTGCCACCATCGAGCGGAAAATGACGAGACCATCAGCGGACCCGAGGGGAGATTCTACAGCGCGTTCTGGATGGGGCATCAAGCCGACCACGTTGCGCTCGCGATTGCAGATTCCGGCGATGGCTCCTAGCGAGCCATTTGGATTCGCTTCGCGATCATTTTCAGCAGCATGGTGCCCGTCGGGTGTAACGTAACGAAAAATAATCTGGTCGTTGCGTTCGAGTTCGGCGAGTGTGGCAGGCTCGCAAAAATAGTTTCCGTCATTATGCGCAATCGGAGCCATCAAAACTTGGCCGCGCTGCGCCGCACAAGTGAAGGGCGTTTCAGTGGACTCCACGCGCATATGAACTTGGCGGCAAAGATATCGTAGGCCCTTGTTACGCATCATCGCGCCAGGCAGGAGACCGGCTTCGAGGAGAATCTGAAACCCGTTGCAGATGCCGAGAACCAGGCCGCCGGAATGCGCAAAACGATCGACTGCTTTCATTACGGGAGAAAACCGCGCGATCGCGCCGGTGCGCAGATAATCGCCGTAGGCAAAGCCGCCCGGAAGAATAATCGCGTCGAAGCCGGAAACTTTTTCGGATTGGTGCCAGATAAATTCAACCGGCTGGCCGATGATCGATCCGATTGCGTGGTAAGCGTCGTCGTCACAATTAGAGCCGGGAAATTGGACCACGCCGAATTTCATACAGCAATTTTAGCACATTCGCATTTAGGATGTGTTGCTCATGGACACACCCATTGACGTGCCGAAAAGTGCTCCGTGGGCGATGAGCGTAACGGTTTAGCAACGGTTCTTACTCCAGCATCTACGAAGCTTCTCCCGTTTGAGACTATTAGAGAGGGGATTCAATCCTCGAAATCTGAACGCTTTTGGGGTAATCGCAAATAAACGGAGACTTGAGGTGATGACCACTTCATTGCGCGTGATTCTAATGTTATGCGCGTTCGGACTTGGGCCGATTGGCTATGCCAAAGCGCAATCGAATGGGAGCACTTCCAAGCCTTGCATTCTGATTCAACAGACCAAGCCATCGATCGTCCAGTCGGATGATTCCGGAACTACTACCGAGCCTATTCTTATTACTATCAAGGCTGTCGGCCGGCCCGAAGATCTACGAGGCGGCCAGATCATCTACCTGGAGGATTGGATAGAAAAGAAGTCTATTCCGGTCGGTGACCTGCACGCCGGAGTTCAAACTTTGACAGTTCCTTCCGTGTTCCTAATGAATTCGTCGTCCGAGCTATTCGACCTGGAAATTATCGGATCCAAGCTGACCAATGCCTATATTGGTGGCATGCTGTTGAACAGCCCCGATTACGTTCCGCCGCCCAAGGCAAGCCCGACCGTGGCAAACTCCTCTGCGGATACGGCCCCGGATGAGAGGGACGAATCGGACGAGCCAATTGAGACGATTGAACCGGGTGTCGATAGGCAGGAAGTTTACTCCATACGCCAGTTCGGACCTGACGATATCGGAATCACTTCCACCGACGGCTCCATAAAAGAAACCGGCGGTGACGAGACAAAAAATCCCCCTCAGACCCTGATCCTACAGGGAGTGAATTTCAAGGACGGGATGCTAGTAAGCTTCAGCACGAAGAAAGGTGGACAATCGGTAGAGGCCACTTCTCCTTTGACTCATACTAAAATTCTGGCCACTCTCCAGAAACCTTCCAGCTACACGCCCGACACTCCAACGGCCTTGATGAGCAGCGTTGTGATAGTGCCGTCGGCAATCACTCACAGCGTGGAGTCGGCGTTCGCAATCCGCGCAGCGAATGCCGAAAGCGCCGACGATTGTAAGTAGCAGGGAAAATCGTTCGCGTAAACTATTTTTTGGCCCGGAGAACGCAGCTATCGGCGGCGTTTTGTTTTGGTGCGGCGTTTTGGCCGCGAGCGAGAGGTGCGACGCTTCGCAGATTTGGGCTTTCCAGCGCGGGCTAATTTTTTGCGGCGTGCAGCGGCCCATCCCGGTTTGTTGGCTTGGCGTCCGCGAGCTATGGCCAAGGCATCCGCCGGCACATTTTCAGTGATCGTAGAGCCGGCGGCAACATACGCGCCGTGGCCTACGCGGACGGGAGCTACGAGCGCGGTATCGCTGCCGATGAAAACATTATTGCCGATCTTGGTGTGATGCTTCGCTACGCCGTCGTAATTGCAGGTGATAGTACCGGCGCCGATGTTCGCCTTGCTGCCGATGGAGGCATCGCCGAGGTAGGTCAAGTGCAAAGCCTTCGCTCCCTCATGCAGCACCGCATTCTTTACTTCGACAAAGTTCCCAACGCGAGCCCCCGCGCGGATATCTGCCCCGGGACGCAAACGCGAGAATGGCCCTACTTGAGCTTTCGTGCCTACTCGGCTGGAATCGAGAATGGAATGGGGGCCGATGACGGCGTCGTCATCCACACGCGCATCGCGAAGAACGCTGCCGCTTTGAATCTTGCAGCGCGCGCCGATGCGTGTTTTGCCGAGAAGCTGGACGCCAGGCTCGACGAGCGTGTCGGGGCCGGCGGTGACTTCCGGATCGATGACTACAGTTTCCGGAAGATAAATTGTGACGCCGGAGGTCATCAATTCAGCAGCTTTACGCGCGCGGAAAATGCGGTCAACATCGGCGAGAGCAGCGCGCGTATTGCAACCGAGAATTTCCTGAGGATCAGGCGCGACGTGCGCTAGGACGCGTTCATTGCGTTGGCGTAGAAGGCCGATTACGTCAGTGAGATAGAGCTCGCGATGAGCATTTTCCGGGCGCAGGGCGCTCAAGCAGGGCCAAAGTTTTGAGAGCGTGAAACAATAAATGCTGGAATTCACTTCGCGGATGGCGCGCTGCTCCGGCGTGGCCGCTTTTTCCTCGACGATCGCTTGCACGCGGCCCTCTGAATCGCGGAGCACGCGGCCGTAGTCGGTGGGATCATCGAGCTCGGCGGTGACAATGGTGGCAGCGGCCTCGCCGCGGCGATGCGCGTCAAGTAGCGCTGCAAGAGTTCCGGTGCGCAGAAGCGGAGTATCACCGGGCACGACAAGCGCAAGCTTCGCACTCTTGCGGATGGCGCGCCGCGCAATCTGCATGGCGTGGCCCGTGCCGCGTTGCGGCTGCTGCAGAACTGTTTGCGCCCCAATACCGGTTACGACGGCGCTGACGTCCTCGGCCTGATATCCTACGACGACCAGCAACTGTGCTGGTTTGAGCGGCTGGCAAGCGCGCACTACATGCTCCACGAGCGGGAGTCCCCCGGCGCGATGCAGGACTTTCGCCAGCTCGGAACGCATGCGCGTCCCTTTGCCGGCAGCCAGCAGTACGATTGCGGTGTCTTTTGCGATCATCTCGCCGATATTGTCGCTTCCTCTCGCAGCTTTAGCAATCGAAACAGCGGAACACTTTGAAAATTTTGCAGCGGAGACGATGATCGAAGCCCAGTATTGGGCCGGCCGCAGGATCAGCCTGAGCCGATTGGAATCGCATCAGGACAATGCGGAGACCGAATCAGAAACAGCAGCAGTTTCGGGCGCGGAGGCTGAGGCATGGCCTTCGGTAGTTTCTGTCCACAGAGAGTGATCGGCTAAAAGGCGGGTGACGAGCTGCGTGTGCAACGCGTGGCCGGCCTTATGCGCTACGATGCGCGCTTTCAGCGGGCGGCCCACCAGAGCGAGGTCACCAATGAGATCGAGTGCTTTATGCCGGCCGAATTCATCAGGAAAACGCAGCGGACCGTTGAGTATGCTGTCATCGTCGAGAACGATGGCGTTTTCAACCGAGCCCCCGCGAATCAAACCCATTGCTTGTAATCCCGGAAAATCCTTCATAAAGCCAAAAGTACGTGCTCGGGCGAGTTCGCGGCTGAAGGATTCGCGATCCACGATCATTTCCACTTCTTGAGGGCCGACGGCAGGGTGCGCGTAATCCACGAAGCAGTGCACCCGAAATTCCTCGGAGGGATAAATTCCGATGCGGCGATCGCCGTCAGAAAATTCCAACGGCTTGGTGACGCGGATGTAGCGCCGGCGGCGGCGGAGAGTGCGCGTTCCAGCGCGGGCCAGAAGATCGATGTAGGGCTGCGACGAGCCGTCGAGGATAGGAAGCTCGAGCGCGTCCAGCTCAACGTAAACGTTATCAACGCCGCAAGAGTAGAGCGCTGCCAGGACGTGTTCGACGGTGGAGAGCAGCACGCCTTGTTTCATCAGGCTGGTGGCGTAACTGACGCGCGCTACGTTGCGAACGTGGGCTTCAATCTCAAATCCGTCCAGGTCCACGCGGCGGAAAACGATGCCGGTGTCCGCGGGAGCGGGTACAAATCGGAGGTGGCTACGAACGGCAGTGTGTAGTCCGACGCCGTCAATTTCGAACGGTCGTTGGATTGTCAGTTGGTAAGACATCGAGTACGATCATAATTATACTAACAATTCGGTATCCGTCGCCAGGTCATTTTACATCCTTGTAATCAATAAGTTACGATACTTCTTAGCGGAAATTATTTTCCCGTGTTGTAAATATACAACAGATGAGCGGTTGGCCATGTGAACGATTTGATACACAGGCACAGCCTTTTTACAATCGCTTGTCCTGAGCAAAGAGCTAAATCCGCAGGCGCACGTGAGTCGTTCTTCATAGGTCAACCTGCCGACCGTTTCACAAGAATCCTTGAAAGCGCGCCGAGGTTGTTTCGATGGTTTGGGCCGCGTAGAATAGCCTTCGAATTAAAGCAAATGGCGACTCCATTCACCATACTGCCAAACAATGCCACGCCGCCGCC
The DNA here is from genome assembly GCA_963830375.1 of uncultured Acidobacteriota bacterium. Lineage (GTDB taxonomy): Bacteria > Acidobacteriota > Terriglobia > Acidiferrales > UBA7541 > Palsa-295. The sequence goes on from CAWHMJ010000003.1 coordinate 5,629, forward strand.
TTCAGTCCATCCGCGGCCGTCCTGGTTGCGCGTGAAGTACTTCGGCGGAACGAATTACCAGGAACTCAAGCGGATCATGCGCACACTCGATCTGCACACGGTATGCGAGAGCGCTCGCTGCCCGAATATGGGTGAATGCTGGGAGCATCGCACGGCGACATTCATGATTCTTGGCAACATCTGCACGCGAGCGTGCGGATTCTGCGCGGTGCCAAGCGGAAAGCCGCTTGGTCCACCTGAGGAAGACGAGCCGGAGCGAGTGGCTGAAGCAGTGGAGCGGATGGGGTTGCGTTACGCGGTGGTGACTTCCGTGAACCGCGATGACCAAGCAGACGGTGGAGCGGCAATTTTTGCACGCACCATCACAAGAATCCGCGACCGCGTGCCGGGATGCAGAGTAGAAGTGCTGATTCCGGATTTTCGCGGCGATTGGCAGGCGCTGGAGACAGTGATGGCGGCGCATCCCGATGTCCTAAACCACAATATGGAGACGGTGCCTCGGCTTTATCGAACTGTGCGAAAGGGTGCGGTGTACGAACGGTCGCTTGAACTATTGCGCCGGGCCGGGCAAATGATGCCTGAAGTCGCGACCAAAACCGGGATGATGCTGGGCTTGGGCGAGACACGCGAAGAAGTGCTTCAGGCCATGGAAGAAATTGCCGCGCAAGGAACGCACATTCTGACCCTGGGACAGTATTTGCAACCGACGGCGGAGCATTTGCCGATTGAGCGGTACGTACATCCGGACGAATTTGCCGAGTACAAGCGGCTGGGCGAAGCAATGGGTTTCAAGCATGTGGAAGCTGGGCCGCTGGTGCGATCCTCGTATCACGCCTTCGAACAAGAAGAAGCCGCGCGCGTCTGAAATGGACAAGGCCCACGGGGCTCCGTCTGCGAAGAAATCCCGATGAATCCCTGGCGCGGCTTGCGAGAACTTCCCAGAGAAATCTGGATTCTTTTCGCGGCGACCCTAGTGAACCGCTGCGGCACGATGGTCCTGCCGTTTCTCGTGCTGTACCTGACGAGGGTCCTTGCAATTTCCATATCGCACGCCGCGCTTGCGCTCACGGTGTACGGAATAGCCGCGCTCCTGACTATGCCCATCGCGGGCCGGCTCAGCGACCGTCTGGGGTCTCTGTTCGTGATGCGTTGCTCGCTTCTCCTTTCCGGCTTCGTGCTGTTTTTATTTCCGCTGGCACACAGTTTTGCCTCGATTCTGGCCATCACGTTTGTATTCGCGATTCTGAACGAATCGGTGAGGCCACCGAGCCTCGCGTTGGTTTCCGATCTGGTGAAGCCGGAGCAGCGCAAACAGGCGTTCGCGCTCAGCCGTCTGGCGGTGAATCTTGGCATGAGTGTGGGTCCGGCGATCGGCGGATTCCTGGCGCTGTACTCATTTCGATTTTTGTTTTTTGCCGATGGCGCGACGTCGATTCTCGCCGGATTGGTTCTTATGTTCGCTTGGCCAGGAACGCAGCGCACAAACGCAAGTGAGCCCGAGTGGGACGATCCCGAAGATCTTGGACGCGAAATTGAGGCGGAAGGACCGGTGCTGCTGGCCGCGCCTCACCCTGCTGCGGACTTACGCGCTTTCCGAAATCGGCGAATGCTTTATTTTCTCGCAGCGCTAATTCCCACACAGCTCGTATTCTTTCAGTTGACCTCGACCCTGCCGCTTTTTCTGGTGCGCTATCTGCGGCTGCCGGAATCGTTTTACGGCACCGTGTTCACCCTTAACACCCTGATGATTGTTGCGCTGGAAGTTCCGCTGAACAGCGCGATGTCCCACTGGTCACACCGGCGGACGCTGACGCTCGGCGCACTTCTCTACGCCATCGGTTTCGGGTCGTTCGCACTGGCCCGGGGGCCGGCGGGAGTCTTTGCGGCGGTGGCTGTGTGGACCTTCGGCGAGATGATTCTGATACCTGGCAGCGCGGCGTATGCTGCAGAAATCGCGCCTGCAGGAAGACGCGGCGAGTACATGGGGCTTTACACCATGTCGTTTAGCTTGGGATTTTCGCTGGGGCCGTGGTTGGGCGCCATACTTCTCGAAAGCCGCGGGCCGCAGGTGCTTTGGGGCGCGGCGTTCGTATCGGGATGTGTTTCGACTCTGCTGATGAGCCGGATTGGGACCAAGCCGAATCGCGCCTTGAGCAATCCCGCGCTAGAGAAGTGAAGCAAGAAATGAATTGGCGATGTCGCGAGCACGCACGAAACAAGGCATGCAGTTGGAAGCCGGAACGCCGGGAGGAGCCTCGCAAGCGGATTGGATTGCTGGCAGTTTCAGGACAGCGTGAAAATATTCCGCGGCCTTATCGTTGCGCGATAATTCTGCATTGAGGTTGCCGAGCAGCAAAAGATAGACTGGATTGTTCGGATAGCGCGCAACGAGCGGCTCGCCCACGGTGAGGGCTTGTTCGTACTGCTGATCGTACTTGCGGAGATTTTTGGCGAGATAAAAGCGCGTGTCCACCGAAAACAGCACGCCGTGATCCATGCCGATTTGCATTTGCCGGATGCCTTCTTGTTTGTTTCCGCCGGGAATACCCATAAAAAAGCTGAGCATCTTTACGATCGACGAAAACGAATCTACGTAATAGTTGTAAAGGCCTATCCCCGCGGTGGCGTCTGCCATATCAGGATCGAGTTCCAGCGCACGAAGAAATTCCGATCGCGCGGACACGCCCGCGTGAGCTACGGCACGATGCTCGCCTCGCAGTCCGAAAAGCCGAGCTTTAAGCGCGTAGCCGGCACCGGCGTAGAGATGCATTTCCGCGGTTTCGGAGCGGGCGATCTGCGCCTGAGCCAATTCGATCGCTTTGTCGGCTAACGCGAAGTAAGCTTCGTCTTCCGATTTCTTTCCGCGTTTCCATGCATCTACCATCCCGTATTTGATTTCCGAGGAGGCGCAGAACGTTTTCCACCATTCGGCCTCACCCTCGAGGATGAAACCCAGCGGGTGATCCGGCTGCGAAAGCTGCAGCTTTTGCGCGGTGGCGATGGCGCTGTCAGGATCGCCGTCGTACATCTGTGCCATCGCTTGCGTAGCTTCGGGAGGCAATGTGAGACCACCGGCGCGAACGGGAATCGTTAAGGCCGAGACGGCGACGAATATGGCAATTATTGAGGGGGCCGGCCGTGGCACGCGCGCGCGCTTCATCTTATTTCCTCAATCAACCGGTTAGTAGTGCTCAATAACGTATATCACGAAGGATGCGGACGCAAACGGCGGAAACTTGTTATGCTTTGCCGTCTTCGAGTGTTCGCAGAAGCCGTTCCCAACACTGACCGACATGAATGAGCCGGAAAAACTAGACCGTGGACTGGGTTTGATCGAGGCCACGTCGCTCAACATGACGTTTATGGTAGGTATCGGGCCGTTCATCGTGATCCCGTTCATCATTCGCGCGATGGGCGGGCCGCAATGCATCCTGGCGTGGGTAGTGGGCGCGGGGCTGGCGGCGGTGGATGGATGCGTGTGGGCGGAGCTGGGTGCGGCGATGCCGCAGGCGGGTGGAAGTTATGTTTTTCTGCGGGAAGCTTACGGCGCGAACCGTTGGGGACGGCTTTTGTCGTTTCTATTCATCTGGCAAACGCTTTTTCAGGCGCCGCTCAGCATATCCTCCGGCGCGTTGGGTTTCGCGGACTATTCAAAATATCTCACGGCTAAGATTCCGGCTGTTATGCCCTGGCTGAACGCGAATGCAGAGCGAGCTGGCGGGGCGCTCGCGAATTACAACCGAGTAGTCGCGCTGTTGCTGATTGTGATCGCGGTAGCGCTCCTTTACCGGCGTATCACGACGATTGGAAAGATTTCCACGGTGCTTTGGGTGATCGTATTAGGGACAATTTTGTGGCTGATTTACGGCGGAGCGACACATTTCAATGCGAGCCGGGTGTTTACGTACCCTGCCGGCGCCTGGAGTTTTTCTTGGATTTTTTTTGCCGGACTGGGTCATGCGTCGGTGCAAACCGTGTACAGCTATCTGGGTTATTACAACGTTTGCAATCTGGGCGGAGAAATGAAGAATCCCGGGCGGAATATTCCACGGGCGATCTTCTTTTCGATTTTCGGGATCGCGATTCTTTATTTCCTGATGCAAACGAGTATTTTGAGCGTGATTCCGTGGCAAGAGGCGCAGAACTCAGCTTTCGTGGTGAGCTTGTTCGTGGAGCGAACGTTCGGGATGCACTGGGCGACCTTAGCGACAACGCTGATACTGGTACTGGCGTTCGGCTCGATTTTTTCAGCCACGCTGGGTTATTCGCGCGTGCCGTACGCGGCGGCGCTGGACGGAAATTTCTTTTCCATTTTTGCGCGCTTGCACCCGACGAAGCGCTTTCCCTACGTATCCTTGCTGGCGCTGGGCGGAACGTCGATCGTCATTTGCTTGTTTTTTAATCTTTTCTCGGTAATTCGCGCCATCCTGGCGATGCGGTGCCTCATCCAATTTGTCGGCCAAGCTGTTGGGCTGATGTTGCTGCATCGGCGATGGAAGGCCGAGCGCTGGCCTTTTCGGATGTGGCTGTATCCCGTGCCAGTGGTGATCGCAATCGCGGGCTGGATTGCAATTTTTATATCGACGGGGCGAACACCGATGCTTGCCTCGCTTGTAGCGATGGTAGCGGGTATTCTTGTATGTCTCGGAAGAGCGCGACTCTTGCGCCAGTGGCCGTTTCAGGAGGCTGTTCGATGAAGCGGTGGCAAACAATTTGGCCTGCAATCATCGTAGCGGGTTTGGCCGCGATATCCGCAGTTCCGCGAGCGGCTGCGCAGTCGCTCGCCGATACCGTCGAGGCCATCAATAAATCGCGAGTGACTACGCGAATCCTTTTTGTGACGGCGCATCCTGACGATGAATGGTCGAGCCTGCTGACTTACCTTTCGCGCGGACTTAACGCCGACGTCGGTTTGCTGACGCTCACGCGCGGCCAAGGAGGCCAAAACGCCATCGGCCCGGAGCAGGGCGACGAGCTAGGAGTGATTCGCACAGAAGAATTGCTCGCGGCCGGAGAGCACTATGGCGTGCATCAATTTTTCACGCGAGCACCTGATTTTGGTTTTTCGAAAAGCGCTGACCAGACGATGAAAATTTGGGACAACATCGCGCTGGAAGACATGGTCCGGGCGATTCGCACGTACCGGCCGCAAGTCGTGATCAACGGCTGGGGCGGAGTGCATTCCGGACACGGACAGCATCAAGCGAGCGGAATACTGACGCCGCAAGCGGTGGCCGCGGCCGCCGATCCGAAAATGTTCCCGGAGCAAATTTCCGAAGGGCTGGTTCCATGGAAAGTAACCCTGGCGGTTCGGCTGGCGCGGGACAATTCCCCTGAGGCAGTCGAGTTGCCGGTTAATTCTGTTTCTCCGCTGTGGGGAAAGAGCTATACCGAAATGGGGATGGAAGGGCACGCGCAACACCGTTCGCAAGGGACGCCGGCGTTTTTCGGCAACGCGTTTTTCCGGCGGCCCATTTATCTAGTTGTGGAAAATGAGAAGGGCGCTTCCGGAAAATTCGACGCCAAGCTTTTAGCGGAACCGCTCACATCGCTCAGCAGACAGTTCCCTTCGCTGCAAGCGGCCATGGCCACACGGCTGGCTGCTACAGACGCAGATTTAAAGGCTGCGCTTGTTGCCGCACGCTCTCTAGCCCGCACCGATGCCGCCACTTCGCTGGCCCAGGCAGGGTTGGAAATTGGTAGCTTGAGAAACGAAATTTCAAAAAATGCGATGGCAAATCGCGCCAACAACGAAACTGCGTCCGCACTGTGGGAATTGCAACGCGTGAGCGACCGGATCGATCACGCGCTGGCGGAAGATGTCGCGATTCCGTTCGAAGTGCAGGCAGACCACCATGAACTCGTGGCCGGGGAAAGTTTTTCCGTGGACGTGACATTCGGCGGCGAGCCGATCGTACCGGTAAAATGGACGCTAGATGCAAGCGGGGGTCTGCAAGTGCCGCCAGGCTGGACTACCACAAAAGAGGAAACGAAGCATGGCAGCGACAGCGAACGCTTCAACGTGACGATTCCAGGAGATGCGCAAGCGCCAAGTTCCCCCGAGGATGCTATTTTGCCTTTTCCGCCTCCCCTCGTGCGTGTGGCGCTAACGGTAGTGTGGAGTTCCTATCGGTTTACGATCGAAAAGCCGGTGGAATCTGTGCAGGCAACTACGACAGGCATAGCAACCTATCCGCTCGATCTTGTTCCGGCGGTCACGCTGACGGTTGAGCCGCAGCAGGTAATGGTCCCCGTACAGCGCGCGTCGGAGCCGGTGAAGTTACTCGCGCGCATCCGCTATCACGGAACAAAACCCGTAAAGGTTGACGTCGGAGTGGATGCGCCGGGAGGATGGAACGCGCAATCGATTGCACCTCTGGATTTTGCAACCACCGGCGACCAATTGATCCGTTTTATCGTATCGCCGCCGGCCCGGACGTCGCCGGGGGCTTATGCGCTGCATCCCTACGCGAAGATTGGCGCTGAGACGTTTCGAACATCGCTCGAGCCGATTCCAACGCTTCCGACGCGCAATTGGAGTGAGCCTGCCGATGCGACTGTGCATGTGCTCGATCTGAACGTCCCGGCCAATCTGCGAGTGGGTTACATCGCCGCGGAAAATGATCCACTTCCAGAAATTCTGCGCGAGCTTGGAATTCAGGTGGATTTGCTCGATGAGGTCGCGTTGGCCTTCGGCGATTTGAGCCAGTACGACGCAATCACGGTGGGCATCCGCGCTTACGAGTTGCGTCCCGATTTGTTGCGCGCGAATCAGCGCCTGCTGGACTATGTGGACCGAGGCGGAACGCTTTTGGTTCAATATCAGCGCGATTTCGCGTGGGACAAAGAGCTGCCGGCACCGTTTCCCGCGAAAATGGGCGACAAAGTTGCACGTGTGACCGATCCAAATTCTCCAGTAAGGTTTCTTGTGCCGGACAGCCCGTTGCTGACCTCGCCGAACAAAATTTCGCTCGCCGATTTTCAGGGATGGGAGCAGGAGCGCGGCTTATATTTCTGGGGCACCTTCGATCCGCGCTACCAAGCCCTACTTGGACTAAAAGATTTCAACGAGGCGGAGGTCACCGGAGCGCTGGTGTCCGCCCGGGTCGGAAAAGGTCTCTACATTTACACCGGCTTGTCGTTTTTTCGCGAGCTTCCGGCGGGAGTGACGGGTGCCTACCGCCTATTCGTCAATCTACTGAGCCAGACGCCACATGCAGCCGCACAAAATTGACCCGATCTCAGCGGACTCGTACGGGTGCGCAGAATTTGCCGCTCCTCGCATGGTCCAGATTCCCGCAGGCTGGTTCTTGATGGGCAGCGATGTGGGCCAGGATAATGAACGGCCAGTGCACCGTGTTTGGATAGATGCATTCGAACTGGGCGCGTGCCAAGTGACAAACGCCGAGTATGGGCAATTCCTCTCCGCCACGCACCACCGCAAACCTCTACATTGGGACGATCCCAATTTCTCCGATCCTTCGCAGCCCGTGGTGGCGCCTTCCTGGTTTGACTCCGTCTCGTATTGCGAATGGCTCAGCGCGATGACCCATCGCCGTTTCCGTTTGCCTACGGAAGCCGAATGGGAATATGCAGCGCGCGGCGGTCTTGAAGAGAAACAATTTCCCTGGGGTGACGATCCACCGGAATCTCTTGAAAATTATGCGGCGCGTTGGAAAACAGGTCCGGAACCGGTAGGGCGCGCGGAGTTCAACGCCTACGGACTTTACGATATTGGCGCAAACGTTCACGAATGGTGCGCGGACTGGTTTGACGCGGATTATTATCGACTGTCGCCGGAACGGAATCCTCGAGGCCCAGCGGGGTGCGCGTCGCCTGCCGAAGCAAAACACTCGGCGCCTGCACGACGAGCGTCACGAGGCGGTTCTTGGCGGCATTTTACCAAGGTGTCGCGCTGCGCAGCGCGGTCAAGCATCCCTCCCGAATTTCAATACGCCGATTACGGATTCCGGGTGGCATGCGACACCGTTGTTGAGTGACCCGTGCATTCCTCGCTCGGAGCGATTTCCGCTGCGGCGGCGCTCGTTATTGAGCACATGCTCCAAGGTCTCACCCACGCTTAGTTTTCCCTTCGTGATATTCTCCGAGGCGCTAGGTGGAAAGAGAAATGAGGGAGACGCACTAAAATGTCGATGTGGAAAACGCGGATTACTTCTCCAGAAAACCTACGGTATGGATTGCGAGTCCTCGCCGCCATCCTCGTAATATTGGCCGTGTCCACAGGGTCATGGGCACAAAAAACCAAGAATAAGAAGCCTGACAATACTTCGCCGATGCCCGCAATACCGCTTCCTGCTTCCGATCAAATCGATCACGACATCGGGGAGATGCTGGGCGCCTTTCAGGCCGGAGATGTCGAGGCCATGCATAAATATTATTCAGACAACGCGACATTTGTCAGTGGAACCTATGGTCCGCCGATCATAGGCTGGTCGAATTACCTGGCGGGGTATCAGCAGCAGCGCAAGGCGTTCCCCGCAGTCCAGCTTATCCGGCGGAATACGTACATCTTCGTGCACGCGGATGTGGCCTGGGCGGAGTATCAGTGGGAATTCAGCTCCGTCTTTAACGGCAAGCCATACGCGTTACGCGGACAAACGACGCTGGTGCTCAACAAGGTGGGTGATGACTGGGTGATCGTCCACAACCATACAGCGGCGATCTGCGATTACTCCGCGTCACCGCAGCCGCAGCCTTCAACGCAACCGCCAGTGATGCCGACTCCTCAGCCGGCGCCAAAACCCTAGAAACATCAGCGGACGCAATTTCTTGGCTCACGGCTGGCAAATGCTGATTTGACCGCTGATCCGTTCAGAAATTTTTGAATCCCTGCCAGAGCCAGAGCCCGGCGATGATCAGGAGCAGCAAGACCGAAGCTGTGATTAACAGCTTGATTGGCAGGCCCAGCCTCTCAATCCGTGCGACGATGAGACGCTGCTCTTGGGCCATGGAGTCCCCAGCCTTGTCGAGGAAGATTTGATCTTCCTCATGGGTCTCGAGGGTCCCGCGATAGATCAGCATGCAGATTAGCGCGGCGGTAATCACTGCCCAAACGACCAGCAAAGTGAAAAGCGTGGTTCCCAGCGGCTCCATGCTTCCCCTCCCTGCCCGCCGGCGTCGAAGACCATACGAAGAATGCGCGGCCAAGCGAGCCCCGGTTTGAGCTGATATTGGCGGGATTATAGCATTATCCGCAAGGGTGAAGCTCAGGCGGTACAGCATTCGTCGGGAAAGTGCACGCCCCAAAAGTTTCGCGCGGGATATAGGATCTCGATACCCAGTTCGAAGATGCCATCGCTAGCATCTCTCACCCGAACCACGCGAAATTCCTCGGTTTCCTGAGACATTCCGTTCAAAACCTCGATACGCGAGCCAAGCGTGGGAGAAAAAGGAGCCCGCAACAGAGCCCCAAAGCGGCTAACGGCGATCGCTTCTGCGGGCGTGTCCAGACCCTGACCTTGGGTGCCGTCACTGAAAACCTTTACGGGTATGCGGATCAAGACGCGACTGGCGCGGCGGCGCTCAATCATCGCGCGGGCGGTTGCCATAATTTTACCCCCTACTGAATTCTCGGGCCGGTCCGACTACTCTAAGCGTCATACGTGCTGGGGGTCAAGATATCCAACCGATAAGTGTGCTTCGTTGACAAACCATGGGGCACGCGGCAATATGGTTGCGCCTCGTTGTTTTGCCGCAGGAATTGCCCAAGTGGCGGAATTGGCAGACGCGCTAGCTTCAGGAGCTAGTTCCCGCAAGGGAGTGGAGGTTCGAGTCCTCTCTTGGGCACCACATTTGTGGTTTTTGCCGTGCGATGTTGCGGTTGGTTTAGTGCGCGAGCAATTTGTCAACGCGTTCAGTCAAGCTCTTCGCGTCGAAAGGCGCCCGCACCTTCATGTCATTGTCGAAATACACGAAAACATCGCGGGTGGGAAGTTTCGGGCCGCAACTCTGAATAACGCGTTCGGCGTCGGCGGGTTCCGCGCCGCGCGCCCAGTCGCTCACGCGAACGGTCCATTGGTCCAGCGCCTCATCCGTGTAGCCGCTGGCATACAGAATTTCCGAGCCGTGTAGGCGGCAATACATGAAATCTGAGGTCACGTCCATCATCCTCGGCCATTCGACATTGTCGGCACAGACGAGCGCGACATCGTAAGCGCGCAGCATTTCGATGAATTCCGGTACGGCAAAACTGGAATGCCGGATCTCGATCGCATGGCGAAGCGGGCGCTTTGCGTCCGATTTCACCGCGGCCCTGCCCCTCAAGAATTTGTCATGATGCCGGGCCAGCTCGCCGGCTGATTCCGTGTCGTGTGGAAGGATTTTAAGAAATGTCTTCAGCTTCTCCGGATCGAATCGAAAATTGGGCGGGAGCTGCCACAGAATAGGCCCAAGCTTAGGGCCGAGGCACAGAATGCCGGAAGCCATGAAGTTGGACACGGGTGTTTCGACATCCGTGAGGCGGCGAACGTGAGTGATGAATTTTGGGCCTTTTACGGCGAAAACGAAATCGTCAGGCGTTTCGCCGGCCCAAGCCTCGAAATATTCCGGGCGTTGCAAGGAATAGAATGTTCCGTTGATTTCAATCGATCGGAAAATATTGGAGGCGTAGGCGAGCTCTTTTTTCTGCGTCAATTTCTCAGGATAGAAAACGCCGCGCCAAGGAATATATCTCCAGCCCGAAATGCCGATGCGGACTCTACCTGCGGGAAGAACTTTTGTCGCTTTCTTTTTCATTTCGTCGCGAGTCCCATCTAAACGCCGCAAAATCCGGGATTTAGACGGCGATGGAATTTGTGAATTGCGCCGCCGTGTCGTCTGTTTCTAGTGCCACTCCGTCTCGGAACGTAACAGTTTTTCCAGAGATAGCGGAAACGCGATCGCCCGGCACTAGAATGCCTGCGAGATTCAAGGGATCGGCCGCTGAAATCGTGACAGTTTCACCAACAGGTTCGCTCTTGCGCAGTGCGCGGAGAGATTCGACGGCCATAGGCAATGCGAATTGCTCTCCCATGAATCCGCTCACGAAGCGCCCACCGCGAACTTCTCCTCGATCTTCCAGACGGCGGAAAGCAATCAGCAGTTCTCGCCAGCGCGGAACAATCGTTTCTCGCGCAACGACTTCGCGAAAAACCACCCCGTAGCGCTTGAGGAGCATCCAGCATGTGGAGTCGGCGATGCGGGCGCGATCGGGAGTTTCCTGAGCATATAGCAGCGACCAGCGGCCAACGCTATGGCGCGGGCGCGAGTTGTGGCCGCGTCCTTGTCCGGAGCGACGCTTGGGATCGATCAACGCGCGAATATTGTCGAAGCCGTCTGCCGTGATCATTCCGGCCGTGACAAGTTCCCACAGGGCCGTTTCCATCTCGGATTTCAATTTCCCCGTGCCGCGTACGAGATCTGCAAAAAAAGAAGCGCCTCGCTGGCGAAGATAGCCCAGCGCATCGCGCGCATTCTGACTCAGGGCGCGAGGATCCTGGGTTTCTCCGTCCGGATGCTGCGGAATCATCCAGTCTGAATCCTCACGCACGAAAAACGCGATGGGAGCGACGCTGGTAGGAATCACGCGTCGGCCGATGCTGTTTTGATCTTCGTACGTTGCAGGATGCGGCGAAAGGCGGCCCCAGCCCACCGCTCCGGTGAGGCAGAGCCGATCGAGAGCTTGCGGATCGTAGTCCGCGATTCGCCTGCTCAGAATTTGCCGCTCCCACGCATTCGCAGGAGCTTCGTAGCCTTGCAATTGCTGCAAAACTTCTAGAGTGCCGCGCTCGCCGAGCACCTGACTGCTGGGCGCCACATGCTGCCAGCGCAATAACCAGCGCATGAATTGGGCCGCGTTCGCCGGCTGAATCTGGCTGCGCAAGCGCTCCGAGCGTCATTTTGTGAATGCGCGCGAGCAGGCGGCGTTCGCACCACTCCGTTTCCTCGCTCGAACCGTCCGTGAAGCGCCCGCGCAAGATGGATCCGGCGGATTCCAGCCGTAGGAATGTTTTGTCGACGTCGGAAATGGCGAGGCCCAGAAAATCAGCTCAAAGCCGCAGCCGTGATGGGGCCAACGTGCGCCATCCAGCCGGTAATGCAGGCGAACTGCGCATCTTCTCGCGAAGTCGCACGAGTTTCGATTTCAGGGAGCGGAGATTCCATATGCGCTTCAGGGAATAGCGACGCAAAGGTTGCCGCTTTTTCCGCAGCGACCCAATAGACCCGATGCCCGACGAAGGCCCTGGCGGCGCGATGGGCTTGGTTCAGTTGTTCGAAAAATTCCGTCCATTGCGGAATGCGTTTGGCCGCCATTTGTTTCAGTTGCGACGGGGTGCCCAGCAAGTCGGGATCGAACGAGCCGGAATTCAGACTTTGAGGCAGCGGAATTGCTACGAGAGTTTGCAGCACATCGTGGAGTTCATCGGCATCGCGCACGTCGGGCCACGCTTCTTCGCGGATTTGCGCGATCGCTGCCGGATCCAGTCGGCCAATTTCGGAAAGCACAGCTTCCGGCAACATGCGGCGCATTTCCACCGCCCGGGCGCGGCGTTCTTCGAGCGGGGCGTCATCGAGATATGCATAGGGATTCGCATTAAGAATCTCATGAGAAAATTGCGAAGGAACCGGAGTCTCCACGGCGATGCAGCGGATTGCCCCAGAAGCTATTCGATCCAAGACATTCTTCAGGCCCTCGACGTCCATCGCTTCCGTAAGAGCTTCCTTCATCGTCTCGCGCGCCAACGGATGATCGGGAATGGTAATTTCGCCTTGGATGTTCTCCTGGCACGCGAGCGCCTCCGGAAACACAGCGGCCAAGAGATCGTCGGAACGCATGCGCTGAATTTGCGGCGGAACTTTTTTCCCGCCCATGAAACGAAGCAGCGCAAGGGCGCGGCCGGCAACCCAGCGCCAGCGGGTGGTGAAGATCGGCGACGCCAGCACAGCCTGTTCAAGCAAAGGTTCGACGGTGGCAGACTGCAGAAAGTGAAACACATCGGCGAGTGGAAAACTGTGCTGGTCGCTCAGAGAGATATTCAGTCCATTGTCGGTGGCCGCAGCCTGCAATTCGAAATTGAACGAGCGGCAGAATCGTTTTCGCAGCGCCAGTCCCCAAGCTTTGTTGATGCGGCCGCCGAAAGGCGCGTGAATCACAAGCTGCATGCCGCCGCTTTCGTCGAAAAATCGTTCCGCGATCACAGTATCCTGCGTAGGAACGGCGCGCAGTACCGCGCGGCCTGTGACGATATATTCAACAGCCTGTTCGGCGCCGGACCGGTCGAGCCCGCATTCTTGTTTCAGCCAATCGACAGCGGCCGCGGCTTGTGGAAGAGTGCCGCGAACGTAACCCGGAGAGACGCCTTCAGTGAGCGAGTCGATTTTCTTTCTTACTTCGCCAATCTCTTCGGAAAGTTCCATGGTGCGCGAAGGAGCTTCACCCAGCCAGAAAGGAATGCTGGGAGCCGCTCCCTTTGCGTCTTCCACGGAAACGGAGCCGGATTGCACGCGGCGAATGCGCCACGAAGTGTTTCCGAGAAGAATGATATCGCCGCGCAGACTTTCGACCGCGAAGTCTTCATCCACGGTGCCAACGACGAGGTGCTCCGGCTCCGCGATGACGGTGTAAAGCGCATTGTCGGGAATCGCGCCGCCGCTGGTGATGGCCGCGAGCCTGGCGCCGCGGCGCCCATGCAGACGGTTATTTACTTGATCGCGATGGAGATAAGCGCCGTAGCGGCCGCGACGAGCTGCGATGCCGTTCGAAAGCATTTCGATAATTTCGTCGAAATCTTTTCGCGCGAGATTGCGATAGGGATAAGCGCGTCGAACGAGCGCAAATAAATCGTCTTCCAGCCAATCGTCAGCAGCGCAGGCCGCAACTATTTGCTGCGCAAGAATGTCGAGCGGAAATTCTGGAATGAGAATGCGATCCAGCTCTAGGCGATTGATCGCTCGAACCAGCGCCGCGCATTCGATCAGTTCGTCGCGGGTAGTGGCAAACGAGCCGCCCTTTCGGCACGGCGCCGCGCCAATGGCCCGCTCGTCCGATGCGCTGCAATGCAGTCGCAATCGACCGGGGAGAGCCGATCTGGCAGACCAGATCAACCGTTCCGATATCAATCCCCAATTCAAGCGAAGCCGTGGCCACCAGTGCGCGTATTTCTCCGGATTTCAATTTCCCTTCCACAGATAGCCGGCGCAAACGCGAGAGGCTGCCATGATGCGAAGCCACTGCGTCCTGGCCGAGAATCGCGGCAAGATGATGGCCCACGCGCTCCGCCAGCCGCCTGGTGTTGACAAAAATTAGCGTGGAACGATTTGCGAGCACGAGATCGGCGATGCGCTTGTAAATCTCTTCCCACATCTCGTTCGAAGCTACCGGACCAAGCTCGCTGGCGGGAACTTCGACCGCCAAATCCAAATGGCGCCGCTGCGAAATCTGGACGATTGCCGGACCGGGCCGCTCGTTTCCGGCCAGAAAATGTGCGATCAGTTCGATTGGCTTCTGTGTGGCGGAGAGGCCGATGCGCGTTGAGCGATTTCCGGTGAGGGCATCGAGGCGCTCGAGCGAAAGAGAAAGGTGCGCCCCGCGTTTATCGTCAGCAATGGCGTGAATTTCATCTACGATAACAGTCTTAACGGTTCGAAGAATCTCTCGGCTTTTCGCAGCCGTGAGCAAAATGTAAAGAGATTCCGGGGTGGTAACCAGGATATGCGGCGGGCGCTTCTGCATGGCACGGCGTTGGTGCATCAGCGTGTCGCCGGTCCGCACGGCCGTTCGGATTTCCGGCATCAAAAACCCGCGCTCTCGGGCTAGCAGCAGAATTTCGCCCAGGGGTGTGTCCAGGTTTTTTTGAATGTCGTTGCTGAGCGCCTTTAGGGGCGAGATATACAAAACTTCAGTCTTATCTTCCAACTCGCCCGCCAGCGCCTTGCGTACCAGCCTGTCGATGCAAGCCAGAAACGCCGCCAGCGTCTTTCCTGAACCAGTCGGAGCGCAAATCAGCGTGGTTTTATCGCCCAGAATATGTGGCCAACCCTGTTCCTGCGGTTCAGTGGGGGTGCCGAACTTGGAGACAAACCACTCCTGAACGAGGGGATGAGCCCATTCGAGGCCAGTTGGAGACGGAACGGCGAATGCGGTTTCACTCATGATATGCCTGCAAGAAAGGAAGAGCTGCTAAAACGATTACCAATATATTGTGCTTCAATTTCCATTCAGATGCAAAAAAACTCCGACGGGCTACTTTTCAATGCGGTACTCTCCTTCGATTCGCGATGAATCTTTTCACGGCGCGAACTCCGCTGAACTCTGAGAGTTGACAACCACGGAAGATTCGTAGAGAATTTCCGTAGGCGAAGAAAAAGCGAAAACCGTAGAATCGCCAATTTCTTCCCCCAGATCCGCTATGGCTGCAAATCTCGCTACTTTGCGCTCCAAAGTCGAACTTGCCCTGGCTGGGCGTGTCGCCGCTCCATTTACGTATCGCGATCGCCATGTAGTTGAAACTGTTTCCACCGGGATCGCGGAAATTGATTCGCTGGCCGGAGGTTTGCCGCGTGGAGCGCTGACGGAAATTTTTGGCCCAGCCTGTTCCGGACGGACAAGTTTGCTGTTCTCCGCTTTAGCCGCCAGAACCGCTCACGCAGAAGCCTGCGCGCTGATAGATGGATGCGATGCTTTCGATCCACACTCCGCGGAAGCTGCCGGCGTGGAACTGAAGCAATTACTCTGGGTGCGATGCCGGAACATTGAACAAACTTTGCGCGCTACGGATCTGCTTTTGCAAGGCGGCGGCTTCGGTTTCATCGCTCTCGATCTAAGCGATGTGCGCGCGGAGGTGCTGCGCCACGTTCCGCTGGACGCCTGGTTTCGTTTTCGGCGCGCGGTGGAGGATACGCCGACGATTCTGGTCGTGCTGGAGCCGGAGTCCAATGCCAAGACCTGCGCTTCACTGGTTCTGCGAATGGAGGCGGAGCCTGCGCGATGGTCCACGACGCTGGAAACTTCCTCGACGGATTTTTTCAGATATCCATCTTCATGGCTGTTCGATGGCCTTGGCGTTCGCGCCGAATTGCTTCGTTCTCGCATGCCGAGGAATGCTCCAAATGGTTTTCAAAATCACTTCGCCTCGGCGGGCCGCTCAGAAATCTTCGAAACGAATGCCATGTCAGGTTATTTAAGCGTGACGCGAATTGAACCACCGCCGAAATGAACGCCAGTCTCAGGAGGATTTTGCCGCTACCAAAACCGGATTTCTATGGCATTCGCTTCCATTCACGTTCCCAATTTCCTGGTGCAAGCTGCGGTGCGCGCTGAATCCCAGCTGCGTGCTCGCGCGGTTGCGCTTGTGGATGGAACTCCTCCGATATGGAACGTTGTAGCGGCCAACGAAGCAGCGTTGCAGGCGGGAATCGAATTGGGCATGGCGAAATCGCAAGCAGCACAATTTTGCGCTGTGGAAATTCGCCAGCGTTCTCGATTGCAGGAAAAATCCGCTCATGCAGCGTTGCTCGATCTGGGGGCTTCTGTTTCTCCGCGCATGGAAGACACGGCGCCGGACACCATTATTCTTGACATTGCCGGCCTGACTTCCTTGTTCGGAAGCGAGGAAAATATCGCCAGGCGGTTGATGCGCCATGCATCCAGTCTGGGCTTGATCGCGCATGTTGCAGTGTCTTCCAATTTGGAAGTTGCTCTCCACGCCGCACGCGGCTTTTCTGGGATTACTTTGATTCCCTCAGGAGAAGAAGCGAAGCGTTTGGGCGGGCTGCCCGTGCGCGCGCTTTTGCCCTCCGCGGAAATTCTCGAAACGTTGGAGCGCTGGGGTGTGCGCAACTGTGCAGCGCTGGCGGCGCTGCCTCTTCTGCAATTGTCAGAACGGCTAGGACAGGAAGGAGTTCGCCTCCACGAATTGGCGCGCGGCGCGAGTTTGCGTTCGATCGTGCTGGCAGAGCCCGGAGTGCATTTCGAAGAAGAAATGGCGCTCGACTTCGCCGTCGCAGAGCTCGAGCCGCTTGCATTTCTGCTGGGCCGTTTGCTCGATCAATTGTGCGCGCGGCTGGCAAGCGCGAGCACTGGCAGCGTGCGCTATTCGCTTGCGATTTGATTTGGAAGATTCTTTCGAAAAGGATTTCCAAGTCCGAGTATATTCCTCCCAAGCTCGCTCCAAAAACTTACGAGAAGGTTCTAGGTTTGCCCGTGCCCATGCGGGATTCAAAAATGCTTTTGAAGCTGCTCCGCTTGCAATTGCAATCGGACCCTCCGCACGCATCGATTGTAAAAATTATTCTCTCTGCCGAGCCGGCTCGCCCGCGCGCGGCGCAAGGTGGCCTGTTTCTTCCCAGCTGCCCGGATCCGGAAAAATTAGAGCTGACGATCGGCCGGCTGGCGAATCTGGTCGGCAATTCGAATATTGGTTCGCCCGAATTGGTTAACACTCACCGTCCCGGAGAATTTCGAATGAAGCCGTTTCGTCCCTGCCAGCGACGAATCGAAAATCTCCCAAAAGAGATGGAATTGCTGCCGCAGCGCACATCTGCCAAGAAGATCACACATCGACATCACGCCTACGCCGCCACCGCATTCCGTATCTTCAGGCCGGAAGTGCAGGCGAAGGTTGAGCTGCAAGACGATTATCCCGCGCGCATTTATTTTCGCGGCATGCGCGGGAATATTGTTGCGGCTTCGGGGCCGTGGCGAACTTCCGGCGATTGGTGGCGCGAAGACACCTGGCAGCAGGATGAATGGGAAGTGGATATCCGCTTTGATTCTTCTGCGAGCAGCCGTAACGAACGAGCTTCAAATCCGACGCGCGCAGGACGGGCTTTATCGCATCTATTACGACTCGATTCGCGCTGCCTGGTTCGTGCGGGGCCGGTACGATTGATGTACACAGAACTTCATGCCCGCTCCGCTTTCAGTTTTCTCGAAGGAGCTTCTTTGCCGGAAGAATTGGCAGCAGTGTGCAAGGAATATGGAATGGCGTCCATGGCTTTGCTCGATCGCGACGGCGTTTATGGCGCGCCTCGTTTTTATCTAGCTGCGAAGAAAATGAAAATTGCGGCTCACATTGGCGCCGAAGTCACTTCCGCCGCCGGCTGGCGTTATCCGTTGCTCGTGGAATCGCGCGAAGGCTATCAGAACCTTTGCCGCTTGATCACGAAAATGAAATTGCGTGCGCCGAAGGGCAAAGGAAATGTTTCCGGCGCGGAAGTGGCCGAATACGCCGGTGGACTTGTGTGCCTCACAGGAGGCGAGGAAGGCCCGCTGGCCCATGCTTTAGCAGAAGGAGGAATCGAAAGCGGAACGGAATGTGTTCGAGAGTTATGCGAAATATTCGGGAAACAGAATGTTTACGTCGAACTACAGCGGCATTTCCTGCGCGAAGAAGAAGCAAGAAATCATGCCGCTATCGAAATTGCGGAAAAGTTAGGTCTTCCGCTGCTCGCGACGAATGGCGTCCGCCACGCGCTGCCTGAACGGCGCGAAGTGCTGGACGTCTTCACCTGCATCCGGCATCACCGCACGCTCGCAACTGCCGGCCGCCTGCTTGCGCGCAATTCCGAGCTTCATATGAAAACGCCTGCATGAAATGGCGAAATTATTTTCAGATCTTCCCGAAGCCATAGCCAATACTCAACTCCTTGCTTCGCGCCTGCAATTTACCCTGAAAGATTTGGGTTATGAATTTCCAAAATATCCGGTGCCCGACGGCAAGCCGCAAATCCATTTTCTGCGGCAACGCGCTCATGACGGCATGATTTCACGCTATGGACCAAATGACGAACGAGCGAGGTTGCAGATCGAGCGTGAACTGAACCTGATTGAAAAGCTCCATCTGGAAGGCTACTTCCTGATCGTATGGGACATTGTTCGCTTTTGCGGTGAGCGCGGCATTCTGGTGCAAGGACGCGGATCTGCGGCAAATAGTGCGGTCTGCTATGCGCTGGGCATCACCGCCGTCGATTCCGTGAAAATGGGCCTTCTCTTTGAGCGGTTTCTTTCCGAAGAGCGCGGAGAGTGGCCGGACATCGATCTCGATCTTCCGAGCGGAGACCAGCGGGAACAAGCGATTCAATATGTGTATGAACGCTACGGAAAATTGGGCGCGGCGATGACGGCCAACGTCATCACTTATCGCGGGCGCTCTGCCGCGCGTGAGATAGGCAAGGCGCTGTCTTTTAATCCCGAAACGTTGAACCGTCTGACCAGTCTGGTAGGCGCCTGGGAATACAAGGATGCAAACGACACTCTCGCGCGGCAATTTCGCGATGCTGGATTTGATATGCAGCATCCGCAGATTCGCAAGTTTTTTGAGCTGTGCCTTCAGTTTCAAGACTTGCCGCGCCATCTGGGCCAGCATTCCGGAGGGCTGGTGGTATGCCAGGGCCAATTGGATTCGATCGTTCCGCTGGAACCGGCCACCATGCCGGGCCGCGTGGTAGTGCAATGGGACAAAGACGATTGTGCCGACATGGGCATCGTGAAAGTGGACCTTCTCGGACTGGGCATGATGGCCGTGCTGGAAGATTGCCTGCAGATAATCAAGACGGATTACGGCGAAGAAATAGATTTAGGACGTTTGCCCGCGGATGATCCCGTCGTTTACCCCACGCTTCAAAAAGCAGATACGATCGGAATGTTCCAGGTGGAAAGCCATGCGCAAATGGCCTGTTTGCCTCGCCTGCGGCCCGAATGTTTTTACGACCTAGTCGTGCAAGTGGCGATTATCCGGCCGGGGCCGATTGTGGGGAAAATGGTCAATCCTTATTTGAAGCGCCGCCAAGGACGCGAGGCCGTGGACTTTCTTCATCCTTCACTCAAACCTGTCCTCGAGCGCACTTTAGGAGTGCCGCTATTTCAAGAGCAATTACTGCGCATGGCCATGATTGCCGCCGGATTCACCGGAGGCGAAGCTGAAGAATTACGCCGCGCACTTGGCTTCAAGCGTTCAGAAAAGCGCATGAAAGAAATAGAGATTAAACTGCGTTGCGGGATGGATAAAAATGGAATAGCACCCGTGGCGCAGGAAAAGATCGTTCAGTCCATCACTTCTTTCGCCTTGTATGGATTTCCTGAATCCCATGCCGCAAGTTTTGCCCTGCTGGCCTACGCGAGCGCCTATTTGAAGTGCCACTATCTGGCTGCTTTCACCGCCGCCATTTTGAATAATCAGCCTATGGGATTTTATCAGCCCGACACGCTGGTAAGAGATGCTCAACGGCACGGCCTGAAAGTGAGGCCCATCGACGTGACCTGCTCGGACTGGCTGTGCCAGCTTGAAAAAGACAGCCAGGGCTTTTGCGTGCGGCTGGGATTGCGGTATGTGAAAGGTTTGCGCGGCGATGTGGCTTTGGAACTTGTAGCCCAGCGCGCTATGCGCCCGTTTCTTTCTATCGAAGATTTAAAGCTTCGCGTCCCTATGATTCAAAAGTCGGAACTTACAACCCTGGCGGAAATTGGCGCCTTGAATTTTATCGCCGGCAAGCACGGAGTCCATCGGCGAGATGCTTTATGGCAAATCGAACGCGCAGCCAGACGGCCGGGACCATTGCTCGAAGAGACGGAAGGAGCGGAAGAAGAACCAATAAACGGCAGCACGGAAGCGGCTTCGATTTCTTCGGCCATGCAGTCTCCTCTAGCGGCCATGACGGGAGAAGAAAGATTAGTTGCGGATTTTCGTGGCACGGGAATGACCGTAGGCCTTCATCCCATGGGCCACCATCGCGTCGAAATGAAGAGACGTGGTGTTCGCTCGGCCATTGAACTTACACATCTGCCGGATGGTATGCGCGTCAAGATTGCAGGGGGAGTGATCACACGCCAGCGTCCTGGAACGGCAAAGGGTTTTGTTTTTCTGAGCCTGGAAGATGAAACGGGAATCTCGAATGCGATTATTACGCCGCAGCTATTCGAGAAATACCATGTCGTGATAGTTCACCAGCAATTTCTGCTCGTCGAGGGGAAACTGCAAAATCAGGACGGGGTAATTTCCGTGAAAGCCGAAAGCATTCAGCCATTGGGTATCACGCGGGCCGAAACCACTTCACACGATTTTCACTGACGGGCGTTCGTTGAGGGTTGATCTCGGAAGCTACTTCTTAATTGAGCGGTCCATCGGGACCGAGCACACTCTTGATAGTCTCCAATAGCTGTTTCATCGGCGCCGATTTCACCGCATGAGCCTGAATCCCGATACGCGCGATTTCGTCCTTTATTTGCTGCGATTCGTGCATGGTGAAAACAACGATCTTGGCGTTCGGATTTGCCCGGCGGATCAAGCGCGCCGCGTCCAAACCGCCCATTACCGGCATGCTGATATCCAGGATGATCAAATCAGGCTTCAGCTCCGCCGTTTTTTCCACCGCATCTTTTCCGTTCACTACGTCGGCGCAGACTTCCCAACCAGCCGCCGCAAGGGCTGAGCGTAAACCTCGCCGGACGGCTTCGTGATCGTCGGCAATCAGAATTCGAATGGTCTTTTTATGCCCCGAAAGACTAGTCTTGTCGCCCGAAGAATCGGACGAGGCACAGAGAGCCGAAGTGTTGGTCTTGGCGTCCGACACGGGTGGGTAGTATTTAGCATGTTTATATCGCTGTCTATCGGGCAAATGCTGTAGTCAGTCAAAATCGATTCTGTAGGGAAAAGCTCTCGAGGAAATCGGGCTATTGAGTAACAGCCTCGGTAAGGGAAGGAACTTGGCCCGTAGCTTCGGAGAGAGTGCTGACGATCGTGTCCGCCTCCACGAGTCCCAAACGTGTCCTCATCACCTCGATGTTTCCCGCGAAACCCCACAAACCAATCCCAATTCTCGATTTCGGGAACCGTACGCGGAGTGTCTTATAAAATCTGCGCAGATTGTAAACGCTGTAAGGCGGCAACGCTGAGACGTAGATCAACTCGCAGTGTTGTCCGGCAGCTTCTTCCATCATATCTTCGGGCGACGCCGGCACCACAACATGAGCGTTGTATCCCGCTCGAGTAGCCAAGTGAGCCAGCATCATTCCGACGATTTCATCTCCTTCATCCCGCGCGGGCATGCAAGTGATCGCACAATCTGTGACGCTTGTATTCTTAGCTACAGGAACAGTGGAGAGGGTCTCGATGTTCGCTTCTGTATCGATTTCCTGAGCTTTTCTTTCGACCTCGGGTCTTAGCGCGAGCTCCTCGATAGTTTCCTTCAAAGTTTGAAACACAAACTGCTCGCGCGCCTCACCTAATCCCACGTCCGCGCGATCCTTCTCTATGAAGATCAGCACCGGCGTAATAACAGATTCATATAACTTTTCAATCGAACCTTCTTTAAGAAAGCTGTCAATAACCTGTCGTGCTCCCTCTGCATCCATCCGACGGAGCCTTTGATAAAGCTGTACTTCCGTTCCAAGCACGCGTTGATCACCCAAGAGGACGGTCAGGAATTCCCACTGCGGAATATAACGCCCGATCACGACGATGCACACCGTCAAGGGCGTAGAGAGCAGCAGGCCAACCGGACCCCACAAAGCTGCCCAGAAAATTGCGGCAACTAAAATGGCCAGGGATGAAACGCCGGTCTGCGCCGCATACACGAGAGGTTCGACGACATAGGATGTGAGTATTTCAATGACGACGAACGCCCCGAAAACCAAAAGCGGCTTTGCCCATCCATCAAAGACGGCGAGCGAGAGCAAAACCGGCATCGCCGCGCCCACCATGGTCCCCAAGTACGGAACGAATCTAAGAAGCGCCGAGAGCACTCCCCAAAGGAAGGCATTAGGCACGCCAATGAAATGAAGAGCCAGGCCGAACAACGTCCCATAGCCGAGATTCATCAGGAATTGAAAAAATAAATACCGGCCGACTCGCTGGGTAGCCTCGTCGAAAGCCTGCGTTGTGACATGGAATCTGTTTAAGCCGGCCAGCGTGAAGAGGCGGTCGCGGAGATCTTCGCTGCGTAGCAGAATAAATGCGGTGAAAACCATAACAATTCCCAATGTTGCAACCGGTCCCAGGACTGGACCTAGCAGCGCCCGAACGGACGCGATGGGACTGTTCTGCTGAACCACTTCGACCGGAACAGGATGGGCGATGCTGCCGCCGGGTAACAGCGGACGTTTGCCCCGCTGATTTGGGTTAGTTTGATCATCCGGCGAAGGTGTCTCGATCGTGGACGACAGTTCCTTTCCTAATTCATTTACGGTAGCCTCCGCTTTACCGATCCCGGTTTCTCTTACCCCGCGGAACGATTCAATTTTTGAGGAGATGGTGGTTTTGTAATTTGGAATCTGGGTCGCCAGACTAATTGCTTGATTGAAGACGAGCCAACCGAGGCCCGTCAAAAGCCCCGCTACAAGCAGCACGACAACGATTACAGGTCCGGTCCTTCCCAAATGCGCTTTCTGCAAAAGATTGACAAGTGGAGCCAGAAGGAACGCCAAAAGAACTGCTAGAGCAATGGGAACCAGGACGGACCTGGCAAAATAAAGAGCAGCGACGCATACGACGGCCGTTACGACCGGAGGAAAGCTGGCCGAATCTCTGGTTGTTCTATTCGCCATAAAATAGACTGATAATCCAAAAAGAGAAAACTATATTTTCCGCGCCCGCCATTCCTTCCAGTCTTTGGACACGACCTGCGCCATGTCCTTCGCCGCCGCCCTCAGCCAATTTCCGCGGCGCTTTCGCAGGTCACCTTGAATGAACCTGACCGATCTCTTCGATCCCAGATGTACGTTCCCCGCTTCCCACCCCATTGCATTCAACATACGATCCTCGTCTCGTTTTTTGGGCAGAGTCTCGATGTCGACTGGGGAAGAATCCGGAGCCAATCTGCTGATGCGCCAATTATCCCTTGCCCGTACATACGGATCGCGGCAGCGCACGGCGTCCCGCAAGATCCGCTGGTAATGAATAGCGCCTGTATTGCCTCCGTCGGCCCAGATGCAAGCGGATGGCGCCAGAAGCTTCGCCTCTAACGCGATTTTTCCGCCTTCCCAATCTGCGATCGCTACCATGCGCGGGTGGCCCAAGCTTCCTGTGCCGGCAGTGCGCTTGATTACGCGATACGCAAGATTGTGCCCCGGGAAAAGCTCCTTCCACATTTTCTTGGGTGTGGCAGGTTCAGCGTGCCGCAGCGGGGAATTGCTCTCTAGTGTGCGCCAGAAGGAAGGTGGATCATCCAGCCGGCTCAACGCAATTGAAGTAAACCATGCGTTCTTATCTCCCAGAACCAGTGGCCTGCCGCCGACTTTGAGTGAGCCGATGTAACCTTCCAGGGGATTGAGTCACAAGCGTCCTTGGTTTTAATTTTGAGATGGCCCAGCGAGTACGCCAACCGTGCGCTGGTCGCAAGCCGAATCAGATCGTTCGTGTAGGGTAAGGGATACGCTTCATCGAAATCATCAATTCCCCAAACCAGGCGGCCAATTTTATCGCGCCAGGTTCCGAAACTATTCACATGAAGGTCGCCCACCGCCAACACAGACGGTGCAGAAGCTAAATCTCGGCAGTGTTTGGTCCAAAGTTGTGTCCAGCGATAGAAAGTTCCGCGGAAGAACCGAAACTCATCTTCGGCCATCAATTCATGTTTTTGCTTAAGGTCTGCTTCCACCACGGGGATCCTGGTTCGAAGCCAGCCTTCAAAGCTTGTGGTCGCTTTAAAAATATTCATTTGATTAAGAGAGCGTTTCTATACGCAGCCGCAATTGGAACGGGACCTGCGCGGTTCTGGGAGGATAAGAAAAATCCGCCAGCTAACTTGCTTTGCGGCGGGTCCTTTTGTCGTGCGCCGAAACTTCCCTGGTCGAATGCAGAGGGCTTTTTCTGGCTCCCGCGGTCCTTTCCAGGCTTTTCTTCAGCGCGGTCATCATGTCAATCACAGGCGCCCGCTCCGGGCGAGGAGTAACGGCAATGTCGCGCCCTTTCTGCTTGGCCTCGATCAGGGCGCGAAGCCGCGTCTCAAATTCATCGTGATATTTCTTCAGCTGAAACTCTTCGGAAAGATTATCGACCAATTGGTCGGCCAACTTTATTTCTTGCGGCGTGATTTTCACGTTGTCAGTCTTGCCGTATCCGGGCGCTTCGCGAATTTCGTTGGCAAAGTACATGGTGTGAAGGGCGATGCCGTGATCGTACGGCCGCAGGAAGACGGTGTACTCGCGCTGGTGCATCGTGAGCTTGGCAATGGCAACGCGATCCTTGTCTTCCATCGTTTTCAGCAGCAACTTGTAAGCTTTCTTGCCTTGGTCTTCGGGAACCAGAAAATAAGACGAATCGAAAAACAGAGGATCGATCTCGGATTCTTTTACGAATGCAAGAATTTCCATGGCCCTCGCGGATTCGGGAGTTATCTTTTTGATTTCCTCCGGGTCGATCACCACATACTTTCCATCTTCGTACTCGTACCCCTTCACTACTTCCGAGCGCTCCACGATGCGGTTACATGTTGGGCAAAATAGCGGTTGCCGAAGCCGCGTCTTGCACACTGCGTGAAGCTGGTGAAGACCGACTCTGGAGCTACGCGCAGCCGGATACAGTTTGACCGGAATGGAAATCAATCCGAAGGTAATGAAACCCTTCCAAGCAGACGATGCCATCGGTTTCGATCCTCCAGCGTAATTTACCCGTATACAGATAATGCGACGTAAAGCCCATAGGGACAAGCCTGTAGCCGTTACGAAAAGATGATGTAGCCGCGATTTCAGTCCTTTCCTGTCGGCGCTACGCCCGTATAATCGGCCGATGGCGCTCACAGAATACAAGCGGAAGAGGCGGTTTGACGCCACTCCCGAACCGGCTGGAGGCCGGCCATCCCGGCACGGGTCTACGTTCGTTGTTCAAGAACACCACGCTCGCCGCCTTCATTACGATTTTCGCCTGGAAGTAAACGGTGTGATGAAATCCTGGGCCGTTCCGAAAGGCCCGTCGATGAATCCCGGGGATAAACGGCTTGCCATCCAGACCGAAGATCATCCCCTGGAGTACGCGAAGTTTCAAGGCGAGATACCCCAGGGAAATTATGGCGCTGGCGACGTGATCGTCTGGGACAACGGCACTTTTGAAGTGGAAGGAAACCTACCGGCGCAACAGCAACTCGACCGTGGCGAGCTCAAGTTTATCCTGCACGGAAAAAAACTGACTGGAAGTTTTGTGCTGGTAAAGATCCGCAGCCGTGAGCCGGGAAAACAAGAATGGCTGATGATCAAACACCGCGATTCATCCTCCAGCGACACTTGGAAGATTGACGACCACGCGGGATCGGTCCTTCCGGAGAGGAAAGGTCCGAAGAAGAAATGGATTTCCAATCGCCCGGCAAGCAATCTCAAAAAAGCCACTCCAGAAAGAAAGACCGATGTGAAGTTTCCGAAAGCTGCGCGGCGGGCGGCGATGCCGGACTGGATTCCACCTGCCCTTGCGACGCTGTCCGACCGCCCGTTTTCGGATCCGGCGTGGCTCTTCGAAATCAAATGGGACGGCGGGCGCGCGCTGGCCCGCGTGCAACAGGGTAAAATTCAATTGTGGTCGCGATCCCATCGTGACGTCACCGGCGAATATCCGGAGCTAGCCGGCTTGGCGGCACACACCAACGGACATGACGTCTGGCTGGACGGTGAGATCGTGGCCCTGGACCGCGAGGGCCGCAGCGACTTCGAGCGTTTGCAACAGCGATTTTCCGTCATCAATCCAAGCGTTGAACTCATGAACCAAGTCCCCGTGGTTTATTATGTCTTCGATATTCTTTATTGTGACGGTTACGACCTTCGCCCAGCCCCTCTGCTCGAACGCAAGACGTTCCTGAGACAAATTCTTCGTACCGACGAAATCATCCGATACTCTGATCATGAAATCGAAAAAGGAAAGGAATTGTACGAACTGGCTCTCGAAAAGCAGTTGGAAGGAATCTTGGGAAAACAGATTCACAGTTCCTATCCCGAAGGACGCACTACGGCTTGGTTGAAATTCAAATTAGTCCGCGAATTGGATGCAGTCGTGGGTGGCTGGACCGATCCGCGCGGTACCCGGCAACATTTCGGCGCTCTTCTCTTGGGACTTTATGATGGCAAGAAGCTCGAATTCATTTGCGGAGCAGGAAGCGGGTTTTCCGGCGCATTTCAAAAACAGCTCGCCTCGCGGCTAAAGGCGCTACAAACGGAAAAGTGCCCGTTCGCCACGAAGCCGGTTACTCGCGAGAAAGCTTATTGGGTGAAACCCGAACTTGTTGCGCGCGTGAAATACGGAGGTTGGACTGACGGGCGGCACCTGCGCCAGCCCACATTTCTCGGATTGCAAGAAGACCATGATCCGAAGGATTGCACCTTCGAGAAGGAGACGGAGTCCGTGAAAGCGAGCACTGCAAGGAAGAAAACCAAGCCGGCAATATCCAGCCGTCAGAAAACTCTCGAACGGCCAGAGCCTAAGAGCAAGAATCCCGCGGCTCCTGCTGCTTCGCTAACCGTTCTCAAAACTGATGCAGCGATCGCAAATGAACTCGATCACGGTTCGCAGCCGGAACTTCTTGTTGAAGTTGATGGTGTGTCTTTGCGTCTCACCAATCTCAATAAGGTTTATTTCCCGGGCGACGGATACACCAAGAGAAATTTGCTGGCGTATTACAACTATATCTCGCCTTTACTTCTGCCGTTCTTAAAGGACAGACCTCTAGTATTGCGGCGCTACCCAAATGGAATCGAAGGCCAGGCGTTTTTTCAAAAGGACGCAGGCAAGGACGCCCCGGAGTGGATCAAAACAGTCGCCATTGAGTCCGAAAGCAAATCGAAGGCTATCCGGTATTTCGTCGCCAACGATCGAGCCAGCCTGCTTTACCTGACGAACCTTGGATGCATCGATCATAACCCGTGGTCAGCGCGCACCGACGATCTCGAGCATCCCGACTACATGTTCTTCGATTTGGATCCCACCGAAGGCACGCCCTTCACCTCGGTGGTTAAACTCGGAAAACTATTAGCCTCGAAGTTGCAAGAAATTGGAATGAAAGTTTTTCTAAAAACTTCCGGCGCCACTGGGTTGCACATTTTTATTCCCATTGAACGGCTTTACACCTACGAGCAAGTCAGGCAGTTCGTTCAGACCATCGCTTCGCTTACCGCGCAAGATCACCCGGGACTGATCACTTCGGATCGAACGGTACGAAATCGCCCAAAGGGCTCCATCTATATCGACGCACATCAAAATTCTTCGGGGCAATCCCTGGCGTCCGTTTATTCGGTGCGGGCGTTTCCGCACGCTCCTGTTTCCACACCTATAACCTTTGACGAGTTATCCGTAAAAATTGCTCCGGAGACATGGAACCTCTTCTCCATACGCCGCCGTATAGACAAGCTCGGAGACCTGTGGGCCGACTTTTGGAAGAATAGACAACGACTGGAACCCGCCGTTCGGCGTCTTGAAGGGACTCTGAAACGAGGTCAAACCTGAGAGATTAGAACAAATCTCGAATCATCTTCCGCAAAACAAGAATCGCGCCAAGAGCAATTAGTCCAATTAAGGCCGCGAAAGGCAGGGAATCCGCCACTCGATTCGGGGCCAAGCCGATGGCGCTCGCAGTCGCGCCGCTCGTGCTCAATACAGCCCCGGCACATACGAAGATGCCTAGCGCAAGCTTAAGTACATGTGGTTTCAAGGTCCCCTCCGCTTTCCTTCAGTGACCCATTCCATAGGAACATAAGTTCGCCTGGTCGAACATACCGTTAACGCTGGAAATGATGCGGGGACTTCTGGAAGGGTACTAAACGGCTTACTGTAGTCTTTCGGATCAATCTTCAACTGGCCTGCTCAGCCCTCCGAACTAAGCAACTATCTTCAGACAGATACAGGAATAACCCTCTGACGGTACAGGATGCCGCCGATAGACCTTGCCCCGGGATTCGACTATTTTGGCCGCGTACAAATGACCTGTGTGGAGCAGGCTATTTTCCATTTATTTCATTCACTTCAGCGTCGGCCATCAGGCAAAGAGGGGTCCAGTGGATTGCGATCGAAAAGTGTCTAAAGAAAAGCAGACTTTCCCTAGAGGGACAGGGACAGATCCGTCTTATTGTGTCGAGGAACTGGAACTAGTGAAGCGCGCTCAAGCTGGAGACGACGATGCTTTTGCCGATTTAATCCAGCCCTATATTCGAAAGGCTTATCACGTCGCACTAAAGATCACTCGGAACCGGGAAGACGCCGAGGACGCCTCGCAACAGAGCTTATTGAATGCCTACGCTCATCTACATCAGTTCCGCGGCCAGTCCCGCTTTTCCAGTTGGCTGACGCGGATCGCCATGAATGAAGCCTTAATAAAAGTTCGTAAGCGCCGCTCAGAGGACCACTATCTCTCGTATGAGAACAATACGGGCGAAGAACTGAATCCGGTGGAAACCTTGAGCGCCGGGGACGCTTATCATCCCGAAATCTTGTATTCAAAGCGTGAGGATCACCGCGCTCTTCACCAAGCCATCGAGGGGCTTGGAAATACATCCCGAGTCGTGGTTCGGCTCCTGGGACTGCAGGAGTGGCAAGCAAAAGAGGCCGCCACAACACTGAAACTTTCCCAATCGGCAGTAAAAACGAGGTTCTCGCGCGCTCGGCAGCAATTGCGCGAGTGCCTGGCCGAACGCATGTAAAAGGCAAATCTCGCGATCTTCTAAAGTTGTCCCCTTTTTTCCCAATGATTTGCAGTGCCGCAGGTCAGCTATCCTGATCTGACTTCTCTACCGCGTCCCCGCCGCAGTTTCACCCTTGACTGTATGCGCTTTCCAGAATTAAATGCCGAAGTGCACCCTTCATGTGACTACAGCATGTTGGGTTTAAATGGGCTTCCTGGCCCCGTTCAAATCCCCTGTCGTTGGAGAGAGCATGAAAATGTTACGCATATTAGTCGCAGATGATCACGATCTCATGCGGCGTGGAATTAAGGCCTTGCTTCAATCGCATGCAGGTTGGGAAGTATGCGGCGAAGCCCATACGGGCCGTGAGGCGGTGGCGAAAGCAGAAGAGCTGAAGCCTGACGTTGTCATCCTCGACATCAGCATGCCCGACCTAAATGGCGTGGATGCCGCAAAAAGAATTCGAAAGAGCTCGCCTGATACCGAAGTCCTGATTCTCTCGGTACACTACTCCGACCAATTGATCCGGGACATTCTCGAAGCCGGGGTCCGCGGGTACATCGTAAAGTCAGACTCGGATCGCGATCTGATTATCGCGGTCGAGACTCTCGCAAATCACAAGCCATTTTTTACCCCTCGCGCCACCGAAGTTATGCTCACGAACTTTAACGAAGGAAAAACGCGAACCGAACCTCCCGAGACCATGCGTGACCGTCTCACCTCTCGAGAACGCGAAATTGTTCAATTGCTTGCGGAAGGTAAAAGCAGCAAAGAGGTCGCATCGTCACTGAATATCAGCGTGAAAACCGCTGAGACCCATCGCGCCAATATAATGCGCAAGCTCCAGTTGCACACGGTGAGCGAATTAGTACGCTACGCGGTTCGTAATCAAATTATCGAGCCGTAGCGCTTCCGGGCAGCGCACGTCCTTTCCGCACGGACCCCTCCAGCTACAGGATGTTCCGCAAGTGCCTAACGAATTGACTGTATGGATTGAAATGCACTTATGGCCGAGTATTGCCGCGCTGTATCTCCAGGAATCCTTTGATGATTGAGGATTACCGGCGAAAGGAATCGCGACTATGAAGGCACCGGCCATCAATGAAAGAACTGCAGCTGCGAGTTACACGAAAGCTATCGATCTTGACTCTCAGCCCAGCGTCTTGGTTGCGACTAATGACTTGGAGATTCAAAAGAATATCTCGGGTCTCCTTCAGTTGTTTCCGGTGAAGACTCTGTGGGCTAAAGGCTTGGAAGAGGTGAAGTCCGTGCTCTCCAGAGAGAATGTGGCCGCCTGCTTCTGCGGATTTTGGCTTGTGGACGGCACCTATCGCGACGTGGTCAGACATCTACGATCGCAACCAGCTGAAATTCCGTCGATAATCGTTTGCGACCCTTCGTGTCCGCACGAATATAGAGATTACCTGGCGGCTTTGAACATGCGCGCATTCGATTTCATCTGCCATCCCTACCGAAAGGCCGATATAGAAAGGATTCTGCGCTCGGCAATAGATGCGCACCAGGGATCGGAAGCTTTGCGGCTCGCATCTCCTTCTCCTTCCACGCCCGTACCGAGCGTTTCCGGGTTGCGGCGCGCCAGCTAGTCGCCTCCGGCAATTCGCCAAATCCGGTTTCCACAGTCGAGCCCGGTTGGCGATTCTCACGCACATCGCTCACTTGATTCATGCGTCCTCTATCGCTTTCGAGTGCCCGGACTTACTGTTTGCGTTGTATTGTATATAGGCCCCTAACGCGCAGCCGTTAATCGTCGCGACCACCATTTCCAAGGAACAAATGGCCACGGCCACTCAACCCCAGAATATATTCGTCGAAATTCACGAGCCGATTCGCGCGGAACTGTTCAGCGTTGAGCGTCTGGAGCAGCACGCGGAAAGTCTTGCCGCCGCTCAGGCAGTCACGACCGATTCCGACGACGGTCTTCCGCTTATCCCGCGCGTAGCGGAAAACGGCCGAGTCCTGCTGGAATATTACCGCGCCACTGCGAAGGCCATTCAAGAAGAGCATGCGATCACGCCCGCCGCGGAATGGCTGGTCGATAACTTTTATATTGTCGAAGAGCAGCTTCGCGAAATTCGTGACGACTTGCCCGTTGGATTTTATAAAAAATTGCCAAAATTGGCTTCCGGGCATTTGCAAGGATACCCACGCGTGTTCGGTGTCGCTTGGGCATTCGTGGCCCATACGGATAGCCGTTTCGAACCGGACGTGCTCCGCGGCTTTGTTTCGGCTTACCAGCGCGTGCAGCCGCTGACCATCGGCGAGCTTTGGGCCGTAGCCATCACGCTCAGAGTGGTGCTGGTCGAGAATCTTCGCAGGATCGCCGAGCGCCTGCTGCTCAGCCGCCGCGCTCGCGAAGCCGCCGACTTGCTCGCCGATAGCCTTCTCGGCACCGGCGGCCAGGCCATGGTTTCTCCGGCCAGCGTTCTCCGCGAATTCGAGAAAAAACCTCTCGAAAGAGCTTTTGCCGTTCAACTCGTGCAACGTTTGCGCGATTTGGATCCGAAAGTGGGCCCCGTTCTCGTGTGGTTGGACGAGCGCCTGGCCGCCCAAGGCACCACCGCGGATGAAATTGTCCGCGCTGAGCACCAGCAACAAGCGGCCATGACCGTGACTGTGCGCAATATCATCACCAGCATGCGCCTGATGTCGGAGTTCGACTGGCAGGTGTTTTTCGAAAGCGTCAGTCTGGTGGACAAGGTTTTACGCGATGGAAGTAATTTTGCGGACATGGATTTTGCCACGCGCGATTACTACCGCCACGCGATCGAAGATCTTTCGCGCGGCTCGAAACATACGGAGATCGAAGTTGCCGAACGCGCCTTGCATCGTGCGAAAAAGGCGCGCGCGGAGCGTACCGATGGCCAGCCGCCGGACGATAGACGCTCCGATCCGGGTTATTACCTGATATCGCATGGACGTTGGTCTTTCGAGCGAGACTTGGATTTTCACGTCCCCTGGAGACGATGGATACTCCGTCTGTACGTCCGCGCAGCGGTTCCAGGTTTTTTGGGGACCATCGCGGTACTGACCGCCGTCATCTTAGCGTTCCCGCTATTTCACGCCAGAGAGATGGGATTGCACACCGGTTATCTCGTGTTGCTCGGCCTGCTTGCCGCAATTCCTGCCTCGGATTTGGCCATCGCACTGATCAACCGTGCGGTAACCGATCTGCTGGGGCCGCGCACGCTGGCCCGCTTCGAGTTGAAGGAGGGAATACCTACCGAGCTGCGTACATTCGTCGCAGTTCCGACCTTGCTCACCTCCGAGGAAGGAATCAAGGAACAGGCCGAGCGGCTGGAAGTCCATTACCTGGCGAACCCCGACGGCGATTTGCGTTTCGCATTGCTCTCGGACTGGATCGATGCTCCAACGGAAAGTTTACCGAGCGACGAAGACCTGTTGGTTACCGCTGCCGAGAGCATCGCAAACTTAAACAGGCGCCACGGTCCGCCACCGGGCGGAGGCGACCGCTTCTTTCTGTTCCATCGTAAGCGCGTGTGGAATGAACGCGAACAAAAATGGATGGGATGGGAACGTAAGCGCGGAAAACTCCACGAGTTCAATCAACTCCTCCGCGGCTCGGCGAGCACCACCTTCATACCTATCGAAGGCCTTCCGCCGGAATCGGTTCCCGGAGTGCGTTACGTCATTACCCTGGACGCGGACACACGCCTGCCTCGCGGCACTGCCGCCCGTCTTGTAGGCACCATGGCCCATCCCTTGAATCGGCCTCGATTTTCTGCAGACTCAGGCCGCGTAGTGGACGGCTACTCAATCGTGCAGCCCAGGATTACTCCTTCGTTGCCCACCGAGCGCGAAGGCTCGCTCTTCCAGAAAATTTTCTCCGGCCCAAGCGGAATCGATCCCTATGCCTCCGCTGTCTCCGATGTTTACCAGGATCTATTTCGCGAAGGCTCCTATACCGGCAAGGGAATTTACGACATCGATGCATTCGAGACCGCTCTCGCCGGCAAAGTGAAGGAAAACACCCTGCTGAGCCACGATCTGCTCGAGGGTATCTTCGCTCGTGCTGCACTGGCGACGGACATCGAGCTGTTCGACGACTTCCCGTCGCACTATGAAGCTGCAGCCGCACGCCAGCACCGTTGGGCGCGCGGAGACTGGCAACTGCTGCCCTGGATTTTCGGCCGCGGCGGTTTATCCAAAGAAGAGCGCAGAAACATAAAAATCCCGGCAATCAGCCGCTGGAAAATGCTCGACAATCTGCGCCGGACTCTTTCCGCGCCCTGCTTGTTTCTCACCTTGGTCGTTGGATGGCTAGTGCCGGTAATCTCTCCGTGGATGTGGACCAGGTTTATCCTGGCGACAGTCTCCATTCCCTCACTGATTCCTTTTCTGATCGGCTTGAATCCGCGTCTCGGCGGAATCTCCAAGCGCAGCCACGTTCGCGGCGTCCTTTCGGATCTTGCCCTCGGTCTATATCAGATTGGCTTGACCATCACTCTGTTGGCTTACCAGGCATGGCTGATGTTGGATGCGATTTTGCGTACGCTCGCTAGGATATTCATATCGGGAAGGAATTTACTGCAGTGGGTCACGGCTGCCCAGGCCAAGTCTGCCGTCGACTTGAATATTTTCGGCATGTACAAGCGCATGATCGCCAGTGTCTTGTTCGCTCTTGCAGCATTGTTCGCCGTGTTGTTTGCAAGGCCCCATTCGTTGTTTGCCGCCACTCCCTTTGTTGCTCTGTGGATTGCTGCGCCCGCGGTTGCGCGTTGGATTAGCCTTCCTCCAAGCCTTCCGGATGTAGAAACCCTCTCCCCAGCCGATACCATGGCTCTCCGGCTGGCATCGCGCCGCACCTGGCGCTTCTTCGAAACTTTTGTTACACCCGCGGATAACTTCCTTCCTCCGGATAATTTCCAGGAAGATCCCAAACCCATCGTTGCTCACCGAACTTCACCGACGAATATGGGACTGTATTTGCTCTCTACGCTCGCGGCCCGCGACTTTGGTTGGATTGGAATTCAGGCGGCCGCCGAACGGCTCGAAAACACTTTCCGCACCATGAACAGGTTGGAACAATTTCGAGGCCATTTCTACAACTGGTATGACACGCGGGATCTTCATCCTCTGGACCCGAAGTACGTCTCTTCCGTCGATAGCGGCAATATGGCCGGGCATCTATTGGCGCTCGGCAACGGCTGCAGGGAGATGATTGAAAAATCACCCGTGGAGCGGAGCGTATTGTCTGGAGTGGAAGATGCGCTGTGGCTGTTGCGCGAAGCTGTTGCTCGAATCGCAGATACCAAGCGCACACATAGCGTCACGCGCAAGCAGCTCAGTAACGCGATAGACGCCGTTGCTACAATCTGTGATTCCGTACCGTCAGACCCTTCGGATTGGACCGTGCGCTTCGTTGAATTGAGAGATCGTGTCCAAACCGTCGCAGACATCGCACAAACTCTCGAGCAAGAGCTGGGAGATAGTTCTAACTCAGAGTTTCGATTCTGGGCCGAAGCCGCCAGAGCATGCGTGGAATCTCACATTCAGGATGCAAAAATCCTGCTGCCGTGGCTTCGCCTTGATCCCGCGCAAGTCGTGGCTCTAGCTGAAAGTCCCTCGGGGCCGGCTCCCGAATGGCTGGCAATTGAACCTTTCTTCCGCAGCCTTCCGACTCTAACGGATGCTCCGGAACGATTTGAGGCCGCCGTGCGCGAACTCACCGCTCTTGGCGCAAGTTTGGCCCATGATCCTGTCGGAAATAGGGACGTGCTCGCGCGCGTGGCTGCGCTCATGCGAGCGATGCAAGACTCCATCTCAGACGCTGGATCCCTGGTTCGCCGTCTAACCGCTATCGCACAAACGGCAGGGAAATTATTCGAGACCATGGATTTCAGCTTCTTGTTCGATCACTCACGCAAGCTTTTTTCTATCGGATACCGGGGCACCGACGGAAGTTTGGATCCAAATTGCTACGATTTGCTTGCTTCGGAAGCCCGGCTCACCAGTTTCATTGCTATCGCTAAAGGAGATGTTCCGTCCTCGCACTGGTTTCGCGTCGGACGCGCTCTTACGCCTGTAGGCCGCGGCTCCGCGTTAATTTCTTGGTCCGGATCCATGTTCGAATATCTCATGCCCGCGCTGGTGATGCGATCGCCGGCTGATAGCCTGCTGAGCCAAACCTACGAGCAAATAGTTCTAAGGCAAATTGAATACGGAGGCGAGCGCGGCGTGCCCTGGGGGATTTCCGAGTCTGCTTACAATGCCAGGGATATCGATTTCACCTATCAGTATTCCAGTTTTGGTGTCCCCGGGACTCGGCCTTAAACGCGGCCTGAGCGAGGATCTCGTGATCGCGCCATACGCTACCGCGCTGGCTTCCATGATTAGACCTTCCGCTGCGGTTAAGAATTTTGAGCGGCTTGGGCAGGCCGGCGGCAAAGGAATGTTCGGGTTTTATGAGGCGCTGGACTATACAGGCTCTCGGTTGCCGGAAGGAAAGAACGTCGCGGTGATACGTGCTTACATGGCGCATCACCAGGGCATGACTTTGTTGTCATCCGCAAACGTCCTCAATGATGGCGTGATGCAAACACGCTTCCACGCCGAACCTATCGTGCGTGCCACCGAGCTTCTTTTGCAGGAGCGCACTCCTCGCGACGTGCTGGTCGCGCGTCCTCGCGCCGAGGAAGTCTCCGCCGCGGCCAAGGTGCGCGAGCTTACGCCCCCGTGGTTCGCCGATTCACAACTCCCCACGACGCAACTCCGCGCACTCAGCTCCTTTCCAACGGACGCTACGGCGTCATGCTGACCGCGGCAGGCTCGGGCTATAGCCGTTGGCGCGATATTGCTATTACTCGCTGGCGTGAGGATCTCACCCGCGATTGCTGGGGCAGTTATATTTTCCTGCGCGATGAACAAACCGGAAATGTGTGGTCCGCCGGCTATCAGCCCAGCGGGGTCGAACCGGATAGTTACGAGGCCAATTTTTATGAAGACCACGCCGAGCTTGTTCGGCGCGATCGCTCGCTAACCACCACTCTCGAAGTGGTTGTTTCCTCCGAAGACGATGCCGAAGTCCGTCGCGTCACGATCACAAATTTAGGAGTTCGCGCGCGTGATGTGCAAGTGAGCTCTTACGCGGAACTTTCGCTTACTTCGCAGGCAGCCGATATGGCGCAACCTGCCTTCTCGAACCTGTTCGTTGAAACTGAATTCGTGTCCGATCTAGGTGCGATACTGGCCACCAGGCGCAAGCGTTCCCCCGAGGAAACTGCTGTGTGGGCGGCGCACGTTCTGGTTGTCAACGGAGCCGTCACAGGAGATTTGCAATTCGAAACCGACCGCGCGAAATTCGTGGGCCGCGCCCGTACCTTGCGCAACGCCGTGTCGATTATTGACGGCCGCCCCCTTTCGAATTCGGTCGGCTCTGTGCTCGACCCTATAATGAGCCTGCGGCGTACCGTCCATATTCCGCCAGGTACCACCGCACATTTGATTTTTTCCACCATCGTCGCTTCCACGCGCGAAGAAGTGCTTGATCTGGCCGATAAGTATCGCGATAGCCGAACCTTTGAACGCACTCTAACTCTTGCTTGGACCCAAGCGCAGGTCCAGCTTCACCATTTGGGCATCGGCGCCGAAGAGGCACACCTGTTTCAGAGGCTGGCCAATGCTGTCCTCTATTCGGATTCCTCTCTCCGACCCTCGCCTGATGTGTTGAGTGCAAGCTCTCTGGATATAACCACGCTTTGGGCCCAGGGGATCTCAGGCGATCTGCCCATCGTGCTCGCGCGTATCGACGATCCGGATGACGTCGAGATCATTCGGCAGTTGTTGCGCGCCCATGAATACTGGCGCATGAAACAGTTATCCGCAGACGTGGTTATCATTAATGAAAAAGCTCCGTCCTACGTGCAGGAACTGCAATCGTCCTTGGAAGCGCTCGTTCGCGGTAGCCAGCTTAGGCTTTCTCCGGATACAACCGGAGTGAGCGGAAAGATCTTCCTCTTGCGCGGAGATCTAGTTTCGCCGCAAACGCGCGCCCAGCTCCAAGCAGTCGCTAGGGCCGTCCTTTTGAGCCGGCGCGGGACCTTGGCGGAACAAATTACGAGATCGCAGTACAGAGAGCCCGCGTCTCCGCCTGTGGCTCGCCAAACGCGCGCCAGCAAACGTCAGGATGTGCAGTTACCGCAACCGGCTCTCCAGTTTTTCAATGGTCTCGGTGGTTTTGCTGAAAACGGCCGCGAATATGTGACGGTCCTGAATGAGGGTTTGCGAACACCTGAGCCCTGGGTCAATGTCGTCGCAAACCCCTCTTTCGGCTTCTTGGTTTCGGAATCAGGTTCAGGTTTTACTTGGTCGATCAATAGCCATGAGAACCAGCTGACTCCCTGGTCCAACGATCACGTCTTTGACACGCCCGGCGAGGCCATCTATATCCGCGATGAAAGTACCGGAGAAGTGTGGACCCCCACGGCGCTTCCAATTCGCGATGAAGCAGCTAGTTATCTGTGCCGTCACGGCCAGGGTTACAGCCGTTTTCAGCACGGCTCGCATGGCATCAACCTCGATCTGATCCAGTTCGTGCCGCTCGAGGACCCCATTAAAATATCGCGCCTCTCTCTGCAGAATGATTCCGGACGTACTCGCCGCCTCTCCGTCACCGCCTATGCCGAATGGGTCCTGGGAAGTTCGCGAAGCGCCACAGCCCCCTACCTCATTACCGAAATCGATTCGGCGTCAGGTGCCCTTTTTGCCCGCAGCGCCTGGAATGGCGATTTCGGCGGCCGCATCGCTTTTGCCGATCTGGGTGGACGGCAAACGTCCTACACCGCAGACCGCACTGAATTTTTTGGCAGGAATGGGGCGCCTGACCAGCCAGCAGCACTGGAAACCGATGGGCCGCTCGGGCGCAAAGTAGGTGCTGCTATGGACCCCTGCGCCGCCCTGCAAACGGTGTTTGAATTGCGGCCGGGTGCTCGTGTGGACATCGTTTTTTTCCTGGGCGAAACGGAAAGTAAAGAAAGCGCGCGTAAATTGCTCAGTCGTTACAGAGCCGCGGACTTGAATCAGGTCCTGCGTGAAGTGCTTCGCCAGTGGGACGACATCTTGGGCGCCGTGCAAGTCACCACTCCCGATCAAACCATGGACGTGATGTTGAACCGCTGGCTGCTTTATCAGACTCTGGCCTGCCGCGTATGGGCGCGCGCCGCCTTCTATCAATTGAGCGGCGCTTATGGCTTCCGCGATCAATTGCAGGACGTGATGGCCCTCGTCGTGTCCAA
Organism: uncultured Acidobacteriota bacterium; assembly: GCA_963830375.1. GTDB lineage: Bacteria > Acidobacteriota > Terriglobia > Acidiferrales > UBA7541 > Palsa-295. The sequence goes on from CAWHMJ010000003.1 coordinate 44,488, forward strand.
AAGATCCGAGGCACGCGACCAATTGCTGCGCGCAGCCGCTCACCAGTTCGTCGAAGGTGACGTCCAGCATTGGTGGCATCCGCCGTCCGGGCGCGGCATACGCACGCGCATGTCTGACGATCTTCTCTGGTTGCCCTACGCGGTGATTCATTTCATCGAGGCCACCGGCGACATGGCTGTTCTCGAAGAACAAGTTCCCTTTATAGAAGGCGATCTTTTGGCCGAAGGTCAGAACGAAGCTTACTTCCAGCCGCGCGTTTCGCAGATTCGCGCGACGATATTTGAACATTGCGCCCGCGCTCTGGATCGCAGCTTGTCTGTTGGCCTTCACGGCCTTCCGCTAATGGGCACCGGAGATTGGAACGACGGCATGAACCGAGTCGGTTATCTGGGAAAGGGAGAGAGCGTCTGGCTAGGCTGGTTCTTGCATACGGTTCTCTGGGAGTTTGCAAAAGTGGCGGACGCGCGCGGAGAGTCCCAGCGCGCGGAGAAGTGGCGCATCCACGTGAGTGCGTTGAAGGCAGCGCTCGAGCACGATGGCTGGGACGGCGAATGGTATCGCCGCGCTTACTTTGACGACGGCACTCCGCTCGGCTCCGTGCAAAATGAGGAATGCCACATCGACTCGATCGCTCAAACTTGGGGAATCATCAGTGGCGCTGCAGAACCCGGCCGCGCCGCGCGAGCCATGTCGGCGGTAGATCAGCAACTCGTTCGTTCTGCGGACGGGCTGATCTTGCTCTTAACTCCGCCCTTCGATAAGACGACCCACGATCCTGGATACATAAAAGGTTACGTTCCGGGGATTCGCGAAAACGGCGGGCAATACACGCATGCCGCCACTTGGACGGCAATTGCCTTCGCCGAGCTAGGCAATGGAGACAAAGCCAACGAACTTTTCCGCTTCATGAATCCGATTAACCGCACCAGTTCGCGCGCCAACGTGCAGCGTTACAAAGTGGAGCCGTATGTCGTATCGGGAGACATCTACGCCGAGGCTCCTCATGTCGGACGAGGTGGATGGACGTGGTATACCGGTTCGGCGGGTTGGCTTTATCGCGCGGGGATGGAGTGGATACTCGGCTTTCGTGTGCGGGGCATGATCCTCAGCATTGATCCGTGTATACCTCGCAATTGGCCCGGCTACTCCATCGACTTTCGTTACCACTCGGCGATCTACAAGATCAAGGTGGAAAATCCCTCGAACGTGGCGCGCGGTGTGGCGCTTACTGAATTGGACGGCAAACTCTTGCCGGGTTCCGCAAGTATTCCACTCGCCGACGACGGAGCGGTCCACAACATCCGCATCGTGCTGGGCTAAGTCTTTTCTCAAGAAGCCAGCCCGCTAACGAGAGATGCGAATCAATAAACTTCGATAAGGGCCAGCGCGTTAGGTGCCAGCTGCAACTCGATCCGGCCATTCTGGATGGACCATGATTCCGGCGCGAGCAATCGGGCCGCATGCCGAAGAGATTGAACTTGTGCTGGGGTGGGATCTGCGGGGCTGCCCATCTCCGCGTACGCTTTCAGCAACGATCCATGGTCTGCGTCCAGCCGGTACACGAAGGCTTGATTTTTCCCCGCCAAAGAGTTCAATTGCAGCACGATGTCCTTCGACTCGCCATTGCCTCCCGGCGCGGATAAATTCCAGACCGCCATCACCAACCTACCGTCCGCACGCCGCGTTGCAAGAATGTCATCGCCGTTCACTGGAATTCTTGTGTCGCCCAAACGGTGCAACAGCTTGAAAGCATTAAATGCCGGCTTCGGCAAGCTATCCTCCGCAATCAGTCCATAGCCGCCATAGAATGGGCGCTTCACCACACCTTGTTCTTCGAACACATCGGAAAATGTCCAGTAGCTCATCATGTCCACCAGCCCGTCGCACTGGCGGATGGTATCGGCCATCCACGGCCCCATGTAAATGGAATCGGTCACGTCCGTTTCGTTCTTGTAGCTGGCGTTGTATTCGCTCCAGATCAAGGGCAGATGAGGACGAACAGAGCCGTTGATTTGATCGTGAACTTTTCGAACCGCACGGCAAACCATTTGCGATCTCGGAATTTGTTCCTGCGTGCCGAAAACATCCGAAGCCAAATCATTGCCATAGACATGCGTGGACACGAAATCCACAGGCACGTTGTCCTGCGCGGTGTGCTGAATGAAGCGATCCACCCAGGCAGCCTGTGCCGTCGCCGGTCCTCCCACTCTCAGCCGCGGGCTGACGAGTTTTAGCTCTCGCGCGGCCGCGTCGTAAAGCTGGTAGTAAGTCTGTTCCTTCGGAACGCCGGCCCAAAAATCGAGGTTGGGCTCGTTCCATACTTCAAAATACCATTGCGACACTTCGTCGATGCCATACCGCTCGACAAGATGTCTTGCGAACTGGCCCACCAGTTCGCCCCACTTCTTGTAATCCTTGGGCGGTGAAACATTGGGCTTGTACCAGAAAGCTTGAATGTCATTTTCCGCTGCGAGCTTCGTGGGCATGAAGCTCAGTTCGACGAAAGGCCGCACTCCGGCTTTCAGCAAGCCATCGTAGATCTGGTCAACGTAGGAAAAATTGTAAAGTGGCTTTCCCGCGGCGTCTTCGTCGTACACTCCCACCTCATCGTGGAAAATCGCGTGGAAGCGGACGTACTTGAAATCCGTTGCCGCTTTCACTTCGCGCAAATCGTTTCGGTAACTTTCCCGCAGCGAAAGGATCGCGCGGCCGGAGCCGAACATTTGCTCCCAAAAATGTGGAAAGGGCTCTCCCTTCGCCCGCGCGTCCACCTGAATCGTTTCGGCCGGCTTGGACTCCTGCGAATTGGCGTTTTGCGCGGACACGCAAAACGAAACAGAAGCAACGATGCACAACACGAAGAATGTCCGCTTCATTCAGCGAAACCTCGCAGACAGTTAAGGAGTGGCAGCAGAGGAATCAGCATGTCACAGATTCCTCGGCCCGCCCAAGATTTTCTGGTGCGTTCGCGGGCCGGGCGCCTGCCGCGTGCAATTAAGAAAAATCTATACCACTGTCATGTTTTCGCCCTGAGGATGCCCATGCTCCGCAATGCGGTAGCCGTCCGGCATCTTAAGACGATAGTGAAAGAACACAGACCGCACATACCCTCCGGTCGCCCCGGCTACCGAAGGGTAGGTGCGCTACAAAAGGAAGTCAACACCGTGCTGCGGAGTGACGAAATCAGCGTCCAGATTTGCCGTGAACGATCCGTAGTGGGTTTGCCGACAGCGTTGCCGAAATGGGCCGGGCCGCGTATTGCAGCGACATCAGCACTTCGACAAGGATGTCAACCTCTTCCACCGTGTTTGCTTGGCAAATCAGGTCTTGCAGATACTGATGGAGAATCCTTTGGTCTGTAGCTATTAAAGTCGGTCGCATGATTGCACGTGCTCCTTTTCTGTGAAGTATTGCCAAGGAGAAAAGCCTGCGAATCGGGAAGCATTCGCGGGATGATCCCGTTTGGTTTATGAATATCGGAAAGCGAGCAACTTCAGAAAAGAAACAGAGGTTTACGTCCTATGAACGCAGAGCAGATGCAGGTAGTCGATGGATGAGTGAGCCAGGGTGTCAGGAAACGAAAGTGCCAGCAGATTCGAAATCGGCGCGTGAAGGCTGACTTCCCGGATAGGAATCGCGACTGGCGTCTGCGCGGGTTTAATCGTGCTGTTTGGCGAAGAGACGTCCTGTCTGGAGACCAGCAGGGTGAAGTCGTTCGAAGTATCATCCTTGAGGCTGAGTAGCTCTGGAAATTCGACCAACGCGAGGGCGCAGAACAAGAGAGCCGCTACGACCGCAAAGCGGAGCCTGCTGCGCGTTGGACGGCTTAAAATCATCGCTTCAGCCTTATACAACGAAGTCTCCGCCAACTCAACTGTTTTAGGCGGTCTTTACCAAAGTATAGGCGGGTCGTCGATATGGTGTGTTCCTACGAAGAAAGACCAGGTATGGCACGACCGAGAAACATTTTTGGCGTCCGAAGCGTAAACTTCCACGGGGATGTGGCGCCGGTGCCGCAAGCCGCTACCCGGGCTGACCTTCGCGGTCGAGTCTGATGTGTTCGTGAGTTTCTGCTAAGGAGGAAGAGATGAGCAGCGTACGAGTATTGGTGGGGACCCGGAAGGGCGCGTTCGTCCTCACTTCCGACGCGAAGCGCAAACATTGGGACATCAGTGGCCCGCACTTTGCGGGCTGGGAGATTTACCACGTGAAGGGATCTCCGGTTGATCCGAATCGGCTGTATGCATCGCAGTCCACGGGCTGGTTCGGGCAACTTATCCAACGATCCAACGACGGCGGCAAGTCGTGGGAACCTGTCGGCAACAAATTTGCTTACGACGGCATTCCCGGCACTCACCAGTGGTACGACGGCACGCCGCATCCGTGGGAGTTCAAGCGCGTGTGGCACCTGGAGCCATCGCTGGCCGATCCGGATACTGTGTATGCCGGAGCGGAAGACGCCGCGTTGTTCCGGTCAATTGATGGTGGCCAGACGTGGGAGGAGCTCTCCGGTCTCCGCGGCCATGGTTCGGGGCCGTCGTGGCAGCCAGGTGCAGGCGGTATGTGCCTGCACACAATTATTTTGGATCCGAGCCATCCGGACCGAATGTTCATTGCCATCTCAGCAGCGGGTGCGTTCCGGACCGACGACGCAGGCAAGACTTGGAAACCAATCAACCGCGGCTTGAGGTCAGAACATATCCCGAACCCGACTGCCGAGGTTGGCCACTGCGTTCACCACATCGCCATGCACCGGTCGCGTCCGGATGTGCTTTTCATGCAGAAGCACTGGGACGTCATGCGCAGCGACAATGCCGGTGACTCGTGGCAAGAGGTAAGCGGAAACTTGCCCACCGATTTCGGCTTCGCAATTGACGTTCATGCGCACGAGCCGGAGACGATTTTCGTTGTGCCGATCAAGAGTGATTCGGAGCATTTTCCGCCCGATGGGAAGCTGCGCGTGTACCGCAGCACGGCGGGCGGAAACGAATGGGAGGCGCTGACGAACGGTTTGCCGCAAAGCGACTGTTACGTAAATGTGTTGCGGGACGCGATGGCCGTGGACTCGCTCGATTCTTGCGGCGTGTATTTCGGAACCACCGGCGGGCAGGTGTACGCATCGGCAGACGCAGGAGACAACTGGACCCCCATCGTACGGGATCTGCCCGCCGTCCTTTCCGTGGAGGTTCAGACACTCCCATGATTACCGTTGTACTGCCGTCACATCTGCGGACACTGGCGCATGTAAGCGGCGATGTGCAACTGGAGGTCGAAGGTCAGGCCACTCAGCGCTCGATCCTCGACGCGCTCGAAGCCCGCTATCCGGTGCTGCGCGGAACCATACGCGACCAGGTCACGCAAGAGCGTCGGCCGTTTCTGCGGTTCTTCGCCTGCGAAGAGGATGTCACTCATGAGCCACCGGATGCGCCACTGCCCGACGCGGTGGCTTCGGGGGCGGAGCCATTTTTCATCTTGGGAGCCATTGCCGGAGGTTAGAGAGTCGCGGCTCAGACCTCATGTTGCCGGGAGCATCTGCCAAATTTAGCTGACTGCTATGAGTGGGAACTGAAACGTCGCGGGAACCGAAGCGGGTAGCCAACGAAGTGCCTACGGACATTATCAAACCCACTGCAAAGACGAGCAAACCCAGCAGCGGCACAAGTTCGAGCAACGACAGCGCCAATACTCCGCCGATGGACGCCCGGATTCCCCTGGTTCCAGGAAACGCGACGCGAGCTACCCAATATCCCAAGCCGGTGGCGCCTGCGGCAGCGATAGCTAGGAAGACTACCAACAATACGATATCTGATGGGATTTCCATTGGCCCCAGATAGCCCGTCAGCCAGTCCAGACCATAAAATATGAGAAACAAAAAAATGCCGGCGAAGAACACCGAAGCCGGGCGGCCCTCGATTGCACGCGCGAAAGTTTCAGCGCGTTTCTCACGAACAAGCAAATAACCCAGGGCCACAAAGAGCACGTTGATCAGCGCGAGTGTGATGCTGCCGAGAATTGTCGGACGATATTGGCCGGGAATGAGCACGTAAGGCAGCGATTTTGAATCGCCGGCGATGACCGAATTTTCCTGACGCAGGACATATCCGCCCACGGCGATTGCGGCGCCTGCAATTGTGCTGTTCGAATTCGATTCGATGCGGCCGCCGATTGCAATCGCGTCGTGATCAACTCTTCCCTCGACAAAAATGGCTCCGCCGAAGGTAATCAGGTCGCCGGTAACGCGGCCGCGAACATGGACGCTACACATGAAACATTGGACATCTTTCGCGGTCTCGCCGCTTTCGATCACGATATCCGTCAAGATTTTTTTGCGATCCTGGTGTGGATTCGTTTGAGCAGATGTGATGACGCAAAACGTCGAAATGAGTAGGGACAAAACTGCAAGTCCGCGAGTCATCGCCCGGGCTCCTTGGCCTGCTGGGTGCGACGTGCGCGTTGCGTTGGTGGTTTCCATTTTAGGTTTTGCGGGGGCGACGCGAGAAATTTAGAAACTCCCGGCGACGTCCGTGCTAGATGCAGTGGACGTCGCTGGGAGAACCGCTGAAATGAAGCGGCAGGTTGCAATGCTATTTCTTAGCGTGGGCGTAATTTTCAGCAACTTGCGCCCAGTTGATCACATTCCACCAAGCCTCGATATATTCCGGCCGGCGATTTTGATATTTCAGGTAGTAGGCGTGCTCCCAGACGTCCAGTCCAAAAAACGCCTTGCCGCCGTCCATGATCGGGTTGTCCTGATTCGCCGAGGACTCGATGGTTACTTTGCCGTCGCGGAACAGAAGCCAAGCCCAGCCTGAACCAAAACGCTTTGTGGCGGCGTCATTAAACTTGGTTTTGAAATCGGCAAAGCTTCCGAAGGAGGACTTGATAGCGCCGGCAAGATCACCGCTGGGTTCGCCACCTCCGCCCTTCTTCATAATCTTCCAAAACATGGAATGGTTCATGTGGCCGCCGCCATTGTTGCGAACAGCGGTGCGGATGTTTTCGGGTACTTTGTTGATTTGCGCCAACAGGTCTTCGACGGAAAGCTTTTGAAGCTCGGCATTTCCCTCGAGAGCTTTGTTGAGGTTCGTAACGTATGCGGCGTGATGCTTGTCGTGATGAATCTCCATGGTCTTTGCATCGATGTAAGGTTCCAGTGCGTCGAATGCGTAAGGCAACGGTGGCAATGTAAAAGTCATCTGGGGAGCAGCTCCTTGTCCAGTTTGGGTCATTATGTACCTCCCGATTATTCGGTTCCTGCCCCATAATTATACGCGCCTGATAGGGGCCAACGGAACAGACGCTCAATATTTAGATGTTTTGGAGGAGCTGAAGATGCCATCTGTCGAACACGTGGAAAAACACTTCACCGCGACAGCAGCAGTGCGCGATATCGTCATCGGGATGTCAGATGGTCTGACTGTCCCGTTCGCGCTTGCTGCGGGTCTTACGGGGGCGATTGCGTCGACCGGCATCGTGGTGACAGCAGGACTGGCGGAAATTGCGGCAGGCTCAATCGCCATGGGCTTGGGCGGCTATCTCGCTGCGCAAACAGACACCGAACATTACGCATCCGAGCTCGACCGTGAGTATCGAGAGACGGTTGAGCTGCCGGAAATTGAAACAGAAGAAGTCGCCAAGGTTTTTCGCGATTACGGCCTTTCGCAGGAGCAAATGGCGCCGATCGTGAACGCCATCACATCAAATCAGAAAAAGTGGGTGGATTTTATGATGCGTTTCGAGCTTGGTTTGGAACCGCCGGATCCCACGCGCGCGGGCCGCAGTGCCGGAACGATCGCAGCGTCGTACATCGTGGGCGGGCTTATTCCGCTAGCGTCTTACATAATGATGAAGAACGTGATGGACGCGCTCTGGGTTTCGATTGGAGTCACGCTGCTGGCACTTTTCTTTTTCGGCGCGATCAAAGGGCATTACACCGGAGTGAAGCCGTTGCGCGGCGGCTTGCAGACCGTCCTAGTCGGAGGTCTTGCCGCAGCGGCTGCCTTCTGCATCGCGCGACTTATCAGCAAATAAGTTAGTTTCTGCGCTGAACTGGTTGCTATTTTCCCAGATCCCCAAACGGCCACAATCCAAAAAGCTTCAGCACTGCATCTTCCTGCTTATCTACCAGCATCTGCGCCGTCTTTTCCCGCGGCCACGGGCTCGCCAGCCGCTCCGGACGATCGGCGATCCAATACGCGGTTAGCGCCATCACCGTGGCGTCGCGATCCAGAATATCGGCCTGCACTTTATCGAACGTGTCCACCGGGGAATGGTGGGTGTATTTATAATCCGGCGAATCCTGGTCCAGATTGATTCCCGGCAGCCCCGCAAGGATGAATGGGCCTGTATCGGTCCCGAATTCAACGTCGTCATCTACTTTCATCTCCCCGAAAGCTTGGAGCGAAGTGGCGAATTTCTGAACATCAGGGATCAGATCCGCACGCCCTCCTAGCTGGAAGCCGATGACCGGCCCTTGCCCGTTATCGAGAATCACGGCAGCGATGTGATTGGCCATTTCGCTCTGATGAGCTTTCACGTAGGCAATCGAACCCAGCAAGCCTTCTTCTTCTCCGGTAAACAACACGAAACGAATCGTCCGTCGCGGCTTGTGTCCGGACTTCATTATGGCTTGTGCTGCGCCCAGCGCGGCGGTGGCGCCAAACCCGTTGTCGGTAGCACCGGACGCCAAATCCCAGGAATCAAGATGGCCCCCGACCACAACGATTTGCTCGGGGTGTTCCGTGCCGCGAATATCGCCGACGACATTGGCGGTTTCGACTGCGCCATCCGTTACTCGATTTTGCACGTCGATTTTCAAACGCACCGTTTTGCCGTGATCCAAATAGCGTTCAAGCTGCTGCTGATCCTCCGCTGCCATGCTGACCACGGGAATGTCGTAGTACGTGTCAAAGCCGAGAGCGCCCGTATGAGTCAGATGCATGCCTTGTGCGGCGCTGCCGCCCTGTCCGCCGATAACCGCTATTGCTCCCGCATCGTGGGCGGCCTTTAGGAAGGCTCCAAATTTCGCGAAACTGGCCATACGGTCTTTTGGCGCTTCTCCTTTGTGAACGATGAGCAGGACTTTCCCTTTCCAATTTGCCGGATTCTTCATTTCGTCTTCGAGCTGGTATGAATTGACTGCTAGGACGTCGGCTTCCGCGCCTCCGGCGGGAGTTGAGCCTACCCAACCCATGGCATCGATCATCAGCCGGCGATGAATTGGAGAGATCATCTCGGCACTGGCGGAAATCCGCGTCCAGCCGCGCGAAATCTGCCACGTTTCCGCGTGGACGTTCTCAAGGCCGAAACTCTTCATTTTTTCAATGCCCCAGGCTATGGCCTTGGCCGCTTCGGGCGAGCCGGTCACGCGAGCGCCGATATCGTCGCTCAGCTCGCGGAGATTCTCATACGTATCGGTCTTCATCATTCCGGCGCCGGCGACGTCAGCCAGCGATTTGAGGGTTCCGTCATCGACTTGGGCGGGATTCCCCGTTCCGGACTGGCCGGGCGCGGAAACCGCAGGCCGCGCTATCACAAAAATAAGAGCCGCTACGCAAGCAAACGCAATATGATTTCTTCGTGTCATTTCTGCAGAACCCCTTTCAGATTTGTCCAGTCTCCGAACCGTGCGGAATTTCGGGCGAGACTTGTTCGGCCAAAATCGTTAGACGCTTCCTCAACAAGTTCGCTTGCAACGTTTATATGCGCTATTGACCGGGAACATCTACCATAATGCTTTCGATTCGTTCTAGCGAATTCTAACAAGCGACCTCAAGTATAATTATTGCATCTATATAGGACAGGGGTAGCCGGTGCGGATTGCCCCAGGAGCGCTGAACACCAATCGAGGCGGGATACGTCCAATATAATAACTCGCGGATCGCGACTTTACGCGCCAGACGAGACAAGCAATACATAGGAGAGACAGCAATGGAAAGCAGAGTGTTAAAAGTCCGTCATTGGGTGGCCACCGTCGTGGTCCTCGTGGCGCTTGCGGGAGGCGCCCTCCTTTCGCAAGGATTCAAAAATTGGACAGGTCATACGGTTTTTGGCGCCCCGGGCACTCCGATTGCAATCACCCAGAATGCGCTGCCTGTAAGTTTGGGGAATTTCGCTAATGGTTTTTCCGCAGTTCTTAAGCCCGCGCTTCCCGCGGTCGTCAATATCAGCTCTTCAAAGGTCGTAAAGCCCGGACGGAACCAGCAATCCCCGATATTTCAACGATCCCATGTTTCGCCAGTTTTTTGGCGATCAATTTGGACAAGGCCAAGGCCGTCCGATGCGAGAGCAGAGCCTAGGCTCGGGCGTCATCGTCACTTCCGATGGAACTATTCTTACGAACAATCACGTGGTCGAGGGTGCGACTGATATCAAGGTCTTCCTCAGCGACAAGCGTGAGTTTCAAGCCAAGGTGATTGGAACTGATCCGAAGACGGACATCGCGGTATTGAAGATTGACGCCACGAGGTTGCCAACTCTGCCGTTGGGCGATTCGAACCAATTGCAGGTTGGGGATCTGATTTTCGCGATCGGCGATCCATTTGGAGTTGGCGAGACGGCCACGATGGGAATCGTGAGTGCAACTGGACGCGGCGGCTTTGGTATCGAAAACTATGAAAACTTCATCCAGACGGATGCAGCCATCAACCCCGGCAATTCCGGCGGCGCGATGATTGACATTCATGGCAATCTCGTCGGTATCAATACCGCCATTCTTTCTCACGGCGGAAACGGCGGCGAAGGCGGAAATGAAGGAGTCGGTTTTGCGATTCCGGTGAGCATGGCTAAGCCGGTAATGGATCAGATTCTGACCCACGGCAAAGTCGTTCGCGGCTATCTGGGAATTCACATCCAGGAAGTCACACCCGAACTCGCAAGAGCATTCGGCTCTGAAGCAGGGAGGCGGTGTTCTGGTGGGAGACGTGGCCCCCAATACGCCTGCAGCTGGCGCAGGGTTGAAGAAAGGAGATGTGATTCTTCAACTTAACGGTGAGGCCGTAAATGCGCCGAACCAGCTTCAGGTTCAAATCGCGCAGTTCGCGCCGGGTACGAACGTAAAACTACAAATCTGGCGCAACGGCGGGACGCAAGATGTCTCCCTCAAGCTCGCTGAACTGGACGAGCACGACGATAAGCAGGTTTCCGGTGAAACAACCGGCGCTACTCTGCTGGAAGGTATTCAGGTACAGGACCTCACTTCCGATATCGCTCAGCAGCTCAGTTTGCCGGCTGGAACACGAGGAGTGGTTGTGAGCTCTGTGGATCCGTCAAGCCCGGCGGCTGCTTCCGGCCTCAGCCAGGGTGACGTCATTCAAGAAGTCAACCACAAATCAATCACCAATACTTCCGACTATCAACAAGCGATGGCGGGAGCCAATAAGCAGCCGGTACTTCTTCTGGTGAACAACAGAGGCGTCACGAGATATGTTGTCGTGGAGCCTCAGCAGTAAGGCAGAGTTGTCATAAAGCTGAAACAAGACGCGTTTATAGAGGATGTGTCTTGAGACAGGGCACGGCCCCCAGGGCCGTGCCCTTGTTTTTCGAAACCAAGATTAGAATTTCTGCAACCTAGCCTCCCCAGCCGGGTTAGATTTATAAAGCGGGGCGACCTGTGCGTGCTCATTTCTTGCGTTCGCCACAAGCAGTAGCTTACCTTCTGGCAACCGAGATGCACTAGGTTATCGCTTTCAACACGACTCGGGATAGAATAGTACTTGAGTCCTATTCACGACAACTCCCCGGCCTAGTACTAAATACTGTCAGCTGTACTTCTGTGTCGACGCGGCACAAATAGGAAACAGGGATATTGGGTGAAAGCTATGGCGCGGATTAGAAGTCGGGCTGTCTTTAACGAGTCGTTGCTTCCCGAGGCGCAGCCTCGCTGGGATTTGTTCAGTGCCGGGTTTGGACTGCAATGCCTTGCGGTAGCGGCGTTGGTGATAATCCCAATGCTGATGCCCCAGAAGATGAGCATGGTACAGCGCTATTGGACCATGCCGATCGAGGCGCCTCCGGTAGTTGCCTGGAAACCACAGCCAGTCCAACCGGTAAAGCCAATTCCGATCAAGCGTGAGGTTGCGAAGGTTGTTGAGCCTCCAAAGCCGGTAGTGGTTGAGGTACCAAAGCCGAAGATTTACACGCCGGTGGCTACCGCACCGGTGGCGAAGCCTGCCACCTCCCGGAAGAACACGCCGACTCCTGATGTGCCGATAGTCGCTAAGGCATTCCCAGATCAGAACCCTCCCGTCTCAATGGGGAGTTCCGCCATCCCGACTCTCCGGAAGCCACGGGAAGACGTTCAGACCGGCGGGTTCGGCGATCCGGACGGAGTGGCCGCTAACGGTAAGACGAATCGTGCGGCAAATATTGCGGTGAAAGGCAGCTTCGATCTTCCTCCCGGCCCCGGTACCGGCAATGGCACCGGCGGATCCAAGGGAGCGAAGGGAGTGATTGCCAGCACAGGCTTTGGCAATGGTGTTGCTACTGGCAGTCCTGGTGGCAGCGGACAGAGAAGCGTCCAACAAGGTGGGTTTGCGGATGAACATGCTGTGGCCGCGGGGCCAAAAGTAAAGCAAGCCTCCGTTGTGTCGAAAACCACGCCTGTTGAAATTATTTCTAAGCCCAAACCGGCTTACACCGATGAAGCCCGCGCCAAGAAAATTGAAGGAGAAGTATCGCTGCAAGTTGTTTTCACAGCTTCGGGAGAAGTGAAAGTTCAGCGTGTGGTGCAAGGACTGGGGTATGGTTTGGATGATTCCGCGCAGGCCGCAGCGCGCCAGATACGCTTTCGCCCGGCCCAACAGGACGGCCAACCAGTGGACTCAACCGCCATCGTCCACATCGTATTCGAATTGGCATATTGATAGGGGGGAACGGCAATGGTGACGTGGAAAAGTTTCTGTCTTACGGTATTGCTGGCTGCCGGCTTGACCGGCGTGGCATCGGCACAGGCGCCGCAGACGGCCGATCAAACCCAGCCGCAGGCCGGGGCCACGGCCGGACCCGTGACTACCGTCGATCAGGCGATCGATCGCGTAATCGCGCGGGAGCATGAAGAGATCGCAACCATCCGTCGTTTCAATCCCGTAATTGAAACCTATATTCAGGACATGAAACCTGACAAGGATATGGGCGCGGTTCCGGTGAAAGACCACTATTTCCTGGGACAGGCTGACCTTTCGAAGGGCGTCGTGGATAACTCGATGCTGAATGGCAAGAAGGGCAAACTACAGGCCTTTAATCCGATTGCTCATCTCGGCGATATGTTCAGTTCTTCCTACATTCCCGACGGTTTTCTGCAGATGATTTACATCGATACGAACGGATTCGACCGCCAGCATTACCAGTTCGACTACGTTCACCGCGAGTTCCTCGGCGAAGTTCGTTGCGTAGTCTTCGACGTCACGCCGCTGCCCAAGTCCGGAAAAGGGCGTTTCAAGGGGCGCATTTGGGCGGAAGATCAGGGCTACGCAATCGTGCGATTTAACGGCGTGTACACGCCGGTGGCGGGAATTAACGGATTTAATCTTCACTTCGATAGTTGGCGATTGAACGTGCAACCCGGCCTCTGGCTGCCCGCTTACATCTTCAGCCAGGAGTCGGACCTGAAAGATTTTCTGGGCAACCACGTTCGGTTCAAGTCGCAGACCCGCCTGTGGGGCTACAACTTGAAAAACGTGGGCCGCCAGGAAGAATTCAGCGAGCTGACTATTGAATCGCCAAATGCGATTCAGGATCAGGCCGCCTCCACGGATCGTTCCCCTATTGAAGCGCAGCGCGAATGGCAGCATCAGGCTGAAATCAATGTGGTGGACCGGCTGCAACGAACCGGTCTCGTAGCGCCTCCAGGGGAAGTGGATAAAGTTCTCGAAACCGTGGTCAATAATATCGAAGTCACGAACAACCTGGACATTCAGCCTGACGTTCGTTGCCGCGTAATGCTCACCGGCACGCTGGAGATGTTTTCGATCGGCCACACCATCGTTCTGAGCCGCGGATTGATTGACGTTTTGCCTGATGAGGCCAGCCTGGCCACCATGCTGGCGCAGGAATTGGCCGACATCATCTTGACCAAACCTTCCACCGACCAGTGGGGCTTCAACGATACAACCACCGTGACGGCTACCGAAGCCTTGGGACATTTCAGTTTCAAGGATAGTCCGGCGCAAATTCAACAGGACAGCCAGAAGGCCGTGGAGCTTCTGAAGAATTCGCCGTACAAAGATAAACTGGCGAGCGCTGGACTCTTTCTTAAGCAGCTCGATGCCGATTCCAAGACGCTTCCTGTTCTGATCAATCCGCACCTGGGAAACCGCATCTATCTCGCGGATCAGTTGATCAGCTCCGCGCCGAACCTGGAACCCGCGAAACTCGACCAGATCGCTGCTCTGCCGATTGGTGCGCGCTTGAAACTCGATCCATGGAGCGATCACGTGGAATTACTCAAGGCAAAGCCATTGCCTCTGCTATCGGCCCGCGAAAAAATGCCGTTTGAAATTACGCCATTCATGCCTTACCTGACGCGCTATCAAAAACCGGGCAGCGGGATATCCGCGGAACCTACGAAGGCCGATTTAGCCAAAAAAGACATGCAGCAACCACAACAACAGCCGCAACAACAATAATTTTATTGCATTTGGTCAAGACGGCGGCTGGGTACACCCAGTCGCCGTTTTTTTTGCGTCCCCCCCGAAACTCCGCCTGTTACCTTTAGCGAGAGAAAAGTGTTCGAGGAGATGGCGCGCGGAAAAGTACCGAATTCAAAGCAGCTCATTATTGAGAGGCAGTTGCAGCCGCGCTTCGCAGCCCCGGCGCGCTTCGCGATTTTCAAGTGTGAGCGATCCGCCGTGCGCTTCCGCGATCTGCCGGCTTAGCACCAGACCAATTCCCGAACCACCTTGCTTGGTGGTAAAAAACGGGACGAAAAGATTTGCGGGGTTTGGAATGCCCGGGCCATCATCCTGAACCCAAACTTTTACCGATCCATTCTCACGTTCCCAGCCGACCTTTACGCCGCCACCGGTTTCCAGAGCTGCATCCACGGCATTGTGCAGAAGATTGATAAGTAATTGCTCCAATTGGTCCGGGTCCGCCTGAATGCTGGTCTGCGGGCCGGCCTCGATCTGCACGGAAAGGCGCGGTTCCAGCCCCACTACCCGCCGGATCCACACGCCTACATCTACGGGCTGTAAGACCGGGGGCGGCAACTTGGCGAGTCGCGCATAAGCACTCATGAACCGCGCAAGACCGTCGGTGCGCGCGGCAATTATATTCAGGCCGCTGCGCATGTCTTCCTGCCAGTCCGGCGCGCGCTCCTTGCGATGAAGCATGCTTCCCAGATTTTCAGCCACTGATTTGATGGGAGCGAGTGAATTATTCAGTTCGTGCCCTAACACACGAATCAATCGCTGCCATGCTTGACGTTCTTCTTCGCGCAGAGCGCGGCTCAAATCCGTGATCACGAGCAATTGATGAGCCAGCCCCGCTTCGCGAAAATTGCCGCGATGAATCTCCCAGCGCCCCGATTTTCCGGGAAACGCGATCTGCGATATTTTCGGCGTTTCTCCCTCCAGACATTCCAAAAGACCGAGTTCTGCTGCAGTCAGTCCAAGAAGGCGTGCCTGCGCTTGATTCAAGATTCGCTCGCCGGCCCGATTTACGAGACGGAGGCGGCCGGCTCCATCGAATGCAAAAACCGCGACATCAATTTCTTCCATTACCTTGCGAAGGAGCGCAGTAGCTTCCAAAGCGCCCAGCCTCTGCTGCCGCAGAGTCTCCCCCAAGGCATTTACCTCGCGCAAAACCTCGCCCAATGCATCTTCGCGGTTGGCGCCGCGCGCTCGAATGGAGAAATCACCTTCGCGAAGAGCGGCCAGGAGATTCGAAAGCGTGCGCAGCGGGAAGACCACGCGACTTTGGGCCGAGAATGCGAAACTCAGCCACGCAATTACCATGATTACGGTGAGTGTCCACTGGAGCTTTGAAGAGTAGGGTCCAATCCAAAGCAGGATTAACGCAGCGATTGTGCTTCCGAGTCCGGCGGCCAAGGCGAGAAGCAAAATTCGGCGTTCATAGAGCAGCGGTTTCACAGGCTGTATTTTTGCAGGCGCCGGTAAAGCGCGCTGCGGCTTAGTCCCAGCGCTTTGCTCGCGTGGCTTACATTGCCGCCAAACCGCGCGAGAGCTTTTTGGATCAGAACGCGCTCGACATCCTCGATGCTCATTTCATCCAGCCGCAAAGATGCCTCACGCGCGGGGCGAAGCCCCAAATCTCCTGCGCGAACCTGTGGACCTTCCGCTAGCAGGACGGCGCGCTCGATGGAGTGATCCAGTTCGCGAATATTTCCCGGCCACGGGTGGTCGAGCAGAACCTGCAGCGCCACAGGTTCGAAGCCTTCGAGTTGTTTGCGATAGCGTTGCGCCGACTGCCGCAGGAAATGGTGCGCGAGAATTGAAATGTCCTCTTTGCGCTCGTGCAACGGAGGCAGATGAATTTCAATCGTGTTCAGGCGAAAGAGTAAATCTTCGCGGAATCGGCCGCCGGAAACCTCGGTCTGCACGTCGGCATTCGTAGCTGAAATAATCCGCACGTCCACGCGCCGTGTGGTCGAAGATCCTACACGTTCGAGCTCGCCAGTTTCAA
Organism: uncultured Acidobacteriota bacterium; assembly: GCA_963830375.1. Taxonomy (GTDB): domain Bacteria; phylum Acidobacteriota; class Terriglobia; order Acidiferrales; family UBA7541; genus Palsa-295. Next base: position 61,130 of record CAWHMJ010000003.1, read on the forward strand.
GAGCGCGCAAAAGCTTGGCCTGCAGGTTCATCGGCACGTTCGCAATTTCATCGAGGAAAAGCGTGCCGCCATCGGCCAGCTCGAAGCGTCCCACGCGATCCGATTTCGCGTCCGTAAACGCGCCTTTCACATGGCCGAACAGCTCGCTCTCGAAAACCCCTTCCGGCAATCCTCCGGCGTTCACGGTTACGAGCGGCCGGCCCGACCGCGGAGAAAGAGCGTATAGAGTGCGCGCAACCACTTCCTTGCCGGTCCCATGATCGCCGGTGATCAGCACGTTTGCGTCTGAGGGCCGACGCGCGCGATCAAATCCATCACCGGTCGCATGGCGGCCGATTCCGCAATCATCACCGGACGCCCATCCGCGCGCAACAGCCGGTTCTCGGCTTCCAGCCGCTGGCTTTTACGCAGCGCCTGCGAAAGCTCGATCTGAGTCTTTAGGATTGCAAGCAGCCGCGCGTTTTCCCACGGTTTCTGTATGAAATCCTTCGCGCCGCGGCGCATGGCTTCCACCGCAAGCTCCAGGCTTCCCCAAGCGGTCATCACGATGATCGGCAGCGTGCTGTCTTTTGCGCGAATATTCGATAGCAGATCGAGTCCTTCCTGGCCGGAGGTGGTATCGCGCGCGTAGTTCAGATCCATCAACAGTGCGTCGAACTCGCGCGCTTCCAGCGCGGCTAACACCGCTGCGGGCGATGCCACCGTTTCCGTCTCGAATCCCTGGCCTTTCAGTAATAAGCGCAGCGCTTCGCGAATGTCGGGCTGATCGTCGGCAACGAGTATTCGTGTGCGCGCTGTATGTGGTGGCATCATTTTGCGAACGCTATCTCCCTGAATTTTGACGTTCTCTTCGTTCCGTCCGGCATCCGGCTGATAGTTCACTTTCGCTTTCTCGTAATTTCCTCTCATCGAGATTTTTATAGAGAGATAAGGATGATTTGGTTGGGTGGTGGGAAATAACATGCACAGAGACACAGTACGAGCAAGATTGTGACTCTGGCGAACGTGACGGATCTGTTGGCTTCACTTCAAACAGCAGAGACATCATCAGCGGAGTTAGGCCAAAGCAGCAACCAGCTCAATCGCTAATCCGGCAAGCGCCAGCTTCATGCCGTCTCAAAGAACATCGCGCATCACGTCGCTCGCCTGCGCTCCCAGCGCTATGCGAATTCCAATCTCGTGCGTGCGCTGACTAACAGAATACGAAATCACGCCATAGATTCCGATCAGAGCAAGCGCAAGGCCCAACACCGCGAAAAGGCCCAGCAGCAGCGTCCGAAATCGAGGCTCGGCGACGTCCTCGGAAATGGCGACCTCCATGGTCGAAAGGTTCGTCACAGGCTGATCGTGATCCAGCGCCCAGATCTGGCTTTGTGCCGCCTGCGCCAGAGAAGCGGGATCGCGTGAAGTGCGCAGGTAAAAATCGATCCAGTCCGCCGGGCCCTGCCAAAGCGACAAAAACACCTGTGGCTGGGGAGCGGAGTTCAAAGATGTGTCGCGCGTGTCGTTTACGATGCCGACGATTTCATTCCAAATCGGTTTCGCACTTTTGTCGGTGCCGAAACTCACTCGCTTGCCGATCGCATTGCCGTCCGGCCAGTACCGCCGCATCATTGAATCGTTGATGATTGCCACTCCCGGCGCGCCTTGTATATCTGTTTTTGCGAAGTCGCGTCCCCGAAGCAGGCGCATCCCCAGCGTTTTAAAAAACCCGGGAGTTACACCCTTGATTTGTAAACTTCCGCTCGAAGCGAGTGAGGTTTGGGGCGCTCCTTCAATTGTGATAGTGGATACCTTTATCATATGACGCAAAACGGGAGCATCGGCGGCTGCAACACTCTCTACGCCCGCAAGCGCTCTTAGTTTTTCAAGGGCTTGGGTGAGGAAGTCGATTTGCTGGCTCTTTTGAGGATATTTCAACGGAGAAAGATGCACGCTCATGGTCAACAGGTGATCGGTCCGAAAACCGGCATCGACGTGCGTCAGGCGCGCAAAGCTTTGAATCGTCAGCGCCGAACCTACTAGCGAACACCAGCGCTAGCGCCAGCTCGACAACCACGAGGGCGTTGCGCAAACGCGAGCGATGGGAGCCACCCGACGCAGCCGAACTTCTCTGGTTCAACGCCGCATCCAGATTGGGCTGGGAAAATTGCACGGCGGGGAATGAACCAAAAAGTATTCCGGCAGCTGTTGAGATTGCAAGTGTCAGCCACAGCACTCCGTAATCAGCGTGCAGCTCTGCAAGGCGTGGAGTGTTTGATGGCGCCCACGAGCGCAGCGCATCGATCCCCCACCACGCAAGCAGCAGGCCCATCGCTCCGCCAATCCCTGCCACCAGCATATTTTCGAGCAACAGGAGTCGAATGATCCGGAAGCGGCTCGCACCGAGCGCGACTCGAATTCCTATTTCTTTCTGCCGCTTTAGGCCGCGCGCCAACGCCAGGCTTCCGACATTGGCACATGCGATCAGAAGGACAAACCCCACTGCTCCAAGCAATACCAGCAGCGCCGGACGCACCTCTCTCACCGTCGCAGCCTGCAGCGGCACGACGCTTAGGCCGATTCCGTCGTCCACGTCGGGGTACTGTTTCGCGAGACGAGCGCAATTGTGTTCAGTTCGATCTGAGCCTGGGGAAGCCCGGCTCCGGCTTCAGCTTTGCCAAGAGCGAGGTGCCGTGCATCATACGGTCGTGACTCTCTTTGTCGCTTAGAGCCAGCGGAATCCAAAGATCAGCCTTTTCCGGGAAGCGAAAGCTTGGTGGCATCACGGCTACGATTCGATAGAGCTTTTGGTTTAATGTGACGTCTTTCCCTAGGATCTCGCGATCCGCCCCAAAGCGACGTCGCCATAGTGCGTCAGAAAGGATAACGACGGCCCCGCTGTTCGGCTGGTCTTCTTCTGCTGCGAACCAGCGTCCCATAGCTGGCCGAATGCCGAGCGCCGGCAGGAATTCTGCGGATAGCAGGCCCGCGGATACTTCCTCTGGATCGCCGGCTCCCGTTAGATTCAGAGTTTCTGACTTGTACGCTGCCATCTGCTCCAAAGCGTGACTTCCATCTCGAATATCCGTAATGTCGGCCGGCGAGTTTCCGAGTCTTGAAATTAGGAAAATAGGAAAGTGTGGTCCAGACGTTCACTATCCGTGAGGAATCCTTATAGGGAAGCGGACGCAGCAGAATCGCGTTCACCGCGCTGAAGATTGCAGTGTTTGCGCCAATTCCCAGCGCGAGTGTGAGCACCGCGATGGCGGTGAAGCGGGGGTTTTTCGCCAGCATTCTTGAGGCATATTTTAGGTCTTGCCAAAATGCGCCCATAGCTCTCTCCCATTCGTACCGAAGCGCGACCATCGGGTCTATGCGCACGAGCGCTCGAATCACACCGCGCCGGCTTTTGATGCCCCATCCACGATCCAGCCATCGGCCAATTGAATGATGCGGTTGCCGTACGCCGCCCAGGCGTCGTTATGCGTCACCTGGATGATCGTAGTGCCGTCTTGATTCAGCTTCTTCAGCAAATCCATGATCATTTTTCCCTGGCTTGAATGCAGGCTGCCGGTGGGCTCATCCGCAAGGATCAATTTCGGCTTGCCGATTACGGCGCGCGCTACAGCCACAAGCTGTTGCTGCCCGCCCGATAGCTGGTTGGGAAAAAGGGCCTTCTTGCCCACGATCTGGAACCGGTCGAGGATGTCCGCCACCATCCCTTCGCGCTCTGCTTTCTTAATGTCGCGATAGGAAAGCGGCAAGTCGAGATTCTCGGCCACGGTAAGGTTATCGAGCAGGTGATATTGCTGAAACACAAATCCGATATATTTCTTGTGCAGCTCCACGCGGCGTCGGTTATCGAGCTTATGCACGGCATTTTCGAGCAGGTGGTACTCGCCCTTCCATGCGCCGTCGAGCATCCCGATAATGCCCATCAGCGTGGACTTTCCCGCGCCCGAAGGGCCCATGATGGTGATGAAATCGCCGTCGGCGATGTCTAAATTGATCCGGCGTAGCACCCAGGTTTTTCCGGCGCCCGATTCGTAAACCTTTTCGACGTCTCTGAGTTTGATCACTATGGCTCACTCCTTGTGAGGTTATTCATAGCGCAACGCCACCATGGGATCCACGCGCATGGCCCGTCGCGCGGGGATGTAGCACGCAAGCAGCGCCACCACACACAGCAGCATTGCGACGCCTACAAACGTGAGGGCATCGGTCGCACCTACACCGAAAAGAATGTTGCGCAGAAAACGTGTCAGCGCGAACGACAACGCGAGCCCGATCGCAAGTCCGGCGAGGATCATTCGCAGGCCTTGCCCCAGCACAAGCCGGAAAACATCGCTTTGCTGCGCTCCCAGCGCCATGCGTATCCCGATTTCATGCGACCGCTGGCGCGTGGTATAGGCAATCACTCCGTAGATACCTACCGCCGCCAGAATCAGCGCGAGCAAACCAAAAGCTCCCACGAAAGTGCCGGCGATCCGCTGCCCCGTGCTCGCCACCTGCACGCGCAACTTTAAAGTGGACTCATCGTAGACCGGCAGATCTGCGTCCAGGGTATGAATCGCCTTTTCCACCGCCGCCGTGTAGGCCAGCGGGTCGCCCAAAACCCGCGCGTGGATGATTGTCGTTGAGTAGTAATCCTGAAAAATTGGAAGATACAGAAACGGTTGCGGGACTTCGCTCAAGGAATAGTAGTTGGAATTGTGCGCGATACCGACCACCGTGAACCACACACCGTATGCGTATATCCGCTTGCCCAACGGCTCCTGGTGCGGCCAGTAGCGATCCGCGAACTTCTGATTGACGATCGCGACCGGCTGCGATGTGCCGGTGTCGTTCACCGTAAACTCGCGTCCGGCAATCAACGGAATCTGCATCGTCCGCAGATAATTCGGCCCCACCGTGGCCTCGGCGATTTCCATGGATTCGTGCGGCTGCGGCACATATCCCTCGGGAGAGGCCGGCAACGAGTTGGATACATACCCTAGCGGCACCCAACTGGCCAGGGCCACCGATTGCACGCCCGGCAATGTTTCGAGCTTGGCCAAAAGCTGGCGATGAAATTCCAAGCCGCGAGCCTCGGTGTATCCTGCGGGAAACAAGCTGTACGACGCGAGCAGCACGTGGTCCGGGTTGAAGCCCGCGTTGAATCGCTGCGCCTGCCGGAAGCTCCGAATGAAGAGTCCGGCGCTGACCAGCAGGAAAAGTGAAAGAGAAATCTGCGTCACGACCAGAGCGCTGGATAAGCGCGCCCTATGAAGTCCGCCCGAAGCGCTTCCCGCGTCTTCTTTCAGCACCGTTACCGGCGACATGTCGGAGGCGCGCAAAGCCGGCAGGATGCCGAAAATCACACCGCTAAGAATCGAGATTGCGAACGTAACGAAAAAAACAGCGCGGTCCACCTGAAAGTCGAGCGCTATCGGAATATTGGTCGGCGGAATGAATTGTCCCAGCATCCCAGTGGTCCAGGCGGTGATAAACATCGCCAGGATGCCCCCGGCCGAAGACAGAACCAAGCTTTCGATGAGCAACTGCCGGACCAGCCGCCATCGGCTGGCGCCAATCGAAAGGCGTATGGCAATCTCGCGCCGCCGCGAAACCGACCGCACCAGCATTAGATTCGCCACGTTTGCGCAGGCGAGCAGCAGCACGACGCCGGCGATAGCCATCAGTACCGGAAGGAGAACATACATATAAGTATTCGCGCTGAACGGAGCGCGCCAAAGCGGGTACAACGTCACGGCATTGTTGCCCAAATGGGAATCGGGGAATTGCTCCACGATCTGGTTCATCAGCAGATCCATTTCCGCTTGTGCCTGCCCGCGCGTCACACCAGGCGCCAGCTGGCCCAGCAGCATCAGCCAAGTCTCGCTGCGTAGTGCAAGGCGGTCAGTGCCGGAAACAATCTGCTGCTGCATCATCAACGGAACCCAAAGTTCCGTCCGCATGCCTGTCTGTGTGCCTTGAAAAACAGCCGGCGCGACGCCGATGATCGTGAATGGATGCTGGTCAATCCGCAACGTGCGGCCGATGACGGAAGGATCCCCGCCGAAGCGAATTTGCCAGAGCCGATAACTGATCACCACTACCGGCGCGCCTCCTGGCTTCTGGTCCTCTACCGGAAGAAAGCCACGCCCTAGAATCGGATGGATGCCCAGCACATCAAAGTAATTCGCCGAAGCCAGCGTGCCCCAAACGCGCTCTGGTTTCCCGGTACCGGTGAGATTCATAGGGTTGATGTCGTAAGCGATCAGTCCAGTAAAGCTCCGAGTTCGGTTTCGCAAGTCCATGTAGTCGAGATAGGAGAACGGAATAGGACTTCTGGCGGTCCCGCCCTCCGTCATGGCAACGAGATCAGATGTGTGCCGCACTCCAGGTATGGGATTGAGCAGGGTAGAATTGATCCAGCTGAAAATTGTGCTGTTCGCGCCAATTCCAAGTGCGAGCGTGAGCACCGCAATCGCCGCGAAGCTAGGCGATTTCCTCAATACCCGAAAGCTGTATCGCAGGTCCTGGAGCAAAGTTTCCATCTGCGCTCTTCTCCCAGCGGTGTACGCAATTGCAATTAAATTATAGTGAAAAAAAAAAAAAAAAAAAAAAAAAAAAAAAAAAAAAAAAAAAAAAAAAAAAAAAAAAAAAAAAAAAAAAAAAAAAAAAAAAAAAAAAAAAAAAAAAAAAAAAAAAAAAAAAAAAAAAAAAAAAAAAAAAAAAAAAAAAAAAAAAAAAAAAAAAAAAAAAAAAAAAAAAAAAAAAAAAAAAAAAAAAAAAAAAAAAAAAAAAAAAAAAAAAAAAAAAAAAAAAAAAAAAAAAAAAAAAAAAAAAAAAAAAAAAAAAGATCGGTGTTCGCTGCTCCGTGACGTAGGACCTACGCCGTTATTCCCACAGCGGCCAAGCCACGCCAGATATGCGATGCGCCGGTCAGTAGGATCGGCCGCGGCATGCGATCGACTCAGATACCCGATTGTAGCTCGCCAGCTCACGGAGCGTCCGGCCGGGTCCTGGACTTCTTGATTGACGGCGCTACGCGGCTGGCACAGGCAAGACGTGCGCGGCGATGTCCACCGTCAGCGACCGGCTGGTTGGAATAGGGCCATACATAGTTGGTTCTGGCGGCGGCCCGCGGCTTGTTGCGAACTCCCCCCCTCCCCGATATCACCATGTTTGAGTTTTTTCTGGATGCCGATAGGGTTTGTTCATCTGACCCCGATTGCATGCGCTTTCCAGTGGATCCTCGCCGTGCCATTTTCTCGCCAGAGTCTCGTTCCTTCACCGCTTTTTCACCCTCCTATCGCTCGCCTGGACTCGCGTCCCGGAGCAGGGGTTTTCTGGTGAGATAGTATTTTCGCTAGCTAGTCTCCATCGGCATAGCCTTGTTCCGCCTTTTTGATCGGAGCGCCCTCGATGGAAAACTCCATCCGCGCCTCCGTCCGACAGTGGCGCCGCTCCGTGGCAGCCACGTTCTGACGCCCGGTAGATTCTTCAGGCGCTGGTTACGGTGGCAACGCTTGGCGGTCTTCTGCGTGTTGTCCGTGGCTGCGGGAGGGTGAACAGAAGCTACGAGCAGGTTCTCGAGTCAAGCCCAGCCGTTCGTTCTCCAGCGCCAGCGGCTCCGCTCATCAGTCCTGCGCCGGTAGCAGCAACAGAGAGTTATTTCCCCAACGACAGCGCGCTTCGAGTGGCTTCCGCGCCCGCCTCCGCCCGCCTTCTAGTAGACCTTGAGTCAATCCGCTCGGGCGGCATGGAACGCCGGTGCCAGCCCGAACAGATTACAGTCACTAGATCACAACGATTGCAAAGGCGAGACCCGAAGTCTCTGGCGTGGATTTAACCGGTAAAGGTTGCGGGCTCAGCGAGTAAGGAATTGCCAACCCAAGGGAAGGCAAAGGCCCGCAGTTCCGCCGGCGACGCAACCAGCAACTTTCGACCAGCAGCTGCCGGATAAGCCGCCATCGGCTCGCGCCTAAGGTCGCTCGAACGGCATCTCCCGACGGCGCGTGCTCGCCCGGACCAGCATAAGTTCGCTAGATCGCGCACGCGATCAGTAAACCAAAGCGACGCTGGCGAGAAGAGCAGCAGACTCGTTCGGCTCTTAACGTCATTGCTTCTGAATCCAACAGAGTGGAGCCGACGTTCTTGTTGGAAGATGGATACTCACGAGCGAGGCGCCCGGCGATCCCGCGATTCTGCCTTGGCCTGTGCGAGCGTGACGTCTGCTTCAGTTTGCCGACTACGCGGTAGTTGTGCGCGGAGCGATCGCTGTCATCTTTTGATAATCGACCGGGGCCAGAATTGATTCCCGCGGGGTAATCGATTCGCCAGGCAGGACTCCAACGACCGTGTAGGGCGTGCCATCGGCGTAGACAGTACGTCCGAGAACGTTGGCTGGCCGCCAAATTGACTCTTCCAAAGTCCTTCGCTGATTACCGCGAGTGACCACTCTCCCGCTTGGGCATCTTGTGCTCCAAACGTCCGTCCGATAATCGGCTGCACACCAAAAACATCGAAGAATCCCGGGGTAGCTTCGATAGCGTTCACACGTGCGGGCTCATGCCCCCGCCGAAATTGAACTGCCCCAGACCGTATCCAGCCAGACTCTGGAATGACTTGGACTGATCGCGCCAATCCTGAAAGTCCTGGCGCGACAGATCATCCTCCGCCTCTATCGTTGGTCTCAAAAGCGGCCAGAATCGTCGGGATGACGTAAGGCAAGGAGCGCAAGAGCACTGCATTACGACGGAAAAAACGCGACGTCGCGCCGATGCCAAGCGCGAGAGCAACACAGCCACGAGGTGAACCAGGATCTGTAAGTGTGCGAAGTAACGAACGTTGTAGCAGGGGGAAGGAGGAAAAGGGAAAGAAAAGAAATATTCCACGGCAATTGCAATTAAAGTTGCATCATCCTGCCAATTGCCACCGCAGAATGACCCAACCGTATCTAGAATCTTCCTCTGCAATTGTTCCGCAGTTGCTTCACGGTTTTCTTCGAGCAGCCGAACCAGGCGTGCGTCGCCGAATTCCTCGCCATCGGGGCTGCTAGCTTCCGTCACTCCATCAGTGAATAGCAGTACCAGGTCCCCCGGCGAGAGCGTGTAGGTGCCCTTGGCGTAACTCTGAGACTGAAAAATACCCAGCACGCCGCCGCCTTCGTCCAAACGGTCGTGTGTACCGTCACGATGCGCGATGATGGGAGCATTGTGCCCGGCATTCGCGTAGCACAACTGCCTGGACCCGCCGTCGAGATGCGCGTAGAAAAAAGTGATGAAGCGGTCGCTGGCGATACTCCGGCAAATCAGCGAGTTCAATCGCTCGCACAGAACTTCCGGAGATAAAGAAGGTGAAGCAAGCCCGCGAACCGCCGCCTGCAAGTTCGACATCAGCAGCGCCGCCGGCATTCCCTTTCCGGCCACGTCCGCGATGCACAACCCGAGCGTATCTCCTTCGAACGGAAAAACGTCGTAGTAATCCCCGCCTACAATGCGCGCCGGCTGCCAGGCTCCCGCGATTTCGTAACCCGCAATCTGCGGAATTTCCTTCGGTAGGAATCCGAGTTGGATCGCGCGCGCTTCTTCAATTTCACGCCCCTGCCGGTCGAGTCGGGAAGCAATTTCGCTCTGCGTTCGATCGCGCTCCATTGCGCTGCGGCGCGCTGTGCGCCGCTCGCGCCCAATGTCGACTTGTTTTTGCAGAATCTCCAGAAGACGCGCGTTCACCCACGGCTTTTCGACGAAGTCACCGACGCCTCGCTGCATGGCTTCCACGGCCAGGCCCACCGTGGCCCACCCGGTCATTACCACAATCGGCGGCGCGGTTTCAGAAGCTTTCAATTTTGAAAGGACGTCCAAACCTTCCCGCCCGGACGTCGTATCGCGCGCGTAATTCAAGTCCATCAAGACCAGATCGAACTCTCGCCGCGCAATGGCGTCGATCAGCGCTGCCGGCGAGGTCACCGCTTCGGTCACGTAACCATGTCCTTTTAGGAGTAGGCGCAGAGCTTCGAGGACATCTGGCTGGTCATCCGCGATAAGGATGCTTGCCTGGGTGGGACCTGTTTCGTTCATGAGTTCAACCGCCGTTGGTGGCATTTGCAGTGCCCCTCTCCAGACTGCGAGCGATAAGTGGGGACTCCCAAATATGGGCAGTTGGGATTCCAGAGGAGCTTCATTCTAAGTCCATCGCTGATAGTACTTTAGATGCGCGTTGCGGCCTATAGATTAGCGCGCGTGACCAGTTGCGGGATTTTTTGTCGCGATTCCGGACAGCAAGCGGAAAACCTTATTCGTAGCGCAGCGCCACCATGGGATCCACGCGCATAGCCCTCCGCGCCGGAATGTAGCACGCCGAAAGGGCCACAATTGTGAGAATTGCTGAAACGGCGAGATACGTCACCGGGTCCATCGCGCTTACAGTCAGGAATTTTCCTACCACTTGCGCCGCGGCTAAGGCCATTGCGATTCCAACGGCCAACCCTATCGCCACGATGAAAAGTCCCTCACCGAAAACCATCTTCAGGATGTCCGCGGGCTGCGCTCCCAGCGCCATCCGAACCCCGATTTCGTGCGTCTTCTGGCTGGCGGCATAGGAGACCACGCCGTAAACCCCGACGATTGCGAGGATCAATCCTAAGACCCCAAGAACAGCCGCCAGTGCAGCGCCTATCCGATAGACCAGCAGCCCGTTGAGGGTGTAGAGAGCTTGCTTCATCGTTTCTACGTCGAAGACCGGTAGCTGCGGCGCGATCGATTGAATGGTGCGCTCGATTTCGGGAATCATTGTTTCGGGTGCCGCGGTTGTGCGTACCTGGAGAAATTGTAAGGAGTTGCCTGTCTGATGCTGCACAAACGGGGCGTAAAAAATCGGCGGGATCACCCCGGTTACACCCTGATACCGCACATCCTTCACCACCCCGACGACGACCATCGAATGTTTTTCGTCGGTACTCATCTGAAATTGTCGTCCAATGGGATCTGCGTTGGGCCAGAATTTCTTGGCCATTGCCTCACTCACGATCGCGACGTACTGAGCATCTTCACCGTCGGAATCGGTGAACGCGCGGCCACTTAGCATCGGAATTTGCATGGTCCGGAAGTAGTCCGTAGAAATAGTGCTGTAAAGGGATCTTGGAAGTGGCTGGCCCGGAGGCGGCTGGTATCCTTCGATCGTGAGCGTATCGACGTTGTTGTAATAGCCCATGGGCGTGGCGGTTGCAGTACTCGCGGACACTACTCCGGGAAGCGAAGCGAGGCGGGCGAGAAGATTCTTGTAGAAGTCACGGGTCTGTTGCTGGTTGAATCCGATTTCAACTGGGTCCATGGTGAAATTCACAACGTGTTCCGGATCGAAGCCCAGGCTCGTCTTCTGAGCTTTGCCTAGGCTCCGCGCGAAGAGTCCCGCAATTATCAGAAGCACGAGCGAGCCGGCCACCTGCGCCACAACGAGCCCACTGCGGAAGCGGTTTTTGCCACCCACAACCCCGCGGCCGCCTTCGTGCAGGATGCTGGCTAAATTTCCCCGCGACGCGCGAATTGCGGGCACCAGGCCGACGACGATTCCGGTCAACAGCGCCGCAGCGGTGGCGTAGCCAAACACGCGCCAGTCAAAGCCGAAATCGAAATGCACGGGAAGATCGGTCTGAATATTGATGGAAGCCAGCGCGGAGCTGGCCCACTGGCCGAGAAAAATTCCTCCGATTCCGCCAAGAAGTGCGAGCAGAACACTTTCCGTCAACAATTGCCGCACAAGGCGGAATCGCGCGGCACCCAGAGCAGCGCGAATAGCCATCTCGCGTTCCCGCACGGTAGCGCGGACGAGCAGAATGTTGGCCACGTTTACACAGGCGAGCAGCAACACTAACGCCGTAAGCCCAAGAAAAGCCCCGAAATCACAAGCAAAGTATTGTTCGGATCGGGATTCGGCCTCGCGCGCAGTTCCGGGTAGAGCTGAATGCTCAAATCCTTATCAGCCTGCGGATATTGCTGCGACAAACGCTGGCCTATCACCGAGAGAGAGGCCTGCGCCTGCTGGAGGCTTGTGCCGGGGCGCAAGCGGGCAAGCACAAGCAGATCGCGAAGTTGCCGATTGGTCATGAAATCATCCGGCTCGCTTTCAATTCCCAGCATGCCCAACGGTAAAAAACCCTGAACGCTCATTAATGGAGAGATTCCAACAAATCCTCGCGGCGCAACGCCAACGATTGTGATGGGGCGGCCATCCACCGAAACTTTGCGTCCTACGATGGCCGGGTCGCCTCCGAATCGCGTCTTCCAGTATGAGTAGGTGAGGACCATTACAGGGTCGGCCCCCAGAGTTTCGCCTTCCGACGGCAGGATAAATCGACCAAGCTCCGGTTTGATTCCTAGCGCAGGGAAAAAATTTCCCGAGACGTAGTTGGTCATGATGCGGTCAGCCTTGCCATCCACGCTCAGACCGTCCAAGCCAAACTGATAGGCGAAAACATCGGAAAATACTTCGGCAGATTGGCTACGAATGTCGCGAAAGTCGGCGACGGAAAACTGCGTCTGTATGTTCCCGTTCTGCTGCTGAAACGCGAGGACTGTGATCTGGGCGGGGTCCTGCACCGGCAGAGGCCGCAGCAGGATTCCATCCACCATGCTGAAGATGGCAGTATTCGCGCCGATACCGAGCGCCAGGGTGATAACGGCGACAATCATGAAGCTCGGATTCCTCATCAGCATCCGGACGCCGTAGCGAATGTCCTGCATCAATGTTTCCATGTTCCACTCAATCGTTATTCTTGTCCCAGAGCCTCAAAAATGTTCCTTCGTCCGGTGATACGCGATTCCGCTCGTGTATGTTCCCGAGCGACTCGAATCAGCCTGGGATGTCCGTCATTCGTATCGCAGCGCAACCATGGGATCCACGCTCGCAGCTTTTCGCGCAGGCAGCCATCCGGCAAGTAACGCAACCGCTGAGAGCAGCACCGCTGACGTCAAAAACACCAGCGGATTGCTGGCTTTCACGCCGAACAACTGCGACTCAATCAGTTTTCCGATTCCAAACGCCGCCAGCAACCCGATTCCAAGCCCGGCAATCGAAATGCGCACGATTTCGCGCAACACCAGCCACGCCACATTCTTTTGCGAAGCGCCCAGCGCCATGCGGATTCCGATCTCGCGCGTTCGCTGCGCCACCATATACGCCATCACGCCGTAAAGCCCGATCGCCGCGAGCAGCGCAGCCAGCAGTCCCAGACACAATGAGAAAAACGTAAGCAGCCGCTCCGAAAACGCAATTTCGTCCACTTGCTGGTCCAAAGTCTTCATGTCGAATACCGGCAGGTTTGCATCGGCGTTTTGCACTGTTTTCCGCAGTGTCGAGCCCAACGCCGTCGGCTCCAGGCTCGTGCGCACGTAAAACGTCACGTTTCCAAAATGCTTGTCCTGCGTATATGGAATATAGACGAGCGGCCGAATCTCTTGCCGCAGGTCCGTATTCTTGCTGTCTTTCGCTACACCAACGATTTCAATGTCGGGGTGCACGTCATTGCCCGAGCCGAACGCGAAGTGGCGGCCAATCGGGTTCTGGCCGCGAAAGTATGTCTGCGCCATTTTTTCGCTGACAATTGCGACTTTAGGGGCAGTGGAGGTGTCGCGATTGTCGAACTCGCGCCCGGACAACAGTGGAATTCCCAAAGTCGCAAAGAAATTTGGCCCTATCCAGTTTTGTTGGACGTCCGTATTGGTGTCTTCCGACACCGTGTAGCCCTCCGCGGTGATGTTGGCGTACGAGTCGCTGTTCGAGAGTAACGACATCTCCGCGACGCTCACCGATCGCACACCCGGCAGGCCCGCGATGTTTTCTCTCAAGCGGTCGGCCAGCGCGACTGTTTGTTCCGGGGTGTAACGATTCAGTTCCGGCGCCACCGCAAATTGGATTACGTGATCCGTCTTCACACCAAGGTCCTGCCGCTTCAAGTTCATCAGGCTTTGCGCAAAAAATCCCGCAGCCGCCAGCAACACCACCGTCAGCGCCACTTGCGACACCAGCAGCGCCTTGCGCAATCGCACGTTCGATTTCCCGCCGAAAACATTGGCTCCCTGCTCCCTCAGCGTGCTTTGCAAGTCCGCGCTGGTTGAGCGCAGCGCCGGTATCAACCCGAATAGCAATCCCGTCAGAATGGAGATCCCCAATGCGAAGAGAAGCACGCGATAGTCAAACTTCGCTTGCAAGCCTTGGGCGCCAAGGCTCTCCGGTATGGAACCGACCAGCGCTCCCAGCGTCCACGATCCCACCAGCAATCCCGCCGCTCCTCCTGCCAGCGAAATCAGCAAACTCTCGGTCAGAAGCTGCCGGATCAATCGCAACCGCCCGGCTCCCATCCATCCTTACCGCGATCTCTCGCTGCCTTCCTTCACCACGCGCCACCAGAAGGCTGGCCAGGTTCGCGCAAGTATCAGAAATACCAATCCCACCATCGACATCAGAATCCATAGCGGCTTGCCCGCGTCGTGCTGCAGGATGGGACGTCCGTGGACCAAGATCCAGCAGGATTTTCTTGTCCAGAAATTGTTTTTTTCTTTCCCGCGATAATTTCAAGTCCAAAGCTTCAGACTGTAAAATCGCGCTATATTCCGGAGCGATCCCCGCTTCCGCTCTCTCGCGTCTCATGCCGGGCTTTAATCTCCCCAGAATCGCCAGCCAATGATCTTTGCGGTCCGCAAGTCCGTCCCAGTTCGGCGTCATCTGCGCCTTCATAGTGATGGGAATGAAAATGTCCGGGGTCTGTCCCACCTGAACTCCAAAAATCCGGTAGCCACTACCCCCACAACGGTCATGGAGACGCCGTTCACAACCAGTTGTTTGTTTAGTATCCCGGGATCGCGGCCGAATTGCCGTTCCCAGTACCCATAACTCAACAATGCTTCGGGGTTTGCACCCGCGCGCCGTTTCATCCTGAGAACTGAAAACGCGTCCAAGCGCCGGACGCACGCCAAGCACCTCAAAATAGTTTCCGCTGACAAGTTCCCCATTAGCTAGTTCGGTCTGGCCCTGACCGGAGACGCTCGCCTGAATTGCGAATCGCGCTATCAGGCCGGAGAAAACTGGGTTGTGATCCCGCAAGTCCTTGTACATGGGGTATGAAAACGCTACCCCCCACATCGCCGTCGCTCCAGTTTCTTCCCGGATTGGGTCCGGGCGAGCGCAGCACAACGAGTTCTTCCGGCTTCTGCACCGGCAAAAGCCGCAGAAGAACCTGGTCCGTGACTGAAAATATCGCCGCGTTCGCGCCGATGCCCAACGCCAGCGTCAGAATCGCGATCAGCGCGAACCCCGGGCTTTTTGCCAACATCCGGAAGCGTAATCGAGCGTCTTGCAGCAGAGTTCCCATCGATCTCTCCTCGTTTCAGCCTTACTCGTACCTCAGCGCCACCATCGGATCCACGCGCATCGCCCGCCGCGCCGGGATGTAACAAGCCAGCAGCACCACTGCGAAAAGCATCGTCACCACAACTGCGAAGGATACCGGGTCCGTGGAACTCACGCCGAAAAAAAGACTTAAAGGAACCCTGTCAATCCGAGCGCCGCAACTAGGCCAAGCCCCACTCCCAGTAACGCAAGACGCATTCCCTGGCCAACCACAGGCGCAGCATGTCGCTAGGCTGCGCACCCAGCGCCATGCGAATGCCAATCTCATGCGTGCGCTGCGCCACGGTATAGGAAATCACGCCAGAGGCCGACCGCCGTCAGGTCATTGCAGCGCCGCAAAAATCGCGAGAAGAAACATATTGAAGCGCGGCACCGCGATCGTCCCATTCAAATATTGGTCCACCGTCTTCGGAGCGTACGTGGGCAGATCCTTATCCAGTGACTGCACCGCGGACGCAATCGCCTTTGCCTGCCCTTCAGGATTTTTTGCGGCGCGCACAACAATTGTCACTGAACCAAATGGGGATCGCGCGTAGGGAACATAGGATTCGGGCATCCATTCCGCTGTCAGATCCTCGAATTTCACATTCCCGACCACGCCGACGATTTCCCGCATCCGCGCGTGGCCGGTCGTCGATATTCCTGGCTTGAAGTGCTTACCGATCGGATTCTCACCGGGAAAGAATTGCCGCGCGAAGGCCTGATTGACCACCACAACAGGCGTCGAGGCAGGTCGTCACCATCTGTGAAATCCCTTCCTTGCAGCAGCGGAATCCGCATGGTACCGAAATAGTTGGGCGTAACCGTGCGGACGGAAGTGCCGGGTTCATCGCTTTTCGCCACCGGCCGGCCTTCAACTGAGAGCTTATGCGCATCTCATCTCCGCCCATGGGCAACGGAAAAATTGCCGCAGCCGATTGCACACCGGGGAGAGCCTTCAAGGTCTGGGAGAGGTCACGGAAAAAGGCCGCCTTCTTCGGGTCCGGGAATTTCGCGTCCGGCAAGTCCACGCTCGCGGTCATCACGTTGTGGGGATCGAAACCCGGATTCACTTCCTGCAGCCGAACTAGGCTGCGGATTAGCAGTCCTGCGCTGGCAAGTAGAACCAGCGCTAGCGCCATTTCCACAATCACGAGCGAACTGCGCAGCCCGTGCCGGCTGCGCCCTGCAGTGGTGTTTAGCGAGCTTTCTTTTAACGCCTCCACGATATTCGAGCGGGTCACCTGCAGCGCCGGCGCCAGACCAAACAATATCCCGGTGAGTAGTGACAACCCCGCAGTGAACAACAGCACCCATCGATCCATGTGAATCTCCGCGACGCGCGGAAGACTCTCAGGACTCAAACGTACCAAAATGTCGCTGCCCCAGGACGCTAGCGCCGTTCCCAATGCTCCAGCAGAAAGTGCGAGCAACAAACTTTCAGTCAGGAGCTGCCTCACCACTCGCGTCCTGCCGGCGCCCATCGCCGTGCGGATGGCGATCTCCCGGCCGCGCGTTGTAGCGCGTGCCAGAAGAAGATTCGCCACATTCACGCAAGCGATCAGCAGCACCAAACTAACGGCGATCATCATCACCACTAGAGCCGGCCGAATTGTGCCGGTTAGCTGTTCCTGCTCCGATTTCAGCCTCACTCCCAAGTACTTATTGGTGTCCGGATATTGCTTGCCCAGCGAAGCCGAGATCACATCCATGGCCGCCTGCGCTTGCGGCAGAGTGATTCCAGGCTTAAGTCTGGCGATGCAAGTGAGGAAATGCGCGCCTCGCTGCTGCGTCATGGCGGGATTATTATCCGAACTTTCCTGTAGAGCCGACATCGAGGACCAGATCATTTCCGGTTCTCGCTGAAGAGGAAACTGAAAACCAGCCGGCATCACGCCGACGACGGTGAATCCGCTGTTGTCGATCGTAATCACGCGGCCGATAATCCTAGGGTCGCCGTCGAACTGTTGCTTCCAAAGCCGGTCGCTGATGACGACCACGTGATGATTCGGCTCGTCCTCCCCCGGCTCAAAAGTTCGTCCCAGTTCCGCCGAAACTCCCAGTAAATCGAACGTGTCCGCTGAAACGCTCACGCCTTCCAAATGCGCCGGATGTTCCTGGCCGGTTAGCGTGAAAGTCGCGCCTGTATAAGTGGCCATCTTCTCGAACACCTGATTCTGCGCCCGCCAGTCCGCGAAATCGGGATATGAAGCAGAGCCATTCGAGGTGTGCGTGCGCGAATTGGCCATCGCGACGCTGACAAGCCGTCCCGAATCGCGAAACGGCAGCGGTCGCAGCAATTCCGCGTTTACCACCGAGAAGATCGCCGTGTTCGCTCCGATTCCAAGCGCCAAAGTGAGTACAGCAATCGCGGTGAATCCTGGATTCTTGGTCAGCATCCGAATTCCGTAGCGCAGGTCCTGCAGCAGTGTTCCCATTTTCTCTCCTCGTTATTCGTACCGCAGCGCCACCATCGGATCCACGCGCATCGCCCTCCGCGCCGGCAGGAATCCCGCCAACGCGGCAACCGCGGCAAGCGTTACGGCGGGAACTATCATTGCGACCGGGTCCACGATGCCCATGCCGAACAGCATGCTCTTAATCAAATGAGTCCCGCCGAACGCCAAAGGCAACCCCACCGCAACTCCGATAAGAACCAGCAGCAGGGTTTCTCGCAGTACCAGCCACAGAACCCCGCCTGGCTGCGCGCCGAGCGCCATGCGAATTCCGATGTCGCGGGTGCGGCGTGCCACGGTGTAAGCCATAATTCCGTACAGCCCGATGCTGGCAAGGAGCATCGCGAGCAAGCCGAACGCGCCGGCAAGCCGCGCGATAAACCTATCGGTGTGGAGTGAATCGTCCACCAGCACCTGCATGGTATGGACCTGAATTGGAGGAAGGGCGGAGTTCGTCTCCTGCACCACCTTCCGCAGCGCCGCGCTTACGCTCGCAGGATTCGCGAACGTGCGGATTTCATACATAGCGTAGGGATGCTCCCACAGAGGATTGAAATACGGCGCGTAGATGCGCGTGGGAGTTTTCTCTCGCAAATTGTTGTACTTCGCGTCGGCAGCTACCCCCACGATTTCCATGTCTTGCGGATTTCCCGGGTAGATATCCTGGACTTTCTTGCCGATGGGATTTGTTTTGCCAAAAAAGCGTTCCGCGAACGCCTTGTTTATGACCGCAGCACGCGGCCCATTACCGCTGTCTTGGACTCCGATTTCTCGTCCGAGCAGTATCGGAATCCCCACTGTGGAGAAATATCCGGGGCCGACATGGTCCATACGAGAATTTAGCTTCTCGTCAGACTTCGGCGTGTAGCCTTCCACTGAAATCGGATCGCCGGACTCCGAATGGCTGAACAGCCCGTTGCTCGAGAGTGTTGCAGCGCGCACTCCTGGGAGGCTGGAGAATTTATCCAACAGCTCTTGTTGAAAGCGAAGATTTGCAGGCCCCTTATAGCCGCCCGGAGCGCCGTCCACCCGAAACAAGAGCAGATTTTCAGGTTTGTAGCCTAAATTCACCTCGCTAAGCTTTGAGAGACTGCGAACGAAGAGTCCGGCAGCAACCAGGAGGATGAGCGAGATCGCCACTTGCGCGATCACAAGCACTTTACCGGCCGGCAGACGGCGATTCCCGATTTCGCCAGTCGTCCCGCCTGCCGTTGATTTCAGAATAGGCGAGAGATCGAGGCGCGTCGCACGCAGAGCCGGAATGAGACCGAAGAGTATCGCGCTCAGCACGGCGACCCCTAGTGTGAAAGCCAGCATGCGCGCGTCGGGACGCAAGTTAATCTGGACAGCATCGCTCCCGGTTGACGCTCGCGAAACCATCTGTAGAAGAAGCGTGTCTGCCCATTGCGCCAGCAGAAACTCCGGCGGCCGCCCCCGCGAGTGCCAGCAATAAGCTTTCCGATAGGAGTTGGCGAATCAAACGGGCCCGTCCCGCGCCAATAGCGAGCCGCACCGCAAATTCTTTTTGCCTGCCCGTGCCTCGCGCGAGCAAAAGGTTCGCCACGTTGGCGCACGCGATGAGCAATACAAGTCCGACCAAGGCCATTAGTACCTTGAGTGGTTCCGCGAATGCTTCGTGAAGGGTGGAGGAGCCTCGCGCGCCGGATTGAAGATTGATGTGCTGATTCAAGAATCCTTTGCGATCTTCTGCGCTAACCGTTGAACCTAGGTTGGCTTCAATCATCCGTTGGAAGACCACGTTGATGCTCGCCTTGGCTTGCTCTGGCGTAACGTTCGGTTTGAGTCGCGCGATCACCTGCAGCCATATGTGCTTGTTTACCTCGCCCTGAGATGGGCTCAAAAGATCGCGTCCCGGATAGATGGCGTCCTGCATCATCATCGGAATCCATACGTCCGGGGCTTCTCCCACGGTTTCGCCGAAGAATCCCGGCGGCGCGACTCCGATGATTTCGAACGATGTGCTGGTTGACTCGGATCGATTTTCCGAGGACTGCGGGGTCGAGATTGAAGCGCCGCTTCCAGAACGAATAACTAGCCACCGCAAATGGCGAGCCGCCGCGCGCACGATCCACTTCAGAGGTGAACGTTCGGCCGGCCGCGGGTGTCACTCCCAAAGTGGAAAAATAATCTCCACTAACGAGACGGACACGAAGTGATTCCTCCTGGCTCGCTTGGCCGGTGGGGGAACCGCCCAGCGTTGCTCGCACCTCCGGCAGGCTGCTATCGGCTGCGAAAACCGAGGAAAATACTTCGTTGTGGTCGCGCAGGTATTCAAATTCCGAGTACGCCAGCAGCGAGCGGTCTCCCGATTCGCTGCCGAACGATTGTCCATGTGAGTCAGGGTCGGCCAGTAGGACAAGCTGTTCGGAGTGAACGACCGGCAACTTCCGTAGCAGGACAGAATCGAGCACGCTGAAGATCGCCGTGTTCGCTCCAATGCCGAGCGCCAAAGTGAGAACAGCAATCGCGGTGAATCCTGGATTCTTGAAAAGCATCCGGATTCCGTAACGCATGTCCTGCAGCAAAGCTCCCATTTATCACCCCCTGCGATTGCCAATCGCTGCAAATAGCCCGCTCCAATCATGCGAACACACCCGCACCAATGCTTCCGAAACGCTTTCTCGGCCGCTTCAACGGTGATATTTGTGTAATGCGAGTGTCGAACTGGCTTACACGGACACGCTGCGCGTGCCCACTGTTTCCTCGACGATGCGGCCGTCAAAAAGATGAATCGTGCGGTCCGCAACGCTAGCGTAGCGCGGGTCGTGTGTGACCATGCAGATGGTCGCGCCTTCGCGGTGCAGTTGCCGCAGCAAATCCACCACCGCTTCGCTGTTCTTCGAGTCCAAGTTTCCGGTCGGCTCGTCCGCCAGCAGAATCGAAGGCGAACCCACCAGCGCGCGCGCCACAGCTACGCGCTGTTGCTGGCCGCCCGAAAGTTGAGAGGGGTAATGCTTCATGCGGTGCGCCATTCCCACGCGCTCGAGTACTTCCTGTACGCGTTTCTTGCGCTCCGCAGAAGCCATGCTGCGATAGGTGAGCGGCAATTCCACGTTTTCGAAAACCGTCAGGTCACCTATCAAATTGAACGCCTGGAAGATGAAGCCGATCTCGCGATTGCGGATGCGCGTGCGGTCGGAAAGAGAAAGGTTCGCCACCGGCTGCGTATTGATCCAGTAGTTTCCATCCGTCGGCGAGTCGAGCAACCCGAGAATCGAGAGCAGCGTCGATTTGCCGCATCCCGAGGGCCCCGCGATGGAAAGAAATTCCCCGTTCTTGATGTCCAGATGCACACCGCCGAGCGCGTGCGTTTCGACCTCATCGGTGTAAAAAACCTTCGTCACGCCTTCCAGTCGAATCATTGATTTTGCCGTCGTGTCCATGCTTGCTCCTCCGCCTATGCTATCGAGTCTCTCGCCAAGAGAGGTACGTTCCCAGGGCCTGCAAAAGTTCCGTTAACTACTTCAATTGCACCCTATCGTAATTGTCCCAGGCCGACATGTCGGACAAAATCACTTTGTCCCCGATTTGCAGCCCTTTCACGATTTCCACCGTGTTCACCGACGTGCGCCCCAGCTGCACCTGCACGCGCGTAGCCGCCGCTCCGTCGTCCACCACTTTGAACAAGCCCACTGTGCTGTTCGCCTCGCCATGCACTGGCCGCCCCACATACAGCACGTCCGCCAGCCGCTCGATTTCAACGGTTCCTTCGACGCTCAGGTCCGGCCGAGCGCCTTGCGGCAGCGGGCCGTCCAGCGCAACGTCCACTGTCACCGTCCCGTTTACCACCGCCGGATCGATACGCATCACGTGGCCGGCGATCACTCCGTTGTGTGTATCCACCGACGCCTTTTGTCCGATGAGGATGTCTTTCGCCTGCGTCTCGGCGATCTTAAGTTGCGCCTTCAAATGCGTCGGCTGCGCCACCCGCGCCAGCACGGTTCCCTGCGTCACTTTTTGTCCCACTTCCACGTCCAGCTCTTGCAACACTCCATCAATACCGGGGCGAACTTTCAGCTGATCCAATTGCGATTTTTTCAGCGCATACATTGCGCGCTTTTCATCCAAACTCGCCTGCTGCACCGCTACCTGCGAAGCAATCGAGTTCGAAAAAGTCTCGACTTCCTTTTGAGCCAGATCGTCCTGCTTGGCAAGCTCCTCAGCCACTACTTGCGATTTCTTGTAAATCAAGTCCGACACCAGGCCGTTGTCGGCGAGCTGCTTATTTGTGTCTCGATCCAGCACCGCTGTGTGATATGCGGAACTCAGCGCTGCAGCTTGCGTGCGTTTGTCCATTAGCTGATTCTGAAGCAGCGCTTTGGTCTGTTCCAGATTCGCTTCGGCGCCTTTCATCTGATACTCCGCATCCAGCGCCGCCTGCTGCAATTCAGGATTGCTCAATTCCAAAATGATTGTGTCAGCTTTCAGCGGAGTCCCAGCAAGCAGATTGCGCTGCACGATTTGTCCGTCGGTCGCTGCCGGAATCAAACGAATGGTTTCCGGCACCAGGGTACCCAGTCCGCGGACATCGCGCAGCATCGGCCCGCGTTTCACCGTGTCCGTCCACACCGTAGCGCTGTCCACACTCGGCGCCGCCGGCTTCAATCGCGAAAGCGCGTAGGTCACCAGCGGAATCAGAACCACCGCGACCGCTATATAGATCGTCCGGCGGATCTTTTTTTGCCTTTTGACTTCTGGGCGTGCAATGTCCACAGCAACCAACCTCGGCTATATACATCGCAAATTGAATTCCGGTCTCACCGCGATGATAAGTGCCTTATAATGTTTCAATTAGAGGGAATTTGCAAGTATGAAAAGGCCCCGTTTGCCCGCTCGTGGGAATCCCCCATCCCGCTAACGAACACTTCCACAGTTGCGGGATAGCGAAAAACGGGCACTTGGCCCTGCATCAACGCCGCATTAGGAGGCAGACTCGGCGCTGGCTTTGATCTCCTGCCAGCGTTTCGGGCGTTTCTTTGCGTCGAGAACTTTCTTCCGCAGGCGGATGGATTTCGGCGTCACTTCCACAAACTCGTCGTCCGAAATAAATTCGATGGCTTTTTCCAGCGTCAACTCGCGCGGCGGGATCAGTCGAATGGCTTCGTCCGCGCTCGACGAGCGCATATTCGTCTGCTTCTTCTCTTTCGTGATGTTCACGTTCATGTCGTCTTCGCGCGCATTCTCGCCCACGATCATTCCTTCATACACTTCCAGGCTCGGCCCCACAAACATTTCGCCGCGCTCCTGAATTCCCCACACCGCATACGCCGTCGAAACGCCCGCGCGGTCGCTCACCAGCGCGCCAGTCAGGCGCGAAGCCATATCTCCCGCGTAATCCGTCCATCCATCCAGCATCGAGTGAATCAGCGACGTCCCGCGCGTATCCGTCAGCAATTGCCCGCGCAACCCAATCAACCCGCGCGACGGAATGCGGAACTCCATGCGCACGCGCCCCGAATGATGATTCACCATCTTTGTCATTTCGCCGCGCCGCGTCCCCAGCGTTTCCATCACGATGCCGATAAAAGTTTCCGGACAATCCACGATCAGCACTTCCAGCGGCTCCACGCGCTTTCCGTTTTCCGTGCGCACCACGATTTCCGGCTTGCCCACCATCAGCTCGTACCCTTCGCGCCGCATGGTCTCGATCAAAATCGCGAGCTGCAGTTCGCCGCGAGCCAGCACGCGAAACGAATCCGTCGCGCCCATATCTTCGATCCGCAGCGAAACGTTCGTCAACAACTCGCGGTCCAGCCGCGCGCGCAGGTCCCGCGAAGTCACGTATTGCCCTTCGCGTCCCGCAAACGGCGAAGTGTTCACCGTAAACACCATGGTCAACGTCGGCTCGTCGATCAAAAGCGGCTCAAGTGGCGCCGGATTCAGCAGGTCCGTAATGCTTTCCCCGATTTGAATTCCTTCCACGCCGGCGATGGCGCAGATGTCTCCCGCCGCCACTTCTTCCGCTTCGTCGCGTTCGAGTCCGCGGAACGTAAACAATTTCGTAATCTTTGTCGGCTGAATCACTCCCGAAAGTTTCGCGATGCCCACTTCCGTTCCGCGCTTCAGCGTTCCTTCAAACACGCGCGCAATCGCCAGCCGCCCCAGATATTCGCTGTAATCCAGATTCGTCACCTGAATCTGCAGCACCGCCGCGGCATCCCCCGAAGGCGGAGGAGTGGAAGCCACGATCGTTTCAAACAGCGGCTGCAGGTTTGTGGACGAATCCCCCACCACGCGATGTGCCACGCCCGTCTTCGCATTGGTGTACAACACCGGAAAATCGAGTTGGTCTTCCGTCGCGTCCAGGTCGATGAAGAGGTCGTAAATCTCATCCAACACCGCCGCCGGCCGCGCGTCCGCTCGATCGATTTTATTCAGCACGATAATCGGAGGCAGCTTCGCCGCCAGCGCCTTCTGCAGCACGTAACGCGTCTGCGGCAGCGGCCCTTCGCTCGCGTCCACCAGCAGCAGCACTCCGTCCACCATGCGCAACGCGCGTTCCACTTCTCCACCGAAATCGCTGTGCCCCGGCGTGTCCACGATATTGATTTTCGTGTCGTGATACGTCACCGCGGTGTTTTTCGCCAGAATCGTGATCCCGCGTTCGCGCTCCAGGTCGTTGGAGTCCATCACACGTTCCACCAAATGGGCGTGCGTGCTGAAAATTCCGCTTTGCCGCAGCATGGCATCGACGAGCGTCGTCTTGCCGTGGTCCACGTGCGCGATAATGGCGATGTTGCGTAGTTTTGAGTTCATAGTATGTCGATTCGTTATGTCGACGCGGCCGAACGAACAGGGCTGCAAACGCTACCTTGCGACCCCGATAGAATTGCGAGAGGTTTCAGGAGCAACGAACGCTTCACTATTTTAGCATGACAGACCAAAATCCGCCCCGTTTTCCGGGTCTGGACCCGCCGCGGCTGAACGCGAAGTGTCAGTGTTCTGTGGACGCAAAGGCACCTAAGTAGCAGGGAACTACTCAGCGTGTCTGGTTCTGTGATATACAATGTTCGCATTCATGGCAATTACCTTCGCCAACGCTCCGCTAGTCGAACTCATTGCCGAATTCAAGTGGAGTCCGCGTGACACGCTGAACACCCCTTCCGACCTGCCGGCGCTTCCGCAGGTGGTTCCATTCCTGGGCGGTACGAAACTTGAAGAGTTCTTGATGCGTCTTGGAGGCGAACTATATCAATTGGGTTTTCAAATGTCTGAGCGATTGGTCCCTCCGGGTTTTCCGGCGTTACCTAACCAAGCAATCGTACGCTTCCGGAGTAATACTGGCCCCACATCTTCAGTTCTCTATCAAGCTGGTCCTGGAATGCTTTCAGTCCATGCGACACCGCCCTACCGTACATGGGAAGAGTTCTTACCGCATGTTGAGAGCGGATTGAGAGCATTGTTGAAATGTCGAAACGATTCAGAGAAGGACCAATCGTTTAACGAAGTGAACTTGCGCTATATAGATCTTTTTGGAGCTGAACTGACTCAAGGCCGGAGCGTCGCGACTTTCATGTCAGAGGTGTTGGGAATTTCCATTACCTTGCCGGGAGCTCTTCAGGGACTTAATCAGTCAAGTGAGATAAGCAACCTAAATCTGGTCTTTGTATTGCCGATTCCGCGCGGCACATTGACAATGACTGTGGCAGACGGGAAGGCCGGCAACCGCGCGGGCGTAGTTCTTATAACTGGCGTAGCATCGAAAAATGCTTGGCCGGCAAATCCGGATGCTATAATGAAATGGCTAGCTGACGCTCATGGTATCATTCACGATATTTTCATGAAAATGACACAACCAATCCATAGCCTGATGAAACCAAATTCTGGGGAAATACAATGACTGTCGTTTGTGCGACCGCAAACACCTCTTTCGATCAGGTCAGGCAAGATATGCTTTCGTCTGTACCGGTGTGGACTGTGCCGAGTTCGGGCCATGTTGGATCGAGGATCGCAGATTTCGCTGCTTCTAGAGAGATGCTAAACCACATTTCGCTAACGCAGCCCAATTGGGATGGCGACGGCGCTTTGGCAATAAGTGCAGAAACCAAGAGCAACGCGTTAGCTGCGCTCAGTATTCTCGAAACGGTCGCTACTGCACCGGAAATCACTCCAAATCCGAATGGAACATTTTCATTCGAATGGGAAACTGATGCAGGTGTAGGATACCTAGAGATTGGTCGCACTAGATATAGCTTCTACGTTAAGCCTACCGCGGGTCCCGCTATTTTGCACGATGGCAACACTGAAAACGTTTCGTCGACTCTCGGTATGCTTGTGGATGACCTTCTTTATGAAAAGCCTCAAGCTGCGCAGATAGTCACAGACCTGACTTACTGCACAGATAATGTGTGACTTTCCGGTTGCCATCGCCGATGGCGAAACCATCGTTAGGGGAATCCTCGATATTCACCTCAATGATAAAGGCAAACTGAAATCCAATGCCTTTCGACCAAAGGCCCAGACGGATGATGTTTCGGTCATGCGACACACCTGTATGGGTTCCGATGCTTGCAAAACTAGGGCGCGCGAGCTTTCTCATCATGGAATCAATTATCGGGGATTAGCGGTTCTTTTAGCTCAAGAAATTCGGGCCGTGGATTCTCAGGTTACCGATTCGAGAGAGGGAAATTACTGTGGTCATGCACACATTTCACATGGAATCATCGTTCCACTTCACGAACCTTTAGAGTCTCCGTTGAACTTGGTCCTCGTAGAAAAACTTCGCAAGCTGCGCACAATCGCGCGTTATTATTCGGACCCTGAACCAGTGAACCCAGTCTGGACAGGACAACCGCTGATTTAGCAGGCTCGCTGACGGGCGAGCATAGCAATGAGCTTGTTCAGTCTCTCTACATTGTGTGCACCGAACTATTCATTTCAGTCGAAAATTGGGCGAGACTGATACTACCGTTCATTGGCAACAAAGCGACGGCATGGAGGGTTACACAAACGCGTAACCATCCACGAACGATGATTGGATAGCGCGGGATGCGCCGGTAAGATTCTGCGAGCTGGTAAGGACGCAAAGGACAAAGGGGGAACGATGGACGTAAGCGTGAACGAAAACATGGTTACCACGGCGTTTGAGCTGCCGGGATACCGCGTGGTGCGGAACATTGGTCTGGTACGCGGAATCACCGTGCGCTCGCGCAGCATACTCGGGACCATCGGCGCTTCGCTGGAAACGCTCGTCGGCGGCAACATTACTCTCTTCGAGGAAATGTGCGAGACCACGCGAGAGCAAGCGCTGGAATTGATGATGCAACACGCCAGCTCTCACGGCGCAAATGCCGTCATCGGCGTGCGCTACGATTCAAACGAGTTGATGCAAGGCGTCACCGAAGTCCTGGTTTACGGCACAGCAGTCCAAGTCGAGCGCGCCGCCTAGCGCGTCAGGGTGCGCAGAGCAGCCTGCGACCTTTGTCCGTTGGTTCGCATGCAGCCGGTTGTAGGCTGCCGTCAGGGCACGGCTTTTTACCCTGAGCTGCGAAGGGCAGCCGTGCCGTACCGTCGTCCGACCGAAGGGGTTTTAACCCCTGAGGCGTCAGTGCTAATCCGGCTTGACTGGGTCCGCCGTTCCATCCGACCACCAGCCCGCGGGAACCATGAATACGTCGATTGGTTCCGGATCGCCATGGAACTGTGGATTCAGCATGACGGGAGTTAGGGGCACATCCGCACCCCAAACGGCACCGTCCATGAGCGGAGTGTAAAACATCAGGTGAGCTATCCAGTGGTGCTGGCCGTCATCGCTAAGGTACTGTTCTTTCGACATCATGTAGCTCATGGCTCCAGGCTCCAGAGGTGGCAGCCCTTGCTTTACGTATGCCTTCATGCCTTCCAAGATCTGAGCTTTAGATTGACCTGCTAATGCCATCTCCGTTCTTTTATACGTCATCGGCAGAATGGAGCGGGCAGCCTGCGGATTGAAGCAGAGCGGGCCTCGAAGTTTAGGGTTCCAAAAATTAGCGGTAAAATCGCCATCAAATGGGCTCATCCACCCTCGCTCCACGAGACATACGAAACCGTTCTTACCTTTGACTGCGGTTTCATAGCCATGCCTTCCCAGGACCAGGACCTCGGCATCGCGCGAGATGGCCTCCGGGGCCGCACTCCGCGCCATGGCAATCTCGGCATCGCGATCCATTAAGTATTGATCAAGCGGAGCCATGCTCGGATACGGTGTTTTAGCGTCCTGTGCGTGCACTTGCCACGCCGCGCCCAGCACCACAACCAGCGCGAAACTTCCCAACGCGATCGTCCTGATTATTTTTCGCTTCATTGATTTCTCCTGGGAAGTGGAAGCGCTCCCATCAAGATGAGGTATGACCGTCGCGCCGGCCATTCGTTTGCGCCATGAGGCGTGGCGGAAATTGTGGCAAAGGTAACTTGTGAAATGCAAGTGATTATTTTAGGATGGAAACATGAGGCGCGGGAAGGCAGTTCCAAAGCGGCGGTCGGGGTGTCCCTTAAATGCTTCCGTAGAAATGTTGGGCGATCGCTGGTCGCTCCTGATCATCCGCGACATGATGTTGGCTGGCGCGCGAAGCTACAAACAATTCCTGGACTGCTACGAAGGCATCGCCACAAACATTCTCGCGGACCGTCTGCGAAAGCTGGTAGCCTACGGAATTATCTCCACGGAAAAAGACCCGTCCGACGGACGCAAACTAATCTACTTGCTGACCGCGAAAGGAATAGCCCTCGCGCCGGTCCTCACGGAAATGGTCCTCTGGGCCGCCGCCCACGAAGACACCGAAAATCAAGCGCTCGTGCGCCAAATGCGTGCCGACAAACAGAAGTTCCTGACCGGAGTCCGCGCAACGATGGGCAAACCGCCGCTCAGCCCGAGCTTAAATATATTTACCCCTTGCCTTTACTCGACTTACAGCCGTGTAATTATTACTCTTGACTTATGTTTACTACTATGTTATCATTGGTTGTGGCGTCATAGACGCCCTAGGGAGAAGGTTTATGGCTGAGGCCACTGACAGTCGAGGTCGTAGTCGAAGAGCTGGTCCTAAGCCCGAAACCCCTCGATCCCCCGCCATTCGCCGCTGATTACCTACATTTCTAATCGAGAACTCTTGGAATTAGAACACACCTCAACTCATTGAAAACAAACACCAGCGAACCTTTCTAATCGAGAACTTTGAACCAACACATTGCGCGGATAAAACAACGCAAGCGGGGTTACAATGCCCGCACGGCGCGAAGTCGCGCAACATATATAATGCCTGTGTACGCTGGGGAGGCACCATTGAGGAAGCATATGTACCGGATTCTTTCGGCCATTCTCTTGATTGGGCTATCCGCCGCCATTGTGAGCGTGCGCGCGGCCGGGCCCAAGACGGAGATGGTCAAATTTCCCAGCGGAAAGGAGACGATCGAAGGGTATCTGGCGGTTCCGGAGAAGCCCGGACGTTACCCCGCGGTGATTGTAATCCACGAATGGTGGGGACTGAACGACTGGGTAAAGGAACAGACCCAGAAAATCGCCGAGCAAGGCTACGTAGCGTTGGCTGTGGATCTTTACCGCGGTAAAACCGCGACGACTCCGGAGGAAGCCCACGAGTTGATGCGAGCATTAGCGCAGGACCGCGCCGTGCGCGACTTACAGGCCGGATACGATTATCTGGCTGCACGCCAAGACGTGAACGGACGCATTGCAGCACTGGGCTGGTGCATGGGGGGAGGTTATGCGTTGCAACTGGCGATACATCAACCGCGCCTGGCTGCTTGCGTGGTGAACTACGGAGCGCTGCCGACCGATCCCAACGACATTCAACAGATAGCAGCGCCGCTGCTTGGAAATTTCGGCGCGGAAGATCACGGAATCACGCCCGCGGACGTGAAAGCCTTCCAAAAGACCCTGACGGGCCTGGGCCGCTATGTGGACATTAAGATTTATGATGGCGCTGGCCATGCGTTTGAAAATCCGAACAATGAGAAGGGATACCGTCCCGAAGACGCCGCGGATGCCTGGGCGCGCACAGTTGCCTTCCTCAAGAAGACTCTGAAGTATGAAGCCAAGTAATCATCGATACGAGCCACTCACTTTGTTCGCATTCTTTACGGCAACGTCTCCTGCCGATACAGTTCCCTGGTGTGCCACACCGCGGCGACGACAACCATGACGCCCATGGCAGTCACCGCTACCAACCCGCCGAAGTCCAAGAGGCGATAGGGCAGTCCGGGGACTTTAAGGCCCGGACGAAACCACAAGACAACATTTCCCACTGACAAAAGAATTCGGATTTCCGTGGGTCCGAACTTCGCGAAAGATAGCCTGAAAATTCCCAACGTGTAAGACGCCAGGTAACTTTCAATGGAGAGCAGTAGGAAAGCAACAAGCATGCCCGTTGCGACCCGCCAATCCACGTAAGTGGAAGCGGCGAGCCCGCTATGAGAAAGAGCGCTCCGAACGAGTCAACCATGTGGTCAACGTAAAATCCGTAGCGAGGACGCTGCATGTTTCTCACACGTGCCAGCGTCCCATCGAGGCTATCTCCAAACCAGTTGAGCGCCAGACACACTGTCGCAAGCAGCAGCCCCACAGGATGCCAGCGCGCCAATAAATAACTGGCGCCGGCCAGAAGCATGGCCGCGAATCCAAGAAGCGTCAGCTGATCAGAGGTAACCCAACAGGGCATACGCGCGGCCAACCAAAGCAATACTCTGCGCTCCCGTGCGGATGTGAGGCTTTCTTGAATACGAGTTGCGTTCCGAAAAGCCTGCGCACCCTCTTCGTTTGGAGCAATTGTCAATTGCTTGCCACGAGTTTCGCGGACAGGTGTGGATTCGACCGCTGATGGTTTTGGGCTCATCTTGTGATTCCTCCCTGGATCGAGTGCCACATTCTTCCCTTGTGCCGGCATGCGCCGACTATGCGTTCGTGACGCCGCCGATTTCAATGATTTGCAGGTCATTTCAGACAAGAAAAACCTCATTTCATAAGGGGCTTAAAATCAGGCGGTTAATCAACGTTCTCCGTTAGAATTAGGCCAGTTCGGAGACATGTCTTGACGGAGCCAAAGCGCGAGAGACGAAATTTTCGCTTCGGTGTATTCGAATTCGATACCGCGAGCGGCGAACTGAGCAGGGAAGGCAAGGCGCAGCCTCGACTTCGCGATCAAGCGCTTCAAATACTCCGGATGCTTTTGGAGCGGCCGCGAGAAGTGGTCACTCGAGAGGAACTCCGCAATGGCCTATGGCCGGCGGACACGTTCGTGGATTTTGATCACGGACTGAATACCGCGATAAATCAACTACGAAGCGCACTGGGTGATTCAGCGGCGAATCCCCGGTTTATCCAGACGCTGCCTCGCCGCGGATATCGCTTCATTGCGCCAGTAGAGGATGGCTCGCGGGACGGCATCCTTGAACCAGAAGAACCTGACGAACCCGCATCGCAACCAGCTCGCTCATCGGTTTTGAGCGACCCGCAGGAATTACCCTTCGTTTCGCGACGGATAGTGCGGATTCTCTTTTCGTTGATTCAGCTGATGTACCTCGTCTTTTACACGATTTCGTTGATGCGGTTGTCCCGGGTGGAGGCGATCCTGACAGAATCGAGAACCCCTAGTCTTTTGATATTAGTCGTCCTAATCGTTACGGCGGCCATCGGGATACCGATTCGGCTTTATCTGCTTTCGGCAGCGAGCTTTAACTATCGCGGGCTGGGCACGAAATTCAAGAAGCTTTTCCCATTTCTACTTCCGCTCGACGAACTATGGGCCCTTGCGCCATTCTTACTTGTTCACCAAATCGGATTCGGCTTGGCGCTGGCGGCGACCGCCGCACTGCTCTATCTGCCATTCTCCCAGCGATCCCTACTGCTCATGGGGTTTTCAGTTCGGCCTACATCAACTTGAACGAGCCATCGCGCCCTCGATGCCGTCGAACGCTGTGCTAGAATGCGAATAAGTCAGTAGGCCCGTAGCTCAGTTGGCTAGAGCGCCACCTTGACACGGTGGAGGTCTGCGGTTCGAGCCCGCACGGGCCTACCATTCCTGTCGTCCCTGTAGAGCCAATTGAAGCAAACGGTGCATTCAGCTCCGACGCCTGAAACATGATGGCTTCTACTGGCTCTTGATTACTTCACCACCCTTCATCACGAAGCGGACATTTTCCAACACGATGCACGTCGGCGAGAGGATCGCCGTCGATAGCGATGATATCCGCAAACTTTCCCGGCTCCAGCGTGCCAACGCGGTCCGTCCAGCCGAGCAAATCGGCTGCGTTTACCGTGGCGGCTTGAATCGACTGCAATGGCGAAAGACCCAGCTTCACCATGACCGCAAATTCTCGCGCGTTCAAGCCGTGAGGATAGACCGCAGCGTCCGTGCCAAACGCCACTTTCACGCCTTCTTTGAAGGCGACCGCGATATTCTGGCGCGCGAGCGGCAGCACGATCTTGGCCTTTTCGATCATGTTGGGTGTAAGGCCAAGCGTCGAAATATTCTCCATCAGCCAATCGCCGAGATAAAGCGTCGGAACTAAATACGTGCCGTGCTGCTTCATTAGTTGAATGTCTTCCTCATTCATGTAGCTGCCGTGCTCGATTGAATCCACACCTGCGAGCACCGCGTTCTTGATTCCCAGTGCGCCGTGAGCGTGCGCCGCCACTTTGCGGCCCAGCCCGTGCGCTGTGTCGATGATCGCTTTCATTTCTTCGGGACTATATTGTTCCAGCGCCGGGTTATCGCCTTCGGAGAGCACGCCGCCGGTGGCCATGAATTTAATCACGTCAGCGCCGTATTTTATGTTTTCTCGCACTTTCGCGGTCACGCCAGTAACGCCGTCAGCCACTCCATCACTTGAAAAATTAAATTGAGGCGCGAGGAAATTCTCGTCGGCGTGCCCTCCGGTGATGCTGAGCGCCGGGCCGGAAGCGAGTATTCGCGGACCCGGAACATCCCCGGCCTTAATGGCGTCGCGCAGAGCAATGTCTGAGTATCCATTCGCCCCCACATTGCGAACCGTTGTGAAACCTGCTTCGAGAGTGACACGAGCGTTGCGTGCGCCGATCAGCGCCTGTCGCGGATAGGAAACGTGCAACCCCGCCGGACCCGACATGTAGGGCGTGTAGGTGAGATGGGTGTGGCAATCAATCAAACCAGGAAGCACCGTCGCGTTCGAGAGATCGATCACCTTGGCGCCTGCCGGAAGCTGGCTTGAAATCTCCGCCGCTTTCCCGATGGCTTTGATCCGGTCGCCCTCAATCCAGATGATCTGATCCGTAAGATAATTTCCCGTGCGAACATCCAGTACCTTTCCCGCATGGACCGCAATTTCAGCGGGCGGAGAAACCTTCGGCGTCTGAGCGCCGCACACACTGATTAAAACGGAGCACAAGAAGGACAACAATCCCAGACGCTTCATCTGAAACCTCCCTAAGATTTTCACAGGCATGCCAATTGTTTCCGTGCACTAGCTTTTCGACGGGGATTGTATCCCTGCCGCCGGAATTATCTCTGCGTTTTTTTCCGTGCACGCCGGTGCCAACTCGTGAATTCCGGAGACACCTGCTTCCGCAATTTCTTGGCCTGCACTGTTGACACAGCGGTTCTATAATGTATTATTATGCAGGCGAGATGAATAATCACGCATAAGGTTGCATATGGGCGCGCACAAAAGATTCAGGCAAGGGCAAATTTTGAAGGTGCTGGCGGGGCCTCCGGTCGGCAGCCAGGACGAGTTGCGGCGGCAGCTCGTGCATCTGGGAGTACGCGTTACGCAAGCCACGCTCTCGCGCGACCTTCGCGAACTGCGCCTGGTGAAAACCGCCGAGGGCTATCGGCCGCTTTCCGCCGCGGCAGCAGAAGAAGCATCGTCAGTTCCCGCGCTGGCTCGCGCCTTGAAAGAGTTTTTGCTCGATGTGCGGCCGGCGCAGAACATGCTCGTGTTGAAGACTCCGCCCGGCGGAGCTCAGCCGATTGCGGCGGCTCTCGACGCTGAGCGTTGGAAAGAAGTGGCCGGAACGCTGGCTGGCGACGACACAGTTCTGATCGTCGCGTCTTCACGTACGGCACGCGCGGCGGTCCAGAAACGAATCGAGGAAATGCTCGGATGAGCGATCAGACAACAGTCGCTGTGGTGGGAGCCACAGGCTACGCGGGATTCGAACTCGCCCGGCTGCTTCTGCGGCATCCGCACATCGAGAAACCGGTCTTCTTCGTGCGCGGCGAGCACGCGAACGTTCGCTGCCTGACGGAGATTTTTCCGCAGCTTCGCGGATGGGGCGAAGCGCGCTGCGTCCCACTCTCGGTCGAAGCGATTGCGAAGAGCGGCGCGAATGTGGTTTTTCTGTCCACGCCTCACGAGGCTTCTCTCGAGCTCGTGCCGGAAGCTTCTCGCCGAGAATCCGCAGGCTGCGCATTGTTGATTTAAGCGGCGCGCTTCGCTTTCGAGAACCAAAGACTTTTGCCGATTGGTACAAGCTTGCGCCCGCCGCTTCCGAAACGCTTTCCGAAGCGGTATATGGTTTGCCTGAACTCTATGCGAATGCCTTGCCGCAAGCGCGGTTGGTCGCGAATCCAGGTTGCTATGCAACCTCCGTCATTCTTGGGTTGCGGCCACTGGTGGAAGCGGGCTGGATTAACTTATCGCGCGGCGTGGTGTGCGACTGCAAGTCCGGCGTAAGCGGCGCGGGCAAAGAACCGAAGCGCGAAACACATTTCGTTGAGGTGAATGAGAATTTTCGCGCCTATGGCCTGTTCACGCATCGGCACACGCCGGAAATCGCGGAGCATGCGGGGATCGCCTTTGACGATTTTATTTTCACCACTCACTTGCTGCCCGTGGAGCGCGGAATTCTTTCAACGCTGAACGTGTGGCTGGCGCAACCGCGCCGGGCGGACGAGATCGAGAGTCTCTATCGCCGTTTTTATGCCGAGCGGCGTATGGTCCGTATTCTGCCCGGCGGCCGCTTGCCGGAACTGCAGCATGTAACGCACACGAATTTCTGCGATATCGGGTTCGCGTTGGATCCTTCGGGCGAGCGGCTGGTAATCCTTTCGTGCCTCGACAATCTGGGCAAAGGCGCGGCGGGACAGGCGGTTCAAAACATGAACGAGATGTTCGGTTATCAGGAAACTTCGGGGTTGCTATGAGACTGGTAATAAAAGTTGCAGGCGCGCTCCTGGAGCGCAAGGAAACGGTGCAGACAATCGCGCGGCAGGTGAGCGAGCTCGCGCGCGGCGGGCACGAGTTGCTTGTAATTCACGGCGGCGGGAAAATCTTCACCAGCACGCTCGAGCGCATGGGAATCTCCAGCCGCTTTGTAAACGGGCTGCGCGTCACCGATCGCGAAACGCGGGATGCAGCCGTGATGGTTTTTGCCGGCTTGCTGAACAAACGTCTCGCGGGCGCGATTTCGCTGGCCGGCCAACCGGCTGTGGGCATCAGCGCCTCCGACGCGGCATGTTTTCTGGCCGAGCCGATGCAAGTTGGTGAAAGCGAAGGCAGCCTTGGATACGTCGGCTACCTTACAGAGGTGAACGTTGAATTTCTGCGCTCGCTTTGGAACGCGGGGATCGTTCCGGTCGCTTCTTGCCTGGGGCTGGGCTCTGACGGCGAGCTTTACAACATTAACGCCGATCACATGGCGGCCGCGGCTGCGGAATTCGTCCAAGCCGATCGTTTGATTTTTCTCACCGATGTAGCGGGCGTGCTCGACGGAGAAAAAGTGTTGCGCGCGGTGCGTGGCGCGGAAATCGAAGATCTTATCCGACGGAATAAAGTATCTGGCGGCATGGTTTTGAAACTTGAAGCTGCGAAGCGCGCGCTGGCAGGAGGCGTCAGCGAAGTTCACATCGTGGGTGGGACGCTCCCTCGTTCTTTGTTTACCGCGGCAAATGGCTCGCGCCGCTTCGGAACACGCGTGCTTCCTACCGTTCATGCCACTACCCGCATAGCTCAGGGAGCAGCGCGCTAGAAATGACAAAGAGAAAAATCGCGGGAAGGAAAACTGTCTCTGCCGCCCGGATTCGGGGGGACGAAGCGCGGCATTTGATGAATACGTACAAGCGTCCGCCGATTGTATTCACGCGCGGGCGCGGATGCCGAATGTACGATGCGGATGGGCGCGAGTATCTCGATTTTCTTGGCGGCATCGCGGTCAATGCGCTGGGACATGCGCATCCGCGATTGGTGCGCGTGATCCGGCGGGAAGCGGGCCGTGCCATTCACCTCTCAAATCTTTTCCACAATGCATATCAAGGACCTCTGGCGCGAAAACTCGCCGAATGGTCCGGCCTCGATCGTGTTTTTTTCACCAACAGCGGCACGGAAGCTATCGATGGAGCGCTGAAGCTCGCGCGCAGCCTACGCGCATGCGAAACAGAAGGGCGGTAGCTCCCAATCCGCCGGGAAGAAAACTCGAATCCTCGCGCTGGAAAATTCGTTTCACGGCAGGACATTTGGCGCCGTGTCCATTACCCACACGGCGAAGTATCGCGAGCCGTTCGAGCCGCTGGTTCCCGGCGTCGAATTCGTACGCTTCAACGATGTGGCGGACCTCGAAGCCAAATTTGACGATTCCGTTTGTGCGTTGGTGGTGGAGACGATTCAAGGTGAGGGTGGCATTTTCGCGATGGACGAGCCCTTCTGGAATCGCGCGCGCGCGCTTGCCACGAAGCATGACGCTGCGCTGATCGCCGACGAGATACAGTGCGGTCTGGGCCGCACGGGCCGCTATTTCGCGTATCAGCAATTTGATTCTCTGCCGGACATTACTGTCGTCGCG
The DNA here is from genome assembly GCA_963830375.1 of uncultured Acidobacteriota bacterium. Taxonomy (GTDB): domain Bacteria; phylum Acidobacteriota; class Terriglobia; order Acidiferrales; family UBA7541; genus Palsa-295. The sequence continues at coordinate 97,709 of CAWHMJ010000003.1, forward strand.
AAACCGCTTGCAGCAGGTCTTCCGCTTGGCGCGATTATCGCAAGCGAGAAATTTGCTTCCGCGTTCACACCCGGTGCGCACGGAACCACGTTTGGCGGCGGGCCGCTCGTCTGCGCCACCGCACTCGAATTTCTCGCCATCGTCGAAGAGGAAAGCCTGCTTGCGCAGGTGCGAGAACGCGGTGCTGAATTGAGCGCCGGTCTGAAAAAACTCGCCGCGCGGTTTGATTTTATCCGCGAGGTGCGCGGCCAAGGTCTGATGCTAGGCGTCGATCTGGCATGCGACGGAGCACCCATCGTTGAAGATGCGCTTCGCCGCGGTTTAGTTATCAACTGCACGCATGACCACATTTTGCGTCTGCTTCCGCCGTTCATCATCCGCAAGCGCGACATCGCCGAGTTTCTCGCCAAGTTCGAGGCTGTGCTGGTCGCAACTTCAAAAATGGCCGGCCGCAGAATCCGCTAAAGCAATCAAGTTCAAAGCACCAATTCAAACGCAGCCGAAGGTCATGGCTGCTTCGAGGCAACTATGAACGCTGCCGTAGCTCCTTTGACACTAACGAAAGATCTTCTAACCGGAATGGAATGGAATCCCGCGCAGGTACGCGAACTTCTACATCTCGCCGCGGACGTGAAAGCGCATCCCGACCGTTATCGCGGGGCGCTGGCCGGACGATTCCTCGCGCTGATTTTCGAAAAGCCGTCGCTGCGCACGCGCGTCACGTTTGAGGTCGGAATCTCCAGTCTCGGCGGCGCTTCGGTTTTTCTCGACCATACGGAATCAAAACTGGGCCAGCGCGAATCCATTCCCGACGTGGCGAAAAATCTCGAGCGCTGGGTTCAAGGAATCGTCGCGCGTACTTTCACGCAGGAATCTATTGATGCTCTCGCTGAAAACGCATGCGTCCCGGTGATTAACGCGCTCTCTGACCGCTACCATCCCTGCCAGGCGCTGTCCGATTTGTTCACTCTCGAGGAGCGGTTCGGCGGCCTGCGCGGACTGAAGGTCGCCTACGTTGGCGACGGGAATAATGTCTGCCATTCGCTCCTGAGCATTGGGGCTCGCGCCGGCGCGCACCTTCGAATCGCCACGCCGCCAGGTTACGATTCTGATCCTGCTGTGGTAGCGGAGGCGAAGCGCACTGCGCGCGAAACACGCGGCAAGGTTGAGATTTGTAATTCGCCTCAAGAAGCGGTGGCCGGCGCGCAGGCGATTTATACGGACGTGTGGACCAGCATGGGTCAGGAAGAAGAATTGGCCGCGCGCGAAGCAGCATTCGCAGGCTACCAGGTGAATGCGGCGCTCTTTGCCCAGGCTGCTCCTGACGCCGTTTTCATGCATTGCCTTCCAGCCCATCGCGGATCGGAAGTCAGCGCAGACGTGATCGATTCACCGTCTTCGATCGTGTTCGATCAGGCGGAAAATCGCCTGCATATGCAGAAAGCGATTCTGCTCACGCTGCTGAATTAATTAAAACAAGGAGAACGAATTGCCGAAAAAAGTTGTGCTTGCGTACTCCGGAGGTCTGGACACCTCCATCATCATTCCCTGGCTCAAGGAAAATTACGGCTGCGAAGTGATTGCCATGATCGGCGATCTCGGCCAGCAGGAAGATTTGGAAGCAGCGCGTAAGAAGGCGCTTGCCACCGGGGCTAGCTCCGCTTATGTCGAAGACTTGCGCGAGGAATTCATCACCGGCTACATTTGGCCGACATTGCGCGCCGGCGCGGTTTACGAGCACAAGTATCTCCTGGGTACTTCTTTCGCGCGGCCGCTGCTTGCCAAGCGCCAGGTCGAGATTGCCAAGAAACTAGGCGCCGATGCCGTGGCGCACGGCTGCACCGGAAAAGGCAACGATCAGGTGCGCTTTGAACTGGCAGCCAAAGCGCTCGCGCCTGAATTGCAAATCATCGCGCCATGGCGCGAATGGAATATAGTTTCGCGGGAAGAAGCCATTGCATACGCCCGAGCGCATGACGTCCCCGTCGAGCAGACGACCAAAAATATCTATAGCCGCGACCGCAACATCTGGCACTTGAGCCATGAAGGCGGAGTTTTGGAAGACCCGCCAATGCGCCGGATGAAAGCATGTGGCAATGGGTAATATCGCCCGCGGTTGCGCCCGAGAAACCGACCACGGTTGAAATCGGATTTGACGGCGGAACTCCGGTTTCGGTGAATGGCAAGAAGCTCGACTGCCATCCCGTTGCTCACGCTCGTTGAACGAAATCGCGGCGGCAAATGGCGTGGGGCGCATGGATATCGTCGAAAACCGGCTAGTTGGAATCAAATCGCGGGGCGCGTACGAAACACCGGGTGGAACGCTGCTCGTGACTGCGCATCGCGAACTCGAATCACTCGCGCTCGACCGCGAAACCGCGCACTATCAGCAGATTCTCTCTCTGCGCTACGCGGAGATGGTTTACTACGGCATGTGGTTCACGCCATTGCGCGAGGCGCTCGACGCATTTTTCACGAGCTCGCAGCGGCGCGTCACCGGCTCGGTGTCGCTGGCGACTTTGCAGGGGCAACGTGTCCGTGACATCTCGCCACTCGCCCTATTCGCTGTATCGCACGAATCTCGCCAGCTTCACCATGACCGGCTACAACCCGAAAGATGCCGAAGGGTTCATCAATCTTTTTGCGCTGCCCATCACCGTGCCGCAAGAAGAGACTCAACCCAAAGTGCAAGCCGCGCATCACGAGGCCAAAGCTCGATGAGTGATGCCGCCAGCCAGCGGAAAATGTGGGGAGGCCGCTTCGAACGCAGTCCCGATGCGTCGTTCTACGAATTCGAGCGCTCCTGGAAATTCGATCGGCGTCTGCTGCCGCAGGAATTTGCGCTCGACCGGGCCTGGGCGCGTGCCATTGCCCGCGCGGGAATTCTCACGAAGGAAGAGGGCGAACAGCTGGTCACCGCGCTCGATGCTCTCGAAACGCACGCTAAATCCGATGCTGAGTGGCTCGATAATTCAAAAGCCGAGGATGTCCATCATTTCGTTGAAACCGCGCTGATCGAAAAACTCGGCTCTCTGGGAGCCAAGCTGCACACCGGCCGCAGCCGCAACGACATGGTTGCCACCGAATTTCGGATGTATGTGAAAGACGCGGCACGCAAAATCCGGCGCGCCATTGCTTCACTGGAAACAGCAATAGCAGCGCAGGCTGAGCGCAATCTGAAAGTGCCCATGCCGGGTAACACGCACATGCAGCACGCACAGCCCCTGCTACTTTCGCACTGGCTTCTCGCGCACGGCGAAGCGTTTCATCGCGACGCGGAACGAGTTGCGGCTTCCGCCGCGCGCGCGGATGTTTGCCCGCTTGGCTCTGGCGCTCTCGCTGGTTGCGCGTTTCCGCTCGATCGGAAGGCGCTCGCTCAGGATCTCGGTTTTTCCGCTATTTCCGCCAACAGCCTGGACGCGGTCAGCGACCGGGATTTCGCGCTCGAATATCTCTTTGCGCTGGCCACTCTCGCGATGCATCTTTCGCGGCTCGCGGAAGATTTTGTTTTGTTCGCTTCTCCCGAATTTGGATTTGTCGAGTTGCCGGATGAATTTTCCACCGGCAGCAGCCTGATGCCGCAGAAGAAAAACCCCGACGCGTGGGAACTGATTCGCGGCAAGACCGGCCGGATTTATGGCGGCCTCTTCGCCCTTTTCACCACCATGAAGGGTTTGCCCTCCAGCTATCAGCGCGACTTGCAGGAAGACAAAGAAAATCTCTTCCAGGCGCACGACCAAGCTCTCGCCATGGTGCAAATTGCGGCGGCTACACTGGCGGCCACGCAGTTTCGTGAAGATCGTTTGCGCGCGGCGGCACAGGATCCGGCGCTCGTGGCAACCGAAGTCGCCGACTATCTAGTGACCTTCGGCGTTCCCTTCCGCGAAGCGCACGAAATAGCAGGCAAAGTATTTCAAGCGGCGGAAAAAGAAGGGAAATCGATCCGCGAAATGCCGGTCGATCGGCTGAAAGAATTCTCGCTCGGTCATTTGACGGGAATTTGGGCACTGCGCTGACTTTGGAATCCGCTCTGGCACGCCGCTCGTTGCCCGGCGGAACGGCTCCCGGAGCGGTTCGAGCCGCGCTGCAAGAATTCAAGGCCCGCCTCGCAAAGCTGGAGACGGAGTTATGAGAGCGCGCCGCGCGAGAATTTCCGATGCCGCTTCCATTCACGGGCTGATAGCGCACTACTCCGACCAGGGATTGCTGCTGGCTCGCACCGAGGAAGAAATCCGCAGGAACATCGGCCATTTTCTCGTTCAGACAAACTCCCGCCGGGTTGTCGGCTGCCTGTCGCTTGAAAAATATAGCGCGGAGCTCGCGGAGATTCGATCGGTGGCTGTGGACCCGGAAGCTCGCGGGTCTGGGATTGGCGCAAAGCTGATTGCGTTTGCTTTGGAGGAAGCACGCCAGATCGGGATCGCACGCGTCTTTGCCGTCACGCACGCTCCGCAATTCTTCGAGCGCCAAGGATTCGTCGCGTCATCAAGGAAAGCGCTCACGTGAAAAAATCGAGCGCGACTGTCGCACGTGCGCAAAACGCCGGTCGTGCAAACTGGTCGCTGTGATTGCGACCGTGTTGCCCGAGCGCATCATGTTGCCGATCCTCGGCGAGTCCGCAACTCCCATGTCCGCATGAAGTCACATCCTTCCCCTGCTGATATTCCTCGCGGCTTCGCTTTTGCGGCTACTGCTTGCGGCCTCAAGAAGGCCGGCCTCGATCTGGCCTTGCTCACAAGCGATACCGCTGCGGCTGCCGCGGCCGTCTTCACCACGAATCGCGTGCAGGCCGCGCCGGTCCGTCTTTCTCGCGAATTCTTAAAGAAGTCCGGTCATAAAATCCGCGGCGTGATTGTCAACTCCGGAAACGCAAACTGCTGCACGGGCGCGCAAGGAATCGCAGCTTCACGCAAAACAGCCGCGAAGGTCTCGCGCACCCTCGGCTGCCGACCGGACGAAATGCTCGTATGCTCCACGGGAGTAATCGGTGTCCCTTTGCGCGTGGAGAAAATTCTCAATGCGATTCCGCAGCTTGCGCGAAACCTCAACCCCACGCGGCAGCTTTCGAGCGATTCACACGGGCGATCATGACCACGGACACGCGACCGAAGTGGGCTGCGGCAAAATGTAGCATTCGTGGAAAGCAGGTTCGCATTCTAGGATGCGCAAAAGGCTCGGGGATGATCGAGCCGAACATGGCCACCATGCTGGGGTTTCTTGCAACGGACGCAGCCATTTCGCCGGTACTGCTTTCGAAAGCGCTCAGGACTGTCGTGGCACGCACCTTCAACGCGATCACAGTGGATGGAGACACTTCAACGAACGATACCGTCACGCTGCTCGCGAATGGTGCGAGCGGCGCGAGAAGAATTACCAGCGAAACTGGCCATTACCGGAAGTTCTGCGCGGCGCTTGAAAGAGTGTGCAGATCTCTCGCACTCGCTATCGTTGCAGACGGCGAAGGCGCTCAACGCGTGATCGAAATTGAAGTGCGCGGTGCGGCCTCGGATTACGCCGCAGATAGAATCGCTCGCACGATCGCGAATTCGCCTCTGGTAAAGACTGCCTTCGCGGGCGCCGACCCCAATTGGGGCCGCATCCTTGCTGCGGCAGGCCGCTCGGGTATTTCATTTGAGCCCGGCAGAGTCGATATACATCTCGCGGGCATCCGAGTGTGCCGGCGAGGCCGCGAACACGTCTTCGATGAGCGCGTGGCGCATCGCAAAATGCTCGCGAAATATGTGCGGGTTATCGTGAATTTGCGCGCTGGCAACCGCTCGGCCCGCGTGTGGACCTGCGATTTCACCGGGGAATACGTCCGCATCAACGCCAGCTACCGTACGTAAAATCCGCCCGAGATCTATTCTTGGAGGGGACTTCGCGTAATGTGTTGTTTTTGCCCGCTATCGATCCCAGTTCCAATTCGCGTACTGTTCGCGCAATTTCGTCTTGAGGAATTTGCCTACGGAAGTCCGTGGAATTTCCGTAGCGAAAACAAACGCATCGGGCAATTGCCACTTCGCGAATTTTGTGGCCAGAAATTCACGCAACTCTTCCGGCTGCACCGAGACGCCTTCTTTCGCGACAATCACAGCCAAAGGGCGCTCTTGCCATTTCGGATGCGGCACGCCTATCACAGCAGCTTCACGCACGCCGGGATGGCACATCAGCGCGTTTTCAAGATCAACGGAGCTAATCCATTCGCCGCCGGATTTGATGAGGTCCTTGCTGCGGTCAAGAATTTTAACGTAACCCTCGTCATCAATCGTCGCTACATCGCCGGTGCGAAACCATCCGTCGGCGGTCCAGCGATCGGCGGTTTCCGGCGCTTCAAAATAGGTTGCGGCGATCCAGGGCCCGCGAACTTCCAGCTCCCCGGACGTGGCGCCGTCCCACGGCGCTTCGCCTTGCGCGCCCATCACTCGCAGTTCGACGAACGGCGCAGGAATCCCCTGCTTCGCGCGGATTTTATATTTTTCGTCATCGGTGCAATGCGCCAGTGTGGACTTGATCAGCCCAGTGGTGGCCAGCGGGGCCGTTTCGGTCATGCCCCAAAGATGGGTGATATGAAAACCGAAGCGGTCGAGGCCGCGCAAAAGTGATTCGGGCACCGCGGAACCCCCGCATATAATTCGCACGGGTTGCGGGATTTTCCACCGGCCACGGATTTTTCTCGAGCGCGTCGAGCACGCCGAACCAAACCGTCGGCACGGCGCAGGCGAGCGTGACTTTTTCACTTTCTATCAGATCCAGCAAACTTTCCGCGTCGACATGCGGGCCGGGCAAAACCAACTTCGCGCCCGCCATGGTTGCCGTGAACGGCAAGCCCCACCCATTCGCGTGAAACATGGACGATGCCGGCAACAAAACGTCGTTGTGGCTGATGCCAAAGCAGTCCGTGAGACTTTGAGTCAAGCTGTGCAGCACCAGCGCGCGATGAGAATAGACCACGCCTTTGGCCTTTCCCGTCGTGCCGGAGGTAAAACACATAGCCGCGGCTTCGTTTTCTTCCAACAGCGGATAGACGAATTCATCGTCCGCAGCGGAAAGAAAATCCTCGTAGTTTTCGTGCGCGCGCGGAATCTTGCCGCCGCTGAACGGCACCACGAAAACGCGTTCGAAATTCGCGTTCGCGCGGAAGGATTCGTAAACGGGCAGCAAGACGTCGTCAACGATCAGATACCGGTCACGCGCGTGATTTGCGATGTAAGCAAGCTCGTCGGGATGAAGCCGCAGATTCAAGGTGTGCAAAACGCCGCCGGATACCGGCACGCCGAGATAAGCCTCGAGATGTACCGAATGGTTCCACATTAGCGTGGCGACCCGGTCGCCACGCGCCATTCCCGCGAGTTCAAGCGCACGCGCCAGTCGCCGTGAACGCCGGTAGATCTCTCCATATGTAGTGGATTTAAGCGAACGGTCCGGCTGGCGCGATACAATTTCCACGGCGGGGAATAATTTTCCGGCGCGCTCCAGGATCGGCTGAATCGTCAGCGGAAAATCCATCATCGTGCCGCGCACATTGGCTCCCGTCGCACATTTCGGCCGAAGGAATTCTGGCCGCATCCTACCACTTTTCCACGTTCCACCGGGCTGCCGGGGCGGGCCGCGACTTTCCGGACGTGGTGGTTGACTGCCGAGGGCACTTGCCGCAAGATGCTCGTGAGTTGCTGGAGCGCTCGCTTCAGCCGGGTGTGGCTGGACCTGGCCGCCCGCGCCGAGATCCTGTCTCTTCAGCCTCGCATTACGCGCCCTGGCGATGGTCAGGGGCACAAGGAGAACGACCGTGAAGAAATTGTACGTGGGCAATCTGTCGTTCAAGGCTACGGAAGAGCAGGTGGCGGCGCTGTTTGCCGAAATTAGCGTCACGCCGGATTCACTCACGCTGTTGCGCGACCGCTTTACAGGGCAACCTCGGGGATTCGGCTTCGCGGAAATTGGCAATGATGCGGAAGCTGAAAAGGCAATCGCCGCTCTCAATGGCAAGGATTTTCTGGGACGCGCGCTGGTGGTGAATGAAGCTCGTCCCCAACGCGAAGGTGGCGGCTCTGGTGGTGGCGGAGGTCCGCGCGGTGGACACGGCGGCGGTCATGGCGGCGGTGGAGGTGGCGGACGCGGCGGCCATGGCGGAGGTGGTGGCGGCGGACGAGGCGGCGGAGGACGTGGTGGAGACCGCGGGGGGTATGGCGGCGGAGGCGGAAGAGACCGCTAACAAAAGCTTTTGTTTGAATGATTGAGCAATTGCAAGCAGGGCGCTGAGAGATTCAGCGCCCTTTTATTTTCTGATTGCGCCGCTCACGCCGTCGCGATGCTCTTCTTCCCGGAAAATTTTCCAGGATGCGAAATTTCGCTCTTAATCTCTCTGCCAGTGCAATGAAATTGTTCCAGCGTCGCGCTTCGCAAGCCCAGAGTAATGAGTCCGGGTACATCCAGTCCCGATTCCGCCTCGTCGAGGTCTTCCGCGGAGGCATACAATGCCGGCGTGCGCGGAAGAAAAACGGGACAGCAATCGTGAAACGGCTCGGAGGAAATATCGTACGTCCCGATTTTCTGCGCCGTGGCCATGATTTCTATTTTGTCCGTGCCGATAAGCGGCCTGAACACAACCATGCGCGACGCGGCATCCACGGCCACAAGATTCCGCAAAGTTTGTGACGCTACCTGGCCCAGGCTGTCGCCGGTAACCAGAGCCAGAGCGCGATCGCGTTTTGCCAGGACCTCCGCAATCCGCAGCATCATCCGGCGATAGAGCAGCACGCGATAATTTTCAGGAGCGTAGCGCACGATCTCGCGTTGTATCGGTTCGAACGGTATGCGGTAAAGTTTCGCGTGAAATTGATACGGCACGAGCTGCCGCGCAAGCCCGCTGGCCACGTGCAGCGAAGATTCTCCGGGCATCGCGCCCGACCCGTAAAAATGCGCAAAGCTTAAATGCGCGCCGCGCTTCATCATGTGGTACGCGGCCACCGCTGAATCGTAACCCCCCGATAGCAGGCACATCATCCGCCCCGCGGTGTTCGCAGGAAGCCCACCAGCCCCGGGAATTTTTCTGGCATATACCAGCGCGGGCCCGGAAGTAATTTCGACGTAACAGGTCAGTTCCGGATCTTTCAAACGCACGCTCACGTTGCGACCTTGCGCGCGAAGCTTTTCCAGAAGATGGCGTCCCACGGCCGCTTCCACCTCCAGGCTGGTTTGAGGAAACGATTTGTCGCTGCGTTTTGCGCGAACGGCAAAATTCGTGAAACTCAGAGGCTCGATTTCTTCCCAGGCCGCCCGACAAATAGCTTCCATGTTGCGTTCCACGGTGCGCGCGAGCGCGTAAAACGCAATTCCTAAAACCTGTTCCACGCGAGCAATCGCTTCTTGTTGCGACGCGCCATCACCGAGCGAGACGACGAATCGGTCGCCCGGCTTCTCGATGCGATCTATGGAGATGCCCTGCAGCGACTGCCGCAGCGCGGTGGAAAGTTTGCGCAGAAAAAAACGCCGGTTGCGGCCTTTGAGCCAGGCCTCGTGGTAATGCACGACGATGACTGGGTTGCTCATACGAATTTCACTTGGCTTGCACGGTCCCTTAACGTCCCAAAAGTATAACAGCCACCCGGGCCGGCGTGTAGGCGTCGCCATTCGATGTCAGCTCCCGATGTTCGCAGCTCAAGCTCTGAGGGCGCGCCAAAGCAATAATTTACAAGCCGCAGTCCCTGTGATACACACGGGGCGCAACGCCGGGGGTGTTCCAATCGTGCGATAACTCAAAGGAAACAGCCCGAATTCAGACGCGACTTTCCACTACATCGGGGGTTATTATTTGCAACGCTCCAGTCCAGACGGGCTGGCTGTGGGGCGCGAATTTGTAAGCGACCTGAAGCTGTTGCGGTGCATCAAAGCTTTACCCGGACAACGGGAGGAGTTATGTGGAATAGGCGAGACTGGGACGATTTCTTCAACATCGTAAGAAAACCGGGCAGCACGCACCGGCCGCCGCGCCCTGTAGATTTGTCTCGTCGCAATCGCTTGGTGCCCACGGAAGGCTATAGCCTGGCTGAACTTGACGATGCGGGCCTCAGTATCGAGAAGGCAGAGTTCTTGGGATTGCCCGTGGATGCCGGCCGTGTCGGATCTTACGGGCCAAACGTCGCTGCGCTTCGCGAATTCATTCGCTCTACCCGCTCACGGTTCTAAGATACTCTAGCGCTTAGCAGCGATATTTGTTTTCCGCGACGCCTGCTCCATGTTTAAGCTCCCATTCCCGCTCCTCGTCCCAGGCCCGAAATGCCCAGCGAGTAGTGCAAAAATCCCTCCCGCTATTGCCCCACCAATCGAGATTGCGTCCCAAGCAAGTCCCGAGGCGACTGCCAGCACCGCTGTCGCGCCGAACGGAACGAGCAAGGCCGCCAGCGCAGCTTCGCGCACTCCGATGCCGGCTTGCGTGATCGGAATAGCCGCTGAAAGTTTTGCCAGGGGCCACGCAAACAGCCATATGCGGAAGCGAAGATGCAAACCGCACGCGTTTGCGAGCACAACGTTGAGAACGATAAAAATCAGTTGCACGGTGACGCTCATGCTCAGCGCTCTCACCATTGCTCCGGGCTGCTTTATGGTTGAATGAACCGCGCCTCGCAACCGGACGAACCTTCGTCTCATGCGATAGGAAAATCGCCTCACAGGAAGCATTGCAATCGCGCTCGCGGCAGCAGCGATTCCGACAATTGCGATCCCGCCCGCAAGCTCGAATATTTTTCGGCTCCGCGGATCAAGCGTTCCGGGCACCAAGGCTGCTCCGACAGCGGCCAGCAGCGCGAGCGCCGTAAAATCGGAAATCCTGTCCACCAAACTTCCCAGCAGAACGCCCGCCCTGCTTCTCGCCACGCGCAGTGCCATCGCCACCCGCAGAATATCTCCGCCGATCAGCGAAGGCAGAAACAACGATCCGAACAGCCCGGCAAAGTAACATCGCGCAGCTTGGCGAACGCCGATGCCCGCGCCGCCCAGGTTCAGGACCAGCCGGTATTTCGCGGCTCCAATGCAGTGTGCGGCGAGATACCCAATCAGGACCAGAATCCACAGCCGCGCTGGTAAAAGTCCGAGGGCTTGCCAAACCTGGCGGCCCGGCAGAAGGCGGAAAAGCAGGTACAGAACGAGAGCGCTGCCCCCATACTGCAGAATTACTTGCAGCGTCTTGCGCGGCCAATTTCGTTTGGGGGATCGCGTTTCGGGCTGGAGTGTCACGGGAGGCGTCGGCACATTATGCGGCTCTCGGCTCCACGCTACAAGTGCCGTGCTAGAGACCGGTTACCGATTGACGCGATTATTCCGCCACCGCGACTCGCTTCGACGATTTCATACGGCCCGAATTTCGCACCGCGGGCCAAACTCAGCGCACGTTCTCTACCAGGAAAAGGTCCGACAGTTCCCGATCAAAGGAATACGCGTAGGACTTGCCGTCCGGGCGTCATGCGAACGTTTACAATCGCCGTTACCCCAGAAGAGTCGGTGGGGGCGAGCGTCATCACAAGCTCCCTCTTCCCGGTTGCCACGTCGAGCCGGTACACGGGTGCCGAGGTTTTTTCATCGTGGTAGACATAAGCCGAGCGACCGTCTGCCGACCACGTGATCCAAATATCTTTCGGCAAGCAGCCCGGAAGGCTCTGGGGTTCTCCCCCTGCGAGGGGATAGAGCTGACCCTTTGCCGCTCAAATCTCGGGCGAAAGCAAATTTGCCGTCGGGTGAGACCATGTGGGACTCGAAGTGTGCCCGCTCCACGGAAATCAGAGGTGTCACAACATGCGGCGCGCCGCCAACAAGATCTTGGACATACATTCGCCATCCGTGACCATCATCGCTCGCGAAGTAGATGGCCTTACCATCGGGCATCCAACCTTTCTGAGCAATTTGTTGGATTCCGTTGGAGTTCAGCGTTTGCGTTTCCCCCACTCCAGTTGGCAACAGAGCGAGATGTATTCCCAGGCCTACGGTCGTGGCCTCGGACACTAACGCACGCGTCCCGTCTGGGGAGAGAACAGGCGCAGACCATTCACCCAGCTTTACTGCCGGCGACCCATCGGTTCGTCGCAAGTAGGCCAGACCCGAAGCGCCAGCCGCTGATCCCCAATCGTCGAACGCGATCTGCGCGCCGTCCGGTGAAAGATCCCTCAGTTGTGCATAATCGAGCCAGGAGAGGTCACGTTCCTTCGTGTCTCCAGGTCCGCGAAATTGCAACCCGCTGCGCCACGATTCTCTCGAGATGAGCATACGACCGTCATGCGACACATCATGTAGCCGAAGCATCCCGGGGAGCCGAAGAACAATCCGTTCTTTGCCTTTTAACGGTAGAGCATGAATAGCGTCCGCCCAGCCCTCATTTTGTGTAACGGCGCACCACACTTCTTCGCCCGATGGAGGCCAAGCCACTCCCTCCACGCTGACAAAAGTCGCTGAACGGATAAGCTCCTTTCCGCTTCTGTCCAGGGCGACCACCAATCCCGCATCGCCGTCAACGCTCACAAATTCTGCAAATGCCACCGCATTACCACGCGGCGAGATACGCAAGTACCCCAACGAGCGAACGCTCTCGTAAATCACCTTCCCGCGCGGAAATTCCACGCGATACTTTCCCTCAACCTGGCGGATGACGGCCATCTCGCTGCCGTCGGTAGTCCAGTCAGCAGAAAGGGTATCCGCCGCAATCTCACGAGGCGACCCGCCCGACACCGGCACCGTGGCCAAGGTGCCCTGGCAGTTTCCGATATACCGATCTGTGCAACCGAGCGAAATCGCCAATTCGGAGGGGGAAGCCGCAAACAACGTGGAATTGATCAGATTCAGCGGGCGCGATTCCGGGCTGTCGGGGACGGTCGAATAGAGCTGGACGGGTTGGCCATTCCAGCTCGCACTGTAGTAAATCGAGCGTCCGTCGGAAGTGAAACGCGCAGCGTAGATCAAGCCATTTTCAAATGTAAGTTGATGGTACGAGGGCGGTGAAGTGGAGCCAGCGCCGCGAAGGAATAACCAGCCTCCCGCTGCCCCAACAATGAGCAAGAGCAAACCTGCAGCGAGTGGCACGAGCCACTTGCGCGGCTGTGTTTCGTTCACTGTCTCTTGCGCCGACACAGTCGATCCGGTCGTCGCCGAATTTCCGGAAAGACCCTCGAGATTGAACGCAAGATCTCGTGCCGATTGAAATCGTTGCTGCGGTTTTTTCTCCAGACAACGCCGCACAATTCGCTCGACTGCCGGCGCGATGGGCTTGATCGCCGTGCTTATTTCCGGCGGGTCTTCTTTCAATATCGCCGTCATGGTCTCGGCCGAGGTGTCCCGGCGGAAAGCGCGCTGGCCCGAAAGCATTTCGTATAAAATGGTTCCCAAAGCAAAAATATCCGAGCGCGCGTCGGCGGCTTCACCCTTCACCTGCTCGGGTGACATGTATCCGACCGTGCCGAGAACCACGCCAGGCGACGTATCCTGTGGCGTTGCATCGAGCGTTGCGTTTTCGTCCGCAGCAGCTTGCAGTTTTGCCAGCTTCGCAAGCCCGAAATCGAGGATCTTCAGGCGGCCGTCCTGCGTGACAAAAACATTTTCCGGTTTCAGGTCGCGATGAACGATGCCTTTGTCGTGCGCGGCGGCGAGTCCTTGCGCGATCTGCGAAGCGTCTTCCACAGCGCGGCGCGTTGGAAGAGCGCCACTGTTCAACTCCTCGCGCAGTGAGTGTCCTTCCAGAAGCTCCGAAACGAGAAAGGGCGCGCCGTTAAATTCACCGATGTCGTGAATCGCCAGGATGTTCGGGTGATTGAGCGCAGCGACGGCGCGCGCCTCTTGCTCGAATCGCCGCAACCGGTCTGCGTCCCTCGCAAATGTTTCTGGCAGGACCTTGATCGCGACGTCGCGGCCCAACCGCGTGTCCTTCGCGCGGTACACCTCGCCCATTCCACCCGCGCCGATAGGGGCGACGATTTCGTAGGGACCTAGCTTGGTTCCGCTGGGAAGCGCCATTGTGTGACGGCATTATACAGACTCAGAAACCAAAAGCAGTGACAACCGTCGCCATGGACTCAGAGCCTGATCAACGCGCTTCGGAAACCGGCTCAATACTGGGCCGCGAATCCGGTTGCAGTCGCTGACACAAAACTTTAAGGTATTGGCTCTTCAACAGTCCAGGGGGAGCGAGTGAAGAAGATTCGAGTGGTGCAATTTGGTGTTGGGCCCATCGGCGCGTCCATCGCTCGCTTGATGCGGCAGAAGGCAACCCTGGAGATCGTCGGAGCGATTGATAAAGACCGGGCCAAGGTTGGACGCGACCTCGGTGAAGTGGCTGGTTCGCCGGATGCGCCCTGGGGCGTCGTCATTTCTCGGAGCCGCAATCTGTCGCTGGCAAAGCCGTGGATATCGTAATTCACTCCACTTCGTCCTACCTCCCTAGCGTAATGGATCAATTGCTGGAATGTCTCGCGGCAGGCTGCTGCATCGTTTCGACCTGCGAAGAATTAGCCTACCCGTGGAGAAAACACCCGGACCTATCAAAGCAACTCGACTCCGCCGCGAAGGAGGAAGGCGTCGCACTGCTTGGCACCGGAGTGAATCCCGGATTTGTGATGGACAAACTGGTTTTGACGCTCTCCGCGGTTTCGCAACGAGTGGACTGGGCCAGCGCCGTGCGCATCGTGGACGCCTCGAAGCGCCGCCTGCCATTGCAAAGGAAAATCGGCGCGGGCATGACGCCCGAAGAATTTCGAACGCAAGTTGCCGCCGGCGTGATCAAACATCACGGATTGCCGGAATCGATTGCCATGGTCGCTGACGGGCTGGGCTTCGCCTTGGATGATATTTCAGAGACCATTAATCCAGTGATCGCGGAAGAAGAGGTGAAGACAGAATTTCTGGAGGTTGCGAGCGGGCAGGTGGCTGGAGTGCATCAGATCGCTCGCGGAACTGCCGCAGGTAAAGAGAGGATTTTTATGGAACTGAAAATGTACGTCGGCGCAAAGCAGCCGTCCGACACAATCGAATTGAAGGGCGAGCCGAATCTTTCGCTCCTCATTCCCGGAGGCACACATGGCGACGTCGCCACCGCTGCCGTCGTCGTCAACGCAATTCCTGCTATCCTCGCCGCTCCGGCCGGGCTGCGTTCCGGGCGCGATCTCCCTTTTAGCTTTTTCCCGTCCATGACAGCCAAGTAGGATTTCTTCGCTAAGATTTTTTCCAGAAACGCGCGACCGCGGCGAAGTCCGGGTCATCAGTCGAGGATTTTTTCACCGCGTCATAGGTGGAATAAGCGGCGGCTGCGGCCGGAAGCGTGATCGCGTGCTGCTTGGCCAGATCGAGCGCGAGCCCAATATCTTTGTGCATCAGGCGAAGAGGAAAACTTGGTGGGTATTCGTTTTTCAGCATAAGCGGCGCTTTGACGTCCAGAACTCCGGCGCGGGCCATGCTGGATTGCAGCACTTCAATCAGACGCTCGCCGGGAACACCGGCAGTCGTAACGAGCGCGAGCGCTTCAGCCAGCGCGTCAACCTGCAGCGCCAGAATCAAATTCATGGCAAGTTTCACCGTTTGACCCGCTCCGTTTGGTCCCAGAAGAAAAATGTGTTTCGCCATCGTTTGAAGCGCAGGCTTGGCGCGCTCGAGGACTTCTTTTTCCCCGCCGACCATGAAAACGAGCTCGCCCTTTTCGGCACCCCAGGTGCCGCCTGTGACCGGCGCGTCGAGAAAACCCACTCCTCGTTCCGTGCAGGCAGCTGCTATTTTGCGGGCTAGCGCAGGAGAAACCGTGCTGGAGTCGATGTACGTGCTGCCGCGCCGCAAACCTTCCATCGCGCCGTCGCGGCCCCACAAAACTTCTTCCAGCGCGGGCGGATCGCTGACGATTGTAATTAGCACGTCAGCTTTTGCAGCCGTCTCGCGTGGATTTGTTCCGACTTTCACATCGAACTGCGCGTTTTCGCGAGCGAACTCGTCTGCCTTTTCACGCGTGCGATTCCATAGCACTAGCGGAAATCCGGCCTTGAGCAGATTTCTGCACATCGGCATGCCCATTAATCCGAGCCCCATGAATCCGACGGTTGGTTTCATCCACGCCTCCGGGAATAAGAATCGAATATACGCGCTACGACTGCAAGAATGCTGTCGGAAAACTGCGACGGAGTCATTGGAAAGAAGGCAGTGCAGGGCCGTGCTCGACGCTAGGATTTTTTCTTGGAAGCCGGGCCGGAATGGGCGTGGGCCGGGAAGGCTCGGCATGAGTTTCGCTGACGCGGATCACAAACTGATAGGGAATTTCGACGCGCATGGTTTTTTCTCTGCCGCCCAGGGAAAAGCGGTCCTCCAGAAAGATGGACTCTCCCGAGTCGGATACGAGTGTGCCCACCGCCGAGAGGTGAATATCGGCCGTGCGATAGTGCGCTTCCACGCGCTTGCCTACCAGCGATGAGTAGCGTCCCATAATTTACCAGTTTGAAATGCGTGAAGAAAACGGTCAATGGTACCACCAGGTATACTATTTGGTTAAAAGATTACTAAGGAACTAGTGCGAAGGATGGTGAGATGGGGGAGCTTCATACTGAAAGACGATCGAATCCAAAGGTTTCAACGTCAGATCGGCGGTGAACATCAAAACGAGCGGCGCTACGATACTGAAAGCGAGGTAGCTCAAGAGCAACGGCAGTACCCATCCGAGCGCGCCGGGCTGCCCGGAATAGTGGGCGCTGGCCAGCCACCAGACTATTGCGCCAGCGATGAGGCCGGCATAGGCCGGGAGGTTTCGGCTGAGTGCGGAGATTTCCAGCGGATGCTGGCAGTTGGGGCAGATCAGGTCGTAGGAGTACGCGACGACTTGTCCTGGCGGAAGAAACGCGAAGCAATTCGGGCACTGGCGCGCCGACATACTCACCTCCTAAAAAGTAGTTAAATTCCAATCCAATCCAACAACATAACGCCCGTTTTCGCCACGGCTCAAACCGGTGAAAACTCGACGCGGTGGCGGAACGGGTCAATGCGCTCCGCGCGCACACGAATGCGGTCACCGAGGTGGAAAATCATCTGCGCGCTTTTGCCGCGCGATCCTCGATGCGGTTCGCAAACGATGGCATGGTCGCGGTCGCGATAAGACGCAACGTTGGGCCGTAAATTCCTCGAGGCGGTCCACGCTGACGAGACCTTCCACGAAAATTTCCACTAGCTCGACGAAGAATCCGAATTTCTGCACTGAAATAATCAGCGCATCATACTCTTCGCCGAGATGGCTTTCCATAAACTGCGCGGTCTTCCATTCCATCAGCTCGCGCTCCGCTGAATCGGCGCGACGCTCGGCTTCGGAGCTTTCCACGGCGATTTCCTGGAGTTCGACGCGGCGATAAGGTCCCAGCATGGCGACGGATTCGGGTCTGCCCGGGCGAGGGTCTTCGACTGCGGCTCGAATCGGCTTTACGTCAGGATTTTCCAGCGCCCATTTGAGACAGCGATGAACGATGAGGTCGGGATAACGGCGAATAGGCGAAGTGAAATGAGTGTACTCGTTCGTCGCGAGCGCGAAATGGCCCAGGACGTCGGCGGCGTAGCGCGCTTGCTTGAGCGAGCGCAGCATCAGATAGGAAAGAATCCGCTCCTCCGGCTTTCCGGCAATTTTCTGCGTGAGGCGCTGATAGTGCTGCGGACGAATATCGACTTCATCGGCGGCGGGCAATGTGACCGTCATCGGGCGCATGCGGCCGCGCTTTCCACGTCCGGCTCGCGCTTCCTGCCGTACCGAACCGTGGCGAACGGCCACGCGGCGCTCGGCGAGATCTTCCACGCCCAGCGAATAGCCGAAAGCTTGCGCGAGTTCCTCGAATTCGAGAACCTTTTTCGGGTCAGGTTTTTCGTGAACGCGATGCAGCGAAGCGACTCCGCGCTTTTCCAGGTATTGCGCGACGGCTTCGTTGGCCGCGAGCATGAATTCTTCGATCAGGCGGTGCGCGATGTTGCGCTCGCTGCGGACGATGCTGAGCATGCGTCCATCGTTGTCGAATTCGATGACCGGCTCGGGAAGATCGAAATCAATCGAGCCGCGAGCGTTGCGGCGGCGATTCAACAAAAGCGCGAGTTCTTTCATTCGGCGGAAATCCTGGACCAGCGGGGCATAGCGCGCGGTCATCTCCGGATCGCCTTCGATGACTTTGTTGACGTTGGTGTAGGTCATGCGCTCGGCGGAACGAATCACGCCAGGGAAAAATTCCGACTGAATCATCTTTCCGGTCGCGTCCATTTCCATCACGACGCTCATTACCAGGCGGTCCACTTTTGGATTCAGCGAGCAAATGCCGTTGGATAGCTCTTCGGGGAGCATGGGCACCGCGCGATTCGGGAAATAAACGGAGGTGCCGCGGAGATGGGCTTCGCGGTCGAGCGCCGAGTTGCGCGGAACATAATGCGCGACGTCGGCGATGTGTACTTGAAGCTCGAAGTGCCCGTTGGGAAGCAAGGCGACATGAACGGCGTCGTCGAAATCGCGCGCCGTTTCGCCGTCAATGGTGACGATAGCGAGGTCGCGGAAATCACGGCGTCCCGCGAGCTCGGATTTTGCGACTTCCTGTTTTTCGTTTCGCGCTTCGGCCAAAACTTCGTCGGGAAAAATGTGGGGCAGGTGATGCTTGCGAATTATGATTTCGACGTCCACGCCGATTTCGCCCGGGCGACCGAGAATTTCCAAGACGCGTCCGATAGGCGCGAGGCCACCTTTGGGATAGCGCCTGATTTCGACGTCTACGACCGCGCCGTCAAGCTCGGGAAGACGCAAGCGGCGATTCGCGAGAGGCTGATTTTCCGCGGTAGGGCCCAGTTTTTCGCGCAAAGCAGGGGTCAGCTCGTCGCCCGGCGGAATCAGCACTTCATGCAGGATGCGCGTGTCATAGGGCAGGACGACGTTGCCTTGCGCGCCATAGCGGAAGAGGCCGACCAGCGTGGGATGCTGGCGCTCGATGATTTGCACCACGCGGCCTTCGGCGCGGCCGTCCGGGCGGCGGCGTTCGACGCGGCCGAGAACGCGGTCGCCGTTCATCGCGTCGCCCAGATTGTCGCGTCCGATGAAAAGATCGCCGTCGATTCCGCGGATGGGAGAGTCGGGAACGAGAAAGGCGTAGCCTTCGCGATGCGCAACAATTCTGCCGGGGATGAGATTTGGATCGTGGCTGCGTTTCGATGCCGGAGAGGAAATTGGCTTCTGATTTTCTGAGCGGGCCTGCGCGGCAGTTTTCGCGGAAGCCGACTCGCGGTCCTTGCGTTTTGTCGCGGCTTTCTGCGTTTCCTTTGCGCCGGGCAGTTTGTAGCGTCCGCCGCGCGTTTCTTCCACATCGCCGCTCTTCGTGAGTCTGTGGAGGACGCGAGGGAGGAAGCGGCGGCCGTGATGCTTCAGCTCCATGCCGTGAGCGATCTGGCGAATGCTGGCCGGCTCGGAGAGCGTGGCGAGGTGCGCTAGAACGAGTTCCGGGCTGACTTCGGGCGGGCGTGATTCTTCCTGGGGATCGTTGGGGTGGCGCTGATTAGGAACGCCCATGGGGTCTCGATCCGGCACGGGATTTGGCGCTGAACGCCGAGGCTTCGCGAAATTCAACGGCAACTTGAATGGCTGGCATGCGATTCGAGTATCGGTTAGAAATGTCGCGGTCGTTTGTTTTGAATGAGTTACAGCGATTTCTGTTTGCAAGCCAGTATCGGTTAGAAATGCAGCCGGGAAGCTTGAAACTGGGGGATCTTTTGTAGCTGGGAAGCCTAGGGATTGAGGGCTGGCGGAGTATCCCAATTGAGCCTTGATGAAGCGTTCGACGATATTCTATTTTAATCACGACCGACGCTAGCATGTGATTGGACGAAATTCAAGGATGTGAACGTTGTGAGCATAACTCTGCGAAGCGGCTCAATTCCCACTTTGGGAAACGAAGTGGAAGTCGAGACGAAAGCCCTCAAGAGCGCAGTGTCGAAGTCCGCACTCCTCTAAGAAATGTAGGATCTGCCACCCGCCAGGAGGTTTTGTTACCCGCTCGTTGTTCTGTTTTTAGGAAGGAGATTCATCTTTTTCCTGCAGCGTCTTCTGCGACGAACTGGTCGTAGAGATTGTGCCGACCGAGGAAGCTGACCATGCGAGTAGCTTCTTCTCCGCGCGTTGCGCCCGCTGCGATGTAGTAACGAACCCTGTTGCGGGAGTCTACGTGCTCACATTCGCCCATTTCTACAACTCGTTGGTCTAAGGTATGAAATGATTCCTTATCAATCGAAGCTTGATCGTCCACTTCCGAGACCCATACTGCCTGGTCCGCCTGACATTGCTCTACCGTAGGAGCGTGTTCTATGGTTTGTTGTTCGGTCGCACGCGAAAGAGGAACTGAGGTAGTTAGCAGGGAGAAGTGCATCCGCGATAGCCAATTTCCAAAACCGATTGTTCATAGGGTATCACCCCTGAAAGAATAATAATAGCGTCGTGAGGAGTTCCCCGAAGGAACTTTCTTCGGAAGCATTCCAAGTGCGGGGCACACTTGGAGAAATGCCGTGCGCGATGATTACCCGACAGGTTATCGAGCCAGGATAGCCAAGAATTGTTTCGGGTTGTTCGGCTGCGGAACTACAAGCCTGACTTACGCTTCCATTAAGTAGCGTTCCCACCTTCGGAACGTCACCGCAGTAGAGGCAAGCCGCTCCTACATTCCGATTCGCGCGAAAACCAAATTTCAAAGTGCGTCATAGAGTTCATGCTTAACTCTATTGAGAGTAAATTGCCAACACCGTTGAGCCTCGAGCTGGCGGTTGGTCCAAACCAAACCCGTTTCTGCGCGAACCGCAGAAAATAGTTTGGCACTCCGCGATAGTTTCAATCGTACTGAAGTGAATTTTAGTAGTGGCACGAACAGAAGGCAAAAGCAGATCCCTCGAACTGCGTCCCGCGCCCCTAGACAATAGGGGCCAGAAAAGGCGCGCAGGACTAGTCGAGATGACAGGGTAAATGAGAGGCGAACGAGAGGTATGATGTTTGTCGAAAAGGGGAGGAGTGAGATGTCCATCAGCCAGGCGGAGAAAGGGAAAGGGTTTCGGGCGCTGCATGACGGGCCCGGGACGTTTGTGATACCGAATCCGTCGAATGCGGGGACGGCGAGGATACTGACTTCGCTCGGATTTAAGGCGCTGGCTACGACGAGCGCGGGTGTGGCGTTCTCGTTGGGGCGGCGGGACGGCGCGGGGTTGGTGAGCCGCGAAGAGACGCTGGAGCATGCGCGAGAGATTGTGGAGGCGAGCTGATTTGCCGGTGTCTGCCGATCTGGAGAAATGTTTTGGGGATGAGCCGGAGATCGTGGCGGAGACGATACGCAGAGCGGCGGCAGTGGGACTGGTGGGCGGGTCTGTGGAGGACGCTAGCGGCGATTCGAATCGTCCGATTTACGATCACGTTCTGGCCGTTGAACGCGTTGCGGCGGCAGTGGCGGCGGCTCGGGCGCTGCCGTTTCCGTTTGTTGTGGTGGGGCGGGCGGAGAATTTTCTGCACGGGCGCGCGGACTTGAAAGACACGATACGGCGTTTGGAAGCTTATGCGGAGGCGGGAGCGGAC
Source organism: uncultured Acidobacteriota bacterium (assembly GCA_963830375.1). Lineage (GTDB taxonomy): Bacteria > Acidobacteriota > Terriglobia > Acidiferrales > UBA7541 > Palsa-295. The sequence continues at coordinate 119,274 of CAWHMJ010000003.1, forward strand.
GTGCTTTACGCGCCGGGATTGCCTGATCTGGAGGCAATTCGCACAGTTTGTGCGGCGGTGTCGCCGCGTGCGGTGAACGTGCTGGCAGGCGGGAAGGGGAGCGGGTTGACGGTTGCGAACCTTGCGGCGGCGGGGGTGCGACGGATTAGCGTTGGGTCGGCATTGACGCGTGCAGCGTTCGGAGCGTTTTTGCGAGCCGCTCGCGAGATCGCGGAGAAAGGGACGTTCACGTTTGGGGATGATGCGGCGTCGTTTGCGGAGATTACGGAATTTATGAGTGAACGATAGGGTTTGCCGCGTTCAATCGGACGGGCATGGGCTTATACGTTCACGCGAGGCGGTGCAGCTGCGGCCGCAGCATGCTGCGCCCCGACGGAATTGATTCGGGCGGGGCGGAGAGGTTGGGGCGCGTTGAAGGAAGTCAAAAGAGCCGGCGAGACGCCGGCGCTACGAAAGACAACGGCGCAGACCTCGGCTAAGGTTCGGGGGGTTCGGCGATGGGGAGATCCAGGATGACGATTTTTCCGTCGGCGAGGCGTTCGAGGGCGGGGGCATATTCGCCGAGGAGTTCGCGGCGCCACCAATCGCCGTTTACGCGCTTGGTGCGCAGGTCGGTGAACCAGTACTGGTAAATTACGGAGCGGACCTGGCGCGGCGGCGCGCCGGCGAAAGGATTTTTGGCGAAAAGTTCGAGCACGTCTGCCATCATTTTTGATCAGGCGTTCTTCAGTCCAAACGACGAAACGGGAATCCCGCCAGGGGCCGAGCGAAGCAAACCACAAATTCCAATCGAAGCGCGGCTGATAGGGGGCGTAAATTCCCGGGGCTTCGTGAATGTCCTGCGGCTTATAGCGGAAGGGATACGGCGTCCAGGTTTTTCCGTCGAGCGAACCTTGGAATTCAATTTCGTAGCGGCCGTGAGTCATCACGGCGAAAAGGCCGTAGCGATTGGCGATGCGAAAAGGTTCGATCGCGCGCAAGGGCGATTGCGGAAGAGGCGCGCTGGGAAACAGCATCCAGACAAGCTGGGCGGTGGCGCAATAAAAGATGAAGGCGAGGCAGGCAGCGGCAATTGTTCTGCGCAGCGGGGTGAGGCGTTCGCGCCAAGTTACACGCGGGATTTCGTTTTCAGGCGCTTCCATGGTCGTAGGCGCTTTGTGAAATTTCAGCGAGGTTATCGCTTCGATGCGGTCGCGGATTGCGCTCGGCACGATCCATTCGATCACGCGGTCGTCAAGCAAGAGGAAGCCCAGCAGGAGAACCACATAATTCAGGAAAGCGTAATTTGCGGTGAGGATGATGGAAACTTCGAACGGCGTGACGATACAAAAACAGAGAATACGAAAACGCCTGGGGAGAAAAAGCAACCAAACGAAGACGAGTTCAGTCGAAAGAGTGTAGAAAACGGCGGAGGCGTGAAACCAGTGCGGCAATTGCTGGACGTACCAGCCAATCCAGGTGGGGAGCGGGCCGTTCTGGTAATAGTCGTCCATGGCGGTGAAATTGCGCCAGGCAACGTCGCCGCTGGCGATTTTGGCCACGCCTGATTCGAAATAGATGCGAAACCATTCCCATTGAAGAAGAAAGAGGCTGGCGCGGGACGGCGGATTTGCGCGTCCGAGGCCGGGCAAAAATCCCGGAGGAGAGAAAAATAAGGCAAGGAAGCCGGCTTCGAGCAACATGCCGTCGGATTGGTAGTTGGAAAAATCCTGGGCGGCGCAGACAAAGGATAGGAAGCAAGCGAAGCAGATTACGAGCGAGGCGCGCGGCCAGAGATTTGCGACCAGTAAGATAGAGGCGACGACTCCCAGCCAGCAGACGGCCATCAAGGAGCGATCAGTGGCGCTGAACCAGAACAGGGTGGGTGCAAACCAGAATTTTTGTGCCGGCAATGCTGCGGCAACAGCTTTCAGATAATCAGTGGCGGGAAGGATTCCATTGGGGCCGATCAAACCCTTGATTTGAAACAGCAGGGAATAGAACGCGGAGAAGTAAATCAAACCCAGGGCGCGGAGGAAAATCCAGCGCGGCCAGAGATGGCCGGGACGCGTGGCGTCTATGGGCTCAGGGCCCAGGAGCCATTCGAGGGCTGACGGGAAGTCCAATTCCATTGGCGAAGTATAACGGCTTCGATGGCGCTTAAAACACAGTTCGATACAAATCAGCCGTGGGGCGAAACTGGAGCAAAGAGAGGTTTCTTTTTCCTCACATTCGACTTTGGGGTCTTTCCTTTGAAACTGAGAGATTGCTATAATCCCCGAGTTGGCCGTCCCTCCGTGTACCAGCCCGTAGTGTCGGTTTTGCATGAGATAGACCTGTGCGAGCGCGCAGATGCGGCACAGAGCGCCGGAAATTCAAATCGTTTGGGGGATTTCAATTATGGTAGGTCTGCGGCATTCTAGTGTCCGATGGATTTCCGTTTTATTATTCTGTTTGCGCTTTGGTTGTGTTGTCAAGCTGCGCAGGTAAGCCGCTTTCCGCTGAACCGACGCTTAGCTCTATCTCTGTGACATCAACAAAGCTAACCATTGCAGCCGGAACGACGGAACAGTTCACGGCGACCGGGAACTATGCCGATGGCTCGACGAAGAATCTCACCGCCTCGGTAACATGGAGTTCTCAGAATCCGAACGTGGCAACGATTACTCCCGGCGGGATGGCCACAGCAATAGCGGCAGGAACGAGCAAAATTGAGGCAACAATCGCAGGATCCGCCGGCGTCAGGGCAGCCGCTACCAACGCTGTTTCAGGAGGCGTCATTGGCTCGGCGATTTTGACGGTGACTTCCGCGACGCTGGTGTCGATAGCGGTGACGCCGGCAAATCCTTCGATTGCGAAAGGCACGACGCAGCAATTCACGGCGACGGGGACTTTTTCGGATAATTCCACGCAGAACTTGACTGGCTCGGTGACTTGGACTTCGCAGACTGGCGGTGTAGCCACGATTACTGCGGGCGGCTTGGCCTCAGGGGTGGCGGCAGGAACGAGCCACGATTCAGGCTGCTTCGGGAGGCATAACCGGGTCGACGACTCTCACGGTAACTTCCGCGACGCTGGTATCGATAGCGGTGACGCCAGCGAATCCTTCGATTGCGAAGGGCAAGACGGAACAGTTCACGGCGACGGGGACTTTTTCGGACAATTCCACGCAAAACTTGACAGGCTCGGTGACTTGGACTTCGCAGACTACCAGCGTCGTTACCATCACTGCGGGCGGATTGGCCACAGGAGTGGCGACAGGAGCGAGCCAGATACAGGCTGTTTCGGGAGCTATCACCGGGTCGACGACTCTCACGGTAACTGCGCCGACGTTGGTATCGATAGCGGTGACGCCGGCAAACCCTTCAATTGCCAAAGGCATGATCGATCAGTTCACCGCGACGGGAACGTTTTCGGATAGTTCCACTCAGAATTTGACCAGCACGGCTGACATGGAGTTCGGCGACCACCGGCGTGGCAACGATCACAGCGGGCGGGTTGGCCACGGGAGTAGCGACAGGAACGAGCGCGATTAAGGCTGTTTCGGGGGGCATCACCGGGTCGACGACTTTGACGGTGACGCCGGCAACGCTGGTATCGATAGCGCTAACGCCAGCGAATCCCTCGATTGCTAAGGGCACGAAACAGCAATTCACGGCGACGGGGACTTTTTCGGATAACTCGACGCAGAACTTGACCAGCAAGGTCACATGGAGTTCTCAGACCACTACGGTGGCGACGATTAGTGCAGGCGGGTTGGCCACGGGAGTGGCGACAGGGACGAGCCAGATTCAGGCTGCTTCGGGAGCCATCACCGGGTCCACGACTCTCACGGTGACCGCGGCGACGCTGGTATCGATAGCGGTGACGCCGGCGAATCCGTCGATTGCGAAAGGCGCAACAGAACAATTCACAGCGACGGGAACATTTTCGGATAGTTCGACGCAAAACTTGACCGGCACGGCTAGTTGGAGTTCGGTGACCACGGCGGTGGCGACGATCACAGCGGGCGGGTTGGCTACGGGAGCAGCGGCGGGGACGAGCGTCATTAAGGCTGTTTCGGGAGGTATCACCGGTTCGACGACTTTGACAGTGACTGCGGCCACGCTGGTATCCATTGCGGTGACGCCAGCGAACCCTTCGATTGCGAAGGGCACAAAACAGCAATTCACGGCGACGGGAACATTTTCGGATAGTTCGACACAGAATTTGACCAGCACGGCGACATGGAGTTCGGTGACCACGACGGTGGCGACGATCACTGCGGGCGGGTTGGCCACGGGAGTGGCAACAGGAACAAGCACGATTAAGGCTGTTTCGGGGGGCATTACCGGGTCAACGACTCTCACGGTAACTGCGGCGACGCTGGTATCGATAGCGGTGACGCCGGCGAATCCTTCGATCGCGAAAGGCAAGACAAAACAGTTCACAGCGACAGGGCACTTTTTCGGATAACTCGACGCAAAACTTGACCAGCACGGCGACATGGAGTTCAGTGACCACGAGCGTGGCTACCATTTCTGCGGGCGGGCTTGGCCACTAGCGGTAGCGAGCAGGAACGAGCCAGATTCAAGCTGTTTCGGGAAGCATTACCGGCTCAACGACTCTCACAGTGACTGCCGCGACACTGGTATCGATAGCGGTGACGCCGGCGAACCCTTCGATTGTGAAGGGAACGACGGAACAGTTCACGGCGACCGGAACTTTTTCGGACAGTTCGACGCAAAATTTGACCGGCACGGCTACCTGGAGTTCGGTGACCACGACGGTGGCAACGATCACTGCAGGTGGGTTGGCCACGGGAGTAGCGGCAGGAACGAGCACGATTAAGGCTGCTTCGGGAGGCATTACCGGGTCGACGACTTTGACGGTGACTGCGGCCACGCTCGTGTCCATTGCGGTGACGCCGGCGAACCCTTCGATTGCGAAGGGCACGAAGCAGCAATTCACAGCGACGGGAACATTTTCGGATAGTTCAACACAGAACTTGACCAGCACGGCGACATGGAGCTCGGTGACCACCACGGTGGCGACGATCACTACAGGTGGGTTGGCGACAGCGGTGGCGACGGGAACGAGCCAGATACAAGCTGTTTCGGGAGGTATTACCGGGTCCACGACTCTCACGGTGACTGCGGCGACGCTCGTGTCGATAGCGGTGACGCCGGCGAATCCTTCAATTGCGAAGGGCGCAACAGAACAGTTCACGGCGACGGGGACTTTTTCGGACAGTTCGACGCAGAACTTGACCGGCACGGCTACCTGGAGTTCGGTGACCACGACGGTGGCAACGATCACAGCGGGCGGGTTGGCCACGGGAGTAGCGACAGGAACGAGCGTGATTAAGGCTGTTTCGGGAGGCATCACCGGGTCGACGACTCTCACGGTGACTGCGGCGACGCTGGTATCGATAGCGGTGACGCCAGCGAATCCTTCGATTGCCAAGGGTACGAAGCAGCAATTCACAGCGACTGGAACATTTTCGGATAGTTCGACACAGAATTTGACCAGTACGGCGACATGGAGTTCGGTGACCACCACGGTGGCAACGATCGCAGCCGGGCGGATTGGCGACAGCGAGTGGCGACAGGAACGAGCACGATTAAGGCTGTTTCGGGAGGCATTACCGGGTCGACGACTCTCACTGTAACTGCGGCGACGCTGGTATCGATAGCGGTGACGCCGGCGAACCCTTCGATCGCGAAAGGCAAGACGGAACAGTTCACGGCGACGGGGACTTTTTCGGATAACTCGACGCAAAACTTGACCAGCACGGCTGACATGGAGTTCAGTGACCACGAGCGTGGCTACCATTTCTACGGGCGGCTTGGCCACAGCGGTAGCAATAGGAACGAGCCAGATTCAAGCTGTTTCGGGAGGCATTACCGGCTCAACGACTCTCACAGTGACTGCCGCGACACTGGTATCGATAGCGGTGACGCCGGCGAACCCTTCGATTGCGAAGGGAACGACAGAACAGTTCACGGCGACCGGAACTTTCTCGGACAGTTCGACGCAAAACTTGACCGGCACGGCTACCTGGAGTTCGGTGACCACGAGCGGTGGCTACGATTTCTGCGGGCGGGTTGGCCACGGGAGTGGCGGCAGGAACGAGCACGATTAAGGCTGTTTCGGGCAGGCATTACCGGCTCGACGACTCTTACGGTAACTTCCGGCACAGCATCGCTGCAGGTGCTTGTGGTAAGCCCGCAGAATCCCGTCATAGCCGATAACAGCGCGACGCAGACCTTTACGGCTACGGGACACTTCAGTGACGGCAGCACGCAGAATCTGACGGACAGCGCGACATGGACGTCTTCGAGTACGGGCGTGGCTACAGTAAGCACGGCAGGGGTAGCGACGAGCAACGCGCTGTCGGGAGGAGTGAACGCCGGGTACACGTCGATCCAGGCGGTAGTGGGGGCGATAAAGGGCGTCTCTATTCTGAGTGTGACGAATCACACCAGCAACAGCAGCGGGTTTGCAGGTGTCCTTACGCAGCACAATGATATTGGGCGTACGGGACAGAATTTAAGCGAGACGGTCCTGACTCCGACCAACGTTAACACCACAACTTTCGGCAAGAAGTTTTCGCAGACTGTGGATGGATTTATTTACGCGCAGCCGCTGTATGTCCCGAATGTGACGATCGGTGGAAGCGTGCACAACGTCATATATGTGGCGACGGAAGGCGACAGCGTGTACGCGTTTGACGCCGACAGCAATACGGGAACGAACGCGGGATTGCTGTGGCATGCAAGCGTGATAGATATCGAGCATGGAGCCGCGGCGGGTGCAACGACGGTGAATATTCAGGCCAGTCTCGACGAAGGTTGTACCGATCTGATTCCCCAGGTAGGTATCACGAGCACGCCGGTAATAGATCCCAGCACCGGAACGATGTACCTGGAAGCAACGTCCGAGGAAGGCGGAAAATACATCCACCGGCTTCACGCGCTCGATATCACGACCGGCGCAGAAAAGGCGCCGGGACCCGTTGCAATCACGGCGTCGGCTCCGGGAACCGGTGCCGGCAGCAGCGGCGGTATGGTGAGTCTAGACGGCCTTCACCATCTGAACCGGCCGGGTTTGCTATGGTTGAATGGGGTGCTTTACCTTGGCTATGCGTCGCATTGCGACGAGGGGAACTATCATGGCTGGCTGTTTAGTTACGATGTCGGGACGTTCACTCAAACATCTCTGTTGGTCACAACTCCGAACGGAAGTGACGGCGGTTTCTGGATGTCCGGTTCAGGCGTGGCCGGGGATTCCAACGCAAACATTTTTATTGCGTCGGGAAACGGCGACTTCGACACAACACACGTGCCAGCAAGGGAATTAGGCGACACGATCATGAAACTGTTTTATCCGGGCACTTCGACGCTTTCCCTGCTGGACTATTTCACTCCGTACGATCAAAGCAGCCTTTCCTCAGGCGACGTCGACTTAGGGTCGGGCGGTGTTTTGTTGCTTCCGGACCAAGCGGGGAGCGTTACCCACGAACTAGTAGAAGTGGGGAAAGAAGGAACGATTTATGTGATCAACCGGGACCAGATGACGGCGAATAATTTGCACTACTGCCAGACGGGCTGCAACAACAAGGACGCGCAGATTACGCAGGAAATTCAAGGGGAAATTAACGGGCTGTGGAGCATGCCTGCTTACTTCAACGGCATCGTTTATTTCGGAGGCGCCGGCGATAGTCTGAAGTCTTTTCCTTTAACGAGCGGGTCGTTGTCTGCCACACCCAGCGAAACTTCCAGCCATTCGTTCGGCTTTCCGGGTACAACGCCGGCGGCTTCCGGAAACGGAGACACGAATGGAATCATCTGGGTGATTGACTCATCTGATTACGGCAATCCGGGGCCCGGGCCCGGCCCCGCAGTATTGTATGCCTATGAAGCGGGCAATCTTTCACCGTTGTGGAACAGCAGCCTATCCGGAAGTAGAGATACCGCAGGGGACGCAGTAAAGTTCACTGTTCCGACGATCGCGAACGGCAAAGTGTATATCGGCACACAAACCCAGCTCGATGTATACGGACCGCTGCCTTAGGTTTGATCTTCTCTTACGCTGAAGACTATTCGCGGGCCGGAGCATGCGAGACGTTTTCTGCGCCTTTACGCGGCGCCGGAAGCTTAACGAAGCGCGGCAACGGCGGTAGTGCTTGCATGTCCTCGTGAGCTTCCGAGAAACCGATTAAAAACTCCTGAGCATTAAAGCGGAACCCATTGCGCGAGACGGAGAGAAGACCTGCTTCGCGCCCGCGAACGTAGTCTCCGCTCGGGAGCAAGTATCGAGTCTTTTCGGTATCGGCCAGGTATGGCGAAATGACTTGGGTGAAAACCTGAGTGCAAAGGGCGGGATCCTTCAACCGGAACATCACTTCGACGCGTTCGTTAATGTTGCGCTGCATCCAGTCGGCACTCCCCAGATAGACTTCGGTACTGCCTCCATTGCCAAAAGCAAAAATGCGGCTGTGTTCGAGAAATCGGCCGATGACACTTCTGACTCGAATGCGGCTGCTGACTCCACGAACGCCAGGACGCAAAGCACAAGCACCGCGCACGATAAGTTCAATCTGCACGCCAGCCTGCGAGGCGCGATAGAGAGCCTGGATAATTCGTTCGTCGAGCAGCGCATTTACCTTCGCGAAAATGAATGCCGGGCGACCGGCGCGCGCGTGAGCGGTTTCCCGCTCAATCAAACTCAAGCAGCTTTTTCCTAAATTCAACGGTGCCACAAAAAGCGGCAGATATTGCGGGCGTTCGGAATAGGCGGTCAGATAATTGAAAACGTTTTGCACGGCGGCGGTAATACGGGCGTCGCTGGTCAGCAGACTCAGGTCAGTGTAGTAGCGGGCAGTGGAAGGATTGTAGTTCCCGGTGCCGAGATGCGCATACTGGCGGATTTTGCCGCCTTGCTCGCGGCGGGCGATGAGGGCGAGTTTGCAGTGCGTTTTCAGGCCCACCAAGCCATGAAAGACCTGCACGCCGGCGTCCTGCAGATTGCGCGCCCAGCGGATGTTCGAAGCTTCATCGAAGCGCGCTTTCAGCTCCACCACAACGGCGACTTCTTTCTTGGCGGCGGCTTCAATCAAAGAGCGGACGATGGGCGAATTTTCGCTGGTGCGGTAGAGCGTTTGCTTAATGGACAGAACGTCGGGATCCGTCGCAGCGCTTTCGATGAAGCGGACGACGGATGAATAGGAATCGTAGGGATGGTGCAGCAAAACGTCGCGCTTTCGAATCAGCTCGAAAAGCGCGCTGGGCCCGGGCTTCAATGCCAGTTCACGAGGAACGAACGAGCGGAATTTCAGATCGGGGCGCGCGATGGCATCATAAAGATAGGCGATGCGCGAAAGATTGGGAGGGCCATCCACGCGGAAAATTTGCCAGGGTGCCAAACGGAAATTCGCGACCAGACGGTCGATAATTTCCTGATTAGCGCTCGCTTCGATTTCCAGGCGCACAGCCTCGCCTTTTCTGCGGCTATGAAGCTGGGCGTCGACGGAGTCCATAATGCTGCGCGATTCCTCCGCTTCCAAATAGAGATTGCTGTTGCGGGTAACGCGGAAAGCCGCGGCGGAGAGAACTTCGTATCCGTGATACAGGCGCTCGGCGAAGGCGTGAATGACGTCGGATAGGAAAACATATTCGACCGCGCCATTCGCTGACGGGCACCTGTACCAAGCGGGGCAGGGCGCGCGGGACGGTGACGACTCCGAGATAAGGGAGCGAACCGCGCCGTTTGGGGCGCAGCAGGAACGCCAGACAAATCGCCTTGTTGATTACATGCGGGAATGGATGAGCGGGATCAATGGTGACCGGCGTGAGCAGCGGCTCCGCGGCTTTTGCATAAAAATTGCCGATGTGCGCGCGTGCAGCTGGCCGCAAGGCACGCATGTTAACCACACGAATCGATTCGGCAACAAGCCCAGGAACGAGATCTTCCCGCCAGCAATCGTACTGAGCTTTTACGAATGCATGGGTTCGAACGGCAAGCTCGGTGAGTACTTCGCGCGGCGTGCGGCCATCGGGGCCCGGATCTTTGATGCCGTGTTCGACCTGCTGCAAAAGCCCCGCGACGCGCACTTCGACGAATTCGTCCAGATTGCTTGCAGTGATGGCGAGAAATTTCACGCGCTCAAGGAGCGGATTCTTTGCATCGCGCGCTTCTTCAAGCACGCGCTCGTTGAACTGCAGCCAGGAAAAATGACGATTCAAAAATAAATGGGGAGCTGCCAGCTTGTTCCGCGCCATGCTTGCCTCGGACGCTTAGACTATCAGGATACGCAGAAGGAAAGCATTACAGGCATGTGACGCGGGCTGGGCCGGTTCCGGAGTAGGAATGGATCGAGGATTCCGGTAAATAGGGGTCCCTAGGCGTTTACGTATTCGACGATAATTCCTTTACTCTGCGAGTAAATTAAATACTCGCCAGGCGCAATGGCTTCCAGCCGATCTACTCGCACGCGCGCTTCCTCGATTCCCGGCACGGCCGTGATCCAGAGCGGCCTGCCGTTTTGAAGCCGCTTAAAAATATCGAAATTCGTATCCATGAAGACCTCCGAAAAGTTCTGTATGTTTCTTCGATGCACACCCCTAATAGGGCACATGGGTGGCCAGGCAGGGGTCTCAATTACCACTTTAGATTCTATACTTAGAGGGGTATACACTGTTCTATTGAGGAAATTTCTGCGTCTTAGCAAGCGTATCTGGAGTACCAGGTTGGATGGGTCAGGATACAGGAGGAGTGCTGAAAACGACCTTGCCGGTGGAAGCGTCACGCACAAAATATGCTGCTGCGGATTGGGAGACCAGCAGTTTTATTTGTTCCTTGGCTTCGCTCAACGAAACAACGTCAGCGATCCAGAGCGGATTGCCGTCATCGAGTTTGCGGAAGATATCGTATCCTAGGCTCATGGACCTCTGCCGGCGACGTAAATGAATTTTACGGATCCCTTGCGGCCTACCAGGATTAAAGAACGCGAAGGACCAGGCATATTAGGCAGGTTCGAAGGATTTGTCTGTTCAATGTTAGACAGACAAATCTGAATTAGTCAGACAAGATACTGGTTCCGTGATAATTCAGAATCCATCATAGGAACTGCTTTTGGACGCGCTGGGGATGATATGACGCCAAGCAAGCCATGTAATACGACAAAAGCGCTTTTTCCGTCGGCGCTGCCACCCGGAAAGAGTGTGGATTACTTGCCCGACAAGACCATTTTCTCGCAGGGGGACGAGTGCAAGGCCGTGCACTACATCAGACAAGGCGTAGTGAAGCTCGTTCTCGTTTCGAAACGCGGAAGAAGCGGTGTGCTCGGTTTCCTGGGAAGGGGGGATTTCTTTGGCGAGGGATGTATCAGCGGCCACGCCAATTACGGGACTTCAGCAATCGCAGTGGTGGCCAGCACGATCCTGGAGATCGATCGAAAGAAGATGATTGAAATAATCGAAAAAGAGCCCCACGTTTGCACCCAGTTCATTAATTATCTGCTATCGCGCAATCACCGCATCGAGCAAGATCTGATCGACCACTTGTTTAACTCAAGCGAAAAGAGGCTGGCCCGCGCGCTTTTGTTGCTCACGGAATACGAGAAAGGGAACGAAAACCTCTCGATCATTCAGAGAGTGAACCAGGACACGCTGGCGGAAATGGTGGGCACAACGCGCCCGCGTGTGAATTTCTTCATGAATAAATTCAGGAAATTGGGATACATCCACTACGACCACAACGGCGGACTGGAAGTCTATCCGTCGCTATCAAAAATATTGCGATAGATTCTAATTGTTCCTGAGGTCGATCATCCGGCGAAAGCCTTGCGATGCATTACGCTGGCGAGGCATCTACTGTGTCGAACTGGCTTTTTGATTCTTGACCTGCAGCTCATTCACAACTTGCTGAACGTTGGGAACTCCGGCCGCGACCCTTTCAACCAGGGAGCGCTTGGACTGCGAATTCACTTCTCCGGTTAACGTAACCACGCCGTTTTTAACGCTGTAATTTACATCCTTTTTAAATCTGTTCTGAACCAATGCAGCATCCAGGTTTTGCTCGATGCCTTTGTCCAGGTCAGAATTGACTGTTTTGGCGTCGCCGGCACCAGGGCCTGAAGGAACCACGGCGATCTCATCAGCAACTACCTGAGAGCCGGCAATGGACCTGGCGATGGATTCAGCTTGCGACTTGTCACTAGCGGAGGCTACTTGCCCGGTCAATGTCACCACGCCTTTATCGCGGTCCTGACTGACCTTTACGTCGTGCAGATTGGACTGGTCGAGGGATTTTCTGATGCTGTCAGTGACATCCGGGGATTTCCTGGCGCCCTCGGAACATCCGATCAGGCATAGCGATTGCGGCGATGGTGAGCAATCCCACGAAGGATTTCGAGTTCATTTCGTCTCCTTGAACAATAACGGCGCGTGAGGCTAACGGCCATAAGAGGAACCCACATGCCTTCCGTCTCGCGCGCCGCAACAATACGCGCGGACCTCGGGGGGATCAATCGGGGACTTACCTTAGAAATGCGCGTAACTTTCGGTAGCAAAAGGTCAGAGCACAACATCGAATGAAGCGAAGATTTCCCGGAAAATACCTGGCTCCCCGGAATGAGAAGCGGCGGGCGCTGGACCGCATGAGCGGTGCGGCTCAGTTGCCGCCGGGAAGATCCTAGCGTCTGGATTTTTTGCGAGCGGTGCGTTTGCGGGCTGCTGATTTGCTCTTGCGCTTGGATTTTTTCGCCGGCCGCTTTTTCTTTGCGGCTTTCGCACGAGGATGGCGCTTACGGGTTGCCTTTTTTCGCCGAGACGGACTTGATACGGCGTTTACTTTGGCGGCGACGGTACCAAGCGTGGAACCGATGGTACGCGCAACACTCGTGAGGATATCTTCTTCTTTGGCGAGAAAAGTCTCTACTTTTCCGTCCGGGCCGTCAGTCATTGAAATCTCCTGTTGAATTCTCGACGTTCGATAGCCACCGCTTGCATCTGCACGTTCTACTTCTTTGGACCGGTCTCCGAGCCGATCTTCGGGACGTCTTCTCCCAAAGCTGTAGCCAAAGCGATTTGGTGATCTTGTTCGTCCATGAGGATCTCGCGAATGTGTTCAGCCATTGAAAATTCACCCAGCGCTTCGCATTGACGCACGCGGTCGCGATAGTTGCGGATGGTTGTAGTCTCGTTCTCCAGGTCGAACTTGAGCATGTCCCGAGCCTTTTCGGAAGTGCGGACAGGCTTAGGTTGAGTGGTGGGCATGCCGCCGAGATAGTCAATTTGATTCGAGATGATCAACGCGTGGCTGAGCTCTTCGCCGGCGTGTTTCTCCAGCTCTCCCGCGATGTTCATGTATTCGGCGCCCTTCAAAACCTGCGAATAAATCACGTAGGAAATAATGGCTTGGTATTCCCGGGCCAGGTCTTCATTCAAAAGATCAATCAGCTCTTTGCGCGTCAGGTTCTTGGGACTCGGCGAAGCGGCTTCTTCCTTCATTTCGATCTCCCCCTAGCGGAAGCTTCCGTGCGCCGATTCAATCCGGCGGTGTCGATTTGGCCTCCGTGGCACTGCCTACTTTAGAGGCTCAAAGCGGTAACGTCAAATGCGCGTGACGTGGGAGCGGCAAGCGCTGGGCGCGGTTGCGATAAGCCGAGCGGGAGAATGGGAAGTTCCCCATCCCCCGCGGAATCGCACGAATTCCGATTTAGGCAGACGCTTTTTTGGCGTCGCGATAGGCGCGCGCGCCCGCATCGGCTGCATCACTCACGTAGCCTGTGGCGTCGTCGACATTCTTCTTCACATAGTCGGTGGCATCGTCCACAGTTCTCTGAGCGCGGCGAACCCACTTCCGGCCACTAGAGACCGCTCCGTCGAGCGTATCTTGCGCGCCGCCCGCTATCTGATCGCGAGTGTCTTCGCCAGATTGTGGCGCAAACAAAATTCCCAGCGCAGCTCCCACGCCAATTCCCACAACGAACGCCGAAACAGTTTCCGACCAACCCATGCGTTTCATAAAGCCTCCATTTAAAGTAGCTAGAATGTTTCCCTGATTGAAGCACCGTTCAACCTGCTATCGGCTCAATCGGTCCAAACCTTTACGTTAATGAGATTAGACTACAGTTGCGTCAGGCTCGGGGCCATACAATGAATGACGTAGTTTGGCCGTCAGCTTGCCGTATTGCAACTCGACGGGGTTAAGCGCGGCGAACCACAAAGCATGTGATGTCATCGTGTTGGGGGGCGCCGCCAACGAACTCGTCGAGCTTTCTCATGATAGCAGCGAGGGTTAGCGCCGCTCGCTCCTCAAACGTTTGGGACACCAGGGCGAGCAAGCGGTCCTCTCCAAATTCCTTTCCGTCCTCATCGCGAGCCTCGGTGACACCATCGGTATAGATAATCAAAACGTCGCCGGTATCAAGCACGGTCCGCCCAGTCTCATACTTTTCGTTAATTTCGATACCCAGGGGGATGCTTTCGGACTTCAGCCGTTCAATGGTTCCGTCGCGGTGCCTCAACATCGGAGGATTGTGGCCCGCGCAAAGGTAATTCAAACCTCCGGTGAGGGGATCCAGTTCCGCGAGAAATGCGGTGGTGAAGCGGCGGCCATTCATATTATTGGAGCAGGCTTGGCGGTTCAATCCAACCACGAGATCGGAAAGCGTGCCGCGCGATCCGGCCAGCGCTCGAAGACTGGCCTGAAATGTGGCCATGAGCATGGCCGCCGGGACGCTCTTGCCGGCAACGTCCGCGACGGCGAGCAGCAACGGGCCGTCAACGGCGCGGCGAAAGGCATCGTAATAGTCACCTGCGACGGTCTTGGCAGGCCTTGTTGCGAAGGCCATATCCACTCCGGCAACGTCAGGAGGGACGCGGGGGACCAACCAGCGCTGGATTTCGCGGGCGATTTCAATGTCTCTCTGCATGGAGATGTGATCGCCGAGGACCATCACCAGCAATAGCAAGAGACCGCCGAAAGCCAAGAGAAGCTCAACTTCTCTGGTGAAAATCAGAAACTCAAATCCGACCAAGGATAAAACGGCCAGAATGACGGTAAGGAGCAAGAAAATGCGGCGGGGAGGCGATAGCTTTTTCAGAATGCTGCCACATATTGCCGCAAATATTTTGAACGGTTGCTTCCAAGATTTTTGCTGGTCCTTTCGCTGGGCTACGTCCTGCCTGAACGGCCTTGAGCTGGCCTCGGCCTCGGCTTTAAATTGGCTCCAAAGATCGTCGATCTCCATGCCCGCGGAGATGCGGCGCCAGCCATCCTGGGAGCGCCAGACGGCACGTCTAACTTGAGATTTAACATCGTGAGCCGCCTGGCGAATCTTGGCAAGTCTTGGGGACGGGAGCTATTTGCAGATCAGCGGGCTGATCGCTGGGAGACGTATGCACGCTTCAGCATACGATAGAATAGTGGGTCCACGGATAGGGTGTTTCTCGTATTATAGGTCGAGAAAGAACCTAGCCATTTTGGAACATGGACGGGCGAAAGAGGCTTTAAAGCTCGATCGAGTAGAAGCTTCTGAAAGCACGAAAAAAATCAATGGTATAATGCCAGATGTCAAAAGTAAGTCCTTTACTGTCAATTACTTACGCCTGGCTGCCCGTGGCCAGTGAAATGCACGTGAAGTATGTTGCTCGCTAGGATCAAGCTAGCGCTGTATTGGCAAATCTGCGGCGCCAACCGATAATTCAGCACATCCGGGCGATTCAAATTCTGGAAGTTTCGAAGATGAGGAAAGGGTAGCAATGTCGGCGACCAGCCCAGCGATAAAAGAAATTCCGAGGCCCAACTGGAGCGAACGGCTTAAGGCGCTCCGGAATATTCCCCCTGTCATGCGCATCGTCTGGGATGCCGCGCCAGGGGTAGTGATCTCAACACTTTTTTTTCGCCTGGTCGCCGCTCTGATCCCACTGTCGATCCTGGCGGTCACGCGATTCATCATCGATTCGGTTAACCAGCTGAAGCAAACTCCTCTCCCTCATATATTTTGGTGGATGGTGCTTTTGGAATTCGTGCTCGCCGGCGTGGCGACATTTATGGCGCGCATCATCGAGTTCTGCGACACCAAGTTGGCCGATCGATTCACACGACACATCGGCATTCGGCTAATGAAGCACGCGGCGAAACTTGATCTGATGTCGTATGAGGACCCAGTCTTTTACGACAAATTGGAACGCGCGCGGGTGCAAAGCACCGACCGGGTACAAATGATTCAGGTTGCCGGCCGCCTGATCCAAGAACTAATCACCACAGTGACCCTTGCAGCGGCGATTTTTCTATTCTCAAAATTGCTGTTGCTAGCGCTGGTGGTTTGCATCGTTCCCGTATTTCTGGGTGAAACTCATTTTGCTTTCATGAATTACTCACTCAGTTTTCAACAGACGCCTGACAGGCGCGAATTGGAATACCTACGGGTTTTAGGGGGCGCCAAGGAAAGCGCGAAGGAACTAAAGCTATTTGGGCTGGCTCCGTTTCTTGTGGGCCGTTATTCGGATTTGTCCGACGTGCTGTACCACCAGACTTTGGGCTTATCGAAACGCCGGCTCATTTTCGGATCTCTATTATCGCTGATAGGCTTGGCGGGATACTACGGGAGCTATACGTACGTCATCTACGCGACCGTAATCGGCATGCTAACCGTAGGAAGAATGGTTTATCTTTCCGGCGCCATCGCCGGCGCGAGTGGAAACCTGCAATCGCTCTTTACGACTTTCTCCGGTATTACCAATCAAGCGCTGTTTATGACGGACCTGCTGGAATTTTTCGCGGTGAAACCGAAGATCGTGTCCAAAGTTTCGGCGCCAGCAGCACCCAAACCGATCCGTACGGGATTCGAATTCAAAAATGTTTCGTTCAAATATCCCGGGAATCCCAGGATGGTGCTTAAGAACGTCAACTTCAAGCTGGGGCCCTCGGAGCGCATAGCGATTGTGGGAGAGAACGGCCAGGGCAAGACCACTATCGTCAAATTGCTTACGCGCCTGTACGAGCCAACTGAAGGGCAGATCCTGCTGGATGGAAAAGATCTTCGCGAATACAACCTCGAAAGCCTGTGGAAAGAAATCGGAGTAATCTTTCAGGATTTCATGCGCTATGAGATGACGGCCGCTGAGAATATAGCGGTAGGGCGCATCGAAGACCTCGATAACCAATTTTTGATACGCGCGGCAGCCAACAAGAGCCTGGCGGAACAAACGATACGCAGACTGCCAAACGGTTTTGACCAAGTGCTGGGCAGCAGGTTCGAGGGCGGCGTGGATCTTTCGGGAGGCGAGTGGCAAAAGATAGCTCTGGCGCGCGCCTACCTGCGAGACGCGCAACTTTTGATATTGGACGAACCGACCGCGGCGCTGGATGCCCGTGCCGAGAGCGAGGTGTTTCAACGATTCGCCGAGCTGACCAAGGGAAAAATGTCGTTACTGATCTCCCACCGATTTTCTACGGTGCGAATGGCGGATCGCGTTTTAGTCCTGGCTAATGGCGAGATTGCGGAAGAAGGGCGCCACGAACAACTGCTGAAGGACGGTGGCCGGTATGCGGAGATGTTCGAGTTACAGGCCGCTAACTACCGCTAAGCGCGAAGTTTTGTTGCACCCCGGATCCGTTTCACTGGCGCTGGCCCGAGTGTGAGTGCATTTCCACCAGTTCCTGAGGCGATGAGGGCTTGTAGGACTTAAATCCGGCGCGTTCCATGCCGCGTTGCGCTTCCGGATTCTTCATAAAAGTATCCCAGACAAAAGCAGTCCGCGCATTCTCCGCCATTACCATACTGATTCCCGAGTCGATGCCGACAATGTCGCTGTCATACCAGTTTGTGAGCGGATTGAAGGCATCCACGAAGCCGTAGCGGCTCCAGGTGCCTGCGCCGTAGCGATACTGGATGTTGCGGAGCACGCGCATGACCGGTCCCGGCAAAAACGGGATGGAGCCCGCAGACGCGCAGGGCACGACAGTGCCATCGATAGGTCCGGTGGATGGAGGCCCACCCCATACTTCGTAGCCGTGTTCGGAATCGGAAGCGGTAATGCCCCACAGATTGTCACTGTAATCAGGAAATTTGCCGGACAAACTTATACAAAAACGCCGGTGTACGTCCGTAGCAAGAATCGAATTCTGAAAATAATCGGCGTACTTGTCGCGCTTGCCGCGAAAATCGAACCAGGCCTGGGAATATTGATGAACGAAGAGCGGCGCGTAGGAGCCGATGTAACGAATGGCGTCGAATTCGAAAGTGGTTCTCTTCCACGCGTCCCAGGCTTGCGCCGGGAGCGCATGGGAAGAGGAACCCAGGCCCAGCAGGTACATCATCATCATTTCGCTGTAGCTGTCCCAGCGATACTGCAAGAATCCGCCTTCGGGAGTCCAACCGTGGGGAAGAATGCGGGTGTCTTCGGAAAGCCAGTTCCAATCGACGCGATTAAAAATTTCCTGGGCGAGCTGGCTATCTCGGAATGCTGGAAATATTGCCGGCAGGTGAGAATTCCACAAAGCAGAATGGAAGTATCGACGGAAGACACTTCCGATTGCCACAATCTTTCACCGGTGCTGATGTTGGCCCAGTGGTAATAAAAACCCCGCTCATTCGGCATTTTCTTCCAAAGAAAACGCAAAGTGGTGAGAGCGCGGTCGCGGGCCTGGGCGTAAGAAATGTAGCCGCGTTTTTCGCCGATGCAAAGAGCGGTCAGCCCGAAGCCGGTGGCTGCGATGCTGCCCAAGACGCTTTTGTCCGAGGCACGAACATTGCACCGGTCCTTCACGATCCCGGTCTTTGGATCGCACTGTTCCCAGAAATACTGGAAGTTGGCGTTTTCCATCTGTTCCAGGAAAGTGTCGTCTCCCGGGGATAAATATGTGGCCGGCGGAAGATCGGATAGCTGGACGAGTGGGGCAACGCTAGGGGCAACGCCGGGTTTCTGGGCTGCCACTGCTCCGGTAGCCGGAAGGGATCTCCATCCCGCAACCGGGATGCATGCAGCTACGCCCGCGAGTTGGCGGAACAGCTCTCGACGCGAAAGGCCCCCACCGATGCGAAAAGGGTGCACAGTCTAATTTTAGACAGAATTGAAGGCGGAAGAAAACCGGCGGCCAACTCTATTTCCATCCCAGTAGGACTTCAGCCCGGGTATGGAGAGCCGGCCGCTGGTCAAGTTTAGGCGCTGGTGGCCTTGGTTTTCCGTTCTGAAAACAGCGAAATCATTTCGCGGTTGAAAGCAGGTATGTCGGAAGGCTGGCGGCTAGAGACCCAATTGCGATCTCGGATGACTTCTTCGTCCTTCCAGTTTCCGCCGGCGTTGCGGATATCGTCCTGGATAGTCTGGTAGCTGGTCATCGTGCGTCCTTTCACGAGGCCGGCGGAAACCAGAAGCCAGGGCGCGTGGCAAATCACAGCGATGGGCTTTTTGGCCTGATCAATTCGGCGGATGAAGTCTTGCGCTTTTTTTTCAGCGCGCAAGAAGTCAGCGTTCAACGCGCCGCCGGGCAGAAGAACCGCATCGAATTCATCGGGATCAGCTTGGTCGAGAGTCATGTCCACGTCGACCTTGTCCGCTTTTTCATCGTGAATGAATCCCTGAATCTTCCCGGATTTTGGGGCGATGACCGAGGCCGTAGCTCCCGCCTCTTCCAGGGCTTTGCGCGGTTTTTCGAGCTCGGCTTGTTCAAAACCGTCGCTGGCTAGAATTGCGACTCGCAGGTGTGCCAATTGCTTGTCTGACATAAAGCCTCCATAAGTTTGGATTGTTAGGAAAATGTTCGCGTTGTCTCGTTCAAGTCTAAGTTCAGACGCGCCGAATGTCTCTACTGCCAAGACATATCAGCGAGGCATATGCTGAACTTCTTGCGCGGGTAGGTCTTCAGGACGACGCGGGCTGTCGGGGCCTGGCTGATCGTGGCGGCGCGGATCTGGCGGGTCAATAATTTCAGGCACGCGGTCACCTTGCTTGCGTCCCGGCTCGTCGATTGGGTCGCGTCTGGGCTCGGTCTTTGCACTGCCATCTTGTATGGTCACGGTTCCCTCCTGGTCTTCGAATACCAGTTAGCATTATGGGGAAGCGAGGTCGAGCGATGTATCCGGCAGACGCTGTAACGTTTGGGGAGGATTGTATGTAGGGAACTGGTAGAGCGAAAATGGCTAACTCCTATTGTTTCAATTGAAGAGGAGAGGGGCCACTGTCAAATATCAGGGGTGAGTTCGAGTGGCCCCTTCAGGGGAAAGATCTGAAAGCATCGAACTTGATAGGTAACTTACCTAAAACTGAAAATGGTTACTATCGGCTAGGGGATGTAAATAAAGAGTGGAATTCACTGTAGGTGTCCCGAGGCTACGTTTGTTAACCGCCTTTAAACGAATGCTTTGGGGCTTACAGCGAACCAAAGGGTTTCATACGTTAATGCATGTATGGTGATTTTGGCCTCCAGAGCTTAAAACCCATCCGTTGAGCCACAAGCCTTTGAACACCAACTTCGGATTTAAGGAGGCGTTATGCTACGTTGGGCGCTGATATTTTTCGTAGTAGCTCTGATCGCGGCGGTGTTTGGATTCCTCGGGATCGCAGCCGCAGCGGTAGGGGTTGCCAGGATTCTGTTCTTTATTTTCCTGGTGTTGTTTTTGGTTTCTCTAGTCGGCGGACTTCTGCGAAGAGCCTGATCTGGCGCTGAAATTCTGCGGGTACGTCGAGGAGCGTCAATGAAGACCCTGTCCGTGGTCGGGCTGATTTTGATCGTCCTTGGGATAATTTCTTTCGCCTACCAAGGAATCAACTACACGACGCATAAGAAAATTGTGGACATCGGCCCGATTCAGGCGAGCACGACCGAACACAAGACTATTCCACTGCCTCCGATTCTCGGAGGACTCGCGCTCGTCGGGGGCATCGTTCTGCTAGTTGCGGGAAGAAAAGAATAACAAACGGAAGGTTGTGGTAGCTACTCACGACCATTCGTTTGCGCCACGCACTCGCGGATTATTGCGCCGCAGGGCCGGTTGTAGTTTGGATACTCCGGCTTATGCGGCTCCGGCACAGGGTTCTTCGCCAGTTCGTCCAGGGCCAGGCTCACAGCTTTTTCAAGCTGGGGATCGTGTCCCTCGCTAACCGGCTTCGGCTCCATGTCCACTTCGTAATCCGGCGGCACGCCGTGGTTTTCGACATCCCATTGACCCTGCGGATTGAAGAAACCAAAGCTGGGTGAAGTGACCTGGCCGCCGTCCATCAGCGGCGGGATACCGCCGATTCCGACCAGCCCTCCCCAGGTGCGCTTGCCGACGAGCGGGCCCAGCTTGCGCTTCTCGGAAGTACCACGGCATCGCGTCGCCGCCCGATCCCGCGAATTCATTAATGATCATCACCTTTGGTCCAAGGATCGAGGCCTGCGGAGTGCGGTAGATCGCTCCGTAGCGGGGAGCCCACCAGCTCATTAGCGTGCGCTGCATGGCGTGGATGATGTAGTCGGCCGCCTGACCGCCGCTGTTGAATCGCTCGTCAATGACGGCTCCCTGCTTGTCGAGCTGCGCGAAGTAGTAGCGGTTGAAGTTCGTCAGACCGCCCAACGCGGTGTCCGGCAGATAGACGTAGGCCAGCTTTCCGCCGCTCAGCTCCTGCACCTTGCGCCGGTTCGCTTCGATCCATGCCAGATTGCGCAAACTGAGATCGTCGCCGATTGGCGTCACGGTGACGTTGCGAGCATCTTTGCCGTTCGCGTCTGAGGCGATCTTCAGCACCACTTGCGTTCCTGCCGTGCCCTCGAGCAAACGCTGAATGTCGTCGGAGCCGCTCAGGTCCTGGCCACCGATAGCGAGGATGAAGTCTCCTTCTGCTACTTTCACCGCCGGTTGCGCCAGAGGAGCATGCGCCTGGGGATTCCAGTGTTCGCCCGTGTAGATCCGTTTTATGCGGTAGCGACCGTTGGCGATTTCGTAGTCGGCGCCCAGCAGACCGCCCGGCACGCGATTCGGGTGCGGAATCGTTCCGCCAAAGCCGCGCAGATGGCCAATCGAGAAAGCGCCGAGCATTTCCTGAAAGAGATAATTCAGGTCGCTGCGCGAGCCAACCTGGTCCAGATACGGCTTGAACTTCGCTTCTTCCGCAACCGTGTCCACGCCGTGATAATGCGGATCGTAGAAAAAGCTGCGCTCGATCTGCCATATCTCGTGAAACATCTGCCGCCACTCAGCGCGGGGATCCACGCGGACTTCCATCCTGGAGAGTTCCAGTTTGCCTTCGCCGGGTTTGACCGGAGCATCGGCGGGAACGATGACAAAGTTTGGAACGGCACCGCCGGCGGCCTGGGCTGCTTCCGACTCGCTCTGTGCTATTTCCAGCAGCATCTTGTTCCCGTCGAATGAAAGATCAAATCCCGCGATGTGATCGGCCAACTTCTCAGATTTCTTTGTCTTCAGGTCGAAGCGTGTCAGCGTCTGGCCGCGGTCTGTCTGGAATCTTCCTCCGCCCTCAAGCAGATAAAGCGTGCCTTCCTTGCCCGCCGCCAGGTCGGTATAGGCGTTTGGAGGCAGAGGAAGCGCGACGGCGCGATCCTCCAGATGTTCGAGATCGATGTTTACGGGCTTTGGCTTCTCAGGAGGCTTCTCTGTTTTCTCCTGTTTGTCTGCTTCCTCCGATTTCTTTGCAGCGTCGGGTTTGTCTCTTATCGGCGTGCTCGTCGCCGGAGTCTTTCTTGTCCTTTACTCCGGGTAGCTTCTCGTCTTCGTTTTGCGGCGCAACGGGAGAAGGAGTGTCCGCCGCCAGCGCAAGCCCATATACGCTGCGCGTCACGCTAAAGGCGTCGCTGCTCATGTCCAGGCCACTCGTGGACGTGCCATAGTTCGTGCTTTCGGTGAAGTAGAGATACTTTCCGCCACGGTCAAACGCGGGCAGGCGAACATCGCTCATGCCATCGGTGACCTGCGTGCTGTTGCCGGACGCGATGGAGTACAGGAACAGGGCATGGAAGCGGTTCGAGACCGTCTGAGTGTAGGCGAGCCACTTGGAGTCCGGAGACCAAGATGCGTCGTAGTCTCCATCGCTGACAACGCCTTTGCCAATGACCGTGGCTTTGCTCGTCGTGGTGTCCAGCAGCCAGATCTCCATCTTGTTGTCGTGGAAGGCGATCAGCTTCGAGTCCGGCGACCATTTCGGCTGGAAATAATATGTGGGATCGTTCGCCAGCGGAAACTTCTTCACTTCGCCTGCGCCGCTCTGGCTGCTGATGTGCAGCGCATATGCGCCCGATTCGTCGGAGAAATACGCGATGCTCTGTCCATCCGGCGACCAAGCCGGCTCGCGCTCCATCACGCCGGGAGTATTGGTGATATCGCGCGTCGTGCTTTCTTTTGCCGGGACGGTGAGGATGTCGCCATGCGCCTCAAAAACGGCGCGCACGCCGGTAGGCGAAATGCCATAGCTCTGGATATCGCGATCGGCCGGAGAAATACGCGCGCGCACATCCGGCAGGTCCGCGCTCACGTCCACGCTGATCTGGTTTGTCTTGCCGCTCGCCGTGTCGTAGAGAAAGAGTTCGCCGAAACGGTCGTAAACGATTCCGCCGGGTCCCGCGCTGGCCGAACGAATATCCGCGCCGTTATTCTTCACCACTTCGGTTACAGATTTCGTCGCGGGGTCAAAGCGAAACAGCGATACGGGCCCATTACGATCGGAAAGAAAATAGATTTGCTTGTCCACCCAGACAGGATTGAAGTCGTTGGAGCGTTCCCGCGGGATCTTCACCACGTCCAGCGTGGCCATGTCGGCAATCCATACCGAACTTGCCAGTCCGCCGCGGTAGTTTCTCCACGCGACATAGTAAGAATAATTGAAGGGGGATGCGCCGCCCACGGGCGAATAGGCAAAGTATTTTCCGTCGGCTGAAAACTCACCGGAGAAGGCCATCGGTAGCGGTAGTGCAATGGGCAGCCCGCCGTTCACCGAGACTTTGAACAATTTCGTATAGCGCGGGCTTCCGCTTTCGCGGTTCGAGCGGAAGATCACGGACTTTCCGTCCGGCGTCCATCCCACGGCAAAATCCGCCGCCGGATGATAGGTGAGGCGCTTCGGAATTCCGCCGGTTGCGGGGACGATGAAGACATCGGTGTTGCCGTCGTATTCGCCGGTGAAGGCGATCATGGTGCCATCGGGCGAGAAGACCGGATCGGTCTCAATGCCGGTCCCGGTTGTCAGGCGAGAGGCGTGGCCGCCAGTATGGTCGACGGTCCACAAATCGCCGGCGTAAGAGAACACAATCAGACTGCCGTTGAACGTCGGCCGCTGCAGCAAAGGGTGCGAAGACTGTGCGGCAATGACGAATGGGCAAAGCGAGGCGAAAACCAGGGCAAAAAGCGAGCGAATCAGGCGCATTTCTTCTGCCTCCGTTTCAAATGGCCGGGTAATGATATGCCAACTCGTAAAGATTTAGTTCGAGAATCAGGGAGGCTTAGGAAGTACGCAGCGGAATAGGCAGAGCGTGAATGAAGAGGGCAATCACATGTCGAAAAGATGTGGCCTTAGAATTAAAAGCGGAGAGGTGTCCCGCTGGCGACCGTGGAAGACTCGTGCTAACTGATTGAGAAGTTTGGCTCCCCGGGCTAGATTCGAACTAGCAACCCTTCGGTTAACAGCCGAATGCTCTACCGTTGAGCTACCGGGGAGTAGATTGTTTAGTGGGATGACCCAAGTCATTTTACGCAAGTGATTCGCGCACTGCAACCCGCGTTAAGCGCCGGCTGCGTTGACGGGCGGGTTCTGCTTCTGAATTCGAACGGCACACGAACGGCAGATGAATTTGACGAAATTCAAATTGCAGGCAACTGCGAAGAAACGGGGTTACTGAAGTTTTTGGGTTGTGGCATCGTGACAAATCAGATTTTCAAAGATTGCCAGGACGTGTTGGCGGTAGCGGACGATGGTCTCGAGTATCGGACGAAGCTGCGGCTCGCGCACAGTCTCGCGGTCCCATTTAGCGAGAACCGCCGCGGGAACTTGAATATCCTTTCGAAGTTCTTCAGCCGAATGGCCGCGCAGGAACAAGCCATAAAAAAAAGCGGCCTCGCGCTGCGGGAACTGAAAATCCTGCAGCACCTCCTCTAGCGGGTTTGCTTGTGTCGCCATTGTAGAAAACCGCAGTTTACAGTTTTCAACGCGCACGTCAAGAGTACAGGCAGGGTAAGAGAAAATAACCCTGCCGACATATAACTACTGAAGATGGCGAGTGCCAATAAGTGTATGGTGGGCATAGACATAGGGCTCCGGTGGAAAGTTGAGCGGGCGGCAAGCTGACGAGAGCTAGTTCGTCGAGTACCCGAATTACGGTAGCTTAGATCGACCTTATAATTTCAATGGACTCTGGCACGGAATGAGAGACGCTCAATTCCCGGAAGGTTCCCTCATCCGTAGTTTTTGTATCAGCTCCTGAATCCCTCTGTTTTCTCCTTTTTTTTCCGGCTAAGCGGTCGATCCTATTTCTCCCTAGCGCTCGCTCATGACAAGTTGCTCTATCCGCCACTCTCACGCTGTTGCGTCCGCACACTGCGCACGGGATAATTAGCTGAAAACGTTACGAACCCAGCAGGGAATGGATGATTTTCGGTCTCGATGTCACCGTATGCTGAACGGGAAAAAAATTGTAGTCGTAATGCCGGCGTACAACGCGGCGAAGACATTGGAACGAACCCACGGCGATCTGCCCTACGAGTTCGTCGATGAGGTCATCCTTGTGGATGACGGCAGTCAGGACAGCACCGCCGAACTCTCTCTGAAACTCGGCCTGGTCACCTTCGTTCATCACAAGAATCTGGGCTACGGCCGCAATCAAAAGACGTGCTATCGTGAGGCACTCGCGCGCGGCGCGGATATCGTGGTCATGGTGCATCCCGACTACCAGTATTCGCCGCGATTGATTGTTTCGCTCGCGGGCATGATTGCCTACTCGGAGTATGACGCTGCGCTCGGCTCGCGCATCCTAGGTGTTTCCGCACTGCAGGGCGGCATGCCCCGCTATAAGTACATTGCCAACCGCTTCCTGACTCTGTTTCAAAACATCCTTTTGGGCTACAAGCTCTCCGAATACCACACTGGGTATCGCGCGTTCTCCCGCCAAGTTCTGGAATCATTGCCGCTGGAAGAAAACAGCGATGACTTCGTTTTTGACAATCAGATGCTCGCCCAGGTGATTTATTTCGGATTCCGCATCGGCGAGATTTCCTGTCCCACGCGCTATTTCGCGGAGGCCTCCTCGATAAACTTTCGGCGCAGCGTGAATTACGGCTTTGGCGTCCTGGCAACCTCGCTGATGTTCCGCCTGCAAAAGTTCCATCTCGCCAAGTTCGGAATTTTCAGAGAGGAAGGCCACCGTCTGGTCCAGGACTACTACGAATTGGTGAAAAGATGAGCTCGCCTGCGGGCACGGCTGAGTTCGATCTTTCCACCGAGCCTGCTGCTGATGGCAAGCCGTGGCTGCAACGCCACGCGACGGCACTGCTGGCAATATCCCTTGCGCTGATGACGTTCGCGCTCTACGCAAACTCTCTGCGAAACGGCTTCGTCAGCTATGACGACCCCCCTTACGTTACGAATAACTATCAAGTGCAGCAGGGTCTCACGCGCTCCAGCATATCCTGGGCTTTCACCACCACCACCGAAGCCAACTGGCACCCCATCACTTGGCTCTCGCACATGGCTGACGTCCAGATGTTCGGGTTGCGCCCTGCCGGTCACCACCTTACCAACGTTCTGCTGCACACCCTGAATGTGGTCCTATTCTTTCTCTTGCTTTACGGCACTACCGGCATGCGCCTGCGCAGCGCAATGGCCGCTGCGCTCTTTGCTGTCCATCCATTAAACGTCGAGTCCGTCGCCTGGATCGCCGAGCGCAAATCTCTACTCTGCGCCACCTTTCTCTTCCTGGCTCTCGCAGCGTACGGCTGGTATGTGCGCAAGCCCGCCATCGGCCGCTATCTCGCCGTCGCTTTGTTTTTTGCTCTGAGTCTCATGTCCAAGCCCATCATGATTACTTTGCCTTTCGCGCTTTTGCTTCTAGACTACTGGCCCTTGGGCCGCTTCCCGTCCCGCGCTACTGACAGCTCTTCCGATTTTCTTTCCGTTCTGCTGAAGCTCGTTGCCGAAAAAATTCCACTCTTATTGCTTTCGATAGCTAGCGCGGCCATCGCCGTTTACACCCAGCGCAGCGCGGGCGCACTAGGTTCGGTGGCTGCCTTGCCGCTCGGCCAACGGCTTAACAATGCGATCTATTCGTATCTCGCTTATATCCTGAAAGGGATTTGGCCTTCCCGGCTGGCCGTTTTTTATCCCCACCCCGAGGGTTCACTTGCGCCGTGGAAAGTGATTGCCGCCGCGCTCGTGATTCTGCTCATCAGCGCTCTGGTCTGGCGTGAACGTAAGTTTGGATACTTGCCCGCGGGGTGGCTCTGGTACCTGGGCACGCTGGTTCCGGTCATCGGTATCATCCAGGTTGGGCGCCAGGCCATGGCCGATCGCTACGCTTACATTTCTCTGCTCGGCCTGTTCGTCATGGCGGTATGGTCCATCGCTGATTTCGCACCGCGGCTTCGACTCTCCCGCGAATCCCAATTCGCCCTCTCGGCCATGGTGCTGTGCCTGTATGCGGCCTTTTCGTATGTTCAGATCGGCTACTGGCACGACAGTCTTACTCTGTTTACACACGCGCTTCAGGTTACGCCGGACAACGGCATTGCCGAAGACAACCTCGGTACGGCTTATGTGGAAATGGGCTTGCTCGATAAAGCCCTGCCGCATTACGCCGCCGCCGTTCGCCTCTCGCCGGAACTCTCTAAGCCCCACTACAACCTTGCCACCGTGCTTCTACGCGAGAATCGCCTGGATGAGGCCCAGCGCGAATATGAAATCGTCATCAAGAGCGCTTCCGACGAACAGGAAATCGCGCAAGCCCACAACAATCTGGGGGTTCTTTTCGCACAAAAGCATCAGCTCGACAATGCTCTCCCCGAATTCGACGCTGCCATTCGCATGAATCCAACCGGGCTGAACAGTTTCATCGGGCGCGGTTCGGTCGAGTATCAAATGGGAAACCTGGACGCGGCCCTGGCCGACTTCACGCACGCCACGCAGATGGCTCCGTCACCAGCCGCTTATTTTTGGCTCGGCCGGACGTTCGAAGGCAAGGGAGATATTTCCTCAGCCATTGGTGCCTACGAGGATGCCTTGAAGATCGCCCCAGGGTTCGCCGAGGCACGCGATCGTGCAAATTTTCTGCGGAGTAAGACTCAGAATTGAAAGGTCGAAGTAGCTTTTAACGTCATCCGGAGAGATAGGGATCATGGTATTGCCGATGCCCGCCGCTGCTACAGGCGCTCGCGGCCAGCAAGTCGCTGATTCCGCGCGCTGCCAAGCCTGCGGCGGCACTCTCCGCGTCCGTTTCACAACGGTTCGAGATCCCCAGACGCGCGAAGCATTTTCAATTCTCGAATGCACCAACTGCGGACTCGGCCACACCGCACCCAGACCCGAGGACTTGGCAAAATACTATCGCGGGTATTACGGCGGCCGTCACGGCAAGACCGCGAGCTACTGCGCTCGCCGTCGCGTCCGAATCCTCAGAGAAGTCGGGGGCAGCACAGCTGGGCATTTGTTGGACGTCGGTTGCGGCGATGGGGCATTCTTGCTGGCCGCTCGTGCCGCGGGGTGGTCCGTTGCCGGCACCGAGATGAATACAGCCCCCGCGCGCCAAGCTGGCCTCGATGTCTATGCAGCCATCTCCGATATGCGTTCGCTCGCGCCGTTCGATTCCATTACCCTGTGGCACACGTTCGAACACTTGACCGACCCGCGCGCGACGCTGGGAGAAATTCGCGGCCTGCTATCGCCAAATGGTGTCCTGATCATCGCGGTTCCGAACGCGGGAGGTCTTCAGGCGCGGACCTTCGGCGCAAAGTGGTTCCACCTCGATGTTCCCCGGCACTTGTACCACTTCACGCGCTCTTCGCTGGCCAATCTGCTGCGGTCCGAAGGATTTATTCCGTTTCGCGAATGGCACCAGGAATTCGAATACGATCTCCTGGGATGGTCCCAAAGCACTCTCAATCTGGCGCCCGGGCCTCCCAATCTCTTCTTTGATTTACTGCGAGGTTTCAAGCCGCCCGTTGGCAAGCTCGCTTCCGCTGCAGCGTGGATTTCTGGTTCGCTGGCGACGGTGCTCTCGATTTTCCTGGTACCGGTAGGCACGCTCACTCGCGCTGGCGGAACTCTAATCGTGGCCTCGCGGCGGGCGTAGCAATCCGAATTTTCGAGATTGCAGCCTGGTGCGAGGCTTTGAACGGGCTGGGTGGGCGTGGGCGCAGCCTTCGCGGCATACGAGGGAAGCAACGGGCACGACCGGGCGAGCGCAAGGACAAAGTCGCGGAGTTGTCTATTGCGAAGCAGAGGCGAAGGGGGCGCGTTGGAGTGTGGCAGAGGCTATGCTATAAGTAGCGGGCTGCTTAATTCGAGGAAATAGTGCCATTTATTAATTTTCCGGCTCGCGAAATCAACTGCAAGCTCGTGTATTACGGACCGGGCTTGGGCGGGAAAACCGCCAACCTGCAGTGGATTTACGACCATACGGGAACGAATCAAAAGGGAAAGATGGTTTCGCTGGCGACCGAAACGGATCGCACGCTGTTTTTCGATTTCCTTCCGCTGGATCTAGGGACGGTGCGAGGATTCCGCACGCGCTTTCATCTTTACACGGTTCCCGGGCAGGTGTTCTACGAGGCCAGCCGGCGGCTGATTTTGAAGGGCGCGGACGGAGTGGTATTCGTGGCGGATTCGCAGGAAGAACGGCTGGACGCGAATCTGGAAACGATGGACAACCTGCGCGAACATCTGAAAGATCACAACCTGAATTTCGAGACGATTCCCTACGTTTTGCAACTCAACAAACGCGACCTGCCGAATATTCTGCCGGTGGAAGAATTGACGAAGCAACTTGCGGTGAAGGATGAGCCGACGCTGGAAGCCGTGGCAATCACGGGCCAAGGTGTATTTGATACGCTGAAGGAAGTTGCCAAGCTGGTTCTCGCCGAGTTGAAGAAGAACGCGTAGTACTTCGTCTGACCCCAAACTTTAGCGCGGTTGGTTATACAGGTGGAAGGTTACCTCGATTGTCTGCTTGACGGCTGCTGGAGTACCGTCTGGACCCTTCGCGGGCTTAAATCTCCACGATCGAACCGCTTCAATCGCCTTTTCACTCAGGCCGTCCGGTTGTGCGGTGACAACGCGGATATCATGAGCTCGGCCATCTGGGCCAACAATTGCTACCAGGATGACTGTGCCTTCTCTGTGCTTCTTAACGCCTTGTGCGGAGTATTGCGCTTGAGGGCAATAAATACAGGTAGGTAGCGAATATCCGCTCACTCCAGCTGACGGAAGGGTCGCAGACTGGTCTTTACCGGCGTCGGGAGGAGTATCTACCAGCGACTTCATTTGTTCCGTCAGCGGCACCTTGCCCTTAATTTCCTTGATGGCTTTGCCGTCTGGTACACGATAACTCCACACTGCAATTCTAAGATTTTCTTCGTGAGGCTCAATCGTTCCCCAGACCATCACCGTCGCGTTCAGCTCTTTTGCCAACTGAAGATTCGCTTCGGCATCGTAAACGGACGCGAGACGGTCTGCTTTCATAGCCTGAGCGATCTGAGTTCTATCGATAACGCCAAGAGCTGGGCTTGATTTCTTGAGAGCGTCGCTAAAATCATCGGCAATTTTTTGGCCGAGTGCGGTGGACTTTTTGTCGGGGCCGATAAAGTCGAACACAATGACCGTTTTGTCGTGCTTCTTGTCGAGTTCTTCAGCAACTCGCGCTGCGAGGGCGTCGATTTGAGGTTGTTGACCGCGGGCGCGCGGAACTACTGCAAAAATGAGCGCGAGAATAAAAGAAATGCAGAGCGGGCAAGGACTCTTCATTGGAGCACAGCTAGGCGTGGGCGGTGCCGCCGCGGAAGGCGGCGATGGCTTTCTTTTCGTCTGTGAAGGTGGGGATGGATTGGATCAGGCGCGTGAGTTCGAGGACTTCGCGGACGTGGCCGGTGGGATTCAGGATTTTCAGGCCGCCGCCCTGGCGCTCAAGGGTTACGAACGAGCGCACCAGCGTGCTGATGCCGGAGCTGTCCATCTGAGTGACTCCGGCAAGGTTGACAAGCACGTCGGAAGGGCCGGCTTCAGCGAGCTTTCGCAATTCCGTGCCCAGCGTGTCGTTGCTGGCGCCAATGATAATGCGGCCTTGCAAATCGAGAATGGTGATACTACCGGATTTCCGCACGGCAATCTGCAGGCCCATGACAGCCTCCCTCGCAACGCACGATGCGCGGTCCAGCGAATCACCGCTTGGACGCCGACCTTACTGAGGACACACGCTGGCGCATTATAACCCCAGCTTGCGCACAGGAAGCAAGGTATCAAAACTGCGCCACTGATGCGACAAGTTTACGACGGGGAGGTCAAGCATTTCGCGGACTTTGCGGCGGAGATCCCTAGGATAACAGGGCTTTTGCAGAATGGGCAAATCCTGCTGCTGAACGGCGTGGAGCAAGGGAATATCGGAGCTAAAGCGGGCGGCAGCTGGGCGCATTTTGCACAGCGAAAGCTCGTCCGAAAATCGAAGGAAAATTCCGGATCAGAAACTAGAGACTTTGGAAGGAAGCTTTATTGTGGGCGCATGCAGGACGAGGTTCAAGATGAGAAAGCGTAATCTATCCGGGCACCGCGGTCCCGAGAGAACACATACGAACGACGGCTTTAGTTTCCGGCGGGTTGTTCAACGGGATGGCTGGCGAAATATTCGCTAAGTCCCGCGGTGAGCTGTTGCAGGCCGGCGTGGACATTCTTGTTCATGGCTTCGACGACAGCCTGCACAGTCTTGCCTTGGGCCGGCTCATCGTGTTCGTATTTACTAGACCAAACGGTGGTGCGTGTTTTGGGATCGAATAGTTCGATTTGAAGAGAGAAACGCGCCATCAATTCGGGCTGGTCCACTTCCGATATGCCCCAAAGGTGACCGCGGACGATATAGTCGCCACGAACGTTGCTGCTAAGGCCGGAAACGGCGCGATATTGCCCGGTGGAACGCAGAGAGCCAATCAGCAGGTCCTGAATCATATCGGCGGGCGGTTCGGCCCAGCGCTCGTAATCAAAAACCCCTAGTTGTACGGGGCCGGAGCCGTAGACGAGACGATCGTCGCGATAGAGGTGCGAAGCGGTAATGCGGCCCACTAAAAGAGTGACGGGATACTGCGCGCCTCCCGAAGCGGCTGGGACCGGGCCGGGGTCGAGGACGTAGTATTTCATCGGGCGCGTTGCTCCGCATCCCGAGAGGATCATCATCAATAACAAGATTCCAGCGGTTTGGGTTCGACGCCTAAGCACTGCTTGCTCCTTTTCGCCTACTTCGGCGGTGCCGCTCCGGGCTCATGGGCTTTGGGTTCCGTGGAACGAATCAGTGTGTATGGCCGAGCCCTGATCGTCTCAGTAAAGGCATTCATGTTCTCGGTGATACGCCGGAGATTGTCGATAATTTCGTCAAGATTTTCGGAATTATTCGCGATCGTATTGTCGAGCTGCGACACAATCGAATCAGCTTTGGCGAGCGACGAGCGCAAATTCTTCACGGCCTCGCGAATATCCGTACGATTATCCTTAATCATGGAATCGATGCGATTAAGAGTTTCGTTGGCTTCCAAGGTTGTCTTGTGGAAATCGTCTATGAGCGGAGTGAGCTTGGCGCTCGCGGTGTTTATGTGTTCCAGGGTGGAGTGAACCAGCGGTCGATCCTCCTGAAGCATGCCGCGAACGTTGGCGAGACTCTCGCCGATGTTTTCGCGGTTTCTATCGTTCAGGAGATCGTTGACACGACTGATGGTTTCCTTTAGTTCAACCACGCGAGCGTCCAAATGAACGATCAGATCGTTGGCCGTGGGAGCCAGAGCGTTCAGTTTGTCAGCGATATCGGCAAAACTTACGAACTCTTTTGACTTGAGGGTGTAGCCCGCCGGGGCGCGCGCTGCCGCGTTTGTTCCGGGAATGATTCCAAGAAAATTTTCGCCGAGAGGGCTGTTGCTGGTAATAAGGACGGTACTGTCCGTTTTCACCGGGATGTTCGGATGCACGGCAAAATCGACTTTCATGCGCGTTGCATCTTGAGCGTCAACCTGAACCTTCGAGACGCGGCCGACGGGCGGGCCGCCCGCGTAGCGGACTTCCGAGCCGGGCTGCAGTCCTCCGGCGTTCTTGAAATAAGTGTGAAACGTAGTATCACCCGTCGTCAACGCGCCGGAAAGAAGAACCAGCGTGGCGATGAGCAGCCCACCTGCCACCAGCACAAATAATCCGACGAGAGCCTGTTCCCGCTTCGCTTCCATCTGTTTCCTCGATTACTGCCGCCCCGCAGCTTTAGGCGCCCGGGAGTATAACACGATGAACTTAGTTAGCTAGACTCATTGCCGAATGGGCGGGATGTCTCCCGTCAACATCTGCAAGTAATCAATTTCTCCGGTCAATTCCGGTTCGGGTATGCGGTCAAGGAACTGGCGGACGCGAGGCTGCGTGCTCTCCCGCAGTTCCTTGGTTGTGCCATTGGCGACGATCA
The DNA here is from genome assembly GCA_963830375.1 of uncultured Acidobacteriota bacterium. Lineage (GTDB taxonomy): Bacteria > Acidobacteriota > Terriglobia > Acidiferrales > UBA7541 > Palsa-295. The sequence continues at coordinate 152,859 of CAWHMJ010000003.1, forward strand.
CGCCTTTGTCGAGCAGAATCATGCGATCGGCAATCAGGAACGCACTGGCCAGCTCGTGGGTGACTACCACGATCGTAATGCGGAATGCTTTCTTTAACTTCAAGATCAGGTCATCAATTCCGGCGGCGATGATGGGATCGAGGCCAGCGGAAGGTTCGTCGAAAAACAAGATTTCAGGGTCCATGGAGAGAGCGCGGGCGATCGCGGCGCGCTTTTTCATTCCGCCGCTCAATTGCGCGGGCATATAATTCTCAAAACCGGAGAGACCAACCTGGTCAAGTTTCAGGCGAACCATAATCTCGATCGTGGATTCGTCGAGTTTGGTGTGTTCCTGGAGGGGCAGCGCAACATTTTCGCCGACGGTCATCGAGCCGAACAGCGCTCCGCCTTGAAAGGACATCCCCATTTTCTTGCGGAGTTCGTCACGATCTTCCTCAGACATCGCGGCAAAATTCTTGCCACGCATCCAAATTTCGCCGCCACTTGGTTTCTCCAAACCCACGAGCGTGCGTAACAGCGTGCTTTTACCCGACCCCGATCCGCCCATGATGACCAACGTCTCGCCCGCGGGCACTTCAAAATTAATTCCGTGCAGGATTTCTCTGGCGCCATAGTTCACGCGCAGGTTGCGGACAGCGACAGCCGCACCGGCTGGAGCTTGTGACTGGTCGCCTTTTGCTATTGGGCTGGGTGCCATGTCTCTTTATCTCGGCGCCGTGAGGTAAAAAATCGCCGTAAATATAAGGTCCACGACGACGACCATGAAAATGGATTTGACCACGGCAGAAGTGGTGGAACGCCCGACTTGCTCGGATCCCAATCCCGTCGAAAAGCCTTCCTGGCATCCGACGGCAGTGATCACGAGGCCGAACATGGCGGCTTTGATCAAACCGGTGACGATATCGCGGGACTGCAAAGCGTCGAGAGTGGCGCGAATGTAACTGCCCCAGGTGAAGCCCGCTGCCGACACACCGAAAACGCCGCCGCCCAGCACACCCATGAAATCGGCCCAGGTTGTGAGACAGGGAACCATCAGCAACATGGCAAGGAACTTGGGCGCGACCAGAAAATCCACCGGCTCGAGGGCCATGGTTTCCAGCGCGTCAATTTCTTCATTTACCTTCATGGTGCCGATCTCGGCGGCGAATGCGGAACCCGACCGGCCGATTACGACCACAGCAGTCATCAGCGGTCCCAACTCGCGAGTGACGGAAATGGCCACGGCACTCGCGACAACTTGCAAGGCGCCGAACTTGCGAAGTTCATAAGCCGCGTTCAACGCGAGGATGGTGCCGATGAAAAAGGAGATCAGGGAAACAATCGGGAGCGCTTCTACTCCAACGGCCATGGATTGATGGACGGCACGGCTAAGGTGGAATTTCTTGCCACGGATGGGCTCGATGAAAATCGTCCGGACGGAGCCGCCGGCTAGACGCGCCAAGCCGCCAATATATGCCAGTCCATTGATCGTGGCTGAGCCGATCGTCTCTGTGAGTGCCATCGTTGAATCCGGACGGGCTAAAATCCCCAGGAAATCGCGCAGACCGCCCGGAAATTACCGAACGGGAGCAACGTTTGTGTTGGCGCTGCCGCCCCGTAAGGCATCCTCTTCATTGTTGTAAATTTCAAAAACTCTAACAAGCCGAGTAAGCTCGAACACTTCCTGCGCGGTCCGGCTAAGCCCGAACAGAGCAAAGGTACTCTTCAAATCGCGCGAGACCTTCAAACCCTCCACCAAGGAGGCGACACCAGCACTGTCAATGTATTTTACGCTGAGCATATTTACGATAACGCGAGGAGATTTCTTATCTTTCAAGAGATTCAGCAACACCTTGCGAACCTCCGGCGAGTTATAGAGCGTAATGTCGCCAACCACGTCAACAATAGTAGCTGTTCCAGCTTGGCGCGTTGAGATGTCCATTTAAGATTGGCCCCCGCGGGACGTCAGAGTGTTTTGCCAGAGATTGAGTCCAGATGCAATCACTTTCGGTGGTACCAGGACGTCTGGAGACCCCGTCGCGGGACAGCCAAGAATTCGGCGTAGGGCGGTCTAACCGCGCCGATCTAGGGGTGTGTAACTACGGAGGTCATGACCCAGGTACACTTGGCGAGGCCGGGAAATCTTCTGTTCGGGATCGAGAAGCATCTCTTCCCACTGCGCAATCCAACCCGACGTGCGAGGAATGGCAAATAGGACGGGGAACATGGTCATGGGAAAGCCCATTGATTGGTAAATGAGGCCGGTGTAGAAGTCCACGTTGGGATATAAACGGCGGGACACGAAGTAATCATCCTCGAGCGCAATGCGTTCACACTCCAAGGCGATTTCGATTAGAGGATTCTTACCCATCACGTCGAAAACTTCATAGGCAATGTGCTTCACAATTCGGGCGCGAGGGTCATAATTCTTATACACGCGGTGGCCGAACCCCATTAGCAGCTTCTCGCCCGCCTTCACGCGCTTGATGTAGGCGGGCACGTTGTTTATCGATCCAATTTCGACAAGCATGCGGAGCACGGCTTCATTGGCTCCGCCGTGAAGCGGACCGTAGAGCGCCGCGGTCGCCGCGGCGGTGGCACAGTACGGATCCACATGCGAGCTGCCCACGCAGCGCATTGCGGTGGAGGAACAATTCTGCTCATGATCTGCGTGCAGAATGAAGAGGACGTCCAGAGCGCGCTCGAGCGTCGGGTTCGGGCGATATTTCAGCTCCGTAGTGCGAAACAGCATGTTCAAGAAATTTCCGCAGTAGCTTAGGTCGTTGTCGGGGTATACGAACGGCATTCCCAGGCTGTGGCGGTAGGCGAAGGCGGCTAGCGTGGGCATCTTGCCGATCAAGCGATAGGTCTGTTTGCGCCGCGATTCAGGATTGAATATATCCTTTGCATCCGGATAAAACGTGGAAAGCGCGGCTACAGTCGAAATCAACATGCCCATGGGATGGGCGTCGTAATGAAAACCATCGAGAAATTTTTTAATGCTTTCATGAATAAAGGTGTGGTGCGTGACGTGGTAGGACCAATCCGCAAGTTGCGACTTGTCGGGCAGTTCGCCATAGAGAATTAGGTAGGCAGTCTCGATGTAGGTACTCTTCTCGGCCAGCTCCTCGATGGAATAGCCGCGGTAGCGCAGGATTCCTTTATCGCCGTCGATGAACGTAATTTTGCTCGAACAGGAAGCCGTGTTTGTGAATGCCGGGTCGTAACCCATCAACCCGAAATCTTCATCGTTCACTTTCATCGGACGCAGATCGAGGGCGCGAACCGTCTCATTCTTGATGGGAAGCTCGTATTGGCGTCCGGTGCGATTGTCGGTGATGCTTAGAGTGTCACGTCGGGTTGCGGAGGGAGCTTTATCGTTAATGACGGATTCGGGTTTGATCGAGCTCATAACCTGACCCTCTCAAGGCTCAGCAAACAAGACAAAGCGGATTTCTAAAGTAACAATGTACACCAAAGCGTGCTGCGCAAGGAATCGGTTTCAACACGAATGTACAGAGCAGCAAGAGAATCTTCCATACGCTATCGTATGGAGAATAAAAGTGCCGACGAACTAGCCCATCCTACTTCATGCCGAGCGAAATTCAGTACCTCAAGCCTTGCCGCGGGCGCGCATCGCCTCGGCCGTCACTCGATGGCGATATTTGAAAAGACGAACAAGCTTTCGGCGTACGAACCAGCCGGCAAGAACCTTTCCTGCGAAGCCAAGGGGCAATTCGTATTGAATGTAGTCTGTGAGAATGCAACCTGCGGCGCCGTGCGGCTCCATTCTATGGGTGTGTTCCCAGCGATGGAACGGACCTTCAATCTGGACGTCCCGGAACTGGCGCCCTTCGATGTAATCGCGGTGCTCGAATAGCCACCGAATCCTGAGTGGGCCCAGGCGAACGCGAAGAATTCCCGATCGCCGTCATGGATTCCCGGCGCCCGCTGTACGACTTCAACGGGCTCCCATGGTGGTGTCAAGCGTTCAAGCGCATCTGGTTGCGCGTGCCAGCGAAAGACAACCTCGGCGGGCGCCTCAATTAGAGACTGAGCCACGAACTGAATCTCGTGCGGCATACCTTCGAAGGCAATGCCTCCAGCCTATGGTGTATCGAGACGTAAGAAAGGGCAAGCTAACGGGAGCCGGTTTTGACCGGCGCAATTTCCACCGCACCATCCGAGGGGGCAGCAACCAAGATGCCCATTTTGGACCGGTTTCGGCCGTCTGCTTTGGCGCGGTAGAGGGCTTCGTCCGCAGTGCTGAGCATGAGCTTGGGATCAAGTGGCGCAGCTTCGCTGCTTACAGCCAGGCCTAAACTTACAGTAACCGAAATTTCTCCAGCATCCACTTTGATCGGCGTTGCCTCGATTGCCAAGCGGACTCTTTCGGAAAGTCAGAGAATACCCTCCGCGCCGGAGGAAGGCGCAACGATCAGAAACTCCTCGCCGCCATAACGTCCCACCGTGTCATAGGCTCGTACGGTTGAAGTTACTCTTCGCACGACTTCTTGCAGTACAGTATCTCCACACAAGTGTCCGTAGGTATCGTTTACCGATTTGAAGTGATCGACATCCAAAAGAACGATACCAAACGAGCCCCCTTCGCGCACCTGACGGGAAT
>CAWHMJ010000004.1:0-782670 GCA_963830375.1 uncultured Acidobacteriota bacterium
ATTATGAAGACTCAGACTTTCTGTTTCGACTGGTTGCCAGAACTAGCGTGTGCTATGTGAACTTGCCATTGGTTGAAATTGACCGAACTCCAGCGCGCGCTGTCGGTCTGATCGAACTTTCGAGCAATGAGAAATTTCGACTCGAACTAAGCCAACGATTGTACGAAAAGTGGTTGAGCAGCCCACCAAGCCAGGATCCTGAAATACGAAAGCGCATACTAAACGCCTACAGGAAGTTCAGACGGCTGGTCTAGCTGGTATCTTCTCAATCATCAAAATGATAGGGCTCGGCAGACATCATTGCGCGCTCTCCGCTATAAGCTGACTGTGAAAGGAACTTTGAGGTGGCTTCTAACGTGTGTAGCTCCTTCAATCGGGCGAAAGATGCTCGTAAAAAACGCACACTTAATTCTGCCGAGGTGCTTTTTTGAAGCTTAACTTCTGGTGATTATTATAAGTTTTATGTCGCGTGTTCCACTCTTCTCCAAGCGAGCGAAAACGGATTCGCCTGTTGGGGTAGTAGAAAGCGAAAGGGCTCTATAAATTGAAGATCACCTTCCTGATGCCCTGCTACCCCCATGGACCTGGAGGTGGATTTCGGGTCGTTTACGAATATGCGAATCGACTCGTATCGAGGGGCCATACAGTGGCAGTCGTTCACGCACGCCGGTCTCCATCTGCGGAACAGCGAAGCTTTCTGGATTATGTCTACGATGCTAGAAAGTGGCTGACGGATACATTTCAGCGACCAGAGATTAATTGGCACAAAATCGACAAGCGCGTGGAGTTGCGGTTCGTCCCAGCCCCAAGCGAAGAGTGGATTCCGGATGGGGATGTAATTTTCGCTACGGCTTGGCATACTCTCTGCCCCATCCTGAAATATTCTAAGCAGAAGGGCAAAAAATGCTATCTAATCCAACACTACGAAACCTGGATGGGGGAGAAGGAACTTGTCGATGCAACATGGCGATCGAGTGTTCACAAAATTGTGGTATCGAAATGGCTCTACACGATCGGGAAGGAACTCGGCTCGGACGACTTGACGTACATACCCAACGGAATTGATCCAACCCAATACCGAGTCACCCAGCCCTTAAGTCGTGGCCGAAGAGTCGCCATGGTGTTTTCCAGTATTCCTTTCAAGGGGGCTTCGGATGGAATTAAGGCTCTTGAGATAGCAAAGGCAAAGTATCCAGATTTGGAGGCGGTTTTATTTGGGGCGACGAACTTCAGACCAATATACCTTCATGGATCGAATATTATAAAATCCCTCCCCAAGATTTCATTGTGAGGAAATTTACAACAAATCGTCTATATTTCTTTGCCCAAGCCTGTCGGAAGGATTCGCTCTTCCACCGGCTGAGGCTGCGGCCTGCGGCAGTGCCATTGTGGCTACGGATTGCGGGGGAATTCGCGATTTTATTGAGAACGGAACTACAGGATTACTATCCCCACCTCAGGATCCAGAGGCGCTCGCCGCCAATCTCTGTCGATTACTCGAAAATGAAGACCTTCGAATGCGACTCGCAATGCAGTAAATCGTTCCATCAGTCATTTCAATTGGGAACGCAGCTCCGATCTGATGGAGGAGTTTCTGGACCGGGTTGTGCGGAACAACACCATGAAGAACCAGGCTCGCGCTACGGAACAAGTCCGATGGTGGCAAGTATCCGTTGATTCAGACAATGATTAAAGACTGAGCGCTCATTGTCGCTGTTGTTGTCGGCTACTCAAGTTAATGTTGCGCACATTGAGGATCTGTACGTGAAGAATTTTCCGATTCTTGGCGGAATTTTCCTTTCTTCTGCTGTGGTCCGTTTAAATGCAAGGCTTGCACCTGCACGGGGATGTCCTAACCCGACCATTATGTTTGACGGCGCGGGGTGCTTACTGACTTATGGTCTCAGTGCGGCGTTCTTTCTCCATAACCGTCGAAGAATAGCGGAGTCGAGGCTGGATATCATCTGCCGCGAGGAATCTACAAAGTATCGACCAATGTGGTAGAGTGCAGTCATACTCATCGAAGGATGCAGCTTATTTCGCTGGCGCTCGGCAAAACTATGTGGCCAAGTTACCGGGAAATATCAGTGGCACGATTCTGGAAGCCGGATGCGCAAGTGGAATAAACCGCACACGCTTGCGGTGATCAAAAAAACATTATCGTTCGGCCTGGAAGTCAAAACGGACATTCCGACAGAAAGGAAGTTTCCGTTGAGGGTTGCGTTATGGAACCAGCGTCAAACGTTGAATGGCGTAAGTGGGGGAAACATGATCCTTTGAACGGTGTCTGCACCTGTGTGGGCCGCGGCCGCAACGGCTCCCGTCCCTGGACACTCCCTGAGTTTTACGAATATGGCGCTGTTCACTGGGCAGAAGACGAACCGCAATGGCGCCAGTATGGCCTCAACAGCGATTCTTGTTTGGAAATCGGATGTGGCGCAGGTCGTATTAGTCGCGCGCTAATGCAGCACTTTGGCGCCGTTTACGCGCTTGATATTTCTCCCGACATGCTTGAGCTAGCGAGTTCCAATGTTAGCGGGCCAACCTTTCTCTTATCGGACGGGAGAACCCTGCCGCTGCCGGACAACTCGGTGACAGGGGTGTTTTCGTGTCAAGTATTCCAGCATTTCGACAGCCGCGACATCGCCCTCACTTATTTCCGAGAAATCTATCGAGTTCTCCGTGCCGGGGGGACGTGCATGATTCAACTTCCGATAGTGATTCTGCCTTTGCGGCGCATCATGCCGACGATGGGCGCCGTGCAGAACGGCCTCTGGCGTGCGACCGAAGCATGGGGGTACCTGAAGGCGAAAACCAAACGTTGGCTGATTTCCCATGTCGACCGTAGACCGTTTTATCTCATGATCCAGTACGAACCCGATTGGCTGTTTGTCAATTTGTCGAAAATGGGCTTCCGTGACATTGAGCTTCGATTTTTTCAAGTGACTGGCAACCCTGGTGAAAAATACCTAGACTCACATTTGCTTGCGAGGAAGTGAATGCACGGGTCTTACGGTGTTCTCATCTCCCGAGTGAGTTGCATTCCCGTTGGAGTGATCCGTGGCTGGCGCGGACATATAAGGCCCGATGTTTCGCGGCGCGCTCGCGTGCCTAGCGAGAACATTCGCCCTGTTCAGGTGCTAACATCAGCAACAGAGCCGAAGGAATCCTGTGGAGTCAAGGATCGACGCTATACCGGACACTCTTGGACCAAAATGACACCGTCGAAAAGAGCGAATGCGTGTGCTTTACAGTTTTCCGCACAAACTCGGTGCGGATCGAATTTGCCTTACTGCATGGCAACAGGTAAACGGGATCGCGGCAGCCGGAGCAGACGTCCTGCTGTTTCCGGGCGCAGTCAGCAAACCGGTCCGAGCAGAAGTAAGAGTTCGCCCAACTCTGGCGCGCGGAAAACTGCGCATTCCGTATAAGCTGCTAGGCAGCATGCGCGCCTTTGCCCTCCACGATCACATCGTTTCACGACGCTTGGAAAAACTGGTTGGAAAAGTGGACATTGTCCACGTTTGGCCCCTGAGCGCGCTACGAACCTTGCAGGTGGCAGCAAGACTCGGAATTCCAACCGTGCTTGAGAGACCCAATGCCCACACCCGGTACGCTTACGAGATAGTGCAAAAAGAATGCGAACGGCTGGGAGTCGCGCTGCCCGCAGATCACGAACATGCCTATAAGGACGACGTTCTTCGGATAGAAGAAGAGGAATATCGCCGAGCCGATCGTCTTCTGTGCCCTTCAGACTTTACCGCAAAGACTTTTCTCGAACGCGGTTTTGCGCGCGAAAAGCTAGCACGGCACATTTATGGAGTCGACGAGAAGGCGTACTATCCGGCGCCCGGGCAACGAGATGCCAAGCGCGGCCTTACCGTTTTGTTCGTGGGTGTCGCCGCAGTTAGGAAAGGCCTGCACTATGCGCTGGAAGCGTGGTTGCAGTCGCCGGCCCATCGCGAAGGCAAATTCTTGATTGCGGGTGGTTTTTTGCCGGCATATGCGGAAAAACTTAGTCCCATGTTATCGCATCCGAGCGTGCACGTGCTGGGCCACCGCACGGATGTGGCCGAACTGATGCGAGACAGTGATGTTCTGGTTCTTCCCACGATTGAAGAGGGGTTCGGTCTTGTGTGCACGGAAGCGATGGCCAGTGGATGTGTTCCTCTCGTATCTGAAGCCTGCACTGACCTCTGTAAGCATATGGAGAATGCGTTAGTGCATCGCATCGGTGACGTCCAGGCTTTGACCCGGCACATCACCATGATGCATGAGGATCGGGGCCTTTTGGAAACATTGCGTGCAGCAGGGCTGCGCAAAGTCCCCGAGATTACATGGACTGCTGCTGGCAAGATACTTATCGATGTCTATCGAGATACGATCGAAATGAAAAGGCGTGAAGCGCTGCACTAGGCAAGGGTCGGTCATGCGTAGAATCCACCCAAATCGACGCTCGCGGAGAATCGCGGCACACAAAACGCAGTGCGCGAACGCGAGAAAGAATAGCGTGTAGTACAGGCATTACAAGCGACTTGCAGCCGGTGTGGTGGTGAACAGCTTCCGACTGTAGGAATCTGGCGGTCGCGTGGTTCAAAAAGACGGCGCATTTGTGAGATACCAAGAGACATCCCGTATTCAGAGTTCCCAGGTACCCTATACAATGTCAATATGAGTGAGTTGTCCACAAACTATGTTGTCGTAAGCCCCGTTCGCGACGAAGAGGCTTACATTCGATTTACCGTCGACTGCATGGTCCATCAAACGATTCTTCCCAAAGAATGGATCATCGTAAACGACGGCTCCGCGGACAAGACCGGAAACATCATCGATGAGTATGCCCAGCAATATCCTTGGATCCGGGTTGTTCACCGCGGAAACCGAGGATATCGAAAGGCAGGCGGCGGTGTCGTGGATGCTTTCAACGAAGGATATCAAGACGATTCAATCCCACGACTGGGAGTTCGTAGTCAAACTGGATGGAGATCTATCCTTTGAGTCTGATTATTTCGAAAAGTGTTTTGAGAATTTTGAGAGCGAATCTCGTTTAGGTGTAGGCGGCGGAGTAATTTGCTATGTTGTAAATGGGGTGAAGAAATTCGAAAAGTGCCCAGCGTTTCATGTCCGGGGAGCCACAAAAATTTACAGGCGCAGATTGTTGGGACGCGATTGGCGGGTTTTGGCCCGCACCTGGCTGGGACACGATGGACGAAGTAAAAGCCAGTATGCTGGGCTGGACAACAAAGAGTTTTTCAGACCTTCATATTCTCCACCACAGGTATACAGGTACGGCGGAGGGCTTGTGGGCCGGCCTGGTCAAGAACGGCAGGGCGAATTACATCTGTGGTTATCATCCTCTATTTATGCTCTCCAAATGCCTGCTCCGACTTATCCAACGGCCTTATATCATTGGTTCTACAGCGCTATTTTATGGATTCATCACCGGATATTTGAAGCGGATTCCTCAAGTGAATGATCCCGAAACGATTAATTATCTGCGGCGCCAGCAGCTCAGCCGCCTCTGGGGTCGGGAAACGATTTGGAGATGAATAAGTCCATCGGGATGAATGGGTGACGCGAGCGACGTCCTGACGTATCGTTACCGGATCGAGCGGATCGGGCAGCCTTTTTCGGTATATATCCAGGGGTTTAGCAACCCGGCTGTATTTTGTTTCTATGATAGATCTCCTGCAAAATTTCACATTTGGGACGGCAGTACAACGCGCCGGCCAACTCTTACGCAGCTATGGCCCCATGAAAACGATTGCCATCGCTGCAGCGAAGATAGATGACCAATACCTCAAATTATTCGATCGCAAATACAATATCGGAACGAGCGGACATGTAGAGCTCTCCGACACTTCATTTGATCCTTCCAAATTGTCTCGCGCGACAGCTTATGGGCCGGTCAATGGCTGGGCATTTCGCGGGCTTCTCCGTGAACTCAACTTGCCGAAAACATTCCATTTCGTCGACCTTGGTTCAGGCCTCGGGCGCCCTTGTATTATCGCGGCCGAGTATGGATTTGAGAGAGCTACAGGCGTCGAATTGGCGCTCGAATTACACACTGCCGCACTGAGAAAACGTAAACAGATCGAACCTCCCTCCTGCAAATAAGAGGGCCATTCATCTTATCCACGGTGATGTCCTTGAATATTGCGACCATACTGACGATGACGTTTTTTTCATTTTTCGCGCCTTCTCATTGGATTTCTATAATGTCGTCCGTTTAAAGCTCGCGGAGCGTGCCGCGCTTCGGAAGAAAATACTAACAATTATCTATACGGAACGATTGGGAAAAGTCCAGGGGCCAGAAGTAGAGCAATTTCGTGCCGACCCGAAAGTCAGGGAAATAATGCGAAAAGACAGTTGGGGCCAGAATTTCTTCGTTTACGAGTGTGGCTAATGCAGACCGCCAATCTACCGTGTCTCTAGCTGGCGCACGATTTGAACTAGACTTCGTGCGAGAGACTCGGCTGACTTTAAAGCAAGACCCGTATAGAGCGGGAGCAATGCCACATTTCTGGACGTCCATACAGCATTCGGAAATCGTGAATCTTCAGACTCTTCTGACAGTGTGCCGCGCCAGCCGCTCTTCAAGTACAGTCCACTTCGGTGGGCAAGACGCAGAACTTCGTCTCGATTTTTCCCCGGAAATACGACGGGAAAACGCATCATCGCGCCGGTATCGCAATCGGCGGAGACAACCGGCACAATGGACGTGTTTTGAAAAGCCTCTTGATAGATATGAACGAGGCAGGAAATATGGTCGCGAATTGCGTCCATTCGACGAACCATGCGCAACAGAAGCTCTGCCTGGTATGGATGTACTTCTCGCGTGAAAAATCGATTATTCGGTACCGATGGCTGTCTCCCGAGATTCGTGCTTTTATTTGGGGCATCGGTCTTCCTTCGAAGCTTATGCAACATCTCGGGCACCACGTGGCGTAAGGGTAGCAGCGGTAGAGTGATGTTCCGATAAACCCAAGGCAAAGTTCCCATATTCTGCGCAATTCCCATTCCCAAATATGCCAATGGGAATTGCCGCTTCGTTTTTATTATGCGCGACGCGTCCAGCATGAGCGGATTTAAGAACTGACTGTTATTCACTACGATCATGGCACCGCTGAACGCAGACATGCGCTTCGAGTGATGAAAACTGAACACACCGAAATCCGCGATTGTACCCAGAAGGCGGCCGTTATGAAGACCGCTGAATGCGGGAACGGCGTCCTCGATTGTGACGCAGTCTCGCTTTCTTGCAAGGTCGCAAATTGTCTCAATATCAGTGGGCACCCCGAACAAATGAGCAGCCAAAAGAATTCGGCCCGGCCTAGCGGCCTCCTCAAACTGCGCGGCGGTAGCATTGACACCATTTCTCGCCACGTCTACGTAGATGATTTTTTTTCCAACAGCCGCGATCGCGTGTCTCACCTGGTAGCACATGTAAGCCGGCATCACGACTTCTTTTTGAGGCAGCATCGAAACGAGCTGGGCAATTGCGCACTGACCCGACGGCGCGAAGTGGATCTGCCCCCGCCCAAACATATCCTGCAGTGATCGTCTCAGAGCCATGAGCGGATCTGGGTAGAAGGGATACGCTAGCGCCACGAGCAAGTCTGAAGTCCTGGCTTCGGGCCGGTTGAAGGCCACTTTCGCATCGCGCGGTACAGCAAGGGGAGTGGCTGAGGAAGCGTCATCTTGAGGCAAGATTGCTACCGGGGTGTTTTGGTCGGTGTCTTCGTATCTCATGTCACCCCCAAATGACTCCATCAGCGGCAGAATGCAGCGTGGCCTCTTTACTATGGTACCTGAAGTGACGCCTTGAAGGGGGCACATCCAGTATATCAATCTCGGAAACGCTATCGAAAAGTTAGTCGTCGGAGCGCACACGGGCCAAGTAGAAGGGACGGCGGAGGCGCTGGTCAGAGCCTTACTCAACCCTTGGTTGCCGGAGGAAACTCATCTATGTCTTTTGTTAGGTTTAGCTTGGGGGTGGGAAAACAACTAGCACTCTGGGATAGAGATGTTCATATAGATCTTCGGTAAGCTGGTTTCGAGTCGAAAAGCGTCCAGGAACTTTTCAATTAAGGCATTAATTTTCATAGGTTTACCGAGCACGCGAGCAAAGTATGCAGTGGTATCCATCGTGCAATCTTGGTTTCAGAGGCCAATTGTGACTCTCATGGCGGTAGCACAAGATTTCATTCGGGTGACGGTTGGCTTTGAGTGGTAACTGTTTTCTGCGGAGTCGATCGCTAGCTTCAGCCCCGCAACAGTAATAATTCCCTCGAACTGTAACAATAAACCAAAACCATGGAGTTAAATCAGATCATGTCAAACAACGAAAAAATTCCATTCTTGGATTTGATGAGCCTGCACACGGAATTGGAAGCAGAACTGGTTCCGGTTTTTCAAAAAGTTTTGCGAACGGCGGGCTTTGTCGGTGGGCCGATGGTGGAGGATTTTGAGCGTGAATTTGCCGGCTTTTGCGATGCGAAACACTGCGTCGGGCTTGCCAGCGGCACAGACGCGGTGCGATTTGCGTTGATGGCCGCTGGAGTCCAGCCAGGGGACGTGGTCATCACAGTTCCGCACACATTTATCGCTACCACCGAAGGAATAAGCCAGGCGGCTGCGCGTCCGGATTTCGTGGATGTTGATGAGCGAACGTACTGTATGGACCCGGCGAAGCTGAAGGAGTACATCGAGCGAGAGTGCTATCTAGATCGCGAGACCGGAACGCCATACCACCGAAAGCTTAGAGCGCCGGTCACGGCGATTGTGCCAGTGCACATTTATGGGCAAACGGCGGACATGGATCCGATCCTCGAATTGGCGCGGCGCTATAACTTGATCGTTGTCAGGACGCCTGCCAGGCGCACGGCGCTGAGTATTTTTCGAAGAAAGAGAATCGCTGGAGGAAAGCCGGCTCAATGGGACATGCGGGAGCGTTTAGCTTCTATCCTGGGAAAAATCTGGGGGCTTGCGGCGAAGCCGGCGCAGCCACAACGAATAGTGAAGATATGGCCCGCAAGATGCGCATGCTGCGCGATCACGGCCAGTCGAAGAAGTACTATCACGATATCGAGGGATACAATGGCCGGTTGGATTCGCTTCAGGCTGGAATTCTAAGCGTCAAGCTCCGGTACCTGTCCGACTGGAATCGTCAGCGTCAGGAAGCTGCAAGGCGATATCACGCCTTGTTCTCCGGTGCCAAAGGCGTCACGCTACCGCACGAGCCTGAATCTTCCCGCGCCGTATACCATTTGTATGTAGTTCGAGTTCGGGACCGCGAAGGACTGCAGAAACACCTTAATGGAGCCAAAATCGATACTGGCATTCACTATCCTGTTCCGTTGCATATGCAAAAAGCGTACGCGAATTATGGTTACAAACTGGGCGATTTTCCGGTGACCGAGAGAATCGCCGCTGAAATTGTGTCTCTGCCGATGTTTCCTCAGTTGACTGAAACGCAACAGCGGCGTGTCGTAGAAAATGTAAAGGAATTCGCATCAAAGGTAACCGGGAAGCAGGATGCGCTACGCGAGCCCCAGACGTCTTCTGTCTAATCGCTGAATGTTCTGTGCGCCTCTACAATTTCAATAATCGCAGCCTAGAGCAGTCCCTACTGCACAGTATCCGCTAATACGATCATGAATCATGGCTAGATCGCTTATCGCATTATCATTGGAAGCCGATATGTTGACGCAGATCGCTTCTCTGAACCAATCTGTCGTGACCGGCCTCGTTTCCATGTTTGATCCCGAGAGGAAACTCTTCTGCCATCGTCTCAGACGGAGCGAAAGCGGGTTGGTGCGAGAAGGAATCTCTCATCGCTACACAATGATCGCGCTGTTGGGTCTCCAACGATTACGAGTCGCTGGAGTTTCGATTCCGCTGGATATCCCATCGGTCTTGGACGTGCTTCTAAAGGACACCGATTGGCTTGAAAATGTGGGTGACCTCGGTTTGCTGGTTTGGCTCTGCGCCTTGGTCTCTCCGGAGCGCCTAGGCGAAATTGATTCTCGATTCGATTTGAAACGTGTCCTGAGTCGCTTCCACGAGACTCGTTGGGGTAGAACCATGGAGCTGGCTTGGTTTCTCTCGGGCCTCTCCCACCAGAAATTGGCTTGCCCAGACCTGCTTCCACACTTGCGTGACACAGCTATGGAAACCTATCAGCTTCTGAAGAAAAATCAGGGCGAGCACGGGATTTTCAGCCACTTAGCGGAAAACGGAGGTTTGATCGGGTTGATGCGCGGGCGCATGGGAAGCTTTGCGGATCAAGTCTATCCCATCTACGCGTTGGCTAAATTCTCTAAAGCATATCAAGTTCCGAAAGCCGCCGAGCGAGCGCTAGATACCGCGTTGACGTTGTGCGAATTGCAGGGTTCCTACGGTCAGTGGTGGTGGCATTACGACGCGACCACGGGGAAAATATTGGGTCAATACCCTGTTTACTCTGTCCATCAATATGGTATTGCACCTATGGCCCTCCTCGCTTTGGGAGAAGAGACCCAATCGGATTTCACTCCCTGGATATACAAGGGTCTACGATGGATTCACGGGGACAACGAGCTTGAACAGGACATGCGAGACAGTTCGGCGAACGTAGTTTGGAGATATATCTATCGCAACGATTACAAAAAACATTGGGATATCGCACTCGCGGTGCTAATGGCGCGTGGAGATGCTGAGTGCCACAAGCAGCTCGCGGTACTTCATGAGTGCCGTCCGTATGAGCTCGGATGGCTGCTCTATGCTTTCGCCGGCCACCGGATGCAAGGGAAAGGCCTGCCCTGCGCGACTCCTATGATCGCGGATCGATTGACTGAACACATTCAACAATGACGGCGCCTGCAATCCAAAATCTGATTCGTACCTGAAAATGGATATTTCTAAAACGGCTTCCTGTGGGGAGGAGGCGACCAAGCCGGGATTCCGCTTGGATCGCACCGTCACTCTCGGTTTGGTTCGTTCGGTTCGTCGAGTGCTTCCTCGACAAACTCAAAACCGAATTCCGATATTGATGTATCACAGCGTCCAGAATGGGGCGAGCGACAAGCGCCCCTATTACGACATCAATACATCACCGACTCGGTTCGCGCAGCAGATGAGATTCCTGCGAGAGCAGGGATACCAGACTGTACATCTAGGAGAAGCCTGGAAGTTACTTGCGCGGGACAACTGGGATTCCCGATATGTGGTCATCACATTCGACGATGGTTATCGCGATTTTCTGACGGCCGCCTACCCAATCATGGCGGAATTCTGCCACACAGCGACGCTATTCGTTCCCTCCGGACTGATCCAGGATGAACGCGCACATTTTCTGGAAAGGGAATGCCTGACTTGGAGCGAGATTCGAGAGCTTCACGCGAATGGGATTGAGATTGGGTCGCATTCCGTTACGCACCGCGAGTTGAAATCCTTGCGAACGACAGAGTTGGAAGCAGAGGTGGCGGATTCGAAGCAGACCATCGAGCATAAGATTGGCCACCCCATAACATCGTTCTCTTATCCCTATGCGTTCCCGGAGTCTGAGGTCGTATTTTCCCGAACTCTTCGAGAGCTACTTGAGAAGCATGGTTACCAGAACGGAGTCACCACAATTCTTGGGAGCTCCAGCCGAGATTCCGAAAGATTCCTTCTTCCGAGGCTCCCTGCGAATTCCTGGGACGACATTCCACTTTTTCGCGCCAAACTCGAAGGCCACTACGATTGGCTGCATGCCGCGCAATACTGGGCAAAAAAAGTCCGACGTTCCGCTCGGACCCGGACGCCCGCAGCGATCGAAACCTCCTCATGATAGATGCGTACAGAAGCGACTTGCTTGCGGAGTGGAGAAGCTGACCGCAGCTCAACGCGAATTGGAAATGGCCCGAAGTTTTTATTTAGAAGCTTGGCAAGCAACCGTATTATCCCAACAGAGGTGAGTTTGCATGTGCGGTATTTGCGGAAAACTGCAGTTTGACCTTCAAGCGCGTGTCTCGCCAGCGCTCGTAAAGGCTATGGCAGACACGATTTCACATCGAGGTCCAGACGATGAGGGGTATTACGTCTCTGGTCCGATCGGCCTGGGCTTTCGCCGCCTCTCTATCATCGATCTGAACACCGGACACCAACCGATCTCAAATGAAGATGGCAGCGTCTGGATCGTCTTTAACGGCGAAATCTACAACTACAAGGAATTGCGCGAGGTTCTTTTATCCCAGGGACACATCTTTAAGACACGAACGGACACAGAAGTAATTGTTCATCTCTACGAAGAGTTCGGCGAGCGTTGTGTCGAGAAGCTGCGCGGGATGTTCGCCTTCGCCATCTGGGACGATCGTCGTAAGCTCCTCTTTATCGCCCGGGATCGCTTGGGGATTAAACCTCTTTACTACGCGTCGTCTTCCAAATCGTTGCTCTTCGCATCTGAGATGAAGGCAATTTTGGCGGATCCGGAAGTTGGTCGCGAGGTCGAGCCATCCATGGTCGACCGGTTCCTTTCCTTTAACTACACTCCCGGAGAGGAAACTTTCTTTAGGAATATCCACAAGCTCCAACCCGGCCACTACCTAGTAGTGCATCAAGGTGAATTGCATATTCGTCAGTATTGGGATCTGCATTTCTCGACCGAGCCGGAGCATCCCAATCAGAAGCAAGCCGAAGAACAACTCGTGGAACTGCTCGAGGAGTCAGTCCGGCTGCACATGATCAGCGACGTTCCGGTGGGTTTCTTACTGAGCGGCGGTCTGGATTCTACCGCGATGTTATCTTTTGCAGCGGGAAAGAGCGACCAACCGATTAGCAGCTATACGATAGGTTTTTCCGAACCAGGGATTGAAGACGAAAGACCTTACGCTCGCCTGGCAGCGAGTAGATATGGCGTGAAGCACTACGAGATGACGATCACGTCTCAGGATTTCCTGGACTTTCTACCCCAGTATGTCTGGCATATGGAGGAGGGAGTTTGTGAACCGCCTGCGGTCGCACTTTACTATATTTCGAAATTGGCAAAAGAACATGTGAAGGTTCTGATTTCCGGCGAGGGCGGGGACGAGGCTTTCGCGGGATACGGAAACTACAGAAATTTTCTTTGGCTGGAGCGCCTGAAATCTGCGGCGGGGCCGTTGAAGGGGGTTTTCTCCGGCGCGCTTGCCGCTTTTAATTCTGTCGCGCGCTCCAAGAAAATTGCAAAATACCTTCCGCTGCTTGATATTCCGCTGAGTTCGTATTACTACAGCCGAACGTCGAGTCCATTTAGTTTTTTCAATCAACCGAGCAACCAGGTGTATTCAACGGCTTTCGCCAATATTGCGGACAAGAGAAGTTCTCTATCCGCGGTGCAAAAGTATCTTCAAGTTGACCTGAACAATCTAAACAAGATGTTGTATGTGGACACAAAAACATGGCTTCCAGACGATTTGCTCATAAAGGCCGACAAGATCACGATGGCTAATTCCATCGAATTGCGCGTGCCGTTTCTCGATCATAAGGTAATGGAATTCGCAGCTTCGCTTCCAACGAACTTTAAGGTTCGTGGTCTCACTACAAAGTATCTGGCAAAGAAAGCCCTGAGGCAGACAGTCCCGCATGAGATTCTTAATCGAAAAAAGACCGGATTCCCAGTCCCATACGAATCCTGGCTGAGAACGGATCTGAAGTCATGGCTCCGGGATCTACTGTTCTCCCAGCGGGCGATGGAAAGAGGCTACTTCGACCGGCGCGGCTTGGAGAACTTGTTTTCAAAGAACTTGGAAACGGGCTCCTACTCAAAAGAAATATTTTGTCTGGCGGTTCTAGAATTGTGGCACCGTATCTTCTCGGACGGCGGCAATTTGCCCGTATCTTATGAAGGCGGTAGTCTCGGTAAGAATGAGAGATATTCCTGTCCGGTCGCAGAATAGGCTTGATTCCGCATGATTTGACGAGGTCTAGAGAGGTTGAGAGGATTGACTTCCGTCTACCAAATTTCACCCCTCCAAGACCCGCGATGGGGGGAATTTCTAAGCAACCATCCTCGGTCGTCAGTGTTCCATACAACTGCATGGCTCGCTACGCTTCAGCGTACTTACGGTTACCGGCCGATCTGCTATACAACGTCTCCGCCGAATGCTCCTCTGCGAAACGGGCTCGTGTTTTGTCGAGTCGAGAGTTGGATAACAGGCCGCAGGCTTGTCTCGCTGCCATTTTCGGATCATTGCGACCTTCTAATGGATTCTTCAGAGGACTTTCCGGCGCTGCTGGCTACTGTGGCGCAAGAATGCGAAAAAGAAAAACTGGCGTATGTTGAGATACGTCCTCTTTGTCCGGCCAATGGTATCGATCCATTTTTTAGTCCTACCGTGGCGTATCGCTTTCATGCATTGAACCTCGAGCCGGTCTTAGAAACTCTTTTCCATAATTTCCATAAGGATTCTACGCAAAGAAAAATCAGGCGTGCCGAACGTGAAGGGTTGACGGAGCAAGTGGGCCGGTCCGAAACGTTTCTAGAAAAGTTCTATCGTTTGCAACTGCTTACGCGTCGCCGGCACAGTGTCCTACCACAGCCCCGGAGCTGGTTTCGAAACATGATCGATTGCTTTGGTGAAGCCCTCCAGATTCGATTGGCATTCAAGGGCGACCAGGCAATCGCCGGAATTCTTACACTTCGACATAAAAACTCTCTGGTCTACAAGTACGGATGCTCCGACGCTGCATTCAACAACCTCGGAGGTATGCACCTATTGTTTTGGCGAGCCATCCAAGAGGCTAAAGCACTTGGATTGCATCAGTTCGATTTGGGCCGATCCGACATCGACAACGAGGGCTTGATCACTTTCAAGGATCGTTGGGGAGCCACGCGGTCGACTGCAGGCTATTTAAGACATGCGGGTTCTGGGCGATTGCCGAGCGACCCGAAACAAGCGAGCGCGGGTTGGAAATCCCGTTTTGCTAAGCAGGTTTTCGGTCACGCTCCAGACGAATTTCTTTCCCTAGCAGCTAAGCTCTTGTATAAACACGCCGGGTAAAACAGTCTAATTTTTCCGAACCATGAAAAACCTTCCTCGTTTGAGAACGAGATAACACATTCGAATTGAAGATTGGCGTCGGTGCCCCGCAGGTAACCTAAGTATATCTGCCTACTGGCACAGTGGTTATGGTGTCACATCAATCGCCCTTAGACCGTTTCATTTATAGGGGACCACACAGAGACCATCTCAGCAAGTTGGAATCAAAATTTTGGATAATACTTTACTAGATTACTTTCGGTGTCCTGAGGACTTCGCAGAAGTCGAAGTCAACGGTCTGGTATCCCCAGATTCGGGATATTTCCAGTTTGGTCAAGACATCTGTTACGGACAATACTCTGGCGGTCTACTTTCGAAGCACTTGGTTCAGGGTCTTTCTGACGCGTCTCAGTCCGTGAAGATCGAGGGTACGCGTCTTTATCTGCCGTTTAATCTCGATCAAATCGTTGACAACCTTCGAAACGAGCGTTACCAACTCAGTTCATGGGTCTCCTTGGAAAAGATAACTGGCGGAAATCTTTCCAGGGCCATTTACTATCTACTACGTCCCATCCTTCCAGTATCGGTGAGGAAACATCTCCAAAGAGCTCGTTTGAGCGGTTGGAATAAGATTCTGTTTCCACATTGGCCGGTAGATTCCACAATTGAATCTCTGATGGCGCACACCGTCTCGTTGATTTTGAAGGCTCGGCGCATCGAAAGAGTTCCATTTATTTGGTTTTGGCCCAATGGCGCGCCAGCTTCCTTAATCATGACTCACGATATAGAAGCTGCTGCCGGACGGGACTTCTGCGCGCAACTCATGGATATTGACGACTCCTTTGGATCAAATCAGCATTTCAGGTCGTTCCTGAAATGCGTTACGACGCTCACGCCGAGTTCCTGGATGATTTCCGAAGAAGGGGATTTGAAGTGAATGTTCATGATTTGAACCACGACGGAGAACTATTCCAAAACAAAGAAGAATTTCTGCGGCGAGCTGAACAAATCAATCGTTACGTAAAAGGATTTGGCGCCCAAGGATTTCGCGCTGGAGCAATGTATCGGAATCAGGACTGGTATGAAGCATTTAAGTTTTCGTTCGACATGTCCGTGCCGAATGTGGCTCATTTGGAGCCGCAACGAGGAGGGTGCTGTACGTTGATGCCATACTTCATCGGGGAAATCCTTGAGCTGCCGTTAACAACCACGCAGGATTACTCGTTGTTTTACATCCTAGGTGATTACTCGATTGAGCTTTGGAAGCAACAGATCGATATGATTATTAAAAGAAATGGGTTGATCAGCTTTATTACGCATCCGGATTACCTGATTGAGAACAATGCTCGGAACGTGTACCTCGATTTGCTCGGACATTTGGCTCGAACGCGCGCAGAGAAGAAAATATGGATGGCTTTGCCGACCGAGGTCGACCGCTGGTGGAGAAGTCGTAGCCAGATGAAGCTGGTCCGTGCAGGGAATGGCTGGCGCATCGAGGGCCCGGACAAGGAGAGAGCGCGGATTGCTTATGCGAGCCGCGAAGGTGACAGTGTCGTCTATACCGTGGACGGAGCATCTTGAATTTCTTGGATGAGATGAATACGAAAGACAACCGGTGCTAGCACGGAAGGCGCGCATTGCTTCGCTCGAAAGTATGATTCAAGCTGCCGTCTTTTTCTGAATGCCGATGTTAATCCGAGAAACTAACCAGAGATCATCAAGTTGATCGCGCGAAGACATTTGTTTATGGCTGCATTCGTCGTTGCTTCTTTGGCCATTTGTTGGCCGGCCATCAGCGCTCTGACTGTGTTTTCGTTTCACCACGAATTCTCCTCCCACGTTCTTTTGATTCCAGTGCTGAGTCTTTACCTGCTCTATATGGAAAGACGGGTTGTATTTCGAGAAGTACGGTCTTCCCCAGCGCTAGGTTCGGCACTTATTTTGACTGGAGCGGCACTCTATTGGTCGGCCATGGTTCATGCTTCATTGCAAAGTCCCGCTGAATTTTTGCCCGGATCCACGCTTGCGATGGTCGTGATTTGGACGGGAGGGTTTCTCATTTGTTATGGATATCGCGCTTGGCGTGCCGCAGCCTTCCCCTTGTTCTTTCTCCTCCTCATGGTTCCTCTTCCTGAGCAGGTTTTGGCGCGCACAATTTACTTCCTCCAGGAAGGTTCAACTAGCCTTTCATTCTTCCTCTTCAAGTTAGTTGGAACACCCGTTTTCCGGCAAGGCTTTTTGATATCAGTTCCCGGCCAAACAATCGAGGTCGCCAAAGAATGCAGTGGAATCCGTTCGAGCATCGCGCTGTTTATCACTTGTCTTCTTGCGGCGCATTTATTTTTGCGGACGCCTTGGAAAATATTGTTGTTTGTCGTTTTAGTCCTCCCGGTATCAATCGTTAAGAATGCGATTAGGATTGTGACGCTGACTCTTCTCAGTATTCATGTGGATCCGGGATTTCTGCGTGGGAATCTCCATCACGACGGGGGTTTTGTCTTTTTCCTGTTGGCGTTGGCAATCCTGTTTCCCGTGCTTCTTCTCCTGCAGAAGTCCGAGCAGCGTCCCGCTGGTTCCAGCACGGTGATCCCGGCAGACCCCACGAGCGGTCTGGCGCGCGGCTGACGTTAGGCATCGAATGTTTTGCAGCGCGATAAATCCCTCTTCCGGGAGACCTTAAAGCCTGATCTGTCTGGATGAATTGAAACTGTCAATTGCATCGATAATATGAATGGGCAAACTTGCTCTGCGCAAACGGCCGAAAACAATTGACAGTCGGCGGGGCCCATTGCAACCTAGGAACCATCGCTAAGGCCCAAGCCCAGCGTTATAAAGAAAACAGGAGAAAATAGCGTCGCTTATGACCGCTAGCTTCTGTTCGAACGCATCGGGTGTCGGCAAGTGAAACTAGGAGCCAGTCGCGAAGGCCAGGATGAAATCAAGGCTTCCCTCGCGGTGCGGCTGACTATCTAAGAGACTAGGTCACTCGCTGGCCTTTCGTCGCCGGAAGATCCCACAATGAGAGTCTGCATGGTCGCATATTCGTTCTACGAGGGGGACAATCGAGTCCGCCGCTATGCGGAAACCCTCGCGAGGCGCGGCGATCGGGTCGATGTTGTGTCGCTCAGGCAGAATGGACAACCGTCTAGAGGGATCATTAATGGCGTTCACATATTTCGTATTCAACGCCGAGTGGTCAATGAAAAGTCAAAGTTCAGCTATTTAGGCAGGCTCCTGCTCTTTTTCGTACGCTCGATGGCTTTTCTCAGCGTACAACAGATGAAAGAGCGCTACGACCTCGTCCACGTTCATTCAGTCCCGGATTTTGAGGTTTTCGCTGCTATTGTGCCGAAACTGACCGGATCTAAGATCATTTTGGATATTCACGACTTGGTTCCTGAATTTTATCTGAGCAAATTCAAAGGTTCCGAGCGCTCCTTGACCTTCCGCCTCCTCACTACAGTCGAGCGGATCTCCGCCCGATTTTCCGACCACGTGATCGCGGCCAACCACATTTGGGAGAAGCGGCTGCAGCAAAGGTCCGTGGAGGAATCCAAATGTACGACCATACTGAATTTTCCAGACACGGAAATTTTCCAAGCGCGTGGCAGGAATCGAACGGACAATCGATTCGTTATTCTGTACCCGGGCACGCTTAATTACCATCAGGGTATCGACATAGCAATTCGCGCTCTAGCGCTCATTAAGGACCAGGTTCCTGAAGCGGAATTTCATATTTACGGCTCCGGCGAACAATTAAACCCGTTAAGAGCCTTGGTGAAAGAACTCGAATTGGAAAAGCGAGTTTTTCTGATGGGAACAAAGCCGCTTCATGAAATTTCGTCGGTTATCGAAAACGCTGATCTCGGCGTTGTTCCGAAAAGGAGTAATTCGTTCGGGAATGAGGCGTTCAGCACGAAGATACTGGAGTTTATGTCTCTAGGCGTTCCCGTCGTCGTGCCCGATACGGCCATCGACAGCTACTATTTTAACAATTCTGTCGTGAAATTTTTCCGCGCGAACGATGAACAGAGTTTAGCTGATGCCATGCTTTTGATGATCAAAAACCCTGAGCTTCGGCAAAAATTTACTCGTGATGCCTCAGAATTTGTGCGGAAATATAGCTGGGATATGAATAAGGACACTTACTTGAATCTGGTGGATTCTCTTGTTCAATCCTCGAACGGTCGCGTTACCGTCGAAAAGACTTGATACCTCACTATAGACTGCCTCGTTTCCCGCGCTGACTCGCCTCTTCATTATTCCGGAACTCTTAGGCTTGCCAATCCCATTGGAGTAGCCGCCAGTCTTTGCCCTCTCCAACTACGGCCGCAGCGTACCCCGGTGCCGGTTGGAACGAACGCAGGTGCCATCTGGCGCCATCCATGCTGTGCAATTCCTCCGGTTGGCCAGGGGTGAGCGTCACACTAAAACTGGCCAGGGGAATTTGCAAACCTTCGCCTCGTGCTTTGACGTAAGCTTCCTTTCGCGTCCAACAAAGGAAAAATGCTTCAGCCCGCAGTTCGGGAGGCAGTCTGATGCCACTCATTGAGTTCCTGCGATGAGAAGTGGCGTTCCGCAATGTTTTCGCCGGCAAATTCCGGCCGGATCGGTTCCAAATCGATCCCCAACTCTCTATTGCGCGCGAAGGCATAGACAGCCAGACCGCGGGAATGCGAGAGATTGAAGTGGACTGGCAATCTGCCATCTTCCGTGCGAAGGGCGGGTTTTCCGTGGGGTCCATATTGAAATTCCAGTCGAGCAGGAGAACAGTCCACATACTTTCCGAGTAACTCGCGCAAGACTCCTCTGGCAGCCATGAAGTGGTTCCGATCGCGTGGAAAAAGAAACCGGCTGGCGCGAAGTGTTTCGTCCTGCGAGAGAATAGATGCGCATCGGTTCAAAGTTGCCTGGTCCAAATCGAGAGATACGCGCCAAATGTGAATTTCGGCTTCTGCTAGTTCCAGTTTTGTCGGAGGAAGTGACCAGACGCAGGGATTATCCATGTCAAAGGCTTTTATGAAGACTGCAAGTGTTCTCACCTGAACCTAGCTGCTTCGCACACAAATATATAGCAAATAAGAAGGTTGTTTAATATCACCCGCTAAAATAAATATAACTGAGGAATGGCCAGAGAGGGGATTAAAGAAAAACTCGCCAAACATGCACGTCAGACTCTCGCGAGATGCGGTTCGCGCATGCGGCCCACCCTACTAGAGGGTCTCGAACGCGCAATATTAACGACTAGGGCTGAGGTTGAAACACATGTCGGCGCCGAGTTTTCTACAGAGTATATAGATTAGTACGAACATCTATCGATTTTAAACGGACGGTCTATTGTTGACACCCTAATGCGAGCGTATGCTTGCATTGTGGGCTCGAACCGGGCTGTCTTGCACAATAGCCTGCTATTTACAGCGATATTCGCCGGATCGGAAGAATAGTCGCTTGATTGACAGAATCGTGGACGCGAGCCGTGTGAGATTGGAAAAGCTTTCCATTGCCGAAACCTGGGAAGTAGGAAACGGTCAGAGGGTAAGTGCTTGAAATATAGCACGTTAGAGTGAATTCTGAGGCGCCGTGCTTGCATAGCTTTTCGCGGGAGGAGCGCAGCTTTCCGTTCGGTCCATCCGAGCTTCTCAAAAAGATGGGGGGACAGCTATAACGTAGACCGATGAAGAACGGTGAGAATCAGCTAAAGCCAAATGTCATGACCGAACCGCTGGTGGAGGGAGCTAAAGCGGCTGGCATCGTGCCAACCGATGATGCAAAGCGTGGCAACCCAGCTTCGGGCGAAGTATATGCCATGCCGGCAAGCATCGCACAGGAGCGCTTCTGGCTTCTGGCGAATCTCTTCCCCGGCAATCCTGCGTTTCACATGCCGGCGTGTGTTCGCGTCACGGGCACCATCTCAGAAAAACTCCTCGAGAAGAGCTTCCAGATTCTGCTCGAACGGCACGAAACCCTGAGAACGACCTTCGAAGTGGTAAACAAAGAACTGATGCAGATCATTTCGCCTGCCTCCGTTTTTTCCCTGCCGATCGAGGTCGTATCAAATATTGTCGAGGCCGGCGGTGAGGCGAGACTCCAGCAATTGGTCTGTGGTGAGGCACAGAAACCGTTCGACCTTGTGCGCGGTCCTGTGTTCCGCGCCAGGCTCTTTCGTCTCGGAATCGAAGACCACGTACTCGTCATCACGATTCATCACATCCTTGCTGATGGCTGGTCGCATAAGGTCTTCCAGCTCGAACTTTGGTCTGCCTATGAAGCTCTGACAAAAAATCGTGAGCCGGAGTTACCTCCGCTTGCAATTCAGTATAGCGATTTCGCCGCTTGGCAGAGGGAATGGCTCGCTTCGGCTGAGGCTCGCGAACACTTGGACTTTTGGCGGAAGAAGTTGTCAGGCCCCTTACCGGTCCTCGACTTTCCATGCGACCGCCCGCCGAGTAACCGGCCTGCCTCGCACGGCGCAATCGAGACCCTTCTGCTATCGGAGAATTTGGCAAGCGCTTTAAAAGCTGCGAGCAAAAGCGAAAATGTGACTATGTTCATGCTCATGCTCGCGTGCTTTGGAATCTTGCTATCGCGGATATCGGGACAGGATGATCTCGTCATCGGTTCGCCAATGGCCAACCGCAGACCAGAGACTGAGTCCCTGATCGGGCCGTTAGCGGGACCAGCCGCCCTCCGCTTGAACTTGGCTGGCAGCCCCACTGTTCGGGAGGCCATTCAACGCGTCCGAGGCGTGACGCTTGACGCGCTTGGACATTGTGACCTTCCTTTCGAAACTCTTTTGAAAACTTTGAACGTGCGTTCCGTTCGGGGCCGGAATCCGCTGTTTCAGTTTTACTTTTCGTACCAGGCGGCATTCTTGCAGCCGCGCCAAGTGGCACAGCTAACGGTTAATCCACTTCCTACCTTCAGCCTCGGCACGCCATTCGAAATGCAATGCGCGATCATTGAACGAAAAGAAGGAATACGGATCCAACTGGATTACAACCCCGACCTATATGACTCAAGCACGATCCGAAGCTTTCTACGAAACTACGAATCATTGTTGCAAGCGGTTGTTTCAAAAAGGGACATCTTCATTGCCGATCTGGGAATTCATTCAGATCCGTTGCACACCCCGCCTTCCAAGACTGCGGTGAGCTCTCAGCCCAATTATGTGGGGCCTCGAGATTCGTTCGAGGCGGAGTTGGCGCAAATTTGGGCGACTGTCTTAGAACTTCCCAGAGTCGGCGTAACCGATGACTTCTTCTATCTCGGTGGACATTCGCTTTTGGCCGCGCAGCTGCTGAAACTCATTCAGGAACGTCTCGGCAAGGAATTGTCACTTGCCTCACTGCTTGACGCGTTCACGATTGAGCGGCAGGCCCGTCTAATCCGTGGCGACAATGGACCAGACTTTTCCCGCGAAGTTGTTACGGGCGGAGCAGTATCGAGAGAAATTCCTCTATTCTATCTGGGCGGCGATCCCACGTTCAGGCCGCTCTCGCTACGCCTGAGCGCACTGCACGAATTCCACAGTCTCGGCATGCAGGAATCGGTGGTTCAAGCACTGAAAGACCCCAATTCTTTGAAATGCATTGCGGCTTATTTCGTTAACGTCATTCGTGAACGCCGCCCACGCGGACCTTACATGCTTGGAGGCTGGTGTTCACATGGCTTGCTGGCTCTCGAAGTGGCGCAGCAACTACGTGCGCAAGGAGAGGAAGTTGCGCTCATTGTCATGATGGAGACCGCAAATCCGGTAGAGAGAATGGCCTACCCGAAATGGAAGCGATTCGTCTCCAGTATCCAGCTCAAGTTCAATCTGGCACAGTTCGAATATGCCTATCTGCGCGAAATTACGCGCGCGCAGGAGCTGAACTATATCGTTGGCCGTATCGCGCGAAAGGCAACACGCATAGCCCGGTCACTTCGACAGATTTTGGTACCGGGCTCCGGTGTCGTTCCGAAAACCGCGCTCGAGGTGCTTTACGAAGCGGCTGACAAATATCAGCCGGAACCATACTCTGGACCTGTACTACTGATCCGGAGTGCGGACAGGTCGTTCGGCTTTGCTCAGGAGCTACGCCTGGGTTGGAAAGGCATGTTCGGCGACCAGCTTGAAATTCGCGAGGTGAAGGGAAACCACTACTCGATGTGCATGAGTCCAAACGTCGAAGGCCTCGCTCGCGAAATTGACGCCCACTTGAAGAAAGCTGCGGAGCGTTTGCAGAGCCGGTAGCGCGCGGCGAGCCCTTCTTGCTATAACTTTATCCTGCTCTGAAGAGAAGGGTCTGTGCAAGCTTCCTACCTGCAAGCACCGCACCTATTCACGCCTGAAGTAAAACCCGGAATAGTGCGGCAATGACCGATCCGGATATAGCGGCAACTTAAGCGAAAGTTCCAGACATGGCCAGCGGTCGATCATGGTGTAGCCCATACTAGAAAAATCTGCAATCATGTCAGACGCATTTCGCACCAGACAAGGCACAGCGAACGAGGCGTTGCGCTGAACCGTAATGAATGAAGATCGTTTGTCGTGAACTGGAGTGCGGTTCACGAGGATGTGTACGGGCCGTTGAGGAAACTGCTCCAGAAAAGCATGTATGCTCTTTTCCCAGTAATGCAATGCTCCGGAGACCAACAGAACATGATCCTCGGATACCTCGGCTACCGAATCAGCGAATCTTAATTCTGTGGAGCCTTGTTGCTGGGCAAGCCGCCGGCCTTCTTCAATATTTGAGGGCAAATCAAATACGGTCCACTCGATGCTTTTAGCTCGTTCCTTTAGGTACGGCGAGTAACTATAAAAGAGGTTGCCGGCATTTCCGCCAAAGTCAAAGATCTGAAACCGCCCAGCACATAATGGAGATAGCCAGAACAGGACCGCATAATCACTGGGGCGGAGGTTTTTTGAAAGCTCGAAATGGAGTTTGATTGCTTCCGGAGAGTCGTGGCCACGATATACACCACGCTTTGCCGTCTTCCATGCCTCGTCAAAATCAAGGAATACGCCCCGGCCTTGGCTGAGCCGGTTAAGAATTCGCCTGCCCAATGGCAGTCTTTCGATTCCCGCGAGCAGTGTCCGGGAAGGTTCGGAAGCCAAAACGAGCCTGGCGATTTCCTTCGTGCTCAATTTTGCCTCCTAAGATTGTTCTCGGTGTCGCATGGAGTGTTTCTACCAAATTGAGATAGTACGACACTTGAAAGCCTCGCCGATTGACCTTCTCACCGGTCGGGATGTGGTCCCCGACCCAGCGGTTGCGGAACTTCATTCTTGGATAGAATTGCTGTTTCCATGGATTAGCTCTCGATTGCGTTGAGAACTGGCACAGTTTAACAAATCCAACGATCTTGCTAGAGACCGAAATAGATCGTCAGGAGGCTTCCGAGAAGCTCCATTCGCGCCTGGCGCCGCTCAGCTGGGCAACAACGTAGGGACCAGGAGTCTCATGTTTAAACGATCTTCTTTCTGAGGGACCTGTAATATGCAGAAAAATAAGGCCTTGACTGCAAAGAGCCCCCCTGCAGGTCAGAAGGTCCCACAGGGGTTCACTAAGGTGTACTTACGGCCCATATTTGGGAAAAGCCTTTCCATTGTGGCGGCCAACGTCCATCCTCCCGCGGACCTAGGTTTTCGTTAAGTAACTGATTCAAAGTGTGTTAGGATGTAAAAGAAGTGGCCGATCAGTTGCACATTACTCGCTAGATGTGCTTCAGCGTTCGCATTTTCTTGCTCGTGGGCGGTCACAGTGGTCTGCGGAACTGTGGATAATGTGGTTGGGACCCTCGGAAGACAAGATGAAGAACGACGGCTACTACCTAAAGCCAAATGTGATGATGGAGCCCCTCGTCGACGGATGGTACGCCTGGGCGCACTTGATTCCGCCGGCCACCACGGCGCGAAATCTCACCGAACGCCATTTGCGGATCATGGATTCTTACATCGACTCGCCGGAAACGCACGAGTCGGCGGTCAAAAATCCGGCGCTGCTGGGCGGTCCGTTCATGGATTTCGATCGCAATCGAGTGGAGGAAGTAAAGAAACTTCGTGAACGCACTTTGACCCAGCGAAGTCACTTGATCAATCTTTCTCGCGCCATCGAACAGCTTGATGCCCTGCTTCGCGAAAAGGCGGCGGGCTACAGTCTGGAATCGCTATACGCCGAAGTGCCCGCCTGCCTGCAAGGATACGTCGAGCTCGTTTACGATCTCAACAATCATCCGTCCTTCAGGCTGATCGAGCCGCTGCTTTATAAAAGCCCGTTCTACGACTCGTCGCTGCAAAGCGTGATGCTTTCAGAAATCTCCGGCGACGACCGGCCGTTTGTTCTTGAGCACTCCGCGCGTCGAAAAAGGCGATTCCATCAATTTGCAGCTGCCCTTTGCAAGCGAACAGCTCGACGCGCTGTTTCGCATGAAGAATGAGCCTTCTTCCTTCGACGCCATCCGCGACACACTCGACCTTGAGCGACGGGGATACCGAACGTTTTCGCTCTTTCCTCACCACCGAAGCGCCGAAGCCGTACGCGAAATATGAAGGCGATGGCGCGCGCTGGCGATATTTCGGGCACGCTTGCATTCTGCTTGAAACGCGCGGAGTAAGCGTGCTGCTGGATCCGATGCTCAGCTACACGTATGAGAGCGACAAATTTCGCGATACACCTATTCCGATCTGCCCGAAGTGATCGATTACGCATTGATCACGCACAATCACCAGGACCACATTTTATTTGAAACACTCCTGCAACTCCGCCACCGCATCCGAAACATCGTCGTGCCGCGAAACGGAGGGGGCGCGCTGCAAGATCCTTCGCTGAAACTCCTGCTGAAGCAGTGCGGATTTCGGAACGTGATCGAAATTTCGGAAATGGAACAAATTCCGTTTGAGCGCGGTTCGATCACCGCCATCCCTTTTCTTGGCGAGCATGGCGACTTGAACGTCATGACCAAATCCGCATACTTACTGCGAGTGGACGACCACACACTTCTGTTCGCGGCGGACTCTTGCAACATCTCTCCCAAAATGTACGAACACATCCAGCGCGAAACAGGCGACGTGGACGCGTTCTTTGTCGGAATGGAATGCGACGGCGCTCCGGTCTCCTGGATTTATGGTCCGCTGCTTACCCAGCGTCTGGAGCGTCCGAAGGATCATTCGCGGCGGCTGGCTGGATCGAATTTCGAACGTGCTATGGCTATGGTGGAGCAATTCCATTGCAAAGAGGTTTACGTCTACGCAATGGGTCAAGAGCCTTGGTTGAACTACATGTCCAGCATCAAGTACACTGAGAAATCAAACCCAATTATTCAGTCGAATCGATTGATTGAGACCTGCCGCAAGCGGGGTATCACCGCGGAACGATTGTTTGGCGAGAAGGAGATCCTTCTGCCGTAGTTCTTTCTTGGTTCCTCGATTCGGCAAGGCGCGCTGAATGAGATCCGAACCTCACAAAATCGCGAGCACAGCAAACGGAGAAACCGGGGCTGATAAACTCCCCGAGCCGTTTCAGACCTGGAACGCCACTCGCTCCGAATACCCCAGGAAAAGACTGTCGCTCAGCTCTTTGAAGAGATCGTCTCAGCTGCAGCCTGACAGCGTCGCGGTTGTATTTGGGAAGCAGCGGCTCACCTACCAGGAGCTGAACATCCGGGCCAACCGCTTGGCACACCGGCTCCGCCGCATGGGAGTGCGGGAAGAAATCATGGTTGGGTGCTGCATTGATCGCTCTCTCGAACTCATCGTTGCGCTGGTCGCCATACTGAAGGCGGGCGGTGCATATGTGCCGCTCGACCCTTCTTATCCCAAAGAGCGCTTCGACTTGATGCTCGAAGACACACAATCCCAAGGTAATACTCACGCAGAAGTCCTTTGCATCGACGGTTCTTGAAGGCAACCAGCGTTTCTTTGCTGTGTGTTGACGATCTCGATGGCTCGTCATCTTCCGCTGATGAAGCGAATCCGCCGTCTATCGGCGGTCCCGAAAATCTCGCTTATGTCATGTACACATCCGGCTCGACTGGCAAGCCGAAGGGAGTGATGATCGACAATCGCGCGATTATTCGTCTGGTTCGGAACACGAACTTCTGCCGCTTTGGCCCCGACGAAGTTTTCGTTCAGTTCGCTCCGGTCGCTTTCGACGCTTCGACTTTTGAAATCTGGGGACCCTTATTGAACGGCGGCCGTCTGGTTGTGATGCCGCCGCGCGCCAGCTTCGCTCGACGAGCTGGGCCGCGTCCTGCGCGAAAACAGTGTGACGACTTTGTTGCTCACCACCGCATTTTTCAACCTGATGGTGGATCAGCGCCTGGAAGACCTTATACCTGTTCGCCAGCTCTTCACCGGCGGTGAGTTTGTTTCCCCTCGCCATGTTCGCTTGGTGCACGAACACTTGCCGAATTGCGCCCTCTATCACGTGTATGGCCCCACTGAAAACACTACTTTCAGCACGTTCTATCCAGTGCCCAAGGATCATGCATCATTCGTTTCGATTCCAATTGGCCGTCCAATCTCGAATGCGCGCGTCTACATTCTCGACGAACTGATGCGCACCTGTGCCGGTCGGAAAACCGGAGAAATCTACACTGCCGGCGATGGTGTGGCACGCGGCTATTTGAACAACCCGAGTGAGACGGCAGAAAAATTCCTGCCGGATCCTTTTGCAGTCGAATCCGAACGAACGAATGTATCGCACCGGCGATCTCGCCCGTTGGACCGAAGACGGCAATGTAGAGTTTCTCGGTCGGATCGATACCCAAGTAAAAATTCTGGGCCATCGCATCGAGCCAGGCGAAATCGAAACCGTCTTGACCATGCACCCGGGCGTGAAACATGTCTCTGTCGTCGCTCAAACCGACGAAAACGGCACGAAGCGCCTGGTCGCTTACTATGCATCTTCGTCTGAGGCTGGACCGTCGCCGCGCGAGCTCCGGCAATTTCTTCAGGGAAAGCTGCCGCAGTACATGGTTCCTTCGCTCTTCGTTGCGTTGGAGTCGCTGCCGCTTTCCACCAACGGAAAAGTGGACCGCTCTGCTCTGCCTGCTCCGGTATTCGGCTGCTACGGATGGCGCTTCTGCCGAGTCACCGACGAACGAGATCGAGAAGACGGTCTTGGAACTATGGCGCGGAGTGCTGCGTGTCGAGCGTGTAGGGCTTGACGACAATTTCTTCGACATCGGCGGCGATTCGTTACTGCTCGTTGCGGTTCACTCAAATCTGCAGAAGATGCTGAACATTGAAATTCCGGTGACTGATTTATTCGAATTCACCACGGTTCGAACTCTCGGCAAGCACCTACGCGAGGACACTCAGCGGAGCCTTCCTTTTCAGGCGTGCAGCAGCAGGCGCAAAAGCAGCGCGAAGCTTTTGCTCGCAAGCGCGAACGTCACGGCGGCGGTGCTTCGTGAGCTCGCGCGATAACCAAAGTCCTCTCCTCGAGGGCGTCGCGATTATCGGCATGGCCGGGCGCTTTCCCGGGGCCCAGAGCGTTGCCGAGTTCTGGCGAAACCAGCTCAATGGCGTCGAAGCGATTTCTCATTTTCGAGTGGATGAGCTGGAAGTTCCAAACGCAGCGGAATTGTCCAAGGATCCGAATTACGTTCGTGCCCGGTCGGTTCTCGGAGATGTCGGTCTCTTCGACGCGGAATTCTTCGGCATCTTTCCGCGCGAAGCGGAATTGATGGACCCGCAACAACGCCTCTTCCTTGAATCCTGCTGGCAAGCTTTCGAAGATGCCGGTTACGACCCTTCGATATACCCGGGTCCCGATCGGCGTCTTCGCAGGCAGCAGCCAGAGCACGTATTTCCTCACTCGCCTCTGCACCAATCCCGGCTTTCATTGCTAAGTATTCCGGCGGCTATCAGGTAGGAAGCTATCCGGAGATGATGGGGAACAATCTCGATTTTCTCTGCACCCGCGTTTCCTACAAGTTGAATCTCCGCGGGCCCAGCTTCACCATGGTGTCGGGCTGCTCCACTTCGCTGATAGCCGTCACGCAAGCTTGCCAGTCGCTGCTCACTTATCAAAGCGATATGGCGCTCGCCGGCGGCAGTTCGATCACGTTCCCCCAAAAGCGCGGCTCGTATTATCAGGATGGCGGCATGGTTTCGCCCGACGGCCACTGCCGCACATTCAGCGCGGACGCTCAAGGGACTGTTTTCGGAAGCGGCGTTGCTGTCGTGCTGCTAAAGCGCCTGGAAGATGCGGTTCGCGATGGCGATCAAATCTACGCCGTGATTCGCGGTTTTGCTGCGAACAACGACGGTTCGACGAAAGTTGGTTACACGGCGCCCAGCGTGGAAGGACAGGCGCGCGTCATTGCCCTGGCGCACGAAGCCGCCGGAGTGAATCCTGAAACCATCGGTTACATCGAAGCGCACGGCACGGGCACGCCGCTTGGCGATCCGATCGAACTGGCTGCGCTTACTCAGGCGTTCCACGCGCACACGAAAAACAAGAGTTTCTGCGCTATCGGCACCGCGAAGACAAACGTCGGCCACCTGGACATCGCTGCCGGCGTAACCGGTTTGATCCACGCGGCCCACATCGTGCGCCACGGAGTCTTTCCGCCAACCCTTCACTTCAATGGACCGAATCCACAATTCGATCTGGAAAACAGCCCTTTCTACGTCAATCCAAAGCGCAAGGAATGGAAATCGCAGAACACGCCTCGGCGAGCCGGTGTCAGTGCATTCGGCGTCGGAGGAACCAACGCCCACGTCGTTATCGAACAAGCGCCCGAACGCACTTCGCCTGCTTCCGCGCGTCCTGTGCAGCTTCTTACTCTTTCGGCGCGTTCAGAAGCTGCACTGGATCGCGCCACTGAGAATCTTGCTGAATATTTCAAGACTCACTCGGACGTGAACTTCGCAGACGTCGCTTGGACGCTCCAGGCTGGCCGCCGCGCCTTTCCATGCCGCCGCACCGTAGTCGCGCGCGATGTCACCGAGGCGATCGCTGCGTCTGACGCAGAAGGATCGCAAGCGCATGCAAACGCGGCTGCGGCCAAGCGAAAAGCCCGAGGTTTATTTTCTGTTTCCCGGCCAAGGCTCGCAGCACCCGAACATGGCGCGCGAAATTTATGATACCGAGCCGGTTTTCCGCGAAGCCGTGGACCGCTGCGCGAAGATTCTTCTGCCGCACCTCGGCGCTGACCTTCGCACATTGCTTTATCCGCCCGATGGGGCCACCGACGAAGCCAAGCGCCGCGTGACCGAAACCATCGTCGCGCAGCCCGCCATATTCACCATCGAGTACGCGCTGGCCCAGCTCTGGATGAGCTGGGGAATCCGGCCGCAAGCCATGCTGGGACACAGCATCGGTGAATTTGTCGCGGCTTGTCTCGCTGGCATTTTCACCTTGGAAGATGCGCTGAGCTTGGTAGCCGCGCGTGGCCGAATGATGCAGGAAGTGCCCGCGGGCGGAATGCTCTCCGTGCGCATGCCTGAATCGGAAGTGCGCGCGCGGCTAAATGGCGAGCTTGCTCTTGCCGCAGTGAATGCGCCAAGCCTTTGCGTCGTTGCCGGGCCATTCGACGCCTTGGAAAAATTCGAGCAGGAACTGGGCCGCGAAGGAATTGCCTGCCGGCGGCTCGTCACTTCGCACGCCTTCCATTCGGCGATGATGGATCCGCTTGTCGAGCCGTTTACCGCGCGTGTTGCGCAAGTGCATCTGCATGCGCCGCAGATTCCCTACGTTTCCGGCGTCACTGGCAAGTGGATCACACCGCAGGAAGCGACGGACCCGTCCTACTGGGCTCGCCATTTCCGGCAAGCGGTGCAGTTTTCTGCCGGTGTGACGGAGCTGCGCAAGAATCCGAACGCGGTCCTTCTGGAAGTTGGCCCCGGGAATGTGCTTGAGCACTCTTGCGCGCCAGCATGCGGGAACCTCGCCTAAGCAAAGCAGCGAGCAAGTGATTGTCTCTTCTCTTTCCGACGGCTATTCAGGTGAAGGCGATGCTGCGAATTTGATGAACGCACTCGGCGCAGTATGGCTGGCTGGAGTGCACCCGGATTGGCAGGCGGTGCACGCTGGAGAACACCGGCAACGCATCTCCTTGCCCACTTATCCATTTGAACGAAAGCTTTTCTGGCTGGAAGCGCCCGCGGCTGAAGCACTCGCCCCGCAAGCGCATACTGCAGCACAAACGGATCAACCAAGTATCGTCGGACATTCCTGCGACGGAGGAAAAAGAACCAGTGAACGCCAACTACACAATCCCAGGCGGCTGCCGCAAGCGTTCCAAGCCGCACCAACAAGAATTCGCGCAATTCTCGCCGAAATTTTCGAAGAGCTTTCCGGCGTGCAAATCTCGCAAGCCGATGGTTCAACTACATTCCTCGAGATGGGTTTTGATTCGCTTTTCCTTACGCAGGTTACGCAAGCTCTGCAAAACAAATTTAGCTTGAAGATTACGTTCCGGCAGTTACTCGGCGATCAATCCACCTTGGACGCGCTGACGGCATATGTGGACGAAAAGCTCCCGGCCGAAGTGCTTGCCGAGCCTGTTCCGGCTCCCGTTTCGTCTACTTCGGTGGCTGCGATGGCGCCGCCAACTTCTACTGGCCACGGAACAGGGTTGGCTTCGGGAACTGCGATCGTTGATGCGGACGCTCCCGGCCGGTTCTCCGGTAGAGCGCTTGGTGCGCGAGCAGCTCGAAGCCATGAACCAGTTGTTTGCAAAACAGCTCGAAGCTTTGCGCGGTTCTGCGCAAGTTCCAGCGGCTGCAACACCGGCGTCGTCCAATCTGCTGCCGCGCATCCTCGTCGCATTACCGCAGCGTCGGCGTCCAAGACAATGCCTCCCGTGCCGGTAGAAAGTCCGAAGGAAGAATTTAAGCCCTTCGGTCCGTACAAGCCGCCACAGAAGGGAGTTTCGGGCGAACTCACGCGGCGGCAGAAAGAAAGTCTCCAATCGCTTGTCGAGCGATACTCGAAGCGCACCGCCAAGTCCAAGACCATCACCGAAGAACATCGCCAGCCGCTTGCTGATCCGCGAGTGGTTGCCGGCTTCCGCTCGCAATGGAAGGAAATCGTCTATCCCATCGTCACGGATCGTTCGGAAGGCCCTCACCTTTGGGACTTGGACGGCAACGAGTACGTGGATATGCTGAACGGCTTCGGTCCGATTTTTCTCGGGCACCGTCCGGCGTTTGTTACCGCCGCAATCGAGGACCAACTCAAGAAGGGATTCGAAATCGGGCCTCAGACGCCGCTCGCCGGCGAAGTGGCCAAAATGTTTTGCGAGATGACCGGCAACGAGCGCATGACTTTCTGCAACACCGGCTCGGAAGCGGTGATGGCGGCCATGCGCGTTGCGCGCACCGTCACCGGACGAAACAAGGTGGTCCTGTTTGCAGACGCCTATCACGGCATGTTTGACGAAGTGCTGGTAAAGGGATTCAAGCGCGGCGGTGTGCCGCATTCCTCACCGGTTGCGCCGGGCATCCCTCGCGAAAAGGTCGCCAATATCCTGGTGCTTGATTACGGTACGCCCGAATCTCTGGAATGGATTCGCCAGAACGCCAAAGATCTGGCCGCAGTTCTGGTCGAACCGGTTCAGAGCCGGCATCCCGAGATGGTTCTCCCGGAATACTTGAAGGAAATTCGCAAAATCACCGAGCAGTCTGGCACGGCCCTGATTTTCGACGAGGTGGTCACCGGTTTCCGCACACATCCAGGCGGATGTCAGGCGCTGTTCGGAATTCGCGCCGACTTGGCCACTTACGGAAAAGTTGTCGCAGGAGGAATGCCCATCGGCATCCTTGCCGGCAAAGCGCAGTTCATGGACGCGCTCGACGGCGGGATGTGGCATTTCGGCGACGATTCCTTCCCAGAGGTCGGCGTCACATTCTTTGCAGGCACTTTCGTGCGCCATCCGCTGGCCCTCGCTGCGGTAAAAGCCGTGCTGCAACATTTCAAGTCGGAAGGACCCGAGCTTCAGGAACGGGTCGAGCAATCGGATGCAGTACATGGTTCGCACGATCAACGAGTTTTTCGCGCAAAAAGGTATTCCCACGCGCCTGGCGAATTTTAAGAGCGTTTGCTACTTCAGTTTCCCTGCCGAGGAACGTTTCGCAAGCCTCTTCTACTATTATTTGCGCTTGAAGGGCATCCATGTGCTCGAAGGGTTCCCGTGTTTTCCTGACTACCACACACACCGACGAAGACATCGAGAAAGTCATTCGCGCATTCAAGGAAAGCGCAGTCGAAATGCAGGAAGGCGGTTTCTTTTCGCCGCTAACGGCGACAACTAGTACGACGACGGCAGCTGAATCGACGACACCGGGGCCGGCTCGTGACGCACTAATGACCGAGCCTCAGCGGGAAATCTTCCTGGCCGCGAAGCTGGCCGACAACGCATCTTGCTCGTTCAATGAATCCTTCAGCGTGCACTTGCGTGGACCGCTGCAGGCGGACGCGTTGCGGGAATCCGTGAATGCCGTGATCGCGCGGCACGAAGCGCTTCGCGCGACAGTGGATGCCGACGGAGCGACGCTTCATTTTCTACCGGAATTGAAGCTTGAAATTCCGCTGCACGACATTTCTAGAATGGAGCCCACGGCGCGTGAAGCGGAACTTAAGCGCACGCTCGCCGTCGATGCGTGCACCCCGTTCGATCTGACCAAGGGTCCGCTGGTCCGTTCCGAGCTGGTGCGTCTTGAGCCCGATTACCACACGCTCCTCATCACGTCGCACCACATCGTTTGCGACGGCTGGTCCACCAACGTTTTCCTCGATGAATTAGCGAAGCTCTATTCGGCTAAGGTCCAAGGCCATTCTGCCGCGTTGCCGGAAGCTGTTCGATTCAGCGCCTTTGCGCAGGCGCAATCTGCTCATCGCGCGTCCGCGGAAGGCGCGGAAGTAGAAGCGTACTGGCTCGGCCAGTTCAAGGATGTGCCGCCGCCGCTCGATCTGCCACTGGACCGGCCGCGACCTTCGGTGAAGAATTATGCGGGCGCGACGTTCCGAACTCACATCGACGAAGAAGACTACCGCCGGATCAAACAGCTTGGGTCGAAGAAAGGCTGCACGCTCTTTGCCACGCTACTCGCGGGTTTTCAGGCCCTTTTGCACCGCGTGACGAATCAGAATGACATCGTAGTGGGAATTCCCGCGGCGGGGCAGTCTCTTCTCGATGACGGCAATCTGATCGGGCACTGCGTTAACTTCTTGCCTCTGCGCACGAGGTTCCGCGAAGATCTTTCTTTTGCGAGTTTGCTCGGCGAGGTGAAGAAGACACTGCTCGATGCCTACGATCATCAGTTGTACACCTACGGTACTCTGGTTCGTAAACTGGCGATCCCGCTCGATCCGAGTCGTCTGCCGCTGATGGAAGTGCAGTTTAATCTCGAGAGAATCGGCGCGAGCTGCAAACTTCGAAGGGCTGAAAGCGGAAGTTGACCCGAATCCGAAGAGCGCTGTGAACTTCGACATCTTTTTCAACGTAGTCGAATCGCCCCAAGGTTTGATGATCGATTGTGATTACAATACCGACCTGTTCGATCGATCGACGATCGCGCGTTGGCTCGGCCACTACCACACGTTGCTTCTCGCTGCAGCGCCGGAGCCGGAAAAAGCGGTAGATGATCTGCCTCTAATGACGCCGTTGGAAGCCGCGTGCACTTTTGACCGCATGGAATCCAGCGCAGTCGGAATGCAAAGTCGATTCGACGATGTCTCAACTCTTCGAGCGGCAGGCTTCTCGGACTCCGGACGCGATTGCGGTGGTTTCGGGCACCGAACGAATGACGTATC
This sequence comes from uncultured Acidobacteriota bacterium, assembly GCA_963830375.1. GTDB lineage: Bacteria > Acidobacteriota > Terriglobia > Acidiferrales > UBA7541 > Palsa-295. Next base: position 34,730 of record CAWHMJ010000004.1, read on the forward strand.
GCGAGCTCAACGAACGCGCGAATCAATTGGCAAGAACTCTTCGCGCGAAGGGAGTGAAGCCTGATTTGCTGGTGGCTGTCTGCTTCGAGCGCTCCCTGGAAATGATTGTGTCGTTTCTGGGCGTTCTCAAATCCGGCGGGGCGTATTTGCCGATTGATTCCTCCTACCCGAAGGAACGTCTGGCGATGATGCTGGAAGATGCACGGCCCGCCGTGCTGCTCACGCAGCAGCGTCTGTTGGCGAATTTGCCGGAGCACAACGCTGAAATCATCTGCGTCGATAAGGATTGGCCGGAAATCGACGTCGAGGAAAAAGGAAATCTTCCGCCCACCGCTCAGCCGGAAAATCTCGCATACGTTATTTACACTTCCGGCTCAACGGGCAAACCGAAGGGCGTCATGGTAACGCATGCGAACGTCGTACGGCTCTTGAAAACGACGGAACCCTGGTTCCACTTCAACGATCAAGACGTTTGGACGCTGTTTCACTCCTATGCATTTGATTTCTCTGTGTGGGAGATCTGGGGCAGCTTGCTGACCGGTGGTCGGCTGGTTGTGGTTCCGTACTGGGTAACGCGCTCTCCACAGGATTTCTACAACCTGCTGGCACAGGAAAATGTGACCGTGCTGAGCCAGACGCCGGCGGCGTTCTACCAAATGATCCAAGTCGAGGAATCGGGCATCTCAAAACCACTGTCACTTCGCTACGTAATCTTCGGCGGAGAAGCGCTTAATTTCACGAATCTACGTCCGTGGTTTAAGCGCCATGGTGATAAGCGGCCGCAATTGGTCAATATGTACGGCATCACGGAGACGACCGTGCACGTCACCTATCGTCCGATCGCCGCGGCGGATTGCGAAGGTGAAACGCGAAGTTTGATTGGCGTTCCGATTCCGGATCTTCGCCTCTATCTTCTAGATGCCAGACAGAAGCCAGTTCCGCCAGGCGTTGTGGGAGAGATGTATGTCGGAGGTGGTGGTGTCGCACGGGGCTACTTGAACCGGCCCGATCTGACTGCCGAGCGGTTTGTTCCGGATCCATTCGCGGGCCACGCGTCGGCGCGCATGTACAAATCGGGTGATTTGGCGCGCTTCCTGAAGAACGGAGAAATTGAATATCTTGGGCGCGGCGACGCGCAGGTTAAGATTCACGGATACCGCATAGAGCTCGGTGAAATCGAGGCTGCCCTGGCTCAGCATCCCGGTGTACACCAGACCGCTATAATGGCTCGCAAGGACGGCCCGGGCGAAAAGAAGCTCGTGGCTTACTTCGTCGCTAAATCCGGAAGCAATCCTTCCGGAACTGAATTGCGCGAGTTCCTTCAATCGAAACTGCCGGCGCACATGGTTCCGTTCGCCTATTTCCCGATGGAGGCGCTCCCGCTCACAGTCAATGGCAAGGTAGACCGCGATAAACTTCCGGCACCGGACCTGGGCATCTCGGCAAAGGCACGCGATTATGTTGCTCCCAGTACGCCCCAGGAAAAAATTCTAGTTGATATTTTAAAGGAAGTGCTGCGGCTTGAGCGCGTTGGCGTGACCGACAATCTCTTTGAGCTAGGCGCCGACTCACTTCATGTGTTCCAGATCACCTCGCGCGCAGCCAAGGCGGGAATGGCGGTCACTCCGAGGCTCCTTCTGGAGCAGCGTACCATCGCCGCCGCGCTCGCAGAGATGAGTAAGTCGCCTTCCGAAGTGCGGCCTCAGGCGCCCGCGATTACTCCTTTAGCGCGGGATAAATACCGCGTGACGCGGGAGGTCTCCCGATAAACGGAAACAACCGATGACGGATTTCACCCAGCCAGCAAATCCGGAAACGGCATTGAAGGACCACCGTTCGGCTAAGTCGAGAGCATCGACAAGTGCCGGTGATCTATTTGCATTTCCGCTTTCTCCCGCTCAGGAGAGAATGTGGCTCGCCGACCGGGCGCGACCCGGGAATTCGTCCTACAACGCTTCTTTTCGCTGGAGGCTCGACGGCCCGCTCGATCCCGGCATTCTCGAACGAGCCTTCAACGAGATTGTATGTCGGCACGAAATTCTTCGAGCCACGTTCTCCCGCATCGATGGAGACCCGGTTCAACTGATCGCTCCCTCGGCCCCTCTGCGCATCGATACCCGCGATCTCCGTTTTCTTCCCACCGAACAACGCGAGGCGGAAATGGACCGTTTGTCGGCCGAAGAAGCGCTACGCAGCATTGACATCGATAAGGGCCCGGTCATCCGAGTGGGTCTGCTGCGGATGGAGGACCAACGCTACATCCTGATGCTCACCATTCATCACCTCGTTTGTGATGGTTGGTCGATCGGCTTAATCATGGAGGAACTCCAGAAAATCTATGCCGCGTTTGCAGAGGGGCGTCAGTCACCGCTACCCGATCTGGGCATTCAATATCCGGACTACGTCGTGTGGCAGCGCGAGTGTCTTGCCAGCGCAGAGATGGAGCAGCAGCTTGGTTACTGGAAGAAGAAGTTCGCCAATTACAAGCGGCTCGAAGTGCCGGCGGATTTTCTGCACTCTGCCGAGCGCACTACAAACAGCGCGATCGTTTCAATGCTACTGCCGCGCGAACTCACTGAAGCCCTCAAGGAATTCAGTAACGAGCAGGGCGGCACCCTATTCATCACCTCGCTGGCTGTCTGTTTGGCGCTCTTGCGCCGTTACTCTGGTGAGACCGACATTGCTGTCGGCTCCCCACTCGCTGGTCGCAATCGTACCGATCTCGAAAGTCTGGTTGGGCTATTCGTCAATCATGTCGTGTTTCGATCAGACGTCGCGGGCGATCCTCCATTCCCGGAATTTGTGGTAAAGGTTCGAGATACGGTCTGGGAAGCATTCGCGAATCAGGACGTTCCGTTTGGAAATGTGGTCAAAGCCGCGCGAGCCGGTCAGGAATCCCAAGGCGAGCCGTTTTTCTTCGTCAATTTTATCTGTCAGCGTGAGTACGCTCGTGCGGCAACCTTCGTGTTTGAATTCGCGGGAATCCGGATGTCGACGATGCCGTCGAAATCCCAGGGAGCGCTTTACGATTTGAATTTTTTTATGGTCGAACGCGAAGTCGGCTGGCGACTGTCGCTCGAATACAACACCGATCTCTACAGCGAGAGCACCGCTAAGCAAATGTTGGGGCATTTCCGCGAAATACTCGATGCCGTGGCGGCCAATCCGAACCGCCGCCTTTCCGAGTTTTCATTGTCCGGAAAAGTCCAGCTTCCAAGACGCGGACCCGCGAACGCGGCGCTTCCTTCTGGAAGTTCCATCGCGAAAGAAACCAAGACGGGTACGAGCGTTGTTCCAGGAGCCATTGAGATTTATGCGATGCCCGCGAGTCCGCCGCAGACGAGATTTTGGCTGCTGGAAAAACTGGCTCCCGGCAATCAAGCCTTTTACATGCCGGCCTGCGTTCGCCTGACCGGTTCACTGTCTCAGCCGATTCTCGAAAAGGCCTTTCAGGTCCTCATCGACCGGCACGAAACCTTGCGAACTACCTTCGAGAAGATGAAGAACGAGTTGATGCAGGTGATTGCCAGCTCACGCGAGTTTTCTCTCAGGTCCAGTTCACTCGAGGATATTCCCGAGCATGATCGCGAGGCGCACCTGACCGAAGTGATTCGTCAGGAAGCCGGAGAGCCGTTCGATTTGTCTCGCGGACCTCTCTTGCGAGCGCGCCTGTTCCGTCTCGATCCGCGAGCTCACGTTCTCGTCGTTACCATCCACCATATTCTCGCGGACGGATGGTCTCAGAGCCTTATCCAGCGTGATCTGTGGACTGCCTATGAAGCCCTCGCACACGAGCAGGAGCCTTCTCTGCCTCCGCTCACCGTCCAATATAGCGACTTCACAGCATGGCAAAAAGAGTGGCTTCTCTCTCCGGAATCCCGGGAGCAAATGGAGTTCTGGACAAAGCAGCTGACCCCGCCTCTTCCGGTGCTTGATTTCCCAGTGGATCGGGTGCCTCAGAATCGGCCCGCCTCGCACGGAGCCATGGAAACCCTGTTGTTGCCGAACGGATCTTACAAGCGCTCTGAAGAGCTTGAGCCAGTCCCAGGGAATTACGATGTTCATGCTCATGCTCGCCTGCTTCGGCGTTCTTCTATCCCGTTATACGAACGAGGAAGATGTGTTGATCGGTTCCCCAGTGGCAAACCGCCGTCCTGAGACCGAGTCGCTCATCGGTCCTTTTGCCGTTCCCGTTTGCCTACGACTAAACCTGTCCGGCAATCCGACGTTGCACGAAATGCTGAATCGTGTGCGCGAAGTAACTCTCGATGCGATGAGCCATACCGATCTGCCGTTTGAAGTTCTGGTCGACAAAATGAAAGTCCACTCGGTGCATGGGCGAAACCCGCTCTTCCAGTTTTATTTCGTCTATCAGACGGCCTTTCTGCAGTCTCGCGAACTGACAGATCTAACCATCACTCCGATGCCGACATTCAGTCTGGGCACGCCGTTCGAACTTCAGCTAGCGCTCATCGAACGCAGCGAAGGAGTCCGGGCACAGCTCGAATACAACCCCGATCTCTTTGACTCGTCCACGATCGTAGGCGTGTTGACCTACTATGCGGAGGTCTTGCGCGGTTTCGTTTCGAGTCTCGAGAAACGCGTCACAGATATCCCGGCGCCGCCGCGAAGCACATTTGCCGCGCCGTCGCTGCCTGTTGGCGAGCCGCACAATCAATTTGTCGCTCCACACGACAGCACCGAATTACAGCTTCTCCTGATATGGGAACGTCTCCTCGAACGGCTCGAGATCGGCGTTCGCGACAACTTCTTCGAGCTGGGCGGGCAGTCTTTGCTGGCGGCCCACCTCGTTTCCGAGGTCGAAAAAGCCTTTGGGCGAAAAATTGACCTGTCGACATTGCTGACTGCGCCCACCATCGAACAGCTAGCTCTCCATCTCGGAACCAAGGAGGCGGCCGAATATTCTTCGCTTGTTCCGATCCGGCCGACTGGCTCAAAATCGCCTCTCTTCTGCGTTCACGGCGGCGGTGGGCATGTCTTGCGCTTTCGCGCGATGGCGGCCCGTCTGGATCCCGACCAACCCTTCTACGGCTTGCGATCGCCGAACGTGGACGGCGCGGTTCAGAAAGTCACCGTAGAGGAGCTCGCGGCGGGATATATTCGCGACATTCGTTCCGTACAAAGCCATGGTCCGTACAACCTGTCAGGTGCTTCCTTCGGGGGCCTGGTGGCCTACGAAATGGCTACACAGCTCGTCGCGCAGGGCGATCAAGTCGGTGTTGTCGCGCTTTTCGATACCGGCAACCCAGCCTACTACCGTGATCTTTCTTTCTCGCAATCGATGCGGTTCCGGGCCTCGTACCTGCTCGAACGATTTCAAAGCTACGGAAAACGCCTGCTGCAGGGTGAGTCATGGGAGCTCGCGAGGGACCTCGGACGGTCCTTTTACACTCGCGCGAGCAGAGTTGCCTGGAATATTTTTCAAAGGCTTTACAGCGTAAGAAAACGCCCGATGCCCGGCCCGCTGCGCGACAACGTTATGATGTTCACCTCCGTCGCACAGGCATACACGCCGAAGCCCTATGCGGGGCGGGTGACGCTCTTCCGGGCGGCGGGCCGCACAGCTGAATACGGCAACGATGCCGCGCTGGGTTGGGAAGAAGTCGTCCGGGGCGAGATCGAAATTATTACCGTTCCGGGCGACCACATGACGATTCTCGAAGAGCCCCACGTGTGGAACTTGGTGGAACAGCTCTCCGCGTGCCTTGAAGAAACTCGCACGGCCGCGTCGCTGAATAAAGGATAACCTGCCCAGATGCTCCCGCACTACTTGCATATTGATATAACGAGTTTTGGCATCGGCGTAATCCTCGCCTCGATCTTTGTTCATCCTCCTAGAGGAACATCACCGTGTTGTTAGCTCTCCCGGTCTCCACCTTCCTATGTTTTTTCTTGATTCTGCGTGAAATGGGATTCGAGTGGCGCAAAGGTGTCCTCGCCGCCGCCATCTTGGAGGGTGCTTCAGTGGTCGTGATCACTGAGGTTCTCAGCGTGCCGCGGCTCATCACTCGAGGCGGCGTCGCAATCGCGTGGTTGGTCATCTGCGTGGTCGGTTTGCTGTACCTCAGAATGCTCAAGCGCCGTGCCCCGCACTTTTCGCCGTCCGGCAAGCCCTCCGGGGAACGTCTCGATACCGTAACAAAAGGTTTAATCGTAGCCTCTGGAATCATTGTACTTCTAGTGGGGCTCATCGCGGTCATCGCAGCGCCAAGCATTTGGGATGCGATGGAATATCACCTGCCCCGCGTCGTGATGTGGATCAGCAACCATAGCGTGCGGTTCTATCCGACTCCGGACTTCTGTCAATTGGTTTTTGGCCCCTGGGCGGAATACGCGATGATGCACACCTACTTGCTCTGGGGCAGCGATCGTTTTGTCAACTTCGTCCAATTCTTTAGTTTTGTCGGCAGTATCATCGGTGTTTCGCTAGTTGCTCACAAACTCGGAGCCGGGCTTGCGCGGCCAGGTCCTTGCTGCCGTGGTTTGTGCAACAATACCGGAGGGGTTTTGGAAGCCTCCGGGCCCAAAGAACACACTACGTGGTGACCTTCTGGATTGTGACCACGGAGCATTTCTTGCTGGATGGAATGAGACCCCGAGATGGTTCAAACGGTCTGCGTTGGCTCTTGCTGTCGGGCTTGGGCCTCCTCACGAAGGGCACCGCCTACGTCTATCTTCCTTTCTTCTCGTGCTCGCCTGCTGGTGGATGGGCTCTCGATCCGTCCGGATTCTTTTTTTGAAGCGTTGCTCAGCGTTTCTGATTCTGGTATTCTGGCGCTCAACGCTCCTCAGTACATCCGTTGTTACGAACTCTCTGGCTCGCCGCTTGGCTTGCCTTTGCCTGTCGACTTCCCGCGGATCGAAGTGACGGTGGCGCATGTGACCGTGCGAGGAACGTTGGCCAACGTACTCCGCAACATTTCGCTACATCTCTCCACACGGAGCGAGTCCATCAACTTGAAAACGGAGCGAATGTTTCGCTTGGCGATTCGCGGTTTGGGGAGCGATCCCGATGATCCACGGGAGATTTGGTTTCCGGGTGAACCATTTCGGTAACACAAATACACACTTGGCGAAGTCCTTGCGGGCGATCCGCTGCACTTGGCTCTATTGTTGGCAGCGATCGGCATGGTTATCTGGAAGAGGGATAAAGGCCCGCGGCGTTCGGCACTTTGGTACGCACTGGGAATGGTTGCCTCGTTCACATTTTTCTGTGCCACGCTCCGCTGGACAATGGGTCTAGCCGCTATCATCTGACTTTATTTGCTCTTGGGGCGGCGCTCATCGGATTCGTGCTCGAGCGATACTTTTCTCAAAGACTTGGAAACGTGGTGGGAATCCTACTTCTTGCTTATGCTGTACCCTTTGCAATCGCGAACCACACTCGTTCCCTCATCCCTTGGAGTCGCGTCGACGACGTCTATCATCCAAGGTCCCTTCTGTACTTCAACGACCAACACGAAAATGTTGCTCAAGCTAATATCGCCGCTGCGGAAGCAGTGAACGGGCTCGATTGCGGGAGCGTCGGGATTGATTCCTATCTGAAGGACTCTGCTGTCAAGCACAGCCCGAAATCCTTGTTTGTTTATCCTGTTTTAGCCATGATTCATGCGGACGGTAGGATGCGCAGCGTCTGGTACATGGGCGTCAATAACCTTACAACTCGATACGCAAATCAGTCACCTCATCCCGCACCTTGCGCCGTCATTCTGGCTGGAGTGCGCGAGGGTCCCCGCTAAATGGGCTGAATATCGCAACGTGGGTGGGCGTGCTTCCGTGTTCGATCATATCGTGGTCTTCAGCTCCTCAAGGAACGACCCTGAACACGGGCCTGCCGGTTCCTGGGGGACCACGAGATACGAAGGAGTGTATCTTCCTCGGGCTATTCGATTCCGATTCGATGCATATGCCGTTAAGGCAGACGTTGAGGCGGCGAGTGTGAGACATGATCGATAATCCGCGTATTCTCGTTACAGGAGCCGGAGGATTCATCGGCATGGCCGTCGTCACAAAATTGCTCCAACATGGCTGGAGTGTGAAGGCCATGTTGCACAAGAGCAGTCCAGCGCCGTTCCGGCCCACTGCAAGGCTACAATTAGTCCGCGCCGACCTCCGCGATTACAACTCTCTTGCGGCGGCCTTGGTTGGGGTTGACGTCGAATGTGCATCACGCTGCCGCCAAGAAGGATGAATCGTGGAGCACTGACGTCAATGTGGGGGGGGCCGAACGACTAGTTGAAGCTTGTAAGGCCGTAGGCTGTACGGGAGGATCATCAACATCAGTTCTCAATCGGTGAAGATTTCACGAAAGGGAACTTACGCCAAAACGAAGAGTCAGGCCGACCGAATTTTTGCTAATTCCGGCCTCGATGTCACAACGCTGCTTCCCAGCGTTGTCTACGGAGAGGAAAAGGCAGGCGTATTTGGGGCAGTGCTCACTTTTGCCTCAAGAAATTTCCGTTGCTCCCGGTCCTCGGTGATGGCAGATGGATTTGTGCGCCGGTTTGCGTCTCCGATGTTGCGGGCGCCATTTGTTCGTGCATCGAAAGAGATCAAACAATTGGCAAGAGGTATGACATTGCTGGACCGGATTTGATCACCTTCGACGGGTTCGTCGATAAGGTGGCAGAGGCGCTGGGCCTGCGACGCCGAAAGATACATATTCCGCTTGGAGCGGCATTGTTCGCCGCGCGCATAATGGCGACACTCCTGTCTAAACCACCGATAACGGTCAGCAATGTTCTTGGATCCAACCAGAACACGCACCTTGACACAACGCCCGCGCGCAACGACCTGGGATTCGATCCAATTGATCTCGATACGGTAAGACGGTGGCCATGATGTTCTGTATCCCGCATACGATACGGGAATCGCTCGACAGGAGCGACGAATTCTCAGAGGTCGCTGTGCCACGATATCTAATTGACCGCGATCCCCGCAGGAGCTTGTCGACGCTATTTGCCCAAGCCGGAATCTTTTCGAGATGAGCCGCTAAATCAATCACCGCCTGAATTGAGATTTATCCACCGCCATCCTTCCAGCCTGCCCTTTATTGATGCTGCCGCCGGACTGTTCAAGCCAGAGAGTCTGGTGCGCAAGAAGCTTCTTTTAGCGGCGGCAATCCTGGAGGCCACTCCCAGCCAAGTAGATTTTTCTTCGTCGAAGCTCGGAGTCCTTTTTTCGTATGTGCGAATCTCGCCCGGCAGGGGCTCCGGAGTGCCGTCAAGATAGTCCTCGGGATTCCTGTTTTGTGGTTCGCGCAGAGGTCATGAAGCACATCACTGCGGACGCCATCGTCGTAGGCTCAGGACCCAGTGCAGTTCATGCTGCGTATCCTATCGTTCAATCCGGTCTGTCGGTAGTTATGCTCGATGTCGGGAATCGGGACACAACCTACGCATCGCTGATCCCCAATCGGCCATTCGCAGAAATTCGCGGGACGGACCCTTTGCAACATCGATATTTTTTGGGAGATCGCTTCGAAGGAATCCCTCTGAATCGGTTGGGAGTTGGGCCACAGATTACACCACCTCGGCAGCATGTCGTCCAGGACGCTCAAGCATTATCTCCGGTTGACTCGCCAACTTTTCATGCGCTTCAGAGTTTTGCCGTTGGCGGTCTGGGCGGCGTATGGGGAGCTGTATCCTTTCCCTTCCTCGACAATGAATTGGCGAAGGCGGGATTGTCTCCATCGGAAATGCACAAACAATACGAGATCATTGCCACTCGAATTGGGATCAGCGGTTGCCAGGACGATCTAACACCGCTTTGCGGCACCGTGCCCCTGCTCCCACCGTTGGACATTGACCACCATTCCGAGATGATTTTCTCACGTTACGAGCGAAAGCGAGGAATCTTCCAGAGAGCGGGACTCTACATGGGGCGCCCCGTCATGTCTGTACTCACTCAACCCCTGAACGGGCGCACACCCAACCCCTACCATGACATGGATTTTTGGTCCAACCCCGGTGGCAATATTTACTCACCCGTTTCAACTCTACTTGAACTTGAAGAATTTCCGAAATTCTCCTATCGCCGTTCCTATTTTGTGGAAGGTTTCCAAGAAGAAGGAGAAACGGTCAGCGTTTTCGCGAAATCCCTCGAAACTGGAGAGAAAGATGTTTTCGTGGCTCGGCGGCTAATTATCGCGGCTGGAGCACTGGGCACTGCTAGGATTGCACTGCGATCATTGGGACAATACGACGTTTGCGTCCCCCTCACTTGCAACATGCACTTCTACGTTCCTTGTCTGCATTATTCCAGTCTCGGCAAACCTCCCAAGGACCGCTGTCATAGTCTGGCGCAGCTGACGGTGATCTACGATCCTACTCGGGATCATGAGCATTTGGTGCAAGCACAACTTTATTCCTATCGCTCGCTCTTGATGTTCAAGCTTCTTCAGGAATCTCCCTTGCCCCTTCGGGAGTCGCTGCGGGCTATACGTTCTCTTTCAAATAGCATGCTAGTGGTCGTCATTCAATTTGAGGATTACCAGAGTTCGACGAACCACTGTACTTTGCGTCGCGGTCAAGGCCAAAGTCGGGATTATTTACAGATTGCCTATGAGCCTTCGGACGCGGCGTTGCGCGACACTAAACAAACCCTCAAAGTTCTCAAGCGATTCATGCGGAATCTAGGTTGCTTGCCTCTTCGCACGGTCGAACCGGGCCACGGCTCAAGCGTCCACTATGGCAGTTTGCTCCCATTCAGCATTGAAGAGAAACCGCTCACAACCGAACCGTCCGGCCGTCTGCGGGGAACGCACGGAGTTTATGTCGCAGACGGGGCCGCCTTCTCCTATCTGCCGGCAAAGGGCGTAACGCTGACTCTTATGGCGAACGCGAACCGCATTGGCCAAAACGTTGTGCGTGACTTGCACATGGAATCGACAGGCTAACAGCTCTTTAATTATCAGTGGATACAGATATTACTTTCTCGCCATACCGAGAAGGCTCAAAAAGAAGCTCGAGAGGATGATCTGCACCCCCAAAGTGAGAGATACAAATCCAGGGATTACGATGCGCAACGTCCGATCCGGATCAAGTGGCCCGAAGTGGCGGCTTCCCCAGTAGGTTAGACCGAATACCCACAGCGCTGCGCCAGCCAGCGCGAGCAGGCTTCCCACGGCCAAGCCGACTTCGAGTGTGATGTGCCGGAACAATCGATTCAGGCGACGATCTTCAGGCCGTAAGCCGTGCGTGATGGCGAAGATTTTGGTGAACATCGCGAAATTGATGGACTGAAATCCAAGGAGCATTACCATCGCCGCAAAGAGCAGTGAATGAACGTCGAACCGGACCGTACCGACCATTCGAGGTCCTGGCAACAACCACACTCCCGCAGCACTCCCCAACATAAACAGCAGAGCTCCCGGAATAAGGAACAACCACCGGGGACTGAAGAGCAGCAGGAATCGAAGATGCTCCAGCCATCTCTCCAGGTCCGAAGGTGCGGTGCTCGGTCTCGGCCATCTGGCGACAGCGTGGTCGGAATTTCGGTGAGCCTCAGTCCAAACACGCACGCTTTAACCACCATCTCGCTCGCGAACTCCATCCCCATCGTTTGCAATTGGAGCTTCTCGATGGAGTCTTTGCGAAACGCTCGGATTCCACAGTGGAAATCCCTCACCGGGCTTCCGAAGAAAAGCCGTCCAATTCCTGTTAAAACTGGATTGCCGAGATAGCGGTGCAACGCTGGCATTGCTCCGGGCTGAATGCCTCCGCGAAACCGATTGCCCATAACCAAGTCGTACCCTTCCCGCAATTTATTCACGAACGCATCAAGTTGTGTAAAATCGTAGCTGTCGTCGGAATCGCCCATCAGAATGTATTGCCCCCGCGCTGCGGCGATTGCTCCCTGCAACGCGGCGCCGTATCCGCGCCTCTCAACGGAAATTACGCGCGCTCCTAGATCCGCAGCAATTCCCTGTGATCCATCCGTGCTGCCGTTGTCACCCACTACCACTTCTCCGCGAATGCCGAGCTTCTCGATGGTTAGCAGCGCTTTTCTAACGCAGGTGCCAATTGTTGAACTTTCATTCAGGCACGGCATGACGACAGATACCTCGACGCCATCCCCAGCATTTCCTTCGGCGACAGGCATTTCGGAAGTAGAAGTAGTCGAGATCATAGTGTTGATGCCCCAGCGCCGCTTCGCTAAACCCTCTCAGATGGGCAGTCGCAAAGCTGCAAGTCCTCTCCACCGAGATTGCCGAGCCCCAGGTTTGCCAGTTTAGAGTCAGCACTTTCGAAACCACAGGTCCGACTCGTGCTCAAACAGATCCTCCTATTCTACTGACAATAAATCGTTTATCTTGTGGAGCGGCGCGCAATAGCGGTGCCTGGGACAACGGGTGGAAAAACCGATACCTTTCGGGAGCAAATGTGAAAGTAATTCCACACGAACGGTACACCTCTGGTCACCGTTTCTTGTTCATAGTAAGATTCTGCTCCGCGTTGCGCAAGCCTGTTTTCGGCACGTCCGCGGCACGGAATTGGAATCAACGGGCCGGCTGGCGCCACTTCGGCGAAAGCTGGAAGCTTGCCAAGAACATGCATCGGATGCAGCATCGTCTCGGCTGTGATTTGCCTGGACTGTGTTGGGCATCGAGCGGCGACGAGCTCTTACGTCAGCCAAGGCGGAAAGGAATTGATATTCGGTAACCATGAGGTTTTCATTTTCCCCACCGCTCAGAACGTCACAAGAGGTACGAACTAATGTCTTCAGCCAGCGAAACCGGCAGTTTAGGCGTGCTTGCGCAGAAGGGTGTTTCTGAGCAGATAGAACCCGCCTCCGCCCCCTTGGAACTGGCCATTGTCATTCCTACCTACAACGAAAAGAGTAACGTCATCGAAGTGCTGGGTGCGTTGGAAAAAGCCTTACGCGGTGTGCATTGGGAAGTGATCTTCGTAGACGATGATTCTCCTGATGGTACGGCTTCCCAGGTGCGTGAGTTCGCCTTGCGCGATTCTCGAGTCCGCGTTTTGCAGCGCGTCGGCCGCCGTGGTCTTTCCTCCGCTTGTATCGAAGGTATGCTCGCCACCGCTGCACCATATATCGCGGTTATGGATGCAGATATGCAGCATGACGAGTCCATTCTTCCGCAAATGTTGTCTCTACTCAAGGAGAGACAACTGGATCTCGTCATCGCCAGTCGTCTGGTTGGGGACGGAAGCATGGGAGAGATGGAGCGGAAGCGTGTTCTATTAAGTTCAGTGGGCTCTCGCTTGAGCCGGTTCGTGTGCCGTTGCGAACTGTCGGACGCTATGAGCGGCTTTTTCATCATAAACCGAAACTTCCTCAATGAGGTTGTCCATCGCCTTTCCGGCGTAGGATTTAAAATCCTCGTAGACTTGGTTGCTTCCAGCCCACGCCCCGTTCGATGTGCCGAGGTCCCCTATCGTTTTCGGCCGCGCCGCCACGGAAAGAGCAAACTCGATATTCAGATTGAGCTCGAATATCTCTATCTGCTCCTAGATAAAATAATCGGGAACATCGTTCCTACACGGTTCGTCCTGTTCGCAGTTGTGGGATTCATCGGGCTTCTCCTCCATTTGACCGTGCTGGGCCTCTGCTACTTGCGCTTCGGCACCACATTCGTTGGAGCTCAAGCCGCAGGCACTCTCATTGCGATGGCCTGCAATTTCTTGCTGAACAATATCATTACTTTTCGAGATTTGCGGCTTCGCGGCTGGAGGCTGTTGTCTGGTTTCTTGAAATTCTTTGCAGCGTGTTTGGTCGGAGCCATCACAAACGTGAGCTTTGCGGGGTTCCTCCACAACGCTGGGCTTCCTTGGTACTTGGCTGGAGTATCCGGCCTCGCCGTCGGATCAGTGTGGAATTATGGAGCCAGTAGCGTCTTCACTTGGCATCGGACTCGATCCAGGCCGGCTGTCAGTTCTTCAGCGGCGAGTTTCTCTATTAGCAAGGGTCCCGAGCATGGTTCTCCTCACGACGTCGGAGGTTCCGGCGTGGCCGGGTAGTCTGTCACCAAGAGAATGCGGATCAAGTCTTGGAAGCACAATTGAAAACAAGAGACACTCTTGGATCCCCGGCCAGAACACAGTTTTCTGTAATCCTCGCGGCTTTCTTCCTCGTTTTTGCACTCTCGTGGCCAATCGTCTTCTCGTTTGATCTGTGGGTTTTGAAGGACCGCGGCAGTTTTTTGAATCTCGACTATCTATTGGCAAAACACTTCCGCCTTGCAGTCGACACTTACTATTCTTACGGACTTCTTCCCGTCTTGATCCAGCATCTCTTATTCGTCGAATTCGGACGCGGCTATTGGCCGTTGCTCGGATTTACTGTGATTAGCTTGGTCTTGATGGCAGCATTTTGGGCTCGCCTTCTTCGCTACATGCCTCCGCGAAAAATCTGGCTGGTCACCATCGTTGCGCTCAGCCCGACTCTCATCTTGGTTAATCCCATCCTTCCGTACTGTCTCGTCCAGTTGTCCATGCTATTCGCTCTGCTTTTTGTTCTCGAGGATAGGTTAGATATCGCGTTGGCCATTTCAGCGGTGGGCTGCTTGAGCGTCCCGTCTTTACCGCTGGTTTTGACGGCCCTCTTGTTGCTTCTGATCGTGATCAATTGGTGGGTAAGCACCGATCGTTCTGGGCTGCATTGATTCGCCAGCTCGCGCCTGGCGCACTCACGTATGTACTGTTGGCAGGATTGCTGTCTCTAATTTATGGGTTCAAATCGGTTGCGTTCACGGCTCTTCCCGTCCTCGGAATGAAGTTCTACAGAACAGTTCATTACAACGTTCTTCGGTTCGGAGATTGGCTTTTTACGTTCGGAAAGTCACAGCTTGAAATACGACATCGAGTACTTCACCGCCACTCCTTTGGGCTGGTGGATCACAAGCAACCTTATTCTTTTCGTTCTCGGGGCTCGGGCAATCGGAACAATGATCCGCAGCCGGAGCGGCGATGCCGCTCAAGTCGTTTGTCGCACTCTGCGCCATCCTCCAGGTAGTACTCGTTTTCTTCGCTTACGGGCCGCAGGGCTTACACATACCTCTACGATCCCGTACTCGTCGCCGGTACGCTCGTTGGACTCCTCGATGTATCGCCAGGGCGCTGGCGGAATGCATTCTTAGTCATATTTGTTACTTTCGGAATCATGGGCCAATCGGCTCTAGTCCGCAGAACGTGGCTCGATTGGAGGGAAACACGACCTTCTCTTGATTCTGCCAACCTCTACGCTAGCCCCGCTTGGACGGAGGAATGGTCCAAAATCCTGGAGATATCCAAAACGAAAAGGGTTCTGCTACTTTCTTATGGGACTGGCGTCCATCACTATTTCCCAAGAATTGAAACAGCTGACGTCTGGTTCCTTCGCAAGGGACAATTGTTTCCCGCTGACAACCAGCGACTGCTTACAAAAATCCAGGATGCCGACGTCATCGTCGAAGATCTGAGCGGTCCGACTTCCGCTATCGACGCGGACGATGATATACAGAGCCAACTTAGCTCGATGTGCCTCACCAACGTGACTTCAAACTTCCAGGTCTGGTGGCGGCATCCCCCGAATCCGGAACAGGCAGTTTGCATGCCGAACCCGCGTCGAAAATAGTTGGAGAGAAGCGTCTTCAGTTAGATGGCAGCGAAGGTAACGGCGAAGACGCGAGTGCGATGGCACGTCCAGATCGCATTTTTGACTTCAAGGTATTCTAGTCTATCATTGCGCGGTAGTTGCGAGTCGTGGGAATCGCCGTTAGAGAGCGTCTATCACCATGAAAATCCTGGAAATCGTCTTCATAGCGATTGAGCTCTTCGCCCTCGTTGCGTCGTTTTCAAGAAAAGAAACGTGGACCGCGTGGATGAAGGTGCTTACGTCCCTGGCGGTCGCGCTTGGCATCGCGATTTTCTGCACGGAGGGATACCGTTGGCAAATGTACCCTGCATACCTAGTCGCGGGGATCCTTGCGGTGTACCTTGCTATCGGCTGGGTCCGCCCAAAGAGATTCCCTACGCTGCTGAGTCTTGCCGCGATTTTTCTCGTAATTACGGCCGCGGTTCTTGGGTCTATCCTTCCTGTATTTTCCCTGCCCGCTCCGGACGGGCCATTTGCGATCGGTACGGTGACGCAGATTTGGCTTCGTCCGGTTACTTCCCGGGACATTGCCCCGGATTGGACGCCGTCGCGAAAGATCATCGTTCAACTCTGGTATCCAGCCGCGTCCGGACAGAAAGGACAAATCGCTCCCTACAGGGGTTCTGACTCCGGTTGGTTCCTCACACACTACCTCGCGCTTGTTCGCACTCACGCTCGAATCGGCGTTCCGATCTCGCCAGTTGAGGCAACGTACCCTGTCCTCTTGTTCTCACCGGCCTGGAGTGCAGGCCGAACCGACTACACGACTTTCTACGAAGCATTGGCCAGCCATGGTTTTGTAGTCGCCGCCATGGAACACGTAAAGGATCTCAACGGGCCATTTATGGGAACGAATCTCGCCCAGTTCCACGAAGCAGACGCACTCGTGAGAAGGCGCGCGGAAGACGCTGTGTATGTACTTGACCAGCTCACAAAGTGGAACGAAAGTGACCCCGATAAATTGCTGACAGGGCGTCTTGATTTATCCCGTATCGGCATTCTGGGACATTCCTTCGGCGGCGCTGCCGCGGCCGAGGCGTGCTGGCTCGATCGAAGATTCAAGGCAGGAATTGGTCTCGACGGATATTTTTTTGGAGAAGTCGCGGATGCCGGAGCATCGCAACCGTTTTTCTTTATGCACAGTGACAGCCGGCCTCCCAACGAAGCCGAACTACACGCTGCAGATCCCGTCGTGCGGTTCGAAACCAGATGGACGAGTTGGATTGGAAACGAAAGGCGTCCTGGCTCGTTCACCGCGGTGGTTACGAATTGACGATCCGTAAATCTTTACACATGAATTATTCGGACCGGCCGTTGTTTTCTCCCATCAAGCGCTTGACGGGAGCGGGAGAAATCAACTCCCGGCGGGCGCTGGAAATAGCCGGACGCCTATATCCTAGCGTTTTTCGACCAAACGTTGAACCAACAGCGCGGGAATCTCTTGGACGACCCGTCGGGGCGGTTTCCTGAAGCCATATTCAAGGCTTACACCGCGCCGGTCTCTCACGAAACTCCGGCGTCGAAATCCAAATAAGGGATTGACCCTGGGTCTCAAGGGCGTCGGCTGCTGGAAGCGAGCCTTAGGACGATTTCAGAGCGCGTCTCATCGATCGAGCACGGGAGACGACTGCGGTTTTCGCGCGATCGAGACGATCGCTTTGGCCGGGAGGTGTCGGGTTCATGCCCAGTTTGCGGAGATAATGATTGATGTGCAGTACATCCACCGGGCTCTTGACCGGTTCGAATCCGAGGCTCAACGCCACCGAAGGGGTGGGCCCGTTTTGAACCCAGTGCGGGAAGTGTACCGGATTGTGAACCCCTAGACCCGGCCGCAACTCGAATATGCGAGCCCGCGACTTGAATTCTTCGCGCAGCTCAATGCTGCCATGTCCGTGCCAGTACTCTTCGAGCTCACGCCACTCGAGCAGCTCCCGATCGTTGCCGTCGAAAATGTAAACGGTCTTGGTTCCATAGATCTGGAGTAGGAAATTCGCTTCCGAATCCACATGGAAATAGGTGATCTCATTCGGCGAGGCAATGAAAAGTGTGGCCAAAGGGTCGCGATATTGTCGTGACAGATCGACCGACGTCAGTTCGCTGAGTTCTCGAGAGCATTGCGCGAGAATCTCAGCGTACTCACACTCCGAATGGATGCTGCTGAGTTTCATTCGCATCCTGCTTGTTTCGATGTTTTCGAATGCATCCTTGACGGCGCTCTGAAACTCGCTCGTTCCCCAGCGCAGGCCTTGCGGAAATTCGGGTACCTTCACGTAGCCCCTCGGTTTTTCTGAATTCCCCATCTTGGCAGCCAGCTCTCGAAGAGCGGGCATGCTCAACCGCGGGTGCGTATGCAGATCGTGATGGAAGAGGAAGGGCTTTTTGTTGAAGTCTGCCGCGAATAACTCACGAGCGGAGGAATCGTCCGAGAAATGAGCATTTTGGGCGTTTTGCATTCTCTCCTCTCAAGCTCGATACGTACAAATCCCGCTGCCACGCGTCCATTACCAGGGCGAATTATTTCCCTGCAGAAACCGGCGCATCAGGACCGCGCCGGTCATCACCGTGTTCTTCAGCCCGTCACGGATGGGGCCCGTACCCGGACCTGAGGGCTTCATTCCAAGCCGCCGGAGAAAATAGTTCGCGCGGTGGACGTTCGCCCGAATCCTATCCTTGAACTGAAAATTCACGCTGAGTGTCACGGAAACATTGTTGTCATTTTCTACCCAGTGCGGAGCGTTAACCGGAACATGCACTCCTACCCCGGGGGCGAGCTTATACGAGATGGCGCGCTCCTGCAGCTCCGGTTTGTACTTCGGAGCGTCATTATCGACGGCCCAAAACCGCTCGATCTCCGTTTCGGGTAACACGTCCCGATCATTCTGATCGAACACATGAAGAGTCTTTGTGCCATGAATCTGTAAAATCCAATTACATTCGCGATCGATGTGGTAGGTCGTGATTCGCTTCGGTGACGTAATGAAAATAAGGATGTCTCGCTGTTTGATGAGCGGTTCGATCCCCTCGCCTGCCAGCCTGGTCAGCTCCGCGAGCGCTTTTTCCAGGAGGATGCGATAGGCCGGATCCTCTTGTGCGTGCTTGATGACGATCCAGGCTCCGCAATCTTCGATGCGGCGCATGGCGTCTTCAATAGAAAACGCTGCTTTGGGTATTGAGTCCCATCGCTGGTCGACACCGACGTTTCCTGCGTCGTAATAAAGGCGGGTGGGATTGTTATCGCGCGTGCGCTTCACGAGCCCCATCAGCTCGTCGATCTGAAAGAGTGGATGGCTCGAGAGGTGATGCCTCAAGTCGAAGCTGCGCTCATTGAACCTCTCGCGAAATTCTACTGGATTGGACTCGATCCAGCGCTCGGAAGCCTCAGCTTTTGCCACCGCGCTCGGCATACAAGGACCTCACTTGACCGCATAAGGTGACAAGGTGTAGGTGCAAGAATATCTCCAAAATCACGCGGCGTGGACCGGGACCGGCGGAGAGCCCTTTCCCTCGTCTCTTGCTGTAAAGCCCCACTGTACTATAAGATAGCGGTTTTTGCGAAAAGGGCGCAACCTGGCTAGCCACTATCGCTCCTGCCCGGACACGAGTGGTGACTTTCCAAAGAGAAAATACCGCGACATTATGCCAATTCTTTTCCTCTTCACCTTTACGATAGGCATGTCAAATTTAACGCGTCAATCGAAAGTACATTCCACTGTACGCCCGAACACTCTTGTCCGTGTGGAATGGGATGTAGCAGGAGAACTCGGGCACGTCCCAAGAATCAACCAGAGCGTACCCGGCATCTTCGAGTCTCCGCATGCATTCATCTTTGTTCCAGATTTGATACACGCAAATCGCCGGTCCCATATTTTGTAACGTGGCGAAACTTCGACCTTCGCAGAGGGGAGTTCGATTGATGAGCAAATGGCGGGGCTTGGAAGCGAGCCTTGAAAGCACCTCCCAGAGGGGAGGCTCGAGAAAATGAAATGCGCCGAGCACAAGCAGGATGTCCACACCACTCGCGTCTTCGACGTTTGACGTGAATGACAAACCCTGTGCTTTCCGATCCTTCGCAATCTGAATTCCAAGCTCTATTGCAGAGGGAACATCGCAGACGGTCCAGGCAAGCCCTCCTGGATAATTCAAGTACTTCTGAAACCCGTAAAACTGCAGACCGACGTTGCCACCTAGGTCGAACAGCGAAGAGTTTTCTGCCAGCAGAGACTTAAGCCAGAATAGGACGGGATAATCGCTCGTCCAGATCTGGCCTATCTCCGAAACATGTCGGTCCGCAAGTTCCGGGTGGTCATATCCGACGCGAGCGCCTTTCGGCATCGCCTCGAGCGCTGCTTGGAAGCTGTCATAGACGCCAGAAAAGAATCTTGCCTTTTTGGTCTCCCTGGAAAAACGTCGCTCGTATTCAAACCGGCGCAACGCACGCAAGCCTGGCACACTGTCTGCCACCTTCACCAAGGAGCGAAGGGCCCTTGATTGCCAAACTGCAGTCACACGATTTGATATTGTCGATTTGCCGGACCACATGTGTCGTCGGAATCCGCCCTCCGTATTGACTACCCCGCACGCCTACCGCTCTCTGGAACTCCGGCCCCATTCCCCTCGTGACGGAGGCAGCTGAACTGCTGGGGATGGGGAGGTTTGGCCGCCGGAGGGATCGAAGTGCGTGACGTGCCCAGAACGCATCATAACATCACCTGAGGGTCCAACGTCCGAGTCCTTGCGCAAATGCTACGGCAATCCCTCGATGCTCGACACGCCAAACAAGGGATCGAGATTGCCCCTAATCCGTTTCCGCCAAGCGTCGAGCAAGGTCGATTGAGGAGGGCTAAAATGCAATCGCGAGAAGGATCGTCTGGATCACTGGAGAGAAGCACGCCGCTCCGGAACTTCTACGTCGTTGGCGCGCACGTACCGAACACGAACGACCGAGCGTCCTCCAAGCTTCGCTGTTTCGAGAGGAATTCCTTTGGTCCGGTCGGCTGTCCCTTGGGGGGATTCGAGACGACGGATCACGGTCGCAACTATGCACGGGCATGTTCCATAGATCACCAAGCTGGCTGGCGCGGAAATCAATGCGCTAGCGTAACTAATAAACTCAACGAAGGAATTAGCGGGTGCGGGAGGAGCGAGCGTACAAGCAGCCTTTCCCAGGAAAAGCACCTGGAAGCAATTGGGTGTCCATTCGAGAAGTAAACCGATCCGTCGTGAAAAGTGAGAATCATCATGAAAATAAGTGTCTTAGCCTATGACAACAAGCTGTGAATGGAGCGCAATGGCCTAAGACCGCGGGCGATCAATGAAAGCCACTGCATAGATAGGAAAAGAATTGCCGTAATATGGAACGGCTGTTGTGATTAGTTAGCACAGCGCCGCTGTCACGCGCGCACCGTTGGCATAAGGTGTTTTTGCTCATTAATATACCGGCTATTGAAATTGCCCTTGTGACCCAATCAATGGCATTCATCGTGCGATTGCATTAACATTGCATTGACGAAGATGGGGAGAACTGTTATTGCTCACGTCGCGTTGGAAGGCTTAAGGTTAAGGTCGATATGGCATTGATGACGGAAGGGGCTTCAACCGAGTTTTTGGGGTCCGGATGACCCGGGACCTCGAGCCAGGTTCGAACACGCAAACCGATCCAGATTCGAAAGCAGAATCGGCAACTGACCGGCGCATTCCGCGAAATAGAGGACCTGCGAAATTCTTCTTTTTCAAGCTTTGTTCGCTCGTTGAACCTCAATCATCAAATAAGCCTTTGAGGTACAGGCGCTAATCAAAGATGGTTAGGCTGTTCAATATGTATTTTCCGAAACGGACCATACTCCTTCTAATCTCAGAAGGCGGCCTGATTTTCATGGTCCTAGTGGCGTCGGTGTTCATTTGTCTTGGTGCCAACGCGGAGTTGGCTTTACGAGGCCAACACGCGTTTGCAAAGATTGCACTCGTGGGAGCCATCTGCTTTCTCTGTGTTTGTTACAGCGATCTCTATAATCCCGCGATCATAAGCAATCGACGTAGATTTCCCGCGCGGCTGATTCGCGGACTGGGAGTTGCTTGTCTGGTCGTGGCAACTGTCTATTACACATTCCCGTCCTCCCAGATTTGCCGGGGTTTTGCGATCGTCGGAATTTCGTTGATCGGATTGTCGTTGATTGCATATCGGCAGATGTTCTTCGCATTCAACAACTCCGAGCGCCTCGCCGAGACCGCTCTTATATTGGGAGAGGGGCCTCTGGCCGTATCTCTCGCGCGCGAGATTCAGACTCGCCCCGAGCTGGGTCTTCGTCTGGCGGGTTACCTTGGGAAACCTTGGGACTCTGGGCCAGCGAACAGTGTGATGAGGCTTGGTTCGATAGAGAATTTGCGCGAAGTCGTTAGCCGGTTTCCCGTCCAGCGCATTATCGTCGCGATGGACAACCGTCGCAATATGCTTCCCGTTCAAGAGCTTCTTGCCCTAAAGACTTCGGGCGTCCTGATTCAAGAGGGTTCTGATTTTTACGAAATTACCACTGGCAAGTTACCGATCGACACACTTCGTTTAAGCTGGCTCATCTTTTCGCCCGGATTTCGAGTTTCCAAACTGACGTTACTGTACAAGCGCCTGGTGTCACTCGTTCTCGCAGGACTCGCGATCATTGTTCTTCTTCCGGTGATGGCCATAGTGGCGCTGGCTATCTGGATCGACTCGCGCGGCTCTGTTATTTTCCGGCAGCGGCGTATCGGCGAAGGCGGGGTCGCCTTCACGGTATACAAGTTCCGGACGATGTACGAGGGTGCCGACTTGGGCGGCGAGCCGCTGCCGGTGACAGAGAACGATGTACGCATCACGCGCGTGGGACGATGGTTGCGTCGGTTTCACCTAGATGAGATCCCTCAACTCTACAATATTCTATTGGGGCAAATGTATTTCATTGGGCCGCGGCCGTTTGTGCCTAACCAGGAATTAGAGCTAGCGCAACAAATTCCCCTGTACACGCAAAGGTGGACGGTCAAACCAGGAGCAACGGGCTGGGCCCAGGTACAGAGAGGTTATTGCTTCACCCTCGAAGATAACAACGAAAAACTCGCGTACGACTTATTCTACATCAAGAACATGTCGGTCGGCCTCGACCTCCTGATTCTCTTCAAGACCGTAAAGATTGTGCTGTTGGGCCGCGGTGGGCGATAGGAATGGGTACGACTCTCGCACTGTCGGCGTTCTGGATTTGTTTCAGTCTGATTGTCTACACCTATTTCATTTACCCTCTGATTCTCTTTGCGTGTTATGCCCTTGTGCAATTGCGTACGGATCTTTACTACATACTGACCCGACGCGATCGGCGCGTTTCCGCCATGGATGAAGAGGAATTGCCCGGCGTCACGTTTGTGATTGCCGCTTATAACGAAGAGCAGAATCTCCGCCACAAGATTGCTAATTTGGGAGAAGTCGACTATCCGACCGGCAAACTGCAGATTGTCATCGTTTCCGACGGCTCGACGGACGCCACCAACCAAATCCTCGCGACCATCACTGATCCACAATTTGAGATTGTCGAACTTCCGCAACGTGGCGGAAAGGCCAGCGCGCTAAATGTTGCGGCGTCTCTGGCCCGCCATGATCTCCTGGTTTTCTCCGACGCGAGTACACTCTTTGCGCCTGACGCAGTCAGAAAACTAGTCCGCCATTTCGTCGAGAGCAGCGTTGGTGCTGTTTGCGGAGCGCTTCGTTTTCAAGCGAACGCGGAATCACAGCAAACCGAAGGTGTGTACTGGAAATACGAAAGCATGATTCGGTTGATGGAGGGCCGGCTTGGCGCGACTTTGACCGCGAGTGGAGCTATTTATGCTCTTCGCCGCGAAGCTTGGCTTCCTCTAGCGCCCGGAACGGTGCTCGACGACTTCGTCGTGCCGGTGAATGCACGCAGGCAGGGGTATCGCGTTCTGTACGATCCCGAAGCTTTGGCCCTAGATTTTGCGCCCTCGTCGATCAAGGGTGAATTTGCCCGGCGTGTGCGCCTGGCCGTGGGAAGCTTCCGCTCGCTCGGTGAGTTCTTGCGCGCTCCGCTTCCGGGATTCACGCGCTTTGCATTCTTCTCCCATAAGCTAATGCGCTGGATCGTCCCGCAACTTCTGCTGGCAATGTTGATCAGCAACATTTTTGTTCTCCAGCATCGCTTCTACTTGGTATTCTTCGGCTTTCAGATGGCATTTTACGCGTGGGCCGCTGCCGGGTATCTATTTCAGGAGCGAATGCGGCGGGTGCGATTCGCTATGATGGGATACTTCCTTCTGGCCATGAACCTCGCATTTCTTGTTGGATTGTTCCGGGTACTAACGGGAAAGGAGGCCACGTGGCAGCGCGTGAGCTAGATAGCACCGCGCGCACCGACGACGCTTTCTTCCTTTCCGGCGTTCCCGTCCTTCTCTACCACGGAATTGCGGGTGTAGGTGACAGCTCTGCCGGAGGACGGGAGCAGCGATACCGCGTCAAGGCAGAGCAATTCCGCGCGCAACTCGAGATGATTAGCGATCTCGGCTTGCGTGTGATCACGCTCGACGAACTGCTGACCCGAGAGACGAGCAGTTCGACGCCAGCCGTCGCGATCACGTTCGACGATGGCCTTTGGTCTGATCATGTGCATGCCCTGCCCCTGCTTCAGCAGGCAGGCGTGACGGCGCACTTCTTCATCAACACCTCTAACGTGGGCCGTCCGGGATATACGGAATGGCGGCAGATCGCGGAGCTCGATCGCGCTGGAATGCAAATTGGCTCACACGGACACGAGCACGTCGATCACTCGCGTCCGACAATACCCGTGCTTGTTCGTCAGATGCAGCGATCTCGCGAGATGATCGAGCAACGACTGCAGCACTCTTCACCTTGGTTCGCGGCTCCTTATGGACTCGTCAGCCGAAGGCTTTTCGCAGCGGTTGAACAATCGGGGTTTAGTGGCATATGCACTTCGTCGTGTTGGCCGGCTCGACCAGGCTCCGCGCGAGTAAGTCGCGTCGCGGTGTACGAAAATACATCCATGAAAGAGTTCCGGTCGCTCTTAATGCGTGCGCCGGGGCTCTACCTGCGCAGAAATCTGCGGGCGGCCAGGAAGTTCATACCGAGGCAATTCTTGCTGCGCGTATGGCCCAGCGCACTGGGCGTAAAAGTATTGCAGGAGCAGCAATGAACGGCCGGAGGCCCATCAATCTGTTCGTCCTGATCGATGCGCTAGGCTGGCGTTATCTGGAAGGCCGTTCATTTCTAAACGATTGGTTGCCCTACCGGCAATCACTACGCACCGTTCTGGGATTCAGTTCAGGAGCGATCCCCACGATACTGACAGGCTTGCCGCCCTCCGAAACAGGCCACTGGAATCTTTTCTACTACGACCCGAAGGGATCGCCATTTCGCTGCATGCGTCCCATGCGTTTCCTGCCGAGAGCCATATTGAATCATCGCATCACGCGACGCTTGGTGACCGAGATGGGGCGCCGCCTTTTTGGGATGGGCTCTGGATTCGAGTGCTGCGTTAGCCCGGACCTGCTGCCGTGGTTCAACTGGGTGGAGAAAAAAAACATTTACAATCGTGGCGGCATCTCCGGTGCTCCGTCAATTTTTGACCGGCTGGGCGAGGAGGAGATTCCATTTCGCGTGTATTCATATCACGAATCTTCAGACACGCAAATTTTGAGCCGGGCTGAATCCGATCTTGAGAAAACCGATGCTTCCTTTTTCTTCATCTATCTTTGCGAAATGGATATGTTTCTCCATCTCAATTGCAACGAACCGTCGAAGGTTGAAGATAAACTTAGGTGGTACGAAAGGAGGCTCGGAAAACTGTTCGAGCTTGCTCGCCAGATCGATCCGCATGCGCGTCTGACCCTCACCTCCGATCACGGTATGACACCTGTACAGAGCCACTACGATCTGCTCGGCAAGCTCGAGCCCCTTGGACTGAAGATGCCCCAGGATTATCTCGCCGTTTTTGATTCGACGATGGCGCGATTTTGGTTCTTCAGCGACCGCGCCCGGAATTCTGTGATTGAGGCGTTTTCAAATTTGCCATGTGGCCGTTGGCTTGCCGATGAAGACCTGAAGCGCGCCGGTGTGTTCTTCGAGGATCGCCGCTTTGGAGAACAAATCTATTTACTGAATCCAGGGTGGCTGCTCTCGCGCAGCGACTTCAACGGTGCGACCTGGAAGCCCAGCGGTATGCATGGCTATCATCCCGACGATTCTTACTCCGACGCTGTCTTTCTCGCCAGTCACAGGCCCGCCACAGAATTGCAGACCATCGCCGATGTGTACGCCTGCATGAGCGATGCAGCCCAGCGCTCGAAATTGGCTTCGAAGGATGTTCTTGCTGATGCAGCCAGTGAGGTGCGCTCATGACGAGCGAGCGCATCCGCCTTGCATATTTTTCAAATGCTATCGTGCGCGGGGGCGCCGAGGAACACATACTGACGCTTCTGCGCGGCCTGGACCGCGATCGCTTCCAACCTTTCCTGGTTTGCTCGCCAGAGGTAGCTATAAACCTAGGGACGGATGTGCCTTCGGATGTTAACGTTCTTCCGCTGACATACAGCAAGGCCACGCACCTGAGCGGCGCATTTCGTCTGGCACAGTTTCTCAAGCATAACAGAATTCAAATTCTACATTCGCACTTATTTAATGCGAGCCTGTTGGCCTCGCCCGTTGGGTGGCTCAGCGGCGTTCCCGTCATCATGGAAACGCCGCACCTGCGCGAGCATTGGCGACACGGCTGGTTGAAAGGAAGCTTCTTCGTCGACCGCGTCGTGGGCCGCTTCGTGGACAGGTACATCGCGGTGTCAGAAGCCAATGGCGCATATCTCCGCGATGTTAAGAAGCTCTCAGCCCGAAAGATCCACGTCATTCAGAACGGATCCGATGTCGAAAGGTTCCAACCGTCACACCGTGTGCCCACCGGGATGAAATCCGCACTCGGATTCGCCGAGGATGATTCGGTGCTGTTGGTCCCTGCGCGGCTCGAGCCTCAAAAGGGGCATGCTGTATTGCTCAAGCACTGCCGCGGGTGTTGAAAGAATTCCCGAGCGTACGAGTATTTTTGCTGGAGACGGAGCGCTTCGGGGCGAACTCGAAAGGAGAGTCGGCGCATAGGGCTCGATCGAAACGTTCGCTTTGTAGGTCGCCAGTCCAATATTGACGACTGGTTTGCTCTGTGTCATTTCACCGTGCTTCCGTCTTTTTTCGAAGGACTCCCGCTCGTCGCGGTGGAATCGCTCGCTGCGGGCAAACCAATGGTGGCGACCGCTGTCGACGGAACTCCCGAAGTGATCCTGATGGCAAGACAGGACTCACGATTCCACCAGGTGATCCCGAGCGTCTGACTGATGCGATCTGCCGAATGCTGCGTGAACCCGGCGATGCGCCAATCCATGGCAACATCCGGACGCGCGTGGGTGCTCGAGCGGTTCACGCAAAAGCGGCAACTCGATGAGACGCAGAACCTATACTTTCAGGCCTTAGAAACGCGCTTGTTTCGCAGGTTCCCTGCTCGAGAAGCGGTTTTCTGCCAAAGACAAAGCGAGTCAATCTGTCGCGGCGCGGAGAGTTCCGTGAAATCCAAGAGCCCCATGGCAGAACGGCTGGACCATCACACGATAGAAACCGAGACTATGAACTAAATCCCGTTGCGGCACGGCTTGGTGAACGCGTCGCACAGGAAACAGCCGCCATGTGTGTCCAGCGCTTTGGCTCTGGGCTTCGGGCCGTGATTCTCACGGGCAGCCTGGCGCGCGGCGAGGGAACCCTTTCGAGCGATGGCACTCCTGGAAAACTCGCCAGCGACGCCGAGTTTATCCTGGTGTCTGGGGGATTCAGTCCCACTTCCAAAGTTGGCAGAGATGATGCGTCTCACGGGTGACATCGAACAACGACTCGCGGTCAGTGGCGTGCGATGCCATCTCGCGCTGAGTTGCGCACATGATGACTTCCTTCTCAAAATGCAGCCGCATATTTTCGCCTATGAAATGAAGCTCTGCGGGAAAATCATCATGGGCGAAGCGAACATCCTTTCATTGATTCCGCCGTTCATTCCCACAATGATTCCCCTCGAAGATGCCTGGAGGTTGGTCTCAAATCGTATGGTCGAAATGGCGGAGGTGCTGGCAGCGACCGATTCGGTCGGCGTGGGACCTGTACCGCCTAGGGTGCTCTACCGAACATTGAAACTGTATCTCGACATGGCGACGTCTCTGCTTCTCTTCGCCGGAGCATACGCGCCGTCGTATCAGGAACGCTGCAAAAATTTGCATGCCGTCGTGGAGAAAGAGCAAAATCTAGGCGCGGTTCCCTTCGCTCTCAATAAGTTCTTAAGAGCCGTCTATCACTGCACGGTTTGAAGCTTTCGCCGGCTGGCGCGGTCGAGGACTTCGTCGATTGGGAATGGGTTTCATCAGCGTGCCAGTTTGCATCTCTCCTGTGGATCTGGGAACTCCAGAGGATTACGGGTTCCGACACGGCACTTTCCGCTACTCAACTATGTCTTCAGCTGGCCCAACAACGAACGATCGCGGCCCGCGTTCGCGGCTGGCTCTACGTTTTGCGTCGTCGTGGATGGCATCGAAGTGCGGGCGAGTGGCCGCGATGGCTGCGTCTTGCTCGGCATGCGTCGCCCCGTTACTGGCTGTACGCCGCAACTGGGCAACTCTGTCTGTGGCAAGGTGATGTCTTGCTGGGTTGTATTGGATCTAGCAGCTTGAATTCCGCATCCTTGGGCATACTGCGAAATTGTTTGCCGGTGTTGCCGCCTGATGCGCCTGCGGAGTCGCGCGACGGAAAGGAAATCGCGCGCGAAATAGCGTGGAACTACCATCAGTTCCTAGAGGAAACGAGAGCATGACCAGTGAAGCGCAAACCATAATTGAGTTCAAGCAACGCACTTCATCTAACTATGGCAAGCAATGCCGGCTTCCTCGGCGGTCGTTGCGGTTTTCTGGAATCCAATGCACCGGTACATGATTTCCCGATTCGCGATGAGATTCTACACCAATACACCCCTCCTTTACAGGGGCTCAAGATTCTGGAGGTCGGACCCGGAAGCGGATTCACAGCTTATTCGTTATTGCCTCATATTGATCAACTCACGCTGGTGGATTTCGCAGAGACGACTCTGACAGATCTGCGTCAAAAGCTCGGCTCGGATGGAAGAGACACGTTTTATACAGGCCGACATCTGCCAGCCAGGATTGGTGGCGCGGGTCGGCGAAACTTATGACTTTGTGTTTGGACTCGATATGTTCGAATGCTTGCCCGACGGAGCACGCGGTCTCGAGAATCTTGCTGCCGTGACGAGTTCGGGCGGGGTCATGTTTCTCACTTTCCCTAACTTTCCGCCGCCACGAGGCGGTCTTACCTGGTACGCACATCGTCGTGACCTCGAGGAATCGCTCGCGCGTGCCGGGTTCCAACGATGGAAGATTTCTTGTGTTTCGCTCCGGCCGTATGCCAACACAGTGTTCCGAATCATGCACGAATGGCCCCTAAAGCTGTACCGGCGCCTGCGAAAGAAGAACAAAACGCAGCACCCGCAAACTTACGAAAGCACGTGGGCATTTCAAAACCGCGATTCTCTTCAGCGATGAAACCGTTTTTGCACGTGTACTGGACAGTGCTGGGTGCTCTGCTGCGACTCGGAGGTGCACCCTTTCTGGCGGAACCGGCTCCCGAGGAGCTGCGCTGGCGCCAATTAGTCGTTATCAGCATGGAGATGAATCTGCTGCTACAAATCGACGTGCACAGGCGGTTGCATTCGCGTGCCTGGCTCAAACATTTGGTGAATCGTAGGAGAGGAAACAGATAATGCGCTTGCTATACGTATCCCTCGAATTTCCGATGCCGGTCAATAACGGCCATCGGATGCGGACCCGGTCGGTGCTGGAAGCTCTCGCAGCGGAAGGCCACGATGTTACGTTTGTGAGCTTTGTTGAAGAGGCGGACATTTCTGTAGACTTGCAGACCATAAGGCGGATTTGCCACCGTATCGAGCTCGTACCGCACATGTTGCACAGACTCGTTGATTCGGCGAACTATCTTGGCCGGCTGCGCGCGTTCTTCAGTTCAAGTGCATACAGTACTCGACGCTTTGTGTCAGCAGCCATGGAGTCGCGCATTGACGCTTGTCTCCGAGAGGAAGGTCCCGAAGCACTTATTTGTGACACAGTCTTCGCGGCCGTCAACTTGCCTGCGACCGACGTACCTTTGGTCATCAACAATCCGGACGTGGAGCACATAATTCTTCAGCGGTATCTGGAGTCCGAGCGCAATCCGATCAAGCGTCTTTATGCGTGGTTGGAAGCGCGCAGGGTCAAGGAATGGGAAGCGAAGATATGCCGGCGAGCTAGAGTGTGCATGGCCTGCTCGGAGAATGATCGCCAGATTCTCGCCGCCCTCGCGCCAGAGAGTCGAGTGACTCTTGTGCCTAACGTTGTGGATGCCCACAGCTATGAGCCCAGCTACAAAACAACTTCGCATTCCGTCCTCTTTCAGGGAGGAATGGATTGGTTTCCGAACCGGGACGCAGTCAAATTCTTCGTGACACAGATTTTCCCGTTGCTAAGGCGAGATATGCCTGATGCTGAATTCATCGCCGCTGGGAGAAATCCATCTTCGGAGATGCTCGCGGAATTCTCGCAGGTGCCCGGCGTGAAGTTCAGTGGAACTGTTCCCGACATGCGGCCGTATCTCGAGCATGCCGCGGTTTGCGTTGTTCCTTTGCGGATCGGTAGCGGAACCCGGCTGAAGATTCTCGAAGCTGCAGCGGCAGGCAGGGCTATTGTCTCGACACGCCTAGGTGCCGAAGGCCTACAGTTCGTTGATCGAGAAGAGATTTGGCTGGCGGACGATCCGACGTCCTTCGCGGCGGCCGTAAAGTCTCTTCTTTTGGACCCCGAAAGACGTAGGGTCATGGGGGAAGCGGCCTGCCGTCGGGTTCGGCAGCAGTATAGCTGCGAAACGCTGCGGAACTCGCTCGCGTTCGCACTCGCTCCTCTTGTGGTGCGGCCTGTTGTAGCTGAACTGACAGTCTAGAAACTTCTTTGGGAACGGGACCTTAGCAGCCGAAGTAGCTAGCGGAAGTAGAATCTCAACGAATCGGGTGAAAGTTTCACTTGTTTGAAGTCTCTGAAAATTTCATGACCTGGCTTCGAGTCGCGGGAGGCGTTAAATGAAGAGCACAAGAGTTGGGATCGTCGGAGCTGGAGGGCATGTCGGGCTCGGCTTAGCTATCAGCATCGCTGACGTCGGTCACCGCGTGTTCGGGATCGATATCGATCCGAGCGTCGTCGACGGAGTTTCTTCAGGCAAAATTCCTTTCGTGGAGGAAGGCGGGGAAGAAGCACTGGCGCGCGTGCTGAGGTCGGGATGCCTGGAAATGACAACCGAAATGTCAAAACTTGGACAATGTGAGGTGGTCGTGATCATTCTTGGCACGCCGATTGACGAGAACCTAAACCCAATCGTCGTGCCGCTGATGCACCTCATTACTTCCTTGAAGCCTCATCTGCGTAAAGGCCAGCTAATCGTCTTGAGAAGCACCGTGTCCCCGGGAACGACGGACAACATCCGCGCTCTTATCGAGAATATGACAGGTTGGCGCATCGGAAAGGATGTTTTTATGGTCTTTGCTCCCGAGCGGATTGTTCAGGGAAAAGCGTTGGTGGAAATTCCACGGCTTCCGCAACTAATCGGCTGTTATGACGAGCCAAGTTTCCGCGTCGCGGAGGAATTTTTTTCTACATTCGTTAAGAACCGATGTATTCGATTGGCTCCGGTCGAGGCCGAGTTGGGCAAGCTGATGTGTAACATGGCCCGCTACATAACGTTTGCAATCGCGAACGAATTCAGTTTGATCGCGGACGAATACTCTGCAAACATCCATCGCATCTTTGAGGCTTGCTCGTACGATTATCCACGTTTTGCGTTGCCGTCGCCGGGTCCAAACGTCTCTGGCCCCTGCCTATTCAAAGATGGTTTTTTCCTGGCAGAACGTTTCCCATTTCCCGAATTGATACTCACCGCGTTCAAGATCAACGAAACTATGCCAGTCCATATATTCAAGAAGATCAAGGCTGCGAAGACGAGTGTACGAAGGGTTGCGATTCTGGGCATGACTTTTAAGGCCGGAAACGACGACACACGCCACTCGCTCAGTTTCAAACTGAAGAAGCTTCTCGAGGGATCCGGCTACGAGGTTGCCGCGATCGATCCCTTTCTCCCAAAGTATCAAGACTGGAGTGTTCTCAAGAATTCGGACTGCGTTGTTTTGATGACGCCGCATAAGGATTTCCTTCAGCTTTCCAGAATTCTGGGCTTGGTGAATCAAGAAAGTTGCCTTTACATCGATCTGTGGGGAATCTGGTCGGAGCTTCGAGATCACTCCAACGGGGGATGCCGTTATGGCTGGGAAATTGCTAATCGGACGGCCCCGGAAAATGCGAAAGAGCTGGCATTTTCTCACGATGTGAGGAGTGTAAAGTGAGAATCCTCGTCTGCGGCAGCGAAGGCCGTATCATGTCCGCCGTGATCCCTTTGCTGGAAGAGGCAGGCCACGTCGTGACTGGTGTCGACAGTTGCGCAAAATGGGGCGTTCAGACGCGCCGGCGCAACTACCGGTTTGTAATGGGCGACTGCTCCGATTCGCGCTTGATGAAATCCTTGCTTCGCGGTGTAGATGGCGTGATTCAGGGAGTGGCTACGCTGTACGGGGTCGTCGGATTTCACAAGAAAGCTGCTGACATTCTGACGAATGACGTTAGTGCACACCAAGTCATCGTGCGTCTCTGCGCGGAAGCAAGAGTCCAACGAGTCGTCTACCTTTCTTCGTCGATTGTCTACGAGATGGTAACAAAGGAACCACAGGCGGAAGAGAGCGCGGATCTCGCTCCGGTGCCGTTGACCGACTATGGATTGTCAAAGGTTATCGGCGAAAGGATCTGCAAGGCATTCTGGACACAGTACGAGCTGCCCTACACCATTTGGCGGCCGTTCAATGTGCTAGATCCGGATGAAGACGGAGCTGACAAACCTGGCTTTAGTCATGTTTTTGCTGACCTTATTCACCGCATTATCGTGCGCCAGCAGCATCCGATCGAAATGCTCGGGGACGGCAACCAGGTGCGCAGCTTCGTCCTGCTCAAAGAAATCGCCCAGGCGATCGCACAATTCTCTTTCGACGATCGCACGCGCAACCAAACATACAATCTCGGCAGAAGCGAAGTTGTAACTATGAAGGAACTCGCGACGCGCATCTACAAGCTTGCTCATGATCGCGGCCTTGTTTCTGGCTATTCATCGCTTGAGTTCAAATCCTTACCGGTACCTCAGACGGACGTGAAACGCCGAGTCGGGAACTTCGAAAAAGCGGCCAGGGAACTCGGCTGGATCTCCAAGATTTCGTTGGATGAGGCCCTGGCCATGTGCCTAGACGCATTTCAGTTGCGGACATCGACGAACCAAATGACAGGTGGTCGCTAACGCAAAGACACGTGGCGCGTCGCAAGGTGGCGAGTGGATTTCAGATTCAAAGAAATTCGCTTGCAGCCCGTGACCTGCCAGTGGCGGCATGGTGTCTAAGGATATTGACGAAATGCTGTTGTATTACATATTGATTCTATCTCTGCCCATGATCGATGATCCAGTCTTTGGTCGGCAGATCGGCGGCCTCACAGTCGAAAAGATTGTTGGATTGGCTTGCATTGCTTATGCGATTTTCGAACTCCTCGCAAAGCGTCGCGTGCCACAATTCCTAGCGACCCCTCAAGCCTGTGCGTTTATTGTGTTTTATCTACTGACGCTTTTGGCTTTCGTTGACGCGCCCGCCACGAGCAAAGACATGATGCAGGTCTATACCGGACATCTCGCATTTATGTTCGTCACCTTGGCTCTTGTAAAATCAGTGGAGCGACTTCGGTGGACGCTCCTCTTCGTCATCGCTGCAATCGATTGGGCTTCGCTCTACATGATTCGTGACTGGCAGACAGGAAGCGCTATTTACGGATTTGACTATCGCCCCGGATATGTAACTGGTGACGCGAACTACTTTACCGCCTCAGCCATTCTATGCTTGCCCATGATCCTTTATCTCTGGAGCGCGGTTCGCCGATCGCAGACGGGCGATGCATCTCACCAGAAACGACGATGGATCGAACTGATCTACTATGCCGGTTCGTTTTGTCTGATAGTGATTGCGACGATCTTGGGGGCTTCGCGCGGCGGCTTAATCGGAATAGTTGCATTTGTCGCCTTCATGGCCTGGCGTTCGAAGCGCCGCGTCCGGAATCTGATTGTGATCGCCTGCCTGGGGGCGATACCGATCTTTGCCACCCACTCGGGCCCGATCCAGCGTCTGTTGCATCCTACCGTTAGCGACAAGCAGTCAAGTGACATCCGCATATTGCTATGGCAAGCAGGATTGAATATGGTCAAGAGTCACCCCCTTATCGGTATTGGACTAGGTAGGTTCAAAGCAGTGAGTCTGATGTATGCGCCAGCTGGCTACTCAATTAAGCATATAGCCCATAACACGTACCTTGAGATGGCGGCTGAAATTGGAATTCCCGGGTTGTTAGCTTTTTTGGCAACTCTTTTGTTCACCTTCTATAGTGCAGGTCGGATTCGGACACAAGCCACCGAGAGAGGCGTGGAAATAGTGTCCGTTGCGGCTAGTAGCATTCAGGCGGGGCTGATTGGATTTTTGGTAAGCATTTTCTTCATATCTGCTGAGTTTCTGAAACTCCTGTGGTTCGTAATCTTTCTTTCTTCTGCCTTGCCATACATTCTTTGGGCACAAGAGCAGAAAGCTAGACTGCAGCCGGCAAGGTTGAACAAGAGACGAACGCATAGATTAAAACGGGGTCGTCGGCGACTGGTACACCGATCATGAAAAACAAGGAGGCGTTAGGTTATCGCTTGGTAGCGAATACGGTCGTGAACTTAGGTGGGCAGGTGTTTCTGCTGGCCCTCACGTTCTTTTCGATGCCTTACATCACTCATCACCTTGGTACTTCACTTTTCGGCGTCTATATACTTCTCATCACTTACATCGAAATCTTCAGCTTGATCAACTCGACAGTTAATACCAGCCTCGTCAAAGAAATCGCAGAACTGTTACCCCAGGGGCGGATAAATGACATTCAGGCGCACTTTGGAATCACGCTCAGCCTTTTCTTAGGTGCCGGACTGTCTATCCCCGTCCTCGTTTCGATCGCAGCACCGTGGATGGTCCACCACGTATTTACCATCGACCCTGGCCTGCAGTCGCGGGCCATTCTGGGTTTCTGGTTGGCCGGGGTTGCCTTCTGCGTCCGGCTGGTTTCGCAAGCGTTCGCCTCCATTTCCATTGCATTGCAACGCTTCGATCTATCAAATTACATAAATGTTGGGACCGAGATTCTTCGAATCGTGGCCTCGGTGTGGGTGATTTTCGATGGGTACAGCCTCTTGTCAGTCATGCTGGTGACAGTCTTCTCTGTCCATGCTGGCGCTGATCGCCAACATTGCAGCCGCAAAACAGCTGATGCCGGAACTCCGCTTTCGGCCCTCTTTTTCGCGGCGTCATTTCAAGGAGATATTTCATTTCTCCAAACACGTTCTGATCGCGAAGATCAGTGGTCGCATTGTCGGATGGGCCGATGTCGGTATTATCGGGTATTTGCGACCAGTTGCCGATGTCGCATATTATGGAATTCCCAGCTCGATAAAGGACAAGCTATGGTCCCTCGTCGCCAACGCTGCCGTAGTTGTTTTCCCGGCGGCAAGTTCCCTATCGGGTAGTAATCAGCACGCTCGCCTCCGGGAGCTCTATGTACGAGCTACTAAGATCCTTGTTTTGTTCAGCCTATTTCCGTCGCTGGCGCTTTTCATCTACTCGAGAAATTTTCTAACGTACTGGATGGGCCCAGCGTTCGCGAAATTCAGCACTCTAGCCATGGAGCTTCAGATGCTGGCTTGCTTTGCCAGCTGTCTGTGCCTTATTCCATACACGGTGTTGCAATCCGCTGGGTACGTCCGCGCTACTGCACAGATCGCGATTTTCAACAGCGTTTGTAACGTCGCATTGTTCCTCGGCCTGATACCCCATTTCGGTATTAATGGGGCGGCAGCTGGTTTTCTGATCTCACAGGCGCTTACGGCTCCTGTCCTAATTCACGTTTCAAATCGAGTGCTGGGTGTGGATTGGAAATCCCTATTTTTTAGGGCGTTCGTGCCCGTACTGGGTGCACTGGCGATTCCGTCGGTGGTATTGCTCGCCCTTCGGCCGCGAGTCACTTCGTTTCTATCGCTCACAGCAGTTATGGGAATCAGTGGCTCCCTTGCAATTGGTATGGCGGTGATCGTCCTCCTGGATAGTAAGGAGCGCGCGGCTTGTTGGTCATTCCTGGACACAGTGTGGTTCTCGGTGCTAAACCGGAAACAACCCAACAATGTGTAGCGGCGGCGTTGAACAAGGAAACCGCTCGCAGCTCAGACTTGAATTTCACGCGATCCGTTGAATCGCGCGATAGTTCAAAAGTTTAAAGGGGCAACTAGCCCTGAGCAAAAACATTTAGTATAAAGTTGGAGTATCCCCATGAACCCAGAAACGAGGATCATGAACCCCGACGTCCAATCCGCTGAGATGACAAGAACTCCGCACTTGGATTTCGACAGTATCGTCATAATTTCACCCTATGTCTGGTTGTTCCGGGATGGAATGTGGCAGACCACACATCAAATCGCACGCGAATTCGCACGCATTCACCCGACTATCTTCGTGGAATCGTCGGCGCCATGGAATCCAAGGGCTGATTGGTTTTTCACGAGCGGAGTCGTTCGCAGCCTTGTGGGGCCTCGCACAAGTCAACCTGATAATAGACTAACCGTTTTTCATCGACGCGGTTATCCGCTTGGGCGCCTCGAGGCGGTGAAAGAGCTTGCTATACGGAGAAATTCTTCCGCAGTACGACATCTTATGAAGAAGATGGGCTTTCGAAACTCACTGCTTTGGCATTCTTTTCCATATTCTGGCGAGCACTTTGTGGACACGATACCGCATCAGGCATTTGCCTACCATTGTCTTGACCATTCAGAGCAGGAAGAAGAGCCACGCCTGATCTGCAAGGCCGACGCGGTGTTCTCTGTCAGTGACACCCTGGTCCAGAAACACAAAAAGCTTAACCGCCGAAGTTACCTACTGCCAAATGGTGTTGACCTGCGCTTGTTCAGCGAAGAAAACTTTCGTAATGGCTTGCGCCCTACGGAGTTGCCGACTGGCGGCAGGGTTATCGGCTTTATTGGTGCTTTGAATTACCATCTCGATTTGGAGCTACTTGTCAAGGTCGCTGCGGCTTTCCCACAAGATTGCTTGGTAGTGGTGGGGAAGATTCCCGGCAATCATACGATTCCTTCTGAAGCTCAGTTGAAGGCTTTGGGGCGGTTGCACGGCATGCCGAACGTTCGAATGGCGGGCTTTGTTCCGACCCGCGATCTTCCCGCATATATACAGGCATTCGACGTATGCCTGATACCGTTCCTTCAGAATCCGTTCAATATGGAGTGCGACCCGCTGAAATTCTACCAGTATATGTCGTCGGGCAAACCGGTGGTGACCACTCCAGTCACCGTCGCTTTGGAAAACCCCGCGTTGTGCTACTTGGCACAATCACATGATGAATTTCTGAGTCATATCTCCACCGCATTGACCGAGTCCGGGGCTGCGGATAGGCGACGAAAACGGCTTGCGTTCGCTCGTTCCCATAGCTGGGAGGCTCTGCCGGCGTGCCCTGGAGGTGCTCGCTAATCTGCGCGGACCGAAAACAGTCGGAGCAGATCGATTGATGCAGAAAGGGCTGCCTCTGGCGCTGGCAGGAGTACTGTTATTGCTTGGGAGAAGCCAGGCTCCCCCTCACCCATCCCAGAGAGAGTCCTGTTTCCAAACTAGATCCGCATGGAGGTTGTTCGGAGGTAACCATTGCGGGAGCGCGATCAACCGTTTTTCATTTAGGACGTTTGGGACATCGCATCGTGCTCGTAACCCCAGAAGGACACGCTTTCTGGATGTTGGCGGCGTACTCTGTCGACCTAAGTGATGGGGGTTTGGCATATGAAACTGCCGTGCACGAAAAGTACGGCAATAGTGCAGTTTGGGCGCGGCAGTCTGTGCGGCGGCTGCGGAGTTGGGGTTTCAACGTGATTGGCGAATATTCCCGCGGTGGGGAGTCAAGTGTTCTGCCGCTTTCGACCTACAATAATCCCCCGAACTCTGAGAAGATGCCGTTCATTCGTTTCATCCGGCCGGCGGCCTGGTGCGCCGTAAAGAATCTTTACAAAGGTACCGACCCTTCTGTTTCAGCGACGGGTCGTTCTTTCCCTGATGTATTTGATCCCGACTGGGTACCCTGCGTAAATAAGATCGGGGAAATAGGCGCGAGTGAGTTCACACCGGCACTCTCGCGCACTGAATCCTGGATGATCGGAACGACCATGATCCACCGATGAGCTATATGGCTTCGGGGAAATTTGATGTCCCGCATCTGGGTGGATCACCGCAATTACAAGCCCTTCTCAAACTGTCAACGGGAAAGCATCGCCGCTTTACGCGAAACAGGCATGGCTCGAATTCCTAAAGGGAAAATACGGCGCGATTGCAGCACTGAATCGAGCCTGGGGCTCGAGCTACACAACTTTTGATTCAGATGGTGGCTGGCCGACTGGAAAAGGACTGATGGATGAAGGAGGACGCTCAAACCATCCGTGGCTCGGCAAGAACGAGCTAGCCGATGGCGCCTCTGCAAACTGCAAAGCGGACCTCGATGAGTTTCTTTATCGCGTCGCGCTTCAGTATTTCAAGACCGTCTATGGAGCGATCAAAACCGCCTTCCCTAATCATCTTGTTTTCGGTCCGGCCCCAATTATGGTTACCACCCGTGCGGGAGATGCTCTCAGGGCGGAAGGCCAGTTTGTCGATGTTGTACAGGGCGGAGTCGAACCAATCTATAGCAACCAGATCAGTCGGGCTTATCAGCTTTCAGGGAAGCCCATTTTCCTGTGGACTACCCTGACCAGTCAACGCAGCTCGTCCGCAAATCGCGGCGCTCCATGGGGTTCCGGAACAGACACTGGAGACTACGATTATTCATCGCAGAGATTGCGGGGAATCGCGTATTCTCGCGTATTCCAACAATATTGGAAGACGACGGGCAATGACGGTATCGCACCAGTCCTTGGACTCGATTGGTGGGAATGGACGGACAAAACAACGGGTGGAGAAGATATGAATTTCGGCCTCGTAACAAATCTCGATAACGCATACGATGGTGTCGAGGACGCTTCGACTCCGGGCAAGGACAACTGGGGCTTCGCGACGGGTGGCGAATCCCACAACTATGGCGACTTTCTAACTCCCGTAATACAAAGCAATCGTAACGTTTGCGAGCAAATGAAGTTCGAAATGCAGAATTCCACCCCTCAAGCTGCCTCAACTCCAACGATTCCAAAGGCACACTAATCCAAAAATGAGGATAGGATTTCTTTCGCAGTCTTTGCCCTATCTCCCTTCGCGCGGCGGGTTTCGGCTGTATGGCGCGAATCTGCTACGGCAACTGGCGAAGCGCCACTCTATCGATCTGGTAACCCTAGTTAGTCCGGAAGATTATGCTCACCGCGACTGGCCGCGTCCGTTTTGCAGATCGATCGAAACCATCTCAGACAAGCCCATGCCTGGGCTTGTTCGCATCGCGCATGCTGGCCTATCGCGAGTTCTGGGAGTTTCACTGCGCCACAGGCGCAGGGTCGCCGATTGTCTGCGCCGACTTGCGACCACCTCGCGGTGGGATGTGTTGCATGTGGAAGGTACCTATGTCGCAGGCCTGGTCCCCATTAGCCTTCCAGTTCCAAAGGTGCTGTCCGTTCACGACTCTTGGACTTTGCGTTGTGCCGAGATGCTGAAATGCAGCCAAACTCGACGAGAAAAGCTCTACTACCGTTTCCTTCAGGTTACTGAGCCGCGTGCCGAGCGGAAAGGGTACCGCCGTTTCGATGCCGTCACCGTCGTGGCAGAACCTGATCGACAGGCTCTGTCAGAGGTCTTAGGGGCCTCACGCGTTGAGGTAATTCCTTACGGAACAGACGCAGACTACTTTCGTCCGGTCCAGGCAATCATGGAGCCGCACTCCCTTGTATTTCACAGCCATCTTGGATATGCGCCGAACATCGCTGCTGCTATCGAGCTCGCGAATGATGTCCTGCCACTCGTCCGCCGCGAAGTACCCGATGCCGGGCTCCATTTAATAGGAGCCGAGCCGGGATCTCAGATTCGTGAGCTCGCACAGCGGGACGGCATTCGTCTGTCTGCGAATCTGCCGGATCTGCGCGCTGCCGTTTGCTCAGGCACTGTCTATGCGTGCGGCGTCCGGCACGGAACCGGTATGAAGAATAAAGTGCTGGAAGCGATGGCCATGCGCATGCCGATCGTCTGCTACCCCGGGTCGGTCGTGGGGATAGACGCGATACCAGGCCGTCATTTCCTACTTGCACAAACCGCAGAGGAGTTTGCAGCTCACGTCATTCAACTCTTACGGAATCCCCGGCGCGCAGAAGAGTTAGCCGATGCAGCGCGTAAACTCATCGAGGAACAATATAGCTGGGAGTTTCGTGCCCTTAGTTACGAGGATCTCTATACCCAAATCATCTCCGCTCACCGAGGTGTTCCTTCCTAGAACAGAATTCCGGGCGGTGTCTTAAATCCGGATCAAGATATTTGGGCAGCGCCGCATTATTCTGGTTGTGGCGGCGATTTCAACTGGTTTTTTTCGAGAAGTCACCAAAAAGAACAGTAATTTTTGAAATTTCGCTTAAGCTCCGCCACCAGATCAACGAGGTTATGGCAGCGAGAGTAAGTTTTGAAAGATGCCCTGATTTGCTGTCTTCACCGGACCGAGGAAGTTGGTGTAGTTACCGTCATCATGGCCGCAATCAAATCCGTTATCCCCGCCGATCAGGGTCGCCAGCACGTCACACGTCCCGTCATAAGGGTTATCCCACTGACTGACGAGACCGAAATTTTGATTCTGGCCGACGTTGTCTACCAACTCCCACCAGTCTAATCCAACGACGGGATGGTTTCCGTTACTACCGGCAGCATTCCAATAGACGTTTACTAGCTGTTGGTAGCAAGCTCCTCTAAGATTCTGAGTCGTGTATAGGAAGTCCGTCGTTCCACCCGTGATACCACAAGCGTTCGCGACGATTCCGTTTCCCCAGCTTGTATCCGTTTCTGCTGATTCTCCAGGGGCCATGAGCGTCGTCCACAGAACATATGCCTTGCCAAAACCTACATTGTAGGCATCGGCTGTCGTGCTGGCAGCATAGATCGGCTCTACCGAATACTCCGGCAAGTCCATATAGAAGTTGGACGCGATAAGCACCTGCGTGTAGCTCTGAACATTGATCGGAAGCGGCCCGATTAGCATGTGGTTAGGGAAGACTGCCTTCGCCTCCGCTCGCGAGACGCTGAAAAACTTATTAGCGATGCGTTGCAAAAAGTTGTTGAGGTCGCCTTGAGCAGCGGGATTACCATTCGTCAATCCTCCGCCTGCTCCGTTCGGAAACCAGACCGACGAACCGTCTTCGTCCGCTAATCCAGTTCCGTCGGTCTTCTCCTTGGGCCATCCGCCGGATGATCCAAACGTTGAGTAGGTAGACCCCCACGCGCTGTTAAATGCTGCTATAGAAGCATATCCGGGGCCAGCGCCCACTGTACAGCCCGTAGTCGAGCTCCCACCTCCCTCAAGCGTTACGGTTACCGTCGTGGCGGTCAGCGCCGTAACCTTGACGCCGACGCCAGCCACGGAGTTGAAACTCGCGTCAGAGCAGTTTGTCACTGTGAGGATGTCCGCAGGCCCGTAAATGTTATTAGACATTGCGTAAGTTACGTTGCTTCCTAAACGTGAGCCAGAAACACCAGTGGTCTGTTCGGCAATTCCTTGGACCCAATTCAGCCACTCGGTCTTGCCATGGAACTGAGTGTCCGAGTAGGTGAGAGTGTCTCCGATGTCCCCGCCTGGTCCACTTGACTGCACGGGACTAGTCACTGCGTGTGCCCAACCTAAGTGAGTGTGCCCGCCGCCGGCACCGGGAGTGTTCGGCCCTTTCCCAAATCCAAAGGTATAGTCGTCGTCTTCGAGCGCGATACCCACCATGTATGGCTCCGTTGCGGATATTGCTGGAGTGAACGGTGCCATACGAACCGTCTTTATGTCGTAGTTTACGCACGGGGACCAATTCGGATCGAAAACATCCGGAAAGTCCCGGGCGATTGACGCCACGGCCGTATTGATACCGTTATATACGTTCTTGGTCTTATAGGTCGAAGAATTCATGCAGTCCGCAACTATATCGGCTTGATAGATGAACGGCATCTTGTTCGCATTCGGCGCGGAGTTGTAGGTACTCAACGGATACATATTGTGCGAACCCAAGCCGGCGTACGTACCGATCGTGTTGAATCCCAACTGCAGCATGCGCTGCGTCACGTTACTAGTCCAAGCCGAAGTATTCGGGTATTTCGAAGTAATCCGGCTAGCGTAGTTGTTGCCCCCATCGGTCGAATCAGCCACGTACGTCGAAAACATCCAAAACGCATGCCCTGCCGGGGTGCACAGAACGTAATGAGTGCCGACTAGCTGAACATTAAAGAACGCGATGCTTGTGTCTGGACATGCGACGCTATCCGCACCGCCATACTGATCTAGCGCTACGCCGGTTACGACGGTCAACGATAACGTCTGCGTTGCCGTCGCTGGAGTGGACGCGGAGTCGTTGACTTGGACCGTGAAGTTGGATTGTCCAGCGGTTGTTGCTATACCGGTAATCTGTCCAGCGGACGCGAGTAAGGAAAGGCCTGCCGGCAGTTGACCAGTAGTGACGCTCCACGTGTACCCTGGTGTGCCGCCTGTGGCCTGCAAGGCCGTCGAATAGGCTACACCGATCGAAGCCTGCCCCAGAGACGTGGTCGTAATCTTCAATGGCTGTGCCGCTGCCACGATCGAAATGCTGAGTGCTTGCGTGCCGGTGTTGTTCTTCGCGTCCTTTACCTGAACCGTGAACGAAGAGCTGCCGGCCGCCGTCGGAGTACCGGAAATCACGCCGGACGATGCCGTGAGGCTCAAACCAGCAGGAAGCGCACCGGCCGTGATGCTCCAGGTGTAAGGAGTGGTGCCACCACTGGCTGATACTGTCGCGGAATATGCGCTGCTCGCCGTGCCGGCAGACAACGATGTGGTTGTAACCGTGGGGGGCTGTGCCGCTGCCACGATCGAAATGCTGAGTGCTTGCGTGCCGGTGTTGTTCTTCGCGTCCTTTACCTGAACCGTGAACGAAGAGCTGCCGGCCGCCGTCGGAGTACCGGAAATCACGCCGGACGATGCCGTGAGGCTCAAACCAGCAGGAAGCGCACCGGCCGTGATGCTCCAGGTGTAAGGAGTGGTGCCACCACTGGCTGATACTGTCGCGGAATATGCGCTGCTCGCCGTGCCGGCAGACAACGATGTGGTTGTAACCGTGGGGGGCTGTGCCGCTGCCACGATCGAAATGCTGAGTGCTTGCGTGCCGGTGTTGTTCTTCGCGTCCTTTACCTGAACCGTGAACGAAGAGCTGCCGGCCGCCGTCGGAGTACCGGAAATCACGCCGGACGATGCCGTGAGGCTCAAACCAGCAGGAAGCGCACCGGCCGTGATGCTCCAGGTGTAAGGAGTGGTGCCACCACTGGCTGATACTGTCGCGGAATATGCGCTGCTCGCCGTGCCGGCAGACAACGATGTGGTTGTAACCGTGGGGGGCTGTGCCGCTGCCACGATCGAAATGCTGAGTGCTTGCGTGCCGGTGTTGTTCTTCGCGTCCTTTACCTGAACCGTGAACGAAGAGCTGCCGGCCGCCGTCGGAGTACCGGAAATCACGCCGGACGATGCCGTGAGGCTCAAACCAGCAGGAAGCGCACCGGCCGTGATGCTCCAGGTGTAAGGAGTGGTGCCACCACTGGCTGATACTGTCGCGGAATATGCGCTGCTCACCGTGCCGGCAGACAACGATGTGGTTGTAACCGTGGGGGGCTGTGCCGCTGCCACAATCGAAATGCTGAGTGCTTGCGTGCCGGTGTTGTTCTTCGCGTCCTTTACCTGAACCGTGAACGAAGAGTTGCCGGCCGCCGTCGGAGTGCCGGAAATCACGCCGGACGATGCAGTGAGACTCAAACCAGCAGGAAGCGCACCGGCCGTGATGCTCCAGGTGTAAGGAGTGGTGCCACCACTAGCTGATACTGTCGCGGAATATGCGCTGCTCACCGTGCCGGCAGACAACGATGTGGTTGTAACCGTGGGGGGCTGTGCCGCTGCCACAATCGAAATGCTGAGTGCTTGCGTGCCGGTGTTGTTCTTCGCGTCCTTTACTTGAACCGTGAACGAAGAGTTGCCGGCCGCCGTCGGAGTACCGGAAATCACGCCGGACGATGCCGTGAGACTCAAACCAGCAGGAAGCGCACCGGCCGTGATGCTCCAGGTGTAAGGAGTGGTGCCACCACTAGCTGATACTGTCGCGGAATATGCGCTGCTCGCCGTGCCGGCAGACAACGATG
This sequence comes from uncultured Acidobacteriota bacterium, assembly GCA_963830375.1. Classification (GTDB taxonomy): domain Bacteria; phylum Acidobacteriota; class Terriglobia; order Acidiferrales; family UBA7541; genus Palsa-295. The sequence goes on from CAWHMJ010000004.1 coordinate 78,985, forward strand.
TGGTTGTAACCGTGGGGGCTGTGCCGCTGCCACGATCGAAATGCTGAGTGCTTGCGTGCCGGTGTTGTTCTTCGCGTCCTTTACTTGAACCGTGAACGAAGAGTTGCCGGCCGCCGTCGGAGTACCGGAAATCACGCCGGACGATGCCGTGAGACTCAAACCAGCAGGAAGCGCGCCGGCCGTGATGCTCCAGGTGTAAGGAGTGGTGCCACCACTAGCTGATACTGTCGCGGAATATGCGCTGCTCGCCGTGCCGGCAGACAACGATGTGGTTGTAACCGTGGGGGGCTGTGCCGCTGCCACGATCGAAATGCTGAGTGCTTGCGTGCCGGTGTTGTTCTTCGCGTCCTTTACTTGAACCGTGAACGAAGAGTTGCCGGCCGCCGTCGGAGTACCGGAAATCACGCCGGACGATGCAGTGAGACTCAAACCAGCGGGAAGCGCACCGGCCGTGATGCTCCAGGTGTAAGGAGTGGTGCCACCACTAGCTGATACTGTCGCGGAATATGCGCTGCTCACCGTGCCGGCAGACAACGATGTGGTTGTAACCGTGGGGGGCTGTGCCGCTGCCACAATCGAAATGCTGAGTGCTTGCGTGCCGGTGTTGTTCTTCGCGTCCTTTACCTGAACCGTGAACGAAGAGTTGCCGGCCGCCGTCGGAGTACCGGAAATCACGCCGGACGATGCAGTGAGACTCAAACCAGCAGGAAGCGCGCCGGCCGTGATGCTCCAGGTGTAAGGAGTGGTGCCACCACTAGCTGATAGCTGTCGCCGAATACGCGCTGCTCACCGTACCGCCAGACAACGATGTGGTTGTAACCGTGGGTGGCTGAGCCGCTGCCGCAATCGAAATGCTCAGTGCTTGCGAGCCGGTGTTGTTCTTCGAGTCCTTCACTTGCACGGTAAACGATGAATTACCCGCCGCCGTCGGTGTGCCGCGAAATCACACCGGACGATGCAGTGAGACTCAAACCAGCGGGAAGGGCGCCGGCCGTGATGCTCCAGGTGTAGGGAGTGGTTCCACCACTAGCCGCCAGCGTCGCCGAATACGCGCTGCTCACCGTACCGCCAGACAACGATGTGGTTGAAACCGTGGGTGGCTGAGCCGCTGCCGCAATCGAAATGCTCAGTGCTTGCGAGCCGGTGTTGTTCTTCGAGTCCTTCACTTGCACGGTAAACGATGAATTACCCGCCGCCGTCGGTGTGCCGAAATCACACCGGACGATGCAGTGAGACTCAAACCAGCGGGAAGGGCGCCGGCCGTGATGCTCCAGGTGTAGGGAGTGGTTCCACCACTAGCCGCCAGCGTCGCCGAATACGCGCTGCTCACCGTACCGCCAGACAACGATGTGGTTGAAACCGTGGGTGGCTGAGCCGCTGCCGCAATCGTCAAGCTAAAGGACTGCGTGCCCGTTTGCTGAGTCGGGTGGTCGAGTCCGTTACCATCGCGGTGAAATTGAACTGACCGGATGTCGTCGGCATGCCAGAGACGGTTCCATTCGTTGTCCCAGTAAAAGTCCGCTCGGCAGCGCCCCAGAGGAAATCGACCAAATATAAGGGCGTCATCCCGCCGCTCGCCACGAGCGCCGCGGAATAAGCGGAGCCGACCTGCCCACTCGGAATCGAGGATGTGGTGATCGAAACTGAGAGTGAACTGGCGGCATCACTGTCATGCTGTAAGCTTTACTAGCGGTTTGCATCGTAGCGCTGGAATCGCTCACGATGATCGTCATGTTGAACTTGACCCGGTGTTTGAGGGCGTACCGGTAAGAATTCCGTCGTTCGTGCCGAGGCTTACCCCAGCAGGGGGGCTTCCCGCTGAAACGCTCCACGAATAGGGAGCGGTGCCACCTGTAATCGCCAGGGTTTCAGAATAAGGTTGGCCGGCACGGCCTGCAGGCAACGAAGCCGTGGTCAATTGAAGAGCGCCGGGATTCTTGGCGGCGCCAGGAACCGCGAATGCACAACCTGTCAGCCCAATCATCGAGACGTAAACGAAAACCATCAGAATCGCAGGCACAATACCGACCCGCAGGCATGAGAACTTCTTCCTTGAGGTGCGGTCCAGTTTTTTTGCGCTCCGATTCGAAGTTCTTGACAGTGGCATTAACGCCCCATGTGCCGGTGATGTGGTCGACGGCTTCAACACACGTTGGCCAGACTCAGCGCCCCGCTGCCCGTTAATTACGAGTCTAAAGAGGCAAGGTGGCCGCAAACTACTGTTCTGGGTGCCAAAGAAAGGACAGCTGTCCTCACGTACTCCAAGAAATAGGCACTAACTGGTTTATTAAGATATATTTAGAACTGTTCTGGATGCCAAGGATGGGACAGCTGTCCTACGTAACGGGAAAACCTGTCCGAGTGATGCTCAATCGGAGGTAAGTTAAATGGTTTACTCAATTACACTATTCTGCAAGAAGCAAGAAGACCGATGACCCTCTCTTGAGCGGATGTTCCAACTTGCCGCGAGCAACGCTTCTGCTTTGATTGTGCTTGAGGATATGCTCCTTCAATTGTTACCTATCTGCCCTGCTAATCGCGAAAGTAATGTGGTCGAGTGTCTTATGGCATGATGGGAATCCAATCTGGATCAGCCATGTCGAAGACCGCCAAGGCATTCGAAATCGAGTATCGGAAGTCGAGCCTGGATGGTGTGGTCTGCGATTTTTGCCGGCCTTATTTTGCTTGTTGTATGCCTCTGTACTGAAACATTTGGTTCTGCAGTGGTGGACTGACGCTGACTATGGCCACGGGTTTTTCGTTCCGTTGTTCTCGGGCTACATTCTCTGGCGCGAGCGCGAACGCTGGACGAAAACCGAAATCAAACCAAGCAATTTCGGTTTCGTGGTAATGACTTGGGGCTATCGGCCTTCTCTTGCTTGGCTCCCTGGGGGCTGAGTTATTTACCAGCAGATTTTCATTGTTGGTCTTGCTTGCGGGAATGATTTTGTTTTTGGCCGGATGGAAGATGCTGCGTGCCGTTTCTTTTCCTTTGGGTTACCTAATGTGGATGATTCCCATTCCCGTCATCATTTACAACCAGATCACATTTCCACTGCAATTGATCGCCTCCCGCCTCGCTACTGTCGTGGCTGGAGTTAGCTCACGTACCTGTCTTGCGAGATGGCAATATTTTGGTTATGTCGAACTATTCTTTGGAGGTAGTGGAGGCTTGCAGCGGAATCAGGTCGCTCATGACTCTGATGGCCCTTGCGGTTGCTTACGGCTATCTCGTGTCGCCCCGGCGCTGGGTCCGCTATGTCCTCGCCGCGCTCATGGTTCCCATAGCAATCGTCACCAACGCGATCCGAATCATGGGGGCGGGTATCCTGGCCCACCGTTTTGGACCCGCGGCAGCTGAAGGATTTTTGCACGAGTTCTCCGGTTGGGCTATTTTCCTCGTTGCACTCGTACTAATGTTCGGTAGCTATTGGATTCTGCGGCACATCGGCGAACGCAGAAGAAAAGCAGCCAATGTTTAATCCCTTAGGATCAATACGATTGTGCGGTCACGGCCGCTGTTCTACTTGGCGCATTTATTCTTTTGCACAGCGTGAGTCACGGCGAACCAGTTGTTCCGCACCAGCCGCTTCGCGACCTTCCTTACACGGTCGGAACATGGTCAGGCCAAGAGCGCCCGTTATCGGAACAAATCGTGCAAGCCGTGAGCGTGAGTGACTATACGAATCGAGTGTATTTTGCGGACGGAATTGCGCCCGTTCAGTTGTACGTGGGTTACTATGGAAGCCAAAAAACGGGAGACACAATTCACTCGCCGAAGAATTGTTTGCCAGGAGCGGGCTGGGATCCCATCCATTCTGGGTTCGCCACTATCTCCGTTGCCGGAGGACGGCAGATTGTCGTGAACGAATATGTGATCCAGCAGGACGAGAATAAACAACTGGTCTTTTATTGGTATCAGGGTAGAGGTAGAGTCATCGCCAGTGAATATGCGGGTAAATTTTGGATGGTGGCCGACGCGATCTCTCGGAATCGGACCGATGGCGCCTTAGTTCGTTTGATTACGCCGATAAACGACAATGAGGCCAGCGCCCGGGCTCGGCTTGTCGGCTTTACCCAAGATCTTTTTCCCCAATTAGATGAAATAATACCGAAGTGAACCTCGTGGGAACGACGGAGCAAGAACATGGAAGGTACGCAGAAAACTGAAAACGGCCGCGATAGCAATTTCCGTGGCTCTATTACTCGGCGCGTGCTCGCGCGATCCACAGAAAGCGAAGGCAAAATATCTCGCCGAGGGTCAGAAGTATATGAAAAAAGGCCAATACGGCGACGCTAGCGTCGAATTTCGCAACGCTCTCCGGCTCGATCCCCGCTTTGTTGACGCCTACTACCAGCTCGCTCAGGCTGATTTAGCACAGCGCGACTGGCAGGGCGCTTACGCATCCCTCGAGAAAGCCATTGAGCTTGACCCCGGACGCCTAGACGCCAGATTGGATCGCGGACGCCTCTATCTCGCTGCGCGGCAGTTCGATAAGGCAGAAGAGGAGGCGAACGCTATTCTGCAAAAGGAACCGAAAAACGTTGGCGCCTATCAGCTCCTCGGCGCCGCGTTGATGGGGCAGCAGCAGCCCGACCGGGCGCTCGAATCGTTTTCAAAAGTCACTGAGTTGCTTCCAAACGACGCCAGCTCTTATGTGAATTTAGCTCTGGTTGAAATCAGTCTGCGACGTTTCAAGGATGCCGAGGAACACTTAAGAAAGGCTGTCGCAACCGATCCGAAGTCGTTGCAAGCGAATATCGACCTCGCAAATTTCTATCGCCTGCAGAACAAGCTTCCTGAAGCGCAGGAAGCGCTGCAAGCAGGAATTCAGAATAATCCCGACGCCCCCCAGCTTTACGTCGATTTGGCCGAACATGCTTTCGAATGGCGGCAAACCCGCAGATGCAACTGGAGCACTGGATAAGCTTCGAAACCAAATGCCGAAATCGCCTGAGGCGGCAATCGCGATTGGCGACTATTACGCCGAACGAGGTGATGTCGACAAAGCTCTTGCTGAATATCAGCGCGGACTCTCGATCTCCGCTGGTAACCTCGATATCGAGAAAGCGAATGGAAGAGCTATTCTTAATCTCCAATCGCACGGATGAGGCATCCAAACTCGATAGTCAACTCACGAAGCAGGCCCCCAAGGACTTGCTGGTAAACATCAATCACGGCCGACTGTTGCTGGCTCAAGGAAAGCAACAGGACGCCCTCATCGCCCTACAAAACGCTGTAAAGAATGCGCCCGATTCTGCGCCGGCCCACTATTATCTCGGCATAGCTTACTGGCAAACCGGAAGCCTCGGACAAGCCAACAGCGAGTTCCAGGAGGCCGTGAAGGTATCGCCAGGCTTCCCTTTGGCCCTTCGAGGTCTAGCCCAATTAAGTCTCGCCCAAAACCACCCTTCCGAAGCCCAGGTCTACGCACAGGAATTGGTCCAAAAATTTCCGGCAGATGTAAATGACCGCATGTTGCTTGGCGAAATATTTCTGCGTGAGGGACGGACACCTCCGGCGGAAGAACAGTTCTTGGCAGCTAGCCAGCTTGCGCCCAATCAAGCTGCCGTTCACTTGAACTTGGGGCAAGTTTACTACGCGGAAAAGAAATGGACCCAAGCTGAAAAGGAATTTGAAACGGCTATTTCGCTCGATCCGTCGAATCCCGACGCTATTGTCTGCCTACGCGGATTTCTCGTTGCGCGACAGCAAGCCCCGAAGGCGATCGCGCTCGCACAGCAATTCGTAGATGCGCATCCGGACAATGCTCAGGGTCATATGATCCTGGGCGCTCTGCAATTCAACTCCAAAAACACCAGCGCGGCCCAGGCAGAGTTCGAACGGGCTATCCAGATCGATCCGAAAAATGTTCAGGGCTATCTGCGAATGGGCGGGGTTTACCGGGAGAAGAATCAGACTGATGCGGCAATCGGGCAGTATCAGAAGGCGCTTGAATTGCAGCCGAGGTCCGCTCCGGTTGATCACCTTTGTGGGTAACCTGTATCTCGAGAAGAACGACCTTGAGACAGCTCGTAAGTATTATGCTCGGGCGCTCGAAGCTGATCCCAATTTCGCCGTGGCGAATGCAAACATGGCCTGGGTCGACGCTCAAGAAGGGTAAGGATCTTGATGTCGCTTTAGGGATGGCGCAAAAGGCGAAGTCCTTAATGCCCGAGGTTGCTACAATTTCCGACACGTTAGCTTGGGTAATGTACAAGAGGGGAAATTATTCCGGCGCGATCCCTCTGCTCGAGGAGTGCGTCAAGAAAACTCCTGATTCCGCCCAGTTTCATTACCACCTCGGCCTAGCGCTCATGGCTGCGGGCCAAAAGGAACCTGGCAAAACTCAACTGCAGGCAGCACTGCGACTTAATAAGCTGGGCGCCAGCTGATCGGGAACAAGCCAAACACGCTTTGGGACAGCCGAATTAGCCTTCGCCACGTATTCTTCAACAGTTTGAGATTCTCTTCTCTAAGCAGTTCGTCACGTCATCTTCGTATTTACGTTTGTTCATAGATTTTACCTTTCTGTAACAATAATCAGAGGCTTGGTTTCGTACTAGTAGTCCAGGGGTGATAGAACTAGGTCTGTGGAAAAAAAATTGGGAACCATCAGTTAATTGTTGACTTTTTTGGATGGGTGGATCAGTTTACATGCTCGTTGTGGCGGGTCTGAGACTTCGCACACTCGCAGATTGACACGTGCATACGCTGCACCCGAAATGCTAAAGAGGGCCAACGCGCTCACGCAATATTGCAACGAAAAACCGTGAGGCGTTTCATCGTTGCCTTGCGCGAGCGGGTCTCGATCGGTTCGTATTCAAAGAATAGTCTGGTAGTTTGCATTTGGACGTTGGTTGAGAACCGTTCTCTGGATGAGGCGTTAGAGACCTGGGGTCTGGATAGTAGTTATCATTCTGAATCATACTAATACTTTGGTGGTCGCAGATAGCGTTCTCCGCCGCTGCAAGCGATGGCCAGGCATGGAGGTTCGATTATGAGATTAGCGCGGCTGTTCTGCTTCGTGTTGGTAATTCTGGGGACTTCGGCAATTGCAACCCATGCTCAGACCCCGGTAGCTGATCCATCCTATGTAATTCACGGGTCTCTCCTGCGTTGAAATATACTGCATTGACCTGGTTTACACTGGTCCCACCACTTGCTTTACTTATATCCTTCCTTGCGGCTCAACCCCATCGAGTACGGACGGCCCCTTCCTGTTCGGATTAGCGACTCCTGTTACTGGTGTTCCAACTATAGACCTAACCAATGGCACTTTCAACTGCTCGGCCGTGGATCTTCCGGGTACTGCGTTGGACGATTTTATGTTCGTTTCCCCTAACGACTGGACGTTTCTCGGATGCAATTATTTCGGGCTTCTGACGAATGGGCAAGGTTTCACTTGGAATGCAACTGTAGCCTCACCCCTTGCGCCTAGCGAAGAGCTTGAGGTGGTTCCCGAGCCGAGTTCGTCCGTCCTGTTTATGAGCGGGCTCGTGCTGCTTTTTCTAGTTGGTTTCGCCAGAAAGCGGCCCGGAGCTAATCTCCCCACGTAAGTGTGTTTGGATAAATCGAGTCATCGGCGTCACCCAAAAGCGTTGGTTTTCTGCGCGGTGGTGGTTGCGCGCATCTTCCTTCCGAACAAACTGCGGCTCGGCTTCCTGACTCGACTGAATTTGTACAGCGATGGTCAGAGCGATTGCCGCTTCGCCTAGGGCTTCTTTTGAGAGTATTGTTTAATCAGACTCGTGAATTCTGGGTTGCCGTTCAGATTTTTTAGGTCCTCGTCTCCAGCGGCAAATTCAGCGGGATAATGCTTCTCGAGCGCCTCTCGCAGCAACCTCAAAGCGTCGGCTGACTGTCCTAACACCGCGTCGATTTCCGCCTCTTTGTACATGTAGTCGACGTTGTTCTTGTCAATTCCTCGTGCTTGCGCGAATGAACTTCTCTGCCTCCGGAGCATTACCGATCTTGGCATAGGACAGCGCTATCTCGGCCATTACCTCAGCATTCTGCGGGTTGGTCTGCAATTCCTTAAAGCCAAGGGAGATAGCTTGCTGATACGCGGTGTGTGCCTTGTCCTGTTGCCCTGCCCCACGATACGCGTCCGCCAGATTGACCATCATCTCGGTGTCATTTGGATTCAGTGCTACGGCCTTCTCGAACATGTCGACCGCGTTCGAGTATTGCTTTAGAAAAAAGTAGGAAGTCCCTAGATTCGAATAGGCCGAGAAATATGGCTCAATTTGAAGGGCTTTCTGGAAATAAGGGATCGACTCCTGATACTTGCCTTGCTGGAGCGTACATGTTCCCGACATTCTCGTACCCTGCCACGATATCCGGTTCGAGAACCGTGACTTGTTTAAATGCCTGCAAAGCCTTGGTGAAAGTCGCCCTGATGCGCATAGGCTTTCCCGAGCGCGTTTTGATTTACCCAGTAGTACGGGTTGAGCTGTATAGCCTTCTGGAACGCTTCGATGGCTTGCGCGACATTGCCACTATCCAAGTACACATCCCCTAAGCGGCGATAGAAATCATCCGAATTGGGCGCCAGCAAAAGAGCGCGTTTCAACTCGGCAACTGCTTCCGAGTATTTGCCCGTCGCCCTATAGACGTTGCCGAGCGTGGCATGAACTTCCGGCAATTTGTCGTTCAATTGTTGCGCTTGCTGGGCAGCCGCAAGAGCCTTCTGCGTCCAAAGACTGTCCTTCTTAATCCCGTTCATTCGCAGACTTGCGTCGGCAACGCCAGTGTACGCAAGAGCAAACTTGGGATCTGCCTTCAGCGCCTGATCGAAGTAATCGAGTGCCGACTGAATGCTTTTGACGTCGTCTCCGCGCATGGAATTGCGCCCCCGCAGATACAGGTCATACGCAGCGACGTTGTCGGTCGGCCGGGCCTCCGCTGAGGCAAGCTCATCATTGGTCGGGTTGACATCGAGGCCCGAGACGAGCTGATTGTAGATTTGGTCCTCCAGCGTGAACAGATCGCCTACCACGCCGTCAAATTCCCGGCTCCAGAGTCTCTTGCCATCCGCCACGTCCTCCAGATTCATGGTGATGCGGATTTTGTCCCCGGAGGCTTGCAGCATGCCTTGCACGAATAGGTTGGCTCCCAATGCGCGCGCGATTTTTGGCAAAGGCTGCTTTTGGTCCACCTTGTCGGCCGCGTCATCGGGGGTAACTCGGACGTCTTTCAATTGAAACAGCTTTGCCGAAAGTGCCTCCTCGATGCCCTTGGCTACGTAATCAAGCTGCGACGAATCTCCGAGGATTTGGAGAGGCAGAACGGCAACGAATCGACCGCTGTGAAAGCGGAGGAACTCCGGAAACATTCGAGGTGCCTGCTTTCCCTCCGGCCTGCCCGGAAAATCATGTGGCGCACCGGCAGGAATGCGCCGAGATGGCAAGACAACAATCACGGCAGACAATGGCGCCGGTGACCCAGATCCAGCGGCGGCTTGCGAACTCCGGAAGCTGGATTTGGATGCTGGAACCGCTGCGGGAAATGCTGCGGGAAAGGCCGACTGCCCGATTGGAAGCCTTGCAGGTCCGCCAGAATTTCGTACGCATTTTGGTAACGATCCGTCCGGATCCTTCTCCAGGCAGCGCATAATGATCTGTGACGAACCAGTTCGGCAGCGACGGGTTCACCAGCTTCGGGCTTTTCGGTTTTTCCTGAATGCGCTGATACATCACCCCGAGCGTGGATTCGCCAGTAAAGGGGACGTCGCCGGTCACCATTTCGTAGAGAATCAGACCGTAGGCATACAAATCGGAGCGCCCATCGGTCGGCTTGCCTTCGACCTGTTCCGGAGACATGTAGCGAGGAGTGCCCAGAAAGGCTCCGGTTTGCGTCATGCCGACAGCGCCTTCCGCGAAGGATTTCGCAAGGCCGAAATCGGATATGTAGACTTGGTCGTTTTTGTCCACCAAGATATTTTGCGGTTTCAAATCGCGATGGACTACATCCTCAGCATGCGCGGCCGCGAGCGCCCCGCAAGCTGCACAGCGAATTTCAGCACCCGTTCCAGGGGGAGTTTCGGGTTGTCCTTTATGATCTGGTGAAGATCTTGGCCTTCGACATAGGCCATGGTGATGAACTTCATGCCGTCGACCTCGCCCAGGTCGTGAATGCGAAGTATGTTTTTGTGCGAGATCTTGCTGGCGAGGACTAATTCCTGCTTGAAGCGGCTGAGGGCGTCCGCCTCTCCCATCGCTCCCTGGCGGACCACCTTAATTGCAACCGTGCGATTCAGCTCCTTGTCGTACGCTTTATACACGCGGCCCATGCCGCCCTGGCCCAGGAGTGCTTCGATGCGGTAACGCGGGCCGAAATCGCTTCCCGGAGTAATGGCGGTGGGGTCCACCATTTGTATTGTTTCCGAATCGCCGATGGGCATCGGTGCGCTGCATTTAGAGCAGTTTCGGCGAAATCCGGATTTGCTGTCTTACACTGTGGGCAAATGATCATGTATGCCAGGACGATCGCGAGGATGCTTTGAACCGAGTCGAATTATCCAGTATGCGGGCCGGGTCCGCAACTGGGGGGCAGACTGGGTGGTGTCGAGATGTCCACGCGCCACTTCCAGAGGCGAGTATGACTCCATGGCTCAAAATTCACGCGCCCAACGAGCGTAGAGAGATATTCTGTGCTATCGATGCGATAGCGGGGAGAATTATTGCATTTCGGTAAAATCAGTTTTTGCACTTGGCTGGGGCATCGGAAAATCAGGAGTCACTTGGGACGATGACGATGGCGCGAAGTCCTTTGCTGATTGGCATTGCTGGAGGGACGGGGTCAGGGAAGACGACGCTAGCGACGGATTTGCTGCGCAGGTACGCGGGGGAAGGAGCGTGCCTGCTGGAACAGGATTCTTATTATCGGGATCGCGGTCATTTAAGTACGATCCAACGGGAGAGCATCAATTACGACGAGCCTGAGGCGATTGAGCACGATCTGTTGCTTGAACACGTCAAGAGCTTAATGAGCGGGAAAGCGATCGAGAGACCAGTCTACTGTTTTAAGACACACACTCGCAGCCGCGAGGTGCAAGTTGTGGATCCCACACCGATAATCCTGCTGGAAGGATTGTTCGCGTTGTGGGATCAGCGCGCGCGTTTGCTGATGGACCTGAAAATTTACGTGGATGCGGCCGCCGATCTGCGTTTTCTGCGGCGTGCGCGGCGAGATGTGTTTGAGCGGGGGCGGACGATAAACTCTGTCTTCGAACAGTACGTGGGCACGGTCCGTCCCATGCACGCGTTGCACATCGAACCAACCAAGGCGTATGCGGATCTCGTGGTGGAAAATAACGGAGATATGAAAGAAATGCTCAAAATCGCGCTACAGGTCGCGGAGCAAGCGTTGCGGAAGAAGGCGCGAAATTATTAGAGGGTGGTGGGAAAAGATAAGGAGGGCAAGTCTAAAGACTTGCAATGCTCCGTATCTTGTGCAGTTCGAGTAGACGCAGTAAGTGTGACGCGCTGGTTCGTCAATGTCCGTGTACGGTTCTTTCCTCATTCGTCTATCCCTTGACGACGGCGTGTCTATGGGATGGGATGATGAAGTTCTCTATGACAAGCGGCGCAAAGAGTTACAAGATTCCTCTCGCGATCATCACCTGAGTGACTCCGAAATTGAATATGGTGAATCTGAAGTTCGGTCCCTCTTCCACAATTCTGGCATCTCCAATTATCTCTTTCCAAGACCTGGCGACAGAGTCGGATGTAGGAATCTGGTTGCAACCTAATCCTGCGGCGTTTCGGCTCAGGACGATTCATGCAGATTCCTTCAGGCTTCTGACAAATTCCAGTCTTTCAGGTCCGGGAAGAAGCTCCACGAGTCGCCGGATTGAAACTGAGAAAATTGCAGGACTTGCCCCATCTAGAGTCGCTCCTGCGAGAAAATCAGCACAGATCATCTCCATGCAATAGCCACGCGACTTCTGTGTCCCCAGCATCAGCGAAGCAGTTTCAAGTGCCTGCTCGATGACTGGTAATTGGCTCTTGTAGAGCTTGAAGTAGATGATCTCCCACGGCTCAGTTTCCTGACCTGTCAAATGGCGTTCCACTTCTCGTTTGAATGTCATCTTTCGGCAGCTCCTTGGCTTTGTGCAACCAGGTTGCACAATCGAAGTCACGTCCGTCTCGGCGCGCCACTTTGGCCATCTCCGTGGCCTTAGTCCAACCGATTTCCCGGAGACGTTGCTTCGGAATCCGCGTCAAATTCTCGTGAATGGCCATCAAGTAATACGCCTTCCGCCGCGACTCCGGGAAACGCTTCTCCAGATACTCATCAAACGATTTCAGATTCTCTAGTCTCCAGTACTGACCCGCTCGCACTTCGCACAAGTATTGGCCTAACTCCACAAATCGCTCATCACGCTCCCGTTCCTTTGTTTGCTCCCAGGACAAGATTTCGTCGATCTTGTCCAGAACGACCAGGGCTCGTCGGCGATTAAGCTCTGGGGCCGTCATCTGCTCTGTTAATCCACAAGCTCGTCAAGCCAATCAAGATCGCTCGCTCCTGGCCGGCGAATCAAATTCGCGTCGACCATCTTTTTGTCATTCAAGCACAGCCCTAAATGCGAACAGCTCATGCAGGCGTTCTGAGGGAAGCGAATCCCGCTGTGGGTAGGGAACTGACCTGCCTCGACCTGGCCAACTGTTGCCTCGACCAGCCGACCAAACTCACGGCGCTGTTCTTCCGAGATGGATGCCTTCAAATATTGGATTTCGGGTAGCTGCTTTCGCACGAACACGACGAGCGCAACATCGGAGATACCGCTGATCCAGGAATAGCAAATGAGCTGAGGGTCTAGCGTCAGCAGTCCTTCCGGCTCTTCGGGATAGCGAGCTCGTAGTAGTCTTCCAATCGATCAAACAGTCCTTGCCATCGAGAGCACCGATGAGCGTCGATATAGGCAACGAACTCGTTGTTTCCGGCAAGAGTTCGAAGCATCTTTACCTGCAAGCTCTCTTGGGGACGGTGAATGCGAACGCGGTCATCCTGCGCGAATTTCTGGAGCAGATGGACTCCCTGGTGGACCAAGCGGTCCCAAGAATCCCCTTTCTTGTATTCAAACGGAGTATCCCGAAAAGCACCCCATTCCTTGAAGAGAACTGCGGACGGGTCTTCTCGGCGGAAGTAAGCACCAAGCGAGATTTCAAAGCAGCGACCAAAGACCATGGCGGCACGCGTGTCTTTTTCCCGCCATCCATCGAGATAGCGGTAGCGATAGCTGCGAGGGCAGCGAAGGTATTGGCTAATCTGCGTGTAGCTGTAGGTCACGCGAATCTCCTGTCACCACGCCATCGCGAGCATCCTTCGAGATGAATTCCCATTCGCTGGAGGGCGCAAATCCTGCAAGATCTAGATAAGTACGACCAGCAAAGACTTTCTTAGTGGTTCGTAGAACTCCGAGTGAGACCGAGCAGGGCTTTTTCGTCCACCTCGATCCCGCCCAAGTAAATCGCGGTCGTAGCCAAAATCGCGAAGGAACCAGTTCAGTCGCCACAGAGCCTTCGTCGGTGGCGTAGAGTCGACCGGAGATTTTACGGGAAGTGAGATCCTGGGGTTCGAGGATCGCAAAGCTGAGAACGAAGAACGGCTTCTGCGGATGCCAACGATAGTAAGGCGCCATCGACCCGCACGAGGAACACGCCCTGCAGGAGTTCATCGCCGCGTGATCCTTCTGAATGCAAACCAGGGAAATGGCGTTTCATAGCTTCACCTCCATGGGCTGAGCATAGGAATTGAGTTTGCAGAGCAGGGTGTCCCGATCGTTTTTTGCACGTGGTTGCGAACTCGGAGATGAAAGACTCGACCAGGTCTCGGCTCGCTTCTTTGAGCGTTGCGGTACCGCAGAAGTCGGCAGCATAGGCTTTCACGAGCGTGGGATCGAGGTTGTATTGGCGGATGAGAAGGCAGAGTTGGTCACGCAATCGCGGCTGGCCGTTGCTTGAGCCGTTCGATCCGTGATGTCCATTTGAATGCGGCGGGGCCGCGACGGATTTGGATGGCCCGGAGAATGATCCCAACTCTTCGACCGAGCAGAGTCCGATTCCATAAGCCTTGCGCAGAGCACGATTGACCGCTCGCGTCTCGGCAACGCGCATTTCGGCGCCACGGACTAGGGGAGAAGTATTGGAGGGATCGGCATCACCGTAGCCAACGAAACCCTTTGATCGAGGAGATTTGAACACTGTTGCTCGGAAGACCCAGCGACTAGCAGCTGAATCGGAAAACCTTGGCAGTAGAGTAGTTCTGACTCCGGAACACCTCCGACGTTGAGCGATGTGAAGAAGTCCAGAATGCGTTATGTACCACCGCCCATCAAGGTACTGAACATCGCCGAGTGAAATCGAAACCCCGAATCGCTTGACCAAACCCATCAAGGAATCCGTCGCAACCTGTGACAGTGTCCCCAAAGCTTCTGGGCAGCCGCAATCTCAACGTAACATATCCGCTTCATCACTCCCTCCATTTATACTTGAACGCCTAAGAATACTTTCTTTATTTTACATAAGCGCCTAAGTATAAGTCAACAGCTGATTTGTGTTGATTTGCCCGCACGCCCTGGGAATACCGTGTAGAAGACGTGACCAAAAAAAAGAACCCGCACGCTGTTGCTTTAGGGAAACTGGGCGGCTCTAAAGGGGGGAAAATTCGAGCCGCAAAGCTTACATCTGAGCGCCGAAGTACAATCGCGCGTAACGCTGTGCTTGCCCGCTGGGAAAAGGCTAAAGTCGAAGGAGAAAAAAAATGGAGAGACAGCTGGATAGGAGGTGATTGCCGGAAAGCAGAATATTCAGAGCTCCGAATCGGAACTAGTGGATCGCGCTGTCGGTTGTGCGCCTCTTGCATGTTTGGTCCCAGCGACATTTGTTCGACGATTTTCTCCAGTAATCGCTAGATAGCAACGGGTGCCGTCGTTTTGAGGATCGGATGCAAAGGTATAAAATTGCAAAACGAACCCACCTATAATCATGAAAATGGGCACAATCGCAAAAAGTCTTGTTCCCTTTTCAAGCCCAATTGGCCACGTTTAAGGTAGGTTGAGGCTCTCACTACCAGCCTCGGGTCAAGCGAATGGCTTTCTGAAGTTCCTAGGAATACGCTTCGAACTTCGTTTCTTCTTAGGTTCAATTCCGGGCGATTGCCTAAGAGCTTGGGACCGTCACCGCGACCGGTTCTGAGTATGCGCTTTCAATGTTCTCGGAATTAACGGAGGTCACAACGTAATAGTACGTTTGCCCGCCAACAACGCTGTTATCCGTATAGCTCGCTTCCGAAGTTGCCTGGGCATTTAGCTTCGCATAAGGGCCGCTCGGTTTGGATCCTCGATAGATGAAATAACCCACTACTTGAGACGTGCCTTGATCCCAATTCAGCACTACCGAATGCTGCTGGCTTTTATCTGCTCCCGCGCCGGAAAACTGAATGACTAAAGGTGATCCGGCGGCGTTGCTCGAAATCGTCACTTTACCCGGTAGGCTACCAGTGGTCTTTGGACCAAACTTCACTGTAAGGTTTGCGCTCTGATCGGGGGCCAGCACTAAATTAGATGTCACTCCACTCAGTGTGTAGCTGTTACCGGTGAGCGATACACTCGAGATGTCCGCGCTGGCATTTCCCGTGTTCTTAAACGTTACCGACTGGGAGGGGGTGTCGCCGATTGTTACGCTACCGAAACTCAAACTCGTGGCGCTGGCGACCAGCTGAGCAGCGGAGGAGACACCTGCTCCGTTTAGGCCGACTGTCAGCGGAGTACCTGCCGTCTCGATCGAAATCGTGCCAGTCTCTGCTCCAGCAGCTTTAGGATTGAACTCTGCCGTGAAGTTCACAGATTCGTTTGGCGTTAGCGTCTGTGGCGTGGTAAGCCCGGAGATGCCAAACCCGGGGCCGGTGGCGCTAGCAGATTTGATCGCTACGCTCGCAGAACCGCTGTTGGATAAGCGGAGCGACTGGGTAACAGGGCTACCGACGTTCACATTGCCGAAACTGATGACCGAGGGAGTTACGGTCAGGGCCGTTGTCGATCCCGCGCCTTTCAGACTACCCACCAGCTGAGGGCCTTGTGAATCGATCGAGACCGAAATGTTGCCGTTTTCCTGGCCTGCTACAGTCGGCTTAAATACAACAGCAAGACTTATGCTTTGGCCGGAAGCCAACGTTTGGGGTGAGAAAAGCCCCGCGGTAAATCCTGGCCCGCTTGCTGAAACTGCTGTCAGTGTAAATTTTCTCTGACCACTATTGGTTATAGTGAAGGTCTGACTGGCGCTTGAACCGACCATCACAGATCCGAAGTCGACGGGGTTAGGGGTTACATCCAGTGCTATGCTCGGTATTAAGCCTGACTTGCCGTAAACCCCACGCACCCGGACGTCACAACCATTCCGAAAATCACCAGCAGGACAGGGAATACAATCGTGGCGTGTTTTGCTGCGAGTCGAAAAAAATCGTGCGCGTCAGTACCCTCCAGGATGGGCTTATGTTTCATGTGCACACGCATTGTGCGACGAAGGACCGATGTGGAACTACTGGCCGGGGGTACACTGCGGGGACAGGTGCGCGTAATGCTGTCCGCGGGGTCAGCCTTTACTTTGACCTCAGCGGACACTGGACGTCGTTGGAGCTTCAGACTTGCTGCGTATAACCTAGCTTCTCGCCTCTCCTAAATCTGCGAAGTCTACGGGATAGAAGCCGTCGCCTGGTTGGAGTACGCAGCTCTCTACGCCATTCGAATCCACGGCCGTGACCACGTAGTAATAAGTCTGGCCGGATTGCAAGCCCGTATCAGTAAACTGAGTCGACGGTATAGGTGATGCGGTCAGCTTCGACGCGTACGGACCGCCCGAGACCGTACCTCGGTAAACATTGTAGCCAGTCACTGTCGATGTGCTGTCCGGTCCACGCCAGTCCCACAGTCTGAGTAGCTCTGCTGGGCTCCGTGCCGGACAAACCCATCGTGGCCGGAGAATTCGTGGCGTTACTAGTCAAACTAACGTTTCCGCTAACGGCTCCCGCCGCTGCCGGTGCGAACTGAACTGTGATCGGGAATGGATTGGCCGGCAGTCAAGGTTTCACCCGAACTGACCCCGCTTACCGTAAAGCCTGCGCCGGAGACGATTTACCGCAGATATTGTAACGCTCGAATTTCCCGTCGTTCGTTAAGGCCGCGCTCAAATCACTATTGCTCCCTACATTTATGCTGCCGAAACTCAGGCTCGAAGTGCTGAACGTCAGCAGTTGCGTTCCGGCCACCCCGGTTCCGCTCAATGCGATCGTAAACGGTGAGTTAGGAGCATTGCTGGTGAGTGAAATCGAGCCGGTTACGCTCCCTCCGGCGCTTGGCGTGAAAACCGCGTTAAACGTGGTATTCGACCCGCTCGCAATCGTAAGCGGTGTGCTGAGGCCAGTAATACTGAACCCGGTGCCGCTCACGGCCGCGCGCGAAATCACAAGGCTTGCGGTGCCGTTGTTCGTTAGGCTGATTGTCTGCGAATTGCTATTCCCGGTCGAAACATTTCCAAAAGCTGCCGCGCTCGGAACCGCACCGATTTGTGCTTGACTGCCGCTTCCGCTCAAAGCGATGGTTAATGGCGAATTGGGAGCATTGCTCGCGATTGAGATGCTGCCCGATGCGCTGCCGGCGGTTGTCGGCGCAAACTGCGCGGTAAAAGTTGTGCTTTGTCCGGCCGCAATCGTCGCACCGGCGGATAATCCATTCGCACTAAAGCCGGCGCCCGTGGCGCTTGCCTGGGTGATCGATACACTCTCGTTTCCGGAATTGGTTAATGTAATTGTTTCAGACCCCGTGCTTCCCACCTGAACGCTGCCAAAATTGAAGCTGGCCGGAGAAATCGCTAACCCCGGTTGCCCTCCCATCCCGACAAGTTCAACGGTTAACGGTGAATTGGAGGCATCGCTTATCATGGTGAAGCCGCCTGCAGCGGAGCCTGGCGAAAGCGGCGCAAACTGGATTTGGATGATTTTGGCCTGACCCGGGGCGATCGTTGCTGTAGCGGTTCCCACGCCGGTCGTGAAACTCGCGCCTGTGACAGCCGTTTGATCGACTGGTTACGGCGGAAGTTCCCGTATTCGTCACCGTCACGCTTTGCGTCGTAGTCTTGCCCACTCCCACGGTTCCAAAACTCACGGTTGTGAGGTTGGCCGAAAGCATGCCCGAACCCGGCGTTTTCGAAGTGGTTTTGGCGTTCGTGTAAGCGGTGCAGCTGGAAAGTCCAAGCGATTGCGATAATGGCTGCCAGAAAGATCATAAAAGAAGCGGTCCGGCGGGACGGCCTGCTCTAGACCGCGCATCTAGCGCGTGCGAGTGAATTCGTTCTGGTTGGGTTGGTGTATGTGGATTCATGATGCATACAGTTTAGAAAGCATGTGCCATCTGGCACTACTGGTCAGAGGAAGCAACAAAGTGCAGTAAGAAATCACCTGTTCACTGGGGCAAAATCGGACCTGAACTCCCCGAGGGACAGGTGCTCTTAAACCCATGTTAACAAATAGGTTAGCAAGGACCTCAGTTGGCCAGCTCTGTTCATGCCACGGTGCTTGCGTAGACATCTGCGAGATTTTTGCGAAGGACAGACGAAACCTGCTCTCATGTTAGACTTTTAGACGAATACGAGGCCTCTCCTTTCTGAGACAGACCCAAACTATTGAGCCTAAAACAAGCCCCCGCCTCTCTCGGCTGGTCGAATCGGTTCCTGATCGCTGCAATTGCCGGAATTCTTTTTCTTACGCTTTTTCCGTTCCGGTTTGATTTTCAGACCAAGACTTGCTGGCGATGCTTCGCCATTGTTTCTTGGGCCAGCGGCACGAAAGTGACCGGATTTATGGACGCCTTTCTGAATGTTCTGCTCTTCATTCCTCTCGGTTTTGGACTGGCGGAGAAGATACGAGAGCGAAAAATATCTCGTTCTGCATCCTTTTTCATGGTTTTTGTCGCGGGTGCAACCCTTTCCTACGCGATCGAAATTACCCAGATTTATATCCCCATGCGGGACTCGGGCTGGGAAGATGTATTCACAAATTCCGCTGGTTCAATCGTGGGCTTTCTTCTTTACGAAATACTAGGTGCTCTGATAATCGATTTCCTTTCTCGGCTTGAGATGGCGCTCCGCTCTTGGCTAATGCCAAGGCGCACAGCCGTTCTTCTTTCCATCTATTTTCTACTCTGGTTTGCAATTTCTGCCATATTGCAAAAGCAGACGCGGCCTAGCAATTGGGAGCCCGACGTTTTCCTCGTAGTGGGTAATGAGGGCACGGCCAAAGCCCTTGGCAAGGCCGCGTTCAGAAATTGCAGATCGCAGATCAGGCTATCCCGATGTTGCGGCGGTTAATTTGACTCGGCGGCCAGGCTTCCCAAGAAGCTTCGTTCGTTTGGCGCGCCGATTATGATTTCTCAGGCCCAACACCTTTTCAGGATTTGAAAGCGTTTCTCCCCAGTTTTTCATGGACCCCGGCGGCCCCTCTCACGCCGAATCCGAATGGACTCGCCCTGGATGGTAAATCTTGGCTCACGTCTCGTGCGGCTGTGGCAGGTTTAGTTGACGATATCCGGAAGACAAATCAATTCTCCGTTCATGTAATCTGCGCCGCTGCACAGCCCCACGCCGGTAGACGGACATATCATTTCCATTTCGCGCTCGCCCTCGTTCGCGGATTTGACTATCAGGCAAGAAGAATCCGACCTCGTTTTCTGGTTTCGCAGTCCCGTTTCCGTTAAGCGGGCATTCTGGCGTGGTACGTCCCAAATGTATTCACTGACAGCCAACGCGCGACATTCTCTACTCATACAATGGTGCTGATCTTTCGCTTTATATTAATGGCAAGAAGAACGAACGCCCTTATCGCCTGGGCCCCGGCACAGCCCTAGCCCGTCTCCTCCATCAGGTTCGCCCCGCCGAATTGAAGGGCTACAACGATATTTACTATGCACTCGTTTTTTTCCCGGTCGGAATAATTCTCGCGCTAACTGCCGGGCGCCTGCAAGACATCGAACTGAGTATCCTTGTGGCCATCGCTTTGGACATTCTCTTGCCTGTCTTTCTGCTTGAGTTCATTCTCGTCCAGGTCAGCGGGCGCCCGGTCTCTACATGGAACTTGTTCCTTTCGTTCTTGCTTCTGGTTGCCGGATTCTTGTGGATTCGCTCGGACTCAGTTGGATCAAGTGAACGAGCCCATATCCGTCGCTGCGCTAATTGTGCAGTCCGGCCTAGAATGCGCCAACGGCCTGGAATGGGAAGATGAGATGTAAGGTCTCAAGGTAACTAAGAGGAATCCGAACGGACATATCCCCGTGACTTTTTATCAGGGGCTGCTTCTCTTATAAGACGGTATACGGGGAAGCGCAGTGTTTTGCGCCCTTGTTGGCAGGGCAAATCATGCGAGGGAGATCTGAATCTTGCGAATTTCGGTGATTGGATGTGGCTATGTCGGTTTGGTTACGGGGGCTTGCTTTGCGGAAATAGGGCACCATGTTACTTGTACCGACAATGATGAATCCAAGATCGTAACCCTCCGCGCCGGGGAACTGCCCATTTACGAGCCGCATCTGGACGATTTGGTGAAGAAAAATGTTCGAGAAGGACGGCTTCACTTCATGAGTAATCCGGGTGAAGCCGTACGCTCAAGCGAAGTCGTATTCATCTGCGTGGGAACTCCGCCCTTGGAAAACGGCGACGCTGACCTGAGTGCAATTGACATGTCGCGCGAATGATCGCAACCGAAGGTGGCGGCGCCAAATTGGTTGTGGAAAAGAGCACCGTGCCCGCACAAACCGGGCAGGAGATTAAACGCGCCTGAGTGTTTATAGCCGGAAATCAGGCGCTAATTTTACCGTTGCTTCAAATCCGGAATTCCTCCGCGAAGGCACTGCGGTCACCGATTTCCTTCACCCCGATCGAATTGTTATCGGCGTAGATGATGACGCTGCCGCCAAAAAAGCTCCGCGAAATCTATGCCCCCATCTTGGATAGGAAGTTTAAGTGCCCCGCACATCCGGATAAATGTCCCGCCTCCCGGCGCCCGTCTTCGTCACCACTACCGTCAATAGCGCCGAGCTGATAAAACACGCTTCAAATTCTTTCCTCGCCGTGAAAATTTCATTTGCCAATGCTCTTGCAGATATGTGCGATCAGCTCGGCGCGGATGTTCAGGAAGTCACTGCGGCAGTGGGAATGGATCCTCGAATCGGTCCTCAGTTCTTGCAAGCGGGGCTCGGATTCGGCGGTTTCTGCTTGCCCAAGGACGTGCAGGCGTTCATTCGACTTGCCGAACGTGTCGGAATCGATTTCACCTTGCTAAAAGCAGCCGAGCAAGTAAACCGTCAGCGCATCGAGTTGCTTCTGGCCAAAGCCCGCAAGGCTCTGTGGGTGCTTAAGGGGAAAAAAATCGCGCTTCTCGGTTTGGCATTCAAACCAAATACGGATGACATTCGTTTTTCTCCTGCTATTGACGCCGCCAAGCGATTTATGGCCGAAGGGGCCGCTTTGCATGCCTTTGACCCTCAAGCCATGGAGAAGACCCGCAAAGCACTCCCACAGATCTCGCTAGCGAAAAATCCCTACGAAGCGGTAAAAGACGCTGATGCCGCAATCGTTGCCACGGAATGGGATGAGTTCCGAAATCTCGACTGGAAGCGCGTTTACAACGAAATGGCGCGGCCCCTGGTCATCGACGCTCGAAACTTTCTGAATCCTGCTGAAATGAAGGCCCTGGGTTTTGAATACTATTCGTTCGGCCGCTGAGAATCGATAGAACCAAGAATTTCCTTCCCACTCAGCTCACCGCATTACCAGAAACTCCGACTAAGCCATCAGGACGTTGCCGGGAAAGCGAACGCTGTTGCCTTTGTTCGTCATCTGGATCGGCCTTTTGGCAGTAACCGTCTCCAGTCGTAAATTCCTTTGGTCTCCTGAGGTGTTCTCTATTGCCGCAGCCTCTGCGTTGAGTGTGGCGGGACGCGCGAAACCCGCGGCCCTGCGAGCCAATTCAGATCGTGTTTCCACTCCGAACTTACTCAGTAAAGTTGAAATGTGGAATTTCACCGTGCGAACCGTAATATTCAGCTTGCAAGCGATTTCCTTGTTTGCCCGGTTGGAAAGCACGGAGTGAAGCACTTCCTTCTGACGTGGGCTTAGGGTAGCCGGACACGCAATGGATCGCCCCTCCTCCAAAAGTTCCTCAGCTCGCGACACCAGGCGCCCCATCAAATCTCTCTCCGCCGGAACTAGTACTTGAAAATCATTCGGATTCTGGCCCCTGACCAGGCATTGCATAGCCAATAGCCCGGCCACTCGCTCCACGGTCGATTCCGGGTCCGCGTTAGATTCCGTCCGGAACTGCGCCACTCCCGTCGTAGTCTCGCAGAAAACGAAGACGTTTGGCTTACTGGGGATTTCCTTCTTCTCCTGCTGCATCAGCTTCGCGAATACGCGTACCTTTTTCACTGAGACCTTCCCCGTCTGCTTGCCCAGGACATGATTGGCTAAGACTCGTTTGGATTTTTGTGCTATTGCCAATGCTTTACGGGACTTGCGGCGGCTCTCCTGGTAATCGCCCTGATTCAATCACCCTGAGAAACCGATCTACCAAAACTTGGATAAGAGCTACGGCGTGGCAGGTGTTGTGCCATTCTCCGATTAAGTTAAATGACTCAAAATGAGACAGATATTGCGCCCGTAGAATTTCGCTGGCATTGCGTCGTAAGTAGAAACTTCTCTCATGCTGCAAATTGTTCCGTCACTCGATTTATCGCGGCTCCATATATCATAGAAAATGAAAGCTCCTCTGACTCACAGGCAGGCCCAGGCTCGAAGCAAGCACTAACTTCAGCGGGATTTTTGCGTTAAACTCCGGCGTCTATCCACCTAGGACGAATTCAGGAAAGGAACTCAATCGTGCACAGATTTTTTCGTCTCATCTTGGTTTTTTCAGCCATAGCTCTGTTCCCATTTGGCATCTTCGCCCAGATCCCTCCGCTGAAGCCGCCTCCTTTGCAAGTTCCCACCGGAACAGGCACCTGTTCTGTTGAGAAGTCCTGCGACGATTTGGCGCCTGCGATGATTCAGAGCGCGCTCGGCCCATCGCCTCTCGAAGAGAATTTGCGTTACCTCACTGACACGATCGGCGGGCGCGTCACTGGTTCGCCCGCAGCGGACCGCGCCGTCGGCTGGGCAGTCGAAGCCTTGCATCACGCCGGCGTTGACGAAGTGCACACCGAAAAATTCACGATTCCCGTTAGCTGGAGTGAAGGTAACTCGCACATAGAGATTTTGTCGCCCGAGCCTTTCCCCGTCCGCATGGTTTCCATCGGATGGTCCCCCGCCACTCCGGCGGGCGGAATTACGGCGAATATTATCGACGTGGGCAGCGGGCAATGACGATGGCTTCGCCAAGGCCGGTAGCATCGGTCCGCGACGCTATTGTTTTGGTCCATGCAAACTTCCTGGTCACTTGGGACGACCTCGTCAACGAATACAATCTGGACAAGGAAATTATCGATCGCGCAATGAAGGCAGGCGCTGCCGCAATATTCTGGATGTCCACGCGGCCCAGTCTTCTGCTCTATCGCCACACGAGCGCTGTCAACGGTGAGCTCGAACCATTGCCCCAAGCTGTCTTGGCGCGCGAAGACGCTGAGCGCATCGCAAGATTCCTGGCCGCCGGACAGAAAGTGCAGGCGCATTTTGAAATGCCCAATCACATCGGCGGCCCGGCGAATTCTGAAAACGTCGTTGCCGAAATTCGCGGCCGTGAGAAGCCCGACGAATTCGTGCTGGTCGGCGCGCATCTGGATTCATGGGACTTGGGAACTGGCGCGCTCGACGATGGCTGCAACGTCGCGATGATTATCGACGCAGCGCGCATTATTCATGCCTCCGGTACCATCCCGCGCCGTTCGATTCGTTTCGTCTTCTTCACTGGAGAAGAACAAGGAATGCTCGGTTCGGCAGCCTATGCGCACGCGCATCGCGCCGAACTCGATCGCATGATCGCCGCAGTCATTTTCGATTCCGGAGTAGGCCGCATCACCGGCTATTCCTTGGGTGGACGCAAAGATATTGTCCCCGCCGTGCGCACGGCGCTGGAACCGCTGAAGCCTCTCGGCGCCATGGATCTCACACTCGACGCCGGCATGGACACCGACAACTTCGATTTTATCCTCGAAGGCGTGCCCACGCTGGAGGCCAATCAGGAGCCGGCCAACTACATGCTGAACTATCACGCCGCATCCGACACCTTCGACAAAGTTGATTTCAAAGAACTCAAACACAATGCCGCAATCGCAGCAGTAACAACCTTTGCCCTCGCGGATGGCGAAGAGCGCATCGGTCCGCGCCAGTCACGCGCCCAAATCGAAGAGTTGCTGAAGCAGACCGGTCTCGACAAGGAAATGAAAGACGCTGGCTTCTGGCCGCTGTGGGAAAAAAGCGAGCGCGGCCGCCAGCCCTAGATCGAACTCTGGGGCACTGCAGACAGATTTGATCCACAAGAAACGCAATTCCAAACCGAACTCCTGACAGTCCTCTGCCTGCCACAGAAGCACGAAGGCCCTGATAGAACGGTAGTTTCTGAGTTCGATCAAAAATCGTAAACCAACTGATGCGCGCACTATGATCCAATTAGGTAACGCGCTTCGTATGGACACAACTGGCCCGAGGTGAAATAACATGGTCCTGCCACACCTGATTTCAACAAATTCCACCGTCAAGATGGTCGTGAGTTAGGATTCCGGCGGGACTAAGTTTTCTCGTCTAATTGACGAGACTTTCTCGCGTGGAGTACATTGTGCGCGGTAAGATCTTCTGGAGGCCGAGTCCGTAATCTATCGTGAGGAGGTGTTGCTATGGAAAAGCTGATCGCCCGTTCGAGCTACTGGTTGGGAATCGCCTGCTTTGTTATAGCCGTGATCTGGCGGATAGCGACCGTCTTCCGGTCTGTACAGCCCCTGACCGCCACCGGAGCAGCCCTCCAGCCTGGGTCGATGATACACGCCCGTATCTTGTTTCTTGTGACCTCTATTGCCAAGCGTGTTATTCCTGGATCAATTCTCAGAAGCCTTAAGCGGGCGACGATTGGCCGCGCAAGAGCGAGAGACTTCGTGTGTCTGACGAATAGCTTAGTCTGGTCACTGAGGAACCTTAAGTTGGACCCGATGGCGGAAGTCATACTCACGGCTATTCCGAACAATGGCGAGACACCTGACAGTTGCGGTATCGGATGCCACTCATATCAATGCGGGCAGGACAATACTTAAAACAAGCAACCGGCTACAAGGCTTTTGACCCTAAACCACTACCGCCGGACCCACCCCTGAAAATCGACGTAAAGCTGAGCCGTCTTCTGTCCGAGGCGGACTTGGCGTTGGGCCGGTTGGACGGGGTTTCCACTCTTCTTCCGAACCCAGACCTCTTTGTCTCGATGTATGTCCGCCAAGAAGCAGTCTTAAGCTCGCAAATCGACGGCACTCAGACCACTCTTGAAGATCTGATCCAGTTCGCGATCGATTCGAAGGATCAGGATTTTCCGCAGGACATCCAACAGGTCGTGAATTATGTGAGTGCCATGAATTACGGTTTGGAGCGTCTGAAGACGCTCCCCTTGACCCTTCGCTGTAATCCGCGAGACCCACGCGAAGCTGCTTGCAGGTGTTCCTGGTTCTGATAGTACCTTAGGCGAATTTCGAACCAGCCAGAATTGGATTGGCCCAGTGGGCTGCACACTCTCGAACGCAACATTCGTGCCTCCCCCTGCTCATGAGATGCATGCGGCCCTGAACAGTTTAGAGAGATTTCTCTACGACGATTCGTTACCGTTCTTGATTCAGTGCGGGTTGGCGCACGCACAATTCGAAACGATCCACCCATTTCTGGACGCTAACGGAAAGGTCGGACGACTCCTCATTACCTTTCTCCTATACCAGAAACAGGCACTCGAACGGCCCTTCATGTGCTCAGTCGCTACATGAAACTACACCTGCTCTGAGTACTACGACCGTTTGATGGCTATCCGCAACATGGCGACTGGGAAGGATGGTTAAAGTTCTTCGTCCGCGGCGTGCATGAGACTAGCCGGGAGGCGACCAAGACTGCGCGGAATATTCTTCGACTGAGAGAGGATCATCGCCGCTTGCTCGAGCGAGAACAAAAAGGACAAGCTCCTTTCAGCGCGGTACTATTTGGCTTTTCTAGAATACCTGTTCGAACAGCCGATCGTAACAGTCCGTATGGCTGAGCGATGCCTGAACTGCTCTTTCTTAACCGCAAGCAAGGTGGTGCGGCGATTCGTCAGGTGGGGCTTGCTCCATGAAATGACAGGTTTTGAGCGCAACCGACGTTATCGCTATGCTCCGTATCTTGCGCTGTTCGAGGAGGCGCAGTAAAGGCGACGCACTAGTTCGCCAAATCTCCGCGTACCCGCGGTCAGTCTTGAGCAAAGTGAAGCGTACACGTTGCCCCTGTTGTTGCCGTGACAGCTGAGCAAGGGGCGGGAGCAAGCAAGGCTCGTTGGAGCAAGCAAGGCTCGGGAGGCGAGCGAACCGATTCATTACCGTTGCGCCTCACGTCGCCCGAGGCAATAATTAGAGCGCAACTGGTCGGCCAGACTCAACACGCCAGGAGACAAGGGACAATATGAAAGGCATAGTTCTTGCCGGTGGAACCGGTAGCCGGCTAAATCCACTCACTCGCGTGACGAACAAGCATCTTCTTCCTATATATGACAAACCGATGGTGTATTACCCCATCCAGACTCTTGTAAATGCCGGAATTCAGGAAATCCTTCTCGTTACTGGCGGAAAAAATGCCGGCGACTTTCTGCGCTTACTGGGTAACGGGCGCGATTTCGGATTGAAGCACCTAAACTACACATACCAGGAAGGGGAAGGCGGAATCGCTGAAGCTCTGGGCCTGGCGGAATATTTCGCCGGCAGCGAACCCATCTGCGTCATTTTGGGCGACAACATTATCGAGAACAACATCCGCGACGCGGTTGAAAAATTCAAGAAGCAGAAAGACGGAGCGAAAATTTTGCTAAAGAAAGTTACCGACGCACAGCGATTCGGAGTCGCGGAGGTTCGCGGCAATCACGTCGTCGGCATCGAAGAAAAGCCTAAAGCTCCGAAGTCCGATTTTGCCGTCATCGGCATCTATCTCTACGACAAAACGGTATTTGAAAAGATTCGTCGGCTAAAACCTCAGGCAGAGGGGAACTCGAAATTACCGACGTCAACAACTTCTTCATTCAAGAAGGCAAGCTAACCTATGAGGTTCTCGATGGATGGTGGACCGACGCCGGAACATTTGAATCCCTGCTTCGGGCGAACACCCTCGTGGCCGAAACTGGTGCAAACAAGTTGTCCGGGCCGGCAGCATCGGCGAGGCTGGAAGTAGCCCCGTGAAACTCTTTGTGACAGGAGGCGCAGGCTTCATTGGTTCAAATTTCATTCGGCAAGTCCTCGCGCTCGGCAAGGATTATGTACTCGTCAATTACGACAAGCTGACCTACGCCGGAAATCTTGAGAACCTGGATGATATCTCGAAAAATCCGGCTTACTCCTTCGTCAAAGGTGATATCTGCGATGCCGCCGCGGTTGAAGCCGCCATGAACGGCTGCGATGCGGTGGTTCATTTCGCGGCGGAATCTCACGTTGATCGAAGCATCTACGAACCGGCGCCGGTGATTGAAACGAACGTCACAGGAACTTTTATCCTTCTGCAAGTCGCTCGAAAGCTCAACGTAAGACGGTTCGTCCATATTTCCACGGATGAAGTCTATGGCGATATGGATGCCGGGGCCTTCGCAGATGAAAATTCACCGCTTCAACCCAGCAGCCCGTATTCAGCCTCTAAGGCCAGCTCGGATCTTCTGGTCCGCTCTTATGTGCGCACATTCGGTTTCCCTGCCGTAATCACTCGTGCGTCGAACAATTATGGTCCCTACCAATTTCCTGAAAAGTTTTTGCCCCTTATGATCACGAATGCACTCGATGACAAACCTCTTCCGATTTACGGTGATGGGAAGCAGCAGCGCGACTGGTTGCACGTGGAGGATCACTGCCGCGGAATTGTCGCTGTTCTCGAACGCGGACGTATCGGCGAGGTTTACAACATCGGGGGTCAGGACATCGTAGAGAATTTGACCATGGCCAAGGCCCTGCTTCGAGTGATGGGCAAGCCCGAAACGCTCTTGTCATATGTAAAGGATCGGCCGGGCCACGACCGCCGCTACGCTCTGAAGTGCGACAAAATGGAGCACGAACTTGGTTGGAAGCCTGCGATTTCGCTCGAGGAAGGTTTGCGCCAGACAATTGGCTGGTACCGGAGCAATACGAAATGGATGGCGCGAGTCCGCGACGGCGAATATCGCTCCTATTACGAAAAATATTACGAGAATCGCGACTCTTCCCTACACGCAATCGCTCAAATCGGGCCAAAACCGTCTTCCTGATTTCGGATGATTTCTGCCGCTTGCAGAAATCTGATAGAGTCATCGAAGTTCCTGGTTCAACCGATTCAATCACTATTCTTATGGGAGCATGGATTTAGTGCAAAGGATTGAAACATCCTTACCTGGTGTGTGGGAGCTCCGCCCCAAGGTTTTCCGTGACTCCCGCGGCTTTTTCATGGAGACATACCATCGCGAGCGATTCGCTCAACTGGACATCGCATGTTCCTTCGTACAAGATAATCATTCTCGCTCGGTCAAAGGCACACTTCGAGGACTCCACTATCAGTTGCATCATCCCCAAGCGAAGCTTTGTCGCGTTGTGGAAGGAAAGGCGCTTGATGTGGCCGTGGACGTCCGGCTGGGCTCTCCGACCTTTGGCAAATACACCAGCGTTCTTCTCTCGGCGGACGATCACAATCAGATTTACGTACCAGCAGGATTTGCGCACGGATTTCTGGCGCTGACCGATTCGGTTCAATTCCTTTACAAGTGCAGCGACTTTTATGATCCGGCCGACGAGCACGGAGTTTCTTGGAATGATCCCAATATCAACATCTCCTGGGGAGTGCCCAACCCTCTCGTTTCGGAAAAGGATTCGAAGTTTCCCAGGCTCGCTGATATTCCACGCGAATTCCTTCCACGCTATTCAGCGAAATGAAACCAAAAATCCTGCTGACCGGTAAGGACGGGCAAGTCGGAATGGAACTCCAACGGTTCTTGCCGCAACTCGGCGAGGTAATTGCGCTGGGTCGCCAAGAACTCGACCTTTCCAAGCCGGATGATCTTCGTCGAATGATTCGAACGGTTCGTCCGAATCTGATCGTCAACGCCGCCGCTTATACCGCCGTCGATCAAGCTGAAAAAGAAGAAGCTATAGCGCGCGCTATCAATGCGGATGCACCTGCGGTGATGGCTGAAGAGGCCAAAAAAATTGGCGCGGGACTTGTTCACTATTCCACCGATTACGTATTTGACGGATCAAAGAATTCCCCTTACGAGGAAACCGATCCAACGAACCCCGTTAAC
Source organism: uncultured Acidobacteriota bacterium (assembly GCA_963830375.1). GTDB lineage: Bacteria > Acidobacteriota > Terriglobia > Acidiferrales > UBA7541 > Palsa-295. The sequence goes on from CAWHMJ010000004.1 coordinate 108,491, forward strand.
GTGTACGGGAAAACGAAGCTCATGGGCGAGCGAGCAATCCAGGAGACTGGCGTGCCACATCTGATTTTCCGAACTGGCTGGGTGTATGCCACACGCGGCCGGAATTTTCTCCTCACGATCTTGCGGCTCGCGACCCAAGGGTCGGACGAGTTGAGGATAGTGAGCGACCAGATCGGTGCGCCAACATGGAGCCGCGAGATCGCTTGGGCAACGACACAAATTCTGAAGCGAATTTACGGCCGAGACGACGGCTTGGCTTATCTAACAGAAATGAGCTGGTATATATCACATGACTTCCGTTGGTGAAACAAACTGGTATGAATTCGCAAAGGCAATTTTGGAGGAAGCTTCTCGAATGCCGAGAAGCACTCCATGGTTCGCTGCCGCTACAGGCGAGCGCCCATTCGTAGCGCGTCGCATAATTCCCATTCTGACAGAAGAATATCCCACTCCCGCCCGTCGCCCCGCCTATTCGCTTCTCTCAAACTCGCATCTAACGGAAACCTTTGGCGTTCAATTGCCAGAATGGCGTACGCAACTGCACTCTGCCTTCGCTGACGAACCCCATGCAAAACTCTGGCTGACAGTGTGACGGAGAAACTTAGCGATCTAGGTCTAGCTAGCCCCCACGCCGCAATCGGATCCGAGCCTGGCCACTGCGAAGTGTAAGGTTGGTTGAACCGCAGACGAGGGGTTTCCGGTCAAGCGGATCGCGGCAAGTGCCAAAGTTCTCCCCGGGCAAGCTGAAGTAGAACTCTGAAGTATAATGGGGCAATATGAACATCGCCGCACGCGCGCGGGGAATCGGTGCGCCTGAAACGCGCCCTGTCGAATCGAGCCGTATCCTGGCGGTCGATTATGGCCGCAAGAGAATCGGTCTGGCGCTTTCTGATGAACTCGGCCTCACCGCGCAACCACTCGTCACCTTCCTGCGCACCAACCGCCGCAACGATTTGCGCCGCTTGCGCGAGATTTGCAGGAAGCATGCCGTTGCGCGTATCCTCGTGGGCCATCCTTTGCACATGACCGGCGAATCCAGCCCCATGGCGGAGGAGGCGGCGCTTTTCGCGGCTCGATTGCAGAAAGACCTCGGCATCGAGGTAGAACTCGTGGACGAGCGGCTAACCTCCTGGGAGGCAGCGCAGACCATGGCAGAAGTGAAATCTTCCTCGCGACGAAAACGCGCTCCAATCGACGACGTGGCCGCCGCCGTTCTTTTGCGGGATTACCTCGAACATAAGAAACAACTCGCGCGTTCCTCAGTTCCCATCGTCGAGAGGACCCAATCGTAATGCGCCGACTCGGTCTCATCGCTCTTCTCCTGATCGCTGCCTTGGGCGCCGGAGCTGGGTGGCTCGATTCCCAAATCAGCCGGCCTTATCGCGGCCATCGTCCTGAGAAGGTTTTTGTGGACGTCCCCCATGGCACCTCTCGCTTCGGTGTGGCTCGCATTCTCAGGCGTAATGATGTAATTCGCAGCCAGCTCGCCTTCGAAATCTTTAGCATGTGGCATTTTCGAAAACCTCTTCAGGCCGGTGAATACTATTTCGATCGCCCTCTGGATTCGCGCGAAGTCTTTTGGCAAATTGCCGGAGGCCGCATCTTCGTTCGCACCGTAACGATCCCTGAAGGGTGGAACATGTATGAGATGGCGGCGGAACTCGATCGCCAGGGGGTTTGCACTCGGGATGGATTTCTGGAAGCGGCAAAGGATGCTTCTCTGATTTCGGACTTGGCGCCCAACGCTTCGAATCTCGAAGGATTTCTTTTTCCTTCCACCTATCAGTTTACACGCCACACTACCTGCGAGCTGATTGTTAAGAGAATGGTCCAGAATTTTCGCGCCGAGCTGGAATCGCTCGATCCTTCAGGCGCCACGAGTTTTCCGCAAGGCTTGGCCCTCTATCAGGTCGTCACGCTCGCGTCTCTCGTCGAGCGCGAAACTCCAAAGTCGGAAGAACGTCCCATGGTTGCCGGTGTGTTTTACAACCGCCTGCGCCGGGGCCAGCCGCTGCAATGCGATCCCACCGTGCAATACGCCTTGGAACTCGAAGGACGTCACACTAAAAACGTGCGTCCCGCCGACTTGCATGTAGATTCTCCGTATAACACCTATGAGCATCCTGGCCTGCCGCCCGGACCCATTGCAAATCCCGGAGAAGCATCCTTGCGCGCTGCCATCGCGCCGGCGCAAACCGATTACCTGTTTTTTGTCGCCAACGATCAGGGCGGACATTTTTTTGCCAAAACTCTCGCCGAACACAATCGCAACGTAGCCCGTTACCGTCACCTGCTGGCAGGCGACAGCGTCACGACAGAACCGTCCAAAACAAAACGCCGAGGTCCCTCTTGACCGAAAGCAATCCCACCGCGAGTCATGAGGGCGGCTCTCCCACCAAGAAAGCGCTGATTCTGGAAGTCGCTCAGGGCTTGGCCAAGCCGCGTTACACGCCTGCCGAAATAGAACAGATCCGGCGTCAGCTCATCGTTCATCTCGGGGAAAAAGGGAAAACCTCAGCCGACTATATTGTCAGCGTACTCGAGGAAGCGGGAATGCGCGTCGTCTGGTCCACCCGCTCGGATACCGAAGGCCGCTACGAAGAAGAATTCAGCGATTTGCTCCACTTTTCCACTCTTGACGAAGCAGAAATGTGTTTGGTTCGCCTCGATGAGTTGCTGCGGAAATTTCTCTTGGAGTCCGACTCGCATGCGGCGGAACGTGTCCGCGAAGTCGCCCGCCTTGGCCGCCGCCGCGCGGAAATGATCGCGCGCAACCACAAAGTGGATGCCCGCAAGCGCGCTGAAAAAGAGGAAATTGAGCATTGGTTCGGAATCTGGCTTGAAACCCCCGACGCATTCTTCGATTGGTTGGAAGTCCGCAAGCAAGCTCCCGACTTCCAGAAGAGATTCCCGCATCCCCCGGACGAGGACAACTAGGTGTACCTCCTGGATGTCGAGCCTCTCGATCTAGGTCCCGATGTTCGCGCCGTTGGACTGGAACTCACCGAGGCTGACGAGAATCGTGAGCCCGTCCGAGGCCCCGAAGCAGCGCGGGTCTGGAGCCGCGTCCTCCGCGCAACCGCGGCCGATGAAATCTGGGCCCTTGATTTTTTCAGCCATCTCGATCGCGTGCGTGAATATTGCGACCAGCATCAAGTCAAATATCGCGAAGCCGGCACTCGCTCCATCGTCATTCCCGCTCCCGACCTCCCGGCACTTGAATCTCTGCTCAACCGCTTTCAGAGCGAGACCTTCGGTGCCCGCGCTGGAGCATTGGTCGCACAGGGCGATGCAGTGCTCGAAGGAGAGCTGGCGCGCCGTGGCGCGGACGCTTACCATACCGCTTTCCAAAATTATTTTTTCTGCGCTGTCTGCGGATTTGAGGATGCCTCGCTCGTTTTCCTCAGTCAAAAGCTGTGGGCTAGCGAAGTGATTCGTCGCGTCCGTCCCGCTCTCGAAGGCCAGGACGTCGAAATCCGCCTGCCCTCCTGAAGACTCAACGTGGCATCCTTAGTTTTGCGTCAGGGACAAATACTCATCCTGAGCTTCCGCATGCCATCATGAATCTGCTGCGCATCCGTGCCGCCATAACCAAGGATCAGTCCACCCCTGGCGGGCGGTTTCAAATAGCATGAGGACAAAGGCATGGCCGAAATTCCCATGCTCGGCGGCCTTCTTTGAAACCGCCACATCGCTAACACCCGCGCGGCAGCAGCGCCACCAGATGCATCCCCGCTTCGGCGCCGATCACTTCGAGCTTGTCGCCCATTTGTTTCTGAATCGCTTCTACCAGCGCCGTTCGTCGCTCCAGGTAAAGAATGCGCATTCTGCGAATATGCCGCGCGAAATGTCCTTCGCGGATGAAATCCGTCATCACCGCCTGATACAGAGTGGACGAAAATTGGTCAGTAGCGTCGCGCGCGGTGGAGAATGCATCCACCAAGTCCTTGGGAACAACCACGTAACCCAGGCGCAGCGCTGGAAACATTACTTTGCTAAACGTGCCGACGTAAATCACTCGCGCGCCCGTGTCTAAGCCTTGCAGCGAGGGAATCGGTCGGCCTCCCAACCTGTATTCGCTATCGTAATCATCTTCAATGATCCAAGCGCCGCTTCGCGCGACCCAATTGAGCAGCTGCATTCGTCGCGTGGCGGTCATGGTCACACCCAGCGGATATTGATGCGATGGTGTGATGTAAACAGCACGCGCGCTGCGAGCGCGGCGAATTCCTTCCGCTACGTTTAGCCCCTCATGATCGACAGGCACCGGTACAAGCTGAGCCCCAGTCGACATCAGCGCATGGCGCGCTCCGGGATATCCAGGCTCTTCGATCCACACGCGGTCATTGGCATCCAACGAGAACTTGCGCCGAGAGTTGTAGGCCCAGTTGCGATCCGGTTGTTACCAGAATCTGCGACGGCTCGCATCGCACCGCGCGAACTGCGCCCAAATATTCGGCAATGGCTTCACGAAGCGGCATATATCCCATCGCGTCGCCATAAGCCATCAACTGTCTCGTAGGTCTTCGCGAATGGCGATTTACCAGCTTGGACCACACTCCGCTTGGAAAATGCTCTAGTGCCGGCAGGCTCACTCGGAATGCAACCAGTTTGTTTGACCAGGTTTGTGCCGGCACGCGCATCAATGCCACGCGGCGTGAAACCCGGCGCGGAGCTTGGCTTTTGGATACTTGCCGCGACGCATCCCGTATTTTTCCGAGCGCCGGCTTTAATGCGTCGTCCGGGATCGACCTGACCACACACGTGCCGGCGCCAACAAACGTCTCAAGGTAACCTTCCGCCTGCAATTGTTCGTACGCGCTCGAAACCGGTATGCGCGATACCTTCAGTTCCGCCGCGAGGTTTCTGGTCGACGGCACTCGTTGTCCAGGCCGCAATTGGCCGTCCAGAATGGCTCGCCGAAACCACTCGTACAATTGGCGGTACATCGGAATCTTCCGTCTGGAATCCAGTGCGATCGGCGGCAGGAAGCTGGCGGAGATTCGTTTCATCGATAGCGAGTTGAAGTGGCTATATCGTATCACATCAAAGTGGCTATTGTGAGCGGCCACTCCCCGGAGTAGTTTCGCAATGACCGAGGCGATCGATCGCATCCGGAGGCTAAAACTTAATGACTATCAACAAGGTTTGGATTTGCTGCGCTATCTGCGCCGCGGGATTTATCTTCCACGCGAGCCAAGTTTCCGCGCACTCCAACTCGAACGACGACGGCAATCCTAAGCAGTCTCAAAATTTCAACGCGGCGGAGAAAAAACCTGCTGTGGAGCAGACCCCTGCTGCCAACGAACGCGATGGCCAGCACGATTTTGACCCCCTTATCGGCGCATGGAAATATCACCTGAAGCGCCGCCTGAATCCGCTGACCGGCTCCAATACCTGGGTCGAATTTGACGGCACCGGTGTCTGCCGCAAGGTTTGGGATGGCGCCTCTCTCGACCAGGTCGAGCTCGATGGCCCGACCGGCCACATCGAAGGTCTCACCTTGCGTGTATACAATCCTCAATCCCACCAGTGGAGACTCTATTGGGCCAACAGGAAGGTCGGCATCTTGGACCCGCCCCAGGTTGGCGAATTCAAGAATGGACGCGGTGAGTTTTTCGCCCAGGATACGATCAATGGCAAAACCATCCTGATTCGATTTGTCTGGACAAATACCACCACGGATACGCCCCACTTTGAGCAGTCATTCTCGGATGATGGAGGCAAGACTTGGGAAGTGAACTGGATCACCGACCAGACACGCGTGCCAGATGAATCCGACAAAGCGCACTGAACCCGTCGCATACCGAGCGGCACCATTCTTACGGACTAACGTCCGCTGCTACAACGCTCGCCTAAATGGCGGCAACAGACATTTGTCCAACGGTTAGCTGCACGGCTCACATAAGCTGGCAGGGAGATACTGCTAATGCGGTTCCTCATCGGACTTCTAACGATCATTGCGGTTTGCAATCTGACGGCGGTTCAAACTGATCAGATTCCTCAGAGCTAATGCCATCAATCCCGCCGCTAATTTAAAAGACTTTCAGGCCATTGAGTTCCGCCGCTACACACTAAAACCAGGAATCCGCGAGCATTTCGCTCGATATTTCGAAAGTTATTTCCCCGAGGCCATAGAGCAGTTAGGGGCAATCGTTGCAGGTTCTTTCTTTGAGCGCAAAAATCAGAACGGCTTCACCTGGATTCGGGGCTTTCACACGATAGAGGATCGTGCCGTGTCCAATGCGGCTTTCTACGCCGGGCCGCTGTGGAAGGAACATAAGGCCAAGATGAACGAGTTCATAGATGACTCCGACAACGTAATGCTGCTTCGCCCGTTGAGCCCTGAGCGAGGCGTCATGATCTTGCCGGCTGTCGATCCAGTGAGCGAAGCGAACGGCGCGCAAGGTCTAGTGGTCGCGCAAATATTCGCGGTCAAATCGGGCAGTGTCGACACCTTTGCCAAGGAGGCGGAAACGGCATTCGCCGCCTATCGGGCGGCGGGCGCACGCGAAGCCGGCGTTCTGGTTACTCTGGACGTAAAAAATAATTTTCCGCAGCTTCCCGTCCGCACGGACGGCCCTTTCTTAGTGTGGCTGGGAATCCTCAAAGACAATCAGATGCTAGAGACGGCGTTCACACCGGTAGCCCAGCGTTCCTTACTATCGCTTTCTGCCACAGGCTTGCTCCGCGGAACACCGGAGCTGATCGTTCTCGAACCCACGCCCCGCTCGCGTTTGCGCTGGTTACCCTGACGGGAGAAATGAACAAGATTGAGATCGTGGAACAAGAGTAGTCACGTCGGGGGCGTTCTCGGAGCTAGGGACCAAAGGCGACCATGGAACGTCGCACTCCTGCTCACCGCCAGGATTCGAGTACGTCTAAGATGCCAACTAGGGGTGGTCACGATCCGTGGCTCGTTTCAGCAAAATTTGAAATGGATACGTCTTGAAGGAGGCATTCACCATGTTTCGATCCGCTTTGCGAGGTTTCCTATTCTGCCTGCTGGCAGTCATTTCGGCCGCCACGTCGGGCGTAAGTTCGGCACAATCGTTCGTACTCGATCTTCCTCTCGGGAGCCAACGCGCCGAAGTCTCACAGAGGATCGGGATCACCGACGTCACCATCGACTATCATCGGCCGCTCGTGAACGACCGCAAGATTTGGGGTGCCCTGGTTCCGTACGGTAAGGTATGGCGCGCCGGCGCGAATGAAAACACCACGATCACTTTCAGCGATCCCGTCCTGATGGAAGGCAAGCCGCTCGACAAGGGAACCTACGGGCTGCACATGATCCCGAACGCCGACGAATGGACGATTATTTTCTCGAAGAACTCCACGTCTTGGGGTTCTTTCACCTACGACCCGGCGGAAGACGCGCTCCGCGTAACCGTGAAGCCCAAGCCTGCCGATATGCATAACGCGCTCACCTACGACTTCGATCAGCTGCAGCCCGATTCCGCGGTAGTCGAACTGGAGTGGGAGAAAATCGCCGCCCCGTTCAAAGTCTCGGTGGATGTGCACGAGGTGGTTCAGGCCAGCCTCAAGAAACAACTTCGCAACCTCGCGCAGTACACCTGGATGAGTTGGGACGACGCGGCCAATTACCTGCTCGCGGAAAAAATCGCCTTGGATCAGGCGCTGGCGTATGCAAACACCTCTATCCAAAACGAAGACCGCTTCGAAAACGAGCTGACCAAGTCGAAGGTCCTCGCAGCGCTCAATCGCAAAGACGAAGCCGCCGCCGCGCAGAAGAAGGCGTTGGATCTCGCCAGCCCGCTGCAGATCCATTTATACGCTCGCCAGTTGCAAGCTGAGAAGCGCAGCGAAGAAGCCTTCGCGATCTTCCTCGAAAACGCGCAAAAGCATCCTGACCAGTGGTTCGTGCATGCCGGGCTGGCTCGGATGTACTGCGCCCAGGGCAAGTTTGACGATGCGGTGAAAGAAATGAAGTTGGCCATGGCAGGCAGCTCCGGACAATCAGAAGAGCTATCTGGATGGGTTGGTGAAACAACTGGAGGCGAAGCAGGATATCAATTAATAGGCCGGAAACGCGCTCCAGCGATTGCCGGTAAACTAGGCTGCCGCACCCCCCAAAAGATGTGGAAATCTGCGTCTCACCGGAAGGTCGGGTGTTCCTGTCCTGTACCCCTATAGGCCTTTCGTACCATTTCCCTAGACATCAGTCCTAGTACACTGTCTGTAGGATATTCCATGTCGACTCTCCACCGCCAAGTGACCGTATCCAACGAGCCCAGGGTACCGAACGCTCGCGCGTTCATTCGCAGCCTGAATATCCTCCTTAAATACGCTCGTCTCTATGGTTTAGAACATACTCGCTCGGCTGGGCAATTCGACTCCTGCTGGACCGAACTCCAGGACGCCGTGGAAGCCGCCGGGCAGGGCGGCCTCTTGCTGGGTGCTTCCGGATCTCAGCTCTTGCTCGATGGCGTGCCTTTGGAATCCACTCCCGCGGAGCGCAGCTTCGCTGATTTACTCACCACCTCCGGCGTCGCCAGCATCGGTTTCACCACCGGCGTTTCGCGCGATGACTTCGGTAACCTGGTGAAAGCCTTCATGGAGACTGGCCCTAAGGCCGGCCCTCTCTCCGAGCGCCTCGAGTTGTATTTCGGAAATAGAAAGATCTCGGGCATTCGCGTCAACGAAATTCGATTCGTGGCCGAGGACGCCGGTTTTTCCGAAGCCCGCGTGGCCGCCACTCTCACCGCAAAAACGCTTGGCGCTGATGCCGACATGATCCAGGACTGGTTTCGAAGTCCCGAGAAAATGATTCAGCTTATCGCCGCGGCGGAAGGCGCCCACAGCAGTTCTGCTAATCCGGGAGCCGGCGCGAAGCAGTGGAACCGGAACAACCGCGGGACCGGCATCTGTCGGTGCGCCCGGTTCCGATGTGGCAAGCGGCGGCCTGATCGCGGAAGTCTCCGGCGCATTTTCCCGGCTGGAAGAGGGTGAGCTTCAAAGTTTGCTCAAGCTGCTCGTGCAATTTGGCGAAGCGCAGAATTCCAAAGGTCCTCAGCTCCAACAGAATTCCTGGCAACAGAAACTAGCCGGCCTGCCGCAGAACGCCCAGCTGAATTTGCGGCAAGCTTTAGCGCAAGTCGCCGCGAAATCCCCTTCGGCCAAAGTGGACGAGGCTATGCTCCTGCGCCTGGCCGAAGATTTGGCCATTAAATTCGCTATGGACCGTTTTCAGCGCGGCGAAGTGCAGGTAAACGCCGTGCGTCAGATGCTCGACCGCATGAGCCAGGAACTTGGCACCCTGCGCAAGCTTCTGCGCTCGCGCGAAGACAAAATGGCCAGCGCCGGAATCGCCGTGGAATCTCACGCCGACGTTCTCGATCGCCAGTTCTGGGCTGCTGTCCCCGAATCCGGCAAAATGAGCGTTTTGATGTCCACCGAAGCTTGGTGCATCCCTCCACGCAACGTTCATCAGTACGTCGAAGAACTTCTCGGACGCGGTGAAGCCGACGTGGCAGGAGGCATCCTCCTCAAATACGCCACATGCGTCCGTCATAAGGACGCGGAAGCTCGCAAGAAGGCCGCTATTGGCCTCGGCCAGCTCGCCGACCTTTTCAGCAAGGCCGCCAGCCAGCGTTTGCAGGATGCCTTGGTCCAAATCGGCCAGCAGATGGCCGCGGAAAAAGATAATGAACTTCAAACACTTTTAAGTGCGGCGTTCGTGCGCCTCAGTCAGGAATCGGCCGCCCGCCGATACTATCGCGCCATGCAGCAGTCGCTCGATTCTCTCGCCGATCTGGAAGAATCGCGTCCCAGTTGGGTCCAAAGCTTGCGCCCGCGCGTCGGAATCGACAATCGTGTCCCGGAGTTCATAGAAGAAGCGCTGGCCGCCGAACAAATGCCCGAAGGCCTGGTCGGCGTGCTTATGCGCGTTCCGCAATCTGCTTCCGAACATCTGGCTGTCCGCTTGGCGCGCTCCGGTCGCCGCACGGAACGCGAAGGTATCGTAACCCTCGCACGCTCCGTGGGCTCGCCCTGCGTCAGGCATCTAAAAGAAATTCTCAAAAGTGAAGTGCCCGCCAAAGCTGCCACCGTGGTCGGCCTCTTGAGCCGTCTGGATCCCTTGGCCGTCGAGGATCTGCTGCCGGCCAGACTCCGCGATGGCGCACGCAGCTTCCACGACGCCGTCGTGCGCCAGCTCTCCATTGCAGGAGCGCCCGAGCGCGGTCGGCTGCTGACCGATTCACTCGAATTGCTTGACGCCATGATCATCCCTCTCGCGCTTGACGAAATCGGGATGTGCGCCGACACCGAAACCGCGCCGAAACTTCTGCGCATAGCCGAAGGCGAAATTCTGCCTCCGGGTTCGGAATATTTGCGCGTCAAGGCTATTGAAGCGCTCGGCAGGATGCGCGCACTCGTTGCCATTGGTCACTTGCGCCGGTATGTGGAGTCGCGAAAAACTTTTGGCTGGGCCTATCCGGATGAAATTCGTATAGCTGCCGCTCAGGCTTTGGCCAAGCTCGACTCGGAATGGATGACCGCATTTCTGCCGCAATCCGGGCTGGATCCCAAAGTTATGCCCCTCGCGCCCCTCGATCCCATCCCGGAACGTGATTTCGTGCGCCACCGCCGCTATCGCCGTGTCCGGCTCTCGCGTGCGGTGCCGGCGGTCATCACCTCGGCGCGCGGAAAATTTACATCTTCGATTAGCGTGCTCAGTCTTGATGGCGGTCTGCTAAGCGGCGACATACAAATTCCGGTTGGAACCGAAGCCACCCTAAAAATTCCCGCCGGCCTTCGCTCCATCAGCATGCAAGCGGTTGTGCGATTCGTTCGCTCGCAACAAGCTGGTTTCGAAATGATCGGCATCGGCCTGGAAGACCGCGCAAAGTTGCGCCGCCTCCTCGTCTCGCTCGGCAGCCCCGAAGCTGTTGGTCGTCCCACCCTGGTCGAGCGCGACTGATTCAGATCTCTCCTGACGTCTTTTGCTCTCTCGATTCCTCACAGTCTTTTTACCGGTCCATTAGTTGTACTCCAATAAAGATTGGAGTAACTTCTCGCATCCGCGCCCACAGTTCATCAACAGCGTAGCGCGGAAAACACCTTTGAAGCTCCCCATGCGATTGCGTCTGAATCTCTATGCGCCGTTTCTGGGCGCCGGAATCCGCGTAAAGCGGCTCGCACCCGGCTGGAAAGAAGTTGACGTCGAGATGAAGCTTCGTTGGTGGAACGCGAATTACGTCGGCACCCATTACGGAGGCTCGCTCTACTCCATGACCGACCCGTTCTTTATGGTCATGCTCATCGAAAATTTGGGCAAGGATTACATCGTCTGGGACAAATCCGCGACCATCCGTTTTAAAAGGCCTGGACGCGGAACTGTTACCGCCAGTTTCCGCCTGTCCGACCAGCAAATCGACGAAATCAAGCAAGCTCTGAACGCCGAAAAAAAGATCGAGCGTGTCTTCACCGTCGAAGTCAAAGACGAATCCGGAACCGTCATCGCCGAAGTCGAAAAGCTGCTACACATCCGAAGAAAGGACCAACCGGCAACCCCAACCCTCCCGCCCTCGCAAACGGGTCCGGATACGCCGTTGCGTTAAATGTCCACAGAGTGCGAATCCTTGAATTTCGCCGAACAGCATGCTAGCGTTTTCCGTGATTAAATTAGAACAATTTAGGGCTCGCCAAAGCGACTCGGCGAAGAACTCAGCGCCTCCCCGACGGTTGGGTTCAATCGCCTCCGGCGTGGCCGACTCGACGGCCGTAGGGCGTGCAACTCAAGAAAGGCTGCTAGCCCCTGGTTTTCGTCCCCAGTTTGTTCTCAAATTGCGCTGAATTAAATCGCCAAACTCAGGAAATAGAACACCCCGTAACTTACAGAAAACAAACAACTGCGAACTACTCAAATCGCCAAAAAATTCAGAAATGGGAGTACGCGTTTTCGGTGCCTTCCTGTGCACGTGTAACCAAGAAATCCGCCTCGGCGGTTTCGTTGACACCCCCGAGGGTGGCTGCTACATTGCCTCACCGACATTTGTGGGGGCGCACTAATCTGAGGGTCTCTGGCTTTGCTTGGATAATCGGGATGACGGCGGCGGCAGCTTTGGCCTGCGGTTGCGCCGTTAGCCATAAAACGGTCGTCAAACCGGGAAACGCGCCTGAAAAGCTTCTCGCCGCGACCAAGGATGAACTCATCAGCCGCTACAATCAGCAAGCTCAATCTATCACCTCGCTGAACGCGACCGTCTCCATGAAACTCACTGCTGGCTCCGCGTACTCAGGCGTGATCGAGCAATATCACGAGATAAAAGGATTCATTCTGGCTGCCAAGCCCGCGGACATTTTCGTAATTGGCCAGGCTCCCGTCGTGAGCAAGGATATTTTTACTATGGTCAGCGATGGCGACACCTTTCATATCTTCATCCCGTCGAAGAATGAATTTATCGAAGGCCCGGACAACCTGGAGCGGCAAGCATCCAAGCCCATCGAAAATCTCCGTCCGCAACACCTGGTTGACGCTTTGCTCTGGGAGCCGTTTCCCGGCGGAGCTCCGGTTCTATACGAGGAAGCGAGCGAAGGTGCCAATCGTTACTATGTTCTGACCGCCATCCGAGACTCCTCCAATCAAAGCGCAACGAAAACAAGTGCGCCGGGTTCTTCGAATTGGGAGATATCGCGTAAGATCTGGTTCGACCGCACCAACTTGCAGATAGCCAGAGTCGAGAATTTCGCTTCCGGTGGAAAAGTGGCCTCAGACGTTCACTATTCAAACTGGCTTGCCACCGCGGTGCCCTCAAGCGCAGCGGGCGGAACGGCGACGACCGCGCTAGCGGGCAACGGCATGTATCCGCACGAGATTTCAATTAGCCGCCCCGGCGATGACTATCAACTCCAGATTGAAATTAAAAAGCTCACCATCGACGAGCCCATCGCTGCCGATCGCTTCGTATTGAAGCAGCCCCCGGGAACTAAACTGATCCACCCGGATGAAGACGCCAAGGAGCCGCAAAAGCCATGATCCGCTACATGATCGTGCAAAACGTGCTGCATCGGCCTCTTCGCACCCTGATTACGGCTATCGCCGTTGCCGTCGAAGTCACCATGGTGATCATGGTCGTGGGCCTCACGAGCGGCTTGCTCTTGGAAAATGCCAAGCGTGTGGAAGGCGTTGGCGCCGATATCATGATCCAACCGCCATCTGCTTCCGTCTTCTTGGCCTTTAGCGGCGCGCCGATGCCGATTGCCATCGGCGACAAACTGAAGGAACTCGATTATGTGCAAGCCGTAGCGCCCGTGCTCGTGCAGTTCAATTCGGTGAACGGCCTCGACGTAGTGTTCGGGATTGATCCCGCCAGTTTCACTGCCGTCTCAAACGGATTCGTATTCCACTCGGGTCACGACCTGCAGAATCCAAACGATATCCTGGTCGATGATATCTACGCGAAGGCGAAGAAGGTTAAAACCGGCCAGACCATGCACATTCTGGACCATGATTTCCATGTAGCCGGCGTCGTGGAACATGGCAAAGGCGCTCGGCTTTTTGTTTTTCTCTCAACATTGCAGGAAATGGCCGGAGCGCACGACAAAGCCTCAATCTTCTATATCAAGAATGATCGCACCGACCATACCCCCGCTGTCATGGACGAGGTGCGCCAGCTCCTGCCCCGTTACGAAGTCCGCCCCCTCAAGGATTTTATCTCGCTGATGACTTCGTCGAATCTGCCGGGCTTGGGCGCCTTCATCAACGTCATGATCGGCATCGCCGTGGTCATCGGCTTTCTTGTGATTTTTCTTTCCATGTACACCACCGTCATCGAACGCACTCGCGAAATTGGCGTCTTGAAATCTCTCGGCGCTTCCAAAGGCTATATCGTTCGCATAATTCTCAGCGAAACTACTTTACTGTGTTTGGCCGGAGCTGTTTGCGGAATTGGATTGAGTTTTCTGATGCGAACTGTTTTTATCCGCCTGTTTCCGGCGCTGAGCATTCTGATTACCGTGAACTGGATTTTGCGTGCATCCGCAATAGCCATCATCGGCGGGCTCTTGGGCGCCTCCTACCCCGCTTGGCTTGCCAGCCGCAAAGACCCGGTCGAAGCCCTCGCCTACGAATAAAATGCCCCTTTTAATGCCCTCCCAACCCACATACTCGCTAGGAAGAAATGGCCAACGCGACTAGAATATTTCCATCCTCGGAAGTGTTGACACTCGCACGGGAGCGGGCGTTGGAGCCGATACTTAAAACAGAAAATTTGTGGAAGGTGTATCGTTCCGGCAAGGTCGAGGTGCCGGCGCTCCGCGGCGTCAACATGGAGGTCTTTCCCGGAGAATTCGTCTCCATCATGGGCCCGTCCGGCTGCGGCAAATCCACCATGTTGCACGTGATTGGCGGCTTGGCCCAGGCTACCAGCGGCCGTGTCCTGCTGGACGGAAACGATCTCACCACCATGACCGACGCTGCCAGAACCCTCTTGCGGCGCCATAAAGTCGGATTCGTTTTTCAGAAATTCAATTTGCTGCCTACGCTCGACGCTTACCACAATATCGCGCTCGCCCAGCACATTCACGGAAACGGCTTCGATCCGCACCGTTTTGAAGTGGTAGCCAAACTCCTCGGACTCAGCGAGCGGCTAACCCACAAGCCCTCGGAACTTTCAGGCGGCGAGCAGCAGCGCGTGGCTCTCGCGCGCGCGATTGTCAGTGAGCCGAAAATTGTTCTGGCCGATGAGCCTACCGGAAACCTCGACACGAAAAGCTCGGAAGCCGTCCTGAATTTGCTGCGCCAGCTAAACCAAGATCTCGGGCAGACGATTGTGATGATTACGCACAATCCGGATGCCGCTGCGTACGGACACCGCGTGCTTCATATGCGCGATGGCCAAGTTGTGAACGGCTCGGCAGTCCATTAACATGCGCAAAGTATGGCGAGGAATCGTTCGAACGATTTTTTGGTCCTTCGAACGCGGAAGCTGGCCCTACGATTTGATGGTCGTGGCCATCGTTTTGTTCGTGCTCCTCACGCCGCGCAACCTGTTCCACGATCAGCCGCAAACAATCGCCCTGGCAAGCTCCGACGTTCAGCTTTTGTCCGAAGACAGCGAAAATCACACCCGCACGTACCGCCTGGACGCCAAAGTTCTACAGCCCGAAAAACGCGCCAAAGTGCCCACCCCTGAACTCGAGCGCGAAACCCATGACATCCTAAGCCGTGCTGTGGAAGATTTGAAAGAGCGCACGTTCCAGGTGACGCGCATCGACCCTCTGCGCTCCCCGGACGGTTCAGTCGTCTATTACGATGTTACCGTGCACCTAATGGCGAATAGATTCGCCTCTTCCCTGTCGTGATTCTTGCAACACGGAACCCGCCAACCGGCCAATGCATCTAATCCTCTGTGTTATCATGGCGCGCGTTTTAATCACCGGTTTGGGGTCGCGTCTCGGGGGAACGTCTTGATGGTTAATCGGGTCAAATGGATGGCGTCAGTGTGCTTGGCTCTTTGCGCGATTTGTGTCGGCGGCTGGACCGCTGCGGCGCAGGGCCGAGGCCCGTGGACACTGGACTCGGTTCTGCGGCAACTTGATGTTCAGGACAAGACCTTTCGCAGTCTCTCGGCGGATGTAGAACGCACGAAAGTCACAGTCGTGGTCAATGACCACTCCACGGAAACCGGCACCCTGCTCGTGCGCGGCGACAAAATGCTTTTGCAAATGAAGGCACCCGATGTGCGCACGGTTCTTCGCACGGGCGATAATCTTTATGTCTTTACTCCCGGTTTGAATCGCGTCGAAGAATACAATCTAGGCAAGAACCGCACGATGGTGGATCAATTTCTGCTGCTCGGTTTCGGCACATCCGGGAAGGAACTTCAGAAAAGTTATCTCATCACGCTGTTGGGCGAACCCACGCTGGACGATAAGAAAACCGTTGAACTGGAGTTAACTCCCAAATCCGCGGATGTGCGCAATCAGATTTCGAAGATTCAAATCTGGTTCGATGAATCGTCGTGGCTTCCCGTCCAGCAGCAATTCAATGAAACCGGTTCGGGCGATTACTTCACCATCCGCTACTCGAAGATCGTTCGCAACCCCGCAATCAGCGAGTCCGAGTTTAAGCCTCATTGGCCGAAGGGGACGGAAAAGGCCCGGCCTCAGGGTTAATCTTCGCAGAAAAAAGAAAGCTCAACGCCCCTCAAGCCTTCGCAGTTCGCACTTTCTCCACGTCCCGGGCAGCCGATTCGTGTTCGAGCAACGCGCGCTTGCGGCCGAGGCCCCAGCGGTATCCGGCCAGATTTCCGTCTGCCCGCACGACACGATGGCAAGGGACGACAACTGAAACAGGGTTTGTCGCACACGCCCGCGCGACCGCTCGGATTGCCCTCGGCCGTCCGATGGCTCGCGCAACTTCACTGTAGGTGCGAGTTGCGCCGTAAGGAATTCGTTTTAGCTCCTCCCAGACACGCCTGCGGAATGCAGTTGCTTGTACGTCGGTCGGCAAATCAAGGTGCGGTTCTTTGCCGCGCAGGTGCCCCAGTATTTTGCTCACCCATCCTCCGAGATTTCTCGATCCGCTCGTATCGCTGTCGATTTCCGCGCGAGGATATTCTTTTTGCAGCGCGGCTTCCAACGGCCCATCTTTTTCTCCGAGGTAAAGCGCGCTGATTCCGCGATTGGTGGCCGCCACCAGCAGGCGCCCCAGCGGCGAATCGACAATCGTGTAGTGAATCTGCATTCCTGCACCTCCCTGCCGATACGTTCCAGGCGTCATGCCAAGTTGCGAAGGAGCGCGTTCATACAAGCCTCTGCTCGAACCAAATCCTGCGTCGTAAAGTGCGGTGGTCACATCGTCTCCTTTTCGCAAACTGGATTTCAGACGGCGCATACGCTGCGCGTCGGCATATTGTCGAGGCGTGATTCCCATCACGCGGCGGAACGCGCGTTCAAGTTGGTGCGGAGCCATTCCGACGGCTCGACTCAGCGTTGCGAGAGTCAAACCAGCCTCGTTGTCTCTTCCTTCCTCTTCCCGAATCTGAGCGTCGATTTCGCGGCAAACGCGCGCTACCGATGCTGTACGCGGATCGCGCAGATTGATAGCGCGCGGCCTGCAGCGTCGGCACGCTCGAAACCCTTGTTGTTCAGCGGCCTCGGGAAGGGGGAAAAAGACCACTTGCTCGCGGCGAGGCTTGCGTGAAGGGCATGACGGCCGGCAATAGATTCCCGTAGAGCGAACGGCATAGACAAAAGCGCCATCTGCCGCCCGGTCGCGCGACTGCACAGCGTGCCACAGCGCCTCGGCGCGAGGCCGTTCGCTACGTCTTTGCATTTGATTAGAATTGCGCGGCATTTGTTGAGTCACCGATGCATTCAATTGCAGATCGAAATTACCGAATTCTCGTGGGAACCGCTATCCGTTTCTTCGCTTTCAAACTGGTTTCGCCTTTCGCGCCGTGGCAAAATGGTCCTCGAGAAGCCCTCAAGCGCCTTGCCTCCTGAGGGTTACATCATACGGCACCTTCGCCTGTGCTACTGTTGACGTCGAACCAGACCACGCGCATATTCGGATTCCACAGGGGTGGGGTCAGGCAATACTTGGGGGAGAAGCTATGGGGGCTGCTCCGCAACGGAACAGGCAGGCAGCAGTATCGCCGCTGCGTGTAGTGGAAGTTCAGGATCCAACGAAGTCGGTACCCGCCTTAAGTAAACCGGGGCCATTGCATTTTGCTCGTATTCCCACGCACGCTATCGGCGTAGCGAAAGAACGCCGCACTCATCCGCGCGCTTGCCTTTCGCTGCCTCTTCGCTTGATTCGAGTTGGCGAAGTGGCCGAACCAGTTCCGGTCACGCTGGTAACCCGAAACATCAGCTCGAGCGGAGTCTATTTCCTGGCGCCGCGCAAATTCGAAACGGGCACCGCCGTCGAGCTGGAAGTCGCGCTGGTCGAGCGTCCGCTGGGCCAGGGCAGCGTGCAAATGTGTACCGCTGCTCATATCATTCGCGCGGAGGAATTGGATACGCCAGGTTGGCACGGCTACGCCGCGACGTTCGATGACTTCGCGCTACGCCGCGACGACGTGGTTCCGCTTCGTTACCAGCCCAGTTAGCGTTCTTTTGATCTCGGACGATTAAGTAAAGTCTGGGTTAAATCACTCCCCAGCAGTTAACCGGAAACGTTGCAAACGCAAGAATCCTGTCGCCCACAAGAATACCCGCTGGCCTGCCGAGTCTGCAATTTCAGTGTCGGGATCCTCGCTAGAGCGAATTCAGGAAAGCAATAAGCTGTTTCTTTTCTTCGTCGGTTAGGTTCATCTGGAACCGCTGGTTGTAAAAATTAACGAGCTGGTCCAGGTTCTGCGCCGCTCCATTGTGGAAATATGGAGCGCGGGAAGCGAGTCCACGCAGGATCGGCCCTTTGATCCGATTCACATCGCTGCACGCGCCTGTAATTAGGCCCTTGCCCGGCTCGGTGGTATTGACGACATACGGCTCCCCTGCGGTCTGCGCCGTGGCGAATGGATTCGAGCAACCTGTGATCTGATAAACCGGAAGATCGGGAAAGTCGAGTTGCGCAAGCGCGCTTGCGATTTGCGGATCGGTTTCGGTGGCGGGGTCGTGGCCCGTGCCGATGTCCAGCGGCAAAGGCAGCGAGTGGTCGCCCACGTTTGGCGCGTCGTGGCACGTCGTGCAGGTACCCTCGAAGGAAGCGATCGGCAGCGTTGTGCCCAACGCGGTGGCAAGCGCGGCGTTGTCGTTCAACCCGCGGACATTCGATATGCTGAACGTATGGGTGTTGAATATGGCCTCGCCCGCAGCGATGTTTTTTTGCGCTGCTGCCAGAGCCCTGGCAAATGGGTCCCGTGAATCGGTCGGATTTGCAAACCCGGCGAACAAGGTAAACACCGTCGGATTAAACGCGATATGGTTGGGATCTTGTCCTAACGTGTCGTTGATTCCGGGGTAATACGCCGTCTGTGAAAGATTCACTGGGCCACCCGGGGTTTCCTTTGTGACCAGAAGGCCAGCCTGGTCGTCGAAAACTTGAGCGCTGAAAAGTCCCAACTCGAAATTCACGATCGCTGTTTGTTGCGGTATCGTCGGCGGCAAACCCTGCGCATGCGTCGTAGTCGCATCTACTGCCTGATGCATCAGATCGCTGAAGAGGTTCGCGGGATCTGTCGTCTGATCGTTCAAGGGCAGGATCGTCTCCCGGCCGTCGAACATGATCGTGCTCAGGAATTTTAGGTTCGTAGTGGGCAATGGGCGACGGAACACAGACGCAGTCGGTAATCCCGTTGTGGGATCAGTCACCAGCGCGCAGCCGTACGGATCGTGCGTAGCCACGATTTGGAATTGGACGGGGTTCGGTGTCGGCACCGTAAGTGGGATTCGGATCAAGCCATGCCCCAGCAGCAGGCTATGGTCCGCTGGATTCCCCGGCGACCCGTTGGGGCAATTTGCTCCGTCAATCGCGGCGAAAAGCGGGTCCTGTCCATGCGTCGAAAAAAATCGCTCCTGTATATTCTGGGTACTAAGTCCCATGGCATTGCTTGCGATGTGGCACGTGCTGCAGGACCTGCCGTTGGTACCCAAACTCTGAAAGAACGGATTGCTGTGGTCGAGCGGCCCATTCAAGTTATAGGTCGCGATCACTCCGGTAGGGTCGAAGAACGCGAATAGTTGCGGAATCACAGCGGCGGACACTGCAGTCGCCAATCCCAGCACCACCGCCGCGAGCGCCAATTTCTTGCCTCGGCTCGCCGTCCAAGACTGCAAAATCATCTTCATCCGCATAGTCCACCTCTCGCTGTTTGAACGTAGGATTGCCGATTCTCGGCATACTGCCCAAAACTTGGCAGACATACGGCTGCGAATGCTGTTTGGGCCGGGACCTGAATCTCAAATATCCGCTGCAAGGTCAATGGATGGGGGCTGACAATAAGCTGGTATCGATCTGTATGTCTAAGTGACTCAGTACACTAAATTTATATTGCCAAAGCGGACAATACTGGTCAGAATACAACCAAGTCTGCGAAGTGTCCTGATGCCTATACCGGCTAACAAGTATCGTTTTGGCCCCTATGAACTGCGGACCAGGACACGGGAACTCTACAAACAGGGCACCAAGCTCAAGTTGCGCCCACAGCCTTTCCAGGTCCTGAAGATATTGGTTGAGCGGGCCGGTGACGTAGTTTCTCGCGAGGAACTGCACGACCAGCTGTGGCCTGCGGAAACTTTTGTGGACTTCGAACAGGGGCTGAACACGTCGATCAAGGTCTTGCGCGGGGTTCTTAGCGATTCTGCGAGCGAGCCGCGCTACATAGAAACCTTGCCAAAGCTTGGCTACCGGATCATCGTCCCTGTTGAGGCGCAGGCCGAGGAGCCTGCGCCGTCGAATGATACGAACGCACCGGGGCAAAACCCAACCGCCGAAACTCTGGTCGGCGAGAAAATACCTCACGACCGCATCCCGCAGCCATTCGCCGTGAGACGATGGCCACTGTTAGCTGGAATTTCGATCGCCCTAATAGCTGCAGTATTGGTTGGCTACTTTCAGTGGTCGCGCTACCGGTCGACGGTCCAACCATCTGGCGGCCGCACGATGCTGGCAGTTCTTCCCTTCGAGAATCTCACCGGAGATCCTCGCAGGATTACTTCAGTGACGGCCTCACCGAGGAAATGATCGCGCAACTCGGACGCTCGATCCGCAGCACCTGGAGTGATCGCGCGCACTTCCGTGATGCATTACAAGAACACATCAGGAGCAATTGGACCAGATTGCCCACGAACTAGGAGTTCAATACGTGCTGGAAGGCAGCGTTCGCCGCGATTCCAACAAAGTACGAATTTCCGCCCAGTTGATTCAAGATGAGAGATCAGACTCCCCGTCTGGGCCGAGCAATACGATCGCGACGTGAACAACCTGTTGACCCTCCAAGGCGAGATCGCGCAACAAATCGCGGACGGAATCCAAACTCACATCTGGGTGACCATGCGAATCATAAAGAGTCCGCCCGATATCAGCTTTCTCTCTCTCCCAGTTCGTACGAAGCCTATGACCTCTATCTAAAAGGCCGTTACTTCTGGAACAAAAGAACCGCCGGAAGGATTCGAGCGAGCCATGGAATGTTTTCAGCAGGCGTCGAAAAAGATCCCAACTATGCCCCGGCTTATACCGGCTTGGCCGATTCGTAGTGCTGATGGCGGCTATAGGACGTTCCGCCCAAAGAGTGTCATGCCAAAAGCGCGCGCGGCAGCGCAACGTGCCGTCGGAGCTTGACGATAAATTGGCCGAAGCGCACGTCTCTCTCGCCGTAATCGCACAAAATTACGATTGGGATTGGGCGACTGTCGAAAAGGAATATCGGCGTGCCATCGAGTTGAACCCTAACTATGCCACGGCCCACCACTGGTACGCCGAATGTTGGCTTTGTTAGGCCGCTTCGACCAAGCCTTTGTCGAGATCGCTCGCGCCCGTCAACTCGATCCCCTTTCGCTGATAATGGCAGCCGACAACGGAGCCATTTTCTATTTCTCGCGGCAGTACGACCGCTCCATCGAACAGTTTCGCGCCGTGTTGGAAATGGAACCGAATTTTCCGCGGGCCCAATGTTGGTATTCGTATGTAGAAAAGGGAATGTATGCGGATGCGCTGGCAGATATACAGAATTGGCGTCGTCTTTCCGGCGATGGCCCGCAGTCGATGCTGCTGGCGTACGTGTCAGGCCGTGCGGGGCAGCAGGTGGAGGCCAGGCAGGCGCTTCGAGACCTGCAATTGAGGCCGGGTGAGAAAAGTTATGCATTCTCGATCGCCGTGGCTTATCTCGGCATTGGCGATAACGAGAAAGCCATCAAGTGGCTGCAAAAGTCGTACACCGAGCGCACCATCACTATCGCTCTTCGCGTCGATCAAACCTTCGAACCAGCTAGCGGCGATCCCCGGTTCCAGCAGCTTCTGCGCGGCATGGGATTAGCGCAATAGACTTATTTTCTTGGCTACGACTAGACGAGAGCGGCCCTAGGGCTGAGCCATGAGAGCTTGAAATCGGGGATGGTCGCGCAGAGAATTCAGGTCCGCATCGTTTTGCGCCCAGCGCTTATACCAGAAAGCGTGCGTCATGGCCTTATCCAGACAATCGATCGCCTCATCAGCCTTTCCTTGCAGGGCATAAACGCAGGCGATGTTGTAGAGAATCCCGCAGTCCTCGGGGTCGATGGCCAGAGCGCGTTGGGCCCAATCGAAACTTCGCGCTCGCTCGCCTAATTGGCAAAGCGCATTGGCTCCCAAATAGAGCGCGCGTGCGTCGTCCGGATGAAGTTCCAGATGTTTCTCCGCCCGCTGCCAAGCACGCCGGTATGAGTCCTCCGCGTCCTGCTTGCGGCCCAGCCCGATATAGACCATTGCAAGCAACTGCGGAGCTTGGTAGTCCTCAGGCTTCACTTCAGAAGCCTGTTCGAACTGACGTGCCGCCTCTTTCAGCTTCCCCTGCTGAAAACACGCTCGCGCGTAGAAGTAATAAGCCTCGAAGAGCCGGGAATCCAGGCGAATAGCCGTCTGGAATTCAAGCTCGGCCTCGTCGTAGCGCTTGCTGAGTGAAATTGCTAGTCCCCGCGATACGTGCGCCTCCGCTAACCCCGGGTCCAGAAGCAAAGCCTTGCGGCTGGCATCGTCTGCCGCCTGTAGATTTGTCTCGCTGGCTTCCCAGTACATGTACAGATAGGAATGGCAATCGGCCACGCCGGCATATGCGCGCGCATAACCAGGGTCGATCTCGATAGCACGAGTAAACATCTGCCGGGCAAAATCATAGCCTCGGCGCCGAAACTGATAGAAGAATTGCCGCCCGCGCAAGTAGTAGTCGTAAGCCTTGACGTCCGCCGTCGGCGGTTTGGCGATGGCTTCTTTTTCGCTGGCGGTCAGCATCACTTTCAAAGCGCCGGCAATGCTCTGCGCGATTTCGTCCTGAATGGCAAATACGTCTTCCATCTCGCGGTCGTAACGTTCTGCCCAGACCGAGTGGCGCGTTCGCGTCTCCACCAGTTGCGCCGTAATTCGCAAGCGGTTTTTGGCCCGTCGCAGGCTGCCGCCCAGTACGTAAGCGGCATTGAGCTCCTGGCCGACTTGAGGCGCCGTGACCGGCTTGTCTCTATAGACGAGCATTTCAGCACGCGGGAAAACTCTAAGCTTACTGATTTTTGATAACTCCGTGATGATGTCTTCCGTCATGCCATCACGGAAGTACTCGTCATCCTTCGCTCCGCTCAAATTTTCGAAGTAAAGCACTGCGACCGATTTCTCGACAGCCGCCGCGGTTGCAGCCGCGATTCGGCCTGAGCCGGAGTCGCGCTTCAATTGTTGAAGGTCGATGTGTAGTTTTTCCGCGCTCGAGTATCGTTGCTCGGGCGCTTTCTCCAATAATCGGTTTACGATCTTCTCCAGTTCGGCCGGGATTTTCGGATTCAGGCGCACGGGCGAGACCGGCGCGCGATTAAGAATCGCATCGAAAATGACGGCGGACGTGCTGCCTGAAAACGGCAAGGCGCCCGGTTCCCATTTCGTACAGCACCACGCCGAAAGAGAACAGATCGCTGCGCGCATCAACGTCCTCGCCGCGCGCTTGCTCGGGGGACATGTAGGCCACGGTGCCCATGGCCGTGCCCGGGCTGGTTAGGAATTCGGGACTTGCGCCCGCTGTAGCCTCCGCGGAAACTGCGACGGTTTCCCCGATCCGCTGTCGTTTGGAAGCCATTTTCGCCAATCCGAAATCGAGAACTTTGGCGCTGCCGTTTTGCGCGATGAAGATGTTTGCCGGCTTTATGTCACGGTGAACAATGCCTTTCGCATGCGCGGTGGCCAGTGCGCCGGCAATCTGGATTCCCAGTTCGAGTATTTCCTCGATTTCCATGGGCCGGCCTTCGATGCGATGCTTCAGCGTTGAACCCTCTAGATACTCCATGACAATAAACGGGCGGCCTTCGTGCTCATCAATATCGTAGATGGTGCAGATGTGGGGGTGATTCAGCGCCGAAGCTGCCCGTGCTTCACGTTGGAATCGTTCGAGTGCCTGGCGGTCCTTGGAGGAATCTTCCGGCAAGAATTTTAGGGCCACGCTGCGGCCCAGCCTCGTATCCTCGCCGCGGTACACCACTCCCATGCCACCGCCGCCCAGCTTTTCGAGTATGCGGTAGTGGGAAAATGTCTGGCCAACCATAAAGGCTAGGATCCTTTGCGAACGCGAATGCTATCGTCTGGTCGGGAACAAGTCAACGTGGCCGTCGGCATCGACGTGATGACCGCGCTAGCGTACCGCGTCAAAAATCCGTTTTACGCAACTTTGAGCACGAGCTTTCCGATATTCTCGCCCTTGAAGAGCTTCAGCAGCGTATCCGGAAATGTTTCGAAGCCCTCGACGATATGCTCGCGCGATTTCAGTTTGCCGGCAGCCATCCAGCCCGCCATTTCGCGTCCGGCTTCGGCATAACGATCGGCGTAGTCAAAGACGACCATGCCCTTCATGCTGGCGCGATTAACCAGCAGCGAAAGATAATTCGAAGGTCCTTTGATCGGCGTGGTATTGCAGTACTGCGAAATCGCCCCGCAGATCACGATTCGCGCCCCGCGCGCGAGTTGCGTGAGCGCCGCGTCGAGAATGTCGCCACCCACGTTGTCAAAATAAACGTCAATGCCTTTCGGGCAATGCTTCTGTAGCGCTTTGCGGACATCCTCCGACTTGTAGTCAATGGCGGCGTCAAAGCCGAGATCCTTCACAATGTAGTTGCACTTTTCCGCGCCGCCGGCGATGCCGACCACGGTGCATCCCTTTATCTTGGCGATTTGCCCTACAACTGTGCCCACTGCCCCGGCTGCGCCTGAAACGACTACGGTCTGGCCAGGTTTCGGCTGGCCGATATCCAACAAGCCAAAATAAGCGGTCATCCCCGGCATTCCGAGCGTGCCGAGAAAAACCGGCAGAGGAATCGCGCCGGCGTTTACTTTCGTGATGCCGGTGCCGTTCGATATGGCGAACTCTTGAACGCCGAAAGCCGCCGTAAACGTGGTCTCCGACGGCGAACTTGGGGTTTTTCGACGCGGTCACGCGACCCAGCGCGCCCGCCCGCATCACTTCACCGATGCCGACCGGAGCAATGTACGATTTCCCTTCGTTCATCCACCCACGCATGGCCGGATCGAGCGAGATGTACAGGATCTTTACGAGGAACTCGCCTTCACCCGGGTCGCGGACCGGCTCTTCCTTGTAGTTCCAATCGGTTCGCTTTGGCATGCCCACCGGACGCGCTGCAAGTTCGAATTTATGATTCAAATTGCTCATGGCTAATCCTCCGCTACCAACCGCCATTGCGGGCAGAGCGTCATCCAGCCGACTGTTGATAGTTGCTTACAGATGACAGTGACTAACGCGGCGGGCATTGTATATAATCGCGCGTACTGTGCCAAGCCAGGACATTCTCTGCGCACGGGAGGGCTAAATGGCAGGAGCACCCGCAAACGTTTTGAACATGCCCGCGACCGCCGGTGTTTGCCAACGCCGCGGAGGAGCGCTTGCATCGCAAGCAGATGCTGGCCGCCGCATTTAGGCTTTTTTCGCGAGTTCGGATTCGATGAAGGAGTAGCGGGGCACATCACCGCGCGCGATCCGGAAAAGCTCGACCACTTCTGGGTGAACCCGTTCGGGATGCACTTCGGCCAAATCCGCGCGTCCGACCTGATTCTGGTGAATCATCGCGGCGAAGTGGTGGAGGGAAAGTATCCCGTCAATGGAGCGGCTTTTGCCATCCACTCGCAGGTGCATGCTGCGCGTCCCGATGTAGTCGCGGCGGCGCACGCGCATTCCATGTACGGAAAGTCCTGGGCGTCACTCGGTAGGCTGCTGGACCCCATCACGCAGGATGCCTGCGCGTTTTACGAGGACCATGGATTGTTCGCGGAGTTTACCGGCGTGGTCTATGAAACGTCGGAGGGCGAGCGGATCGCGCAAGCTCTCGGTCAACACAAAGCCGCGATTCTGCGGAATCACGGATTGATCACCGTGGGCCAATGCGTCGAAGAAGCGGCGTGGTGGTTCATCACCATGGACCGAAGTTGCCAGGCGCAATTGCTCGCCGAGGCGGCCGGCGCAGCCGGTGAAGATCGATCATGCCACTGCGCTTGGCGACCAGGGAACAAGTCGGAAGCCATCTCGCGGGATGGTTCCAGTTTCAGCCGCTGCTCGCGCGTATTACCCGCGAACAGCCCGATCTGCTCGAATAGTCTCACCGAAATAAGCTCCTGCTGGTTTGTCCAGCGCTTCGCTTGCCTGTTTTGGGGCCTACTGCTACACTGTCGCGGCAAGAGCTAGTGCTGCTCCTGCCATACTTCCTGTAAAAGGTTCATCCATGTCCGGACATTCAAAATGGGCCACAATTAAACACAAGAAGGCTGCCACGGACGCCCGTCGTGGCAAGGTTTTCACCAAGCTAATCCGCGAATTGACCATTGCCACGCGCACCGCCGGAGCCGATCCCGTGACGAACCCGCGCCTGCGCACGGCTATTCTCACCGCCAAGAGCGAGAACATGCCCAATGACAATATCGAGCGCGCAATCCAGCGCGGCTCTGGGACTCTCGAAGGTGAGACGCTGGATGAAGTAACGTTCGAAGGTTACGGCCCGGGCGGCGTTGGCCTGTTGGTCCAAGTGGTGACCAATAACCGCAACCGCATCGTCAGCGAAATTCGCCACATGCTTTCGAAAAACGGCGGCAACATGGCTGAAACCGGCGCGGTTGGCTGGATGTTTGACCGCAAGGGCGACATCCTGGTTCCGAAAGACGCCGCCGACGAAGACAAAATGATGAGCATCGTGCTGGACGCAGGCGCGGAAGATTTGCGCGACGATGGTTCGGCGTGGGAAGTGACGACTCCTCCGGAAGCCATGGAAAAAGTTCGTGAGGCGCTGACCGCCGCGGGCATCAAGCCTTCTTCTGCCGAAGTTGGATTCATCCCGAAGAATTACGTGAAGCTGACCGGCGCACAAGCCCAGCAGATGGTTCGCATGATGGAAACGCTGGAAGACCACGACGATGTACAGCATGTTTACGCGAACTTCGATATCGACGAGAAGGAAATCCAGGCTGCCGTAGCCGGGTAGTTCTCTTCGCGTCGCGCATCCCGAAAAAACACTACCTTTCATTTCCGGCCCGCACGTACACTTGTGCGGACCGGCATGCCTTCATCTCACACTGTCAGACTGAATGCAAAAGCGCGCGGGCTGCGCGTGCTCGGCGTGGATCCGGCGCTGGCCGGAGCTACCGGCTACGGCATCATCGAATTCGTTGGCACAACGCCGCGGCTGGTGCGCTTCGGCTCGTTTAAACTTCCCGCACGTGCAACACTTGCCGCGCGCTTGTACGAAATTCATTCGCTGATTTCGAAACTGGTGGCTGAATTCACACCCGATGCGGTGGCGGTCGAATCCGTATTCACCGCGCTGAATATCAGGACCGCGCTAAAACTTGCGGAAGTCCGCGGGGTCGTGCTTCTGGCTGCTGCGCAAGCCTCCATCCCCGCGCATAGCTATTCGCCTCGCGAAGTAAAATCCAGTGTGGCGGGATATGGCGCCGCGTCGAAACAGCAAATGCAGCAAATGGTGAGTTCCGCGCTGGGGCTGACGGAAGTTCCGGAGCCTGCTGACGCCGCCGACGCGCTGGCCGTGGCGCTTTGTCACGCGCACCTTGCGCGAGCGCGCGAGCGCATGGATGTTGCTATGTCCTCGACGCGTCTAGTTATGGCGTCTCGCAGCGTGACTCGCAATTCACAAAGTCCGCGCAACCGGATCCGCACCGCCCGCATCTTGGAATCGTGATAGCCTCATCAACGAGGATCCGATTTGTGAACCGTCACATGGCCACGGGTTTTCGCAGAAATCTTGCAGCGTTTTTCCTCGCCGCTTTTGCGTTCCTGGCTCCTTGCGTCGCTCGCGCATCTTCCGACAATCCTGCAATCACATACCGAAAAATCTTTAAGTCCAGCTATCCCGAATTCGTCGAAATTAAGCTGGACGAGAACGGCCGCGGCACTTTTGATATCCGCCAACTGGACGAAGCTGCCAATCCTCAGCCCTTCGAAATCGACGCTGCGCTCGCCGGCAAAATCTTTGCCCTGGCGGCGAAATTGCATAATTTTCAAGGTGTGGATTTGGACATTCACAGGCGCATCGCGAACCTGGGCGAAAAAACTTTCCGCTACGATAAAGGCGGCGAGACACACGAAGTCAAGTTCAACTACACGCTCGACGATTCCGCCAGTCAATTGACCGCAATTTTCGAAGGGCTTGCCCGTCAGACAACAGATCTTTCTGACCTGGAACGCACGATGCGATACGACCGGCTTGGGGTAAATGATGTTCTGCAGCAAATCGAGCAGGATTACAACAACAAGCTGTTTCCGGAACCCGAGCGGCTGCTTCCCGCGCTCGACCAGCTAGCGGGCGACCAGAAGTTTATCGATATAGCTCGCCAGCGGGCCCGAGCGCTTGCCGGCCGTATCCGCGCCTCGCACTAGCCGGCATTTCAGAATTTGAATTCCCAGGTATTGCTAACTCCTTTTTTAACTTCGGATTAGAACTGTCTCATTTTAGGCGTTATTGTGGACGAGATTTAGAACTGGCCCGCTGACCAGGATGACATTTCTTGCGATTTACCGCTATACTTCATCCATCCGTATGGAGACGATCCGCATCTGAGTTACCACGCCAATGAAACCAAAAAACCTAGTTGCAATCCAGTGCGCCGTACTTTTTGCTTTACTTTCGATCCCCACGTTGCAAGCTTCGGCGCAAAGCAGTGACGTTCAGCCGCGCATCACGCAGGCTGTGGACGAGGGCAAACTAACCCTGCTGAAGGGCAACACCTATCCGCTCGCCCGCGCTGAATTTGACCGCGGACCGGCGCCGGCCAATCTCCCGATGGAGAACATGTTGCTGGTGCTGAAACGCAGTCCGGCGCAGGAAGCCGCGCTCGGTCGGTTGATGGCCGAGCAACTCGATAAATCTTCTCCAATTTCCACAAGTGGCTCACCCCGCAGCAATTTGGCCAGCAGTTCGGCGCCTCGGACCAGGACATTCAAACCATCACGTCGTGGCTGGGATCGCACGGGTTCCAAATAATCCAGGTATACAAACGGCCGCACGGTGATCAACTTTTCCGGCAACGCGGGCCAAGTGCAGCAGGCTTTTCATACCGCGATTCACAGCTACGTTGTTAATGGCGAACAGCACTGGGCGAACTCGACCGATCCCCAAATCCCCACAGCCCTCACACCGGTAGTCGCGGGCGTAAACACGCTGCATAATTTCCGCTGGAAGCCTGCCAATGTACATGCCGGCGAGTTCATCAGATCGAAAGAGACTGGAAAAGTCACGGCGGTGAATTCGAATTTCACATTCGCGGGAGGCTGCGGCGGGCCTGGAACAAATTGCTTTGGAGTGGGCCCGACCGATTTCGCCACGATCTATAACGTGCTGCCACGATGGACAGCGAACAACGACGGCACGGGAGTGACCATCGCAGTGGTAGGACAGACGGACATCAATCCACAGGACAATGTTGATTTTAGGAGCATATTTGGCCTTCCAGCTTCGCATCTGACGATCACTCAAAATCCCAACGCCGGCGACCCAGGGACGATTGGCCCGGGAGGAGAAGACGACGAGGCCGAAGCAGACATTGACACTCAGTGGTCGGGCGCGGTCGCCAAAGGCGCCACGATCAATTTCGTAAAGTCGGCATCCACCAATACCAGCAATGGAGTGGATCTTTCCTCTACCTACATCGTGGACCAGAATTTGGCCCCCATCCTAACCGAAAGCTATGGCGCGTGCGAATTCGATCTCGGCTCCGCAGGCAATTTGTTCTATTACCAAATGTGGCAGCAAGCAGCCGCAGAAGGTATTTCCGTATTCATTGCTGCGGGAGACGAAGGTTCAGCGGCCTGCGATACTGGCAACGGCAGTCGTGGCGCCACCGTCGCGGTTTCCGGCCTGCAGGTTACCGGATTTGCTTCGACGCCTTTCAACGTGGCTGTCGGCGGTACGGATTTCAATGATGTTGGAACCCAGAGTCAATTTTGGAGCGCGACCAATAATTCAACCACTCAAGTGTCCGCCTTGTCTTACATCCCGGAAGTGATTTGGAATAACTCCTGCGCCAGCAACCTGTGGGCGGACATCGGCGGTAGCACAGACCCGGTGTCCAACTGTAACAATAGTCAGGTCCAATCCGAAGCTGGGGGTGTTATCGGCGGCGGCGGAGGCGCGAGCGATTGCACGTCCGGTAATCCTGTGGAGCCGGCGGGTTGCTTCGGTGGCTACGCCAAGCCGTCCTGGCAGGCGGGTCCCGGCGTGCCCAACGACGGCAAGCGAGATATACCGGATGTTTCGCTTTTTGCGGGCAACGGCTTCTTCAATGGGACTTTTTACATCGTGTGCCAGATGGATGCGAATACGGGAGCGGGCAGCAGTACTTCCAGCTGTAATCTGACTGCCCCCTTCGCCGATTTTCAAGGCTTTGGCGGTACTTCCGTGGGCACTCCTGCGATGGCTGGCATCATGGCTTTAGTGGTCCAACAAGCCGGCGGGGCAGCCCAAGGCAATCCCAATCCGGTTCATTACGCGCTTGCGAAGCAAACTGCCAATACATGCGATTCAAATGGAACGCAGACTGCTTCGTGCATTTTCCATAACTTAGCGGCTGGCGGTGGAACCAACGCCATGCCTTGCACGCCGGGCACGCCGAACTGCACCGCCTCGGGCAGCAATCCCAGTCGGTGTTTTGCCCTGCTGCAATACCTCGACCGGTTTTAACCTTGCTTCCGGCCTTGGCTCATTGAACGTCGCCAATTTCGTCACCGGTTTTCAATCAGCCGTCTTCGGACCGGACTTCAGCCTCTCCTTGCCCGGCACACCTCCGACCCCCACAACTGTGACGGTGCCATCCGGAGGCAACTCAACCACAACGCTCACCGTAACCGGAGCAAACGGATACACCGGAACAATCACCTTCTCCGCTGCATCCTGCTCCGGCCTTCCTGCGGGAGATTCTTGCAGCTTTAGTCCTTCGTCGGTTGGGCCCGGTAACGGCACGACCACAGTAACGGTGACGAACACGGCCAGCGGCATGCTAGTTCCAATCGGCCATCAGGACGCGCCTGCCGCTCGGGCCGGCGCTGGCAGAATGATGCTGCTGTTTGTGTGTTTCGCCATCTTTTGGCTCGCGATTCAAGCAGGCAGACGCAGGCTCCGTTGGAGCGTGGCAGCAAGTCTCCTCGTGTTTGGGTGCTTGTTCGGTATTGCAGCCTGCGGCGGTGGAGGCGGCGGTGGTGGAGGCGGCGGTGGCGGGGGTGGCGGTGGGGGCGGCGGCGCAGTAACCAACCAGAGCGTGGTAATCACGGCCACGGACGGAACAAATACGCATTCCACTTATTTCTTGCTCACCGTCCAATAGAACTCTTGCGCCAGAAAAACGCGTAGCGCAGCGGGTGCGCCGGCTGTGTCATCGAGCATTCTCAGCGAATGATGATGCCCGCGTACCCGACGACTTGGTCCCAGTCGCCGGTAATGTCACCCGAAGTCGCGTACCTAATCAGTTCCGCATCTTTGGCGCCCAGATCGCGCATGGCAATCAGCATCGCTGCCGTCGCCGCATATCCGCACATAGTGATGCCCTCGGATCTCACCATATCGTAAAGTCCGCGCGGGTCGAGCGCCAGTATGCGGTCGATTGCCTTGTGATCTTTCGTGCGGGTGATCGCGTCGCTTTCATAGTGATTCATATCCGTGCTCGCAATCAGCACCACGGGTTCGGTGTGAGCCGCAATCACCCGCGCCACGGCATGGCCTAATGTTTCGAGGTCCTGGTAACGCTGGGTTGCAAGCACCACCGGAACGAACCGCAGGTTTGCGGCGAGTTGTTGAAGAAAGGGAATCTGCACTTCGAGCGAATGCTCGCGCTCGTGCGCCACTCGGTCTTCACGCAGCAGCGGGCACGCGCGCTTAAGTTCTGCAGCGAGTTCCGAGTCTATTTGTGCATCGCCAAACGGAGTCCGCCAGCTTCCCTCCGAAATGATCGCCATTGCTTCTCCGCCGGGGAAATGTCGAGGCCCCAGCAGAATGCATCGCGCGGGAATTTCGATCGCGGAATAAACGGCTCCCGCTACGTGGCCCGAATACAGATATCCGGCATGCGGCACGACGCATCCTCGGGCGAAAGACTTTTTGTTCGCACTCGAAGTATATTTCGTCGATTTCAAGCGCCAGCTTCTTTTCGTCGGAGGGATAAAAGCGGCCGGAAACAGCAGGGGGGCGAATCATCAAATTAATCGAGACTGCGAGTTAGTGAGCAACCATGCCAATTCAGAAGCGGGTCCGTAAAAACGATCAAATAGCTTTCGAAGGTTTGCCTTTAATATCGAGCGCTTCAGATCCCCCGGCCATCCACAGAACTTTTATTCGATCGCCGCTTTGATAGCCGCCTGCGTCCAGAACTTTGCCCATTTTTTTCTGCGCTTTGTCCGCATACGTGAAGGTATGAACGTTCAGTGAATTCGCTTCTTCGCGCACCATGAGCGTGTGGCTGTCCGCATGGATCACTTCCGCTTTTAGCCATACGGGTCTCCGCGCCTTTTGCTTCACCACGATAGGCGGGCTGCTGCTCATCTGCGCGCGAAGCGGCGCGCGCATTGGCCAGTGAAAAGCCGGCGATTGTAACCAGAATAATCGCTGCGAAAATCTTAGAGTTCTTCATCAAATGAGATCTTCAGAGACTTCAAGAATTTAATATCTTGCGCGGTGATTTCCACCATGCGCGGTGTCACGGTTTCTTCTTCCAGGGTTTCATCATCCACGCGGATATGCAGCGATTCCAGGAAGCGGCGGTCAAGTGGAGTCATTTTGGCGTCCTGCTCGGAGCGGCGTGCCAGCCCGATCGTAGCGTCCAGCTTCAGCACAATATCGAAGCCTGCCGAACGCACGCTGGAAATAGCTTCGGCGATGCGCTCGGAATCCGAGACGCTATCGTTGATAGCGTGCCCGAGGTCTCGCAGCAACTGCTTCATGCGGTCATCGAGTTGCAAGGGCGCCTCCTGTAAAGAGCCCTTAACTACACCAATTCTAGGGCCGCCGCAATCCTGAAACAAGACCCACGTTTGATCTTGGAATCGCGGATGTTACCTGTACGCTAGCGCAGGCCAGATCCGGGAAATCGCCGGTACGCGTATCCTCTAGCCAAAATCGCAGCCGGGCCGCGGCACGCCGCCGCAATCTATACTAGAATTGTGCGATGGCAACCGGCGTCATTCCGGCGCTTTGGAATTCCTCGAAAATAACTCTGCGCGTCCTGTGGCGCGCCGCGCGGCAATTCTTTCACGAAGCCATGGGAGCGCTATTCGCCACATTTGCTTTGTATGGAGCGGTGGCCGCTTGGCGACAGTGGCATAGCAAAGTGGCAGCTTGGCTTCTCGGTTTTGCGCTGGTTTACGCGGTCTTGATGGCGTTCTTCGCCGTCACCTCGTTCCGACGAGCCCGGCGAGTTCGCTGAATTTCCAATGCCTGAAGACACCAAGAAACGCGCAGCTCTAACGGAGCGAAAGCTCGCCTCGCCTTCCGGCCTTCCCATGGAAGCCGTTGTCACGCAAGACAGCCTGCAGGATTGGAATCCCGAACGCGATCTCGGCTACCCAGGCGAATTTCCATTCACGCGCGGCGTTTATCCCACCATGTACCGCGGTCGGTTGTGGACCACGCGGCAATATGCCGGCTTTGGAAGCGCCCTCGAATCGAACCACCGCTATCGGTACCTTCTTTCGCGAGGTCAAAAGGGATTGTCCGTCGCGTTCGATTTACCCACGCAGATTGGAATGGATTCCGACCATCCGCTAGCGCGGGGTGAAGTGGGCAAAGTGGGTGTAGCGATCGATTCGCTCGAAGACATGCAAACGCTCTTCGACGCTATTCCGCTCGAGCGCGTCTCCACTTCCATGACGATTAATTCCACCGCCGCGATCCTGCTCGCGCTTTACGTCGCTGTGGCCAAGCAGCAGGGCGCGAACCTGAAACGCCTGGCCGGCACGGTGCAAAACGATATTTTGAAAGAATATATTGCGCGCGGAACTTACATTTATCCGTTGCGTCCGGCCATGCGAATCGTCACCGATATTTTCGCCTGGTGCCGGCAGGAAATACCCAATTGGAATGCCATTTCGATTTCCGGTTATCACATTCGCGAAGCGGGATCGACCGACGTGCAGGAAGTTGCGTTCACACTGGCAAATGGAATCGCCTACGTGGATGCCGCCGTCGAAGCGGGGCTCGCGGTGGACGATTTCGCTCCGCAGCTTTCTTTCTTCTTCAACTCTCACAACGAGTTGCTCATGCAGATCGCGAAATTCCGCGCGGCGCGGCGCCTGTGGGCTCGTACCATGCGCGAACGATTCGGAGCGCGCGATCCTCGCTCGATGATGCTCCGCTTTCACGCGCAAACTGCCGGCTCTTCGCTCACGGCGCAGCAGCCGGAAAATAATATCGTGCGCGTCGCGCTACAGTGCCTCGCCGCTGTACTGGGAGGTTGCCAGTCGCTGCACGCCAATGCTTTGGACGAAGCGCTCGCGCTTCCCACGGAGCAAGCAGCGCTGCTCGCGTTGCGCACGCAGCAGATCATCGCCCAGGAAACGGGCGTCGTAAACACCATCGACCCCGTGGCGGGCTCCTTCGCCATTGAGAAATTGACCGATGAAATCGAAGCCGCCGCGCAAGATTATATTTCGAAAATTGACGCAATGGGCGGAGTGCTGCGCGCCATTGAAACAGGCTATGTTCAGCAGGAAATCCAGAAATCAGCTTACGAATATCAGCAAGCCGTGGACACGGGCGAGCAGGTCGTCGTCGGCGTGAACCGCTTTCAGGCGGACGAAGAGCGCCCTATTCCCACGATGCAAGTGGATCCGGAAATTGAGCGCACCAGGTGGCTCGGCTTGAGGCTTTGCGCGCGCGCCGCGACATCGGCGAAAGTGAAGCCTGCACTTGCCGAAGTGGAACGCCGCGCCCGCAGCACTGAAAATCTGATGCCTGCCATTCTGCTCGGCTGTGGAAGCCTATGCAACCGTCGGCGAAATCTCGGATGCTCTGCGCCGCGCCTTCGGTGAATACCACGAGTCCGTAGTAATTTGACGATGCGACAAGCATCGTCATCCTGAGGAACGAAGTGACGAAGGATCCCTTCCAAGCGCTCCCGGTTTTTCTCCGCGTACTCGCGGAGGCGTCCACGTCCTACGAAAACAAGGAGCGCCGATGAAACTGATTCTTGCATCGGCTTCGCCTCGCCGCGCGGAAATCCTGCGTAACGCCGGAATTCAATTCGAAGTACGCGCCACCGATGTGGATGAATCACGCCTCGCTGGTGAAGCTTCCCGGCGATTATGTTCGCAGGTTAGCTTTGGCTAAAGCGCTTTCGGCCGCGACCGAATATCGCGATCCCGTTGACGAAGCTCTGATTCTCGGCGCTGACACGGTCGTCGTGGTTGATGCCGATATCCTTGGCAAGCCTGCCTCGCAAGATGATGCGCGAAGCATGTTGCGCCGCCTCAGCGGACGCATCCACGAAGTTCACACCGGTCTTGCCCTGTTGCGAACACCCGGGACAATGCAGCGCGTGGTCGAAGAGATTACGCGAGTGCATTTCGCGCCTCTTACCGAGCGGGAAATCGAAGACTATATTGCCACCGGCGAACCTTTCGATAAGGCCGGCGCTTATGGAATCCAAGGCATAGGTGGACGATACGTGACGCGCATCGAGGGCTGTTATTTCAACGTGATGGGATTGCCGCTTGCGCGACTGTGGTCTTTGCTGCGCGAGCTCGGAGGGGAGAATTCGATCGGCGCTCAGATGGGCGCAAAATAAAAACGGCGGCCGAAGCCGCCGTCGGAATATCGTCACAAGCCCGAGTGAGATTACTTTTTATCTTCGCCCAAAGGAGGCGGCGCGGTCGTAACCGTCGGTGGATTTGCCGGCGGTGGAGGATTCGGCGGGGTCTGCGTATTCGTGTGCATGCCTTCCTTAAAGTTGCGGATACCTTCGCCAAGTCCGCGCATGACTTCTGGAATTTTCTTTCCTCCGAAAAGGAGGACGATAATCGCCAGAACGATTAACCAGTGAATTGGGCTAAATTCTCCCATGTTTACCTGCCTTCCCGGGATGCCTGTTCGGCGAAAACCGCTTCGCGAGCCCGGGTAACTAGCTAAAGTATAACACGCTCATCCCCGACCCGGCGCGTCAAGTGTTCCCGGTCAAGATATTCGAGCAATGGAATTGCGTATTTCCGCGATACACCCGTAATTTCCTTGAACGCGCCGATGGGAAGCCGCGGGCCGCGCTCTTTCCGGTACTTTGCGAGCATCTCGCGCAACTTTGCCACCGCCATTTGGTGGAAAATCAGATCCTCCGCGACTTTCACCAGTACTTTTTCGCGCAACAGAATCTGCAGTATCTTCTGCGCGCGGCGCGATTCCACCGGCAGCTTGGCAAGCACGGTGGCAAAGCTCGGAACAGTAAGCCCGGCGTCCGCAAATTCGCGCTCGATCAATTCTTTGGCGCGCGTTTCTTCCGGCGACAATGCGATTTCGCGTCCGGCTCGTTGAACGAGATCTCCCGAAAGAGCGATCGATGCGCGCATCTCAGCAGATCGTCAAGAGCGGTCTGAAATATTTCGCCGCGCGAGTATTTACCTGCCGCGCGCGTAATCTTGCTTCGGAATTCCTGGTAGTAGCGGATTTGCGGCATGGAAATCCTCGATAGCTTTGCGAATTGCGGCTACGCAATCGGTAAACGCATGTGCGCAGAAATCACGATAAAATTAGACGAAGCCGCGTCACCCACAATTCGCACGCGCTTTGATTGCGCAAGCGTTTCTGCGGCGGCATGGATTTCCGCCGTGGTCCATCCTGTGCGTGAAAGAATTTCGGTAAAGGTTAATCCTCTGGCAGATGCTTCCGTCAGCGCGAGGAGGGAATCTTCTTTGTTGCCCCGTTCGAGCGTCTGCAAGGAGAGCTTTGACGCCATCGTCATTGCGCCGGTGCCTGGCAGGACGCGTGTCCAGAACCATGCCGCCGCCAATCGTCACGACCGGAGAGAGTTGCCGCAAAATAAACCGGTCGCCCGGCAGCACCAGAATCGGCCCGTCCAGCCTTAGTTGCGCGAACGCCGTTTCTCCCGGGGAGAGCGTTGCGCTTCCGCTCAGAAGAATAATTTCGGCAATCGATTCAGCCGTGCCTTGATGCAAGTGCACTCGCTCGCGATTCTTTAGCGGCCGCGCGGAAGGCAAAAGCGTTATGCTTTGCGTCCAGTCGCGCAGTGGCTTCGAAAATTCCCGGCGTTGCCAGAACCATGCCTCGGCTTATTTCGTCGCGGTCAATACCAGCAAGGTTCGCTGCGGTCCGCTGGCCGGCCACGGCCCGCTCGATTTGTTTTCCTCCCGAATGCAGACCGCGCACGCGGGCTCGCTTGCGCGTTGGATAAAGCTGCACCTCGTCTTCAATCCGCAGAGCGCCTGCGACGAGCGTTCCGGTAACCACCGTGCCAAATCCCTTCATGGCGAAAACGCGATCGATGGGCAGCCGAAAATGCCGTTTTTCATCCCGCGAGGATACAGCTTGCGCGACCCGAAGCAGCTCTTGTTTCAGTTCTTCGATCCCAACTCCGCTGTGCGCACTCACCGCGATTATTGGTGCGTTTTCGAGGAACGAGCCGCGCACGAATTCTTCAATCTCAAGGCGCACCGCAGCAAGAACGTCTGAGCTCACCTTATCGGATTTCGTGATGGCAATAATTCCGCGCGAAATGCCCAGCAGACG
The DNA here is from genome assembly GCA_963830375.1 of uncultured Acidobacteriota bacterium. Classification (GTDB taxonomy): domain Bacteria; phylum Acidobacteriota; class Terriglobia; order Acidiferrales; family UBA7541; genus Palsa-295. Next base: position 146,363 of record CAWHMJ010000004.1, read on the forward strand.
GCAAATATCGAAATGCTCGCGAGTCTGCGGTTTGATCGATTCATCTGCCGCGATGACAAACAGGACTAAATCGATCCCGCCCACGCCCGCCAGCATGTTGCGCACGAATCGTTCGTGCCCGGGAACATCCACAAAGCCAAGCCGCACGCTACCGAGGTCGAGAAAAGCAAATCCCAGATCGATCGTTATGCCGCGGCGCTTTTCTTCTTCCAGCCGGTCGGGATTGGTCCCCGTAAGAGCTTCAACCAACGCGGATTTGCCGTGGTCGATATGTCCGGCCGTGCCCGCGATTACGTGCTTGATTTCGTCCATGAGGGAATTGCGATGCGCACACTGATGCTAGCGAAGCCCGGCGCGATTGGTCAAATGCCGCGCAGAAGTCCGCATTACCAGGATACGGCTCGAAATAATGGAACAACTACTCGGGTTTCTCTTGAAGCGGCGGCGCCGTTGTAGAGCCTTTGAAACGCGGCTTGCCGAGTTTTGCGATCCAGATCCCGCTGTTGATATCGTTAAAGTAGATCAATCCGTTTGCAGGCTGCGCGCCCCAGGAAAAAGGCAAATTCGCGCGGTATCCCGCGACATCGCCGGTCCAAAAGCGCGCGATCTCGCGCCCCTGCTGGTAAAGGTTGCCGCGAAGTTCGCCGGAAATATCGAGCACGCGCCCGCCGCCGGCATAGTCGCCCAGAAACAACATGTCGTTGTCCGCCCAGAAATTGTGGATCCCGCCTTCGGGAACCTCGTAAATCGCCACTTCGCGCGGGTGCTCGATGTCGCTGATGTCCATCACGTGGCAGACTCCGCGCACGGGGATGCGCTCTTTGCTGTCGATATCGAAGGTCGCCGGGAACACCTCGTCGCCCACAAAAAGATAATTGTTGTAGCGAAATGTTGAGTGCGTTCCGGCCAGCCAACCGTTGCCGTAAAGTTCGTAATGATTGAATTTGTATTGCGACACAAGTTGCGGATGCTCCGGGCTGCCGCCCTTCATGCCGTTCCCGACATCGAGAATAATCAGCCCATCGCGCCAGTAAGCAAGATATGCGAGGCCGTCCTTCACATACAAATCGTGAAGGTAGCGCCCGCTTGACATGGGGCCCATGGTGCCGGCGATCGTAGCAGCCGTTGCGTTTTCCACCTGCCACCGGGCCACTTCTTTCGGGTGCTGCGGATCTTGAAAATCGATTACTCGCAACGATCCCGTGGCGTCGTCGGTGATGTACGCGTAATGCGTGCTGATGAACGCGCTGTGCACTCCGCCCGTCACGGTCTCGGTGTACTCCGAAAGCACTTTCAAGTGCGCGGGGTCCGAAGGATCGAAAAACACGATCCCGTTCTTGCGCGTCGAAGCTCCTTCTCGCGTGAAAACTCCGATTTTTTCATCCGGCGTCGTGCTTAGGTCGTTGATCAATCGAGCGTCTGCTTTTAGGGAGTCGAGCGCTTTGGGTTTCGCCGGATCGCTGATGTCGTAGTCATAGATTTTGTCGCCGAGTGAGGCGACATACAGATGATTGCCCATCACCCATTCTTCTGTGGTCTGAATTGCGGAGCCGTCGGCCGCCTTCAGCGGAATGTGGGCAACCACATCGATCTCGCGCTCGGCGTTGCGCGGCGCCACCACGATCGAGGCTACTGCGACGTGCCGCCCGATAGATCCGGTCACTTTATACGTGCCCGGGAGCGCCGCAACAAAAGCGCCATCAGCATAGATCGTGGCACTGGGTCCGCTGATCGTCCAACTGGTCAGAATATCTTTCGCCGGCGCGCCCTTTGCATCTTGTGCCGCGGCGGTGAAATGAACCACATCGCCTGTTCTTGCGCTGGTCGCTTCAGGTTTCACGGAAATTTTTTGTATCGTATCTGCAACCACTCGAACGCTTGTTTCACCGCTCGCGGGCCCTGCTGTGGCTACCAAGGTCGCGTTTCCCGCCGCCAAGGCCGTCACCATGCCCGATTCGTTCACTTTTGCAATCGCTGGCGATTTCGAACTCCACTGAATCGCCACATCTGTGCGCGGGTCTCCATTCGCAGACCGCGCAGTTGCCAAAAGCACCGTTGTGCTGCCCGTAACAAGCGCCTGCGTTACCGGCGCAACTTCGACTTTCGCCACCGGCGGAGTCAGCACAGTTACGTGTGCGAATCCCGGCTTTCCCGCCACCACAGCGCCAACCGTCACTTCACCCGGCTCGTGGAACACTACGACGCCTTCGTTATCGGCGCCCGCCAGATCGAACGGTGCAGCGAACCAAACCATGGGCTTCACCGGTAAGACGTTTCCCGCAGCGTCTTTCGCCACCGCGGAGAATTTAATTTTGTCTCCGACATTTGCCTGAATGTCTTTGGGAGTGACTTCGACCGTCTGCGCTTTCGGAGGAGTGGCAGGAGCGCCCACCTGCTGCGCGCTCATCACCGGTGCTAAAGCCATTGCAATTCCCGCTCAGTCCAGCCAACTTCGTCAGCATCCGCATGAAAAGCTCCCTTTGCCGAATAAATGTCCGGCAGAGAAGTTGTACCTGCCGGGATACTTTGTCAATAGCTAGCGGAAAGGATGAAACGCGGAACTAACGGGACCTGCGCGAGGCGGAGGCAATTTCGTTCACGATGGCTATAGCGGCTGCGCGGGGATTTGCAGCAGCGGTGATTGGCCTCCCGACCACCAAATAATCCGCGCCGGCCCGAATCGCTTCTGACGGAGTGCCTATCCGTGACTGGTCATTCGCCGCGCCACGGGACGGACGAACTCCGGGAATGAGTATCACGAATTTTGGGCCGCAAGCGCGCCGAATCGCCCGAGCTTCGAGCGCGGAACAAACCGCGCCATCGAGACCTGCGTTCTTTGCCAGCCGCGCCAATGCAACCGCGCGAGATTCGATCGTGCCAGACATCCCAATCTCTCGCAAAGTCGCCGCATCGAAGCTGGTCAGCACCGTGACGCCGAGCAGTTTTGGCCGGTCTTTCCTGTTTCCGGCTGCTTCGCGCGCAGCTTGCATCACGGCCGTTCCGCTTGAGGCATGTAGCGTAAGCAACCGGACGTGCGGCAGTTTGACAGCAGCCGCCACAGCTTTCGCCACGGTATTTGGTATGTCGTGGAATTTCAGATCGAGGAAAATCTTGGCGCCGGTGTCCGCGAGCATCTCAACCGCCCGCGGACCTTCGGAAGTAAAGAGTTGGCTACCGACTTTGAAGAGCCCGACCGTTCCGCGAAGACTTCGCACCAAAGCGGTGGCAGCCCCGAGGCGATCAAGGTCCAGGGCAACGATCAGTCGTCGTGATGAGTCGGTTCCGGGCGTGTAGGTACCCTGAGAAGCTCAAGCCGGACCTTTGCAAGTCCGCTCTGGTCAAATCCTAACCTACGGGCTACCTCGTAGGAAACGTCTAATTCGCGTCCTTCGACATAAGGTCCGCGATCATTGATCCGGACAATTTGGCTGCGGTGGTTACGCGTGTTCACCACCCGCACAATGGAGCCTAGGGGCAAAGTGGGGTGAGCGGCGGTTTCGGCATACATATCATAGGTCTCGCCGTTTGCGGTGGGCTGACCGTCGAAATCCCCACCATACCAGCTGGTTGTGCATTCCCAGACCGCCAGCGGCTTCTGCTGGCCTGCATTGCCGGGTTTCTTGAGGGATGTAGTTCGCGTGGCATTCTCTTGGAAAGGGTTGCCTGGCTTACCGGTGACAGTAGGGTTCACCGATGGAGTAAACGCAAGCAGACCCAGTCCTAAAAACACCGATTCGAGTACTACAAATATTTTAGCTCTCATTGGCTCCTAACCTTCTTTGAATCAGCAAATTATACTATTCCCGGGTAGCTTGAGCAACGTTTAAAGCTCCCCGTAATTCACTGATTTCAAGTGTGTTAGTATCACGGCACCAGATTTCGAGGCCGTCTATTAGCTTCTCTGACGCCCGCGGGTCAACGAAATGGGCTGTACCAACTTGAACCGCCGAGGCCCCGGCTAGGATATATTCAGCCACATCGGCCGGGCTTTCAATACCACCCAGCCCTATAATCGGAATATGGATGACCTTAGCCGCTTCATACACCAGCCTCATAGTTATAGGTTTAATGGCCGGACCCGACAACCCCCCCGTCGTACTGCCCAGGCGTGACCTTCGATTGTGTGCATCTATACACAATGCCGGGTAGGTATTCGCGATCACCAAGGCATCGGCTCCTGCAGCTTCCGCGGCCTTCGCTATAAGTCCAATGGCATTAACGTTTGGGGAGAGTTTCACCCAGAGGGGGCGCCGCGCAGCCTTCCGCGCAGCCTCCACGACAGCCGCTGTTAGGAGCGGGTCGGTACTATATTCCACTCCCCCCCGTTCCACATTGGGGCAGGAGATGTTCAGTTCGTAGGCTGCCAACCCCTCTGCATCTTCAAGTACCCGAATCACTTCTACGTAATCGTCGATAGTTTGCCCGAAGACGTTTGCCACTACCGTAGCCCCCTGCCGTCGGAGCTCAGGCAGCTTGTCGCTTACAAACGCTTTCACCCCGATGTTCTGCAAGCCAATCGCGTTGACCAACCCGCTCGCGGATTCGCTGATCCGGGGCGCAGGAGCACCATCCATGGGCTGAATCGACAAGCCCTTAGTGACGATCGCGCCGAGGCGGCTCAGATTGACGAGCGGCGAGAACTCGACTCCATATCCAAAGGTGCCGCTGGCAGCAATAATTGGGTTTTTGAGATGAAGGGTACCAATGCTGACTCGGAGGTCAACTTCCGCGGGCCGTTGGGACATGCTGGCCGGCTGCGGCGCATTCACGGTTGGTAGTCTAACACGCGGGTCAAGAGCAGGGCGTGCTTTCCGAATCGGGCGGCCGATTTTGCGTTTTCGGCCGCGGATTCCGCGGCTGCGAACTATTCGACGGTCTGTGCTACGATGAGGCGCGAAATGCGCGTCGTAGAGAAAAGACAATTGCTCTCCGCCGAAGAAATTGGCCGCACTCTTCAGCGGCTGGCCCATGAAATCGTTGAGAAAAGCGGTGGAACAAACGATCTTGCGCTGATTGGGATACGCAGGCGGGGCGTTCCCTTGTCGCAGCGTCTGGCGAAGACGATTCACGATTCTTCCGGCGTCAACGTTCCCGTCGGCACGCTCGATATCACGCTGTATCGCGACGACCTTTCCACCGTGGGTCCGCAGCCGGTAATTCATTCAAACGAAATTGATTTTCCGGTGGATGACCGCGACTTGGTTGTCGTTGACGATGTGCTTTACACCGGACGTACCATTCGTGCGGCGATGAACGGTCTTTTCGATCTGGGCCGTCCCAAGCGCATCCGGCTGTGCGTGCTGATCGATCGCGGCCATCGCGAAATGCCTATCGAGGCGTCATTCGTCGGCCGAAACGTGGAAACAAGCGACACCGAAATAGTGGAAGTCCGCCTGAAGGAAATTGACGGCGAGGAACGCGTCGTTCTCGTCGATCGCGTTCCCTGAAACGCGGGCAATCCTTTGGGAGGTCCGGAGAAATCGGTAGTAAAGGGAAACCGTGCTGCAGCGCTTGCAACACCTTCTTGGAATCGAAGACCTCACCCGCGAGCAAATTTCTTTTATTCTCGATCAAGCGAAACCGTTCCAGGAATTCCACCGCCATCCGTTAAAAAAATTAGCCACTTTGCGCGGAAAGACCGTTGCGCTGGCTTTTTTTGAGAATTCCACGCGTACGCGCATTAGTTTCGCCACCGCGGCAGCCCGCCTGGGCGCCGACACCATGAATTTGCAGGCCGAATCTTCCAGCCTTAAAAAGGGCGAATCGTTGCTCGATACGCTCTGGACGCTCGAAGCCATGCGCCCCGACGGAATCGTGATTCGCCACAGTTCCTCGGGCGCTCCGGAATTTGTCGCCCAGCGTCTCGGCATTCCCGTGGTGAACGCGGGCGACGGCACGCACGAACATCCTACCCAAGCCTTGCTCGACGCGCTGACCATCCGCGACCGCAAACGAAAACTGGATGGCCTGCATGTCACGATTCTTGGCGACATCCTGCACAGCCGCGTGGCGCGCTCGAATATCCATCTGCTCAGCAAATTCGGTGCGCACATCACTCTGTGCGGTCCGGCGATGTGGGTGCCGCGCGATCTGGAATCGCTTGCGCCGAATGTTCGCCGCGTATCGCGCGTCGACGAAGCGCTCGATGGCGCCGATGTAATCATCGTCCTTCGCGTGCAAACCGAACGCCTTCACGAGCCAATGCTAGCGGCCGAAGAATACATTTTGCAATTTCAGCTTACTCCCGAGCGGCTCCGGATCGCGGGTCCCGATACGCTGGTGCTGCATCCCGGCCCCATGATTCGCGGCTTGGAGATCGATCCGAGTGTTGCCGATGGGCCGCAATCCGGCGTTCTCGAGCAGGTGACGAACGGCTTGGCCATTCGCATGGCTCTTCTTTACCATCTCGTGGGCGGCGCCGCATTAGAAGCGGCTCCAGCTCCGGGAACGACAGGCAAGGAATAAACGATGCTGCTGATTAAAAATGGCCGCGTGCTGGATCCGTCAAGCGGAACCGACGCATCCCTCGATGTCCTTCTCGACGGCCCTCGAATTTCGAAGGTAGGAGCAAGTCTGTCTGCGTCCAATGCAGAAGTTTTCGACGCGGCGGGAATGATCGTCGCGCCCGGCTTCATCGATCTGCATTGTCACCTGCGCGAACCCGGCCAGGAACTTTCTGAAACGATCGAAACTGGCACGCGCGCGGCGGCGCGCGGCGGCTTTACCGCCGTGTGTACCATGCCCAACACGCAGCCCATAAACGATAACGCCTCCGTTACTCGTGGGATCGTTGAGCGAGCCGCGGCCGCCGGAGCAGTGCGTGTCTGGCCCATCGGCGCCGCTTCCGTGGGCAGCAAAGGCGAAGCGCTCGCCGAAATCGCAGCGATGAAGGACGCAGGCATCGTTGCCGTGAGTGATGACGGCAAGCCCGTGGCGACGGCTCGTCTGATGCGCCAGGTGATGGACTATTGCCGCGCTCTTGATTTGCCGGTAATCGATCACTGCGAGGATCCTTCCTTGTTCGCGGGTGGCGTCATGCGCGAGGGGCCGCGTTCCATCCGCCTCGGCCTAAAGGGAATCCCTGCGCAATCCGAATCCATTTGCGTAGGCCGCGATGTGGAGGTTGCGATGCTCACGGGCGCGCGGCTTCATATCGCCCATATGTCCACTCGCGCTTCACTCGAATATGTGCGAGCTGCAAAAAAACAGGGTTTGCCGGTCACCTGCGAAGTTACGCCGCATCATTTCACGCTCATTGACGAAGACGTCCGCTACGATTCGCATTACAAAATGAATCCGCCGCTCGCTTCGCGCGAAGATCGCGCCGCGCTCATCGAAGGCCTGGCCGACGGCAGCGTGGACGCCATCGCCACCGACCACGCGCCGCATCACCCTTCGAGCAAGGACGTCGAATTCGACCGCGCTCCTTTTGGGATCACCGGTTTCGAAACGGCTCTCGCACTCGGCCTAAGCGAGCTCGTGCATCCGGGGAAAATTTCGCTCAAGCGTCTAGTCGAATTGTTTACTACTGGGCCGGCGCGTGTCCTCGGCATCGAACGAAAAATTGCCGCCGATGAGCCGGCCGACCTGACGATTTTTTCTCCCGACGTCGCTTGGACATTCCGCGCCGCCGACTCCCCCAGCAAATCGCGCAACACTCCTTTCGACGGACGCAGTTTCCGCGGTGCTCCCATGGCCACCGTCGTGGCCGGGCGAATTGTCTATCGCCGCTAGTTTTTGCCAAGACGCGTTGCCGGCGTACTGATAAACTCGCGCTGGCACAGTCGCAGACAAACCTCAGACATGAAGCGCGCAGCCATCGGCGTTCGAATGCATTCTGGTTGGGGGGCGCTCGTGGCCGTCTCAAACAGCGCCGGCACGGTGGAAGTTATTGACCGGCGGCGCATCGTTGTCATTCCGCCCGGAACCCCCGGAGCGAAACAGCCCTATCACTTCGCGGAGAATTTCGAACTTCCAAAAGCGGAGAAGTTTATTGCTTCCTGTTTTGCGGCTTCCAAACGCCTCGCCGTGGCGGCTGTCCGGGAGGTTCTAGACGAACTGCGTGGTCGCCACTATCGTGTCGTCGGTTCTGCCGTCATCCTGGCTTCCGGTCGCGCTTTGCCACCGCTTTCAAAAATCCTAGCCTCACACCCCTTGCTTCATGCGGCAGAAGGTGAATTCTATCGCGAAGCATTTTCGAAAGCATGCGAGGATCTGGACCTTTCCGTCACCGGGATTCGAGAGCGTGACCTCGACGAATCTGTCCGGGCATCGTTCGGCAAAGCGGCGACTCGGATCGGGAAACAAATCTCCACGATGGGACGTTCTCTCGGACCGCCGTGGACCCAGGATCAGAAAACGGCAGCTCTTGCTGCGCTGTTGGTTCTGGCAAATAAGCAGAGGTAATTCCCGCCGATCGGCCGTTTCGCGGAACGCTCAATAGACATAGAGAATCGCATGCAAATTTGTGCATTCGAATCTCTTGGGTTCGATTTCTAGTGGGTGGCCGGTTCTGAAGCGGGATGCATGCCGTGCTGAGGAACTTCGTGGACTCCGCGCAAGGGCTGTTCCTGATGAAACCGGAAAAGCTGGTTCAGCGGGCCCGCGCCTTTTCCAATCTGGTACGACTTCTCGATCGCTTTCGTAACATACGCCTTCGCCAGGATCACAGCTTCGCGGAGCTGTTGTCCGCACGCAAGTTGCGCCAGGATCGCTGACGAAAATGTGCATCCCGATCCGTGCGTGTTCGGGCTCTTCACATGATCGCCGCCGAAAGTTTCTACTTCCGTTCCGACGCAGAACACGTCGATCGGTTTTTCCAGATGTCCGCCGGTGACCACCACGGCGTGCGCGCCCATCTCGATCAATTTCTGACCGGCCGCTTTCATCGAGGAGAGGTCCTTCACTTCCATGCCCGTCAGGAATTCCGCTTCAGGCAGGTTCGGCGTGATTACGCTGACGCGCTTCAGCAACTCATCGCGCACGAATTTCAGTCCCGACGTATCCAGCAGTTCCGCATCCCCGGCGGTCGGGCGGAAAACGGGATCGAGCACGACATGGGTGAACTTGTGTTTGTCGAGAAATTCGGTGACCGCCGAAGCATTGCCGCGGTTTGTAAGCATGCCTATTTTCACACCCGCGATCACTACGTCATCCACCAACGCGTCGAGCTGCGCTCGCAAAGTAGCCGACGGCGTTGCGTGCACCGATATCACTCCCTGCGTGGATTGCACCGTCAGCGCCGTCACCGCTGCCACGCCGTAGCAATTATGCGCGGCAAAAGTTTTCAAATCAGCAGCTACGCCCGCGCCGCAGGATGGATCGAATCCGGCAATGGTAAGAAGAATCGGTGGAGCAGGAGTCGTGTGGTTATTCAATTCTTAACGTCCCTCGCCTCAGTCACGCAGACAAATATGCCGGCGCTGCCCTTTTTCGCGTGAGCGCACCGGCTAAACAAAAATGTACGCGTGTTGTCGTTCGTTGCGCAAGAGGAAATTGCTTGGTGAAGTTTTTGGTTGATAGTTGATTGGAACAACGAGGGTGCGCCCAGCGCTCTACGGAAAGAGCCCGCGAACCAGCGTAGCATCCGCCACGCGTCCAACGGCGAGAACGTAAGCGCCGGTGCGCATGTGCGTGCGATGTTTCCGCGCCGTCTCGTGCACTTCGTGAAACGCACGGCGCATCACCAGTTCGAGCTTCGCATTCACTTCGCCTTCAGACCAGAAGAAAGCTCTGCAGATCCTGCACCCACTCGAAGTAGCTCACCGTAACGCCGCCGGCATTCGCAAGAATGTCCGGAATCATGGTGACGCCCTTGCGCGCCAGAACCTCGTCCGCATGAGGAGTGGTCGGCCCGTTTGCCGCCTCGGCAACGATTTTGGCTTTGATCTGGTCGGCATTATTCAGCGTGATCACGTTTTCCAGCGCGGCCGGAATCAGAATGTCACATTTCATCGTAAGCAGATCGTCATTCGAAATGCGCGATGTTCCCGGCATGCCCACAACAGTTCCGGAGCGCTCTTTATAACGCGCCGCTTTCATCGGATCGATTCCGCGCGAATTAAACACACCGCCGCGAGAATCGCTGATCGCGACCACGCGCGCTTTCTTTTCAGCGAATAAACGCGCCGCGATCGATCCCGCATTCCCGAAGCCCTGGATAGCCACGGTCGCGCCGCGCAGCGACATCTTCTTTACTTTGCAGGCTTCTTCGACGGCAACCAAGCAGCCTCGAGCCGTCGCTTCGTGGCGCCCTTCCGATCCGCCAATGGAGATCGGCTTGCCGGTCACCACTCCGAGCGACGTGCGCCCTTTGGTCATGGAATACGTGTCCATGATCCAGGCCATGGTTTGAGAATCCGTGTAAACATCCGGCGCGGGAATATCCTGATCCGGCCCGATGATGGGAAAAATTTCAGACGCGAATCGCCGCGTCATGCGTTCGAGCTCGGGCTTGCTCATCCGCTTGGGATCGCAAATCACTCCGCCCTTGCCGCCGCCGAACGGAATATTTACCGTCGCTGTCTTCCAGGTCATCCAGGTGGCTAGCGCTTTCACTTCGTCCAGCGTTACGGCCGGGTGATAGCGAATGCCGCCCTTCGCCGGCCCGCGCGCGATGTTGTGCTGCACGCGAAAGCCGGTGAAAACTTTGATCTGTCCGTTGTCCATTTTGGTGGGCACGGACACTTCGAGTATCCGCTTCGGCGTTCGCAATATCTGACGCAGGCCGGGATCGAGTTTCAAATATTCGGCCGCTATATCAAACTGAATCTGCGCGATGCGATAGGGATTTAAATCCTCGCGCGGTGCGATTCGCGGGATCGGCTGCTGTGCGGCTTTGGCGACGGTGGCCATCGTGACTTCCTTCCTGTCGTGCTTTCTTGGCGCAGCGAATCGTCATTTTCTTCGCCCGCCAGAAAATTGTTCGATTAATTGATTGCCGTAAGTCCTACGCGAACCGAAGTTTAGCCAAGCCGCCAAGGATGTCAATGGAAACCACTGACAAATTATGTGCTTGTCCGGGTCGATTTCAGCCGTTTCTAGAGCCAAGCCCTGTTCGCGTATCCCTAACAAGCTGTATTTAATAGACTTGCTGTCGCCTAGTACGGGTTTTGCCAAGGGTTTCGCGCAAGCACCTGCATCACGGAAATACCCCCCAGAACCTAGTTGACGCTCTAGTTCCGGCAAGCTAGGCTGCGCGGGTTGGTTCGCGTCCTTCGCGCGAATCCAACGGGCTACCCGGGGTGGGTGACCGGCGCGGCGCGACATCCGGAGAGCTTTCTCGCGCGTACTTTAAGTAATGGAGTCGCCAGAACCTGGTGAGTGGAAATACGGGAACACAGATGAGCACCTCGGACGCGGCGCTCATCCAAAAAATTGTTCAGCGGGACGAGTCGGCGCTTGCCGCGCTGTACGACCGCTACGCCTCGCTGCTCTCGTCTGTCCTGAACCGTATTCTCCGCGACACGCAAGCGGCTGAAGAAATTTTGCAGGATGTCTTTTTCCAGCTTTGGCGCAACGCCGCGCAATTTGATCCGGGACGCGGTTCGCTGCCGGGATGGCTGGTGGTGATCGCGCGCAACCGGGCTATATCGCGTCTCCGGCGGCACAATCCGAGCGAAGGCGAAGAGCTGCTGGAAACTTCGGTCATCGTGCCGACAAATTTGGAAAGCGCGGTCGCGCAGCAACAATTGCTCGGGCGCGTGAAAGGCGCATTGGAGAATCTCTCCACCGAACAGCGCGCCGCTATCGAGCTGGCATATTTTGAAGGATTGACGCACAGCGAAATTGCAAGCAGAACGGGCGATCCGCTGGGCACGGTGAAAACGCGGATTCGCACCGCGGTAGAAAGTTTGAAACGGACTTTATCGCCATGAACGGGCATCCAACTCGGCCGGAAGATTTCGACCTCTACGCCCTCGGCGTTCTGGAGGGCGAAGAGAAAGCTGCGTTCGAAGCGCACGTGCCCACGTGCGCGGCGTGCGCCGAAAAGCTCGCGGAAGCGCGCGGACGAATCGCCCTGCTCGCGTTCTCGGCTCCCCGCGTCGAGCCGTCTGCGCGCTGTTAAAGAGCGGCTGATGCGCCAGATTCACTCCGCCCCGGCAGGCGCCAGCACGCAGCGTGAGCGCGCGCCGCGCGAGCGCGAACGCGCCGACGGGTTTCTTCGGCCGTTGGTGGCCCGCTGCTGTGCTTGTCCCGGTGAGCTGCCGTGCTTATTCTCATCTCGGTTCGGCTGTGGCAGGAAAACGCGCAGCTCATCGACGAATTGGGCGGTAGAGCGCGTCGAATTGCAAAGGCAGCAAGCGCAGCTGGACGAAGCCCGCCACGTCGTCGCGCTGATGGAAGCGAAGGACACCAAGACTGTCGCGCTCGCTTCCCAGCCCGGCATGGCCAAAGGGAGCGGTCCGCGTGATGTACAACGCGAAAATGGGCATGGCCATGTGCGACGGCTGGGTGGACCCTGCGCCCGCGAACAAGAGCTACCAGTTGTGGCTCGTCCCGATGGACGGCAAGCCCATCAGCGCGGGCCTCGTCGAGTATTCCAACGGACCGATGAAACCCTGGATGGTAAAACTTCCGCCGGGCGTCGAGGCGAAAGCATTCGCGATAACGCTCGAACCCGAGGGCGGCATGCCGCAGCCCACCGGGCCGATGGTCCTTGTCGGGCCAGTCTCCTGATTTTTCGCCAGCGACCATTTTGAACTTCTTCTAGGTATTCCCTGCGGGGGGAATGCGGTCCACTCCCATGTACGGTCGCAAAACTTCGGGGATGACGATCGATCCGTCGGCCTTGCTGAAAATTTTCCGCAATCGCGATCCAGGTGCGGCCCACGGCGAGGCCGGAGCCGTTCAGCGTGTGCACGAATTCGCTTTTGCCCGCCTTCTGCTTGCAGCGAATGCCTGAGCGGCGCGCCTGAAACGCTTCCGTATTCGAGCAGGACGAAATCTCCATGAACTCGCCCGCGGACGGCAGCCACACTTCGATGTCGTACGTTTTCGCCGAAGCGAATCCCATGTCCGCGGTGCACAGCAGCATCACGCGATAGTGCAGCCCCAGGCGCTGCAGCACCACTTCCACGTTTTTCACCAGCGATTCCAGCTCGTCGTAGCTTTGTTCCGGCCGCGTGAACTTGAACAGCTCCACTTTTTGAAATTGATGCTGGCGCTTGATTCCGCGCGTGTCTTTTCCCGCCGCGCCCGCTTCGGATCGGAAGCAAGCGGTCCAGGCGCAGACTTTCTCCGGCAATTTGTCCGCGTCCAGCGTTTCGTCGCGGTGCAGGCTGGTGAGTTCCACTTCGGACGTGGGCGTGAGCCACAAATCCGTGCCTTCGACGTGAAACATATCCGCCGCAAATTTCGGCAACTGGCCCACGCCGGTCAGCGAAGCGGTGTTCACCAGAAACGGCGGAAGGATTTCGGTGTAGCCGTGCTCGCGGGTGTGCAGGTCGAGGAAGAAATTCGCGATGGCGCGTTCCAGGCGCGCGCCCAGTCCTTTGTAAACCGCAAACCGCGCGCCCGCAATTTTCACCGCCGCCTGAAAATCGAGAATCCCGGCGCCTTCGCCGATTTCCCAGTGCGGACGCGGCTTGAAATCAAATTTCGGCGGCGCGCCCCAGCGGCGCACTTCCACATTGTCCGCCGCGCTTTTTCCCACCGGGACGCTCGCGTGCGGAATATTCGGCACCGTCAGCAGAAATTGCTTCAGCCGCTCGTCGAGCTCGCCGATGCGCACATCGTCGCGCTTCAGCCGGTCGGACACTTCCTTCATCAGCGCGAGAATCGACGTAGCATCCTCGCCGGCGCGTTTCATCCGCGCAATTTCTTCGCTCGCGCGGTTGCGCTCCGCCTTCAGCCGCTCGGCCGAAGTGATCAGTTGCCGCCGCTCGGTATCAATCTCGCGAAACGGCGCCAGGTCCAGCGTGATTCCGCGGTCCCGCGCCATCTTCTCAATCGCGTCAAGATGCTCCCGCACGTATCCCAAGTCCAGCATAGTGATCGCATAGGCCAAGCAGAATACCGGAAAGCAGTGGCCGCTGTGAAGCAGCCGTTGCGTCGCCGTGGCTTAGGTTTAAATGTAGCGCCGGGGTCTTCAGCCCGGACATCCGCTCTTCGATTCTTCCGAATTGCGCCTGCCCGCGGGCGCGGCTTGCGCGACGGAATCGTGCAAGGAATGAAAGGCTAATGTGTCAATTCTGGAGCCGGTTAGAAATGATGCGGTCATTTGTTTTGAGTGGGTTACGGCGAATTCTGTTTGTGACCCAGAACCGGTTAGAAAAGACGAGTAGCTAGTGGTTAGTGGCCCTTCCTGCGTCAGGGCAAGCGAGTGGCTAGTGAAGGGCCTGCGTAAATCAGAATTGCAGAAACACGGATTGGTTGAAAGTTCTCGATTAGAACGGGGTCCGATCGTTTGTTGTCTACGGGTTAGACGAGGTTCTAATAGTCCGAGTTCTCGATTAGAAAGAGGCTTCGCGATTGAGATTTGCGCGCGGCATTGACTAGTTGTGGCCCCGGGTAGAAATTCTCCGGCCGTTTGTTTTGTGGAAGTTACGTCGTTTTCTACATTTTGAGCAGAACCGGGTAGAAATGCGATTACGCGGGACGAATTCTTGCGCAAAAACGCTTTGAGCGAGTCGGTTAGAGGCGGTGTGGCGAGGCACACGGATGGGTTGGCCTGCCGCCCTTCAACTGCCCGGCCCTCGCCCATATGCCTTTCCTACCGGGGCTGAATAATAGCCCGAAGGATATTATCATAGTAGTTAACATAAGTCAAGAGGTAATTTAATCCCAGCGTAGGAGTCCCTATTCGGGAATGGCTAAGTTGTGGCGTAGCTAGATTAAGCCAACTTTGGACGCGCGTTCGGCCAAGCTTCAGTTCCGAGAGACGATGATGGTTCTCCGGCTTCGGCCCGCGGGGCGGATCAAGACTTCGGCGGAATGGCGAATTTCTGGTGCGAGATTGCGAATCATATCGAGGGAGAGTGGACGCTCGCCCGGCATAACCTCATAAACGCGCTGCGTGGCCAATGCACCCGAATTAAGGCGCGAGTTCTTCGCCCTGCTGTTCCAATCAAAACTCGATCGCCTCGATGCGGGCTTGGAGGTCGATGGATAGCGCGCCCGCGTTCGTAAGCCTCGATAAGCGTAGCCAGGATGTCCAACTCGTCGCTTCGCGCAGAACCTTCGGGGGATTTCTACCTTTCGACCCGGCGCAGCGCACGCTCGTAATCTGCTTCGATTCGAATCGGTTTAATGTCCATATTTCACCGTTTTCACATCGATGCTGGTCGTAACCCGCGTGTGTTCCAATCCATTTGATGAACACTATTTGTGGCGGATAGTTCACGGCCACAACCAACCGGTAGTTATTGCCTTTGATGTTGAAAACCACTCTATCCGCTCCGACAATGCTGGCATTGGCATAAGTTTTCAAAATATCGGCTGGGCTTTTCCAGCGCGCTCGGGACACCTCATGGAACCAAGCATCGAGAGCCGATTTGACCGCCTTCTGGTCCTTGCTGCCTTTGAGGCTATCGGTAAATTTCCGGAGGGTCTTCCGTGCAATGACCCTCACGGTCCAAGCCTCAGACGACATGCGATGATTATACACTTTGTTCCCAAAGTGGGTACAGGTTCAATTTGTGAGTGCTGAACGTGATATGAGTACCAAAAATGATGCTCGCCCACCAATGGAGATCAAAGGAGGCGAATACTCCCCGGCACCCAGGAATTGGACGAAACCTAGGTCTCGCAATACCTGGAGTCGTTGACGGATTTTGGGGCGGACGTGGCGATTGGCTGGATGTAAGCGAGCCAGGCCATGTTCTGCCGAATAGACATCACCTAACGAAAATTCTGTCTTGCCAAGCTTGCGCAGCACATTCAACACGTCGAGGGTCCATCCGCGCTTTTCCGGGGTCAACTTTTCGAAGGGAAGCACTCGGAGGTATTGTTCTCGAACAACGTTCGGTGGAATGAAGTTACCGGCACGGACGATAGCGATTCGCGCGTCAGCAGGATGGCATCAAGGAGAATATTGCGCAACCAACCCAGCCGCGCGACGGGCATGTGCACCAGCGGGTTTCGCTTCTCAATGGCAGACAGCGGAAATGCAAAACTCGGGATCAGAATAAGTTAACTACAGACCAATTTGAAAGTCCGTATCGAGAGCAAAAAGATTGGGGGTCCGATTTTCGCGGATGGCGCGGACCATCGCGCTATAGGCAGCGTCAACAATTCGTCTGGAGAAAGGATGCGACTGGGCTTTTAATTGAAAGCAGGCTCCGCAGCTGGGGCAATCGAGGTCAACCGCGGGCATGTTTGCCGCGGCTCGATGTAACTTCGGCATCACAATTTGCGCAGTACAGATTCCCATGGGCCAAAACTTCAGTCGCGACCCGTGCGCGCTGGCAATTGCTTTTGTAGCCTTCGAGGCCTTGCTTCGGAAGCGCGATTTGCACAATGCATTAGATCATTTTCCTTGGCAAGTCAAAAGCGCCCACCTAAAGGCGGCCCTGCAAAACCGCAGCCGAGTTCTCATTGGGCGAGAAGATTCTGTTTGGGTTTTGATGATAAAGAGGGCGTCGGAATCCGGGCGACCTGAAGGGCACGGAACTTTTGTAGAGCCTCGTCGGGAGAATCGGCGAGGGCGGAGAAGATGACGCGGCGATCGGTGCGACCTAGAAAATAGAAATGACACTCCTGTAGAACGAGTTTTAGACGTGTTGACATCCCTATGGCGCGATTTGAGTCGCTAATGGATCGATCCATAGATCGCGAGCGGAGATCAACAGAGATCTGCACGCAGGAGACAGAAATTTCGACTTGTACCAGTTCGGAACAGATGCGGCGGATAGACAGATTTACAGATTGGAACTCGAATTCGCAACCGTAAGCCCGTCGGCGCAGGCGGAGAGCACTTACTAGAGTCGTCCCGCTGCCCATGAAAGGGTCGAGGACAAGTCGCCTTCGTTCGAGGAGGCGAGGATGATGCGTTCAAGCAACGCGACGGGCTTTTGGGCTGGATGCTTACCGAAAAGTTTTTCTTCACGGCTGGGCGGGAGAACTTCCCAGACGCTCTTCATCTGCTTACCGTCCGTTGTTTCCTTCATCAGCTTGTAGTTGAAAGCGTGGCGGCTCTTTTTGTTTTTCGCGGCCCAGATAATTGTTTCGGTGGCGTGGGTGAAATAGCGGCAGGAGAGATTGGGCGGCGGGTTGGGCTTGACCCAGGAGATGTCGTTCAAGAGTTTGAAATCGAGCTGCTGCATGGCGAAGCCGACGGAATGGATTACGTGGCTGGTGCCGCTGACCCAAATGGTGCCGTTGGGCTTGAGGACGCGCTGGCAGGCGGCGAGCCATGCGCGGTTGAACTCGTGGTTGGCGTCGGCGCCGCGCGAACGGTCCCAATCGCCTTTGTTGACGCTGACCATGCTGCCGGCGTGGCAGGTGATTCCGTCGTTCGAGAGGAAATACGGCGGGTCGGCGAAAATCAAGTCCACGCAGGCTTCGGGAATTTTCGCCAGGATTTCGAGGCAGTCGCCTTGAAAAATCTTGATGTGATGTTTCGGGTCGTGGAAGACGGGGGCGGGCAGAGGCGATTCCGCAGTCGAATCGGCCGGTACGGGATTAAGTTGTGCGGATCTGCGCATTCTGGCGGATTGGGACGCGAAAAGTGCGACCGTTCGGATCGTTGATCGAACGGTAACGTGTGTCAAGGTGGATCACGAATGGGTCGGAAGGCCCGTTCGGGGCGAGTCACTGAAAATCGACAACTGGCGGGAAACTGGCGCCGGCGAAAGGAAGGCGCTGTGCGCCGCCAGTTTTGTCGCAGAGGGTCCGGCCCCGTAAAGAAGGGCGCGGAACTGTCCATGATGGACAGGTCTTGCTGGATTGGGCGCACGGGGCGGGAAGCGCGTGGCTGCGCGGGCGGGAAAGGGATAGGCTCGTAACGAAGGGCGATCGGAGCGACGATGCAGATAAACAAAGCGGCGCGCGAATCAGAAATGCTGGGGACGCTGGCGCTGGCTGCGCCAAAGACGGCGGACTTCCAATTCGTAAAATTCCGGGTGGAAGGCGAGATTGTGCGGCTGACACTCGACCGTCCGGAACATAACTTGCTGAACGAGCGGGTGCTGATGGAGCTGGTGGCCGGAATCAATTCGGTGAGCGAGACGAGCGCGGTAAAACTCATCGTCCTGGATTCGGCGGCGAAAGCTTTTTGCGGCGGGATCGAGCTGGGCGAATATACGGCGCGGCGCGTGTTTCAGTTGCTGGACGCGTTTCACAGCGCGTTTTCCGCGATGGTGGAAACGGCGAAACCGATTCTGGTGGTGATTAACGGGCCGGCATTCGGAGGCGGCGCGGAACTTGCGGCGCTGGGCGATCTGGTGATTGCGACGCCCAACGCGCGTTTTGCGCAGCCGGAAATCAAGCTGGGAGCGTTTCCTCCGCTGGCGGCGGCGGTGCTGCCATATATTCTTGGGCCGAAAATGGCGCTGGAGCTGGTGCTGATGGCGGAAACGATGTCCGCGGAACGCGCGCGCGAGCTGGGGCTGGTGAACTGGCTGGTGCCGGAAAAAGATTTGCAGAAAAAAGTGGAGGAAGTTTGCGCGAAGGTGACGGCGCAGTCCGGGCCGGTGCTGACGATGGCGAAGAAAGCCATTCTCGGCAGCCTGGGTTTGCCGCTGCGCGAAGGCGTGCGCAACTCCATGAAAGTTTTCCTCAACGAGCTGGCCGACCTGGAAGATTCGCAAGAAGGCTTGCGAGCGACAGTCGAAAAGCGCGCCCCGAAATGGAAGAACCGCTAGCTTTGCTGAAGAATTTCCGAATTTTCTTGTGCGATTGACAGTGAAAGGCGGGGCGCATAAACTCGCCGATGACAACTTAGCTGGCTCGGGGGACAAACTTTTCGAGGGGTCCGTGGGACGATTCGAAAAGTGAGGGGAAGGCCGTGAAAATCGGCCACGGTCCCGCCACTGTGATCGGCTGCACTTGCGCGAGCCGAAAGTCAGGAAACCTACCCGAGCTGGTCGAAGCTGACACTCTTCGCGAGAGAGAGTGTGGCGACAAGCCTCGATCTATTCGCGAGGCTTTTTTATTGGGGAGAGCTTTTACGCGCGTTGGGCGACAAATCGTTTGCACTATTTTTTTGCTGGCATGCTGCCGCGCGATTTCTGCGGCGGGCGCGCCGGTGCAATCGGCTAACTTCAAGCGCGCGGTGAAAATTGTGACGGACGAAACGGGGCGGCGCGTGGCGATTCCGTTTTCGGTGCGACATGTCGTGACGCTGGCGCCGAATTTGACGGAAACGGTTTATGCGCTGGGGCTGGAGGACAAGCTCGCGGGAGATACAAGTTTTTGCGATACGCCGCCGGCCGCGAAACTGAAGCCGCACGTGGGGTCGCCGCAGACGCCGAGCCTGGAAGCGATTGTCGCGCTGCATCCGGACCTGGTGCTGGCGACGACTTCGATCAACCGGCCGGAAACGGTGGACGCGCTGGCGCGGCTGGGCATCGCGGTGTACACGAGCGATCCGCACACGGTGCGCGGGATGCTGGATTCGGTCGCAGGCATGGCGGATTTGATGGGCGCGAGCGAGCAGGGCGCGACACTTGTGGCGCAATTGCAGGCGCGGCTCGACGCAGTGCACGCGCGAATCGCGGAATTGCCGCTGGTTCACGTGCTGTTCGTGGTGTGGGAGGACCCGCTGATCACGATTGGACAGAATACTTTTATCGCGGATGCGCTGCGATGGGCGGGCGCGGAATCCGCGATTGTGGCCCAGCAGAATTGGCCGCAGGTGAGCATCGAAGAAGTTGTGCGGCTGCAGCCGGAGTACATCGTGTTGACAAGCGACCACTCGGAATCGGATGCGGCGAGCAAACCGAGCGAACTGGGAAATCTGCGAGCGCGGCCTGCGTGGAAGGCGCTGAAGGCCGTCGAAATGGGGCACGTGGTGGTGGCCAGCGATGAAATCGACCGGCCGTCTCCGGGATTGATCGGCGCGATCGAACAGCTCGCGCGGGAATTGCATCCGGAAGCGTTTGCGTTGAATGCGGGCGGAAGAAACTTAGTGGGCGGAGCTCGCGTGCAATTGGAAATGGTCGCGAGCGCGTGCACGAAGAAGGAGTGCGTTTCGTGCGCCCTCTGACGCCGCGACGGATTCTTTGGACCTGCGCCGGACTTTTCGGAGTGCTGTTTGTAATGGTGGTGATTTCGTTGCGCATGGGGGCGTATCCGATTTCGGTGCGCGACATTGTGGATACGCTGTACAAAGCCGCGATGGGACGCCGCGACGAAGTGCCGGTGGAATTCTGGCAAGTGGTTTTCGGGCTGCGCCTGCCGCGAATCGCGCTGGGAATTTTGGTGGGAGCATCGCTTTCGACGGCCGGGGCAGGTTTTCAGGCGCTGCTGCGAAATCCGTTGGCCGACCCGTACGTGCTGGGAGTTTCAAGCGGCGCGGCGCTGGGAGCGATCATAAGCCTGATCGTCGCGCCTCACATCGGTGGGAGCAATTCAAATTGCCGCGTTTATAGGAGCGGCGTCCACGATCGCGGGAGTTTATTTTCTCGGAAGGCGCGGCGGGCAGCTTGACAGCCCAACGCTGTTGCTTGCGGGCATCGTGGCGGCTTCATTTCTTTCTGCGATCATTATGTTTTTGCTGACCATGGTTACGGGATCGGAACTGCGCAGCATTGCTTTCTGGCTGATGGGCGATCTTACGGCGCCGCCGCCGACGACAAATGTTTTGGGATGGCTTGGATTTCTGTTCTTTGTGTTCATCGTGGCGGCGGGCGCGATGTACACGACGTCGTCGGATCTGAATTTGATTCTCACGGGAGAACAAGAAGCGAGGCACTTGGGCGTAAACGTGAATCGGGTGAAATTTGTGGTGTATATCGCGGCTTCGGTGCTGACGGGGCTGGCGGTTTCGGTGAGCGGCGCGATTGGGTACGTGGGACTGCTGGTTCCGCATGTGATGCGGATGTTTTTCGGCACGGATTATCGCTTGCTGATTCCGACGGCGGCGATTGGCGGAGCCATTGCGATCGTGCTGGCGGATACTTTGGCGCGCACGATCGTAGCGCCGACGGAATTGCCGGTGGGCGCGATGACGGCGCTGGCCGGCGCGCCCGTGTTTATTTATCTGATGCGCCGGAGAATGCGATGAGCGCGGGCGCAGGAGGTGTAGCGTTGCCGGAGTCGCAGCGAGTGCCTTACAGCGCGAGCCCGAACCTGCGGCTGAAAGTGGAACAGGCGAGCTACGCGTATGCGGCGACGGACCGGTCGGCGCCGAAATTTACGCTGGGGCCGGTGAGTTTCATTGCGCAGCAACGCGAGCTGGTGGCGATACTGGGGCCGAATGCGAGCGGGAAATCCACGATGCTGAAATTGCTCGCGGGACTTCTGAAGCCGCTTTCTGGACGAATTGAAGTGGACGGCATGGAAATCAGCGAGCTTGATTTGCGCGTGCGTGCGCAGAAAATCGCGCTGGTGGCGCAAGAAAGCGAACTTTTGTTTCCGCTGCGCGTATGGGAATACGTTTTGCAGGGGCGCTATCCGTACGGGCGAAGGCTGCGGTTCGAATCGGACGAGGATTGCCTGCTTGCGGGAAACGCGCTGGCGCAAGTAGGTGCGGACGCGCTGCGAGACCGCTGGATGGATCATCTTTCCGGTGGCGAGAAGCAGCGCGTGATTCTGGCGCGCGCTCTAGTGCAGCAACCGTCCCTGCTGCTGCTCGATGAGCCCACGCAGCATCTGGATATCGGCGGCAAAGTGGAATTGCTGCGGCAGACTGCGGCGGCTGGCGGACGAGAGCCGCTACAGCGTAATCGTGGTGACGCACGAATTGAATCTGGCGGCGGAATTTTCCGATCGCATTGTGCTGTTGCATAAAGGGAAGTGTCCGCGCATCGGAACGCCGGCGGAAGTTTATCAGCGGGAATTACTCCAGGAAGTTTTCGACGCGCCGCTGGAAGTGGAAATGGGTTACAGCGGGCGTCCCCGCGTGATTTTGCGAGGCAGTCACTAACGCGGGCAGAGTCTTATAAATGCTCGGAGGATTGGCTCCGGGAACCTCAGGGGTTGAAACCCCTGAATTCGGTAGGTGTTGTCCGGCACGGCTGAAGGCGTGCCCTGACGTGACCATTTGTGAGCCGAGTTCTAAACGCGGGCAGAGTTTATTTTGACATCGCGGAAGAGGTGCAACCAATTTCCGCAAGCGGCGACATGCAGAAGAATGCAGGGCCGTCCACAAAACCGAGACTCCGCGCACGGGAAGACGGTGAAAATCCGTCGCCGCCGCGCGACTGTAAAGCGGAGAATTTTCGGCGCGTGCCACTGTCGCATGGCTTTGAATTGCAGCGAGTTGCAATTCGAGGCCGCGATGGGAAGGCCGCGCTGATGTCCATCTCTTCGGAATGATATTTGATGAAGATGGGCAAGCCGCCGAGCCAGGAAACCGAGCGGAATCTCAATCTCTGGTAGTATGCGATGCGCAAACGGCGACCCTTCGATTCGGTTGCAGGGATCGCAGACGAGCCGGGGCGCATCGCATGAATTTATCAGGACAACCTTCAACTCCCGCGCGAGAGGGAGAGGAGGAAAAAATGAGACCGCTACGGGTTTTGGTTTTTGCTTCGGCAAGCTTTCCTGGAATTCTGTTTTTCCTGCCTGTTATCACGCAAGCGCAACAAACCTCCACAATCAACGGGATGTTAACGGATCCGAGCGGCGCGGCGATTGTTGGCGCGATAGTCGTAGCGCGGCCGCTGGACACAGCCGGAGCAAACGCGAGCGCGCCGAGCGGACCGGACGGAAAGTTTTCAGTTGTCGTAACGGCGGGACGCTATCGCGTCAGCATTCAACATCCGTCGTTTAAGAGAGAGGAGCAGGAATTCTACGCTCGCGGCGGGAGAGGTGAAGACTTGGGACGTTCGGCTGCAGCTTGAGCCAATGTCTGCGGACGTGGTGGTGAGCGCATCCGCCGAACCGGCGACGATCGAGAATACGGCTGCGCTGGTGAACATTGTGACTCGCGAGGAAATAGATCAGCGGGGAGCAATTTGGCTGACACCACTGACGCAGGGGATACCCGGCATCAGTTTTTCGCAACTCGGTCCAATGGGGGGCTCGACCACGTTTTTTCTAGACGGGGGAAATTCAAATTACACCAAGGTGCTGATTGACGGAGTGCCGGTGAACCAACCGGGCGGACTGGTGGATTTTTCTGAATTTCTCGCTGGACGGAATTGACAAGATTGAAGTGGTGCACGGTGCAACGAGCGTGCTCTATGGATCCGACGCGATGACCGGCGTGCTGCAGATTTTCACCCATCGCGGCAATACCAGCGAGCCGGTACTGGAATTGAACGCCGACGGTGGAACGTTTAATACTCAACACACTTCGGGCCAGTTAAGCGGCATGCGGGGGGCTTTCGATTATTCGGCGGGCGCGGCTTATTTCGACAGCGACGGACAGGGTCCGGACAATTATTTCCGCGACACAAACTTGTGGGGAAATTTCGGATGGAAGTTTTCGGACACGGACACACTGCGGCTGACATTGCGGAATAGTTCCAGCGACGCGGGTCAGCCCGGTCAAACGGCACTTGGTCCTGATTTTTTTGTGCCGGGACAACACACGGTTCTTCACAATTTTTCCTCAGGGTTGACCTGGGATTTTCAGACAGGCGACTGGCAACACCAGATCATCGGGATTCGAATCTCGCGACTATTCGCTTGATGTGGGGCCCTTTGGTTCTTTTCCTTCGGAGTTCAATCGCGCGGGGCTGAACGAGCAATCGTCCTATCTATTTCCCAATGGCGGCATATCCGTTGGATATTTCTTTGAAGTGGAAAATGGCGGAGCGACTGCGCGGCACAATCAAGCGGGTTATGTGGAAGCGCACTACCAAGTCGCGCACCGGCTGACGATGATTGCGGGTGTGCGCATAGATGGCAACGGATTTTACGGCGTGCGCGCAGTGCCGCGTGTAGGCGCAGCTTACGCGTTGCGTTATGGTGCAGGATTCTGGGGATCGACGCGACTGCGCGCTTCATACGGCCTGGGAATTAAAGAGCCGGAGATCCTTCCTCCGGATTGCAGCCCGCAACTCGATCCAGAACGTAGTCGTACAGTGGATGTGGGATTTGATCAGGTACTCGCGTCGGACCGGGTTCGTTTTTCCGCCACGGCATTCTTCAACCGGTTTCAGGACATCGTGAGTTTCGCAAGCGTCACGAACAATCCGAACTGTCCAGCATTCGATGGAAGCTTCTTCAACACGGACCTAGCTCGGGCCAATGGCATCAATTCAACAGTAGAGGCGAAGCCGCTGCACTGGCTGAACATCGTGGGTAACTACACCTATGACGACTCGAAAGTGCTAAAGACCACCAATCCGCTGATGGATCCGGCGCTGGCACAGGGGAATCGTCTTTTCAAGCGGCCGCTGAACTCGGCGAGCTTGATCGCCAACGCGCATTTCCGTTGGGCCAACATCAGCATGGCTGGCTATTACGTGGGCCGCCGCACGGACAGCGATTTCGATAGCGTACGTGTTGGAGACATGTGTGCAGGCCCTTGCATTACGAGCGACCCGAGCTACGTGCGCTGGGATGCAGCGACGACCGTTCCAGTAGCTAGAGGGCTTTCGGCAATTGCACAAGTGCAGAACCTATTTGATCGGAAGTATCAGGACGCAGTTGGATATCCTACACTGGGGCGAGGTTTCCGCGTCGGAATACACTACATCTGGGGTGGAGACCAAAGTCATCAATAAGGTAACGCCGGACCCTTCATCGCGAGTTAAGACGCTTCCATTTTGGCGTGAAAGGCTATCGTGGGTGGCAAAGGCGTAGCGCGGGCGCGGATGTTATAATTCTGCGCTACCGAATGAGCCGAACGACACAGGAACGGCCTGGCGTCGCGCCCGAGGTCATGGAGCGTTATGAAGCGGTGATTGGGCTGGAGGTGCACGCCCAGCTCAAAACGCTGACAAAGGCGTTCTGCGCTTGTTCGAGCCGCTTCGGCGACCCGCCAAATTCGAATACTTGTCCGGTGTGCCTGGGACTGCCGGGCGCGCTGCCGGTCCTGAACCGCAAAGCGCGGGATCTGGCGGTGCGGGCGTCGCTTGCACTGCATTGCAAGATTCACGAGCGCTCGGTGTTCGCGCGCAAGAATTATTTTTATCCGGACTTGCCGAAGGGCTACCAGATTTCGATGTACGAATTGCCGCTGGCGACCGAAGGCCGACTCGAAATCGAGGTCGAGGGCGCGACAAAGCGGATCGGAATCACGCGCTTGCATATGGAAGAAGACGCGGCAAAAAATCTGCACGAGGGATTTTCCGATTCCGACCGTTGGAGCTACATCGACTTCAACCGCTGCGGCGTGCCGCTGGTGGAAATTGTTTCGGAGCCTGATATTCGCACGCCCGCCGAGGCGTATTCATATTTGACGACTCTGAAGCAAGTGCTGGAGTACACGGACGTGAGCGATTGCAACATGGAAGCAGGCTCGCTGCGCTGCGACGCAAACGTCAGCGTGCGCCTGCGCGGCGCGCCGAAATTCGGAACGAAGGTTGAGGCGAAAAACCTGAATTCGTTTCGATATCTGCAGCACGCGCTGGAATATGAAATCGAGCGGCAAATCGGCGTGCTGGAATCGGGCGGCAAGATCGTGCAAGAGACGCGGCTGTGGAACGTGGCCGCTGGGCGCACCGAAGCAATGCGCTCGAAGGAATTTGCGCACGACTACCGCTATTTTCCGGATCCCGATTTGCTGCCTCTTTCGGTTCCGGAAAAGCTGATCGAAGAAATTCGAGCGGAGATGGCCGAGCTTCCGGATGCAAAGCGCGCGCGTTTTTTGCGGGAGTATGGAATTACAGCGTACGATGCGGGAGTTTTGACCGCGACTCGCGCGCTGGCAGATTATTTTGAAGCGGCGGTGAAGGCGGGCGCTCCAGCGAAATCCGCAGCGAATTGGATTTCGACCGAACTGCTGCGCCGGCTGAATGAAGCCGGGAAGGACATCGAGGGTTGTCCCGTGCCGCCGGAGGCGCTCGCAGAGCTGTTGGCGAAGATAGAAAGCGGTGAAATCACCGCCGCCACCGGCAAGAAAGTATTTGCTACGATGTTTGATACGGGCAAACGCGCGGCTGCCATCATTTCCGCTGAAGGAATGACGCAGATCACCGACGCCGGCGCGATCGAAAAAATCGCGCGGAGTGTGGTGGCCAAGAACGCGGAGAATGCGGCCAAGTATCGCGCAGGGAACGAAGGCGTGTTCAAGTTTTTCGTCGGGCAAGTGATGCGTGAGACGCGCGGGCAGGCTAGCCCGCAAATGGTAAATGATATTCTGAAGCGAGTGCTGGCGGAGTCTTAGTGCGAGCGCGAGGGAGAATTAAGCGGCATGTTGAAAGAAGGCGACAAGGCTCCGAACTTTAGCGTAACGGCAGACGACGGCAAAATCGTCTCGCTCTCGGATTATCGCGGGCGCAACCTGGTTCTCTATTTCTATCCCAAAGCCAACACGCCCGGTTGAATCAACGAAGCGTCCGAGTTTCGCGACGCCATCAAGAAGTTTGAAAAGCTGGACACCGCCATCGTGGGATGCAGCGCGGACACGGCGGAAGATCAGACGAAATTCAAGATCAAGCACAAATTGAATTTCCCGCTGCTTGCCGATACGAAGTTTGAAGTGATTGAAGCTTACGGCGCGCGGCGGATGAAAAGTTTTCTGGGGAAATCGTTCCTGGGAATCGTGCGCATGACGTATTGGATCGGCACGGACGGGAAAATTCGCAAGATTTGGGACAAGGTAACGCCCAGAGGCCACTCCGCAGAAGTGATTGCCGCGATTGAGGCGGGATCGGAGTAAGCAAGATCAGCGGAGCGGCGCTACACGGTTACGTCGGAACGTGTCGCCATCCTGCTCGACCAGCGCGTTATCAATCAGCCGCGTTTTACCCAGCTTTGCGGCAAGCAATATTAAGCAACTTCCCCGAAGGTTCACGACGGGTTCGAGCGTTTCCGCGTCCACAATTTCGGCGTAATCGAGAGCGATAGCAGGCTCGGCGTCGAGCACCCGCCGCAACACGGCAAGCAATCGCACAACATCGCGTTGACCTGCCGCAATTTCCTGGCGCACAGCCTCCAGCGAGCGATGAAGGCCGGTGGCGGCGCGACGGTCGTCACCCTGCAGGTACACATTCCGCGAAGAGAGAGCCAGGCCGTCAGGCTCGCGAAGAATCGGGCGGACGACGATTTGAGCGTCCAGATTGAGATCCAGCGCCATCTGGCGAATGATGCGGGCTTGCTGCGCGTCCTTGCGGCCGAAGTAGGCGAAGCCGGGCTGAACGATTTCGAAAAGCTTCAACACCACGGTGGTGACGCCGTGGAAATGTCCGGGGCGCGAGCGGCCTTCGAGTTTGTCGCTGAGTCCTGACACAGCGACCGCCGTGCGAAAACCGGGCGGGTACATTTCCTCGGGCGTGGGCGCGAATAAATAATCCACTCCGAGATTTTCGAGTGCCGCGCGGTCGGCTTCGAACGAGCGCGGATATTTCTGGAAATCCTCGGAGGGGCCGAATTGTTTGGGATTGACGAAGATAGAAACTACAACGGGAGAGCAATCGGTTTGTGCCGCGCGGATTAGCGAAAAATGGCCCGAGTGCAAAGCGCCCATGGTGGGAACGAAGCCGATGACGCGATTCTTTGCGCGCGCCTCGCGAGAGATTTGCTTCATCCACGATATCGTGCGAATTATTTCCATGGGATGGGGAAGACGAGAAAGCCTCTCAGGTAATTACCGCGCAGGGAATTTGCAGGCGAGTTCGCGGCGTCATGCCTTGGCCTGCGCTGATGCGCGTTCGCGATAAAACAATATCAAATCGGTGGAGATGGCCTTGGCATCGAGCTGGCGCAGCATCGTGGCAAGTTGACCGCGATGATAGGTGCCGTGGTTGACGAGGTGTTGCAACATTTGCCAGAGCGGAGCCGCCTGCGGCACGCCCGCTGTTGTTTTGTGGGAAATGATGCGTTCTAGATCTTCCGGCTTGAGCGAGGCGATATATTCGATAAGGTTGCGTTCGATTTCAGTCCAACGGCGGCGGACTGATTCGATCGTAGGGAAATCGGTTGCAGGCGGGAACTTTTCAGGCGAACGGCCTTGCCAGCGTTCGAGCCATAGCCACTCGACGAGCATAATGTGGGCGAGAGTGTCGCGGACGGAGCGGAAGCTCGAGCGTAGGTCGCGCGTGAATTGCTCTTCGCTGAGCGGCGCGCAAGCATCCAGCGTGCGGCGATTGGCCCAGGAGTTGTAGTCGTACAGGCGGCGGAAATCTTCGACGTTCATACGAATCATCTCCGTTCAGATATGGCACGCATGCTTGCAGCGAACTATCTCGGTTAGGTGCGCTGGCGTGCAAGCAATTGATCGCGCAATTCAGCCGAAGAGTGGAAGGATTCCGCATCGGACGGGAAGCCTCCGCTGCGCACATCGCTGCAATACGCTTGCACCGCGCGGGAAATTTCGCCGGAGAGATTTGCATATTGCCGCGCAAACTTCGGCGTGTGGCCGATGGTAAGGCCGACGAGATCGTGGAACACAAGAACCTGGCCATCGCAATCGGGTCCCGCGCCGATGCCGATCGTTGGAATGCGGAGTTTTTCGGTGATGCGGGCGGCAAGCTCGCGCGGGACGGATTCCAGAACCACCGAGAATGCGCCGGCGGCTTCCACTGCTTTTGCATCGCGCTCGAGCTGCTTCGCGGCGTCGACCGTTTTACCCTGGACGTGAAATCCGCCCAAGGCATTAATCGATTGCGGGGTGAGGCCGACGTGGCCCATCACGGGGATCTCCGCTTCGACCAGACGGCTGATCAATTCGAGACGGCGTTCGCCGCCTTCGATTTTCACAGCCTCGGCTCCGCCTTCTTTTATCAGGCGCATGGCGTTGCGAATGGATTCATCGGTGGAGACGTGAAAGCTGCCGTAGGGCATGTCGGCAACCAGGAGAGCGCGCTTCGTTCCGCGGCGAACGGCACGAACATGGTGCAACATTTCGTCCAGCGTGACGGGCAAAGTGCTGTCGTAACCAAGCACAACCATGCCGAGCGAGTCGCCGACGAGGAGCACTTCCACACCGGCTTCATCAAGCAGACGCGCGGTGGGGTAGTCGTAAGCCGTCAAGCATGTGATTTTCTTTCTTGTCTCAGGAGAACCAAGGCCGGAATGGAACTTGCGGGATAGCAGGTCAGGCACGGTAATTTTACCGTTGCCCGCTCGCGGTGCAACACTCATTTTTGCCTCCGGTGCCGCTCCCAGGTTCGGGATGCAGCCCATCCAACAACTCAGATTCTAGCAAAAGGCGCCGGGCTGCGGCAAAAAGGATTTATGCCGCTGCGCTGGCGCCGCCATCAGCGGCTGGCCTGTGGCTTATTGCGCGTCCGTAACCTTGCCCTTGACGAAGGTGACCTTGAGATCTTTATATACATAAATTTGCTTGGCGCCCAGGTTGAGGATCTTGTCAGGCTGGCCGAGTATCGCGACGACTTCATCGGTAGATTGGCCTATGGCGACCGTGGCGGGAGGAGCTGCCGGAGCCTGTTCCGCTGGCGCGGCCTGTTCCGCTGCCGGCTGCGCATCGCCACCTTGCTGTTGGTTTCCCTTGTCGTCGGACTTGGCAGAATCGTCTGCTTGAACTTTGAAGACTTCCGCGACAGTGGCCAACACTTCATCCGTTGAGGGCGTCGTGCCTTTCGTATAGGGGAACTTGAGCGTGCACTGGTACCGAACGTCCTGAATAGCATCGCTGAATAGAGTAAAAACGACGCCGTCTCCCTGCACCGCAATCCCAGTCACCCAGAACTTTTCGCCAGTGACGAATTGCCGGGACTGCGTTTGCACAGATTGCGGCGGCGGATGTCCGATGAAGCTGCCAAATTTTTGTACGTTATCATGCACTCCGAAGGCACCCTCGGAGAGCTTTCCGGCCTTATAAGTGTTCTGGGGCAGCACTTGGTTGGCAGTGCTGTACATGATTATTTTATCTTTTTGCAGTATCAAAACGGCGCCGGCGGTGACGATGTCGGTCTTGTCGTCAGTGGGCTTTGTGATTGCGTAGGTTGATTCCAACTTTTGCTGAAGTCCCTGGGCTGCGGAGCGAGGACTTATCCCTAGAAACGAAAACAGTATGGCTGCGGCAACGATTGATTTGATGATTGCTTGGCGCAAAAACATAGGCTTTCCTCGCTTAGAGAAGAAATTATTTAGAATCGCGGGAGACATTCCATTCCGTGCAACGCCGGTACTATAGGTAAGCCTACTAATCATGTCAACTGGCACGCGATTTCAGATTCGCTTAACCACCAGTTGTCCAGCAGAGCTCAACCGGGAAAGCCAGCCGACGTGCAGCTGACTCTCCCGGTTGGTGATTGGCTAGGTGGCGTTAATTACTGACGCCGTCGTTTGCGGCTACCTGGACTTCCTTTTCAGTCGCGTCGGCTTCCTGTTGTTGTTTTGCCAAATCGGCTGCGGCGTTGGGATCGACTTTCGCCACGCCGTCAGGATTGGGCTTCGACACAGCAGATCCAGCCGGAGCCGCGGGCATGCCATTCTTGCCCTGGTTCTTTGCCAGCTCTCCGAGGCCGTCATCAATCTGCTCGCGGAAATGATTGTGCATTTCCTGCAGGTCGTTGACGGAGACGGCAAATTGCGTACCCGAGCTGCAGTCGCCCTTTTGGCTGCCGCTGACGAGCACCTTTACGTTCTGGTTGGCGTCCGCCGTATCGTCGATCCGGGTGAGAACATCGCCCTGAGACAAGGAGCACTCGGTGCCGTCGGGCAATTGTGGGTTGAGAGTGTCAGAAACGATGAAAGTACGCAGATTGGGATTCAGCGCGTCCGGCACCGTTTCCGGCGGCGGGGGAGCTGTATCTGAGTCTGCCACCTCCGCTGCCGGCGCTGCTGCTGCTGCCGGAGCACTGGCTTGTGCCGCTGCGGCATCCCGTTCAGCCGCGATCTCCGCTTTAACCTCATCAGCGATCGCCTGCTTTACTTCCGGTGTTAGCACGACCGCACTCTGAGCTCCGCCGCCTGAGTCTGCTGGGGCGCCTCCCGGATCGGCAGCGGCATTTGCATTTGCACTTGCACCGGCAGCGGCGGCAGCGTTAACTGCCGCCTGAGCTGCATATGCGGCCTGCAAGATTTTGCGAAATCAGGTAGTCCGTGAGCCAAAACGCTGGAGCTGCATAGACGGGGTAGGGATTGAAAAAATACCCATAGTAGCCATACCAGGGCGCTCCGCCCCAGCCCCAACCCCAGCCGATTCCTGGACCCCATCCACCGTAAGCCCATCCATAATAACCACCTCCCCAATAGGCCCCTGGATAGTAGTGGTTGTAGTAGCCGCCATGCCAGTAACCTCTTCCGTAAGCGCGCGCATAAGCGTGACCGCCTCTGTAATAGGTGCGGCTTGTAAATCGGCGGCCGCCGCGAGAGAAGTTGTGTTCTGTGTAGCCTCGGCCCCTTCCCGTACTAACCACCCTGCTGCCGTCTGCACGCCTGGACGAAACAGTTCGGCTGCCATGGGCACCGTGGTTTATGGTCGTACCGTTTTTGGTGTGAATCGAGCTGACCTTACCGTTGGAACCGAAGTTCGCTTTCGTTCCGGACTTCGTCGAAACGCTTGTTGTTTTGCCCGAAGCGTTGGTCGATCTTGTGTTTCCGTGGGCGGTTGTAACTGTCTTGCCGCCGCCCTTGGTGCCGCCGGTCGAGGCTGACTTAGCGCCGCCCGCTGTGCTGCCCTTGGCACCGCCCGCTGTGCTGCCGCCCTTGGCACCGCCTGCTGTGGTTGTCTTAGCACCACCCGCCGTAGTCGTCTTGGCGCCGCCTGCTGTGGTGGTCTTAGCGCCGCCCGCTGTGGTGGTCTTGGCGCCGCCTGCTGTGGTGGTATGAGATCGCCCCTGCTGTGGTGGTCTTAGCGCCGCCCGCTGTGGTGGTATGAGATCCCCCTGCTGTGGTGGTGTGAGATCCGCCCGCCGTGGTGGTGTGAGAGCCGCCCGCTGTGGTGGTATGAGATCCCCCAGCCGTAGTGGTGTGAGACCCGCCAGACGTGCTTGCGTGCGAGCCACCGGATGAAGATTTTGCCGGGGCGGAGGCATGCGAACCGCCTCCACCTGAAGACTTATTCTTCTGGCCCCAAGCAAAACTAGGAACCATGAGTAAAATCAGAAACACAATGCACTGCGCGGCGATTTTTCTACCTGGATGGACCAATTTCATCGTCATCTCCTCTTTTTGGAACTTTGTCTTTTGACTCGAGCCAGCAAGAATGTTTAACACGCAATGATTCCGTATGTTTCGGATGGCCATGGTCTTTCTCGAAATCGAATAGGCATAAGATTAGACTCACGAGAACCGCCGGTAACTAAAAAAGGGAAAAGGTGCGCTCAATCCGTACCCCCGAGCGTGGACGGACAAATCCACGAAACCTACCCGACTACACTTCATACTCCTCCGCAAAAGGCATACTGCGAGGGGCTGCAATGAATCTCCGGAAACTATAATCCCAGCTTTAACAGACTGTCAATTCCAAACGGAATTGACTAGGACTGCACAACCGGAGCCGGCATTTGAGGCTCGACGCCGCGCCATCCTACCGGGCGTCCCTGGACCGCTTCTTTCAACGCGCGGAAGAGCACGACATACATCATTTGGCGATAGTAAAAGCGCTGGAGAATGAGCGGCGCGAGCAAAGTCCAGTCTTCATTTTTCTCCAGAGCAAACGCGACCACGCAGGTCAGGAGGTCAATTAACATGAAGATGGCAAAGAAAACCAGCGAACGCTCGACGTCCTGAAGCGTCCAAAGCTGCGGCAAACGGGCGATTCGAAGCTGCGCAAGGCCCCAGAGAGCGATGGAAAGTATAAACAGGAGATCGATCACGGGTGAAACCAGCGGAAGAATAATTTGGAACAGGAAAATATTGGGGATGGCGATCCAACCCAGAGTGCCATAGCGCGGTTTGCCTACGGCGTCACGATGTTTCCATACAGCTTGCAGCGTACCGAACGTCCAGCGGAATCGCTGGCGAATCAGAGCTTCCACGGTGTCCGGGACTTCCGTGCGCCCGATAGCATCTTCGTCGTACAAAATTTTCCAGCCATTGCGGCGAATGGTCAGGGTGAGGTCGGTATCTTCCGCCACGGTGTCGCCCGAAAATCCGCCGTTGGCGCGAAGCAAGTCCGTGCGCCAGGCTCCTGCCGCGCCGGGTACTACCGGAATGCAATTCAGCAGATCGAATGCGCGCTTTTCCAGGTTCTGGCTGGTGATGTATTCGAGCGCCTGCCAGCGCGTGAGCCACTTATTGCGGTTCATCACTTTCACGTTGCCGGCGACCGCGCCGACTTTTGGATCCGCGAAATGGCGCACCAGCCGCGGGACCGCTTCGGGATCCACAATCGTATCGGCATCGATGGAGACAACAATATCGCCTGCGGCTTCCGACAGCGCATGATTCAGCGCAGCCGGTTTGCCGCGATTGGGCTGCAGCAACAAACGCACGCGCGGGTCGCGGCCAAAATTGGAGCGGACGAGCTCGGCGGTGCGGTCGGTGGAACCGTCGTCTATCACCAGGATCTCAAGTTTCGGATAAGCGGAGATCAGCGCCGAGCGAACGGTATCGACGATAACTGATTCCTCGTTATACGCGGGAATCATCACGGTGACTTCCGGCTGGTATTCGGGATGATCCGCCGGGTTGGGCCTGAGTTTTTCGGCGAGGGCCAATAAACCGATGACCAGAGCGCGACCGCTGACGAGCAAAATCCCGGTGATGAAAATGAACGCGATGCCGAAACGGAACCAGCGGAAGGCTTCAAAGGCAAACGCATCGGCGCGCGCGAGCAGCCACTCCTCGTGGGTCAGCGGCGGCATTACTTGCGCGCGTGTTTGGCCCAGGAGGGTCGCCACCGAAACGAATTCGTAGCCTTTAGCGCGCAAGCCATCAATAATTTGCGGAAGCGCTGCCACGGTGTGGCTGCGGTCGCCGCCGCCATCGTGCATCAGGATGATATTTCCCTTGCTGGTTTGCACGTCGGCGATCACGCGCTGGACGATGGTATCCACGGGCGGAGGCGCGCCGCCATCAGGTTCGCCCCAGTCGTGCGGGTCGATTTGCGCGCCGACGATGATGTAGCCCATGGCCTGGGGAATGGGCAACATGGCGATTTCACTGGCTGTTTCGGGCTGATGATCGATGCCGTAGGGCGGCCGAAAAAGCAGAGTTTTCACTCCGAGATTACTTTCCAGCAGGAGCTCGGTAAGATTCAATTCGAACTGGAGCTGGGATTTTGAAATGGTTTCAAAGTCAGGATGCGTGAAGGTATGATTGCCGACTTCATTTCCGAGATCGAACTCACGCTTTACGATTTTCGGATCCTGGTTCGCGGACTCGCCGATCACGAAAAAGGCCGCGGACGCCTGTTTCTGATGCAAGATGTCGACGATCTTAGGTGTCCACTGCGGATCCGGGCCATCATCGAATGTGAGCGCTACTTTGTGGGGTAGGTATCCCATCTGGTCGATACGCCAGGAGAGCGGATAGGTTTTGAATGCTTCGTCGGTGAAAAGATCGGTGGAAGCATCGTAATCGAATTCACGCCGGCCGCTCTGAGGCGTGGAGGTTATGCGCCAGATATCGCCTTGGCCTTCGAGAATTAAATCGTAGCCCGGCGGAACGTCCTGCACTTTGCTGCGAATCGCGTCGTCGGGATGTGTGGCGTCCCATATGAACCATATCGAGGGGTCTTCCATTCCCAAGCGCCACAATGCGGTACCGCGGACTCCCGCGCGCTCGGCGACGCGCAGTTCGTTGTAAGCCGTCAGCGCGTCGAGCATCCATACTTGGTGCACATTATTCTTTTCATCTTCATAGGAATAATGCGGGCTTAGAGAATCGGAATCGAACTCCACGTCGGTTTCCGATTCCACCGCGGTGACGATGGCTTGCTGGAATGTGACAGGCTGGGCTATCGGGTGCGGAGTGGCCTTCGATTTTGCCTCCCAGTCATAGCCATAATTGGCGATGCCCATCACGATTTTTTCCGGCGGCACAAGCTTGGTGATGTTCTGTATGTTGGTGACGAACCAGTCCTGAGCGGCGATAGGACCGGGATCGGATGTGGGATAGTGAAAATCGTAGTTCATCAGGATCATGGCGTCGGTTTGCGCCGCCAGATACTTGTAGTCGTAGGTCCAGTCCGCGGCCGGGAGCGCAATCATCAGTTTTAAATTCGCGGCGCGAAGCGATTCTCCCAGGTCGTGAATAAAATGCTGGAAATCCTCCATGCTGGATTTCGGCACTTGCTCGAAATCAACGACGATGCCGGGCTCGTGCTGCTGCGTGGTGAAATCCGTAAGCTCCTTGATCAGGCGCTGGCGAGCTGCGGGACGCGCCAGCATTTCCGCCATATCTTTTATGGCCCAGTCCTTTCCGTTGTAGTTATTGACCATGGACATGATCGGGATTTCGAGACCGGTCGATTTCATGGACTTCATCCAGGCGTCCAACTTCGTGTTTTGGTCAATCTCCAAATGGCCATCGGTCCAGGCTGCGTGCAGCGCATCAGGAATCAGCAAGTCGATATCGTGGTAATGCAACTGAAGGGAGGCCAAGCTGGAAGGATCATCTTCTTCGTAGAAGGCGGCGCGCAACGGATCGTAGTTCTGCGGGATCTTGCCCAACGCCGCGATCTTGCGCTTGCGGCCACGGGTAGGTTTAGGCTTGAGAACCGGGAGACGCGCGCGAATCGCGTGCAGGCCTGCGTGGTTGTCCGCTTGCAAAATATCCGGAAGTTCCGGGTTGCGGCCGACGTTGATCAGAAAAATAACAAGCACGATGGTGAAAAGGCCGCCTGCAACTTCCAGGACACGGCGAGTGCGCCGCCAGCGGCGCCGCTCTTGATCGTAGAAAATAGGCTTGCGTTCAGGCATCGGGACAATCCAAGCTAGCCGTCCATCAACATGGTGTCAATTACTCAACACACTAAGATGCGCGTGAGTGTAAGCCTCGCTGTATTGGCTGGGCTGGCTCTGCGATTGTTCTTCGTGCTGAGGTTCCCCGTCACGGAATCCGGCGATGCTCCATTCTACATTGAGCTAGCCTGGAATTGGCTCAAGAAGGGAGTGTACGGATTTCCTGTAAACGGGCAGCTCACTCCGGTGGACATGCGCGTGCCAGGTTATTCCGCGTTTCTGGCAGCAGTGTTCGCTTTCGCGGGGAATTCTCCGCGAGCGGTGTTGCTGGCGCAGGTGGTGATGGACATGGTCACGTGTTTTTTAATCGCGCTGATCGCGGCGCGGCTTGCTCCGGCAGCGGCCCGCAGGCGCGTGGCGCTGGCGGGGCTTTGGCTCGCGGCGCTTTGCCCGTTTACGGCGAATTATACTGCCGTGCCGCTCACCGAAACGCTGACGACATTTCTAACCACGCTTGCGATTTTGGTTTTGCTGGAAACCGAACTCGGCAAAAAGATCGATGCGGCTTCCGGCTTCGGGTTCACCACGGGACTTCGGAATCCATGGTTCCTGGCCGGAATCGTTGTGGGCTTCGGCACTCTGGTGCGGCCGGAAACCCCCATTCTGCTTGTGGCCGCTGGTTTGGTCCTCGCGATGAAGTGGTGGCGACCGGTGAATTGGACGAAGCTTTTGCGAGCCGGATTGTTGCTCGCAGTCGGAGTGATCTTGCCGCTGGTTCCGTGGGCCGCGCGCAACTGGCGTACGCTGCACGAGGTGCAATTTCTGGCGCCGCGATACAGCGAATTGCCGGGAGAATACACTCCGCTCGGCTTCATCGGTTGGACGAATACCTGGCTTTGGCACTTCCGGGACGTATACCTCACCGATTGGAGACTGAACGGGGAAGAAATTCCGATTGACGAAATTCCCGCTTACGCCTTCGACTCGCCCGCGGAACGCGCGCGCGTTTCCGATTTGTTGGATCAATATAATGATGAGTTGACGGTCGGGCCGGCGCTGGACCAGCAGTTTCGCGAGATTGCCCGCGAACGAACCCGCCGGGATCCCTTGCGCACTTATCTAAAAATTCCGTTTCTGCGTTCGCTCACTCTATGGTTCACGCCTCGAATCGAGTTGCTTCCTTATTCCGGACATTTGCGGCCGGTGCGGGTGGAATGGGAGGACGACCGTCCGGATTTTCTTACGACGCTCAGCTTGGTTGCCGCGAATTTCGTTTATTTGGGTCTCGCGCTGGCGGGAATTTGGATCGCGCGGCGAGAGCCCGGCACGGCGCTGCTGATTACGTTTGTCATTTTGCGAACGGCATTCTTCACCACGATGGTGGAAACTCCCGAGCCGCGCTACGTGCTCGAATGTTTTCCCGCTGTGATGGCATTGGGCGCGCAGGTTTTTGCCGGCCGCCGCTACGCTTCCTCCACGGGCTCGGGGTGAATCGTCAGGCGGAAAATTTGAGGAAATCTTTCCTTGACGCGGTCTTCCAGGGCGGCGGTGATGTCGTGAACCGCCGTGATCGGAAGGCTTCCGTCCATGGCGCAATGGCAGGAGACCAGGATTTTGTGATCGGCGCTGCGCACGCGAACGTCGTGGCAATCCACCAGCTCGTGATATTCCGATTGGAGTGAATTCAGAAAATGCTGGACCGAGCGCGAAAGCTCTTTCATCTCTTCGGCGCCTCCAATTTTCACGCCGAGCGGTTCGATGTGAATGTTGACGCGCGCGCCGGGGTCGGTAGCTTGCAGGATTTCATTTTCCAGTTCCGTAGCGCGGCGGTGGGCTTCCCGCAAGCTCGATCCTTCTTCCACTTCCAGATGCAACTCGATGAAAAGATGTCCGTCGTACTGGTTCGCGGATATTTCGTGAATAGCGAGGCCGCGGCGCTGGGCGATGGCGCGAATGGTTTCGAAGGGATGCTCGTTCTGCCGGGCGCGTGGCTCGACGTGGACCACCACGTCCGCGGGGACGATCTGGCCGATGCGTTTCTCCACCGATTCGCTGGCGGCGTGGGCCTGCTCGAGACTCGCTGTGCGCGGGACGCTGATGGTAACGTCCACGAAATAACGCTGGCCGGCACGGCGGACGCGCACGCGTTCGGTGCGCAACACGCCTTCGGTTTTATCCACGGCAGCGGTGATTCGCTCGCGCAGGCCGCTGGGAGCCACGTCGAGCAACGCGTCGGCGGTGCGTTTGCCAAGCCGCGAGCCGATCCAGATGATCACTCCGGCGACGCCGAGTGCCGCTACTGCGTCCAGTTTGCCGAGCCAGGGGATGCCAAATTTCAATCCGAGCCACGCTCCGGTAATACCGAGAATGACGACGAACGTGCTCCAAACGTCTGTGGAGAAATGCAGCGCGTCGGCTTCCAGGGCTTCGCTGGGATATTTTTTCGCGACACGGTTCAGCGCGCGGGAGCGAATGAAATCAATCCCCATGGCAAAAGCGAGGACGAGAATGGCCGTAAGGCTGGGACGCATTTCTACGGAGTGAAACACGAGGCGCTGAATCGCCTCCCAGATAATGTAAATGGCGGTGAAGAGCAAAAGGGCGGTTTCGACGAACGCGGAAAAACTTTCTACTTTGCCGTGGCCGTATAGGTGGTCGGAGTCGGGAGGCTTGTCCGACACGCGCACGGAAAGATAGGTGATGACGGCGGCGACCAAATCGAGACTCGAATGCAGCGCCTCGGACAAAATTCCCAAGCTGCCGGTGAGCGCAACCAGGAAAACCTTCAGCGTGACAAGCACCACCGCCGAACCAATCGAGCCAAGCGCCGCCAGCCGCTTTTCGCGGGAGGCTTGGTCGCTAGCGGCCATCGCCGGCACAGATGACATGCGGTGGATTATACGCGCGCCCAGGGCGGTTTCAGCGACCTGCCGGAGGGATTCTGCATGTAGGTGAGAACGGTCGTGTCGCTGCCGAGACTGGGAATGTTTCCCGGGGAGCGAGACGGGAGTACCGGGACAGGGAATTCCGAGGTTATAATCGCGGCAACTTATGGCGCTCCTTCCAGGGACTCACCTCGGCCCATATGAAATCGTGACGCTGCTGGGCGTGGGCGGTATGGGTGAGGTGTACCGGGCGCGTGATGCGCGCCTGGGCCGTATTGTTGCGATCAAGATTCTTCCCGCCGAATTCGCAGCAGACAGCGACAGGTTGGGCCGCTTCGAGCGTGAAGCGCGCTCCGCATCCGCGCTCAATCATCCCAATATCGTTACGATCTATGACCTCGGGCAGGAAGGCTCCACTCATTACATAGCGATGGAGCTGATAGAAGGAAAGACCCTGCGTGAGCTGCTAGCCGCTGGCTCGTTGCCAATACGAAAGGCGATTGAAATCGCAGCGCAGGTCGCGGAGGGATTGGCCAAGGCGCATGAAGCGGGTATCGCGCACCGGGACTTGAAGCCTGACAACCTGATGGTCACCGACGATGGATTCATAAAAATCTTGGACTTCGGTCTAGCGAAACTCGTGTCACCCAGCGGAGAGCAATCGGGGGAGCAGACGATGTCCGGGTGGCAGACTCAACCGGGCGGGATAACAGGAACGGTGCAGTACATGTCACCGGAGCAGGCCAGCGGCAGCCGGCTGGATTTCCGGTCGGACCAGTTCTCGTTCGGCTTGGTGCTGTACGAGATGGTGAGCGGAAAGCGAGCGTTTAAGAGGAACACGGTGGCGGAGACGATGGTCGCAATTCTCCGGGAACAAGTGGAACCCATCGGAGCGCAAAACCCCGAAGCGCCCGCTCCGCTGTGTTGGGCTATCGAGAGGTGTCTGGAGAAAGAGCCTGAAAAGCGTTACTCCTCTACCCGCGATCTCGCGCTCGAACTCGCTGCCATACGCGATCGCCTCTCGGAGAAACAAGTCAAGCAGGCGGAGCCGCGTCCGACGAATATTCCCGTGCAGCGGACCCGATTTGTGGGGCGAGAGAAAGAAGTAGACGCCGCCAAAGAACTTCTGCTACGGCAGGATGTGCGGTTGGTTACGGTCACTGGTATGGGCGGTATCGGGAAAACGCGGCTCGCGGTGGAGGTGGCGAGTGGCCTTGTCGAGCGCTTTCCAGGCGGCATTCATTTCGTCCCGCTCTCACCGGTGAGCGATCCGGGGTTGATGGCATCGGCGATCGTGCAGACGCTGGGGATTCGGGAGGCGGGGAACCAGTCGCCGCTCGAGACACTCAAGAAGAATCTTCAGGATTCAGTTGCGCGCACCGATGCTGCTCGTGCTGGACAGTTTCGAACACCTGATTCAGGCGTCACCTGTCGTTGCAGAGCTTCTGGCCGCCGCGCCCAATCTTAAGATCCTGGTAACGAGTCGCGCGGCGCTGCACGTGTATGGCGAACATGAATTTCCGGTGCCGCCGCTAGCGCTGCCGGATTCGAAGTCCACGCCGTCGCTTGAGCTGCTGTCACGGTGTCCTGCTGTAGCCCTGTTCGTACAACGCGCCGCTGCTGCCAAGCCGGATTTTGAACTCAACGCAGAAAACGCCCGGGCCGTCACCGAGATTTGCGCCCGCTTGGACGGCCTGCCCCTCGCCATCGAGCTCGCGGCTGCCCGGGTGAAAGTTCTTATCGCTCTCTGCGTTGCAGACCCGCCTTGCCAGCCGCTTGCAGTTATTGACGGGCGGCGCGCGAGACCTTCCACAACGGCAGCAGACGCTTCGCGCCGCTATCGATTGGAGCTACGATCTCTTAAGCGCTGCCGAACAGAAGCTTTTCCGAAGACTATCGGTGTTCGTCGGAGGATGCACCCTGGAGGCGGTGGAAGCTGTGTGCGACACCAAAGGCGATCTCGATTTGGATTTACTCGATGGCATGGCATCCATGGTGGACAAAAGCCTGCTGCAGCAGGCCGAGCAAGCGAACGGAGAATCGCGTTTTTCGATGCTGGAAACGATCCGCGAGTACGCTCGGGAAAAGCTGGAGGCAAGCAAGGAAGAGGCTTCAACCAGGCGTGCCCATTCCGCCTACTGCCTGGTGCTGGCAGAAGAGAAGGTCACAGAGCAGAGCGGCGCGGAGCGAGCGGAATGGCTGGAACGCTTCACGATGGAGCATGACAATTTTCGCGCGGCGCTTGAGTGGCTGACACAGACCGCAGATGCGGAGTGGGGCCTGCGTCTCGGCGCGGCCCTGTTTCGCTTTTGGGAGGCGCGAGAGTATCTCGCCGAAGGCAGCGACAGTCTCGCCAAGCTACTAAAGCTGAAAGGAGCGTTTGCTCCAACGAAGGCGCGAGCACGCGCGCTATTTGCGGCAGGTGTGCTTGTGGGCGCGCAGGGAGATTACGCCTCGGCGAATGCGCTCTTTAGCGAAAGTTTGGACATCGCGCGTCGTTTGGGCGACAAGCAGGGCGCCGCTGTCTCTCTAAACGCATTGGCGAGTGAATGCTCGGGACCGGGACGATCTCGCAGTCGCGCACTCGCTGTTCGAGGAGAGCCTGGGGCTGTGGAGAGAATTGGGCGATCTGACGGCCATCGCTAGAGCTCTTAGTAACCTGGCGAATATCCTAAAGTTGCAGGGCGAGTATGACCACGCGCGCTCGTTGCATGCGGAGTGCCTTGCAATCTTCCAGGGATTGGAAGATAGCACGGGCGTCGCTTGGTCGCTGAACTCGCAGGGGGATGTCGCGCGAGAGCAAGGTGACGACGAGGCCGCACAGAGGTTGTATCAGGAGGGCCTGGCGATTTTTCGGCAACTCGGTGACCGCTGGGGCATTGCCGGGACGCTGGCTGATCTCGGAACCCTGGCGAGGGAACGGCGGAATTGCAGCGAAGCACAGAGTCTCTACCGCGAAAGCCTCAGGATTTTCCAGGAACTGGAACATAAACGCGGAATTTCCCGCCTGCTGGAATGTTTCGCGTGCTTAGCGGCGGCCCAACTGCAAGCGGAGCGTTCGCTGCGGCTGGCAGGCGCGGCGGCTGCGCTGCGTCAAAATATTAGCGCTCCGCTCACGCCCGCCGAGCACATCAAGCTGGAAGCGATACTGGACCCGGCACGGCAGGCACTGACCAACACGGCGAGCGCGATGGCGTGGTTAGAGGGCTGGACGATGCCAGTCGAGAAAGCTATACGAGGTGCTGATACCAGATGCGGCATCTCCCGCACAGTTAGCTCGGCAGGATATGCGGGCCGTCGGAGGTACCCAGCGCTTACTCCGCGGTTGACGGGTCGATAAGCCGGCGCACGGCGGAAACGCGATTGGCAGGAATGCCTGTGCGCTTGGCGTGTTCCCGGATGGTCGCTTCGTCGGGAGCGAGGTAAACGCAGTACACCTTGTCGCCGGTTACGTAGCTGTGGAGCCACTGGATCTTGGGACCCATTTCCTTCAGAACGCTGACTGACTTTTGGGACAGTTCGCGCAATTCCGCGTCGGTTAGGTTTCCGGCTCCGGGGACTTCGCGCTCGATGACGAACTTTGGCATAGAACTCCCTTTGATGTGCATTTATGCTAGCACGCAGGTGGAGCGGCTTCAAGACGCCTTGGCCGAAGCTGCCTCTGGTTTTAAAGAAATGGCCGAGATTAAATAAAAGGGTGACGCCGCCATGGATCTTCGATCGCTACAGAAGCCGCTGAAAGACCAATACCGCAGTGACCCCAGCGCCTCGCGCATCACACTTCGGGCGAAAGGCGCGCAGACGGATGCTCCGGTGTCCTGCTCGGTGGATATTGGGCGTGCCGTTTACCACGCCGAGGCGCACAAGGGCGTTGGAGGAGCGGGTGCGGGCGCGTGCTCCGGCGATCTTTTGCTTGGGGCTCTGGCGGCTTGCGCGCAGATCACCTGTCAGATGGTGGCTGCGGCTATGGGCATACCGACCGAGCGCATTGAGGTGACGGTGGAGGGAGACTTGGATCTTCGCGGCACACTTGGAATATCAAAAGACGTACCCGTCGGTTTCGAGAGCGTTCGTCTTCATTTTGATGTAGCCGCGCCAAACGCAACCCCGGAACAAATGAAGGGATTGCAGGAAAAGACGGAACAGTATTGCGTGGTGATGCAAACCTTGACGCGGCCGCCGAAGGTGCAATCCGAGTGGGTTCGTCACGATTGAAAACACAGCGGCCATAGCCCAGGCTATTTCAGCGCGGGGGCGGGCACCAGCGGCAGGCGGCGGGGTTCGCCGTGAAAGCCGCGGATCTCGATTTCGTCGAGCAGTAGCGAAGGCGCGGTGATTGTGCTGGGAATGC
Organism: uncultured Acidobacteriota bacterium; assembly: GCA_963830375.1. Taxonomy (GTDB): domain Bacteria; phylum Acidobacteriota; class Terriglobia; order Acidiferrales; family UBA7541; genus Palsa-295. Next base: position 189,574 of record CAWHMJ010000004.1, read on the forward strand.
CGCCCTGGGCCGAACCGAAGGCGCCCAACGCGGTACCGGCGAAACCGCCTGCGGGATTCTGCATGTAGGTGCTCACTTCGCTGTCGCTGCCGATGCCGAGAATGTTTCGCAGAGAGCGCAGCGTTAGTCCTTCGATGTGGCCGCCACGAACCATTTCTTCGCGGCCATCCGCAACGTACACGCGATATACCATCAGCGGCATGCGCTCGCCGCTCGAAAGGCCGCCGGCGATGGAACCGATGAACTCGTTGAAATCTTCCTGACGGATTGAAGAGAGCGCGGGATTATCCATGCGCTTCACTTCCAGGCACCATTCGTGGCCGTCGTCGTGGCAGGCATCGAGGAATTTCTTTTTCAGGCCGGCTGCGTCGAGCGAACCGGTTGCTTGGAAAAAAAGATTGCTGGCGAGCGGAACAGTATCGGAAAGATTTGCAGAGCGGGCATGGCCATTGGATTTCTGGAAGTCGGGGCCGGGCCGACGCGACATGAGCAAGTCTCTGAGAGTGCCGTTATCCACCAGCGTGACACGCTGGGCGATGACACCTTCATCATCCACGGCGTAATTTCCGAGCAGCGGTTTTCCCTGAAAGTCCTTCAGCGTGGGATCGTCAACGAGGGTCACATTCGCCGGAAGCACTCGCGTTCCGACGCGGCCGGTCCATTCGCTGCGGCCGCCGAAGCGTTCCATGACTGCATCGAAGGAGGAGCCCATGGAAAGCGGCGGACGCGCGCCGGAGAGCGAAGGCGACAGCACCTGCGCGAGAATGGAGCCGGCTGCGGGCGCGTCGAAAAGCACGGGGCCGGTGTAATCCGGAACGAGCGGGCTCGCGCGCAACATTATTAGGTCGGTTCCGGTTTGCGCCAGGGATTTAGCCACGGTTTCGGGGTCCGGAAGATCCGCAGGGCGCGCGAGATAGAGCGAATAAAAATTGTGCAACGGCATGCCGTCGTCAGCTTGCGTGTCGATGGCGGCTTCGATGGCAGCCAGGCTGCGCGACGTTCGCAGCGTGGTGCCTTCGCTGTTCATCAAATAGTAGGTGACATACACCATGTAGTAATTCACGCGCGTACCGTTGAGCTGAGGGAAGTTCTTGAGAACTTCAGAAGCTTTGCGCGCTTCTTCTTCCCAGTTGCGCGAGGTCCAATCAGGGTTCACGCGCGGATCGATTTGCTGCGTGGGAGGCGCCTGCCAAAAGTCGTCGATCTCGGGCGGCTTGGTTAAGCTGCGCAGAAAGGCTTGCTTGAGCGACATCTGCGTGACGGCTTGCTTGTAGGCCTGGTCGGTGGCGAGCCAAAGATCCTGGCGAAGCGAATTGTAGTCGTGGTCGATGCCCACCTGGCCGGTGGAGCCGAGAAAGCCCTGAAACCCGTCTTCGCTGATGAAATTCGAGCTGTCGAGGTGATAGTCGCCGACGCGAACGTCGACACTCATGAAGCGGTTGCGCGTGGTGGAACTATTGATCAGCGAGCCGAACGACGCGGTAATCGCGCGCACATCCACGTCCATCAGGCGATATTCGAAGTAAAAAGGCTTTTCCACGCCCGGAAGTTGCAGACGGGTGCGCGCACGCTCCATTTCGTCAAGCATGGCGTGAAGCGTCTGGTCGGTTTCGGTGGAAGGCACGGCGGCTTGCGAGCTGGCGGCGGCCGGAGATGCAGTGTGCGTGGCGTGGGCGGGCACGCCTGCAGACAGAGGAATTGCAAATGCCGCAATCAAGGCAATCACAGAAAATTTCTTCACGGCTGTTGTCCCTTTGTCTGCGAATTATTTTCCGCGGTGTTATTTTGGCCCGGATAATGCCCCTGGGGATCGTGCGCCGGGGGCGGAAGGATGGGCGGCTTGTCCGTGGAAGTTTCTTTTTTCTGTACTTCCATTTCTGAAATCAAAATCGCGGGCGCCACGGCGGAAACCGGGACGGAACCGGATTCAGCGCCGCAGTAGCCGTTGAAAATATCAGGCGTGTCGCCGGTAGCCACGATTTTCGTCAGTGAAACAAGCGGCGTGCCGACAATGTCCACACCGCGCACAAGCTGATCCGGGCGCCCATCGGGGAAAACTTTGTAAACCACGAGCGGAAGCACTTGAAACGCCTGCGGCTGAGCTCGTCCGGTGAAGGTGAAGCCTCCGGCGATGTCGTCAATCAGGAGGCCGAACGGCTTACCTTGCGCTTTAACCAGTTCGATCAGCTTTTGGCGCAACTGGGCGTCGGTCATCGTTCGCGAACTTGAGACGATCAAATTTCCTTGGCGCGCGACGGGCACAAATCCAAGCTGACGGCGCCCGTGACCGTTCGACTCCGGAATGGTTACCAGCGGCGAGCGCGACATCAAGAAAGTTTTCAGCACGCCGTGATCCACGAGCGAAACGTTCTCGCCCGGCACACCTTCGTCGTCAAAGGCATAATTGCCGAGCAACATTTGGCCGTGGAACGATGCTTCTGTGGGATCGTCCTTGATGGAAATAAATTCCGGCAGAATCTGCTCGCCGACTTTACTGGTAAAAGTTTGGCCTTCGTTAATGTCCTTCTGGCGGAAGCCCTCTGCGCGATGGCCAAAGACTTCGTGAAAGAAAACGGCGGCGGCGCGGCCAGTCAATAGCGCGGGACCGGCGTAGGGATCAACCAGCGGCGCGTTGTCCAACGCTTCTGTCTCCGCAATCATGGTCTGGATGCGGTCGAAAACCACTTTGTCCGTCGGGGCGTCTTTGGGAGTGAGCCAATCGAAATTAGCGTAACGGTTGATGTCCATGCCATCGGGGGCTTTGCTTTGAACGTAGAGTTCTAGCCGGTAATGCACCTGGCCGAATGCGAGCTTGGTGCCTTCCGTATTCACCTGATATTGATTCGTGCCCAGGGCGGTAAAAGTGGCGATGGAATTCAGCACCGCAGGCGAGTTGCTGAACGCAGCGGTGTATTTTCGCACGCGCTCTTCCCAGGGTTTGCGGTCAACGGTAATATCCACGCGCGGGCCGATCGAGACGTGAGCCTTCTCGCGCGAAAAATCCGGCGCATTTCCCTCCGCGGTTTGTACCTGGACTTGCTGGCTGGTCTGGACTTTGATTAGCGCTTCGGTCGCGGCGCGGTACTGCCGGGCAGTCTCGCGCCAGATTTCGCGCCGCAGCACCGGAATATCGCTGTCGAGAGCCATGGTAGTTCCGGGGCTGGTCCAACTCGGCTGGCGGTCGCCCAGTTTGTGCGTGTCGTCAAGTTGGTAGGTTCCCACCCTGGTTTGCACTTCCAGCCAGCGCGCACGGCTATCCCCGCTCGATAGCAGAGCGCCGTTCGAGCCGGACACTTCTGAATACTGGCGGTCCGCGACGGTATAGCTGATGAAATAGTCGGGAGGTTCAGCTTTCGAAATACCGGCCATCGAGCGGTCAAGCTCTTCCTGCATGGCGGTTAGGACGGGAGGAGTCGCTGTCTGCGGCGGACGGTCGCCGGCCACACAGGCCCAGGCTGTTATTAGGATGACGCTACTAACACCGAGAGTTCTTATCGTAGGTTTAGTTTTCATGGTTGCACAAAGCCTTACAGTTTAAGATAGGACGCCTCGAATCCAAAATGAAAAGCCAGGGGAAGAGCAGAGTCCCAGCGCGGAAGCGGCACAAGGAGACTTAGATGCGCGCCATGGTCGTAAGGAAGTATGGTGCCCCGGAAGTTTTTGAAGCGCGCGAACTCCCCGACCCGCAGCTCAAGCAGGGAGAAGCGCTGATTCGCGTGAAAGCCATCGGCGTAAACTTCGCGGACCTGCTGCAGCGCATGGGAATTTACCCTGGAACGCCCAAGCCGCCCTTCGTTCCGGGGCTGGAAATTGCGGGTGTAATCGAGAAAATTGCCGATAGTGGCGGAAAGCCGGCGGAAGGCGAGCCGCTGAGAGTCGGCGAAGCGGTAGCTGCGCTCACGCAATTCAACGCCTATGCCGCATGGGTGGCCGTTCCTTCGCGCCAAGTGTATCGCATGCCCGCGGCCATGTCCTTCGACGATGCCGCCGCGATCCCGGTGAACTACCTGACCGCATATCACTCGATGTTTACGATGGGAAACCTGCAGCCGGGAGACAGGATACTGGTTCACGGGGCGGCGGGTGGCGTGGGGATCGCCGCCGTGCAACTTGCACGAGCCCGTGGGCTTGGTGATTTTCGGCACAGCGGGGCCCACAAAACAGGAATATCTGCGCAAGATCGGCGTGGATCACGCAATTGATTATGAGAAAAACGATTTCGTCGAGGTGGTGCGCAAGTTCGCACCGGACGGAATCGAAATGGTGATGGACCCGATCGGCGGAAAGTGTTTTTCGCGCAGTTATAAATGCCTCGGTCCCACCGGCCGGTTGGTGGTGTACGGTCTCTCCGCGGCTGCAGGGCCTGACGGAAAGCGGAGTTTGACTCGAGGACTCAAAACGCTGGCCCAGATTCCCCGGTTTCATCCCATGAAATTGATGAGCGATAACATTGCCGTGATCGGCGTGAATCTCGGGCGCTTGCAATCCCGCGGCGCGCTGCTGCGGGGCGAACTCGATGAGATTTTTCGCATGTACGCCACGGGCAAGATCAAGCCGGTCATCGGGAAGTCCTTTCCGCTGGCGGAGGCCGCTGCGGCGCACAGATATATTCAGGAGCGGAAAAATATCGGCAAAGTGATCTTGACCGTGAAATAAGCAGCGCATTATTGGGAAGCCGCGGGAGCCGCGGGTTGCGGCTTGGCGAACAACGATTCATCGATGGCCGGATTCAGCTGCACATCGTGAATCGTCGATTCGAAAAATTTTGCGCCATCGCGATATGTGACGGTGGAGAAGGCAAACGGCATGTCTTTAACCGGCCGGTAATCACTCCAGCGCTGCTCGTTGTCCGTGGGCCCGTGTTCTCCAGCGGATTGAAATCGCGCGGCGGCAAGCAAATGCGTGTCGGTATAAAAGTAGAGCTTCAATGGGCCGAACGGGCCCTCTACCGCAACGCCCAGCGTTTTCTTTCCGTCAATTTCCGTTTCGCCGATAAATTGTCCGGTGAGTTTTCCGGCAAGCACTTCCCGATAAAGTCCCCAGCCCCCGCCGAAAAGCGAGATTCCGCGTTTGAATTCTGAAATTACAGGCGTAGTGTCGCGAGTGCCTTGCGCGAATTGCAGCCACGCAGAAGTCCCGTCACAGACCTGAAAAATTTTTTGATCGCCGAGGGTGACCTCGCCGCGAGAACGGTCCGGATACGATACTAACCATTTTACGTTGAGCGCGGTCTCGCCCTGCTGGTGGATCAGCGTGCCGCCTTCGTTGATTCCCAGCGTCTTTACGGAGGCCAGCTTTTCGCCTCCGGCCGCATTTGCTGCTGCGAACAAAATTTCCGTTCCTCGTTCGGCCGATGCGGACATTGCGGCGGCGGATTGTGCCGGCAATGGGCTTGCGATCGAGCCCGCAAGCGCCGCCGCGAGAAAAAGAATTGCGCAGAACCCGAATCCACTTCTCCATGTCTTGATTGCTCCTATTGACGTTATTAGACGCGGGGCGCGCAAGAAAGATTACGTGCGCTGGAATGCTCAGCGTGGCCTTCCGACTCAGCTTCATTGCTCGGATGGAACAAGCGTCCCTCCACAGAACGTCGCAGAGAGTATCCAGGGCTTAAAATCAAAGGGCGAGGTGCGCATGAAAGGCATGCTTGGAATTCTCGTGGTGGCATTGATTGCGCTGCTGGCTTACAGCTTTTACTTTTCGAAAGCCCGGTCTGATGGCGCCGGAACGCCTGCGCAAACCATCAACATCGTCGGCGTGAAAAATGATCTGATCGCTCTGGCCCAGGCCGAACGCGGTTACCAGGCCGAGCATGGAGGATTTGCGTCCCTGGATGATCTGACCTCGAGCGGCGCGCTTGCCATGCAGAACAGGAGCCGGCAGGGATACACATACGAAATCGAGAATACGTCTACCGGCTTCCGCGCAGTCGCGCATTGTCCCGCTGCCACGAATCCGGGCTGTACGCGATTACTTCGTGGACCAGACCATGGAAGTCCAGACTGCGTCAAAATAACTCGCGTCTTCGCAAAGCTTTCGCATCGCCGGTCCGCGCATCGCAGGAAAATCCCGTCAGACATTCCGAGGCATCCAAGGAACATCTGAAGGCCCGCCTGCGTACCTTTGTTTGAAGTTCAAGAAGCTGACAAAACAGAGGAGAGCTCCCATGGACCCGATCGGATTCGCTGCAGTCGTGCTTGCATTTTCGGTTCCGCTGGCTGCTATTTACGCCTGGTATCGCGTTCGAAAATTGCGAACGGAGGAGCGCTTGGCGGCCATTGCCAAGGGAGTGTCGGTTCCCATCGCGGAAGAATTGCCGCCGCATGCGCGTTCGCGGAAAGCAGCGATTTTGCTTATCGCCGGCGGGCTGGGCTATACGCTGACTTTTATGTGGCTGTCGAAATTTGAGGCGGAAGCGATGCAGGCAGCAGTATTCGGCATCATTCCTATCTCCATTGGGATTGGTTACTTCATTGACGCGGTGCTGGTGCGGCGCGAGATGGGTCCAGCGGCCTGAGCGAGTTTCGCGCTTTATCGGCGCCACGTGGAAGGCGAAATAAGGTTGAACTAGGGTGTGCGCTTTTGGTCGGCGACGGTTACGCCCGCTTCAGCGTAATCTGTTGCCGGCAAATCGACGAAGGTCACCTGAATATTTTCGCGCTTGGCTTTGCCATCTTCTATCAATACTTGTGTAATGCGCTCTGCCAGTTTGCGTTTTTGTTCCGGCGTGCGCCCTTCCACCCAGGTTACTTGCACGTATGGCACAAGAAGCCTCCTCGCGTTCCCCGTGCATTCTACCGGGAAATCCTTCGCGAAGGAAAATGCTTCCGCCGACTGACAAGGACGCCGCATTTTTCAAAGCCGATTGGCGCCGGGTTAAGCCGCACGACCAGGCTGTGACGGCAATTTTGTCCCGCAATGCGGGCAGTTCGCCCAGCCTCGCTCCACGCCACGGCCGCAACCGGGGCACGTGGCTTGCAGCGGCGTACCACAATGCGGGCAGAATACAAACCCCGATGGAACATCTTGCGAGCAGCCCGGGCACGGCTTCGGCATTGGCTTGCGCAAGATGAAAGTAGAGAATGATGCCGATGCCATCGGGAATGAAAAGCGCCAGCAGGGTCCACATCACATACGGCATACCGCGCCGCTTCGCATCGCCATAGACATAGCCCACGAGCAACACGAATACGAACACGAAGAGAGGGATACCAAAGGCAAACAGGATTTGCCCTATTGGATTCCATTCGCGCATGTGCCGATCGCCCGGCAAGGCAACCGCGAACAAAAGGATGCTAAGACAGAGATATGCCACCACTGCAAGAATCCATGCAATCCGCGGGATCACCCGCAACTGATTGTTAAATCCGCTCATGCCAATCTCCTTTCCCGCCGCTGCTGAAGGGACAAAAACACGGCTGCTGCGCCACCCGTCATCCAAATGATAGTCGTGAAGAATGCGAATCCCAGCCAAGCATGGTTCAAGCGCGGATCCAGCATGCCCAGTAATCCGCCGCTGACGAGCCGCACCACGGGCCAGCTCATCAACGTCAGCGCCCAGGCAAATAGAATCACGCCGACCATCACAATGCGGTGCCAGCGATGTTCGGCTTCTTCCGCAAACCGGATTTCGGCTCGCGCGCGTGCGCGCTCCACAATCAGCGGCCTGGGCTGCGGTGTCGGCAACCGGCGCATCCCGGCTGCGAGAAGCCGCCAGCTATCCAGTTCAGACGAACACTCGGCGCAGGAACGCGCGTGATTCATCACTTGTTCTTCTTCGGCCTGCGTGAGCGCGTCCGCAACGGACAGAGCCAGCAGTTCCCGGATTTTGTCGTGGTCGTTCATTGCCATACTTCTCCAGGGTAATGTGCTTCGAGCGTTAGACGCAGCCTGTCGAGGGCGCGGCGCAAACGCGTCTTCACCGTTGAAAGCGGGATATCGATTACCTCCGCGATTTCCTCCAGCTTCATTTCCTCTTCGAAGCGCAGAGTGAGGACTTCACGGTGCGTCACGGGCAATAGATCGAGGGCGTGGGCCAGGCGGCTGGTGCGCTCGCGCTCCACAATTCCGTCGAGTACAGGACGTTCTCTCGACGGCAAACGCGTAGCCGCGGATTCTCCGGGTGCTCCCTCTATGGGCTCGTCCAAACTTTGCGGCCGGATTCGTCGGAGATGATCGATGGCAATATTTCGCGCCACGGTGAAAAGCCAAGCTTCGAAATTGCGCCGGGAATCGTAGTGCCGGATTTTCTCGGCCACGCGGATCCAGGTTTGTTGGAAAAGATCTTCGGCTTCGGCCGGCTCACGCACCAGGCGCAGCAAATACCGGTAGAGGCGGTTTTGGTAGCGCGTGAGAAGCGCCGAAAGCGCGTCCAGGTCTCCCCGTCGAAGCTGGGCTACTTCGCTTTCGAGCCCCACTCGCCCCTCCCAATAGATGGCTGCGCTGCCTATCATATCTATACTACGGATGAGGTCTTGAAAAAGACTCACTCCTTCGCGCGTGGGGGAGCTTGTAAGTCTTGTGTTATAAGTTAGGCTCGAAATACAAAGAGGGTTCCCATCGCACCTGCCAGTTCTTCCGCACGGGATATTTATTTCGAGATTTCGCCGAATCCGGCATTCGTGGATGAGGAAGTTCGCATACGCGCGCTTGGATTGTTGCCGCAACAGCAAATTTTGATTCGCGCCGCCACGCAGGACGACCTCGGCCGTCGCTGGATTTCACAGGCGATTTTTTGCGCGGACGCATCCGGGGTGGTGGATTTAGCTCTGCAAACGCCTATCAGCGGCAGCTATCACGGCGGATCGCCCATGGGGCTTTTCTGGTCCATGCGGCTCGAAACGCAGAACTCCACCACGCAGATGACATTTGCAAAAAAGGATCTATCGCCGAATCGCGTGATGCTGGAGGGTGTAATCGATGGCCGTGTGAGGGCGGCGTCGGAGATGGTTCGAAATTTCCAGGCCGGCGAAACGCAAACGCGCGACTTGGAAATGGGAGCAGATGTTTTGGCCGGCGGTCAAGGCAGTAGCGATCTCCCGCCAATAATTGGAAGACTATTCATTCCGCCGGGCCGCGGCCCGCATCCCGCCGTTGTGGTTCTCAGCGGCACAGGCGGCGGTTTCGATCTCGACAAAGCGGCCGTGCTCTCCCGCCATGGTTTTGCAACCCTGGCGCTGGCATATTTCGGGATTCCTCCTCTGCCTACGTGGCTGCATCGCATTCCGCTGGAATATTTTGAAGCTGCGCTCGGTTGGCTTAGAGCACAGCCGGAAATTGACGCCCAGCGTATGGGCGTTCTCGGCATTTCTCGCGGAGCGGAACTCGCGCTTCTTCTCGGCGCAAAATTTCCAGAGATTCATGCCGTGGTTGCCTACGCGCCGAGCAGCGTCGCGTGGGCTGCCGGCGGCCGCGACAAAACCACGGGTGAAATTATTCCGTCGTGGACTTGGCAAGGCTCGCCTGTTCCGTTCGCACCGCTTCCTCTGCGTGGCTTCATGTGGCGTTCGGCTATTCCTGTCGCTGTGTTACGGCGAGCCGTGATGTTCAGAAACCTGTTTCGCGCCGGCTTGCGCAATCGTGAGGCAATCGCGCGTGCGTCAATTCCCGTGGAACGAATCCGCGGCCCAGTCCTTTTGATTTCCGGCGGCGACGACCATCTCTGGCCCGCGGCGGAAATGAGCGCAGCTATCATCGCGCGACTGAAGAAGCACGGCTTCGCGCATCCCGTCGAGCATCTGCACTATCCGCGCGCAGGCCACATGTTGCGCTACCCATATCTCCCCACAACTTCGCGTGAGTCCGGCAATACTTATCTCCGTGGGGCGAAATTCTCCTTCGGTGGAACGCCGGAAGCCGACGCCGAAGCCCAAACGGATTCCTGGCGCAGGACTATCGCGTTTTTCAAGAGCAGCCTTTAGCGCCAAACATCTGCGATCCGCTCGTCCGCAGGCGATGCAAGTGCGCCCCGCGGCCCGCCAGCAGCGTGTGCTAGAATGTTGATACAGTGCTGAAGATTCTTCAGGATCTGCTCGAACTGCAAGCCGTGGACATGCGGCTCCAAGACGTCCGTGCGCGCCTGGCTTCCTTTCCAAAGAAAATTGCTGAATCGGACGCGCGCGTCGCCGCGTCAAAGGGCGAACTAGAGCGCAGCAAAGCCGCGCAACTTGCCACCGTCAAAGACCGCAAAAAATACGAGCTCGACGTCGAGGGATGGAAAGAAAAGGTCCGCAAGTACAGGGATCAGACCTCCCAGATAAAAACGAACGAGGCTTACAAAGCTTTGCAGCACGAAGTGCAAATGGCCGAAGAAGAAATTGCCAAAGCGGAAGATCGCTTGCTCGAACAAATGGTGGCCGGCGAAGAGTACGACCGGCGCATTAAGATTTCCGAAAAATCGCTGAAGGAAGTGGAAGAAGTTGCTCGCGGCGAGCGCTCCAAGATTGAAGTTGAAAAAGCGGAAGCTGAAAAAGCTCTCGCGGAGCTAGAAGCCGCGCGCGCCCGCGTCACCACGGGAATCGACGAGAACATGCTGGATCATTACGACCGCATCGTAAAAAAACATCACGGCGTCGCCCTAGCCGAAGTTCGCGACGAGAAATGTACCGCCTGCGGAATGCGCATCCGGCCTCACGTATTTCAAGAGATGCGCCGCTCGGAAAGCCAGGAAATGTTTCACTGCGAAACTTGCACTCGCATTCTTTACTATTACGAGCAGGTATCTTCCGCAGCAGCAGTTTCTTCCAACACGCCCTCTTCCACCCCAGCCGGGCTCTCCCAGAAATGAAGCGTACGGGCGGCGAAATCCTTTCGACTTTGTATTCTGCTAAGACGGTCAAGAAATGAAACGGCCTGCAAAATCTCACGCCACCGGGCAGCGCGCGTTTATTCACCGACGCTCATTTGGCCGGCCCACCTGCGGGAGTTCACATCGCTAACATAGACGGAGCTTCGCGCGGCAATCCCGGCCCGGCATCGTATGCCGTAGTTTTGCGGGATGCTTCCGGGAAAATCGTCCTGGAGCTGGCGAAACATATCGGCCGTGAAACAAATAATGTCGCCGAGTACTACGCGCTTCTGGCTGCGCTGGACTACGCGGCAACTCACGACATTCCCGCGCTGCGAATTCGGAGCGATTCCGAGCTTCTCGTCCGGCAGATGCAAGGCCGCTACAAAGTGAAAAGCCCGGACCTGAAGCCGCTGCACGAACGCGCTGCGAAACTGGCTCGTCAGATTCAGTACTTCGTCATCGAGCACATCCGGCGCGAATTGAATAGCGATGCAGACACCCTCGCAAATCTCGCGTTGGATCAGGCCGGAACGGCCGGTGGAGTCCGCCGGGAAGCCGCGAAATCCGAAATTCGCGCTCCACATGGCGAAACGCAACCGCTCGCGGCGAAAGAAGACTCTGAACCGGTACGTCGTGGCTCGAGTTCATCCCAGAGGATTCGCGCACGGTTTCTAAACGGTGTTCTAGTACCAGTCGAATCGCTCGATTTGCCCGAAGGCAGTGAGGTGACGCTCGACGTGCGCAGGCCATTGAGTAAGTAGTACTTACTGAGATAAGTAGCCCCTTCCACTTCCCATAGTTTGGTACCAACGCTCTATTGTTGCGCCCGGTTTAGGCCTATAACTTCGTTATGTCAGGCCCAGACTGTGACTCCATTTCTGGACAAACTTCCGACGATACTTGTGCTCGCTGTTCTCGTCGCGATATTTTTATCGCTGCGGAAACACGCCCCCTCTGCGCGCATCCGGCTCTGGACCTACGCGTGGGCATTGATTTTTCTGCACTTCTTCGTTGAGGCATTCGAAACTCACCAAGGCACGCTGGAAATAATTATCGAGTCGATTGACATTGCCGCTCTGGAGCTTTCCGGAGTGGTCTTTGCTACGTCCATGATTAGCGCCGTCGAAATCCGATCGAAACGGCTCGGACTGTTGGCACTGCTTGGCATTCCGGTGGTGTTTCACGCGGTTGTAGCCAGTTTTGACTGGCACATATTTCGAACTATGTCCGCGGCTCTTGCGGTTATATTCTTCGGCGCCGCCATCTTCACACTTGTGGCCCACGCACGGCCGCCGCGATTCAACATCTTTGTGGCTGTTGTCCTTACCGGCGCAGGAATCTGGGCGATCCACAATCAATTGCACGGTAGCCCCGACTTCGCCATCAACGCCATCCTGACGCTCTCCTTCGGATTGTGCGGCCTTCTTTTCTGGAAACGGTATCCGAGGATTTCTCCCGGTGTAATCGCCGTGTCAGGCGGATTTCTCGCCTGGGGCGCGGTATTCCCGGTGGGCGCGCTGTTCGATCACTACTGGCCGAAACTGCAAATGAATCCGGAATTGTGGAACGTCCCAAAGTATTTCGTGGCTCTCGGGATGGTGCTGACGCTCCTGGAAGACAAGTCCCGAATCATCGAACAATCCAGCGCGCGCGAACATGCCGAAAACCTGCTGCTCCAGCGCCTTTCGCACATCACATCACGACTTCTAGCCGGAAAGGATCCGGCTGCACTGTGCAACGAGGTCGCCACAGCCGTCACCGACGCGAGCAGTTTCACCAAGGCCGCCCTATTGCTCGCCGCGGAAGACCGCTCGTTCCATCTGGCCGGCGCAAACGGTTTTTCCGTAGAGGAAACCGATAAGCTCGAAGGGCGCGCAAGAAGTCTCACGATCGAACAACTCAAAGGGTTGTGCAACAAGGACAACCAGCTAGGAAATAATTCTTACCGCATGGCCCACCTCGGATAACGAAGTCCTGGTCCCGCTCATTTCATGGCGAGGTTCATACGTCGGATGCTTATTCCTCAGTAGCGCGGGACTTGAAGACGGTCCTGACGTGTCCGAAATGGTGAAGCTGGAAGTTCTCGCATCCGACCTAGCCGTCACAATCGAAAACACCAGACTGCATCATCAACTCGTGCGAGCGGAAAAATTGGCTGCGCTGGGCCAGCTGGTCGCCGGCGTGGCTCACGAATTAAACAATCCGCTCACCGGAATCATCGGCTATTCGGAATTGCTCGCGGAGGAAGTGCAGGGCGAGAAGGTGGTCAAGCGCCTGCAGAAACTGGGACACGAAGCGCATCGCATGAAGCGCATCGTGGACGGACTGCTGCGTTTTGCCCGCCAGAATAATCCCGCGGCTCGCGCTGCCGATTTCGAGGGCGCCTTGCGCGACGTCATCCAGCTGCGCGAATACCATCTGCGAAAGCTCGGTATCTCCATGCAATGCCACGTGGACCCGAAGTTGCCGCCCATCGCCATTGGCGAGGACGAATTGAAACAAGTCCTGCTGAATCTCCTGAACAACTCGATAGACGCAGTCGAAGATAGCGCGCAACGCTCCATCCAAATCCGCGCTTCGATACATCAGAATACCGTTGTGATTCAGTTCGAGGATTCCGGCCCGGGATTCGCTGACCTAAACCGCGCGTTCGATCCGTTTTTCACCACCAAGCCGGTGGGAAAAGGTACTGGACTCGGCCTGAGCATTTGCTACGGCATCGCGCAGGAATGCGGCGGAGAAATCGTTCTCTCGAACAAGCATCCCTACGGCGCGAGCGTCGTGCTGGAGCTGCCCGTGGCCATCTCGGCAGCGCATCCTAGCATTGGCCTCACGGCCTAAGCGCCCCGCCAGAATTTCCGTTCCAAACTCCAGGCCGATTCTCTATTGGACTTGTTTCAAAACGTAGGAGCGGTACAGCGTGTCGCGCTGCGCGGGAATATAGCCTGCGTCGGTGATGATGCGGCGAAGCTCGGTTTCATTCGTGCGGTTGCGTACGCCAGCCGCGTACACAACATTTTCTTCAATCAATATGCTGCCCACATCATCGGCGCCGAATTGCAAACCGACCTGGCAGATTTTGATTCCGGGCGTGAGCCAGCTCGACTGAATGTGATCGATGTTGTCGAGGTACAGCCGGCTGATCGCGAGCGTCTTCAGATAATCGAAGGCCGTGGCCTCCGGGATTTTCTTTCCCAGCGGAGTATTTTCCGGCGCAAAAATCCAGGGAATGAACGCGGTGAACCCGCCCGTATCCTCCTGAATCCGGCGCAGCAACTCGAGATGGTTCACGCGGTGCCGCGCTTCCTCGCCGCAACCGAACATCATGGTCGCCGTCGTGCGCATTCCCAGTGAATGCGCGGCGCGATGCACTTCCACCCATTCTTCGGAGCGGCACTTCAATCGCGAAATGCGCGCGCGTATTTCGTCGTCCAGAATCTCGGCTCCGCCGCCGGGAATCGAATCGAGGCCCGCATCGCGCAGCCGCGCAATCGTGTCGCGCAGCGAAAGTCCCGAAACTTCGGCGATGCAGGTAATTTCCGGTGCTGAAAAACAGTGCAAGTGAACCTGCGGATAGCGCTCCTTGATCGAGCGCAGCATGTTTTCGTAAAACTCAATCCGCAGGTCCGGATGCAAGCCGCCCTGCATCAGCACTCCCGTGCCGCCCAAACCGAGCATCTCCTCGATTTTTTCGTAAATGGATTCGAGCGGCAGAATGTAGCCGTCTTTCGCGCCCAGCGGCCGGTAGAATGCGCAGAACGAACAATACTCCGTGCAGAAATTCGTGTAGTTGATGTTGCGATCGATCTGATACGTGGCGATGCGCCCGTCGGTCTTCTTGCGGCGTACTTCGTTCGCAGCCATTCCGATTCCGATCAAATCATCGGAGTTCGAAAAGGTCCAGCGCTTCTTGTTGTGAGATTCCCATTTTTCGTTCATCCCCTGCCGGCAATCAGATCAAATACACCGGATTGTTGATGCGCACGATGCCTTCCCGTAGCACCGCGCCATAGACGCCCAAGCAACCCTGGTGGCGAAGCGCCACTGTCTGCAGCACGGTTGGTGAAGGCGCCGCCGTCTCCGGATCCAGCGTGATCATCACGCAGCGCTCGTCTTTTTTCACCAGCTTCAGCATGACCGTGTCGCCGATCTGCAGCTCGTGCCCGATCAAGTCGTCTTCGTAATACGGCTGGTCATTGTCCCAGCGCACATAAAAGTTAGCACGAAATCGCCGCGTATCGAGATCTAATACCAGTTTCTTTCGAGAGCGCGCTAGCCGTGCTCAATCCCAGCACGGAGACCGGGCGCGCGTCCGTCTGGCAACGCTCCGAAAACCTCAATCGAAGAGAGCGCCCGAATCGTTCTTCCAGATAGCGGGTGAACCGCGAATCCCCCAGGTGGAAATTTTCGCCCTCTGGTGTAGTCACTTCAATCGCGTAGCGCGCGGCGTCGGGATTTTCATCTTCGATCGCCGGCGGATCCAGAAAACGCGGACGAAAGAGAATCAATTCGCGGCCCTGCCGTGCCGTCATCCATGGAAAGTTCGACCGGTTGCGATTATCGATGAACGCAAAAACGCGGTCGCCCATCAGCCCGGCGAAACCGACGCGCGCTTCTTCCAGGTCTTCACCGGCCATGCTTTTCACCGGATAGCGACGCAGGATGCCTAGCTGGCCGATGCGTTCCACACTCTTACGCTCCGTGCCGGACTGTCGCTTTGGCCCGTGATTCGAAAAATTCCAGCGCGCGCGCGCGCGGAATCAGGCCCGCTGCCGCAGCTTTTTCGAAATAGAGGCGCAGGCCGGCCAGATATTCTTCTTCCAGACCGAAATGGATATTTTCCGTGAGGTAACGTTCCAGACGCGCCGGCCGAGAGATTAAGTTTCAGCGAGGCCCCTTCGGCGATTTCGCGCAGCCGGACAAGCCCGTACTCCTTCGATGCTTCAAAGTCAGCAAGAATTTCCGGAGTCATGGCATCGCGACGCGCCGTCCAAATCGCCAGCACGCACGGCTTTCCGGTTAACTCCTGCCATTGGTAAGCCACATCATAGACGAAGAGCGTTTCAAATCCCGGCACCGGCGCGCTCTCCGGATCACCCTTACAGCAGTCCTCGCCGCTGGGAATTTTTCCGGCCAATTCATCCATCTTTACCGCGATGCGCAATGCCGGGTCGCCAATCACCAGCGCCGCGTCGGCAATCTTCAGCATTTCCGACGGGTCGGGCGCGGCGTCCACAAATTCGGGTTGAATTTTCCAGTGTTCGGCAGCGAGCAATCGAACCAGCGCCGCTGAACTCCGCGAGCTGGTGTCCAGAGCGATGCGCTTCACCTTTTCGATCGGTTTTTTCGCCACCAACAGAATGCTGCGCACCTCGCCTTTCGCCGCCACGGCCATTCCCGGCAGCGCGACGACGTTTTCCATGCGCTGGTATTCGATGGCCGGAATGATGGCAACGTCCACATCGCCACGCCGCAGCGCTTCGGCGCATTGCGACGGCAGCGTAAACGAGAGATCGTATTTCCCCGTGAGCGGGCCGTCGGTGAATCCCCACACCAGCGGCGCCGTATTCAGGAATTCAACAATGGAAATTCGTAGTTTTGCCATATTTGGTTATGCAGACGCTTACTAAATCTTAGCACACCGATGCAGGGGACGCTTCCGGCAGCAGCCAAGCAGACGGACGAAGAGCGTGAAATTCGGCTACGGCGCGGACGAGAACCTCACCACCTCATCTTCCAGCGGGATTTCCATTTCGTGTTTAACGGCCAGCTCGGTGCGAATCGGAAGGTTTCCATCCGTCTCCCTTTCCCAGAACTTCAAACGAAGCGAACGCGTAGGGGAGTCCCTCGCAACCAAGCATCGAGCTCGCGTTGCAAATATCGAAATGCAGATGCGGCTCCGTGGAATTGCCGGAGTTGCCGAGGAGTCCGAGCACCTGCCCCCGGCGCACCTTGTCTCCCACTTTCACGCGCAGCGACCCCGGCTGCATATGCGCGTAGAACGCGTACTGCCCATTGCCGATATCCACAATCACGTGATTGCCGCCGATCGTCTCCAGCGTGATCGGCACCGCGCGCGCCGTTTCGCTCGGTATGTTTTGCGGAATGCCGTCCTTCGTCTCGGTCACGGTTCCGTCCGCCACCGACTGAATTTCGTGTCCGTACGCGCGGTAATTTTTGTTATCCGCCGGATCGCCTTTGTAAGTCTTCCCATCGGGATAAAGTTCCACCCAGTCGATGGCGAAGCGCTGCGAGATATATGCGCGCCCGTCGATCGGAATCAGCGCGCGTCGGTGTCCGGAAGTGTTCGACGGCCCGTTTCCCGCCACCCAATCATCGCCGGTCAACGGCGCGGCGATCACCGCCACCGGCTTTCGATCCACTTGCGTTGCCGGGGTGTCGATCGTTAGTCCTTCCGGATAATCGCCGATCTTCACTGTGATTCGCTGCCGCATGAGAGCTGGAACGTCATTCAAGTTGTCAAAGTTCGCCCACATGTACACCACAGCAAATCCTCCTGGCCCAATTTTTGATTTCTGCGCCGCGTCTCCGCCGGGATGAATTACCATGCCATCCAGGTCGGTCCCGGAAAAACTCGCCAGTGATTTTTTTTCGCCATTTTCGGCTATCACGTCCACCTCGGTGAGTTGGCAGTCCGAGTGGCCATAGTTCGAAACGTGCAGCTCATACGCAAGATGCCATTTCCCATCAGCCTTAAATGCCGTGGGCGCGATCGGAATCACCACGTCCAGCGGGACGTTCAGCGGCCTCGGCGTGTGCTCCGTGGTCTTCGCTGAATTGCCTTCCGACGTTTTGGATGCTTCGCTGCGTTTGAAGGAAAGAGGCTGTGCCGGAACTCCAGTTTGCGTCCAAGTCCCAGTGATTTCCGCGCCGGTCTCATTCATCTTTCCTTCATACAAGCCGCCGACTCGGCTCACTTCAAACCGCACTTCGCCCTCAAACAGCGTGGCTTTCTCGATCGGCAACGTTGCGCCTTGATCCACGCTGTTCAGTTGTCCGGCCAGATCTCCGTTGCTTGTCTTCGAGATCGTGACCACGAGACGGAGCTGGCCGCCCAAAGTTCCTTCCCACGATCCTTCAAGGCCGGTTGCAGCAGGCGCTTGCTGCGCCATCGCGCGGCTCGCTGAAAATCCTGCGATTGCCATTGCCGCGAACAACAAAGCGCAGGTGCAAACTACACCCGGCCTTGGCGCAAGACCTCCGCGCGTATTCATTAAACGCACTTCTTTCATGCCGGGCGATCTCATCGCTTCCCTCCGCTGTGGGCGGCAGTATTCTATCGCAACCGCAAAACTACCGACTCACCGAATGGAAGGAGTGAGTATTAACCCGGCTGGACAACCCGGCAGCGGCATGCGTACCCTCAGCCGCTGGTTAGGTTTTCCCTCTCGATGCAATCCGACCAATACTTGGGATGGCTGGCGCTTGCGTTGACGCCGGGACTTGGCGCGCGCGCGGCTGGGAAATTGCTTCGCGAGATGGGCAGCCCTGAAGCTGTTTTCAAAGCGTCGGTTACCGCTTTGGAGGCCCAGCGTCTGCCGAAGGCGGTTGCTCAGGCAATCCATACTCGCCAGTCTCTCAGCGTTGCGGCAAAGGAACTGGCGCAGGTGCAAGCCGCCGGTTGCCGCCTGCTCACATGGGACGAGCCCCAGTACCCTCAGCGCCTCCGTGAGATTTATGATCCGCCTCCCCTTCTGTATGTTCGCGGAAACATTGAACTTCTGAATCGTCACTCAATTTCGATAGTTGGCTCGCGTCGTCCGACCCCTTACGGGAATCAAATGGCGCAGAGGCTGGCAAAGGACTTGGCCAACTGCGGCCTGGTAATTTCCAGCGGCCTGGCTCGGGGAATCGACTCGAGCGCGCATAAGGGTGCTCTCAGCTCTGACACCGGTGCCAGCGTGGGAGTACTCGGCTGCGGCATTGATGTTGTTTATCCCAAGGAGAATAAGAAGATTTTCGAGGAAATGATTCAACGGGGAGCGATCATTACGGAGTTTCCTATGGGCACGTTTCCAGCGCCTCAGAACTTTCCCATACGCAACCGGATAATTGCTGGTATGGGGATCGGAGTCGTGGTGGTCGAGGGCGCGCAGTATTCTGGCTCGCTGATCACGGCTCGCTTGGCGATGGAGTTTGGCCGCGAGGTTTATGGCGTGCCTGGAAATGCCACACAACCCTCCAGCTATGGGCCGAATCAGCTTATAAAGCAGGGTGCCAAGCTGGTTACATCGTGGGAGGATGTGATTGAGCAGTTGCCAACGCCTATCCGGGCCGAGCTTTTGCCTGTCGAGTCGGCAAACTCCGAGGAGCGGGCCGCGCTCGTGCAACAAAGTCTGGCCCCGGCCGAGCGAACACTCTACGACCTTTTGACTGAGGATGAATCTCGCCATATAGACGATTTAGTCGAACTTTCCGGCCTCACTTCCTCGGAGGTCCTCGCCGCCCTATTTGACCTGGAGCTCAAAGGCGTGGTACGTCAGTTACCTGGTAAGCAATTCCTCAAAGTCCTGTTGTAATCTCTGAGGGGATAGCAGCTAGGATGTGAGGGGTGCCCCAGTGCCTCCGGGCGCCGGCATTTCAGAACTGTTCACAAGGAACACGAAAAGAGAATGGGTCGATCACTGGTAATCGTCGAATCGCCCGCCAAGGCGAAAACAATCAATAAGTATCTCGGCCGGAACTACACGGTCAAGGCTTCCTACGGCCACGTGATGGATCTGCCGAAAACGACGATTGGTATCCTTCTGCCCGGCGAGCAAAACGGCAAGGGAAAAAAGAAGAAGCGCAAAACGAAAAAATCCAAAGGCGCGGACGCGGCACCCGAGAAAAAAGCGCCCAAGCCGGTAGTGATCACTGCCGGAAATATTTTTGAGCCCACCTACCAGGTAATTCCCGGGAAAATTAAGGTCATCAACGACCTCAGGAAAGCAGCTCAGGGAGCCGATGCAATTTATCTGGCGGGCGACCCGGACCGCGAAGGCGAAGCCATCTGCGCGCACCTGGAAGAAATTCTGAGCAATCCTCGCGAATATTCCAATCTTCGGGAAGAGACCGATGCCCCGAAGAACGGCGATGCTCCGAAAGATATTCCGAAGAAAGAAACGAAAATCAGCAAAGCAAGCTTGGCGGTCCCTCCGATTTACCGCGTGATGTTTAACGAAATCACGCAGAAGGCCATCAAAGCCGCTTTTGAAACTCCGTCAAAAGTGAATGCGAACTTGGTGGATGCGCAGCAAGCCCGGCGCGTTCTCGATCGCATTGTGGGTTACAAAGTCTCGCCGCTCTTGTGGAACAAGGTCCGCCGCGGTCTTTCGGCCGGCCGCGTGCAAACCGTCGCACTCCGGCTGATCGTCGAGCGCGAACAGGAAATTCGCGCGTTCGTCCCCAGGGAATACTGGACCATCCACGCGCTTCTGGGCGCGGGAGAACCGCCCTCGTTTGAAGCCAAGCTTATTAAGTACAAAGGTGAAGACATTGAAGTGCCGGACGAAGCGGAAGCGCAGCGCGTCCTGGCCGCGGTCCAAAAAGCCATTTGGCAAGTCTCCAGCGTCGCTCAAAAAGAAAAGCGGCGTTTCGCTCCCCCGCCGTTCACTACTTCGAAGCTGCAGCAAGCGGGATACAACCGCCTGCGTTTTACCGCCAAGCGCACCATGATGCTGGCGCAGAGGCTCTACGAAGGCGTGGAACTCGGTCCGGAAGGGTCCGTCGCGTTGATCACTTACATGCGCACGGATTCCGTAAAAGTTTCAAGCGACGCGTTGGCCCAAGTCCGCGACCACATTGGTTCGAGTTACGGCCAAAATTATCTTCCGGAAAAGCCGAATTTCTTCAAATCGAAAAAAGACGCGCAGGAAGCTCACGAAGCGATTCGTCCCACGGACGTCGCCCGCACACCCGAAAGCGTAAAACCGTATCTCGACGAGTCCATGTTCAAGCTCTACCAGATGATTTGGCAGCGCTTCGTCGCTTCGCAGATGGTTCCCGCGGTCTTTGACCAGACCACCATCGACGTGGATGCGAACGATTACACCTTCCGCGCCACCGGTTCGGTCCAGAAATTCGATGGCTACCTCGCGGCCTACCAGGCCGTGAAGGAAGAAGAAGAAAAAGATGATGAAGGCGACGCAGCCGGCAACCGCCTGCCGCCCGTTCGCGAAGGCGATCAGCTTCGTCTTGAAACGATCCGCCCCGAGCAGCATTTCACCGAGCCTCCGCCGCGCTACACGGAAGCGACGCTGGTAAAAGAGCTGGAAGAAAAAGGCATTGGCCGGCCGTCCACCTACGCCACGATCATTTCCACCATCGTGGACCGGGAGTACGTCACGAAAGATCAAGGCCGCTTCACGCCTACGATGCTCGGCGAACGCGTCAGCGTGCTGCTGGTAAAGAGTTTCGAGGATATTTTCGACGTGGGCTTTACTGCGCGCCTGGAAGAAGAACTCGACGAGATCGAAGAAGGCAAATTGCCTTGGCGGCAGGCGGTGAAGGAGTTCTGGGATCCTTTCCTGCTGGACCTGGATAAAGCTCAGGACGAAATGCTTTCCTACAAAGCGGGAATTGCCACCGGGCTGAAATGCGAAAAATGCGGCCAGGGAGAATTGCTCGAGCGCATTAGCCGCCATGGATTTTTCCTGGGCTGCAACCGCTATCCGGATTGCGACTTCATCAAGGATCTTTCGCCCGAGCTTCCTGAAGAAACTTCAGGCGAAGTGAAAATTGAATATTGCGATAACTGCGGCAAGGAAATGGCCATCAAGCGCGGCCGCTTCGGCGTATTCCTTGCATGCACCGGCTATCCGGATTGCAAGACAACGCGGCGTTTGGTGAGCGGCACGCGCACCGCGCGCCAGCCGGATGTCCGGCTCGATGAAAAATGCCCGCTCGACGAGGGCCAACTTCTTCGCCGCCAGGGCCGCTTCGGCGATTTCATCGGTTGCGAAAATTATCCAAAGTGCAAATACACGCGGCCCATCACGCTCGGAATCAAATGCCCGAAATGCGGAGAAGGAGAATTCGTCCGCCGCGGTACGGCCAAAGGACGCGGGCGCGGCCGCATCTTTTACGGTTGCAGCCGCTATCCCGATTGCGACTACACTTCGCCGCACGAACCGCTCAACGAGCCCTGCCCGAAATGCGGCGCTCCTTTTATCGTCGAAAAGCGCACGAAGGCCGGCAACTTCCGTTCCTGCGTGAAAGAAGGATGCGATTGGGAGATCGAAGCTCTGCCCGAGCCGGCAGCCGCTCCCGCGGCTCCGTTTGTGCATCCTCAAGAGCCGCGTGCAGACAGTACTCTCGCGGTTCCCGTGAAGTCCTGAAACGGAACCCGACGCTCTTCCTCGCGCCGCAATTCGGTGTTCTATTTGTCATCTCTGCGGCATCTTATAAACTAACCGTTAGCAGCTTGGCGCCATGAAGCGGACCATCGAAAAATTCGCGAACTACTTGCGCTACGAAAGGAATGTCTCGCCCGCAACGATTCATAATTATCGCGGCGATCTCGAACTCTTTCGCGAATTCCTGACGCCCCCCGGCGAAAAAACGATGGCTCTGCAACACGTGGACGCCAGAATCATCCGCGAGTTCGTCGGCTGGCTCTACGACCGCAAGATGCAGAAAGTGTCCGTGGCTAGAAAGCTCGCCGCGCTGCGAACGTTTTTCAAATTCTGCGTTCGCGAGCGAATCACCAAACAAAATCCGGCGCGCTTGGTGAGCACTCCCAAAATACCGAAGCGAGTTCCCCGTGTACTTACGGCCGAAGAGATGAACGGTTTCCTCGACACTCTGGCAGGCGCCGCGGCCGGCAAAAAACAGCTGCCGCGGCGCAAAAACCAATCGGCCCAGGACGCGAAGCTGATTCCCTGCCGAGATCGCGCCATTCTGGAATTGCTATACGCTTCGGGACTCCGCGTCAGCGAGCTTGTCGGCCTCACGCTGGGAAACCTGGATCGCCCGGGGCAAATGGTTCGCGTGCTGGGAAAGGGCCGCAAAGAGCGCGTGGTTCCCTACGGCGGAAAAGCGCAGCAAGCGCTGGAAGCTTACTTGCCGTTGCGCGAAAAGCTTCTGGCCCATCCGCGCACGAAAGCCGATCCGACGGCTGTTTTTTTGAATCACCGCGGCGGCCGGTTGACCTCCAAATCGGTTCGCGTAATTGTGAAAGCGTACGCGCGGCTCGCGAACGTGAACTGGAACCTGCATCCGCACTCGCTGCGCCACGCGTTCGCCACCCATCTTCTGGCGGATGGCGCGGACCTACGCGCGATTCAGGAGCTTCTCGGCCACGTCTCCCTCTCCACTACCCAGCGCTACACGCAGGCAAGTATCGAACAACTGATGGCGGTGTACGACAAAGCCCATCCGCACGCCTGATTCCGCTCTGGTTGTTCCGGCCTTGCAGCAAGTCCCTAGATATTGAGGGTGAGTGAAGTTTCGGGAATGAAGCCGTCGATGCTGCGCGATGAAGCGCGCGCGGCCGGAATCGGCATTTTTTCGCGGTCCACGGGATTGTAGAGCGTGTCGCGCTCGACGGGTACGCGTCCTGCTTCGCGGATCAGACGTTCGAGTTCGGCGCGGGTCATGTGTTCGGGAGTGGTTGCTCCGGCGTCGTGGTAGATTTTTTCTTCGACCACGGTGCCATCGAGATCGTTCGCGCCGAAACGCAGCGCGACTTGCGCGATACGCGGTGTGAGCATGATCCAGTAGGCTTTGATGTGATCGAAATTATCGAGCAGCAGGCGCGAGCAGGCGATGGCCTTTAAATCATCGAACCCGGTGGGACTGGGAATGTGCGAGAGGCCTGTGTTGGCCGGATGAAACGCGAGCGGAATGAAGGCGACGAAGCCATGCGTTTTGTCCTGCGAATCGCGAAGCTGGATCAAGTGGTCCACGCGCTCTTCGTTCGTTTCGATGTGGCCATAGAGCATGGTGGCGTTTGAGCGCAGGCCGATTTCGTGCGCGGTGCGCGCGATTTGCAGCCACATTTGGCCGCTGACTTTATGGTCGCAGATAATTTTTCGCACGCGCGGATGGAAAATTTCGGCGCCGCCGCCGGGAAGTGAATCGACGCCTGCCGCTTTCATCGCCAGCAAAGTGTCGCGTATGGAAAGTTTCGAAATGCGCGCGTAGTAACCCACCTCCACCATGGTGAAAGCCTTCAGGTGAACTTGCGGGAAGCGCTGTTTCAGGCCGCGAATTAATTCCAGGTAATACTCGAAGGACAAATCGGGGTGCAGGCCGCCGACAATGTGAAATTCCGTGGCGCCTTCAGCCACACCTTCGCCCGCGCGTTGCCAGATTTCTTCCAGCGCGAATGTGTAGGCTCCAGGCGAGTCGGGCGAGCGCCCGAAAGCGCAGAGCTTGCAATGCGCCACGCACACGTTCGTGGGATTGATGTGGCGATTGACGTTGAAATAGGTGACGTTGCCGTGGCGTTTTTCGCGGACGTAATTCGCGAGCCAGCCTACGCCCAGAAGGTCGTGCGATTCGTAAAGCGCGAGGCCGTCGGCTGAGTCCAGACGTTCGCCGGCGAGAACCTTTTTCGCGACAGGCTCCAGCTTCGCGTCCTGAAACGCGGGAGCCGACGGTGCGGTAAGTTGTGTTTTCGTCGCCATTTTTGCCTGGGCCGCTAGGGCATTACCACCGCGGCCGCGCCCCAGAAAAGTAGGAACAACAGACTAATATAGCCATTCACGGTGAAAAACGCAGCATTCATTTTGCTCAGGTCGTTTGGTTTTACCAGCGAATGCTCATACGCCAGCAGCGCCGCGACCACGGCGATGCCTGCCCAGGCGGGCCAAGCGAGTTGAAAGTTGAACGCGAGCCAAGCCAGCAATCCGACCATCACTATGTGCATGGCGCGCGCAATCACGAGCGCCCTAGCGATGCCGAATTTTTTCGGAATGGAATAGAGCCCGGCAGTCTTGTCGAAGTCCACGTCCTGGCAAGCGTAGAGAACGTCGAAGCCGCCGACCCAGAGCGTGACGGCGGCGCAGAGGATCAGCATGCGCCAGTCGAGCGAGCCGCGAATCGCGATCCACGCAGCTGCAGGCGAAATACCGAGGCAAAAGCCGAGAACGAAGTGCGACCAGGATGTGAAACGTTTGGTGTAAGAATAAAAAAACAAAATCGCCTGCGCGACGGGAGAAAGTTTCAGCGCGAGCGGATTTAGTTGCCACGCGGCGAGCACCAGGACTGCTGACGCAATCAAAGTGAACATCCAGGCGAAGCCGACGGAGAGCTCGCCTTTGGGCAGAGCGCGGTTCGCAGTGCGCGGATTGCTGGCGTCATATTTCAGGTCGGCGATGCGGTTCATGGTCATCGCCGCCGATCGCGCGCCCACCATGGCTATGACGATCCACAGAATTTGCCGCCAGGTCGGAAGTGCGCCGCCGGCCCGTGCGGCGAGGAGCGCCCCCACCAGCGCGAACGGCAGGGCGAAGACGGAGTGCTCGAACTTGATCATTTCGAGCACAATGCGGACGCGGCTTTTCGTCATGGCTGGACCTGCCCACCGCGGAGAAAGGCTCCGGAGAGCAGCGTCGAACGCCAACGCGCGGAGCTGTTTCGCTCCGCCTGGCCGCCGCCAATTTTGCCAAAAATAATCACGATTTACGCTAGCACTTCGCTTCGCGAGTTTCAAGGACTTGGAGGCTGTGGACGTATTGTGCTGCGCCGCATCGGATTCACACCTAGCTGATGGCGAAGACGCCGGCTTCAAGATCCGCATCACCCGCACGCCTTTTAGAAAACCACGCGAGCGCGCCACGGCGGGGACCAGGATTGGCGTGCTACCATCATGGATGGAAGCGCAATTCCAAAAGACAAAAGCAAGATGACCCTGGACCGCAGAAAATTCCTGACAACGATGGCCACGGCGGGCGCGGCCATGGCGCTGCCATACTTCCCTGCTGAAAAAGCGCCGGCGCCGGGGTCGTTTGATTTTGTTTTCTTCACGGACACGCACATCGAGCCGGAGCTCGACGCGGCACATGGCTGTGGCATGTGCTTCAGCAAAATCGCGTCGCTAAAGCCGGAATTCGTGATTATGGGAGGCGACCACGTCTATGACGCGGCCAGCGTGAACCAAGCGCGGGCGGGAATGGTTTTCGATCTTTACAAACGCACCGAGCAGACGCTGGGCATGCCGATTCACAACGCCATCGGTAACCACGACATCTTCGGCGTCATGACGAGAAGCGGCGTCGCGCCCACCGACCCCGCGTACGGCAAAAAAATGTATCAGGACCGCATGGGCCAGACCTACTACTCGTTCGATTACAAAGGCTATCACTTTGTGGTGCTGGACTCGATTCAGCCGACCGAAGACCGCATGTGGGAAGCGCGTGTGGATGAAGAGCAGCTACACTGGCTTCGCGACGATCTGATGCGTCTGCCGCAAAGTGCACCCGTCATCGCCGTGGTCCACTGCCCGGTGGTCACTGCGTTCGCCACATATGCGGAGATTGTCACCGCAGGACGCAAATACAACACGATGACAGTTGCCAACGGACCCGAAGTGCTCGAAGTTTTGGACAACGCAAATGTTTTGGCCGTGCTGCAGGGGCACACGCACGTGAACGAAATTGTGCAGCACAAGAACACGCAGTACATCACTAGCGGAGCGGTTTGCGGAAATTGGTGGCACGGCTCGCGCCTGGGCACGCCGGAAGGATTTACGGTCGTCAGTCTGCGCGAAGGAAAAATTTCTACGCGTTACGAGACTTACGGATTCCACAGCGTCGACGTCCGCGACAAGTTCTAGCAGTCACGTTCAGGCTCAATCCAAGCTATGAAAAATGCGGCATCGCGATGTGTTCTTAATGCTTTTGTTCAGCGGGCGAAAAACGCGGCGGTACCTTCCAAGTTCTCTGAACATCATTCGAGGACGAGCGAACCGCATCGCCGACTGGGCCGACGAACGAGCTTTGGACCAGGTACACCGCGCCGGTAGAGGTATTGAAAGCCAAGCCGTTCGTTCCCCAACGAATCAAGCGCAAGGGGTTCCCACTCACGTTGGGGACTACGATCGAATCGACGGCGGTGAAGTGCGTGAGATCGAAAGACTGAATCGTGAAATCTTGCGATCCGAGTTGGTCCTGGGTCTGGTCAAGGAAGAAGGCTGCGTTTAGGCTCGAATCGGGAACCATTACGCCGAAAACATTGAAATCACCCACAGCCGATCCGGTGGACGGATTGATGACATGGCCGTCGTCGCAGTAAATGAGTGTTGTATCCGGACTGAAATGAATCCTGGGGCCGAAGAGCGTGTGGGGGAAGTCCTGGTCCAGGACTGCGCCACTTGAATTTACTGACAGAGTGTAAAAGTCGCCGTTGTCATCCTCATTGTTGGCTGCGAAGAGCGCCGTCGCATCAGAACCCCATTGCAGGGAGTCGAACAGATTACCAGTCCCATCGAACCCGGGAACCATCGTTGGTCTGGCAGTGGCGTCATCAAAAATTGTGATTCCTCCTAGCGCAGTCGGTGATCCAACTAACTCGCCAAGAGTGACAGCCGTCGTACGCGGAGCTCCAGGCGCGACCTGCAGGTCCAATGCAAAGTAAGGGCCAGAAGATGGACTCGCCCCGAGTGGGTAACTGATATCGGTTACCAAGTTTGGAAGCGTGAAGCGTTGCACGCTCGAATCTCCGTCGATGCCGGCGTACAGGAAGCTACTATCGCCAGAGTTAGCCAGAACATCCGGATTGCTTCCTGCAAACTGCGCCAATATGATGGCGCCTGTAGTTGGATTGAGAACAGCAATCGTGTTTCCGTTTGCGGCCGCCGTGCCCGGAACCGAAAGGTAAATGACCTGGTTCACTGGGTCCCAAATCAGATCGTTAGCCGTCTGGCTGAGGGCGTTGAGCGTAAATGGAGTACTAATCTTAAAGGACAAAGTTCCGGAGGTCCCGCCGCCCGGAGAAGGATTGAAGACCGTGACAGAGGCGGAACCCACGCTAGCGATGTCTGCAGCGGTGATTTGAGCCTGAATTTCAATGCTGGAAGCGAGGCTTGAGGGGCGGGAGCTGCCGTTCCAAAGCACTTCAGCGCCCGGAACGAAATTAACCCCATTAACCGTTAAGGTGAAGTTTGAGCCTCCTGCAGCCGTGAAAGTGGGACTCAAAGATGTAATCGTCGGC
The DNA here is from genome assembly GCA_963830375.1 of uncultured Acidobacteriota bacterium. Taxonomy (GTDB): domain Bacteria; phylum Acidobacteriota; class Terriglobia; order Acidiferrales; family UBA7541; genus Palsa-295. The sequence continues at coordinate 217,520 of CAWHMJ010000004.1, forward strand.
ACCGGATGGGGATTACCCGCGAATGTGCCGCCTGAATTGTTGGAGCCGCCGCAATCTGTAAGACATGCGAGCGAGGCGGAACAGCAGGCCAATATCCCTATCTGCAATAGGGAAGACAGATGTCTCTTGTGCAACCGGGCTCTCCCGTTTACTTCTTCAGTCGACTCTTCCCATTAGGGCAGCATTTCTGTTTTTGGGTCGCTGTCGAGCCAGGATTGTACATCTGTCTATCTAGATTGCAACGTTGCTCTTTCGGTACTATAACCGGCTCATTAAATGTAGTCGTCGGGCCCTTCTTCGGAGTGACTCCTTAGCTGTTGAATGCAGAACATTGGAACGCAAGGCGGCGCGCTAGCGTCCCACAAGCAAGGAGAAAACAATGCTCACATTCGGCCTTACAACGAGTTTTACGCGGCCATGAAATCCTGGGGACGGTATCAGCTCGTATCTGCTCCGGCCGACGCCGATCTGATTTTCGAACTCAGTTTTTCCGTGTCCCTAGCAACCGGGGGGGCGGACGCCAAATTTCACCTGGTCATCCTGGATCCCAAGACTCACGTGACGCTATGGGCGTTTACCGAATACATCGAAAACGCAATATTGGGGAGCAATCGCGAGAAGCACTTCGAGCAAGGGATGCAGAGTATTGTCGCCGACGCAAAATCGCTGGCCTCCTTTTCCGCTCCGGCACCGGCCAAGGCGAACTTGCGCTAGGCTCGTTTTCCGCCGCGCCAGCGGTATTGTTTTTCCTGGGGGAGGCCGAGTTGGGCTAGGACGCGGTAGGAGAACTGCGTGACGATGTCGTCGATGGATTTTGGCGCGTAGTAGAAGGCGGGCATGGCCGGCATTACGGTGGCGCCTGCGTCGTGCACGCGCAGCATGTTTTCGAGGTGGATGCGGTTGAGCGGCGTTTCGCGCAAGCAGAGGACGAGGGGGCGGCGCTCCTTCAAGCAAACGTCGGCGGCGCGGGAAAGCAAATCGCTCGCGATTCCGGTGGCGACGGATGCGAGGGCACCTGCGGAGCACGGGATGACGGCCATACCGTCCACCGGCTCGCTGCCGGAGGCGATGCTGGCTCCGATGTCTTTGTTGGGCAAGTATTCGAGCTTCTTCGCGGGCGTTCCGGTAAGGAGCGGCGCAAGTTTTTTTCCGTCGGTGGCGACGACGTCGAGCTCTGTGGCGATAAGACGCAAGCCGGCGTCGGTGACAACCAGGAAAACTCGCTCGACGCGCGAATCAGCGTCGAGCAAACGCAGGACGCTTTGCGCGTAGACTGCGCCGCTTGCGCCGGTGACGCCGACCGTGATGTGAGTGCCTCTGGTTTTCGCCATGGCTTTCGCCGAATCATCGAGTCTAGGTGGGCGGTTTCTGCAAAGTCAAGGCGAGGGCGCTGCCTTAGTCCGTCTCCGCTAGGCGCGTTCATGCGAGTAAATGATTAGCCAAGGGATTATTCCCGGTGGGAAGCGTGCGCGGCCTTTGCTTTTACATTTGGCTTGCGATCGGCGCCAATTCGCGACCACGCCTCGAAAGGATCAGGAGATGGCTGCAGCCGTCCCGGATTCATGATGTTGTCAGGGTCGAGGCCGTGCTTGATGGCTGCCACAGCCTTCACACCCAGTGGGGAAATGTCGGCGGAGAGCCAAGGCAAGTGTTCCGTGCCGACGGCATGGTGGTGCGAGAGAGTGGCGCCGCCGTCGATGAACGACTGCTGGGCGGCACGCTTGACGTTCAAATATTGCTCCATTTCGTGACCCTTCTGCTGCATGAAACCAAATGTGAAATAAAGGCTCGCGCCGCTGCGATAGGTGTGGCTGATATGGCAGCCGGACCAGGGTGGCACACCGCTTTCTAAAACACCGTCTCGTATAGCTTTCATCGTCGCCTGGTAGAGCGGGAGGATGTTGCTCCACACCGTTGCGGTTTCGCTTACGTCCGTGGTGGCGTCGCGCTCGAGCAGGAAATCACGGATATGCGGAAAATCGTATTTGGTGGCCTCGAAAGACCTGCCCGAGCTTGAACCCAGACTGACGCCGCCAAATTTTCGATAAATTGCGTTCACTTGGCGCGATTGGCGGGCGACATCAGCTCTGCGGCCCTCGAAAGATGTGAGCATTAGACACGCGCGCGGCAGATCGAAACCCTTTACTCGCAGATAGCGCTTGAAGATTTTGCTCGCGGCTTGAGAGAGGCGCGAAGACGGCGGTTTAAACGCTAGCGACAGCGCGGTCTTGTCCGGATCGTTGAGCCGCACCATCGACGGCATGCACTCCTTGCGCACGCATTCGCGCATGGCCTGCAGGCCGGCTTCGAATTCGTGAAACAGGTAGGCCGGAACAAGACGCAACTCGGGCCGGGGGTGGACTTGCAGCATGGCTTCGGTGATTACTCCTAGCGTTCCCTCGCTGCCGATGCATAGATGGTTCACGTCAATTCCGTTCGACGATTTAGGGACGGTGCGCGTGGCCAACACGCCTTCGGGCGTCACCATGCGCAGAGCGACGACCATATCCTCAATCTTGCCGTACTTGTCGCTTTGCATTCCGGCGGAGCGAGTGGCCATCCAGCCTCCGAGAGTGGAGTGCAAAAACGAATCCGGGAAATGGCCGAGCGTCATACCGTGCGTGCCCAACTGTTCTTCGAGGTCGGGGCCAAAGACTCCCGCTTCGATGCGCGCAGTGAAGGATTCGGCATCCACTGCGAGGACTCGTCGCATGCGGCGCATATCCAACGACACGGCCATGCGGCGGGTCTCCATGCGCTCCAGGCAACCGGAAATATTCGAGCCGCCGCCGAAGGGGATAACCATCACGTCGTGATGCGCCGCAGCTCGCAGCGTAACCAACACATCGTTCTCGTTTTCCGGGTACACCACCAAATCGGGAGCGCCTTCGGCTGATCCGCGGCGCAGGCGAAACAGGTCGCGGAAGCCTTTGCCGTAGGCGTGAATCACACGCTCATAACGGCTGTCGCAAACTTGGTTAGAGTCTAAGGCGGAGATTAGTTCGGCCAAAAAGCGAGGATTGACGATTGCCTCGGGCAGTTGGACAGAGTCGAGAGCGACGGGCGGAGTGCCAGGAGCGTCTCCTTCGATACCCAGTTGCGCTTTCGCGAAGGGCCAGAAGCCGGGATGGGCTTCGGAGTTGAAATCTACTTCGACATCGCCCCAACCCCACCACTTCATATGCCTGGGGTTGTAGACCATCGCCGCTCCCTCACATTCATGCAGTATGCGTAGATTCTTACCCGAAGATTGGCGCGCGAACTCGAAGACCTTGAAAAAGCTGCAAGCGGTCTCGCGTAGGTCTAACTTCGTGACATCACAGGCACTGCGCGGCCACGTGCCTCGGATGTTATTCCTTTTCCGGGGCGCGAGCCACTAAGTTTCGGGCGAGTTCCTGCTGCAGCCGATCTCGCATGCGCGGCCGCTCTGGTGGAACTTCTTTCTAGCCTTACGGGATAAAGCAGAAACGGGGGCTAGAATGGAGAGATGCAGCGGAAGATCTTTTGGGCCACGTTCACCATGCTAGGCATAGCGGCAGATATGGCTTTGCCGCTGGGTGGGCGCTTGCGGCTACAATTCCGATTGGGATTGCGAGCTGGTGGTTTGCGTATCGGACGGATTGGTTTGGCTAGGAAGGACCCCGAAAAGCAAAGAAAGATGCCGGGCTGAAGCCCGGCGCTACGAAAGCAACATCGCAGACAACTTCGAAAGCCAATAGCATGTCCGATATGCGATTGGAAACCTGGTGAAAATAGGCCGCACGGGGGCGGGATGTGTGTTATACTGCGTTTGCGCTTAATACAGCGGTTGTGGTTGTGCGGTCCCTCTGAGTGGTTGAGCTGAGAATACCCGCCTTCAGTCTTCTCCGTAAGTCTTCAGCGTAATTTAAAACAAAAGAACTGGTTATGAGCTGATCGTCGTGCCCCGCCTAAATGGTGTGTGCGCGCGGCGACAGCCTGCCAGACAAAAAAGGTAAATGATGCAAAGTTCCACAGAAGTGATTTCAGAAGTAGAAGTATTTTCAAACATGGCGATTTCCGCTTACACCAAGGAGCGGCTGGCAGCAGCCGGGTTTTCGATACCGACTCCGGTGCAGTCAGCGGCGATCCCCAAAGCGCTGGAAGGCAAAGACGTACTTGCCACCGCGCAGACGGGAACAGGCAAGACGCTTGCGTTCCTGATTCCGATGATCGAGCAGCTATTGCAGCAGGTGACGCCGGGAATTGCGGCGCTCGTGCTGGTTCCTACGCGCGAACTTGCGATGCAGGTTGTGGCGCAGTACGACGCGTTGCGAGGCAAACAGCTCGCACCGGCGGCGCTCGTGGTGGGAGGCTTGTCCGAAGGGACACAGCTGAACGCGCTGCGCAAGGGCGCTCGCGTGGTGGTGGCGACACCGGGACGGCTCGAAGATTTCCTCGGCCGCAAGCTGGTGAACTTCCGTTCGCTGCGTGTGCTCGTGCTCGATGAAGCCGACCGCATGCTGGACATGGGTTTTCTGCCGGCGATTCGCAGAATTGCAGCAGTGCTGCCGAAAGAGCGCCAGACGATGTGTTTCTCAGCAACGCTGGAAGCATCGGTTGCGCACTTGGTGCACGACTACATGCGGAATCCGGTGCGGCTCGCATTCGGGTCGATACTGAAGCCGTCGGAAAACGTTCAATTGCAGGCTTTCGAAGTTTCGAGCGATCGGAAATTCGGAGTGCTGCACCGCTTGCTGGCTAAAGAAAAGGGACGCTGCCTGGTTTTCGTGCGCACGAAGCACGGGACCGAGCGGTTGACCAAAAGCTTGAACCGCGAAGGGATCGCTGCCGCGATGATTCACGGCGGACGTTCGCAATCGCAGCGCACGGCGGCCCTGGCTGGATTTCAGCAAGGACGCATCCGAGTGCTGATCGCGACGGATTTGGCTTCGCGCGGCATTCACGTGCAGGATATCGCGCACGTGATCAATTACGATTTGCCGGATATCGCGGAGAACTTCATCCATCGCGTCGGCCGTACCGGACGCGCGGGCGAACGCGGAATTGCTTCGACACTTTTTGGGCGCGAACAACGCTCGGAGTTGATGCAAATCGAGCGCACGCTTGGCCTTCGTATCGAGCGAGTGCAGTTGGCCGATGAACCGGCACCGACCGTTCTCAACCGCAAACCAGTCCTAATCGGACGCATGGAAACAGCATTGCGTCAGAGGACAGGGCCGAGTTCGCAACGGATGACCCGGCTTGCGGGAGAGATCTTGCAAGTGCAGTTGGAAAACTAACCTAAACCTGATTACGAAAAGCGCGCCGGTCGGCTATCTAGCGACCGGCGCTTTTTTATTCCCGCCTTGCAGTCCAACTTCTCTTCAAATTCAGGCTTCAGCTAGCGCCTAGGGCGGAACTGCGTCTAAACCGTTCAAGTGAAGCTGTGGTTTGCCAGTTGCGGCGAAAATATGCACAATAAACACCGATATTGGAGGTGAGAAAATGTTTGTGAAGCGGAGATTGACCGTGATTCTCGTCGCAGGGCTCGCCATGTGTTTCGGGCTGGGTGCGGCGCTGGATGCGTCGCCGGCGGATAACGATATAAAGCTACCGAAGCTTGAATTCCGCGAGGTGAAGCTCGACAACGGATTGCGCGTGATTCTCGTGCCGGACCACAGCGCGCCGGTGTATTCCATAGACGTTTGCTACAACGTCGGCAGCCGCAACGAGCGGCCCGGCCGCACGGGATTTGCGCATCTTTTCGAGCACATGATGTTTCAAGGCTCGGAAAACGTGGGCAAGGGCGAGCATTTCATCCAGGTGCTGAACAACGGCGGCGGAATGAACGGCACCACGAACGAAGACCGCACGACGTATTTCGAAGAATTGCCGAAAAATCAGCTCGATCTCGGGCTGTTCCTGGAAGCAGACCGCATGAAGTCTCTGAACATCACGCAGGCGAACCTGGACAACCAGCGCAACGCGGTGCAGGAAGAGCGGCGGCAGGGCATCGACAATCAGCCCTACGGCCGGGCGGAACTGGATCTGGACAATCTCTCCTACGACAATTTCGCGTACAAGCATTCCACCATCGGCTCGATGTCGGACCTGAATGCGGCGACGGTGCAGGACGTGTCCGATTTCTTCCGCATCTACTACGCGCCGAATAACGCGGTGCTGACGCTGGTGGGCGATTTCGATCCGGACGAAGCGCTGGCGAAAGTTAAAAAATATTTTGGTGGGATTCCCTCGCAGCCTGAGCCGCCGAAAGTGCTGCTCGATGAAGAGCCGCACTACGGCGAGCGCCGCGAGACTGTTTACGATCCGCTGGCGCGCCTGCCGCAGATCATCATGGCTTACCACATTCCCCCCGGCAATACGCCGGAAAATTACGCGATGCAGCAACTGGCGATCATTCTGGGCCGGGGCGACAGCTCGCGCTTTTACCAGCACCTGGTAAAGGACAAGCAACTCGCTTCGGAGGTTGGAGTGCAGGGCGATGAGCGGATCGGCGCAAGCCTGCTATACATTTTTGCGACTCCGCGTCCGGGAGTGAAGGTTGAGGACCTGGAAAAGGGTATTGATGACGAAATCGCGACGGTGGTGAAAGATGGCGTGACGCCGGACGAACTCGCGAAAGCCAAGACGCAGCTTTTGCGGCAATTCATCGAGCGCAGGCGGTCCTCGCTGTTTACCGCGATTCTGATCGGTAGCTATACCGTTTATTTCAACGACCCGAACCTGATTAACACCATTCTGGATAAGGAAAACGCGGTGACGCTGGACCAAGTGAACGCAGCGGTGAAGAAATTTCTGGTGCGCGATCAGCGAACCGTGGTGATCACCTTGCCGGCGGCGGACGAAGCGTCCAAAGCGCCAAAGGCGGGAAAATGAGCGGAGTAAATGTTCGGTTTGCCAGCAAAGTCCAGATGCAGGGAGAAGGCGCCATGAGAAGACCGTTTTCGACATCCAGCGCATGGGCGGCTGCCGCCGGTGCGCTGTTTGCCACGCTGATTTTTGCTGCACCGATCGCGCGAGCACAGGGACAGGGGCAGGACAAGTCCGCTCCGATGAGCCAGGTTCAGCGGCTAAACCGCGCGCCGGTGAATAAGGAAATACTGCGCGTTCAGCTTCCGCGTCCCAAGGTCGAAACATTGCCGAATGGACTGACGCTCATCCTGCAGGAAGATCACAAGCTGCCGACGATTGCGTTCACCATGTGGATCCGTCCCGGACAGCTCGCCGACCCAGCGGATTTGCCGGGGCTGGCATCTTCCACCGCTGACATGTTGACGGAAGGCACCGAACGCCGAACGAGCGCGCAGATTGCGGAAGAAGTGGCCAAGCTGGGTGCCACGTTGGATGCCAGCTCGCGATTTGGCGCCAGCTACACATCGGTGAATGCGTCGGGGTTGATCAATAGCACGCCGCAAATACTTGATTTGATGAGCGACGTGGTGCTGCATCCGGCGTTTCCGGCTAGCGAACTTGAGAAGTACAAGCAGCGTGAAGAAGCAGGCCTTGAAGCGCGGCTCGCGAATCCGAATTTTCTGGGGCAACAAGCGTTCCGCCGCGTGCTTTACGGCGACACGCCGATGGCTATCACGTCAGCGACGAAGGAATCGATCGAAAAGCTGACCTCGGAAGACTTGAAGAAATTTCACGACAAGCATTTTGTTCCCGGCAATACGATCCTGGGAGTGACTGGCGATTTCAAGAGCGCTGAGATGCAGGCGATGCTGGAGAAGTATTTTGGCGCGTGGAAGGGCGCGGGGGAGGCGCCGGTGTCGTACCCTGCGGCCACGCCGCAGGCGACGAAGATCACACTGGTTGACCGGCCTGCTTCGGTACAGACATACATCGTCGGGGGAAACCGAGGCATTCGCCGTGTCGATCCGGAGTATTACGGGCTGGTAGTGATGAACCAGGTTGAGGGCGGCGGTGCGCAGGCGCGCTTGTTCCTCGATTTGCGCGAGGAGCACAGCCTGACGTACGGATCGTATAGCCGGTTCAACGCCGATATTTATCCCGGCGACTGGTTTGCGTTCGCTCCAGTCCGCACCACGGTGACCGGGGATGTAATGGAGCGTTTCGTGTACGAGTTCAAGCGCATCAACGACGAGCCGGTGCCGCAGAGCGAACTCGACGACGCGCACCGCGCGATCATCGCGAATTTCGCGCTTTCGCTGGAACAGCCTGCGCAGCTGCTGAACGACTGGCTGACCGTGCAGCACTTCGGATTGCCCATGGATTATTGGGATAAGTATCCGGATCGCATCGCGGCGATTGACGCAGCCGGCGTTCAGGCGGCAGCAAAGAAATTCGTGGGCCTGGAGCACATGCAATGGGTGGCCGTGGGCGACCGCAAGCAGATTCAGGACGCGCTCGCAAAGTACGGCCCGGTTACCGTGATCGATGTGACCGGAAAAGCGGAGAACTGACGCAGTAAAGCGATCGGGCTTTCCGTCATCGGGCATGCACCAGAATCGCGCATGCCCTTGCCTCTTGCAGCTAAGCCCGCTTGATCAAGCGGACCAACAGAAGCAGCACCACCGCGCCGACGACTCCCATCACGAGCTGCCCGATCAATCCATAGGCGGCAAGCCCCAGCAAGCCGAATATCCAACCGCCGAGGAGCGAGCCGATAATTCCCACGATCAGGTCAACTAAGACACCCATGCCGCGGCCTTTTACGATTTGTCCGGCGAGAAAACCGACGAGGATACCGATCAAGATTTCCCAAAGCAGCCACATAGTTTGCCTCCCAAGGTGAGTGAATGTGATAAAGGCGCCCTCCCATGGTGGGTGCGGACGCCTAGCTGGGCGCAACTCTAGCACAGGTGGAATCAAGCCGCTCCCAGAATGCTAGAATGCGGGAGCCGCGGGGTGCGCACGGAGCGAATGCGGCTTAGCGAAAAATATTATGGACGAGCGAGACGTTCGAAAATTTCTGGCTGAGGTGCGAAGCGGTAAGTTGACGCTGGAAGCGGCTGTGGAGCGGCTGCGCGGGATGCCGTACGAAGATCTGGGTTTTGCGAAGATCGATCACCATCGGGCGCTTCGGCAGGGGTTCCCCGAGGTAATTTTCGCCAGAGGCAAGACTCCACGACAGGTGAGCGAAATCGCGCGGGGAATGTTGCGGGCGAAAGCGTCCCACAATATTTTAATCACGCGCGCAGACAAGAAAATTTTTGCCGGCGTGACAAAGATCGCTCGCACGGCGAAGTTCCATCCGCTTTCAGGGGCGATTGTGATTCAGCGCAGCCGCGTCACGACGGTAAAGGTTTGATCCTCGTCGTTACCGCGGGCACCAGCGACATCCCGGTAGCGGAAGAGGCGGTGGTAACGGCGGAAACCATGGGCAATCGAGTGGAAGCGGTATATGACGTCGGAGTCGCTGGGCTTCACCGGCTGCTTGAGCACCGGAAGAAACTTGCCGAGGCGCGGGTGATCGTGTGCGTCGCGGGAATGGAGGGTGCGCTGCCGAGCGTAGTGGCGGGACTGGTGGCTGTTCCGGTGATTGCCGTGCCTACCAGTACCGGATACGGGTCGAGCTTCGGAGGGCTGACCGCACTGCTTGGAATGTTGAACAGTTGCGCTTCAAACGTGAGCGTGGTGAATATTGACAACGGATTCGGAGCAGGTTGCGTTGCGAGCGTGATTAACCGGTTGTAGTTCTGGTCAACTAAGTGCGGAAGCGAGCGCGGCGGCGAGTTCGGATTCTTCGCCCTCGAAAACGGTGCGGAGATCGAGAATGAGCTGTTTGTGTTCGATGCGCGCAATCACGGGCGTAGAGTTGCCGGGTTGGCGTAAACGCTTTTCCAGTTCCGCAGCCGAATGGCGCGAGCAGGCAATCGAAATCAGATTCGTGGGAAGCTGTTGATCCGGCGTGGAACCTCCGCCAATTACTGAAAATCCCGCGGCTATTCGGAAAGTGACATCCCCAGCTACTGAGGGCTGCAACTGCGCGATAAATTTTCGCGCGCGCTCGCCGATGGCATCAGCATAGAGCCGAATCATTCGAAGCGCGGGAATTTCGTCGAGTGCGCCGCGCAGGTAGGCGCGCAAAGTGACTTCGAGCGCGGCGATGGTGAGTTTATCCACACGCAGCGCACGGAAAAGCGGATTCCGGCGGATGCATTCGATGATTTGCTTTTTCCCGGCGATGATTCCAGCTTGTGGGCCTCCGAGCAATTTATCCCCACTGAAAGAAACCACCGAAACGCCCGCGGCGCAGCTCGTTGCCACGACCGGTTCGGAAATACCATGCGCTGAAAGGTCGGCAAGGCATCCGGAACCTAGGTCTTCGAAGATAGGAATCTTCGAGCGACGTCCGAGAGCGATTAATTCTTCGAGCGACGGCCGCTCGGTGAAACCGGTCATGCGTGAAATTCGACGGGTGCACGCGAAGGAGCAGACGGGTGCTTTTCGTGACGGCGCGTTCGTAATCGCGAATGCCCGTGCGATTGGTGGTTCCCACTTCGCGCACTATGGCGCCGCTTTCGGCCATGATGTCCGGAATGCGGAAGCCGTCGCCAATTTCGATCAGTTCTCCGCGCGAGACGATCGTTTCGGCGCCTTTCGAAAGAGTGTTCAACACAAGAAATACGGCGGCGGCGTTGTTGTTCACGACGATAGCGGCTTCCGCACCTGCCAGCCGGCAAGCATACGGGAAGTGTGAACATCGCGCTGGCCGCGGCGGCCGGTTTCGATCGCGTATTCGAGATTGGAGTAGCGCGTGGCAGCTTCAGAGATGCGCGCGGCTGCTTCGGTGGAAAGCGGCGCGCGGCCAAGGTTTGTGTGCAGGATCACGCCGGTGGCGTTGATTATGCGGACCAACGACGGCGCAAGCTGCGCTTCCACTTCGGCGACGACCCGTATTTCGAGCTGGGCGGAATCCGCTGACGCCGGCCGGCGTCGCCGGAAGCGCCTTTTTCAGCCGCGCTCGCAAATCTGCCAGGACGGTACGCGCGGATTGCGTCACTAAGCTACGGCCAGCCTTCTCGGCAAGTGCGAGCAGGCGCGGGCGGCCTAGCAATTCATCGACAGAAGGAATTCCTCGCATCCTGACGGCGCGTGAGGGTTGCGATTTTCTGCGCGGGCTTGGTTAACCGCTTCATGGCTGGGGTATTTGACCATAAGCGGAAACAGACTAGCAATCAGCCCGCATGCCAGGGGATTTCTCTTGCGACATAGATGCAAAGGCCTACATTGACGCGGGCTGCGGCAGCCCCTAGGCTGGAAATGCACTGACGCAACCATGCCTACAATTGACGAAGAACTAAATCAGATCGAACGCGACACTCGGACGCTGAAGATTGAGTACGAACAGTACTTCGGCGGCGGGCGTTCGCGCCCGCCTGCCGACACGCAGTGGCGAGTGGAATCGCTTCTGCGGCGTTATAACGAACGCACGGGCGAGTTGAGTTTCGCGCAGCGATTTCGCTACAACAATCTGGCGCAGACGTACGCGAAGTACGTGGACATGTGGCGCAAGAAGACCATGCAGAAAGAAGCCGGCGGCCAGCAACGCCATTTCGGCGCGGCGGCAAAAGCGATTGAGGCGGAACGAGCGCGCCAAGCCGCAGCCAACCCGCCGGTCGTTGCTTCCGTGGAACGTGCAGTTGCCGTGGCGGAGAGAAAAGCTGCGGAAGCTTTTGCGGCGTCGTTCTCCGATCCGGAGCGCGAAAAAGAAAAAGTGCAGCAGCTTTATGAAAGGCTGATCGAAGCCCGAACGGAAACGGGGGAAAAAGCCGGCGCGCCCAGCTTGAAGGATTTTCAGAGCTTCGTCCGCAAGAAGACGAAAGAGCTTAAGGACAAGGGCGGCCAGGAAGTGGAATACACGGTGAGCATCGAAAGCGGCCGAGTAAAGCTGAAGGCCCGCGTTTCCAAGTAACATTCCACGTAGCAGAGTCCTGCGAACAAATACCTTTTATTTTGGCTGGTCCTGTTTTAACTCTTCGAACCAGTGGAGGATGACGTTGAGTTGGGAGCCGGTGACTTTGTCGTCAGCTTCGACTGCGGCGACGAAGCGGCCATCGGCGGCTACGTCGTAACCGCTCCAAGCTCGCTTGTTTTGGAATAGCTTCACCGGCTTGCCCGGATTTAGCCCATTTCCCGGCGCGAACTTTACCGACATGAGTCCGTCCTTGGCGAGAAAGAACAACTCATTGCTGGAGCGCGACCATCGCGGGGACAGGCCGCCGTCCGACGAGATCTGCGCGCGCGTATTGGGATCATTCATGGCCTGCACGAAAACTTCGCCCTGCCCGGACTCGTCCGAGACGTAGGCGAGCCATTTTCCGTCGGGCGAGAGACTAGCCACGTCTTGATCAAACGGCGCGACGACCAACGGGCGCAGCTTGTGATCGCCTTCGACGGCGACTGCGTAAATGTCTGTTCCGGTTTCTTTGTTGTCGCGGCTGAAGATGAGTTCACGTCCGTCCGCTGTCCAACCGGAGAGGTTTCTGAGCGGGGCACCATCGGTCACCATGGTTTCATCACCTTGCAGGATGCCATGCTTCACGTATGCCTGCATGCTTCCGGATTTTGAAGAGGTATAGGCCAGCATCTTGCCGTCCGGCGACCAGTAGGGCTCATAATCGTCCCCTCCAAAGCTCGCCTTAGTGAATGTGCCGCGCTCAAGGTCGTACACCCAGACATCGAATGAGCTGCCTTGCAGAGTGAGAGCGATGCGTTTGCCATCGGGCGAGATGATAGGAGAGGAATAGGGTTTCACTCCTTCGATGATATTCGTGGATTTGCCAGTTCGATCGATCCAGACAAAATTGCGCTGGAATGCGACAAAGCCTCCGGGTTGGAATACAAGCGTGCCGTTTTTTGAAACCGCAAAGGTTGCATCGCCGTTGGATGCTCCGGTCATAATCCCTTCGGTCACAGGGACCGGCGTGCCTTTCACTTCCATTCGTTTGGGATCGAAGCCAACCACGTAGAGCGTGCCGTTGCGCGCATAGGCCAGGTACCCGCCGGGGATATAGCGCCCATTGGTGCCGCCCTCGATCAGCACTTTGCGCTTACCTGAACTCAAGGACAAAACTTCGATTCGTGCCTCGTTGAAGGAGCGGCCGGTCCAGACCGTGAAGAGCACGCCGGTTTTTCCGGGAAGCGCGTTGGGCCACAAGTGGCCGCGATCTTCCGGAGTCGATTCCGTCTGCGTCACCTGTTTCGGCTGGCCTCCTCCGGCCGAGACTGCATACATCCCGGAAGCGAATGACTTGATGTAGTAGATTGTGTCGTCATCCGACCAGGAGCCCCCGATAGGACCGGCGTGATCCGCCAGTTCCACCGAACTTCCGCCGCGCAGCGATATTTTCTTGAGCTTGTAATCGTCGGATACGAATCCGATCCAATCTCCGCTGGGCGAGAAGAAGGGGCAGCGCGCGCCCTCCGTGCCGGAGATGGGCGTGCTCTCGAAGGAGCCCAGCTTGCGCATATAGAGTTGCGTCTTGTGGTCATCGCCGCGTGCGGAAAACACGATCACGGAGCCGTCCGGAGAAATGGCGAGCGGGTCAGTCGAGTCATTGGGCAGCACTTCGCCGGAGGGAAGAGCGACGGAGAGGTGCACGGGAGCAGAGCTTGGCCGCCACAGGCCGCTCTGCCAAACCAAGTAAGCTGCTGCGAGTGCCAAGAGCGCACCCGCCGCAATCCAAATAGCGCGATCGCGCGTTTTGCGTTTGGCGACGACAGGCGCGGGAATGCCTGCTTGCGAGCCGGCGGAAGCGATCCAGCCGAGTTCGCGTTTCAGGTCGCCCGCATTTTGCCAGCGCTCGTCGGGATCTTTTTCCAGGCACGTTTTCACCACGCGTTCGAGCGCAGGCGGAGCCATCGGTTGCAGTTCGCTGATCGGTCTGGGCTGCTCTTTCAGGATTGCGGCGATCAGGCTCGCGGTGCTTTTGGCAGCGAAAGCTTTCTTCGCGGTGGCCATTTCGTAGAGCACGGAGCCGAAAGAAAAAATATCGCTGCGGGCGTCGGCTTCCCCGCCCTCCAGTTGCTCGGGCGACATGTATTGGTAAGTTCCGACGATGGTGCCTTGGGCGGTGAGCGCGTCGGTCTGGGCTTTTCCGATCAGCGGGCGACTAACCGTGGGCGAGCTAGAAAAATCGCTGGCAAGCGGCGGCACGCTCGATTTCGCGAGACCGAAATCCAGGAGCTTGGCGCCGGACTTCGTCAGCATGATGTTGCCGGGCTTCAAATCGCGGTGGATCACTCCCTGGCGGTGGGCGCGGTCGAGAGCGTCGGCGACTTCGATGGCATAGCGCAAAAGGTCGGTGGTCGCGAGCGGGCCGCTTTCGAGGCGCTTCGCGAGCGTCTCGCCCTCGATATATTCCATCACGAGATACTCGATGCCGTCCTGATTGCCGACGTCATAGAGGGCGCAGATGTGCGGATGGTTTAGGCTTGAAACGGCGCGGGCTTCGCGTTCGAATCGCTGGCGAACTTCCGGAGTGTCGGCTAGCCCTTGCGGGAGAACTTTGATGGCGACGGTGCGGTCCAGACGCGTGTCCCGCGCGCGGTACACTTCGCCCATCCCGCCCGCGCCCAGCAGCGATTGAATTTCGTATGGACCGAGTTTCGTTCCGGCGGAGAGGGACATCGGCGCGCATTATAGAACATGGAAGGCATCACACACTTTAGAATTAAAGCTGCTGGTAGAACTCAGCGCACGCCAAGAAGCGTCTCGAGGGTGAACAAAAGGGCGAACGCACCGTCAGTGGACCTCATCCCTGCGAGAGACGTCTGTTAACCTAAGATTTGAAGAAGCACAGGCAAAAAGGGGAAGCCGAGTCTTGATGAAGAGATTTGCAGCTCTTTTTTTCATCTGCGCCCTGCCGCTCTTTTGCCAAAGCAATAGCGGCGAATTGCGCCTTAAAGTGACCGATCCGTCCAGCCTGGGCGTGAAAACGACGGTTCAGATTACCAGCGAGGCGAATCAGTATCGGAACACCCTGGCGACCAGCGATCAGGGCACGCTCGACGTGCAGCGCCTGCCCTACGGAATCTATCGCCTCGAAATTGCGCAGCCCGGCTTTGCAGCAGTGTCCGTATCTGTGGAAATTCGTTCCTCGCTTCCGACGGAATATGCAATCCAACTCAAGCTGCCCACGGTGAATCAATCCGTTACCGTCAGCGCGGCCAATACATTGATCGACCCCGATCAAGCCGGCGCCGTCAGCCAGATCGGCTCAGACGTCATTCAAAACAGGCTCAGCTCAGTCCCGGGCCGTTCCTTGCAGGATTTGGTGAATTCGCAACCCGGCTGGCTATACGAAGGCAATGCCGTGCTGCATCCGCGCGGTTCGGAGTATCAGACTCAGTTTGTCGTGGATGGCATTCCTCTCACGGATAATCGCTCGCCCAGCTTCGGGCCGGAGATTGAAGCGGACGACGTGCAATCGATGAGCATCTATACCGCCGGCTTTCCCGCCGAATATGGCCGCAAAATGGGAGGCGTGGTCGAGGTTAATACGCTGCAAGATTCGCAGGCAGGCTTTCACGGGCAGGTAGTGCTTTCCGGCGGCAGCTTTGACTCGGCCGGCGCGTTTACCCAGGGGCAGTACGTCTGGGGCAACAATACGCTGGGGTTCAGCGCCAGCGGCAGCATGACCGACCATTATCTGAATCCGGTAGTTCCTGAAAATTTTTCAAATACCGGCACGCTGGGCGATTTTTCGGTCCATTACCAGCGCAAGCTGACGCCAAACGATCGCATCAGCTTCATCGTTCGCCATGAAGTCTCGCGCTACGACATCCCCAATGAAATGGTGCAGCAAATCGCGGGACAGCGCCAAACGGCCGATAACATCGAGACCATGGGAATCGCTTCCTACCAGCACACTTTCTCATCCCACGTGGTGGCCGATTTCCGCGCAATGATCCGCAACAATGCGAACGATTTCAACTCCAACACGAATTCGACTCCCATAGAAGTTTTTCAGCACAATTGGTTTCGCGAAGGGTATTTCAAGGGCACCGTCACCGCCGTTCACGGCCGGCACGAATGGAAATTCGGGGTCGAGTCCGACAATATGTTCCTGAACGAGAATTTCAGATACGCTATTACCGACCCCACCCAATTTGATCCCGGCACGCCGCCTACTTTCAGCTTTCTGGCGAATCGCCCGGACCTGGAGCAGTCTGCTTTTGTGCAGGATCTGATCCGGCTGGGAAATTGGACCATCAGCGCCGGGCTTCGCTGGGACCATTATCAGCTGGTCCTGAATCGGCAGGCGGTGGACCCGCGCTTTTCGATTTCGCGCTATTTTCCTTCTGCCGATCTCGTACTGCATTTTTCCTACGACAGAGTTTTTCAAACGCCCTCTTTCGAGAACATTCTGCTTTCGAGTTCAACGGCAGCCACGATGCTTAACCCGATCTCCCTCCAATTACCTGTCGAGCCTTCGGAAGGAAATTACTATGAGGCGGGCGTCACGAAGGCTTTCTTCGGCAAGCTTAAACTGGATGCCAACTATTTCCGCCGGCTGGTCAACAATTACGCCGATGACGATCAGATCGCCAATACCACCATCAGTTTCCCGATTGCATTTCGAAAATCCATCATCTATGGCGCGGAGACGAAGCTCGAAGTCCCCGATTGGCGCCACTTTTCGGGTTTCTTGAGCTATTCCTACACGGTCGGCAACGCGTGGTTTCCCGTGACGGGCGGTCTGTTTCTCGGCGACGACGCGGTGATACCCACCACCGGCCATTTCCCGGATTCGCAGGATCAGCGCAACACCGTTCGCGGCCGCGTACGTTATCAGGTCACTCCGCGCCTTTGGGTCGCCTGCGGAATTCAATACGATACAGGTCTCCCGTTCGACTTTCAGTGCCCGGACGGCGAAACCCAAGCCCAATGCATCGCCGGAGTAGCCCAGGTATACGGCCAACAAGTTGTGGATCGCATTAACTTCGATCGCGGACGTATCCTCCCTGCCTTCCAGGTGAATGCCTCGGCGGGCGCGGATATCTACAAGTCGGAGCGTTTGAATGTGCGGATTCAAGCCGATGGACAAAATCTCACCAACATTCTGAATGTCATCGATTTCGGCGGCCTCTTTTCCGGCAATGCCATCGGACCTTCGCGGAGTTTCGCCCTCCGCCTTACGACCAACTTCTAGACCCGATGGGTAGCGTACGTTAGGGCAACCCATCTATTCCAGCATTCCTGCTCTTCCGAAATTTTCTGCAAACGCTTACACTAGCCAGCCTGTTTACATCCGGTGAGATTTTTCGGTTGTCCGCAATACTCGACGCATCGTCAGGAGACGTATGGCTATTGAACGGGCGCTAATCAGCGTCTATGACAAGACGGGAGTGGTCGAATTCGCGCGCGAGCTGGCAGCGCTCGGTATCGAAATCGTTTCCACCGGCGGGACGGCGCGGCTTCTGCGCGAGTCGGGCATCCCAGTGAGAGATGTTGCCGAGCTGACTGGCTGGCCGGAAATGCTGGGAGGACGCGTGAAGACGCTGCATCCCAAAGTGCACGGTGGGATTTTGTTCCAGCGCGCGAAAGCGGAAGATCGAAAGGAAGTTGCGGAGCACGGAATCGTACCGATTGATTTGGTGGTCGTAAACCTTTATCCGTTTTCGGCAACGGCGGCAAAGCCGGGGGTCACGGCGGGCGAGCTGATCGAGAACATTGATATTGGCGGGCCGGCCATGGTGCGTTCCGCTGCGAAAAATTTTCAGAGCGTTGCGGTAGTGACCGACGCGGCAGACTATGCTGCGATTGCGGCGGAATTGCGCGGCAAACGCGAGTTGAGCCTCTCGACCAGGTTGGATTTGGCGCGCAAAGCCTATGCGCGCACGGCGCGTTACGACGGCGAAATCGCGACCGAACTCGAGCGGCTGGCGGCCAATGGCGAGGTGACCATCGGCGCGCCGGAGAAACTTCCGCAGCGGATCAACATTGCGCTCGAGCGGCGGCAAACGATGCGCTATGGAGAAAATCCTCACCAGCAGGCGGCCCTTTACATCCCCGCTGGGCGGCCGGCAGCGGGACTCGCGGGCGCAAAGCAACTTCAGGGCAAAGAGCTTTCCTACAACAATCTGGTGGATCTGGATGCCGCTTGGAATCTCGTCACCGAATTTCGCCGCCCCGGCGTCGCGATCGTAAAGCACAACAACCCTTGCGGCGCGGCCGAGCAGGAGACTTTGACCGATGCATATGTGAAAGCACTAGCATGCGATCCGATCTCAGCGTTTGGCGGTGTACTGGCATTCAACCGCGCACTCGACGCAGAGACGGCCGAGGAAGTCGCGAAATTATTCGTGGAATGCATCGTCGCGCCGGGATACGAAGCCGCGGCGCTCCAGAAGTTGGCTTCGAAGAAAAATCTGCGCCTGCTTGAAATGCCGCGCGAAGCCGCCAAGGGCGAGTTCGAGGAAGTCGAGCTCAAACGTATCTCCGGGGGCGTGCTGGTGCAGGAAGCCGATCGCCACGAGCTAAACGAAAAAGAACTAAAAGTTGCCACCGACCGCGCACCGACGGCGGCGGAACTACGCGCCCTGCTCTTTGGATGGAAAGTCTGCAAGCATGTGAAATCCAACGCCATTGTTTTCGCGCGCGAAGGCCAAACAGTGGGAGTGGGCGCGGGCCAAATGAGCCGGGTGGATTCCGTGAAGATCGCGGTGATCAAGGCCGCTACGGCAGGCCTTTCGCTTGCGGGAAGCGTGGTGGCATCCGACGCCTTCTTTCCGTTCCCGGACGGAGTGGAAGAAGCGGGAAAGGCGGGAGCCACTGCCGTGATCCAGCCGGGAGGTTCGGTGCGCGACGCAGACGTGATTGCCGCGGCCAACAAATTGGGAATGGCTATGGTTTTTTCTGGCGTCCGGCACTTCCGGCACTAGGTTTTTCCGGCGCGGGTATCTGCCGGTGATATGTGATTTCGATGATTTGCGGCTCGCCGTTGTCTGGAATTAGCTCGGAGCGCGCTATATAGGTGTCGGTATCGACGCGCGTGAGTATCGAGCGCTTGGGCATGGCGTTCAGCGGATTTTCGAAGTCAAATGTGGTGGCATCGAATTTCGAGAGATTCAAAACGGCGGCATCTGATTTTTCCCAGGGCAAAAGCTGCGGCGTGAAATGGCGGAAATAGAAATCCACTCCGTCAGATTTTTCCACGAGCGAAAATAATTCGATCACCAGGGTTTTGTCGCGCTCGACCAGCCGAAAGACTCCCAGCATCTCGCCTGCTTTCGGCCCCAGCCAGGCCTGTTCCGCGATCCGAGGGCCCCACTCGCCGCGCCAGCGCCCTTCGAGCCAGGCGAAATTATCGAGCACGGATTTAGTGACGGCGGTTGCCGAGGAGCTGGAAGTCTGAGCGGGCGCTTGAGTTTGGGTTGGATCGGATTGCGCGGCGCTTACCGAACCGCGTTGCGCTCGCACGGCTTTCGGCAATCCAAAGCATATCGGTAATGCGCCAAAGACAAACACCAGCGCGATGGCTGTTCCGGTGCGCGCCATTAACGACCTCCTCGCGGATTTCTATCGCTAGTATTAAGCATCCTGGCCACCTCGCTTAGGTTTTTTCGCTGCATTTGGCTGAACCGGGTATCCCGGTACGGATTCCATGCGTCTAAGTGTGTGACGTCAGGGAACGCCGGCGGGGAATGCTTTGACCACCTCGCGCCCCTATACGATAATGGAGTTTACTGGTCAACGCATGAAAACAATTGCAAGCTTTGCTGTCTTCGCGTGTATTGCAGGCATTCCCGTTGCGCAGGCCCAAAACGCCACGCCGGCCCAGCCCGCTGCTTCGGCGCAATCTTCTGCGCCTGCAGCGCAATCTCCAGCAAGCAATGCCTCGCACGATGATTCTTATTACTATTTTACGCTCGGGCACATGCAAGAACAGCAGTACGAAGCAAGCGGGCGCGCCGAGCTAGCCGCGCAGTCCATCGATTCCTACAAGAAAGCGCTGGCCCTGGCGCCGGATTCTACCGTGGTCATGGAGCGTCTGGCGGAAATTTACGCCAAGTCGCAGCATTCCCGTGAAGCATTGGCTGAGGCGCAGGAAGTTCTGAAACTCGATCCCAACGATGTGAATGCGCACCGGCTGCTCGCGCGCATTTACGTGCGCGCGTTGGGCGATATGAACGCGGGCGACGCGCAGAAGGAAACTCTCGACAAGGCCGTCGATCAATTCCAGGCCATTCTGAAAGTTCAGCCGGACGATACGTACTCCTCGCTGTGGCTCGCGCGGCTTTACCGCTTCGAAAACAAGCACGACGAAGCGGAAAAGGTTCTGCGCGCAACAGTGAACCGGGATCCGGGCAATGGAGCGGCGCTCGAGCAACTGAGCCAGCTTCTGGTTGACGAAGGACGCTCGCAGGAAGCCGTAACGCTGCTGACGCAGGCGGCGGGGGAATCGGCTTCGCCGGACATCTACGATTTGCTGGGCGACGCGTATGCGCAGTCGAAAGAATACGCGAAATCCGAAGAGGCCTACCGCAAGGCCGTGGAGCAAGATCCGGACGACCCGGCGCACGTTCACGGTCTGGCGCAAGCATTGATGTCGCAGGACAAATACGCCGAAGCGCTGGAGCAATATAAACGCCTCTCCGAGCTGGAACCGAGCACCTCGGAAAATTTTCTGCGCATGTCGCAGCTTTACCGGCACTTGGGAAAATATGACGAAGCCGAGTCGGCTTTGCTGCGCTCCAAGCAACTTTCTCCCGGCAACCTGGAAGTTCTTTACAACGAGGCGCTGCTCTACGAAGAACAAGGCCGCTACGACGATGCCGCGAAAATTCTTAACGACGCGATCACCGGCGTCAAGAATCAAACCGCGGGAACGGGAACCCCGGCAGGGGCCGCAGGCGAAGGGAGCAACGTGAGCGCGCTGGCGGTTCTGTACGAGCAACTCGGCCATGCGTATTTAGAAGCGGAAAATTATCCTGGTGCGATCCGCACTTTCGAAGAAATGGGCAAGCTCGGACCTGAAGTGCAGAAGCGCGCGGAGATGCTGCTGATCGACGCCTATCGCCAGAGCCGCGATCTCGATCGCGCGATTGCCGAAACGAAGAAAGGGTTGGAGGCCTCGCCGAAGGATCAAGGGTTGATCGTGACGCTAGCGATGCTTTACGGCGAAAAGTCGGACACCGACGCGGCTACGAAACTATTAAACGGCCTGCTGCAGGGCAACGACGGCGATCAGGGAATTTATGTGGATATCGCGCAGGTGCAGGAGCGCGGGCGAAAATATTCCGAGGCGGAGCAGTCCGCGCAGAAGGCCGAGCAAATGGCTCGCGACGATGGCGACAAAGAGACCACCTGGTTCATGCTCGGCGCCATCTACGAGCGCGAGAAAAAATTCGATCTGGCGGAGGAGCAATTCCGCAAAGCGCTGGGCGTAAACCCGAACAATGCCGCGGTGCTGAATTATTACGGTTACATGCTGGCCGACCGCGGGGTGCGGCTGGAAGAAGCGACTGCGATGATTCAGAAGGCTGTGACGCTGGATCCCAACAACGGCGCATATCTGGATAGCTTGGGCTGGGCTTATTACAAGCAAAACAAGCTGGCGGAGGCGGAAGAGAATCTGCGCAAAGCCGCGGACCGGCAGAGTCACGATCCCACGATCCTGGGCCACCTGGGCGACGTGTACATGAAGCTGGGGCAAACCAATCGCGCCGTCAGTTGCTGGGAGCGCGCGCTTGCGGAATGGCAAAAAGCCATCCCTGCGGACTACGAAGCTGACAAAGTAAACGATCTCGACTCGCAACTGAAAAACCTGAAGCGCCACACGGCGCAGAAATCCAATCCGGAAACGGCCAAACCGCAGTAAGCTCCCCGCATGGCTCGCGCGACAAATAAGAAACGATCGGTGCGCCTTCGTGCGTTTGCGAAAATCAACCTGTGCCTGCACGTAGTGGGAAGGCGCGCGGACGGCTATCACGAGCTGCGCACGATTTTTCAGGCCATCTCGCTGCACGATACGCTCGAGCTTTCCATCGACGCCCGGTACCTCAGCTATCGAGTTATGGTTATCGTCGAACGATGAGACCGTTGCTTGGTCCGGGACAATCTTGTGTTGCGCGCGATCGACGCCATCAGCCGCGAAATCGGGTTTCAAGGCAGCGTCTCTGCCCACCTGGAGAAGAGAATTCCGGTAGCGCGCGGGCTGGGCGGAGGGTCGAGCGACGCGGCGGCGGCGTTAATCGGAATGTTGCGGCTTACCAAGAAAAAGATTCCGCTGGAGCGCCTGATGGAAATTGCGGCGGGGCTGGGCGCGGATGTACCGTTTTTTCTTTTCGGCGGACGCGCTCTGGCCGTCAATCGCGGCGATGAAATATATCCGCTTCCAAACGGCCCGAAGCAGACGATCCTGGTGGTGTCTCCGCGCGACATTGCCGTGAGCACGAAGGACGCCTATGAATGGATTTCTGCGGAATTGACAAAGCGTGCGAAACCCCCTAAAATTTGGGGGTTCTGCGCTCTGTGCTGGAGCAGGCAGGGGGCGGGTATCTCGAATGATTTCGAGAGGCCGGTCTTCAGCCGTTATCCGCGACTCGGAGAAATCCGGGACGCGTTGCTCGAGCGAGGAGCCGCAGATGCCGCGCTGGCGGGTAGCGGGTCGGCGGTGTTCGGAGTCTTCCGAAACCCAGCGCAGGCGCGCCGAGCCGCTCGTGCATTCCCGGAAGATTCGGTTTTCGTCGTCGAAACTCTATCCAGGGAAGACTATGGCCGTTCACTGGGGTGGCGTGTGAACGGTTGAGGGGAAATCTTGGCTGACGACAAATTCAAGATTTTTTGCGGCACCGCGAATCCCGCGCTGGCGAAGGCTATTTGCGATTACGTGGGCGTTCCGCTGGGCAAGCCGAGCACGGGCAGTTCAGCGACGGCGAAACGCGCTAT
Organism: uncultured Acidobacteriota bacterium; assembly: GCA_963830375.1. Taxonomy (GTDB): domain Bacteria; phylum Acidobacteriota; class Terriglobia; order Acidiferrales; family UBA7541; genus Palsa-295. Next base: position 240,363 of record CAWHMJ010000004.1, read on the forward strand.
CAGATTCTCGAAAATGTGCGGGGCGCGGATGTTTTTGTGGTGCAGCCCTGCAGCTATCCGGTTGATTTCAACCTGATGCAGTTGTTGCTGATGATCGATGCGTTCAAGCGCGCTTCGGCTTGGCGCATCACGGCGGTGATTCCGTATTATCCGTACGCGCGCCAGGACCGCAAGGACAGGCCGCGCGTGGCTATCTCCGCGAAGCTGGTGGCGGATTTGCTGGAAACGGCGGGTTCGAGCCGGGTGTTGACGCTGGACCTGCACGCGCCGCAGATTCAGGGATATTTCAATATCCCGGTGGACCATTTGTTCGCTTCGCCGGTGCTGGTGGAATATTTCCAGAAGAAGAACCTGGGGCCGATGACGATTGTTTCACCGGACGCAGGCGGAGTGGAGCGCGCGCGTTATTTTGCGAAGCGCATGGATGCGCCTCTGGCCATCGTGGACAAAAGGCGCATCGACGTGAACGTGAGCGAAGTGATGAATTTGATTGGAGACGTCAAGGGACGGCCTGCGCTGGTGATTGACGACATCATCGACACCGCCGGGACGCTGGTGAAAACGGCGGAAGCGCTGATCGAACATGGCGCGACGAAGGTTTTTGCGGCCTGCACCCATCCGGTTCTTTCGGGGCCGGCGGCCGAGCGGATTACCAAGTCGGCGATCGAGGAAGTGGTGGTGGCGGATTCGGTGCCGCTGAATGAAGCGGCGCGGAAGGTATCGAAGATCAAAGTGCTGAGCGTGGCGCCGCTGCTGGCCCGCGGCATTCAGTCGATTCACGAAGAGACTTCGATCAGCGAACTTTTTAATTAATCGGCAACACCGGATTTGAGTTCGAACCCTTCGCCCGCCAGAGCGGGCACGGGACAAGAGGACGTATGGAAACATTTACAGTGGAAGGCCAAGTTCGCGAAGGGCGCGGAAAAGGTCCGGCGCGGCGCACGCGTCTGACGGGCATGGTTCCCGCAATTCTTTACGGCGGGAAGAAGAAGGAGTCGATCTCCCTCACGGTGAACGCGAAGCAAGTTGCCCGCATTCTTCGCTCGGAGACGGGTCACAACACGATTTTCACCGTACAGGTGGCCGAGGGCGCGGCGGAAAAAGCCATGGTGAAGGACTGGCAGGTTGATCCCGTCAGCGGGAAGCTGCTTCACGTGGATCTGTTTCGCATCGCCATGGACGTGCGCATGCGCGTTCGCGTTCCGGTGCACACATTCGGCGAGCCGCAAGGCGTGAAGATGCAGGGCGGCGTTTTCGAAATGGTGACGCGCGAAGTGGAAGTGGAATGTCTGCCGGCCGATATCCCCGAGGAATTTAAAATAGACGTCAGCGAAATGTTGATCGGCAAACAGCTTCGCGCGAGCGATCTGCCGTTTGACCGCGACAAAATAAAGCTGCTTACCGATCCGGTCCGCGTGCTGGCGCACGTCGTGGTGCTGAAGAAGGAAGAGGAGCCCACTCCGGAAGCAGCCGTGGCTGCAGAGACGGCCGCAGCGGAGCCGGAAGTCATCAAGAAGGGCAAGAAGGAAGAAGAGGGCGAAGGCGAAGCTGCCGCGGAAGCTCCGGCGAAGGCCGAGAAGTCCGAGAAGAAGGGCAAGGAGAAGTAAATCACCCGGCCTGCGCGGACGCGCCGGGAGAGTGGGATGCAAGTTGGGGCCAATTTATGAGACTGATCGTCGGCCTCGGCAATCCCGGACCGCAATACGAATGGACGCCGCACAATTTAGGTTTTCTCGCGGTGGATGGGCTGGCTGAGCGCGCGGGAATCAGAGTTACGCGGCCGGAAGCAAAGTCTTATGTGGGGCGCGGCAAAGTGGCGGGGCAAGAAGTGGTTTTGGCCAAGCCCCAGACCATGATGAATTTGAGCGGAGCCGCCGTGCGGGAACTGCTCGAGCGGTATGAATGTGCTCCCGCGGAAATGATATTGCTGATCGACGAAGTGGATTTGCCCTGGGGCATGCTGAGGATTCGCGAGCGCGGCGTGGGCAGCACGCACAACGGATTCAGGTCGGTCCTCCGGTCCCTCGGCACGGATGAGTTCATCCGCATACGGATGGGATGCCAGCCGGAGCATCCGGTGGGTGACCGCGCGGATTACGTGCTCAACCCGATGCGCAAGCCCGAGCGGGAAATTGCGGCGCAGATGGTGACGGATGCCGCCGAAGCAGTGGAATTAATTTTGACCAAGGGCCCGAACGATGCGATGGCGCGGTTCAACCGCCGCGTGGATACTTCGGAACCGGAAGAAGATTCGGAATAGGAATGGGAAGCAAGCATTCGCAGCCGTTTTATAGATAACTGGAAATCGAGGACATATGGAAGAGCGCTTGTACGATTTGATTTTTATCTGCCGCCCGGATACGCCGGAAGCGGACATCGACAAAGTAATCACGACACTGGAGCACGTGGCCGCCGAAAAGGGCGGCAAAATCGACTCGGTGAATAAATGGGGCCGCAAGCGCATGGCCTACCGCGTGCAGAAATTGCGGGAAGGGTATTACGTTTACATGGTGGTTCGCTCGAGCCATGGCGAAGTGGTGAAAGAACTCGAGCGCCGGCTGAAGGTTGCCGACCCGGTGATGAAATATCTTACCGTGCGTCTGGACGAAGAATTGAAGCGGCAAGACAAACTGAAACGGCACCGCGAGCGCCGAGCCGCGCGCCGGCCACGCAAGACCGTTCCGGCTGCACCGCCAATGCCGGGGACAGAACCGCAAGCCGCAGCGCCGACGGCCTAGCCGAATAATCTATTCAGGATTCCAGTCAGGGAGAAATCGAATGGCAGAAGAAAACGCACCGCAACAGCAGTCTTATGGATCATCCGGAGGCGGAGGAGGCCCGCGGTCTTCGGGGCCTGGTGGCGGAGGTCCCGGAGGGCGGCCCGGCGGTCCCGCGAAGCGCGGCAAGCGCAATTTCATTCGCAAGAAGAAGGTTTGCCGGTTCTGCGTGGACAAGGCCGATTTCATCGACTACAAGAAGGCTGAGATTCTGGCGCCGTTCATTCAGGAACGCGGCAAAATTCTTCCGCGCCGCATGACCGGAACTTGCGCGCGTCACCAGCGCTGGCTGACGGTGGCAATCAAGCGCGCGCAGAACATCGCGCTGCTGCCGTTTGCGGCGGAACTGTAAGAGTTCGCCGTTGCGGACACGCCTCGGCGTGTGAGAGTGACAAAACGAAATTAACCGAGAAAGATTTGAGAGGAACGTTATGCAAATCATTTTGCAGGAAGATGTGGAGAAGCTAGGAAACCGCGGAGAGCTGGTGGACGTGGCGGCGGGTTACGCGCGCAATTTTCTGTTGCCGCGCAAGCTCGGCATCGAAGCTACGCCCGGCAACATGAAGCGCTTGGAACGTATGCGCGTCTCGTTTGCGAAGAAGGAAGCGACGGAAAAGGGCGCGGCGCAGACGCTGGCTGACTCGTTGCAGGGAGTTTCGCTTGGCGTTTACGCGCAAAGCGGGCGAGAACGAACAGCTCTTCGGCTCGGTAACTTCGGCCGACATCGCCGAAGCTCTGGAGGCGCAGGGCTATCACATCGACAAGCGCAAGATCACGCTGGCCGATCCCATCAAGGTCGTCGGCGATTACGAGATCCCCGTGAAGCTGCACCGCGAGATCACTTCGAACGTGAAGGTCACGGTAAGAAAAGAAGAGTAGCCAACCTGCGTTTTCGAAATTTTTGTTTTCCCAGGGGCGCAGCTTGCTGCGCCCCTTTTAATTTTCTCCCGCTCCGAAAAATCAGCCGACGATCTTCGATTGCGAGTTTTCCACTTTTCCGAAAGCGTCCACAGCCTTCGAGTCATTGACGTTCGCGCGATTACTGGCAACAATGTGTGCGCTTCAGTCCGGAAACACTTTTGCGATCCAACTAGCAACAGAACGAATTCACACAGGCCTTGCGCCAGCGCGCGGCTTGAGCGAAACTAGAGGCGAATAAAAAGCGAATTATGGACAAGGTCATTAATTATGCCTGCTGACTCCGCCATCGAACGCCCGCTTCCGAATAATCTCGAAGCCGAGCGCAGCATTCTCGGCGCGATTCTGCTGGATAACCATGCGCTGAACGCTGCCATCGAAAAAATCCGCTCCGAGGATTTTTTTCTGTCGCAGCATCGCCAGATATTCGAGCGCATGATTCAGCTGGGCGAGAAGCAGCAAGCCATCGACGTGGTCACGTTGATGGAAGACCTCTCGCGCCGCGGCGAATTGGAAGCTGCCGGCGGCGTCGCATACCTTTCCCAGCTTGCGGATGGTCTGCCGCGCGTGACCAACGTCGAGCACTACGCGCGCATCGTCAAAGAAAAGGCCGTGCTGCGCAGCTTGATTTTTTCCGCGTCGGCGATTCAGGAACAGGCGCTGGCCGCGGGCGATGATGCGGACGTCATTCTCGACCGCGCCGAGTCGGTCATCTTTCAGCTTGCCGAAGATCGGGTAAAAGTCGGGCTGATCGGCGTCAAGGAGCTGGTTCGCGATAATTACGAACGGCTCGAAAAGATTTTCAGCGAAGGCCGCCGCATCACCGGGCTTACTACCGGCTATCCCGGACTCGACAACGAAACCGCGGGGTTGCAGCCGTCGGAGTTAATCATCCTGGCGGCGCGCCCTTCGATGGGAAAGACGGCGCTGGCGCTGAACATTTCTGAAAATGTCGCCCTTCGCCTGCGCGAACCTGTTGCCGTGTTCAGCCTGGAAATGTCGAAAGAATCGCTGCTGTTGCGTTTGCTGGCTTCCGAAGCTCGCGTGGATGCGCACAAATTCCGCACCGGTCACATGAACCGCGACGACTGGGGAAAAGTTACCGGAGCGCTCACAAATCTTGCCGATGCGCCGCTGTGGATTGATGATTCCGCTTCCTCCACGGTAATGGAAATTGGCGCGAAAGCGCGGCGGCTGAAACGCGACCGCGGCCTTTCGCTTTTGGTGGTGGACTACCTGCAGCTGGTTGTTCCCACGCATATGGGGCGCGGAACGAACCGGCAGGAAGAAGTTTCGAGCATTTCGCGCGGCTTGAAAGGTTTGGCGAAAGAATTGAAGGTTCCTGTTCTCGTTCTGAGCCAGTTAACCCGCGCACCCGAGCGAGACGACCGCAAGCCGCAACTTTCCGACCTGCGCGAATCAGGCGCGATCGAGCAGGACGCCGACGTAGTGCTCTTCATCAATCGCCCGAATTTCTACAAGACCGATTTGCCGGAAGAAGATCGCGCCAAGGCCGAGCTGATCATCGCCAAGCAGAGAAATGGCCCCACGGGCAGCATGAATTTCGTTTTCCTCGCGCGCCATACCCGATTTGAAGAAGCCGCGCCGGATGCCTGGAGCACTTCCAGCCGCGAAGAGTAGCGTTGCCGCAGGCCCACGAACGTGTCGCCGCACCCGCGTTTCACGTGACACGTCTAGCCTGGACCGCTTGCTTGGACTATCGCGGCGCGCCTAACCTCTGCATTTTGCTCGCGATTCCCAGCCGTGCGTTCCAGGTGTTCCATTTCGTGAAATGGCCTGCCACCTGCAATTACTCCTGCCGGATGTTTACCTAAACGCCGCGTCCAAATTGGTTGATTCGGATTTCGTTCGCGCGGCGAATAAGGAGTCTGGCATTCTTAAGACGATGCCGAAAGCCATCCATTTCGAGGGCCGGCCGGTTTGGGCGGAGATTTCGCTTAAGGCGATCCTGCACAACCTGCGAGTGATTCGCCGCCACGTGGGCGCGCAGCGAAAAATACTTGCGGTCGTGAAATCAAACGCCTATGGCCTGGGTGCCGTGCCCATTTCCAAAGCGCTGCAGAAGGCCGGGACGGAATGGTTCGGCGTCACCTGCGCGAACGAAGGCATCGAGCTGCGCGAGGCGGGGATTCGCAAGCGCATTCTGGTGCTCACCGGTTTCTGGCCCGGCGAGGAAAAACGGCTGATACAGAATCAGCTAACGCCTACCGTCTCGCGCGTGGACGACTTGCATTATATTGAGCGCGCGGCGAAATCCATGCGCGGCAAATCACGTGGAAAATCTTCGCGCGTGCCTTTTCACCTGAAAATAAATACAGGGATGAATCGCCTGGGGATTTCACCGGATGAAATTGACGCGTTTTGCCTGGCGCTTGCCGATTGCCCGCACATCCGGCTCGAAGGCACCTACACTCATTTTGCTTCGGCTGAAGATTTCACCGCGGAACAAACCGCCGTGCAGGAGCAGCTTTTCCGCGATTGCCTCGACAGGATGCGTGCGCTGGGAGTTTCCCCGGGAATCGTGCACATGGCCAACAGCGGAGCGATCTGCGCGCGGCCCAGCACTTGGGGAGACATGGTCCGCCCCGGCGCAATTTTGTACGGTTACCATCAGTCCTTCGACCCGCCGCAGAAAAAACAGGAAGTGATGTGCGCGATGCCTCTGGAGCCTTGCCTCTCGCTGCGAGCGCGCATCATCTCGCTGCGCGAGGTTCCCGCGGGGCAGGCCGTCGGTTACGGAGCTCGTTTCGTCACCAGCCGTCCTTCGCGGATTGCCGTGATCAATGCGGGCTATGCCGACGGCATCGTGCGCGCGCGAACCAACCGCGGATGGGCGCTGGTGCGCGGACGCCGCGTTCCGCTGGTCGGAACGATCTCGATGGATTTAACCATGCTTGATGTAACCGACGCGCCGGACGCAAAACTCGGCGATGTAGTCACGCTCTACGGCAAAGATGGCCAAGCTTCGATTGAAGTTTCCGAAGTGGCGCGCGAAATCGGCACGGTCACCTCTGATCTGCTCTGCGCGTTGGGCCGTCGCGTTCCAAAATTCTACCTTTAGTCCTGCGGTGCATTCGGTTCCTAGCACGACTTTCCAATCCGCGCAGCAATTGCTCGAACTCGACTCCAGGTGTTATAGTGCTGCCTATAACTTTTCATATTTGCTTTCACTTTTATTTCGGCGCCTAAAAAAGTTCATATAGCCGAGCACTCGAAAGAGCATAGATACCGAATTAATAAAATGTAGCAGTTTTTTCATACGCTTCATAAGGGTGCAACCATGCAAAGGCCTCCTAACGTACCCAGCCGTCCGCCGGCAGTTCCCGCTTCGGAAACTCCTGCTTCAAAGACAAACAATCATTCCCTTGCCGCGCACGATAGCGTCGGCAGCTTTTGGGACATGCTTGGCATCCGCATCATCTTCACCGCGATTTGTGTTGCCGCGGGCTTCCATTTTCGTCCGTTCAGCGTTTCCAAGGAATATGGCTCCGCCGTTGGGCTGCTGTTCGCGATAGCCGTCATCCTGTTTGAACTCCGGCTTCGCCGCGCGAGTTTGCGCCGCCTGATAGGCGCGGCCACCGGTTCGATACTCGGAATCGTCGGCGCTTATTTCACCACGCTGGTTCTTTCGCACACTTCGATGCCGGAGAGCACGCGCTCGTTCTTCAGCCTGGCTACTTTTCTGGTGATGGCTTATATCGGCCTGATCCTCGGTGCGAATAAAGGCGACATGCTCAATCTGCAGGCGCTTGGCGGCCTGTTCGGCAGCGAGCGCAGCTTGAAGCATTCCTTCAAAGTGCTGGATACCAGCGTGATTATCGACGGCCGCGTGGCCGACATCGCCGACGCGCAGTTTCTCGATGGCACGGTGATCATTCCTCAATTCGTCCTGCATGAACTGCAACTCGTCGCCGATTCGGCGGACCCGTTGAAACGCCAGCGCGGCCGCAGGGGCCTGGAAGTGCTGCAGCGCATCCAGAAAATGGCGCATCTGGAAGTGCAGATCGTCGATGAGGATTTCCCGCAAGTGCCGGAAGTGGATTTGAAGCTCATCGAGCTGGCCAAGCGCTACAACGCAAAAATCGTCACCAACGATTACAACTTGAACAAAATCGCGACGCTGCAGGGCATCGAAATCCTCAACGTCAACCAGCTGGCCAACGCGCTGAAGCCCGTGGTGCTGCCGGGCGAGAGCATGCGCGTTTTCATCCTGCGCGAAGGCAAGGAATATAACCAAGGCGTCGCGTATCTCGACGACGGCACGATGGTGGTGGTGGACGGCGCGCGCAAAATGATCAACAAGACGATCGACATCACCGTGACGTCCGTGCACCAAACGACGGCCGGCAAAATGATCTTCGGGCGCTACGACGAACGCGGCGAACAGATGGCTCCGCGCCCCATTTCGGCTGTTCCGCAATCTCCGGCGGAGCCGCAGTCCGGTCCCCGGGCGGTGGAAGATCGCACGGGCGGCGAACGCCCGCCGCGCCCTCTGTATCCCGAGCCGGGCCGCTCCTAATCGCGGTTTGAGGCGCAGCCCTTTTCTCCCCCTTCTCTGCGATTGCGATAGACTGTTGACCCTTCGATGACTCGCATCGCCGCTATTATTCCTGCTGCCGGACTCGGCACCCGCATGGGCGCCGAAACGCCGAAGCAGTTTCTGGAACTCGACGGCATGCCGCTGGTAATTTTTACATTGCGGCGGCTGGCGGCTTGTCCGGAAATCACGGATTTTTTCATCGCCACGCGCGCGGACGACATCGTTTCACTGCAAGACAAAGTCGGCAAAGCCGCGCTGGGCCGCCCCGCCCGCGTGGTTCATGGCGGCGACACCCGCCAGCAATCCGTCGCGAATGCTCTGGCGCAAGTGGACCCTGCAACCGAAATAGTTCTGGTACACGACGCGGTGCGGCCTTTCGTGACTCCCGAGCAGATCGGCCGCGTGATCGCGGAAGCGCGCGCGCGCGGCGCGGCAATTCTCGGCATACCGGCGATCGATACGGTGAAGGAAGTAAAACGCGCGAGCCTGCCTGAAGACGTCGTGCTGATTACGTCAACGATTCCGCGCGAAAGAATCGTGCTGGCGCAAACGCCGCAAGCATTTTCGTATGCGCTGCTGCGCGACGCGTTTCGCAAGGCGCAGCAGGATGGCGTCACGGCGTCGGATGAATCGTCGCTGGTCGAGCGCTTCGGCCACGATGTGTTCGTCGTGCTCGGCTCCGAGCGCAATCTGAAAATCACGCGTCCCGCCGACATGGACCTCGCCCGTTTTTATCTCGAGCAGGAGCGCCGCCCGAAATGACGCGATCTGGAATTGGCTACGATTTGCACCGGCTGGCCGAGGGACGCAAGCTGATGATCGGCGGCATCGAAGTCCCGTTCGACAAAGGTTCGGTCGGGCATTCCGATGGCGACGTGCTCGCGCACGCTTTGTGCGACGCGTTGCTTGGCGCGGCGGGGCTTGGCGACATCGGCACGCATTTCCCGGACACGGATCCGAAGTGGAAAGGCGCGTCGAGCCTGCTGTTTCTCGAGCACACGAGGAAACTGCTGGACGAGCGCCATCTGCGCATCAGCCATCTCGATGCCGTGGTGATCTGTGAGCGCCCAAAACTCGGTCCGCATTTCCCGGCCATGCGCGCGGCGCTGGCGAAATCGCTGGGCATCGCGCCGGAGCAAATTAATCTGAAGGCGAAGACGAACGAAGGCACCGGCGAAATCGGCCGCGGGGAAGCCATCGCTGCCCACACTATCGCCACGCTGGAAGGATGACGGTTCCGCTTCTGTATTTCGACTGCGAGAGAATTGCCTATGACTCCTGATGCGCCCGCGGAAACGATTCCAGACGAATGTGCCGGCGAGCGCTTTCACCGCTGAGGACGTCGCTGCAATCCTTCGTGAGCACGGATGGCTCGGCGCCAGCGCCGAAGTTCGCGATGACTCTTCCTTGCAGGAGTGGCTCACGCGGGCGGCAGAACTTCTGGGGCCGTACTCCACGAAACCGGTCGGGACTTCTGAAACTGATTTTTCGCTATGACGCTTCGGAAATTTTGAAAGAGTATGAAAGCCAAGCCGTGCTCGCGCGTTCCGGTGCGAGAGAAGTGATTCGGCAGCTCGCTAACCTAATTCTAGATGGCGGCGACGTGGATTCCGATCGCTTCAAGGAGATCGTCGAGGCGATGAAGGCCGCAACTCCATACCGCAGCCGCGAATTGTTTCAGCCGATTCGCCTTGCGCTATCAGGCAGCTCGGGCGCAGGCGAGCTTGACCGCGTGATTCTTCTGCTCGATGGCGCGGCAAAACTGAATTTTGCGGTTGATGTGAAAAGCACGCGGCAGCGCATGCTCGAATTCTGTGCCGCGCTCGATTAAAAAACTGATTCTCGCGAGAGACGCAAAGGAACGATGAACTGGCTCACCGGATTTCACGCGGTGGAAGAAGCGCTAGCGGCTGGGCGCGCGCTCGATCGAATTGTGATCGCTCGCGGCCGCCACGGAGAGCGCGTGGAAGCAGTGGTGCAGCTCGCGCGGTCGAAAAGCGTTCCGGTGCGATTTGAAGAGCGCTCGCAGATCGACCGGCTGGCCGGCACGCGCGAACATCAAGGCATCGCCGCGCTGGCGGCCGCGAAGCCGGCGCTCGAACTCGAAGACTTGCTCGCGGCGAAAACTCCGCAGGGACTTCTCGTCCTGCTCGATGGAATTGAAGACCCCCACAATCTTGGCGCGATTGTTCGCACCGCGCTGGCTGCGGGCGCGCATGGCGTGGTCATCCCTGAACGGCGCGCCGTTGGGTTAACCGACACCGTGGAACGCGCTTCCGCTGGAGCGCTGGCGCATTTGCCCGTGGCGCGCGTGAAGAATCTCGTTCGCGCGATGGAAGAAATGAAAGAGGCCGGCTACTGGCTGATTGGACTCGACGAGCGCGCCGACAAAAAATATACCGAAGCGGATTTTACAGGGCAGGTCGGAATCGTGCTGGGCAGCGAAGGCGAAGGTTTGCACGAACTGACGCGCAAGCGCTGCGATTTTCTCGTCTCGATTCCCACCAGCGGCCCGGTCCGCGCCCTCAACGTTTCCGTCGCCGCAGGTGTCGTCCTCTTCGAAGTCGTCCGCCAACGTTCCGGAAAGAAATCCGAAAAGACAAAGTAGAAAAGTTAAGGGGCGCTGCCAGCAAGATTCAGCGCGTCGGCGACATCCCGTGTTTATTTGTCGTATTTCAGCAGGGAGAAGACATCGACTCCGGGAAGTTTCGCGCGGCCATTCAGAAAATTCAGCTCCACGGCAAAAGCTGCGCCCACAACTTCTCCGCCGAGTTGGCGTATCAGCTTAACAGCGGCTGCGGCTGTGCCGCCGGTGGCGAGCAAGTCGTCGCAAATCAGTACGCGCTGGCCCGGCTTGACGGCGTCCTCGTGAATGTCGAGCTGGTCCGTGCCGTATTCGAGCTGATAGGTGACCGATGCGCATTTCGACGGCAACTTTTTCGGCTTGCGCACCGGAACGAATCCCGCTCCCAGGCGGTACGCGAGCGCCGGAGCAAAAATGAATCCGCGCGCTTCGATTCCGGCGACGAGGTCCACTTTCTGCCCGTTGTAGTGCTCGCAGAGCTGGTCGACGAGAGAATGGAAACCCTTCGGATCCTTCAGCAGCGTGGTGATGTCGTAAAACAGGATTCCCGGCTTGGGATAATCCGGGATTTCGCGAATGAGTTTTTTCAGGTCTTCCATCGTCTCCTCTTTAAATGCCTTCGTATTTCAGAATCCATCGCGTTCGATTGAAAAGCCGCGCTCGAATTTGGACTCGATCGCCACATCTTCTTCCGTCACGTTTGAGACCGCGGCTGAGCGTGGCCCGCGTTGAAGTTCCTTGCGCAGCGCCGCAAGCATCGCGGCAGTTCCGAAGGCATAGACTTCCACGCTGCCGTCGCGCAGGTTCTTTGCGTAGCCGGTTACGCCCAGCTGGCGAGCCACGCGGCTCGCAAAATAGCGAAACCCCACACCTTGCACCTTTCCGCTGACGCGGTAGCGACGTGCCTGGTACGATTCTTGGCCTTCATGGATGGGACTTTCGGACATTGCGAACGACAGATTTTATCAGAGGCGCAGGCGCATCCTAGCCTGAAATATCTGCGCATTCCCGTTGCAGGGGAACAGCCATTTCCGCCGCGGGAGCCTTCCATGTGATAGTTTCGAAATTATAGAGATAATAGGGTCCTCGCGCCTGACCGTGAGGAAAGGGAATTGCATCTAAGGTTCAGAAAGGTCTTGGAAGAACGCGAAATGAAAAGACGCTTCTCATTCATCGTTTCATCGGCACTGTTATTGTTCTTTGCTGCCAGCGCCCGCGCGCAAGATAGCACCGGACCGCTCGCGCCTCCCCCAAAATACGAAGTGAAGCGCATCCCATCCGAGCCGCATCCCGGGCCTCCGCCTGTCCCGGAACAGGAAATTATCCAGAAATTAGCTGCCAACGAAGACGTGATGAAGCAGAAGTACGAAACCTACGACTTTACGCAAACAATTCGCATCGAGGAAATGGCCGACCCGGGTGGAAAATTCAGCGTGACTGGTGAGGTATATACCCGTCCCGATGGGCAGCGATATATGCGCGTCGATAAGCAGCCCGAATCCGATCTGAAGGTGGAGCATTTCTCGCTGGAGGACGTGCGCACGATTGCGAGCTTGCCGCTTTTTTCTCTTACCTCGCGGGAAATCGGGAACTACAATTTCAAATATGCGGGACAGGAAAAACTCGATCAGTTGACCACCTACGTCTTTCAGGTAAAGCCGAAGCTGTTGAGCCGCAAGCAGCGTTTTTTTGAAGGACTCATCTGGGTGGACGATCACGATTTTGCGATCGTGAAGAGCTATGGCAAGTTTGTCAGCGAGATTTCGGGCAACGGAACAAGCCTGCCCTTCACCATGTTCGAAACCTACCGCGAGAATTTTCAGGAAAAATATTGGCTGCCCACGTATACGCGCTCCGATGATTACGTCAAGGGCCCCGATGATGAAGAACTGCCTCTGCGGCTGGTGATTCGCTCCACGGAGTTCAAGCCTCACAATCAGCCGGAAGAAGGCGCCGTGGCGGCACCCTCAGCCGCTCCCGCAACCGCTCCGAAGCCCGCCCAGCCCCAGCCGCCATCGCCCAACTAGCTCGCGAAAAGAACGGGCCAGACGACGCTATAAACTTCCGCGCAAAAATGCTACCTTGGCGCAGCCGCTTTTTTGCGGGGTAAAACGGCATACTGAATGGGCGCGAATTCCACAGTGGTCCTCGAATTCATCCTTCTGGCGGTAACGTCCGTATTCTTTCTGGTTGATCCGTTCACCGTGATTCCGATGTTTGTTTCTGTCACGGAAGATTCGTCCGCATCCGAACGCCGGCAAGTGGCTCGCCGAGCCGCATGGACTTGCGCGATTGTGCTGTGTTCGTTCGCTCTGGCCGGCAGCTTGATTTTCAAAATGTTTGGAATCACGCTGCCCGCCTTCAAAATTGCCGGCGGAATCATTCTGATGCGGATTGGATTGGACATGCTGCAAGCGCGCCAGCCCTCCACCAAGGTTACGCCGGAAGAAACTCAGGAAGGCACGACCAAAGCTGACGCGAGCATCATTCCTTTAGGCATGCCGATGCTGGCCGGCCCCGGAGCAATTTCAACCGTGATGGTTTTAGTCGGCGAATCGCACGCCATATGGCAACACGGAGTAATTTACGCCACCATTATTCTTGTGTCGTTTGTTTCGTATCTGGTCTTGGCGGGAGCTGACCGCGTGCGGCGCTACCTCGGAGATACGGGCATTCGCATTATGACGCGTCTGATGGGATTGCTGCTGGTCGCGCTGGCGGTACAGTTCGTCGCGAACGGCCTGACGGATTTCGGGCTGCTGAAGCCGCTGGCTTCGCCATTCTGAGCGCGTTGCCGCTCGCTCTTAGAATTCTTCCTCAATTTTCTTCAGCTTTGTAATCTTCAACTTGATTCGGAAATCGCGCGAACGCACTTCCGCCAGAATTGCGCGGCGCGTCTCCGCGGGCAGCATTTCAGGTTCCAGCACGCCGGCTTCGTCGCGCGGAAAATGTTTGATGAAAACCGCCGCTATATGCGCGGTGGCGTAAGAGATGGGCGTCGAGATCAATCCGCGCTGGCGGATCTGAAAAAGCGAGGGAAAGCTTGCGTCCCATCGCACGAGCAAAGGCTGATCGTCCTTCATGCCTCGCAACAATACCGCTGCTGCAAACCTTGCGTTGTAGAGGATGCCTCTCCGGATCAGCGCCGCCACATTCCTGGGCGTAAGCGTCTTGGGAAACCGTTTGCGGACGATCCCTTGCGAACGGTTCAGCCTCCCTTGACGGAACCAGCGGTACAAGCGATCGAAATCGTTCCCGCCGATTTTCGCGTCCATGTCGCGAATCGGGATCACGTAGGGCACCATGCAGACTTCGTCCTGCGCGGCCAGGTAAACGGTGGTCTCGCCAATCGGCGGCGGGAAGCGGAATTTTTCGCGGTCGGCAAATCGCTTGGCCAAAACGAACCGGCCGTTGCGATAAATCCTGGGCCTGGAAATCGCTTCGTCATAAGCGCCTTCGGGCGACCAGGTCGAAACCGGATCTTTGCTCTCCGTGCTCTCGAACAGCCGCAACTGAACCGACTCGACCGAATCGAGCAGTTCCGACCCGCGCTTGGCGAGAAGGTTGGTTAAACCCGGAGCGGCCCCGGTGCAAATCAGCGCTGCCCGATTTTTCGCCACGAAGCGTTTGTTGAATCGCAATTGTTCAGGTTTAAAAAGGCTGCGCGTGAGGTGGCTGTTCAAATCAAGGTAATGCGCGCGCAGGCGCAGCGCAGCGCGAAGGATAATTTCGTTGAACACGGCGGGCGAAGCATTGACGATCAGATTGCAGCCGCGAGCCGCGCGAACGATGGACCATAGATTTCGCGCGTTTGTTTCGACGACCTTTATTTCACTCTTCTTGCCGAGAAACTTTCGCGCGCGTTCGGGATCGCGATCGCCGCACCACACGGTGTGTCCTTGGCGCGCCAGCAATTGTGCCAGCAGCGAGCCGGTGCCGCCCACACCCAGAACGAAGATCCGCATCGGCTCGCAACTTTACCACATCCAACAAGCCTACGGCCGCCGGCAACGCTGCTGCCGCCGGGGAAAACCGGAATCTGCCCCGGTGCGCTGGAACGGTAGGAGATATGCGGGCCCGAGCGGTATACTGGCCGCTGCGTCTTCTTCGACTCGGTTGCGACTTGGGGTTTGTGACCTATCCAAAGGAGTGAATGCCGCTCGCTGACAAATTCGGACGCCAAATAACCGATTTGCGCATCTCGGTCACCGACCGCTGCAATTTTCGATGCGTCTATTGCCGCTCGGCCAATCCCGAGAACCACATGGCGGAGCACGCTCTTGCTCGAATGGGAGGAGTACGAGCGGCTGGCTCGCATCCTGGTCAGTATGGGGATTCGCAAAATTCGAGTAACCGGCGGCGAACCCTTGGTGCGTCCCGGCGTCGAAGACTTTGTCGCTCAGCTGAAAGCGCTGGGCGTACAAGATCTTTCGATGACCACGAACGGCCACTTGCTCGCGGAACGTTGCGATCGCTTGGTGGCGGCGGGACTGAATCGCATCAACATCAGTCTCGATTCGTTGGACCGCGAAAAGTTCGAACAAATCACGCGCACAAAAACATTCGATCAGGTGCTCGCGGGAATCAAGGCCGCGCAGGCTTCTCCGCTGCGCCCGGTGAAAGTGAACGCCGTGTTGGTGCGCGGAATAAATGACGGCGAGGTGGAAGCGTTCGCGGAATTCGCGCGCGAGCACGACATCGTGATGCGCTTCATCGAATTCATGCCGCTCGACGCCGACCGCACCTGGACTCGCGATCAGGTCGTCACCGCCGCGGAAGTCCATCAGCGCATTTCCGCGCGCTGGCCGCTTATCCCGGTCATTCACGAGCGCAGCGAAACGGCGCGCAAATATCGGTTTGTCGACGGCCGCGGCGAAATCGGCCTCATCGCGCCGGTCTCGCATCCCTTCTGCGGGCATTGCTCGCGCATCCGGCTTACAGCGGACGGAAAACTGCGCACCTGCCTTTTCAGCAAGGAAGATCACGACTTGAAATTTATGTTGCGCGGCGGCGCCACCGACCGGGAAATCGGCGACACGATTATCGCCATCGTCCATAAGAAAGAGAAAGGGACATCGCATCAATGAAGCGGATTTCATTCCGCCTTCGCGCACCATGGTTTTTATCGGCGGGTAGTTCGCGTTTCGCTGCGAAGCTCTGTTGCCGCAGACTTTCATTCTCAGAAAATACCCAGGAGCCCGCTTAGATGGCGGATGAGGAATCCAAATATTTCTCGCTCACCGAAGCCGAACGGCTTCGCGTTCAGCTCGAACCGGTGCTGATCGAAGCCATGGAGTCGCGCCGCAAATTGGGCGAAGCGGAAGAGCAACTGAACGCGCTCGCCGAACGCATCCAGCGCTCCGGCGGCCTTTTGATTTCCTACGAGAAAACCGCGCGCATGCGATTGGATCGCAATCGCTCGGAGGAAGCTGTGCGCTCTGCGCTCGAGCAGATTCAAGCCACCGGCTGCGTGGTGAAAGATCTGGACGTCGGCCTATTGGACTTTCCCGCGCGCATTAACAATCAGGAAGTTTATTTGTGCTGGCGGCTGGGCGAAGATCGCATCCGGTTTTATCACCGGCAGGACGAAGGTTTTTCGGCGCGCAAGCCCATCGACCCGCGCGACTCCGGCTACAGCAGCCCGGTCCAGTAAATGCACGGCGCGAATTGTCTGCCGCCAACTTCATCTGAGGGCTCGTGACCAATCCCATCGAAAATCGCTTGAAGGATTCTACCAGCCCCTATCTTCGTTCCGCGGCGCACCAGCCGGTCGACTGGCACGAGTGGGGCGAAGAAGCGTTTGCGCGCGCACGCGCCGAAAATAAACCGATCCTGCTGGATATTGGCGCGGTCTGGTGCCACTGGTGCCACGTCATCGACCGCGAGAGCTACGAAAATCCTGAGATCGCGGCGATCATCAACCGCTTTTACGTTCCGGTGAAGGTGGATCGCGACGAACGCCCGGACGTGGATTCGCGTTATCAATCCGCAATCAGCGCAATTTCCGGGCAGGGCGGCTGGCCCTTGACTGCGTTCCTTACGCCCGATGGAAAACCATTTTTCGGCGGCACTTATTTCCCGCCCGAAGACGCCATGGGCCGGCCGGGTTTCAAGCGCATCCTGGCCTCCATCGCCGAAGCGTTCAAAACGCGGCGCACGGAAGTGGACACTTCCGCTGTGGCGCTGGAAGAAGCCGTCGCCAAAGTCGGAAGTTTTTCGCACGGCGCGCGGTGAATTCGATGCGGGGATTGTGGATGCGGTCGTCGAATCGGCGCTCCATCTGTTTGATGAACACAACGGCGGTTTCGGGCAATCGCCGAAGTTCCCGCACGCCAGCGCCGTGGATTTGTTGCTCGAGCGCTATCAATCCACGCGCGATCCGCATTTGCTGCTAGTTGCCGACCGCACACTGGAAGCCATGGCGTCGGGAGGCGTTTACGACCAGCTCGGCGGCGGATTTCACCGCTACTCGGTGGACGAACGCTGGTGCGTGCCGCACTTCGAAAAAATGACGTACGACAATTCGGAGTTGCTGAAGAATTTTCTGCACGGCTATCAAGTGACGAGCAAGCCTCTTTTCCGCGAAACGGCGGAAGGGATTATTTCGTGGGTGAACGAGGTGCTGTCCGATCAAGCGCGTGGCGGATTCTACGCCAGCCAGGATGCCGACCAGACTCTGGACGACGACGGCGATTATTTCACCTGGACGCAGGCGGAGGTGCGCGCTGTGCTTTCAGCGGAAGAATCCCGCGCGGCGGAACTGTATTACGACGTCGGCAAGCGCGGAGAAATGCATCACAACCCGGAGAAGAATGTTCTCTGGGTCGCGTCGAGCGTCGCCGAGCTCGCCGCGAAGATGGGGCTCGACGAATCGAACGCGCGAATTCTGCTCGCTCGCGCGAAAGGAAAATTGCTCGCGGCGCGCCGCCAGCGGCATCCCACGCCCGCAATTGACACGACCATCTACGTTGGATGGAATGCGATGTTTGTTTCTGCTTATCTCGAAGCCGCGCGCGTCCTGGGCCGCAAAGATTGCCGTCAGTTCGCGCCTCAAAACATTGGATCGCCTGATCGCGGAAGCCTGGGATGAATCCAAAGGTTTCCTGCATCGCGCGGGGGGCCCGCGTCTGGAGGGTACTCTCGATGACCAGATCTTCGCCGCGGCTGCGCTGCTCGATGCCTACGAATCGACGCTCGACTCTAAATACTTCGAAAAGGCTGAACGCACCATGCGGCTTGCCGTCGAACGCTTCGGCGATCCCGACGGCGGAGGATTCTTCGATCGCGCGAAAGATGCTCGCGCCGATGGGCGGCCTCGAAGTTCGCCGCAAACCGCTTCAGGATTCGCCTACGCCGGGAACAAACTCCGTTGCGGTGATCGTTCTCGACAGGCTCTACGCATTCACGGGCGAAAAGCTCTATCGCGATTGGGCGGAGAAGACTCTGGAAGCGTTTGTAGGGCTGGTTCCGCAATACGGATTATTCGCCGCCACATACGGTCTGGCGGCGCTGCTGCATTCGCGCCATCCAATTCAAGTGATCGTGCTTGGCTCTGCCGATGATCCGAAGGCCGCCGCGCTTGAAAACGCCGCCAACGAAGTCTATCGCTTCGGCAAAGCGGTTCTGCGCGTTACTCCTGAACGCCTGACTTCCGCATCACTCGCTCCAGCGCTCCGCGAAACGTTACCTCACCTCGACGCCGCAAAGCCGCAAGCGCTCGTCTGCATTGAGACCACCTGTCACCCGCCCGTCACGACTCCCGACAAGCTGACTTCCGTCATCAGTGAAATCACAGGCGACGCATCCGACGCCGCGGCCGCACCGTAATTCCTCGCTTACAGTCCAAGTGACTCGCGTCGTGGAGTGAGTTGCCGCGTGAAGGAGCCAGTGCGATAATGAATCGCTAACGGCGACGTGCGATACAGTTTCGGTGCACTACGGGGGTGCTATGGGAATCAGAGATGCGTGGATCGAAAAGCGTGCGGCAGGTATGAACGGCGGCCCGAGGAATTTCTCGCAGATGCACTTTGCGCGCCAGGGCGTCATCACCGAAGAGATGGAGTACGTTGCCAAGCGCGAAAAAATTGAGCCCGAGCTTGTGCGCAGCGAAGTTGCGCGCGGCCGCGCCATCATCCCCGCCAACATCCACCACAAAAGTCTCGAGCCCATGGGCATCGGCGTAGCGTTTTTCTGCAAGATCAATGCGAACATCGGAAATTCTGCGACGACGTCGAACGTTGACGAAGAGCTCGAAAAATTGCACCGCGCCGTGCACTACGGCTCGGACACGGTGATGGACCTGTCCACCGGCGGCGATATCCCCATGATTCGCAAGGCGATTATTGACGCGTCGCCCGTGCCCATCGGCACCGTACCGATTTACGAAGCGCTCTCACGCGTTCGCCGCGCCGAAGATTTGAATCTGAACGTGATGCTCGAAGTGATCGAAGAGCAAGCCGAGCAGGGCGTGGATTACATGACCATCCACGCGGGCGTGTTGCGCGAGTTTTTGCCGCTGGTGCGCAATCGCATCACCGGAATCGTCAGCCGGGGAGGCGCGCTGCTGGCGCAATGGATGAGCTTCAACAAAGCGCAGAATTTTCTGTACGAGAATTTCGACGCCATTTGCAAAATCTTTCAGAAGCACGACGTCAGCTTTTCACTTGGCGACGGACTTCGCCCCGGCTGCCTCGCGGATGCGAGCGACGAAGCGCAATTTGCCGAACTCCGCGTTCTCGGCGAACTCACCAAAAAGGCCTGGGAATATGACGTGCAGGTGATGATCGAGGGCCCCGGGCACATTCCGCTCGATCAGATCGAGCTGCAGGTGAAAAAAGAAAACGAGCTGTGCTATGAAGCGCCTTTTTATACGCTCGGCCCGCTGGTCACCGACATCGCGCCGGGCTACGACCACATTACCAGCGCGATCGGCGCGGCGATGATCGGCTGGCACGGAGCTTCGATGCTCTGTTACGTCACGCCGAAAGAGCATCTCGGGCTTGCCAAATGCGGACGACGTTCGCCAGGGCGTGATCGCCTACAAAATCGCAGCGCATGCAGCGGATGTGGCGCGCCATCGTCCCGGCGCGCGCGATCGCGACGACGCACTCAGCTACGCGCGCTTTCTGTTTGACTGGAACAAACAATTCGAGCTTTCGCTCGATCCCGAAACCGCTCGCGCGATGCACGACGAAACTTTGCCGGATGATTTTTACAAGGAAGCGAAGTTCTGCTCCATGTGCGGCCCGAAATTCTGTTCGATGAACGCCACGCAAATCGCCGAAATCTACCAGGGGTTCGACCAGAAGGACCGCGAGCAAAGATTTACCCAGCTCCTGGCGAAAGTCGCGAAACCGTAAGACTGCCAAATGGTGACGCGGCGCGAACACCTTTGCGGGACATACCAGTTTCATAGATCGGGGAGCGGCGGGACGGATGAAACAAATTGCAGACTTGATTCGTACTACAGAGTGGAAGGAGGGGCGCGATGATGTTTCTACTCTCTGTGACGCTGTTGTATTTCCTGCCCTCGATCATCGGCCACAAAAAGCGGGATTTCACGGGCATTTTTATCCTGAATCTCCTGCTTGGCTGGACCGTGATCGGATGGATTATCGCGATGATTTGGGCTTGCGCGGCCGGCGAGCAGCAGCCCGTTTATGCAATTGCTGGTCCGGCCCGCTACTGCACGCGGTGCGGAGCGATGACGCCTGGCGCTCATTTCTGCCCAACCTGCGCTCGCCCGTTGTAGCTCGCATGATTCGCGCATCCAGCGGGGTGCGCTAGTGGCGGGTCCTGAAGCCGATCAAACCCTGCGCGAAGAATTCAATCGCTGGGCCGATGCGGGCAAGGGCGAATCGATGGAGCACGACCACTGGCCCATCGCCAAGCCCACCCTCGGGCTGATGCAGATTGAGCCTACCGACAATATCCTCGACGTGGGCTGCGGCGCAGGCTGGCTCTCGCGCATTCTGGCCAAACGCGTTCCCGAAGGCCGCGTAGTCGGGATGGATATTTCCGACGAGATGATCCATCACGCGCGCCGCGCCAGCGTCGATCTTGCGAACCTGGTTTTCGTCGTAGGTGAAGTGAACGAAATTCCCTGGGAAGCGAATTTTTTCACGCGCGCGATTTCAGTCGAATCTTCCTACTACTGGCCCGACCCCGCCAAAGGCATCCGCGAAATTTATCGCGTGCTGCACGAAGGCGGCTCCGCCTGGATCCTGATCAACTATTACCGCGACAATCCGTATTCCCACCAGTGGGGCGAAAAACTCGCCGTCCCCACGCACCTGCTTTCCGCGGACGAATGGAAAAAAATGTTCAGCGACGCAGGTTTCGCGAATGTCGGCCATCGCCTGCTCCCAGACCCCACTCCCACGCCCGAGGTCTACAACGGCCGCTGGTTCCGCGACGCAAAAGAGCTAGCCGCCTTCCGCGCCATCGGCGCCCTCCTCGTCTACGGCACAAAGTACACAAAGTAAATGTCGGCTGGCGCTGAGCCCATTTTGTGTGTGACCCGCCAATAAACTTGGAGCGAGGCGCGGTATGTTTGCATCGAATAGTGCAGCGAGATTAGTCAGAACCTGTGCGGCACGGAGACATGCTTTGAACGACACGCAGCATAAGTGGATCGACGAAATGAAATGCGTTCTGGAGACTTTGAACCAGGGCGTAATCATCAATGACGATCGCAACCGAATCGTCTTCGCAAACCGACTTTTCCTGAAGATGATGGGCACTTCCGGCAGAAGAGCTTCTGGGGCGCCCGGTAACCGAATTGTATCCACCCGAAGATGCCGCCGTGCTGGAGAAGCACATCGAGAGAAGACAGGCGGAAGGGCACAGCCAGCATGAGTTTTACCTGCCGCAAAAAGGCGGCGAAAAATTGCCGGTGCTGATAACCTGCGCAGCGAATCGAAGATCCCGATGGCAACAAGTTTGCGGTGGTCACCACCACGGATATTACGGAACAGAAGCGGGCCGAAAATGCCCTCCGCGAAGCCAATGCCGAGCTCGAGCAGCGCCATCGAGAGATCGAGGAAGATTTATTGCTCGCGGCGCGCGTACAGCAGAGTCTCGCGCCCAGCCGATTGACCTGGGGGAAAGTCTCTGTCGAGACGTTTTATCAGCCGGTGCGAACGATTGGCGGAGATTTTGGGCTGGTCGCGCCGCGCGGAGGCGAACCTTAGCCTGATGGTCTGCGATGTCTCGGGACATGGCATCGGTTCAGCGCTCGTTGCCAACCGCATCTACACCGAGACCATGTCTCAAATAGAGCGCGGTGTGGGGCTCGGCGCGATGATGAAGCACCTCAACAGCTTCGTGAAAGGGAATCTCGGCAGCTCGGTGTTCTTCTTCACCATGGTGGCCGCGCGGCTGAATTACGAGGATCGCAGCCTCGAATTCGCCGGCGCGGGCCATCCGCCGGCGATGATCGTTCAGCCGGGCGAGACGCCGCGGTTGCTTGAATCGCGCAGCGCAGTCCTCGGTTTGCTCGATGACGCCGTGGACAACGAAGCGGCGATAGAAGTTCCGGTGCGACCAGGCGATCGCGTGGTGATTTACACCGACGGCTTCACCGAAAGTTTCAACAAGCACAGCGATATGCTCGGCGTCGAGGGCTTCGGAGAAATCGTCCGAGAGGCTTCGAAGTTGCCGTTGCCTGAAATGAAGGGCCAGATTCTGGATCGAATCGAAGCTTGGCGCAGTGGCCCGGCCGCCGACGACATGTCGCTCGTCCTGATCGAAGTGCCATAAAGAAGTTCCGTGAAGAGGTTCCATGAAATTGTTCCGTGAGATTTCTGGTGACTGCCGGCTCGCCAGCCACTTGAAATCTATTCGTGGCAGGTTTGACTCGTTGTACTGGCGCGGATATACTGCGCGTCTTTAACGAGATTGGTGAGGTAGAATAGGCGCATGGGAGTTATAGACAATCGGTTTGAACGCAGCTACGTTCTTTCGACGGTGGATTACGTTTTCAATTGGGCGCGCAAGAGCGCGATTTGGCCGCTGACGTTTGGCCTGGCGTGCTGCGCCATCGAAATGATCGCTTCGACGACTTCGCGATTCGATATTGCGCGTTTCGGCGCGGAGGTTTTCAGGCCGTCGCCGCGCCAGGCGGACTTGATGATCGTAGCCGGCACGGTGACGCTGAAAATGTCGCCGGTGCTGAAGCGTGTGTGGGACCAAATGCCGGAGCCGAAGTGGTGCATCTCGATGGGCGCGTGTTCCAGCGTAGGCGGCCCGTTCAACGTGTATTCGGTGCTGCAGGGCGTGGACCGCATCGTTCCGGTGGACGTGTACGTGATTGGCTGCCCGCCGAGGCCTGAGGCCCTGTTCTACGCGCTCCTGAAGCTCCAGGACAAGATTGACCTGATGTCGCTGGCCAAGCGGCCCACGGAAGTCCGCTTGCAGCCGGAGATGGTCGAGGAATTCAAGAGCGGCGTGATGGTTGCCCAGTCGCCGCAACCGCGCTAAATCCACTAGAGGGCCAACCAATGGCGTTTCTGCGCACAGCGAAGAAGGACGAGGTCCCGCCCGGAATGATTCGCGAGTTTCAGATTGACGGGAAGACCTTTGCTCTAGCCAACGTGGACGGTAAGCTGTTTGCCATCAATAACTTATGCCTTCATCGTGGAGGGCCATTGGGCCAGGGCGAGCTTCACGGGCAGATCGTCACTTGCCCCTGGCACGGGTGGCAGTACGACGTCACCACCGGAAAGCTGGTCACCAACCCTGCCGTTGCCTGCGAGACCTATGGGGTGGAAGTCCGCGGCGACGATATCTTCGTAGATGTAGGCTAAGGCTGGACTTAGGCGCAGCTTTACTGGTTCCGTGCCTACCCCAAAAATTCCGCCAATAAAGTTATCCATTTTGCATACCTTTCCGTGTATATTGCGCGCGGCACTTTTTGACGGATGACACAACCGCCCTCCAAACCAAAACGCTGGCTGCTCGCCGTAGACCCTCGCGTTTATCACTGGGATACCCTTTTCGTGAAGGGCAAGGAAATGTGGCGGCACGCCGGGAACCGTCCCGATGCGCTGCGCCAACTAAAGCAGGTTCAGCGAGGCGACCGCGCGCTTTGCTACCACGGCAAAGCGGAGCATGCGGTGTACGCTCTGGCCGAAGTCAGCCGCGATCCCTATCCCGACCCGCACGATCACGATTCGAAAAAAATGGTGATGGACTTGCGAGCGATCGAGCGCTTGCCTCGCCAAGTGACGCTCGTTGAGCTGCGCGAAAATCGTTTGCTGCGCAAAATAAAATTTCTGAAGAATACGCGCCTTACCATCTGCCCGCTCACCGACGAAGAATATGCCGAGATCCTGCGCATGGCCGGCATCGTGGCTTCCCCCGGCATTCCTTTGCCCTGACGCGATACGCGGCGCTTCGAAGAAGCTTCGGATTTGCTTCCGCTTCCACAGGAGGGTTTTCCAATGCGAAAAAGAAAGTTCATTTCATTCATCTTATCGTTGGCTGCTGCTTTTCTTCTGGCGATCATGTTGCACGCGACAGCCCCGCGAACTTTTGGCCAGCAAAAGAAAACAGCCGGGCCCGAAGATTTATTGCGCGGCGCCACAACCGGTTCAACCCGTATTGTGGACATGACGTATGCGATCAACGGTAAATTGCCCGCCTGGCCCGGCGACGAGAAAACATTCGAAGCGCAAATTGTCGCCACGCCGGAAAAAGATGGTTACCTCGCCCGCAGCTTCTGGATGCTGGAGCATTACGGTACTCACATGGATGCGCCGGCGCACTTTCCTCCGGGAAAATTTACGCTCGATCAGATTCCCGTGGCGCATTTCTTCGGCCCGGCCGTGGTGATTGATGTGCGCGAGGAAACGAGCAAAGATCCGGACTACCGCCTAAGCACGGCGCGCGTCGAAAAATGGGAGGCTGCGCATGGACGCATTCCATCCGGCGCGATTGTGATGATGCGCACCGGCTGGGCTTCGCGCTGGCCCGATCAAGCGCGCTATCGCAACATGGACGCGAATAGCGTGATGCATTTCCCGGGATTTTCTGTCGAGTCTGCGAAATTGCTGATTGCTCGCGGAGCCGTTGGCCTGGGCATCGATACGCTCAGCATCGACTATGGCGCTTCAAAGGATTTCGAAGTCCATCACATTGATCTGCCCGCGGGACTCTACAATCTGGAAAATCTCGCGAATCTCGATCAACTGCCGGAAGCCGGAGCGTTTCTGATCGCAGCGCCGATAAAACTCGAAGGCGGCTCCGGCGGGCCCGTTCGCGTTTTCGCGCTGCTTCCTCCGGCGTAGAATAGAAACATGCCGGAGTTACCTGAAGTCGAGACAGTCGTTCGCGGTCTGCGAGCGGTGTTGCCGGGCAGGCGCATTTTGAACGTGCGGCTGGGCAAGACGGATTTCATCGACGATCCTGCCGCGCTCGAATTGCAGCTTCCCGGCAGCCGCATCGTCGCCGTGCGGCGTCACGGCAAATTTATCGTTGTCGAGCTTGAATCCGCGAACGGACGCAAGCATGAATCATCTTTTCTGATTCATCTGGGCATGACCGGGCAGATCGTAACCTGCCCGCCGGAAGTTCCCGTCGCGCCGCACACGCATGTGTTTCTCGCGCTCGACGACGGCCGGGAGCTTCGTTACACGGACATTCGCCGCTTTGGCCGAATGGCGATGCTCGCGAATACTGCGCACGAAAGCGTGCTGGGTAAGCTGGGCCTCGATCCTCTGGAAGCGACGGAGGAAGAATTTCGCACGAGATTTCGCTCGCGGCGCGCGCACATCAAAGCGCTGCTGCTCGACCAGCGCGTCCTCCGCGGCATGGGCAATATCTATACGGACGAAAGCTTGTGGCGTGCGCGCATCCATCCCCGGCGGCTCGGCGCAAATTTGGATGATCGGGAAATACACCGCCTTCACGGAGTCGTCCGCCGGGTGCTGAACGAAGCGATTCGTTTAGGCGGATCTTCGATTTCCGATTACGTGGATGCGGAAGGGCAACGCGGGAGAATTTCAAATCCGCCATCGCGCTTACGGACGTGAAGGAAAGAAATGCTCTCGCTGCGGGACGCTGATTCGCCGCATCATCGTGGCCGGCCGCAGCAGCTATTTTTGTCCGCGCTGCCAGCCTGCTCCGCGAGCTCTCGAACGCGTTCAAGAAAAGTTAAAAAACGCGGCGTTCAGCGCTCGCGCCCGCCGGTAAAGAAATAAATCAGCAGCGCTCCAGCCAAAGCGAAAATTCCGGCGTAGAGAAAGCCTGCGTTGGGGCTCACACTTGACCACAGCACACCCACCGCGATGCTCGATACCAAATCGCCGATTCCGTTCACGGTAGCCAGCACACCAAATCCCGAGCCGCGCACTTTGACGGGAAGCAATTCCGCGGCCATCGATTTTTCCAGCGACTGCTGCATGGCCCCATGCACTCCCTCGAGGCCAAACAAAATAACGAGAACTGCAATCGTCGGCGTCGCAAAAATGAAACCCGCATAGGTGACCGCTCCGGCCAGATATCCCGCAGCAAGCAAACCGCGTTTGCCGATACGGTCGCCCAACGCGCCGGCCGGATAAGACGCCGCCGCGTTCACCGGGATTATGAAACGTGTAAAGAGCCACTGCCGACAGTGGCGGCGCGGCCAGCACCAAGTTGCGGAGTAAGTATCTGGCTGGCGCGGAGAATCAGCAGCGTGGGCGCGAAATCGCCGAGGCCATGCGCGAAAACTCCGGCAAGAAAATGCCAGTAGGTTTTGGGCATCTGCCCCAAGCTGGACGCAAAGCTTGGAGCGTGATGTCCGTCCGCACGTTTCGCGGCCGGCACGAGAAACGCAAATGCAACCGCTGCGGCCAAGCCGGGCACGAGCGTCCATTTCAGAACGCCGCGTACGCCGAGCACACCGATCAACGCGGTAGCGCAAAGCGGTCCGAGAACGGCGCCCACGGTGTCCATCGCGCGCTCGAATCCGAATGCGCGGCCTTGCTGCTCGGGCGCTACTGCATCCGCGAGCAGCGTGTCGCGTGACGGCCCGCGGCTGCCGCGCCCGGTCCATCCAAGCGCGCGCATGACGAGAATCGCCGGCCAGCTTTGTGCGAAAGCGTAAGCGAACGTCGAGAGGCCCGTGGCCAGGTATCCAATGATGCCCGTGGGTTTGCGCCATTTTGGGCGATCCGCGATCCAGCCGCCGGCCAGTTTTGCGAAACTCGAGAGGCCGTCGGATACGCCCTCGATCACGCCAAGCGCAAACGCTGGAGCGCCCAGGCTTGCGAGAAATGCAGGCAGGATCGCGGTAGCAGCTTCGTGCCCCCAGTCCGAGAACAGACTAGCGAGGCCGATGCCCAGCACGCCGCGCGTGAGCCAGCGTTTTGCCGGTGCAGATGATCCCGCGCTGGAACTTTCGCTCATATTCGTAACAGGAATTAACGGTGCGGACCGATTGCGAAGATGTGTCGTGGGCGCACTTTCGATCAGAGGCAAGGCCGCACTCACGATTCTCTCAGCCCAATTGCCGCGGTCGTGCGCGTCAAGCCAGATCGCGGGTGCTGGCAAGCGGTTGAATGGAGCTGAGGCGAGCAATTCAATCAGTAAATCGTGGATGCGCAATTGAAACGCGCGGTCTTCGGAGCGGAAACCGTCGCGCGGGATTCCTTCTTCGACGATTGGAATTCCGATGAGCAGCGAGTAAGTCTCCATCCACCAGGCCAGCCACGTTTCCAAGGTGGGGCTGCCGGCCGAATTTGTTCACCAGGTAGCAATAATTATCGAGCACGGCGCGATCGGTAATCACGATTGGCGCACGGGGCGCTGCTTCAAGCTCGGCCGCGATCTGTGCATGCAGGATCCAAAGCTGGCCCTCCAGCGTGGTCTCCGCATTCACGGGAAAGGGAGACTGGCGCGCGACTTCGGCGACGAGCTCCACGTTGTGGTGAGATTTCTTCAGCAGCGAACACACTTCGTACGCCAGAGTTGTTTTGCCCACGCCATGCGTGCCAATCAGTGCGAGCTTCAAGGTGCCGCCTTCGTCCGCTTTGCCATTTGTTCTAGCATATTTGGGGGCCGTGTGAAAACCCGCATGCGAAACGTTTTTTGCGCTTCGCGCGTCTACTAAACAGCGCGATCGTCACGGATTGTATTCGATCTGCTCTGCACTTAGAATTATCGGTTCCTAACGAACAAACTGCACTTTTTGGGGAGCGAGCGAAATGAATGTTCGACGTGTTATTGCTCTGGGTTTGATTGTGATGTTTGGAATGGTGGCAGGCCGCACCGCGGTTCGCGCTCAGCAGGCCGCGCCGGCGAAAGATGCGATAGCCGAAGCGGACGAGAAAATTCTTGCCGAGATTCATGACCACAACGAGATCATGAGCAACCTCGAATATCTTTCAGACGTTATCGGCGCGCGCTTGACCGGCACGGAAAATCTAAAGAAGGCAAACGACTGGACGCGCCAGAAATTCGCCGACTATGGACGTCGCGAATCCGCACCTGGAACCCTGGACCATCGCGCATACCTGGACGCGCGTGGCCGCAACCGGGCAAATCGTCAGCCCGTCAGTGCATCCGCTGACCATCGCGTCCTACGCCTGGGCGCCCTCCACAAACGGTGTTGTGCGCGGGCATGTGGTTTACGTCACCGCGCGCTCCCTGGATGATCTCGCGCAATATAAGGGCAAATTAAAAGGCGCAATTGTGATTTCCGCGGAGCCGGCTCTGCTTCCGCCCGCGGGTCAACCGGCGCCCGATCCGCAAGATATCCCTTACGGAGATTCGTTTTTGCTGGTCGCGCCGCACCGGCCTGGTCCGCCTCCGCCTGCGTTCGGTCCCGGATTCCGCCAGTTCATGCAGGCGCGCACCGAGTTCTTCAAAAATGAAGGTGTGGTCGCGACGCTTACGGATTCAGGAAAACCCGACGGGTTGCTCAACATGACCGGCATGGGCGGCCGCAATTACGATATCGCCGCCATTCCTGCCGCGTTTGTTTCCTCAGAAAGCTACGGCATTATTTGGCGGTTGCTTCAACGCGGCCCGGTCGATTTGGAGCTGAACCTAACGAATTCAATCGGAGACAAGCCCGTGGAGGTTTACAACACGGTTGCTGAAATTCGCGGATACCGAGAAGCCTGACGAGATCGTCGTTACTCGGCGCGCATCTCGACTCCTGGGACCTCGGTACTGGCACAACCGACAATGGAACCGGATCGATGGTGGTACTCGAAGCGGCGCGCGCCCTTCAAAAGCTCGGCCTGCAACCGAAGCGCACCATCCGTTTCGTATTATTTTCCGGCGAAGAGCAAGGCTTGAACGGCTCACGCGCCTACGTCACCGCGCATAAGGACGAACTGCCGAAAGTGTCCGCCGCGCTGATTCACGATACCGGCACAGGGAAAGTCGTCAGCATCAGCTTGATGCGCAATTTTCAGGACCGCGAAGTGATGGAAAAAGTTGTTGCGCCATTGCACTCGCTCGGCCTGCTGGAATTAACCGAACGATGGATGACCGGAAGCGATCACGCTTCGTTTGAAGAAGCAGGCGTTCCGGGGTTTTTCTGCGTGCAGGATCCCGCGCAGTATTTTGAGACGCATCATTCGCAAGCCGACACTTTCGATCAAGCGCACGAAGCCGATCTGGTGGAAGGCGCGCAGGTGATGGCCGCGTGGGCTTACAACGTGGCGCAATTGCCGGATCTCCTGCCGCGCAAGCCCGCTCCGGCTCCGACGGCCCCTGCGGGAAATTAACGGCTCCGTTCCACCGGCCCTAGCGAGAGAAAATTTATGCGAGCTGTGCTGCAACGGGTGAGCCGCGCACGCGTTATCGTGGACGGTAGCGTAACCGGCGAGATTGGGCCTGGGCTCGTGGTGCTGATGGCCGTGGGTCGCGAGGATGTTTCCGCCACCGCTGCCGCGATGGCTGAGAAAATCGTGAACCTGCGAATCTTCGCCGACGAACAAGGAAAGATGAACCGCTCGCTGCTCGATACCGGCGGCGCAATTCTCGCCATATCGCAGTTCACTCTGTACGGCGACGCGCGCGGCCAGCGCAGGCCCAGTTTCATTCAAGCTGCGCCGCCGGAATTGGGCAAGGCGCTTTACGATGAGTTTGTTGTCGCCCTGCGCGCGCTCGGTGTGCGTGTGGAAACCGGCGTGTTTCAGGCGCACATGTCACTCGAACTTACGAACGACGGTCCCGTGACGATTCTCCTGGATTCCGATAAGGCTTTCTAGCCCCGCGTTTCTTCATCGGCAAAAAACTGCATCTATTCATCCGGAATCTGTTCCACTTGCGCGAGCCGTTCGCATGGCTTACGCTTTTTCCCGGAGAACCCCCATGAGCGAAATCAACAGAATCCTGGATCAAATGGACCGCGCCTTTTCCGGCGAGGCTTGGCACGGACCTGATCTCATGCTGCTGCTCAAGGGCGTCTCAGCGGAAGACGCCTCGAAACATCCCGTTCCCGGCGCGCATTCCATTTGGGAGCTTGTGAACCACATCGCAGCGTGGAACACCATCGTGCAGCAGAAATCAAAAGGCGAACCAATCAAGGTGACGACCGAGATGGACTGGCCGCCCGTGTGGGATGCCAGTGAAGTGGCTTGGAAGCGATCGCTCGAAAATCTTGGCGATAACAGGACTCGCCTGAGAAATTACGTCAAGACCGTGCGCGACGACCAGCTCGATGAAAAAGTGAAGCGCGAGAATTATTCCCAGTATGTACTGCTGCACGGCTTGGTCCAGCACGATCTGTATCACGCCGGGCAAATTGCCGTCTTGAAGAGAGCGCTCGCATGACGCACTTGGACAAAACAGCAGGGTCAGCGACGAGCGGTTCCGCGGCAAGAATTTGCGGGCGAAATTCGCGAAGCCCAGCCGCGAGATTACGCGCGAATCGCTGAGCTAGCCGGCCAGCTCGGCTATCCTTCTTCCGCGGATGAAATTGCCAAACGGTTCGATGGCATGCAGCCATTCCAACGAACACGCGGTGTTCGTGGCGCAACTCGGCGGCGAAATCGCCGGCTGGGTTGCTGTGTTTGTCTATCGCGTGGTGGAAGCGGACGCGCGCGCCGAAATCAGCGGCTTGGTGGTTGACGAGCGCTACCGCTCGCAAAGAATCGGAATGCATCTTCTTGCTCGTGCCGAACGCTGGGCGCGCGAAAAAGGCTGCCGCGCCATCGGACTGCGTTCGAACGTAATCCGCGATCGCGCACACGCGTTCTACGAGCGCCACGGCTACCGGCACATCAAAACCCAAAAATCTTTTCGCAAGGACTTGTAATCAACTGAAGCGCAGCCAAGAGGCGCCGACGGCCAAGCTACGCACAGTTTCTGCCCTCGCAGCACTCCCTTTCGTCTGCTGAGAAATTAATATCGTATTACGATATACTTGGGAGCATGGCGAAACCACGAAGACAACGAATTGACTACTCCGCGCTCGCCGATTTCCGCTACGAAATCCGCTGCTTCCTGAACTTCAGCGAAACGGCTGCGCGTGCGGCGGGGATCGAGCCGCATCAGCATCAAGCTTTGTTGGCGATCAAGGGGTTGCCCGCGCGCCAGATTGCAACCGTCGGCGTTTTGGCGGAACGGCTGCAGATTCAGCATCACAGTGCGGTCGAATTAACAGACCGTCTGCAGGCCAAAGGCCTGATCCGGCGTTCGCGCGGCCAACAGGATCGCCGCGAGGTAGTGCTGCAAGTTACTCTCCGCGGAGAGAGACTCTTGCGGGCACTCAGCCTTTCGCATCGCGCCGAATTGCAGTCCGCGGGGCCAAAGCTCGTGGCCGCGCTTGAGTCGGCTATCGCTCGCGAGCGGCGAAGGCGCAGCGCGTCGAAAGACTTTCCGCCTGCTTCAAACGCATTAAAGCGCGGCAAGAGCAACCATTAGGCTGGCGCGTCCGCTAGAGAAAAACCTTTCCAAAGGAGAAATTGAAGCGTGGCATATTCGGGCGCAGTGCTGAAAAGTCGTCGGCCGGAACAATCCGCAGGCTATCGAATTGGATTGATTTCGAGTTTGGCCGCGCTCATCGGCATCCTGGCAGGATTCATCGCTTATGCCCTGTATGACTTAATCGGCCTGATCACGAACCTCGCTTACTATCACGAGTGGTCCTTCCATTTTCGCAGTCCCGAACACACCCCAATCGGGCTCTGGATCATCGTCACTCCCGTCATCGGCGGAATTATTGTCGGCTTCATGGCGAAATACGGATCGGAAAAAATCAAGGGCCACGGGATTCCGGAAGCGATGGAAGCAGTCCTTACATCGCGCAGCCGGATTGAAGCCAAAGTCGCGATCCTAAAACCTCTCTCAGCCGCAATCGCGATCGGAACCGGCGGGCCCTTCGGCGCGGAAGGCCCCATCATCCAAACCGGCGGCGCAGTGGGCTCGCTGATCGGGCAGATCATTTCCACCACAGCTTCCGAGCGGAAAGTTCTTCTGGCTTGCGGCGCCGGAGCCGGAATGGCCGCAACGTTCAACACCCCGATTGCCGGTGTGATTCTGGCAATCGAACTTCTCCTTTTTGAATTTCGCTCCCGTTCCTTCATCCCGCTGGTAATCGCGTG
The DNA here is from genome assembly GCA_963830375.1 of uncultured Acidobacteriota bacterium. Taxonomy (GTDB): domain Bacteria; phylum Acidobacteriota; class Terriglobia; order Acidiferrales; family UBA7541; genus Palsa-295. The sequence goes on from CAWHMJ010000004.1 coordinate 272,745, forward strand.
CACGCTGGCGACGAGCGTACGTTCAGTGCTTCTCGGCCAGCGCTCGATGTTCACCATGGGAAACGTGAATTTTGACGCGCTGCACGGTCTGCCGTTTTATCTGCTGCTCGGCGTACTTAGCGGTGTGGCTGCGATCTGCTTCACGAAGGCGCTCTACTGGGTGGAAGATCAATTCGACCGCCTGCCGATTGACGACCTGTGGCATCCCGCAATTGGCGCGCTGGGCCTCGGCATTATCGGTTTTTTTGTACCGCGCGTTCTCGGCGTGGGCTACGACACGATTTCAGACATCCTCAATAATAATCTGGCTCTGAAGGTTCTGCTTCTGATTGCGATTTTCAAGGCGCTCGCGCTGATGATTTCGCTCGGTTCCGGAACTTCCGGCGGCTTGCTTGCGCCGATGTTCATGTCCAGCGCGGCGCTTGGCGGTTCCTTCGCCATTGTCGTAAATCTGATTTTCCCCAGCGCGCACCTTTCTCCCGGTGCTTACGCGTTGGTGGCCATGGCTGCGGTTTTCGGCGCAGCTTCTCGCGCCACGTTTGCGTTCATTGTCTTTGCGTTTGAGATCACGCGCGATTACAACGCGATTCTTCCGCTGATGCTCGTCTGCGTGATTGCGGATATGATCGCGATTCATTACTTGCCGAGTTCGATCATGACGGAAAAGCTCGCGCGCCGCGGCCTACGCGTCCCAGAGGAATACGAAGCGGGCGTGCTGAAAGTGGTGCGGGTCAGCGAGATAATGCGGAGAGACGTGCATCCTATTTCCCCGGAAATGACTGTCGGCGATTTGGCCGAACGCATGGCTCGCGGCGAGCCAAGTTTTAATCTGACCCAAGGCCTTCCGATCATCGGCAAAGATGGACATCTCGTCGGGGTCGTAACGCAAGCAGACTTGCTGCGCGCGCTGGAAGCGGACCCGAAGGGAAAGGCTAGCGTACTCGAAGCGGGAAGCAGAGATTTGGTCGTGGCTTATCCCGACGAGTCTGCGTCCGATGCTCTCTTCCGAATGCTGAAGAATGATATCGGTCGGCTACCGGTCGTCAGCCGCGAGAACTCCAAGGAAATGGTCGGCTACTTGAATCGCTCAAGCATTCTGGGCGCCTGGACTCGCCAGATGGAAGAAGAAGGCGTGCGCGAGCATGGCTGGGTAAAGAAATGGCGCGCTGATCCAAGGCAATGAAGTCGAATCGCCAGCTGGGAGAAGATCCTAGATTCCAAACTAGAAGGCGCCGTCGATTTCACAAGCTTGCGGCGAGCTTTTAATGTCCCGAGCAAGACGAATGGAAGAAATCCGGGCGGAGGTGCCCGCCCGGATCGGTTGTCTCTTCGGAAAATTAGATTTCGCCCACGCCTCCGCCAACGTTGGTCTCGGTGCCGGTCATGAAGGAAGAATCCGAGGATGCGAGAAATGCCACGGCGGCGGCAATTTCTTCCGGTTTTCCGAGGCGTTTCAAGGGCACGCGCTCGATGAATCCCTGAAGCGACTTGAGTCTTCTGCTCCGCCGAAAGACCGACGCGGTCAAAGATGGGCGTATCGATTGGCCCGGGCGCTATCGCGTTGACGCGAATATTCCGGCCGGCGAGATCCGCGGCCATCGAACGAACAAACGAACGCATCGCGGCTTTGGTGGCTCCGTACGCGACACCCAAAGGGTTACCAACGTGGCCCGCGACGCTGGTGTTGAGGATGACGGAAGCGCCATCGTTCAAATGCGGCAGCGCTTTTTGAACGGTGAAAAATGCGCCCTTGGCGTTGATGTCAAAGAGCTCGTCATACGCCTTTTCCGTAAATCCGGCAAACGGAGCGAACGTGGCGACGCCGGCGTTGACGAAGAGAACGTCGATCTTTCCGAACTTCGCGCTTACTGCGGAAAAGAATTTATCGATTTCGGGAAGTTTGGCCACATCGGCTTGAACCACGAGCGCTTCCTTGCCTAGAATTTTCGATGCTTCATCAAGGGTTTTCTGGCTGCGTCCGGAAATGGCGACGCGGGCGCCTTCTTGCTGGAGGCGCTGGGCCGAGGCCAAGACCGATACCACTGTTTCCGCCGGTGACGACGGCGACTTTTCCTTTCAGACGACTCACGGGAATCTCCTTTGTTTCGGTAAGAAACGGCCGGGCAGTTGTGCGCGGGCCTTTTTTGTGGCTTCGATCTTTGGATGATTATCCAAACGAAAGGATGCGGAATTGTCGCACTGGAATCCTTAGGCCAGCTTTCACCAACCGGCACGCGGACAAAAAATACGCCGAGGCGAGAAGTAAGAAAATTTCAAGCCGTTCGAAAAGCGGAAAGATATGCGAATTCTAGAAGCCGCCGCCACCTCCGCCGCCGAAGCCGCCGCCCGCTCCGCCACCACCGCCAAAGCCGGATCCGCCCGAGCTGCGGGGAGAAGAGGCCATCGTGCTTCCCGCCTGCATCGACATCATGTTCAGATCGCTCACCAGCAAGTAGGGTACGAAGGCACCTCCGTACGAACCTTGATACCAACTCGGTGGCTGCATGGCGATGCCCGAAAACGCTTGCACCCATTTTTTTTCCACGTGCAACGCCATGGCGTAGGGCAAGTACTTCTCGAAAAGATCGGGAGTTTTCTCCAGTCGATCGATCTGATCCTTCTGCGTGCGTCCGAGAAAATCTTCGAAGCCGAGAACTTTTTCCAGCGCGCGCTGTCCCGTGACCGTTCGCGCGGACATGAAGTATCCAAAAGCGCAAATTACCAACCCGGACGCGATGCCCGCGATAACCCATGTAGCCGAAGCAATCCCGGTGGCCCGGGCCAAGAAAACATTTCCCGCCACTGTTAAAAATCCAATGGCCAGCCCTGCGCCGAAATATCCCTGGCGCACCGTATCCGGCCGGTGCAAATAATAGTTATCGCTCATCAATGCTTGGAAAATACTGTCGCGAATCCCGGGCAGTTGCGTATAGAAGTGATTCTGCAAATCCGAAAGTTTCACGTCCGTGCTGGCGCCGTTGTCGAATAGCGCGGACAGCATCTGCTGCTCGTGCGGACGCGCGGCCGTCCATTCCGCGGGAGGTTTCTTCAGGTGAAAAATATATTCTTTGCTGTGGCTCAGACCCAGCAGATGGCTCTCGTCTCTCTGCTCGATCGTCATGTAGCCCTTCACGGCCAGATCGACCAGCGTCGCGGTGATGTCGCGCATGGCCGCTTCGTTGTCCACCAGCGTGCCGCACTCGCCGGGCGTGAGCTTATCGGGCGGCTCGTACTGGACGGCGATGGCCTGGCGCTCGGGCCCGCGCCCGCGCGTCCACCACAACCAGAACATGACGAAGAAAACGATAATGGGAATCAGCAGCGGTATGTTGCTGCGAAGGAATTGAATGAATTTTGCAGCGCCGCTCGGCGGGTGGACGAATCCTTTGTCAAAGCCAACCACGGCGGTAAGCCCTTCGTGAAATGACAGCGGCCGCGTGGTGTGGATATCAACGGAGTTATCTTTCACCTCCACTACCGCGTCCTGCGCCCGCGAATTGATGCCTCCTGTGTAAGCGATGGCGTGAAGACCCGTGACGCCGGCAGGCAACGCGATGTGCGCGCTCGCAGATTGAATGGGGACTTCCCAGTCGTTGCCGGTCACGTTCCAATACAGTTCATCGTGATCTTCAAAAAACCGCAGCGCATCCAGCACGCGATAGTGGAAAACGATGGTGTGCGTCGAATCATCCGCGTTGGGAACGTAAATCTTGAATTTCGAATAGCGCCCTTCGCTGCTCTGTTCCCATTTCAACGTGCGCCCATCGCTATCGGTGGCGCTGACGTGGTCGATTAAAAGCGTGTAATTCAGGCCTTGAGGATTTGTGTACTCGATAGGAATCGAGCGGTACAGGCCATGCCAGTTCTCGCCGGAGAAACGCGCCTCGATCGTTTCGGTCACGTCGATGGTTCCGTCTTCGCTGACCACCACCTCATCATCGAAATGCTGAATAATAATTTGGCGAACTGCGGCGAATGCAGGCAACGCAACGAGGAATGCGGCCAGGCTAAGCGCGAAAAGGCGTACGTATTTCATTTTCGAGGGAATCGCAACGCGGCCTAAGACGTGGCCCCGCCGAAGCTGACTTTCGGAACTTCGCGCTCGGCCGGCGCGCTGATCTCGAAAAACTCGCGCGGCTTGAAATTGAACATGCCGGCAATAATGTTGGAGGGGAACTGCGCGATCTTCGTGTTGAAGTCGCGCACCACGGCATTGTAGTAGCGCCGCGCATTCTGCACGCTGTCTTCAATCTGGTTCAGCGTGTTTTGAAGCTGGGTGAAAGATTCCACCGCGCGCAGTTGCGGATACGCTTCCGCTAGAGCAAACACCTGGCGCAGCGCGGAGGTCAACGCTCCTTCCGCTTCCGCCTTCGCGGCCGGCCCTTGAGTGTTCATGGCGCGGTTTCGCGCCGCCACAACTCCTTCGAGCGTGCCTTGTTCGTGCGCTGCGTAGCCCTTCACCGTTTCCACCAGGTTAGGAATCAGGTCGTAGCGGCGTTTTAGCTGAACGTCAATATCGGACCACGCGTTGTCGCACTGCACCTTGAGGCTGACCAAGCCGTTGTACATGCTGATGACGAAAATCACGGCCAGGACCACAACCGCCAGAAGTATCCAAATCACGTGTCCTCCCAAGCCAGTACTGAGAAATCTCTACTGCGGCAAGCATACGGTGTACGCGCCCCGCTGTAAAGATCAGCGACTCTATTTGGGCGCGCCAGTGCGCGGTCAACCCTTGCAGGTGTGCTTACTCGTGGTGAATCTGGTTACCGCTAAGGTGCAGTGAACGTTAGCGGTCGATCGCCTTCATGTTCGCTGCAGCGTATCGCTCTCCCGAAATTTCATTCTGCGGAACGGCAGCCTCCAGCTCGGTTATCTCGCCCGGAGTCAGTTTGATCTCTGCTGCGGCCGCGTTCTCCTCCAGGTATTTTCTTCGTTTCGTCCCCGGAATGGGCACCAGGTCCTCGCCCTTCGCGAGCACCCACGCCAAAGCCAACTGGCCAGGCGTCACGCGCTTGCGCCCGGCAATTGCCCGCACGCGCTCGACCAACACCTGATTCTTCTCGAAATTCTCGCCTTCAAACCGCGGGTACCGCTGGGCCCGAGCGTCTTTATCGCCCAAGTCCGTTTTTTTCGTGATCGTGCCGGTCAGGAAGCCACGCCCGAGCGGACTGTACGGCACAAATCCAATCCCCAGCTCTCGCACCGCTGGAATGATCTCTGCCTCGGCATGCCGCTCCCACAGCGAATATTCCGTCTGCAGCGCGGTAATCGGATGCACTTTATGCGCGCGCCGTATCGTCGCCGGCGACGCCTCCGACAATCCCAGGTACTTCACCTTCCCGGCCTTCACCAACTCCGCCATCGCGCCTACTGTATCTTCAATGGGAGTCTGCGGGTCCACCCTGTGCTGGTAGTAGAGATCAATGTGATCCACGCCCAGCCGCTTCAACGAAGCATCGCACGCCGAGCGCACATACTCGGGTTTGCCGCTGATTGACCAGTGAGTCGGATCATCTTTCCTGCGGATGTTGGCAAACTTCGTCGCGAGGAAAACTTCATCGCGCCGCCCGCGAATCGTCTTGCCGATTAACTCCTCGTTATCGCCAATCCCATAGGCATCCGCCGTATCAAGCAAATTGATTCCCAGATCCAGCGCACGCAATATCGTCGCAGCCGACTCTACATCGTTCCGCTCGCCGTAGAATTCGCTCATCCCCATGCAGCCGAGCCCCATGCGGGACACGATCGCGCCCTGCGAACCAAGCTTTACCTTTTTCATAGTCATACTCTTTTAGATGCCCACGCGCGCCCTCGGTTTCTTTTTTTCGGTTCGCCCGGCGGCCAAGAGTTCACATTTTTGCAGAATTTGGTTAAGGTTACTGGAGAAACCCTCTCTGCCACAATATGCTTGCCGCTAGAGACAATCTCGCGCAGTGCTTCGAAGCTTTGCGCGGGCACAAGCTGCGCGCTTCGCTTACAGCGTTGGGACTGACCATGGGCGTGGCCACGCTCATCACCGTCATGACCATTGTCCAGGGAGCAAATCTTTATGTTGAACAGAAAATCGCCAACATGGGCACAAACGTCTTCCAAATTGCGCGCACGCCGTTCGCGGTCACGGACTTCACCATTATCATCAAAGCCCTGAAGTACAAAAAAATCGAAGTGGATGACATGGAAGCCGTCGCCCAAGCATGCAGCGCTTGTGGAGAAGTTGGCGCCAGTGCCAGCGCAACCGTGCGGGCACGGTCCGGCGACAAAGAGCAGCAGGACGTAAATCTCTATGGCGAATCAGCAAACATGGCGGATATTGACTCCCGAACTGTAGAGGTCGGCCGCTTTTTCACTCCCTCAGAAGCCGAGCACAAAACTAACGTTTGCCTCATCGGCGACACGATCGTGCGGGAGCTGTTCCTCGGCATGGACCCCCTCGGCAGATCCGTTCGTATCGGCAGCGATGAATTCCTAGTGATAGGAGTTATGGAAAAAATCGGCAACGTCCTGGGCCAGGATCAGGACAACTTCGTGATCATTCCGCTTCCGGCTTTCCTTCGTCTTCAAGGGATGAATTCCAGCATCACGATCAACGTCAAGAGCAGCAAGCAGAATTTTGAAATGGCGCAAGATCAGGCGCGTCTGATCTTGCGTTCCCGGCGCCATCTAATGGGCAATATGGAGGATGATTATTTCATCGGCACCAAGGACAGTTATATGGCCTTGTGGCGCAGCATCAGCTCCGCGTTTTTCGGCGTGTTCATCATGGTGAGCGCCATTTCGGTGGTTATTGGCGGCATCGTGATCATGAACGTCATGCTCGTGAGCGTTACCCTTCGACGACGGGAAATTGGGGTGCGCCGAGCCGTCGGTGCCACCAAACAAGACATCCTGCGCCAGTTTATGGTGGAAAGCGTTATGCAATGCATCGTCGGAGGTCTCGCCGGTGTCACTCTGGGATTCCTGGTCGCGCTGGCGCTGCGCACATACACACCGTTCCCTGCGTCCGTGCAGACCTGGGTGGCGATCCTGGGAGTGTTCCTTAGCTCCGCTGTCGGACTCTTCTTCGGAATCTATCCGGCGTTTCGCGCCTCGCAGCCTTGACCCGGTTGTGGCCTTGAGGTCCGACTGATGGCGCTCATGACGCTGGCTCAAGCCCGCGAAAATTTTTTCGCCGCAATGAACACGCTGCGCTCGTCCAAGGTGCGCTCCGCCCTGACCGTGCTGGGCATCGTCATCGGCGTCTCCTCCGTGATTTCCATGGCCGCTATCATCCAAGGCTTGAACAAGTTCGTGCAGCAAAAAGTGGAATCCCTCGGCTCGCGCACTTACTTTCTTACGAGATTTCCGCCGGCCATGGATCCTTCGCGCATGCCGGAACGCATCCGCACCCGCAGATACATTGAATACGACTATGCCGACTACATCCGCCAAGCCGCTCCCGACGTTCAGATCGTCACCACCATCGGTACGCGCGGCTTTTTCTTTGGCGATAGCAATTTGATTACCAGCGGGGATCGCAGCGTCGAAAAAGTCATCGTACGCGGCGCCGAACCGGAGTACACCGAAGCGATTCCGCTGTTTTCGATCGAGCGGGGCCGGTTCATCAACGCCACCGACGAAGAACACGCGCGCTCCGTCGTGGTGTTGGGTGCGGCCATTAGCGAATCGCTCTTCCCCAACACGGACGCCATTGGCAAAACGGTGCGCATCAATGGTGGCTTGTACCAAGTCATCGGCGTTTTCGAGCACGACCAAGGCCTGTTCCTTGGGCCCGGGGTGGACATCTTCGCTATCATCCCGCTGAGCAACTTCAAGAAGGAGTATCCGGGATCGAAAGAATTGGTGATGGCATTTACAGTCCCCAAGAATGTGAGTATCGATCTGGCTCAAGGCGAGGTCATTCAGGCTATGCGCCGCTTGCGCCGCGTTCCTCCCGAAAAGGAGAATGATTTCGAACTAAGCTCGCCGGACTTTCTGAGCAATCTGTGGAATCAGCTCACGGGGGCGCTGGTGATCCTCACGACTGTGATCAGTTCGATCGGTTTGCTGGTGGGCGGCATCGGCGTGATGAACATCATGCTCATCTCCGTCACCGAGCGCACGCAGGAAATTGGTGTACGCAAAGCTATCGGCGCTCGCCGCGCGGACATACGTTTGCAGTTCCTGCTGGAAGCCGTGGTGCTCACCCTCGTTGGCGGCACAATCGGAATCCTGATCGGGGCTGGCATATCCGTGTTGGTTCGCACCTTGGTGCCTTCGATTCCTGCGTCGCTGTCTTATTTGTGGGTATCGATTGGTTTCGCGATCTCGGTCGGCGTGGGCTTGTTCTTCGGCTATTATCCGGCAAGAGTGGCAGCCAACCTCAACCCCATCGATTGCCTGCGCTACGAGTAAGCACCGAACGCTTCACACGTATCGAAATCTCTCCAGTCGTTGCGCGAGAAATCGTGCGCGGAAATCGTGGAGAATTATTTCGGCGGGGTCAGTGTGGGGTCAATTCGAACCGCTTCGCGGAATTCTTTATCCGCCGCGACCGGGTCGTTCAAGCGCAAAAGCGACATTCCCAAATTGTAATGCGCGTGCGCCAGGTTCGCGTTCAGGCGAATCGCTTCACGGTAGGCATCCGCAGCCGCTGCATATTTCCCTCTATTGAAGAGTGCATTCCCGAGATTGAAATGCGCGTCGGCATTATCCGGCTGCATCGCGGTAAGCTTCAGGAGCGAAGCTTCTGCCTTATCCAATTCGCCCGCCTGCATTTGAGCGATTCCCAAGCCTTGCAGCGCGACCGCGAAATCCGGCTGAAGCTCGAGCGCTTTGCGAAAGCTTACTTCCGCTTTGGCGGGCTGTTTCAAGCTCAAATAGGCGTTGCCCAGATTGTATAGCCCATGCAGGTCGTCGGGGTTCAAGACCAGGCCCTTCTGGTAGGCTTGGATTGCCGCCGAAAGATTGCCCGCATCCTGATAAGCCCGCCCAAGATTGAACGCCGTTTCGGGCTCGTGAGGCAGCAGCGCAAAGCTCTTTTCCAGGGCCTCGATAGCTTCCGGGAATTTGCCTTGTTCGTACAGCAGATGGCCCAGTTGAAAGTACGCGTGGCCGTCATTGGGACGCGCTGCCACAATTTGGCGGTACTCGAAGATGGCGTCTTCCGTGCGGCCCGCGCCCTGCAGCGCGGTGGCAAGATTTGCGCGGATATCCATTGCCTTGGGTTCGATCTTCAATGCTTGCTGGTAAACCAGAATCGCTTCGTCCCATTGTTTTTTTGAATCGAGCGCGGCGCCGAGATTATTCAGCGCGTCCACGTAGTTCGACTGAAGCCGCAGAGCCTCGTGGTACGCCGCGATGGCCTCGTCCGGCTTGCCGGCCGCAAGCAGCGCTGCGCCCATTCCGTTGTAAGCCTGCGGAAAGCGGGCGTTAAACGAAATAGCCTGCCGGTAAGCCGCGATTGATTCGTCGTATTTCCCTTCGTGATAAAGAGCGAGGCCCCGGTTGCTTTCGGTTACGGCGTCTCGAGGCTTCAGCGCGAGCGCTTTGTCCAAGTCGGCAAGCGCTTCGACGTCGTTACCTTTAGCATCCAATGCCAGGCCGAGGTTGCTGAGTGCTTCGGGGAAATCGGGCCGGATTGCCAGCGCCCGCCGATATTGAACGATCGCTTCGTCCACTTTCCCTTGTTGGAAAAGCTGCAGCCCGTGATTGTTCAGAGAAACTGCGCTCGGAATTGTCGCCCGGCGATTGCGCCCGCACAACCAGACTCGAACCAAACGCAAAAATGAGCGCAAGGAAACAGACGGTCCAGTTAGGCCCCTTCCTCATTGCGTCATTCTCCCAAGCCCGAGAATAGCATAACGCCAAATCTCCAAAGCTGCGCTCCGGGAGTATCGCTGGCATCACTTGGCCTTTTGGGTTACGCTGCACAGCGCAAACGGACTCCCTCCGGGTCCCGAGCCTCTTCGGATGCTCTTCAAAACATTTAGCGCCGCCGTGTTTGGCATTGACGCCTATCTCGTCGAAGTCGAGGTAGACATCGGTCCCAGCTATCAAGGCAATTTCAACGTCGTCGGACTGCCGGACATTGCGGTGAAGGAAAGCCGGGAACGCATCAAATCCGCGCTCAGAAATTGCGGCTTCGATTTCCCGATGAATCAGGGAGTCACGGTCAATCTCGCGCCCGCTGACATTCGAAAGGAAGGATCCGCGTTCGATCTGCCCATGGCGCTCGGTCTGGTGGGATGCCAGGGCACGTTTTTCGGAAAGATTCTCGACACCCACGTGTTTCTCGGCGAACTCTCGCTGGACGGCAGCGTCCGCTCCGTGCGCGGCGCTCTCTCCGCCTCCCTGGCGGCGCGAGATCGCGGCATCAAGAACGTCGTGGTCCCTGAAGCGAATGCGCGCGAAGCCGCCGTCGTCGAAGGCATCAACGTCTTCGCCGTAAAGTCCCTGCCGCAGGCTGTGGATATGGTCAACGCGCCGGAATCGTTTAAGCCCATCGCCGTGGACACTTCGCAAATGCTCGCCGAAGCCGGCCAGTACTCCGTCGATCTGCGCGACGTGCGCGGGCAAATGTCCGCGAAGCGCGCCCTGGAAGTTTCCTGCGCCGGTAGCCACAACATTCTGCTCATCGGCCCGCCCGGCGCCGGCAAAACCATGCTGGCCAAGCGCATTCCCACGATTATGCCGCCGATGTCGCTCGAGGAGGCCATCGAGACCACGCGGATTCACAGCGTCGCGGGAGTCCTCGACGCGTCGCGCGGTCTGGTCGGCACGCGGCCTTTCCGCTCGCCGCACCATACCATCAGCGACGCAGGACTGATCGGCGGCGGCGCGGTGCCTCGCCCGGGAGAAGTGTCGCTCGGCCACAACGGCATCGTTTTTCTCGACGAACTGCCTGAGTTCCAGCGCAACGTCCTGGAAGTGATGCGCCAGCCGCTCGAAGAAGGCAGCGTGACCATCGCTCGCGCGGCGCTTTCCGTCACGTTTCCTTCACGCTTCATGCTCGCTGCCGCGATGAATCCTTGCCCTTGCGGATTCTTCGGCGATTCCACGCGCGAATGCCACTGCTCGCCCGCGCAAATCCAGCGCTACGTCTCGAAAATTTCCGGCCCGCTGCTCGACCGCATCGACATCCACATCGAAGTCCCCGCGGTGAAATACAAGGAACTGCGCGGCAACGGCGAAATCGAAAGCTCCGCGTGCGTCAGCGGACGCGTCCTGCGAGCGCGCCAGATTCAGCTCGAACGCTATCGCAGCGAGAAAAAGTTGTATGCCAACGCGCAGATGCCGCCGAGGCTCATCCGCAAGCACTGCGCAATTTCGGGCGAAGGCGAGAAGCTGCTCGAAACCGCCATCCAGCGCCTGGGCCTGTCCGCCCGCGCCCACGACCGCATCCTGAAGGTTTCCCGCACCATCGCAGACCTGGAAGGCGCGCCCGGCATCCAGCCCAAGCACCTCAGCGAGGCCATCCAGTACCGCACCCTAGACCGCACCTACTGGGCCTGACCGCCGAAAACAGACCATTTCGGCTAACGGGACTTCATTGACTTGTACTCCGCCGCTGTGATAACCATTTACCGTCTTTTTGACAAGGACTCGCCTCGAATCGCGGATGTCGGCCAAAACTCAACGGATCGAGGTCACGCTGGAGACGCTGCTGGAAAGCGTGGACCTCGCAGAAAGTATCTCTATGCGCATCGCTGAGGCCGCCGGCTTCAGCGAAGAGGAACTCCATAAGATCGGCATGGCCGTCCGCGAAGGCGTGATCAACGCATACAATTACGGCAATCAGCAGGACCGCCGAAAAAAAATCCTGATGACCGTCGAGCTGGATACCGAAAACATGATCGTACGCGTCCTCGATCAGGGCAAGGGATTCGAATTGCACGAAATCCCCGACCCGCTCGAGGAGGAAAATCTTCTGCGCACTTCAGGCCGCGGCCTTTTCCTCATGCGCGCCTTTATGGATAAATTCGACGTACATACCGCCCCTGGCGGCGGGTGCCGAACTCGTAATGATTAAAAAACTTCCCGATAAAGATTCCGGCAACGGTATCCACCAACCGGAGTAGAATCAAGGTAGAGGCTATTCCGTGGCAATCCAAGCGACATGCAGACAAATAGGGGATGTTTCAATCCTTGATTTCAGCGGCAAGATTACCCTGGGCGAAGGCAGCGCTCTGCTGCGGAAAACGGTCCGGGGCCTGATCGACGGCGGCCAGAAGAAGATCATCATCAGCCTGTACGATGTGGACTACATCGATAGCTCCGGGATCGGCGAGCTGGTTAGCGCTTACACCACGGTGAAAAACGCGAGCGGCGAACTCAAGCTGCTTCATCTTACCAAGCGCGTGCACGACATTTTGCAAATCACGCGTCTGTTCACCGTCTTCGATGTGCAGTCGGACGAAGACACCGCGATTCACGCTTTCCGCTAGATTGTTCCTGGGACTTATCGACCCGAGTGCCTGGGAGCATGCCAACACGTCCGCTCAACAGGCGCTAACGCCGCGCTAGCCGGGAGGATCTTTTTGGCGCGTGTTTTTCACCCCCGTCACAATCCCCATCCCGACAAGAATGATCGCGCCTACCACGATCCACCGCGCCGGTAGGTGCATTAAGTAGGCCGCATAAGCCAGGCCCGCAATTACGATTGCGTAACCCGCCGCATAGAGTCCGAATGACATGTTGTGTCCTTTTTCGAGCGGATTATCTGACTCCATCCCCTTCCATCCGCGGCAAAAGCTCTAGGACGTTTTGCCCTTGCAGCCGGGATGATTGCACACACAATCAATGTCCGGAGTCTTTTCCATCGCCTCGCATGCCTCGCTGCAATACTTGCCTTTCGTCACGATGCACGAACAAATCGGGTGCTCGCACTTCTGCCCACTCGCTGCCATATATTCTTTCTCCTTGGTTTGAATTCAGTTCGCCAGCGTACCTATCCTACCCGCCGCGAGGAAGCCGCGCTGTGCAATTAAGAACACATCTCCATTTGGCTGCCGGCGTCGGAGTGATGGCGCTTTCGCCCGGCGTACGCCTTTGTGATACCATCACCTGTAAGCTTTTTCTTCAGGGAGAAGCAATTGGCGCAGCATATTTCCCGCAAGGAATTGAAAAAGGACGAAGTGCGCGAGACCCTCGTGCACGGCGCGGATATCGTCTTTTCGCATCAGCAACTCACGCTCTACATCATCATCCTGGCGGTTGTGGTTGCCCTGGGTGTGTTTGGCTGGAGAACTTACGCCGAGCGCCAGACGGTGAAGGCTGCCGCCGGCTATGGCGACGCCATGAGAGTTTTCCAGGCGCGCATTCGCACGCCTAACGAGCCCCAGGTGCCGGGAGAAGTTACGTACGTGGACGAAAAGAACAAGTACACCGACGCTGCTCAAAAATTCGAAGACGTTGCCAACAAATATCCGCGCACGCATCCCGGCCAGCTTGCCAAATATTACGCCGCGTTAAGCGAAGAGCACCTTGGGCAAGAACGAGGAAGCCAAGAAATTGCTCCAATCCGTTGCTGACGGCAGCGATGAAGACTTCGCCGCCATGGCGCGCTTCGAACTCGCTCAATTGTACGACCGTACCGGGCAAGGGGACCAAGCCGTCAAGCTCTATCAGCAATTGATTGCCAAGCCCGGCCTGCTGGTGCCCAAGGCGGTCGTGATGCTTGCTCTTGCCGAACACTACGGTGCAAATAACCCTGCCGAAGCTGGAAAGATATACGCGCAGATTAAATCTGAGTACCCCGATACTCCTATCGCCGAACAAGCCGACCAGGATCTTGCTCTCCTGCCCGGCAAAATCTGAGCGCGCGGAATGACGCCGGCGCCGCTGGCATCCTATGCGATGGACGTGCAGCGCTCCCTAGGCCGCCGCTTTCCTGAGCCGCCGCACCCCTATCGCGACGCTTACGCGCGCGACCGCGACCGCGTAATTCACTCTCGCGCTTTTCGCCGTCTGGAAGCCAAGACCCAGGTTTTCACCACGCGTTACTCCGACCATTTTCGCAACCGGCTAACCCATACCATCGAAGTTGCGCAAATCGCGCGCACCGTTTCCGACGCCCTGCATCTCAACACCGGCCTTACCGAAGCGCTCGCCCTCGTGCACGACATCGGACATCCGCCCTTCGGCCACGCGGGCGAAAAACAGCTCGATTTCAGAATGCGCGAGCACGGCGATCGCTTTGACCACAATCTCCACGCGCTTCGCATCGTCGAACAATTCGAGCAACGCTATCTCGATTTCCCCGGGCTCAATCTCACCTTCGAAGTGCGCGAAGGCATCGTCAAACATTCGCGGAAGTTATTCCGCTGTCGAATTTCCCGCGCTCGCCGAATATCTCCTGGACCGGCAGCCCCTTTTGGAGGCGCAGCTCATCGATCTCGTTGACGAAATCGCTTACAACACCGCCGACCTCGACGACGCCTTCGAGGCCCGCCTTCTGGATCTCGATCTGCTCCGCGCCGAAGTGCCCATCTTCAATGAAGCCTATGCGGAAATTGACCGGCTCTATCCTCAGGGCCGCCGCAAATTGAAATTCAACGAGGCCCTCAAGCAGATTCTCAATCGCCTTGCCACCGACCTGATCGACAACACCTTCCATCGGGTGCTGGAAAGCGGCGTCGAGAACGCCGAAGACGTGCGCCGTCTCCCGCAGCACCTCGCCGCCTTTTCGCCCGAGATGGCCCGCCAGAATGCGGAATTGAAGCGATTTCTTCACGCCCGGCTCTATTCGAATCCCGCAATCGCAGAGGATCGCGATCGCTCGGTGGCCTCGCTGGATGCTCTTTTTCTCTTCTTCCTGGACCACCCGGACCGCATGCCAAAGCAGTATGCCGACTTAGCCTTAAACGAGCCGCGCCATCGAGTGGTGTGCGACTACATCGCCGGCATGACCGACCATTTTCTGTTGCGCCAATGCAACGAGCTGCTGGGCACTCCCGCCGGGCATCCGGATTGAACTGCACCGCGGGCAGATCCTGCGGCCGCACCCAGTCCAAGAAAGTCATTGTCCATTTGGTGTCAGTTTGAAAGTTCCCAAAGCCGCTTCCTTGACAACGCTGGTACGGGTCATATAATTAACTTGTACGCACGCGGGGAAAGCCAATGTTTCTCGACGTAAAAGAACTTGCCGTTCGAAAAATCCGCATCCGGAAGAGCTATATTCCGGGTACGCTCGATTTCCATTCCGGTGAGTTTCGCCAGGTGGAACCGCTGGAAGTGCGTGCTACCGCCGAACTTATGGAAGGCCAAATCCGCGTGTACGGCAATCTGCACACGCGGGTTGAGATGATTTGTGCCCGCTGCCTGGACACCGTAGTCGAGGAAATCAGCCGCGACTTCGACCTGTTTTACCGCCCGATGACCTCGATCGCCCAGGACGAGGAATTTCACCTCAATCTGGACGACACCGAAATCGCTTTCTTTGAAGGCGACGGCTTGTTCCTGGCCGACGTCCTCGCCGAGCAGGTAAATCTCGCGCTTCCGATGAAGGTTATCTGCCGCAGCGATTGCCGGGGCTTGTGCTCGCACTGCGGCGCCAATCTGAATAACGAAGAGTGCCGCTGCGAAAAGAACGCTTCCGACCCGCGCCTCGCTCCACTGGCTCGCCTGAAGCAGGACTGGTTCAAAAAGCAATAAAACGCTACACTATCACTTTCCCATTTCGGCTGTGCTGAGCCCCAGCCGGTCAATTCAGAGGAGCAGGAATGCCTAATCCAAAACGACGTCACTCCCACGCGCGCAAAAATAAGCGGCGCGCCCACGATCATCTTCACACGCTGTCGCTTTCCGATTGCCCGAATTGCCATGAAAAGAAACTGCCTCATCAGGCGTGTCCCCATTGCGGACAGTACAAAGGCCGCGAGGTGATTGACACTTCGGCCAAGACAGCCTAAGTTTCCCCTTCACCTGCCTTCCGAGTCGGTGCCCATTGGTGACCGCTGGTGCTGAGATGACCACCATCGCAATAGATGCTATGGGAGGCGACCATGCCCCTCGCGCTGAAGTGGAGGGCGCGATCCTGGCCGCTCGCGAATTTGGTTTGCGCATCCTGCTGGTCGGCATGGAAGCCGCCATCAAGCAGGAACTGAGCCGCCACGGGCATCGCGGTTTGCCCATCGAAATTGTGGGCGCCACCGAAGTCATCACCATGAGCGATTCGCCTTCGCAGGCTTTCCGCCGCAAGAAAGAAAGTTCCATGCACGTGGCTGCGCGCCTGGTGCGCGACGGGAAAGCCGAAGCAATGGTCAGCGCGGGCAACACCGGCGCGGCCATGACCGTTGCCCGCTTCGTTCTCGGCACGCTTCCTTCCGTGGACCGCCCGGCGCTCGCCGCCGCATTCCCGAACATGAAAGATAAAGTTTCGGTGATCCTCGACGTCGGCGCCAACGTGGATTCCAAGCCCGAACAAATCCGGCAATTCGCGGTAATGGGCGAAATTTATTTCCGCGCGATCTGGGGCGTCAAACGCCCCCGCGTGGCTCTGCTTTCCATCGGCGAAGAAGAAATGAAGGGCAACGAGTTGACTCGCGAAGCGTCCAATCTGCTGAAACAGTCCTCGCTCAACTTCGTCGGCAACGTGGAAGGGCGCGATGTGTTTCGCGGAAATGTTGACGTCATCGTTTGCGACGGCTTCATCGGCAACGTGGCGCTGAAAATCAGCGAAGGCCTCGTCGAGCACGTCCAGGGCATGCTGAAAAAAGCCATCAAGAGTTCGCTGAAATCGCAGATCGGTTACGCTCTGTCCAAGCAAGCCTTCGATGATTTCCGCAAGCGCACCGACTCTTCGGAAACCGGCGGTGCGCCGCTTTTGGGTGTTCGCGGCATCACCATCATCGCGCACGGCCGCTCGAATCCCAACGCAATCAAAAATGCCATACGCGTCGCCGGCGAACTCTGCCGCGCCCGCGTAAACGAAAAAATCGATCAGGAGCTTTCCGCTGCCGCCGTCGCTGCGCAGGGCTGACCTCAGCGGAATTTCAATCGCGCATGGGCAAACTCGCATTCCTATTTCCGGGCCAGGGTTCGCAGTATTGCGGCATGGGCCGCGATCTGACGGAGGCTTTCGCCGAATCGCGCCAGGTTTTCGACCAAGCGAATGCCGCGCTCGGATTCTCCATGTCCGACATGTGTTACACCGCCTCGCTGGAAGAGCTCAAGCAAACGGAAAACACCCAGCCCGCGATTCTCACAGTTTCCGTCGCCGCCTACCGCGCGCTTGAAAAGCGCGGCGTCACTCCCGATTTTGTCGCCGGCCACAGCCTGGGTGAATATTCCGCGCTCGTCGCCGCGGGCGGACTCGACTTTTCCGCCGCCGTGAAATTAGTCCGCGCCCGCGGCCGCTACATGCAGGAAGCCGTGCCCGCTGGTGAAGGCGCGATGGCCGCGATCCTTGGCCTGCCGCCCGCCGAAGTCTTGGAAATTTGCAAGAAAGCCGCGGACCACGAAGTCGTCTCACCCGCGAATCTGAATTCGCCCGAGCAAACCGTAATCTCCGGCAATGCTGCGGCGGTGAAACGAGCGGTAGAAATCGCTTCGCAAAGCGGCGCGAAACGAGCCGTGATTCTTCCCGTCTCTGCGCCCTTCCATTGCGCGCTGATGGCTCCCGCGCAAAAGCGTCTGGAGCACGACCTGCG
The DNA here is from genome assembly GCA_963830375.1 of uncultured Acidobacteriota bacterium. GTDB lineage: Bacteria > Acidobacteriota > Terriglobia > Acidiferrales > UBA7541 > Palsa-295. Next base: position 290,375 of record CAWHMJ010000004.1, read on the forward strand.
CGCCGTCGAATTTCACCGCGCTGAAAATTCCGTTGATCACCAATGTGGACGCCGAAGCCATCACCACAGGCGACGAAGCGCGCGAAGCGCTGATCCGCCAAGTCACCTCTCCCGTCCGCTGGCTCGATTCCGTCCACGAAATGATCGAGTCCGGCGTCACGATTTTCGTCGAAGTCGGCCCCGGCAAAGTTCTGTCCGGCTTGATGCGCCAAATCGACCGCTCCGTCCGCTCCCTAAACGTGGAAGATGCCGCCAGCCTCCAAGCCACCATCGACAAGATCGCCCAATTCGCGCCGAATCCCCGGAAACATAACTATTCAAGTGAATTTCTCACTTCCACCGCAGAACGTCCTCGAAAAACTAAAAGTAGCTGCAACTTATCTCTCCCTTCAAAAGGGTCTCGAAGGGGCAGCCTGGGGCAGCATAGTTTGGGGTGTCCTCGCTCTCGCCGCAGGTTATTTTGTTAAACCTCGCGCGCTGCTGGATTATGTATGGCTCGGAATCGGTCTGTTGCTCCTTTTTGAGGGTCTCTGGATTCTCTGCTCTTCCGCAGCTGCTAACCCCTAAAGCGTTACTCGTTCAGTCTGGGGCCTTGCTGATACTAGGGCTTTGGGACACGTCGGGATCTACTTCCAGGGCAAGAGAGGGAGGCCAATAATCTTCGGAGAGACAAATCGTACTTGCCGGAATTCTCAGCTCATCTCGGCTTATTCAACCTACCGCTCATTTCCTGGCTACAACAGGCTTTACCCGTATATAGGACCGGCTTACGTAGGTGAGCTGGAGCTCGCGACGGAGGGGGCCTGGAAAGGCGAGGGTTATTCCAGGTGCGCTTCGTTAGAAAGCAAGACTTCCCCAAAGCCAAAGCGATGGGGCCCTTTGAGAGAGAAGTTCCTCCCACAATATTACCCAAGTAGTTCTCTCGAGCGATTTAATCGGGCGCCGCCCGCGTGGTTGGTTCCTTCGCCGATACCATCCGCCAGAAGCAGAGCAGCTCCGCTGAAAACCAAAGTATCAACGAAATAGTTCAGTCCCTCGGCTATGCTGGAACGGTTGGCCACTAAGATAGGGAGATAAACAAACAGCACGACAAGCAGAATCATGATCCCCAGATATGTTGCTGCCAGGCGCGCCTTTTTATTCACGACAATACATGCGCCGCAAACAACCAGAACCGCGCCCGAAACATACGCCCAGAAAAGATGCCCGGGAATCCATGTTGGCGTTATTCTAGCGAGTGGAACGCCCGGCACAATCGTGGGATGCAGAAAGTCCTCCACGCCAAAGACTATCGCCGGTATCCCCACGAAAAAGCGCGCGAGAGTTACCAGCCACGGCGTGCCGTCCGAAGGCGTCCTCTTCGACAGGCTTCCGGCTAGCGCAAAAGCGCCGCCGCTGAAAGAAGTATCCCTCAGTGCGATGGCCCAAAACAGACGAGCGCCGTGTTGCGCCACGATGTTGGGGATATGTAGCGTACCACGAAAACTAGAAGCATGCTCCCCAAAAGTGTGGCCGCCAACTTGAATATCTGTTTAGGATGATGCTCAGCGCCGCGGCAATCAGAGCAACGCCCACCAGATACGTCCAAAATAGGTGCGCCGGTATCCAGGAGGGAACCAGCGGCGCGATGTCCGCCGCGTCGACCAGATGGTCCGTGCCGAATACTCCCATCGGCATGGCAAAGAACAAACGGCCGAACGGCAAGATCTTGTCGAGCCCGTGTCTTTGCGGCAGCTCGTCCTTGATAATTTTTATAAGCCCGATTACCAGAAGAACGACGCCTATGAAATACGGCCAGAACACATCCGCCGGGATTCCGAAAGCTAGAAGTGTTACAGCAAAATCAGCGTGCGGGAAAAATTGGAAACCGCCGTTCAGCATATGCATTCTAGGATCACCCTTACCAGACTCTGAATCACAAGCTCGTAAAGAGTTGCTCATCATTGCCACATGAACGAGCAGTTGCGCACCATGTTTGATATGCGATAGGTTGACATCCTATGTTCTCGCTCAAAGACAAAGTTGCTCTAGTTACCGGCGCATCGCAAGGCATCGGCCGCGCCACGTCTCTGGCGCTCGCGGAAGCCGGCGCGAAAGTAGCTATCGCCGCGCGCAACACCGAGAAACTCGCGTCGCTCGCCGCAGAAATCGCAGCCGCAGGCGGCGAAGCGCTCGCTGTTCCGATGGATGTTGCGGACCCCGCGCAAGTGAAAACCGGCTTCCAGCAATTGCTCGCGAAATTCGGCAAGCTCGACATTCTGGTCAACAACGCCGCCATCACCCGCGACACGCTCGCTCTCCGCATGAAGCTCGAAGATTGGGAAGCCGTGCTGCGCACCAACCTGACCGGCGCGCATCTGTGCATCCAGCAAGCGCTCGGAGCAATGCTCAAGCAGCGCGCAGGCCGCATCATCAACATCACTTCCGTAGTTGCCGAGACGGGCAACGCGGGCCAGGCAAATTATGTGGCATCGAAAGCGGGCCTGATCGGACTCACGCGCGCCATCGCCGTCGAAGTCGCCTCGCGCAATATCACCGTGAACGCCATCGCGCCGGGCTTCATCGCCACGCCCATGACCGATCCGCTTTCGCAGGAAATAAAAGACAAAATGAAGTCCATGATCCCGCTCGGCCGTTTCGGCACTGACCGCGACGTCGCCGCCGCCATCGTCTTCCTCGCCAGCGATGAAGCCGGCTACATCACCGGCCAGGTTCTCGACGTCAACGGCGGCCTGCACATGGGCTAGCATAACTATTCTTTTGGCGGCTGCGTAGAGTTGCAATTGCCGCACTTTTGCGCCAAAAGGTTGACCCTGCATTCCACCTTGCATAGAATGGCAAGGTTGCTTGGGGCGCTACCCCGCCTGCTGTGCGGCCCAAGGGGCTTACGATCGCCGATACCGGAGGAACTATCAGAATGGCCAGCGTCGAAGAACGCGTGAAAACGATTATTGTCGAGCAGCTCGGTGTGGATGAAAGCGAAGTTACTCCGACCGCTTCTTTTGTGGACGACCTGGGCGCCGACTCGCTCGACACCGTCGAGCTGGTAATGGCTTTCGAGGAAAATTTCGGCATCGAGATCCCCGACGAAGACGCCGAAAAAATTGCCACGGTAAAAGACGCTGTCGATTACATCGAGAAGCACTCCAAAGGAAGCAAGTAGTCCGCTGGCCGTCCCCATCAGTATAGGAGAAGTTTCTTTTGAACCGCCGAGTTGTCGTTACAGGCGTTGGGCTGATCTGCGGTTGTGGCATCGGGACCGAAGAGGTCTGGCGCAATCTGCTGGCCGGTAAAAGCGGCATTGGCCCCATCACTCATTTTGACCCCGCCGGATTTGATTGCCGCATCGCCGGAGAAGTCCGCAATTTCGATCCGCTCAACTGGATCGAGAAAAAAGAGCTGAAGAAAACCGGCCGCTTCATTCAACTCGCGATGGCCGCTGCGGATTTCGCCGTCAAGATGGCCGCCCTCGAAGTCACTCCTGACATTGCCGACACGACCGGCGTTTACATTGGCTCCGGCATCGGCGGATTCGACGTCATCGAGCGCGAACATTCAAAGTATTTGGCTGGTGGCCCCGGAAAAATCTCGCCTTTCTTTATTCCCGCATCGATCGTCAACCTGGCATCGGGTTTCGTTTCCATCCGCTACGGCGCAAAAGGCCCGAATTCCGCCACGGCCACCGCCTGCTCCGCTTCCGCCCACGCCATTGGCGACGCTTACAAAATCATTCAGCGTTCTGACGCGGACGTGATGATCGCAGGCGGTACCGAAGCCGCCATCACTCCCATGGGCGTAGGCGGATTCGCGGCTATGCGCGCTCTCTCCACGCGCAACGACGAACCGGAACGCGCCAGCCGTCCCTTTGACGCCGAGCGCGACGGCTTCGTCGTCGGCGAAGGCGCCGGCGTTCTAATCCTCGAATCGCTCGAATACGCGCAGCGCCGCGGCGCGAAAATTATCGCCGAAATTGTCGGCTACGGCATGTCCGGCGACGCCTACCACATCACGCAGCCAGCCGAAGGCGGCGACGGCGGATATCGCGTGGCGCTCGCGGCCATGCGCGACGCGAAAATCACTCCCAACGACGTGAGTTACGTCAACGCGCACGGTACCTCCACTCCCATCGGTGACGCCATAGAAACCGCCGCGCTAAAGCGCGTCTTCGGCGAGCGCGCAAAAAAAGTTCCCATCAGCTCCACGAAATCCATGACCGGGCATTTGCTCGGCGGCGCGGGCGGCCTGGAGGCCGGCATCAGCGTCCTCGCTCTGCGCGATCAGATTATGCCGCCCACTGCGAATTACGAAAATCCCGATCCGGCGTGCGATCTCGACTACATTCCGAATCACGCGCGCAAGGCCGCCGTGCATTACGCGCTCTCGAATTCCTTCGGCTTCGGTGGAACAAATGCGTCCCTCATCTTCAAGCTCTGGGACGGAAAGTAGTAAATGTAGCCCAGGGCTTTAGACTTGAGGTTTTTAAGTTTTTCGACGTTGACGCCGGCTGCCGCAGAATCTTTGTGGGTCGTGGCCTTTAGCCACGACATAAATCCCGCAAGGTGGGAGCGGCTTTAGGCCGCTGAAGTTCCGCTTCTGCAGCATCGATCGCAGGAGGCATTCTTGAAAATCGGAGTTTGCGTTAAACAAGTTCCCGCCAAAGATGCGCCGCTCGCCATCGTCGAAGGCGGCGCGTGGATCCGCGAATCCGACATCGGCTTCGAAACGAATGAGCCGGACAGTTTCGCGCTCGAAGAATCGCTGCGCCTGAAAGAAAAACAAGGCGGCGAAGTCGTGGCCATCTCCATGGGTCCCGAACGCGCCAAACAAACCATCAAAGAAGCTCTGGCCAAAGGCGCCGACCGCGGAATCCACATTGCCGACGATCAATTCTACAAACTCGATCCGCTGTCCTCCGCGCGTTCGCTGGCCGCCGCAATCAAGGACGAAAAGTTCGACCTGATCCTCACCGGCTTGCAGAGCGACGACCAGGGTTTCGGCCAAACCGGCGTGTTGCTCGCCGAATTGCTCGGCCTTCCTCACGCCACAATCATCATGCAAATCGACATCCTGGAAGGCCACATGAAATTGAAGCGCGAACTGGAAGCGGGCTGGTTTCAGTGGGTCGAGCTACCGTTGCCCGCAGTCCTTTCGATCCAGTCCGGCATCAACAAGCCGCGTTACGCCACCTTGAAAGGCATCATGGCCGCCAAGAAAAAAGAAATCGCCACGGTGAATCGCGCATCGCTCGGCATCGCCGACGCGCCCACCCAGCGCATCGAGCGCATTTACATTCCGCAAAAAACCAAGAAGACCGAATTCATCACCGGCCAGCCAAAAGAAATCGCCGCAAAGCTGATCGAAAAGTTGCGGCACGAAGCGCGGGTGTTGTGACGATACCGCGAGAACGACAAACGGACATAACGCGCTCGAACTACGCGGGGCGTGGGGTTCGTAGCGCCGGCGTCTCGCCGGCTGTTTTGAATTTGACCAGTTTTAGTATTTGTCGCGAGGAAATGCAATCATGAAAATTCTCCTAGTCACCGAACAGCGCGAAGGCAAGTGGAACAAAGTCAGCTTCGAGACTCTCGCCGCCGCGCAGCAAATCGTGCAGCACACCAAAGGCTCGCTCACCGCCGTAGTCGTCGGCAAAGGCGTCGCGCCGCTCGCTGACGAAATCGCCGCGTTCCAACTCGACGAAGTCCTTCTCGTCGAGCACGATCTCCTGGAAAAATACACGCCCGACGGATTTTCTCTCGCCCTGCACCAGGTAATCGAATCCGCAAAGCCCGATCTCGTCCTCATGCCGCACACTTATCAAGTCCGCGATTTCGCTCCCAAGCTCGCCGCTTCGCTCGGAAAAGGCATGATCGGCGACTGCATCCACTACCGCTACGAAAACGGCAAACTGATTTTCGTCCGCCAGATGTTTCAAGGCCGCACCAATGCCGACGTCGTCTTCACCGGTGACGCTCCCTGGATCGCAACTTTTCAAGCCAGCGCATTCCGCGCGGACCTCGCCACAAAACACTCCAGCGGCAAAGCGCCGGTGAAACCCGTCTCTGTCGATTTGAAGCCGGAACAAATCCGCACCAAGCCGCTCGAACTTTTCCGCGAAGCAAAGCAAGCCGTCGATCTCACCCAAGCTCCCATTCTGATTTCCATCGGTCGCGGCATCAAAGCTCCGGAAAATATCCCCATGGTTGAAAAACTAGCAAAACTCCTCGGCGGCGAAATCTGCGCCTCGCGCCCCATTTGCGACGAAGGCTGGCTCCCCATGGATCGCCAGATCGGCAGCTCCGGACAAACCGTCGCCCCCAAGCTCTATTTCGCGCTCGGAATCAGCGGCGCAATCCAGCACGTCGTGGGCATGAAAGGCTCGCGCACCATCGCCGCGGTCAACAAGGATCAGAACGCCCCCATCTTCGAAGTAGCCGACTACGGCATCGTCGGCGACCTCTTCGAAATCGTCCCCGCCCTAATCGAGGAGCTGGAGAAAACTGCGCACAGTTGAAATGTGTCCGCTTTCGCCACGCGCTCTCGCGTTAACGGTCAGCTCGATAGCCTCTGAAGCCCACCGGTATCTTCTAAATTATTGACAATAAGCCATTTGCATCGCCTCTGCCCTGGCACGTTATCTGCTAATCTTTTTCGGGCCAGGTGGGCCGATTGCGTCCGGTTGCTTTTCTTTATCGGGAGGCAGAAATGGGATCGCTGATGCAAGACCTTCGCTATACCACCCGGATGCTCGCCAAAAACCCCGGCTTTACTGTCATCGCCGTCCTCACACTGGCTCTCGGCATCGGCGCGATAGTTAGTTTTGAGAAGGTGTGGAGGCGATAAAGCTGCTGGATGGAGCGCACAGGATGGAGGAGCAGCGTTACGACGCTGAAATGGCGTTATTGCGCGATGCTTAGAGCTAGTGTGAGGATGTCGATGACGGCAAACTGGGAGTTTTGGCGAGCATCGGATGGTATAGCGAAGGTTCGCATCAGCGATTCATTTCTGCCTCTCGTATAGATAGATAACTGGACGACAATCTCCTACTGAATTAGCAGGTGACATGACGCAGGTTGGACACATATGGCGTTTTTTCAGTGACATAGAAGATATCAGCGGCTACAGCGATGCTGAACTGTCAACTGAGAGTGCGCTGGCGATAGTGGGACACATTTCAACTGTGCGCAGTTTTCTCCAATTCCACGGCTGGGACGATTTCGAAGAGGTCGCTGACGATGCCGTAATCGGTTCATCGGTAGATGGGGGCGTTTCGATCCTTGTTGACCGCGGCGATGGTGCGCGAGCCTTTCATGCCCACGACGTGCTGGATTGCGCCGCTGATTTCGAGCGCGAAATATAGCTTGGGGGCGACGGTTTGTCCGGAGCTGCCCATCTGGCTCCCCATGGATCGCCAGATCGGCAGCTCCGGACAAACCGTCGCCCCCAAGCTATATTTCGCGCTCGGAATCAGCGGCGCCATCCAGCACGTGGTCGGCATGAAAGGCTCGCGCACCATCGCCGCGGTCAACAAAGACCAAAACGCCCCTATCTTCGAAGTTGCCGACTACGGCATCATCGGCGACCTCTTCGAAATCGTGCCCGCCCTAATCGAGGAGCTGGAGAAAACTGCGCACAGTTGAAATGTGTCCGCTTTCGCCACGCACTCTCGCATTAACGGTCAGGTCGCAGCCTCTGCGCCTCGCTGATATCTTCTATGTCACTGAAAAAACGCCATTTGTGTCCAACCCTCCGTGGCATGTCACCTGCTAATTCAGTGGGACGATTGCGTCCGGTTACTTTTCTTTACGGGGAGGCAGAAATTGGGATCGCTGATGCAAGACCTTCGCTATACCATCCGGATGCTCGCCAAAAACCCCGGCTTTACCGTCATCGCCGTCCTCACACTGGCTCTAGGCATCGGCGCGAATACCGCCATTTTCAGCGTCGTGAACGGGCTGCTCCTCCATCCTGTTGGCGTCTCCCATCCGGAGCAGCTTGTCGCCCTCCGCGTCCGTTACGAAAAGCTAAATCTGGACAGCATCCTCATCTCCGCGCCGGATTTTGACCTGCTGCGCGAAAACAAAAAAGTTTTTGCTTCTGCCGCGCTGGAAGATCCCATGGATTTCAACTACGCCGCCGGAGACCGGCCGCAGCGCCTTCGCGGCGCGAAAGTTTCTTCGCAATGGTTCCAGGTGTTTGGGGCCAAGCCGCTCCTCGGCCGCGTATTCACACCTGAAGAGGATCAGCCGCACGCCGATCAGGAGGTAGTCCTCGCTTATCACACCTGGAAAAATCTTTTCGGCGCTGACAATTCAATCGTTGGCCGCTCGGTCCAGTTCAACCGGCAGCCCTACACCATCGTCGGAGTGATGCCTCCCGATTTTCAGTGGCCGGAGCAAACCGATCTCTGGTCTCCGCTTGCGCTGCCCGCCGGGGATTTCGCCATCGACAATATTTTCAATGAAGCGCACTTCGCCGTCGCGCGAATGCAGCCAGGTGTCTCTCCCGCGCAAGCTGAGGCCTACATGAACCTCCTCACCCAGCGCGTGGTCAACGACGGGCGTTCCAAATACCCTAAGAATTCCGGCTGGGGAATGTTTTCTGTGCCCTTCGCGCAATTTATTTACGGCGACGTCCGCACGCCCCTCCTGATTCTGCTTGGAGCGGTTGGATTTGTGCTCTTGATCGCGTGTGCCAACGTCGCCGGCCTTCTCCTTGCTCGCGCTTCGGGGCGCGCGCGTGAATTCGCTGTTCGCACCGCGCTCGGGGCTTCGTCCTGGCGTCTGGCGCGTCAAACGCTAAGCGAAAGCATCGTGCTCGCGGTGATGGGGATGATCGCTGGTCTCGTCGTTGCATATGGCGCAATTTCCGCGCTACCGTTCCTCGCAGCGGGAAATCTGTCGGGCAGGATCGTGATTCCAATCGACACCAGGGTGCTCTTGTTTACAGCGGTACTGGCTGGTCTTTCAGCCATTGTTTTCGGCGCTGCGCCCGCCTGGCAGATATCGCGTACCGATCCGCAGCAACATCTGAGCGAAGGACGCGGCGCAGGAAGTGCCAGCCGCGCGCATCATCGCTTTCGCGACGTCCTGGTCATTGGGCAGCTTGCGCTCGCGCTGGTGCTTCTTGCTGGCGCGGGAATTTTCCTGAAGAGTTTCGCGAAGATACAGAACGTCAACGTAGGCTTTCAGCCGCACGGTTTGATGACCGCGGCCATTGGTTTGCCCGATCATCCTTACGATTCGCCAGCGAAACAAATTCAGTTCGTGCGCGACGTTCTCAACCGGCTCTCCAGTTCCCCCGGCGTCGTCACCGCTGCCGCCGGAGTGCCTCTGCCGTTCAGCGGATTCGGCGGCTCCGCATCCTTTGAAATCGAAGGCCGCGCGAAACTACCGGGCGACCCTGGCCCGCACGGCGACGTTCGCCAAGTCAGCCCGAATTATTTCGAAACCATGGGGATTTCGCTTATCCGCGGCCGCACCTTCACCCCGGACGATCGCCAAGGTGCGCAAGCCGTTGCCATGATCGACGAGAATCTTGCGCGGCTATATTGGCCAAATGACGATCCCATCGGAAAACACTTGAAGATCAACGACAAAGATCCGTGGGCCACGATCGTCGGAGTCGTCGTGCCTATCCGCCATTCGCAAGTTGTAGGCGAGGAGGCCTCTTCAGAAGGAACCGAAGGCGCGGGAAAGGGAGTCTATTACCTGCCGATCTATCAGACCCTGGCGCCCAATTTCTTTCTGGTCGTGCGCGCCGCGGGAAATCCCGCGCTATCAGCGGAAACAATCCGCCAGGCCGTCCGCTCCGTGGATTCTGCACAGCCGATCTCCGAACTGATGACCATGGATGAACGCATCTCGCTTTCCATGGGTCCCCGCCGTTCGGCTGTTGCCCTGCTCACCGTCTTCGCGGGCATGGCTCTCGCGCTCGCAGCTATCGGTTTGTTTGGATTGGTGCGTTTCAATGTCACCCAGCGTATTCAGGAAATCGGCATCCGCATGGCGCTCGGAGCCCAGCCGCGTGACATCCTGAAAATGGTAATGGTTCAAAGTGGCCGCCTCATCGCCGCCGGCGTTGTCGCCGGTATCGCCTTCGCGCTCATCCTCACGCGAATGATGGAAAGTCTGCTTTATGGCGTCAGTTCCGCTGATCCGGCTACCTTTGCCGGCATGTCAGTTTTCCTGGCTGCCGTCGCATTTTTCGCTTGCTACATTCCCGCGCGCCGCGCTATGCGCGTGGATCCGATGATTGCTTTGCGTTACGAATAGCGCGTTGGGTTTTGGTCCTAGCGATAGTGATTGTTGCGGAGGCAGGAATGGGAGCGCTGCTTCAAGACATTCGCTACAGCCTTAGGATGCTCGCCAAGAATCCGGGTTTCGCCGCCATCGCTATTCTTACGCTGGCTCTCGGCATCGGCGCGAACACGGCTCTGTTTTCGGTCGTCAATGGCGTGCTGCTGAATCCGCTGGCATATCCGCACTCCGAGCAGCTCGTCGCCGTTTACGGAAAGGCTCCCGGGTTCGCTCGAGCGCCGATTTCCTACCTGAACTTTCTCGATTGGCAGCGCGATACGCAAACGTTTTCATCGATGGCCCTATACCGCAATGAGCCTTACAACTTAACCGGCACGGGCGAAACCGAACTCGTCGGCGGCTCCATGATTTCCGCGGACTTTTTTCCGACGCTCGGCGTAGCGCCCATTCTCGGCCGCACCTTCCGCACCGATGACGATCGTGCGGGAGCGGCGCCGGTGGTGATGCTCGGCGGAGGACTCTGGAAACGCAAATTCGGTTCTTCGCCGGACGTCGTCGGGAAATCGATCGTCCTGAATGGCGCGTCGTACACGATTGTGGGCGTCGTTCCGCCGAGCTTCAATTTTTACGGCAGCGAGCGGGATCTCTACACTCCCGCCGGCCAGTGGACCGATCCATCTTTTCTGGATCGCCGCATCGAGGTGAGCGCCCACGCGATTGGCCGCCTGAAACCGGGCGTAACACTCGCGCAAGCGAAAGCGGACATGGACGCGCATTTCACAAAATCTCGCGGCAGCCTACCCGGAAGCCGACAAAGACATCGGCATCAATCTCGTTTCCATGAAGCAGGACATTGTTGGCAACGTCCAGCCATTCCTGCTCGTCCTTCTCGCGGCCGTTGGTTTCCTGCTACTGATTGCTTGCGCGAATGTTGCCAATCTTCTTCTGGCGCGCTCCATGGGCCGCTCGCGCGAGTTTGCCATTCGCGCGGCTTTAGGCGCGAACCAGACGCGCGTCATTCGCCAACTTCTCACCGAGAGCATTCTGCTCGCGGGCATTGGGCGGGGCGCTGGGAGTCTTGCTCGCCTTTTGGGGCACTAAAGCCGTGCTCGCCACCTTGCCCGGCGCTTTGCCGCGCGCCAACGAAGTCTCCCTCGATTCGCGCGTGCTGCTCTTCACCATGGCGCTCTCGCTGTTTGCCGGAATTGTTTTCGGCCTCGCTCCCGCCCTGAAAACTTCTCGCGTGAATTTGCAGGACATACTCAAAGAGAGCGGCGCCGGTTCCGGCGGAGGCCGCCACCGCCTACACGGAGTTTTCGTCGCCGTGGAAGTGGCGCTGGCTCTGGTTTTGCTCGTCGGCGCCGGACTCATGGTTCGCAGCCTCACCGCGCTTTGGCGCGTCGATCCCGGCTTCAATCCGAACCACGCGATCACCTTCGTTTTGTCCCTGCCGGCTGATCCCAACACCACCTCCGCCGAAACGCGCGCGCGTCTGCGCCTGTTCGACGAAAAAATGAACAACATTCCGGGAGTAAAAGCCGTTTCCGTCACGCTCGGCTCGCGCCCCATGATCCATAATTCCTCGGAGGTTTTCTGGATTGAAGGCGAGCCCAAGCCCGCCAACCTGCACGATATGCACCCGGCATTGTTTTATCTCGCTGAAGCAGGTTTTCAGAAAGCCATGGGAGTCACGCTCGAACGCGGCCGCTTCATTACGCCCAGGACGACGAGCACGCGCCAATCGTCGTGGACATAGATGACGTTTTCGCCCGCACTTATTTCCCTCATGAAGACCCCATAGGGAAGCGCATCAATCTCAGCACCTTTAACGTGCAAGCCGAGATCGTGGGCGTGGTCGGGCACGTGAAGCAGTGGGGACTCGATGCCGATCCGAAATCGGCGATCGAGGCGCAATTCGATTATCCCTTCATGCAGGTTCCGGAAAAACTCATGCCGCTGATGGCCACTGTTGTGGCCGTCGTGCTGCGCACCAAGGCGATCCCACTGCTGTGATGGTTGACGTTCGCCGCGCGGTCGCGGAAATCGATTCTCGCGAAGCGGTATACAACGTTCAAACGCTGGACACAGTCATCTCCAATTCATTTGCCGCGCGCAGGCTCTCCATGATTCTTCTGGGCATCTTCGCGGCGCTCGCGCTGGTGCTCGCGTGCGTCGGAATCTACGGCGTGATTTCGTATTTGGTCGGCCAGCGCACCCGCGAAATCGGAGTGCGCATGGCGCTCGGCGCGCAACGGAGCGATGTCTTGCGGCTGGTGGTCGGGCACGGGACAAAGATGGCGCTGATCGGCGTCGCCATCGGCATCGGCGCCGCGCTGGGACTGACGCGCCTCATGGCCAATCAGCTCTTCGGCGTCAGTGCGTATGATCCGCTGACTTTTGCCGGCGTTGCCGTGCTGCTGATTATCGTGGCCGCTGCCGCGTGTTACATCCCCGCGCGCCGCGCCATGCGCGTCGATCCCATGGTGGCTCTGCGCTACGAATAGCATCGGATTTCCTCGCGGGTGACTTTTGTTTGGTTGCGGGAGGCAAAAAATGGGAACGTTGTTGCAAGACATTCGTTACGGCCTGCGTTCGCTAAGAAAATCTTCCGGCTTTACGGCGATCGCCGTGCTCACCCTTGCGCTCGGAATCGGCGCGAACACCGCGCTCTTCTCTGTGGTGGATGCAGTGCTCCTCCGCCCTTTGCAGTTCAAAGATGCCTCCAGGCTGGTGTGGGGTTGGGGCAATTGTCCCCTCTGTAACCAGGCCGCCGTTTCACCGTCCGACTTTTTGGACTATCGCTCACAGAACCAATCCTTTGAACACTACGGCGCTAGGGCAGTGGGGGAAATTCGCTTTTCGATCTCACCGGAACCGACAAGCCCGTTCAGATCAAAGGCTCCATGATAACGGCGGGCTTCTTCGACGCCCTCGGCGTTCAACCCCGTTACGGCCGCGTGTTCACTCTTGCCGATGAAAAAACATCTGATCCCGAGGTTGTTATTCTCAGCCACCACTTGTGGCAGGAACGCTTCGGCGCAGATCCAAATGTCATTGGCAAATCGATCGCTCTCGACGGCAAGACGCGCACTGTTGTCGGCGTTCTGTGCAAACGATATGCCTGTCCTCACCCAAGCCGACCTCTGGTTTCCAGCGCCTTTCGAAAATCCGGGAATGCAGACCCGCCGCTCCCATTTTCTGCGGCCCATCGGCCTTCTCAAAGCCGGCGTTTCGATCTCTCAAGCGCAAGCAGAGCTGGACACCATCGCAGCTCGCCTGGCCACACAATTTCCAGATACCAACAAAGGATGGAGTCAAAAACTCGAGCCCCTTCAAAGTGTTCTAGTCGGCAACGTGGGCCCTGCATTTTTGGTGTTGATCGGCGCAGTCGCTCTGGTTCTCCTGATTGCCTGCGCCAACATCGCCAGCTTGGTTCTCGCGCGCAATACCGTGCGCCATCGCGAGATTGCCGTCCGCACTGCCCTGGGTGCCGGACGATTCCGTCTGGTCCGGCAATTGTTGACTGAAAGCTTGGTGCTTGCCTTGATTGGCGGCGTCGCTGGAATTTTTGTAGCCACCGCGGGTGTGGAACTCTTGAAGCAGCTCGGTCCGCAGAGTCTTCCGCGCCTCGACGAGGTAAGTGTGAACGGTGTAGTCCTCACATTCACTTTCGTGATCGCGATTTTCACCGGGCTCTTGTTTGGCCTCGGGCCCGCCCTGAAAGCGAGCCGCCGCGATTTGACACAAAGCTTGAAGGAAGGCGGCAACTCCGGAGACTCGCGCTCAAAACATCGTACGCACAATACATTGGTCGTGGCGGAAGTAGCCCTGTCGCTCGTAGTGTTGATAGCCTCCGGTCTCTTACTCAACAGTTTCTGGCGTTTGATGCGCGCTCCGCTCGGGTTTGATTCCGCGAACGTCCTCACCACCGAAGTGTCGCTCCTCTCGCCGAGGTATGATGACGAGCAACGCCGCGAATCATTTTTCCGCGAACTCCAGGAACGCATACAGTCTGCGCCCGGCGCCGCCAATGCCGGATTCATCTCGGAATTGCCGCTGGGCGGCGAAGGCAACGACACGTTTTTCACCATCACCGAACACCCGCCCGCGAACCCCAACGACTTTGAGGACGCAGATTTTCGCGTCACCGCCGGCGATTATTTTGGAGCCATGCGGATTCCGCTCTTGGCCGGGCGCAGCTTCGAGAATCAAGATGCATCCGAAGTCCGTCAAGTTATGGTCGTCAACGAGCCATTCGCCAAGAAGTTTTTTCCCCACGAGAGCGCCATCGGCAAGCACGTGAAATTATTTGAAGGCAAACCCCAATTCGCCACACGCGAAATCGTAGGAATCGTGGGAGGCAACAAGCACTTCGCATTGCAGGAATCTATTCGCCCGGAAATGTTCATCCCCGGTTCCCACATGAGGATGAGTGTAGTCGTGCGCGGCGCGGGCGATCCCGCTATGCTTGCCGCCGCGGTGCGCCAAGCCCTCCACCAGATCGACTCGGACGAAGCCACCTCGACCTTCCGCACTATGACTGATGTGGTATCCAGTTCAGCCGCGAACGACCGTTTCAACACGCTCTTGCTTGGCGCGTTTGCCGCCATTGCATTACTGCTTACCGCTGCTGGAATCTTCGGCGTTCTGTCTTATCTGGTCACGCAACGCACCCGGGAAATCGGTCTGCGAATGGCTCTTGGTGCGCAGCAAGCGGATGTTCTTCGCGTAATCGTAGGCCACGGATTGCGCCTCGTGCTGCTAGGTTTGTGCATCGGTCTGGCCGGGGCCTTGGTTGCCACGCGTTGGATGTCCAGCGCATTGTTTGGCGTGAAGCCTACCGACCCGCTGACGTTCATTTCCGTCACAGTCGTGCTCGGGGCGGTCGCGTTTCTGGCCGCGTATTTTCCCGCGCGCCGCGCCATGCGCGTCGATCCCATGGTTGCTCTGCGTTACGAATAGCCCATTAAATGCAAAAGCCCGCCGACGCTAATGCATCGGTGGGCTTCTTCGCACCAATCCTGTTAACCGACCCTTTTTAGCCCTAGCTCACGGCCATTGCCTGCCGGCACAAGGGCCCAGTAGTACTAAGTCGCGGTACTGCCTCGCATAAAGTGCGCGATGATCATGATGATCCCGATCACCAAAAGTATGTGGACAAACCCCACCGTCACGTGGAACGCGAAGAAACCTAAAAGCCATAGAATAATCAGTACTGCTCCGATTGCCGCCAACATAGATTCCTCCTGGTTGTGAAATCTTCGCGAGCCTACGCCCGTTCCGTCCAAGAGCCCATACACGACTCCCGTTATAAGCCGGCCCAATTCAGTGTAGGAACGGGGTAGAATGCCCTTGCCTGCCTACTTAGGCTTGATTTCACCCGCGGCATCGAAACCGAATTGAGGATTCTTGTACGTCCCCGTCATCTTCACCGCCACCGCTGCACCCGCCTTCTTCCTCTTGAACACCGGGCCCAGCGGTTTCAGCAGCGCCGATTTCATTCCCGTAGTCTCTTGCGACAATTCCGCCTCGGTCTTCAGCATTCCATGAAAATCAATTTGCTCGTTTGACAAATTGTAAGTGCCGTCCATGCGCGCCGACGCTCCCGGCACGCTAAACGACAGCTCCGAAAACTTCGCCACTCCGTCGCGCAGCTCCACGTGCCCCTTCAAATTCAACACCACATTTTCCGGGTCATCCGCGTTCGTCTGTGTTTGCGGTTTACTCTTGTCCTCCTTTTCGCCGCGCGCCCGCTCGCTCATCTCATCCACGCGCGTCTGCATGCTGGGTTTTGTAAACGCCCCTTCGCCGATTCCGAAATCCCCGCGAAGAGTAAGCTCCTGCAGAAACGGCCGTTTTTGCGGCGGTATCTCCAGGTGCGCTTTCAGGCTCGTCACGCCGTTCATGGGCGGATGTTCCGCCGTCACAAACAACCGCAGCAAATCTTGAATGCGTCCGTTGTTCACTTCCACATCCAGCGAAGTTGTTTTTCCCTTTTGCCCCGGGTTGCCCGCCACGCTTCCCGAAGCCGCCACCGACGTCTGCAGAAACGACGTCGCTACCTGCTTCAAGAAAACATCTCCATTCGTCCCGTTCACATTCGCTGAGAATTTCGAGGTCAAATGCACTTCGTGCTCGCTCTTCAGCACCTCGAAGTCCGGAATATCAATCGTGCCGCGCACGCCGATTTCGCCCAGCCGCCCCGCGAAATCGCCGGTGGAAGAAAGCGTCCCGCCGATCCCCCGAAATACCCCCAGGTTCGCCTTCTGAAATTTGTACCAACCCGAAACCGGAGTCGCGCCCAAATCATCCAAATTCAACGGCCCGAATTTCCCCTCTGAAATAATTTCTCCCGGCGGTTCCGCGTTCTGCATCGTCACGCGGTACGACCACGCACTGCTGCGCGCGTAGGATTCCACGCTCAGAGAATGCATCTCAAACTTCAGCGGCGCTTTGCCGTCCGCGCGCGCCACTTCCAGCTCTGCTCCGTCCGCCACAATTTCGCCGATGCGCACCTCGGGTCTTTGGCTGGATTGCGAAGCCGAACTATTGGCGCTAATGCCTCGCAGCGGCGCATGTACGCGCAATCCATTTAGCGCCACGCGCGCAATGTAGCCGGGACGCACGATCAGGTCCGCATACCGCGCTTCAATTGTGAGCTTCTGAATGGTCACCGCTGGCGGAGCTTCTCCCGTATCCGCCGCTTCCGCAAACGTCACATCCTCAGCCACGCATCCCGGGTTCGGAAAGTAAACCATGTGAAACTTCGCAATCGTCACCTTCGCCCGAACCGTATTTTCCAGCCCTTGCGCCACGCGCTCCTGCGTGAAGGGCGACTTGATCGCCACCGCAATCACCACCACAATCACCACGACGCAGGCGATCGTTACGGCTGCCGCCGCCGTCCATATCAGCCAGTGAAAACGCGGCCCGCGCTCTGCTCTATTTTTATTTGGTTTGGGTTTTCTGCGCACGTAAGGTCTGCTTGGTTTTGCAAATGTTTTTGAAGGCTCAGAAGCGTTGGCTAAGCCGAGTTTCAGTCCACTATAAACAGCTTCGCGCCTGTCAGCGTCGTGGAACGATGCGGCGGATCGCCGTCACCCACGTGGTAGCTTTGTCCTTGCTGCAGCACAAGCCGTGTGCCGTCTCCCAATTCGATATCCAGCTTGCCGCTCAGGCAGAAAAGCACGTGGCCCTTCGAGCACCAGTGGTCGGCCACGTAACCGGGCGAGTATTCCACCATCCTCACGCGGATGTCGCCAAAGTTTTGGGTTCGCCAAAGCGCAAATCCGGTCGTGCCGGGATGCTCCGAGGGTGCGATTTCAGCCCAGTTCGTGATGGACATCGGTAAGGCCATCATTTTCATGAGCCCAGTATATCGATTCTGTCGCAATCACGCGCCTTCACTCCACACACTCACAGGATCTGCTCGATTTCCTCCGCCCACTCTTCGTTTCGAATACGAAGCGTCGCGTTTGAGCCTACTGTAGAATTCCGCACAGAATAGGGTTGCCCCGGTTCGGCCTTCCCTTATAGTAGATTGGTCTTAGGCGGCGAAAGTTACCAGGAGATTCACATGCGTTGGACCCCAGGCGGAGTCAGCAATGATGTCGAAGACGACCGTTCCAGCAGCGGCGGAGGAGGTTTCCCCGGCGGCATCCACATCGGCATCGGCGGCATACTGATCCTGCTGATCCTGAGTTTCATTTTCAAACGCGATCTGCTCACGCCTTTCTTGGGTGGCTCCTCCACCACGCAATCCACGCAGAGCGCGCCCGCCAGCCCCGCGCAGAGCGCCTCCGAACAGCGCGAAGTCCAATTCGTCTCTTTCGTTCTTGACGACGTGCAAAACACCTGGGCGAAAATCATCCCGCAATACCGTCACGCAAAACTGGTCCTCTATCGCGGCGGAATCGATTCCGCCTGCGGCCTCGCGCAGACCGCCACCGGCCCCTTTTACTGTCCCGGGGACGAAAAGGTTTATCTCGACCTCAGCTTTTTCTCCGAACTCAAAAATAAGCTCGGCGCTTCCGGCGAATTCGCGCAGGCCTACGTAATTGCTCACGAGATCGGCCACCACGTGCAGAAAATCACCGGCATCGAGCGAAAAGTCCGCCAGCAAGTCGAAAGCAATCCGCGAATGGCCAACGCCATTTCCGTCCGCGTCGAGCTCCAGGCCGATTGCTACGCCGGAGTCTGGGCCAATTCCACCGAACAGCGCGACCTCCTCCAGCAGGGCGACGTCGAGTCCGCCATGAATGCAGCAGCCGCCGTCGGCGACGACCATTTGCAAAAAATGCAGACCGGCCGCGTCATGCCCGACAAATTCACCCACGGCACCTCCGCCCAGCGCACCTACTGGTTCAAGCAGGGTTTCACATCCGGCAGCCCCAGCTCCTGCGACACCTTTTCATCATCTCAATGACAGTCAGTTTCGCCTGGCGCAGATGGACCGCGTGTTATGGGTTCTGCTTCCCGCTGCGTTGGCTAGCGGCGTCGTATTTTTCGAGGGCCTTCTTATAATTCGGGTCGTCTGGTTTCAGGGACAATGCTCGACGTTCTGTTTCCGCTGCTTTGTCTGGTTGCCCGGCTTCGAAATAGGACGTGGCCAAAGTGTCCGAGTATGCAGGTTGATCTGGTTCTGCCGCGACGGCCTTTTGCGCGATGCCGACAGCTTCTTTGGGATTACGGAGCTTCGAATCGGTAGTGGTTGCCAGCAAGAAGGCGAGGTTATTCATCGCGGCGGGGTCACCTTGCTCTACTGCTTTGCGGTACCAGTTGGCGGCTTCGGATGCGCTTTGGGGAACGCCCTTGCCGTGTGCATACATGGAGCCGAGACCGAATTGTCCCGCAGCCAGCCCTTGATCTGCCGCCTTCTGCATCCACTTGGCGGCTTCGACCTCATCTTTGCTGACTCCTAAACCCTGCACGTACATTGCCGCGAGATTGTATTGCGCATGGGGCTCACCCTGATCTGCCGCTTTCCGCAGCCACTTCAGAGCTTCCGCAGGATCCGCTGGAACACCACGACCCGTGGCATACACTTCACTCAGATAGTATTCACCGGCTGGGTCGCCTTGATCAGCGGCCATTCGAAACCACTTCACGGATTCGGCTTCGTTCTGGGGAATTCCATCTCCGGTTGCATAAGCAAGTCCCAATTGCACTTGAGCTTTTGCGTCTCCCGATTTAGCTTTCTGTTCCAGAGCAGAAACTTCCTGACCATTGGCGGATGTTTGCGTCTGCCGCAGAGCAAACATAGGAGCGACCGGTTGAAGAAATGCCGTCGCTGCGAGCGCGAGCACGCACAAGCTAGTCATTCGTCCCTCTCAGTGACTTCGTCGCATCATTCGGACCAGAATTGCTCAGTGGCATAAACACAGGCAAATCACTTTAGCGTTAACTACCTCAGTGGTATCATCCGGGTTCTTACGGGTCAAGCGGAAGAAAAATGAAATTTCACTGTCAATAGCTTAATTGCAGTGTAGTCAAAATCACTGAGACCTCAGAATCTTTTAGAGAAAGGGATTCTCATGAGAAACAAACTTGTCGTCTTGTTTTTATTGGTTATGGCTGTATCAGTTCAAACTTATTCCGGCGATGAGGACCTCTGTCTTTGTAAGTTCGTTGCCCCGCGCTATGCGCCGATTGCCCGCCAGTCACACATATCTGGCGATGTTCGATTACGAGTGCATTTCGATGCCCAGGGAATACCCGGAGAGATCAATGTGATAGAGGAAGGGGATCCCGTATTGCGAGAGTCTGCGGTAAAAGCTGTTAGGCAATGGCAATTTTGCCGGCTCGCGAGTGTCGATCCAGATCATCAAATAGTTGTTACCATCAGATTTATCATCGGCAAATACGCGACCCAAAGCTGGTATCCGACAGACGTTACTTTTGGGCCTCCTGCGACCGTTGAAATCACCGCACCCTCGGCTTCAACACTTATATCTCAAGAGAAATGAGGCAGCCGGCTACCTACCAGGCTTACTCGAGGGCGTCGAGGAACCACAATGTCCACAGCGTGCGAATCCTTGAATTTCGCCAAGCAACGTGCTAGCGTTTTTTGTGATTAGTTTTGGCAAATTTGGCGAAGGGCAGTCAAAGCGCATTGGCGCTCTAGCCGTCCGTCCTGTGCGCGCCTGTGCGATTGAGCTCCCCGCTTGCTCCCTGCAGCTTCAATCTTCTCGGATTCTCTCAGGTCGTCGGCAGAGCTTATCCGCCTGGTCACTTCGGACAGCCTCGACGAATCACGCGAGCAGCATTTTTCTCTCTCGGAATCTGCGTTCAACTGCGCCATTTTCTGATCCCAAAGTCGCAAGATTAAATCGCCAAACTCAGGAAGTAGAACGCCCCGTAACTTACAGAAAACAAAGAGCGGCGAATTACTCAAATCGCCAAAATATTCAGAAATGCAATCTCGCTATTTCAGCCGTTCTTCTGGCCTCTGAATGACACCATGACGGTCGAACGCGAACAACTCGAAGCGGACGTATTGATCATCGGCGCAGGCCCGGCAGGCCTCGCTTGCGCGTTGCACCTCGCGAATCTGATTGAGCAGCACACCCAGGCCAACAAATCTCCCGCGCTCTCCGCCGAAAATATTTACGTGCTGGAAAAGGCGCGCGAAATCGGAGCGCACCAGCTTTCCGGCGCCATCATGGACGCGCGCGGCCTTCGCGAGCTAGTCCCCGACTTCGAAAAAACCGCGCCGCTCGATACACCCGTCACCGGCGACGCCGCCTACTACTTCACCGAAAAAGATTCCTGGAAGCTTCCCATCACCCCGCCGCCCTTGCAAAATCACGGCAACTACGTCGTCTCGCTCAACAAACTGGTGAAATGGCTCGGCGGCCTGGTGGAAAAAAAGGGCGTCAACCTTTTCACCCAATTTGCCGGCAGAAATCTTTTGTACGACAAGGCCGCCGGCAGAAATGGCATCGCCGGCGTCCTTACTGAAGACAAGGGCGTGGACAAAAACGGCAAGCCCAAAGATAACTTCACTCCCGGCTACGAGCTGCGCGCAAAAGTCACGGTGCTGGCGGAAGGCCCGCGCGGCTCGCTCACCAAAGAACTCGTCAATAATCTTAAAACTCGACGGCCTGAATCCGCAGGTTTACGGCATCGGCATAAAAGAATTGTGGGACGTCCAGCCCGGCCGCATTGACACCGGTTACGTCGCGCATACGCTCGGCTGGCCGCTGAGCTCCGATTTGTACGGCGGTGGCTGGGTTTATGGCCTGCGCGACAATCGCGTTTCGCTCGGCATGGTCGTGGCCTTGGAATATCACGATCCGCTCTTCGATCCGCACGAAGCATTTCAAAAATTCAAGACCCATCCGTTCGTCAAGAAAATCCTGGAAGGCGGCAAACTCGTTCGCTACGGCGCTAAAACCGTTCCGTACGGCGGCTGGTATTCTATGCCGCGCTCCTACATGGACGGCGGACTCATCATCGGTGATTCCGCCAGCCTGCTGAATTCGCAGCGCCTGAAAGGGATTCACACGGCTATCAAGAGCGGCATGCTCGCCGCCGAAACAATTTACGAAGCGCTCTGCTCCGGAGACACATCCGAAAAGGCGCTATCCGTATATAAAACCAAACTCGAAAATAGCTGGATCAAAAAAGAGCTGTGGGAAGTCCGCAATTTCCACCAGGCATTTCATGGCGGCCTGTGGACCGGCCTCGCAAAATCCGGAATTCAATTCATCACCGGAGGCCGCGGGCTGGTGGATCCCATGCACTGCGAAGCGGGCTACAAGGAATACGAGAAGCTGAATCGCGACCGCACCCTCGTCGATCAGTCCACTCGCTTTCGCGGCGACGGCAAGCTCACTTTCGACCGCCTCACCGACGTCTATCATTCCGGAACGCGCCACGACGAAGATCAGCCCTGCCATCTCATCGTTCTCGAGCCGAATATCTGCGGCGACCGCTGCGTCCGCGAATACGGAAACCCCTGTCAGTATTTTTGTCCCGCCGCCGTTTACGAAATGGTGACCGATAAAGACGGGCCAAAGTTGAAGATCAGCGCCGCAAACTGCGTCCACTGCAAAACCTGCGATATCGCCGACCCCTACCAGATCATCAACTGGGTCCCGCCAGAGGGTGGCGGCGGCCCCAACTACGAAGGAATGTAAAACTCAAGGTCATGAGAAAATAGGCCTGTCATCCCGAGCGAGGCCACTTCGTCGGGGCCGCCCAGGTCCATGATAGGGCTCCCGGGTCGACGGCAAGTCGAGCCTGGGAGATCAGACAGTCGAGCCTGGGGCAGAGGCCACGAAGTGGCCGGAATAAGGTTACTGGCGGGTCTCGTCACCGCCGCCAAAGATGCTCTTCAGCGAGCCCCAGAATCCGCGCTTCTTCTTGGCGGGCTGGCTCGCAGGTATCGGCTGTGGCTGCGCTGCCGAAGCCTTTTGCCCCAGCGCCCGCTGCATGTCCACCGCAAACTCCGGCGCATCGACGTGGCCGCTGAACTCCCATTCCGGCGCAACGCGCGCCACGCGCACCAGCAGCGCCGTATCCGTCGGAGTATCCGCGGGCCGCAGTGGAGAGGGCGTCACAGACATCATGAACGGTTGCGGAATTACGGTGTACTGGGGAATGCTGATATCCGGAATTGGCGGCTCGACGTTGTTCTGCGCCGGAGCCGGCACCGGATGCATTTCGTTCGCGCGTGCCAGCACTCCAATCTGCACTCTGCTCCTTGGAGCTGCCGGCTCGGCGACTGCGGTATTCGCGGGCGCGACTTCGGGCTGCACTTGCGATACGACCGGCGGAATCATATACGCGGGCGGGATGTTCTGCGCGGGCACGGGCTGCGACGGCGCCGGGGGAGGAGTAGCCCGCGCTACAAATGCCGTGCATTCGCAACTCCCCGGCGCGCCCGCAACCGGGATAAGGTTTCCGCCTGCGAGAAAAAATTCTCCCGCTTGCGGCACGATTAATCCTTCTCCGCTGAATTGCTGTTCGAGGCGGATGGCGCCGCTGGTCGAGAGCACGCACAGCGAATCATTCAAATCCAACCCGACGGTAATGTCGCGAACCGCTCCTCCGATATCGAGCGGTGTGGCAACGATGGTGGGCGTGTAAATGCGCAAAGCAGCCGTCGCGGGAATCTGCACGCGCATGCGTCCGAAATTCAGCGCCAGAGTAATCGCGCCGCCGGATTCGAGCACGGTAAATTTTGCCGGGCCACAAATGTCGATTTGGCCGCCGGCCGCGAGCGCCATCCGCGCCTGCCCCACGTGTACGGTGACCACGCTGCCGTTGGTGACGGAAAAGCTGGAGAGCTGCCCATCGGCTCCGCCATTCGGCAGACCGCCATTTCCAAGGTTGGCCGCGCCCGCGCCGCCTTCGACTGAAACGTCGTTGCCTTCCACGCGGCCGATCACGTTCGCGGGCGTCTGCTGTGCAGACAGTGCCGGCGTGCAGAGAGAAATAAGCACAAACGCAAAAAGAACTTCAGCGATGGAGACAAAGAATCGCTGGCAGAGCGTGTGCCGCCGCGGTGAGGCTGAAAACAGTGTTATGGCTGCGCGCGAATTGTGTTCTGGAGTACATCTGAATTTGCGTGAAGTTCTATACTATACCGCAGTGGCAAACGATGCGAAATCGGCCGTCCCGCACGACCGCCAAAATGCCAATCAGCAATTCGACGCGCGCCCACCGGAGCTTTCGCGCTGGCGGCGAATGCAAATTCCGGTCATCGCCTGGGCGGTGTATTGGGTGGTGCGGCTGATTGGCCCTACGCTGCGTGTGGAATATGTCGGGGTGCAAAATGCGGTGCAAATTCGCGACGCAGGTGAAGCTGCGATCGGGACATTCTGGCACCGCTGCATTTTTTCCGCGATCTGGGTCTGGCGCAAACGCGGAATCGTGGTGCTGAACACTGTGAATTTCGACGGGCAGTGGACGCGGCGCGTGATCGAAAAGCTCGGATTCGGCACTGCCCAGGGAAGTTCGTCGCGCGGAGCCATCGAAGGGCTGACGATTATGGCGAGCCGCCTGGAAGAAGGAAAGCACGTGGCGCTCACGATCGATGGCCCACATGGGCCGCGGTACGTTGCAAAACCCGGAGCCGTGATTCTCGCGCGGCGCACGGGAAGACCGGTCTCGGTGTTTTACATCGCGCTGCAAAGAGCGCACACCTTCAAGAAGTCCTGGGATTTGTTTCAGCTTCCGTATCCATTTTCACGCGCGGTGATGTTTGTCGCGCCGCCGATCCGCGTGCCGGTGGACGCCGATAGCGAAATCGTTCATCAAAAACAAAAAGAAATTCAGGCGGCGCTGGAGCGCGTCCGGGATGTCGCCGAATCGTGGTTCGGACTTAGCGAAGACGAGCGCGAAAACTTGCGCGAAGAATGGAGTGACCGCGCGACGTAAGGATCACCTGCATAGCGTGAAGAACGCGACGCAAGACAGCTGAAGCTTGCCTCCAACCCTTAATTAGGTCTTGCGGCCGCGAGCGACTCGAACGGGCGGGAAAATCCAAAAGATGGGACCGGAAGCGCGGGCATCCGCGATTCCGTCTTTCTTCAAGTCTTCCGCGTATTGGCCCACGTGCTTGAAATCCATCAGCGCGACTTGCCCTCCGGGTTTCAGCACGCGTACGATTTCGGCGATCGCTTCGCGGCGACCTTCGCGGTTCGAGATATTGTGGATGGCAAGATTGGCTATCACGGCATCCATCGAGGCGTCGGGGAAGGGCAATTTTCGCATGTCGCCATCGCGCACTTCCACGCGATCGGCCACTTCTTCGAGCTTCGCGTTTTCCAGCGTCGCCTCACGCGAATTATTTCCTTGGTCCACCTGAGACCACAGGTCAATCCCGATGCTGCGGCCACGCGGAAGCCGCTTTGCCGCCGCGATGAGCAGCAGTCCGTGACCACATCCGACGTCGAGAACGGTTTCATCTCCGCGAAGATGCAGACTATCGAGAAGCTTGTCGCGGGCGCGAAACTTTCCGTAATAGCTGCTGCCCATCAACAAAAATGATTCGAGGAAGAGGACGATGCCGGTATAAAACGCCGCATAGCCAAACCCAATCAAAGGCCCGATGTTTCTGGTCTTGGCCCAGTCAACCAAGAAATATCCCGCCGCGAACAGCGCGGGGCCGCCGAATAAAAATCCGCGGACAAGGCCGGGAGCGTCAAGACCATAGTCAGTTTTTTCCATTCATCCGGATGCGACCAAAAATTAGATGGCGAGTGCTTCAATCTCCGCCGAGCTTTACGGGCAAGTCCATTTTTTTGCCGTCGCGCACAATAGTGACGGTAACGGTGTCGCCGGGTTGAGAGCGATTCAACAGGAGGCTCAAGTCGGACTGGCTGGCGATTTGCTTTGCGTCGATGGCGATCAGAACGTCGCCGCCCACGCGTAATTCCTGCATGCGGTTGTCAGTCAGGGATTTCGTTCCGCCGCGTATTCCGGCTTGGGCTGCGGGCCCGCCTGGCTCGACTCGCTCGATCAAGATTCCTTGTTGTGTGGAAAGATTCAGCGCTTCAGCGAGCCGGGGCCAGAGCGCGCGGCCTTCGGCTCCAAGAGTGGCATGGCGCACGCGGCCGCGCGTGATCAGATCATTGGCGACGCGTTTGGCCGTGTTGATCGGAATGGCGAAGCCGATGCCAATGCCGCCGGTTCCGCCGGCGGGCGTATAAATCGCGCTGTTGATCCCGATCACTTCGCCATGGGAATTCAGCAATGGTCCGCCGGAATTCCCCTGATTGATGGATGCGTCGGTTTGAATGGCTTCATCGATAAAAGTATTTTCGCGCGTTTGCACCGTGCGGCCGAGCGAACTCACCACGCCGGTGGTGAGAGTGCTCTGGAATCCGAACGGATTGCCGATGGCGAGCACGCGCTGGCCGACCAGCAAATTGCGGGAATCGCCGAGGGGCAAGGGCGTGATTTTGCGTCCGGCGAGATCAATTTGAATCAGTGCAATGTCGTTGTTCGGATCGGAGCCGACCAATTTTCCTTTGTAACGCGATTGATCGCCCAGAGTGACTTCGATGGTCTGCGCGCCCTGAACGACGTGGAAGTTCGTCAAAATGTGGCCGTCGTTGTCCATCAGAAAGCCTGACCCGGCGCCTTCCACCGGGACGGGATTAAAGAAAAAATCGTATTCGACTGTTCGTGTGACGATGTTAGCGACGGCGGGCGCCGCCTGTTTGTAGATCCGGACGTTTTCGGCTTCTGTGGGATCCAGCCCCGCCTCGCTGGGAGTTGGGGACGAACGCAGAGCATTTACAACCGAGGGAACTCGCTGGCCCCATCGCGAGCCGGCCCAATATGCGCCCAGCCCTATGATTAATCCGATGGCCAGCAGGCGGATTGCGCGTCCTTTGTCTCTGGGTCGATGCATGGCGAACGTCCTTTTCTTGAGGATTTCCAAGACAATACAGGGCACGCGGTGTTCTGCATCCCTACCTGTAAATACGCTGCCGGGTCAGGGAATGTTTCTCCGGGAGCCGGCCAATTTGAGTTTTTCAACAGCGCGGTTCACCTGCTGCTGAGTTTCTTCGATGGAGCCCGAACAATCGATCGCTTCGTCGGCGAGTTTGCGTTTTTCGTCCAGCGGCATTTGCGCACCGATGCGCTGCTGGACTTCTTCCATCGAGAGTCCGCGAAGCGTTAAACGTTCCAGCTGTTGTTCGGGCCGGCACCAACAAACGATGAGCTTGTCGAGATTCCGGTTGTAACCGGCTTCAACGATGAGCGCGGCTTCAACGACGGCAAACTCCGGGCCTTCCGGTTCATCGAGCGCTGCAAACCACTTTTGCAGAATATCGAGGATTCGCGGATGAAGAATCTGATTGAGCCGCGCGCGCTTTTGGGCGTCAGCGAATATGATGCCGCCGAGCTTTGCGCGGCTCACTTTGCCGCCTGCGTCGAGAACCTCCCGGCCAAAAGCGGCGACGGTTTCTTCATAGGCTGGCTGGCCAGGTTCGAGAAGTTCGTGGCCTAGCGGGTCAGCGTCGAGCACGGGAACATCGCGGTCCCGGAGCATAGAGGCCACCGTTGTTTTGCCCGTCGCGATTCCGCCTGTGAGGCCGACCCTAAGCATAGAAAAGCATCAGTGCCGGACGGCCGCGGCAGCCGGTACGGGCGAGCCGCGCCGCAAACGTGCGGCTTTCACCGTGTTACTCATCAGCATAGCGATAGTGAGCGGTCCGACGCCGCCTGGCACCGGCGTGAGCGCGCCGGCAACGCCGGCCACGTCTGGATGAACGTCTCCAACCAGCGCTGTGCTTTTGGCGCGAAATTCAGCGAGCCTCTCGGGAAAATGCGCGAAGAATTTTTCCGCTTGCGCGGAGTCCGTGACGCGGTTGATGCCGACGTCTATGACCGTGGCGCCGGGACGGATGTAGTCGGGCGTAATCATCGCAGGGCGTCCCATGGCGGCAACCACGATGTCCGCGCGGCGAACGGTTTCGGGCAAGTCGCGCGTCTTCGAATGGCACACGGTGACGGTGACGTTCGCGTGCATCAAAAGCAGCGCCATGGGCTTACCCACGATGTCGCTACGGCCGAGGACGACCGCGTTTGCGCCTTCGAGAGGAATACTGCTGCGGCGCAAAAGTTCCATCACACCGGCGGGCGTGCAGGGAACTAGCGTGGGGCGGCCGGCGACCAGACGGCCGACATTCAGCGGATGAAATCCGTCCACATCTTTCGCCGGGTCCACCGCTTCGAGAATTTTCCTTGCATCCACTTGCGCTGGTAGGGGGAGCTGGACCAGGATGCCGTCAACATCATCGCGGCGATTCAGGTCCTCGATGATGGCAAGCAGCTCGGAAGTTGTGATGGTAGCCGGCGGCGTTACCTGAATGCTTGCAAGTCCGAGCTTTTCGCATGCGGCGATTTTGCTCTTTACGTAAATTTTCGAGGCGGGATTGTCTCCGACCAGAACGGCGGCGAGGCCAGGGCGAATTCCGGCGGCAGCCAGCGCGGAAATTTCGCCGGCAAGCTCCGCATAAATCTGATCGCGGATGACGTTTCCGCTGAGGACGCGCGCAGGCAACCGAGACCCCCTATTCAGATTTCCCGCAGGCGCTATGATAACAAAAACGCGTGAGATGTCGCTGACACAGCATTGCAACTTGATGGCAACGAAAAAAGCGCCGCGGATCGGAATCCGCGGCGCTTTTAGCTTTCAGTTTCCGGCACTTAGCTCAACTTCTAGTAGATATCGTATTGCTCCCAATGCAGCGTGGGATCGGCCTGGATGATGATGCTCTTTTTGGCCCAGCGCTCGAGTTCGTCCATTAGCTCGGATTCGCGAGTCTTGAGCGCCTTGGCGATTTCGGGATGGACGCGCAGCGTGAGGCTGCCGGAGCTGACTTCCGGAGCCATTTTCCGGGCTTCGGTTTGGATTTCGTAGCACAGAGTGGGAATTGATTTCACCATGCCGGAGCCGGTGCAATAGGGGCAGGGCTGGCAGAGTGTGCGTTCGAGCGCCTGCTTGGTGCGCTTGCGCGTGATGGCGACCAGGCCGAATTCGTTGAAGCGCAGAACTTTTGAAGGAGCGCGGTCGGCACGGAGAGAATCTTCCAGGGCGGCCATCACTTTTTCGCGATTGCGGCGCTCTTCCATGTCGATGAAGTCGATGATGATGATGCCGCCGAGATCGCGCAAACGCATCTGGCGGACAATTTCCTTCACCGCTTCGAGGTTGGTGCGGACGATGGTGTCTTCCAGGCGGTTGGAACCTTTGCCCACGAATTTCCCGGTGTTGACGTCAATGGCTACGAGCGCTTCCGTGTGGTTGATGACGATGTAGCCGCCGGATTTCAGCCACACTTTTGGACGCAGGCCTTTGTCAATTTCCTGCTGAATGCCGAACTCTTCGAAGACCGGCGTTTCTTTGGTATAGAGCTTCACACGGCCCACGAGCTGCGGCTGGAAGCGGCTCATGAAGTCAACGACTTTGGTGTACTCCTCTTCGGTATCGACCCAGATGGCGCCGAAATCGGGCGTGATGTAGTCCCGGAGGATGCGTTCGACCAGGTTCAAATCGCGGTGCAAGATCGAAGGAGCCTTGCGCTGTTCGGAGCGGGCTTTGATTTCGGTCCAGGTGCGGGTGAGGAATTCCACGTCGGCGCGGACTTCATCGGGAGCGGCGCTGGCAGCAGCGGTGCGCACGATGAAACCGCCGCCTGAAGCGCCCTTAGCGTCGTTCACCAGATGGCGCAAGCGGGAACGCTCTTCGGCGGATGCGATTTTGCGAGAGACGCCGGTGTGGTCGAGCGTCGGCATGTAAACCAGGAAGCGGCCGGGAAGAGCGATGTGGCTGGTGATGCGCGCGCCTTTTTTGCCCAACGGCTCCTTGGCGATCTGGACGATTATTTCCTGGCCCTGCTTCAGCATGTCGGCAATGAGCTGCGTGCGGCGAGGCTGCTGCGGGCGATGATGGCCCTGGCTGTGCTGCGGACG
The DNA here is from genome assembly GCA_963830375.1 of uncultured Acidobacteriota bacterium. Lineage (GTDB taxonomy): Bacteria > Acidobacteriota > Terriglobia > Acidiferrales > UBA7541 > Palsa-295. Next base: position 320,068 of record CAWHMJ010000004.1, read on the forward strand.
GCGATTGCGGTCGTCGCGGCGTCCGCGATCGCGCTGTCCCCGGCGAGCGGGATTCTGCATGCGCGAGCGGAAATCGTTGCGGACGCGCGCTTGCGTTGGCGGCTGCCCGGCCGGCCGAGGATTTTCCGCCGACATGGAGACATCGTTCGTGGGCGGCTGCGCTTCGGAATCCAAATGTTCGGCATGTTCCGGATGTTCGGCGTCAAGCTGGTCGAGATGATTTGAATGCTCATCGCCGGCGTGCTCTTGGTCTGTGTGCTCGTGCTCGCTTGATGCGCGCTGCGAGCCTTCGTGTTCAACTTCTTCTTCCGCTTCTTCTTCGGCGGCGTCGATTTCTTCTGCTTCCGCTTCTGCGTCTGCTTCGGAGGCATGTCCGTCGGCTGCGGCATCTGCGGCGGCGAAAACGCGATCCTGGGCCACACGCGCGGCGGCATCATCCTGAGCTTCGGCAATATGCTCGGCTAGCGCGGTGACTTCATCCTCGCTGAGGTCCGAGGGGAGATGATCCATGTGCGCGTGAGCGGTTTCGACAGATTCGCGACCGAAGTGAGTTTCGCGGTCTGTGCTGGATACCTGCTCTGCGCGCGGATCATACGATTCCTGCGAATCGCGAACTGGGCGATCTTCTGTTTCGGTCTGCTCCAAAGGCGATAGAGGCGCGAGAGGCGCAAAGCGAACAGCATCGGGAACAGGGAGAGCGTCGAGATCTTCTTTGGCGTCGATCGGAAGATGCTGATGCGCTTTCCACTTGGAGAGCTTCTCGCCGGGAAGGGGCTCCAAGCCGGACGAAGACGTGGACGGACGGCGAGCTGGAAAAACCGGCGGAGCGAGGCGAGCGCTCGGGTCCGGGGATTCCGTGTACGTCACGGGCGACTTTTGCGCGGGCGATTCGTAAGCATTCGGCTGGGGCTGCGAAGGCTCCGGCGCGAAATGGGCCGAAGATTCCGTGGGAATCGGCGTAGCGATATTTTCCGACGGCTCAACGGGAGATGACGCGGGTGCAGCGGGCTTTTCGCGGTATTTCGCGAGAGATTCGCCGGGAAGAATTATTGATACGTGGCCTTCGGCCGCTGCAGGCTCGGCAGAAGTTTCATCGTAAGGACGAGACGAAGCATATTTTGAAGACGGGAGTTCGCGGCCGGGCCTCCGCTCGCCGCCGCGGCTTCCGCTATCGCGGCGAAAATTACGGCCGCCGCCGCGTCCACCACGACCGCGGAAATTGCGTCCACCTCGATCGCCGCCGCCGTGTCCGCCGGATGGGCGATTTTCGTAACGTGGGCGGCTCGGGGGAGGGGCATGGCTTGGTTCGTGCTGAGCTACGGTAGGCGCAAGCGGGACAGGCTCCGCGGCCGCGAATTCAGAGTGCGAGGCATCGTCGCCAAGGAACGGCACAGCTTCGACATCAGCAGGCTCAAGAGCCGGAATTGTGGCGCCGGGCGCGGCGAAAACCTGGCCGCCCTGCGCTTCCATCTTCTGGGCTTTCTCCTCTACGGTGGTGACGATGTGGTCGAATTCCTCGATGTCTTCCAGGAAATCGCTGACGTAGAGGAAGGCGTCACTATCGAGGCCAATCTCCACAAAGGCGGACTGCATGCCCGGCAGCACGCGTGTCACTTTGCCTTTGTAGATGCTTCCAACTAACGCAAATTCTTTTTCGCGTTCAACATAGTACTCACAAAGCTGACCTTCTTCGAGAATGGCTACCCGCGTCTCGTGCGGGTTCGCCGAGATGACCATTTCCTTCGACATGTAAACTCCTCATGGCGCATCGGAGGGCGGCGGCGCACACACATGCGCGCGCTCGGCCGGCGTGGGGCAAGGCGAAACCTTGTACTCGCCACGACGTGCCGCTCAGGAAAGACTTGTCAGAATGTGCGATTGCTTTCCTCACCGATGCTTACCTGATCTTGAAATTGAATTCCCGGCCTGTGGCTCGGGGTACTGAAGTGCTGATGCCTCTAATTCTTTGTGTCATGTAGTTGCGGGTTCAGTTGACGAAACGGCGCATGCGAACGTTCATCACCAGACCCAAAGCCAAAAAGACAAATGCCGTTGCCGACCCGCCGTAGCTCATCAGCGGCAAGGGAATTCCGGTAACCGGCATGTAGCCTATCACCATTGAAGCGTTGACCAGAACATGAAAGCCGAGGATGGCGGTCACTCCCATCACGATGAACATCCCGGCACGATCTTTTGCTTTCTGCGCGTTGTCCACCAGCCGCAGAATCAAACCAAGGTACAACAGCAAGACGACGCAAACGCCGATGAAGCCCTGTTCCTCGGCAAGCGCGGCCAGAATGAAATCAGAATATCGCACGGGCACGAAGCCCAGCTGGTTCTGGCTGCCTTTGCCGAAACCTTTGCCCCAAAATCCGCCCGAACCGACGGCAATCTCAGACTGCAGAACCTGATAGCCGGCGCTGCGCGGGTTCTCCTCGGGGTGGAGGAATGTTTCGATACGCTGCTGCTGGTAAGGCTTTAGATGGTGCCGCATATTCCAGCCAACTGGAATCATCAGCGCTACCAGCACCAAGCCGACGGCCATATGCTTCCATTCAATTCCTGCAAGGAATGCGCCAACAATGGCGACGGGAACCAGCACCATCGCCGTTCCCAAATCCGGCTGCATCAAAATTAAGCCTACCGGAATGCAGGTGAGCGCGGCAACTTTCACCAGATCCGTAAGCGTCAGCCGGTCGGTGCGGACTTCGCTAAAGAACCGAGCCAGCACAATGATTATAATCAACTTCATCAACTCTGACACTTGGAAATTGGGGCCGCCACCCAGCGAGACCCAGCGCTTCGCTCCGAAGCGCGAATGGCCGATCACCAGAACAACCAGCAAAGTGGCCAGTCCGAACATGTAAAGCACGGGAGCCTGATCCATTAGGGTGTGGTAATCAATCCGCGAAATAATGAACATTGCGGCGATACCGACGCCAAGCCACATAAGTTGCTTCCATTGCATTCCGACCATGGCGCTGGCGTGCGTGGAAGAATAAATCTCCAGCACGCCGAGAGTGGTGATGGCGGCAACGATGGCGAGCAAAACCCAATCGAAATCCTGAGTTCGTGGGCGGTCTTTCATGGACGCTTTGCTCCAACAGTCGCAACAAGAGGCTGCGTTGAATCGGGCTGCGCGGGCGGATTCGTCGTGGCTTGCTGTTGCGTTCGAGCGTTCTTCTTATCGTAATAGGCTTTCACGATGTCGCGCACAACTGGTCCGGCAGCTTCACCGCCGTGCTCCATAGTGTCTTGAACGATTGCGGCTATGACGATTTCCGGATTACGACGAGGGGCGAAGCCGACAAACCAACCATCCATGGTCTTAGTGCCGAGGCGTTTTGCGGCATCGTAGCTCATCAATTGAGCTGTGCCGGACTTCCCGCACAAATCGATGTTTTGCAGACGCGAGATGATATCCCGTGCCGCCGCCTTCATTGACGACGCCGTAAAGTCCCTGGGTTACCTGCTCGACAGTATTGTCGGAGATCGGGAAATGATCGACTTTACGAGTTTACGAAATTTTTCAGCAGGTGAGGTTGGACCAAAGTACCGCCGCTGGCGACGGCAGCAGCCATGCGGGCTAGTTGAATCGGTGTGACTGTTACAGCGCCCTGGCCCACGGCCACAGAAATCGTTTCGCCCGCATACCATTTGTGGTGATAGACGCGTTCGACCCACTCTTCGGAAGGCATGAGTCCGGGTTCTTCGCCCGGCAAGTCAATTCCGGTGCGTCTGCCGAGACCGAGGCCCGAGGCGTAATGAGAGATAGTGTCAATTCCGAGTAGCTTTCCGACGTTATAGAAAAAAACGTCGCAGGAATCAACGATGGCCGCGTGGAGGCCGACCACGCCATGCCCCTGCGGTCTCCAGCAGTGAAATGTGCGTCCGTAGAAATTCGCATATCCCGGGCAATAAGCGGTGAAGTTCTCGGAAATTTGTTTGGATTCAAGCATGGCCGTCGCCATGACGATCTTGAATACTGAGCCGGGAGCCAGTTGCGCTTGGATGGCGCGATTCAGAAGCGGCGTCCTTTTATCGGTGTTGAGCGACTGCCATTCTTCCTTGGGGACTCTGACGGCAAAATCATTGGGATCAAAAGTTGGGCGGCTAACCATAGCGAGGACTTCGCCGGTGCGCGCGTCCATCGCTACCACGGCACCTTGCTTGCCCACCATGTCCGCTTCGGCGATAGCCTGCAGATCGTAGTCGATGGTGAGCTGAACCGGTTTGCCGGGAATGGCTTCCACGTTGTCTAGGGTGCGCATGACCTTACCTACGCTGTTGACCACGACGCGCTTCATTCCGTCGGTGCCTTCCAGTTGATCGTTGTATTCCTTCTCGAGTCCCGCTTTGCCCACGAGATCTCCGGGACGGTACTGTCCTTCGCTCTGATCCATGTCCTGCACGGACACTTCGCCGACGTAGCCAATCGCGCTTGCGAGCATGGAATTGTGCGGATATCTGCGACGTTGAACCATCATGAGTTCGAGTACGGGAATGTCGGCGCGATGCGATTCAACGAAAGCAATATCCGCCTGGGTTGCGGCAGGCTTAATGATCACCGGCAGAAACTTCGGCTCATTCTTGGCTGCTTCCAGTTCCTGCCGCAAATCGTCGGGATCGATTCCGAGGCCGTCTTCGATTTGGGGAAGGCTCTTCTCCAGCGATTTCAGGTCATCGCGCATGAGCAGAATGCTGAAAGAAGGGTAGCTATCGACGAGCACTCGGCCTTCGCGGTCGAGCATGGGCCCGCGCGGGGCGATAATCGGGATGGAACGTACACGATTACGTTCCGCGAGATCGGCAAAATGGCCCGACTGCACGACCTGAAGCTTCCAGAAGCCGACCATGAGTAGCGCGATTATAGCGACAAACACATAGGAGACCAGTGCCAGCCGACCCTGCGGGATTTTTTGGTCGTTAACGCTCCACGATGGCAATTGAACTCCTGCGGCGGGTCGTACTAGAACCTGGTGCACCGTCCGACTCGAGTCAGAACAAATCTCGAAGTACTATTCAAATTAGCACCTTGCGAGGAGTGGCCGCAAGGCGCAGATGTCTAGTCCGTTACCTGAACTAAACGCCGGCGCCGAACATTGTTTACTCTCGCTATGGCAGTTGCTAGTATTTTTGCGGTCTTCCGATCATTTTCGGGTGGCGACTTATGCGGCAGGGTTGTTTGCGAATCTGCGCGGTATTGATAACTTTTCTGGCCGTGGGTCTCGGTGGATTCTCTCCGCGACCCGCGCGCGCTGAGCCGAAGTATATGTTCCTAACGGTCACCGACTACGAAGCTGGAATTTCCTACCGGCAAGCGCAGTGGCATGCTCCCATAGGCCACTGATTAATCCGTGCTCTTACGCCGATCATTTCGTAGCGACGGAGTTGAAAAAGCCAGACGCCGACTTTGGGATTGTGGTGACGGCGTCCACTGTAGGACGCTCGCCAAGAGTCGCAGAAGCTGACCGTCACGCCGTAGTCTGCGAATACCGCTACGGCCCGGCATCTTATCTTGAATTAGAGCGCGGCAATAACCCTCCCATTACAACTTATTGGAAGCACCACGTCCTTGAGGTGCGTCCTTACGTTAGGACGATTTGCGGAGGCGATCGAGAAGCGCGAAAAGAATCACACCGAAGGCTGCGGTCACCAGGGAGTCTACAAACAGATGTATGGTGAACAAGGGCGCGGAATGGTTCAGCAGAACGCGCTGAGTAAGCGCCAGGATCGCCTGGTGAAAGTGGAAGAACAGAAAGATGAGACCGAAACGGCTAAGCGGATGCTCGGTATCAATCCTCGCGCCGACCGAAGATGCGGAATAGCCGACGATCGTTTTCGCGATGCCGTACATGCCGATCGGGTTGTCGTGGCTGAGAGCGTCTTGCAAGATGCCGATGGCTCCTCCGAGAAATAATCCCGACACAGGATTGCGCCTGCTGACTCCGAAATAGATGGTCACGAGCAGCGGAAGATCGATCAGTTCGGACCAGCGTCCGTATTTATGCAGGAAGGCCTGAAAAACGAGCGCGAGCAGGCAGGTCCCCAGGACGGTGCCGCCGTAAAACTTGTGCACCTCGACATTTGGCTCCGAGTGCGCTCCGAGATTCATCATGTATGCCATTTTATTGTTGAGGGGCGGGCGGCACGGGTGCCGGAGTTTTATTCACAGGCGGAGCCGGTTTAGATTTATTTGGATCGGAAACAATCCCGACAGATCTTGGCGCTGAGGATGCGGCCGTCGCTACGCCGTTCCCTGCCGGACTCTCTTCCGTCTTTTTCGGCGCGAGTTCCTGAAGCGACAGCAGCACGATTACATCTTCCAGGCGGTCGAGCCGCGCGGCAGGCTGCACGGAGATGGTTTGAAATGGATTGCCCGGTCTCACGGAACCGACGGTGCCGATCACCAAGTCCTTGGGGAAAATGCGATCCTCACCGGAGGTGACGATCACATCTCCGGCCTGAAGCTTTTCTTCGTTGATGACGTATTCCATGTGCGGCTCGGGGTCGCCGCTGCCTCGGACGACGCCATGCGTGCGCGAAACGGCAAAAAGAGCGCCGACGCCGCTGTCTTTGTCATTGATGAGTAGAACTTGCGCGGTAGAAGGAAAGACCTCGACGATTTTTCCCACTACGCCATCGGGCGTGATCACTCCCATGTTGCGCCGCAGATGATCGCGTTCGCCGCGATTGATGAAGAGTGTGTGAGACGTAGGATCGGCGCTGGCGCCAATTACTTGCGCGGCGAGCATAGGTGCTTCGGGATGCGATTCATGAAAATTCAGCAGCGTTTCCAGGCGCTGAGCTTCGGCGGAGCGACTTTCCAGCTCGGAGTTCCGGAGGCGGAGTTTGTCCACTTCGCTGCGCAAATGCTCATTCTCCGCGCGGCTATTGCGCAAGCCAACGTAGCCGCTCCAAAGACCGCCGGCGTGGGAAAAGGTCCACGTTCCAGCGCGCTCGAGAGGAGTCATCAATTGCACGGCCCAATAGCGGATCAGCCGCACATTGTTTTCCCGTTTGATCTGAAACGCGAGCAGAAGCACCTGCGCAAGAACGACAGTTGCGAGCAGAGTCAGCGGGCGATGGCGTGAAAAAGTATCGATCATGGTTTCAACAGCCTATTGGCTCAATCGATGGAGACGAGCCGCAACAGCCGGAAGTCGCTGAGCATCTTCCCCGTTCCCAACACGACGGAAGCGAGCGGATCGTCGGCGATGGAAACCGGCAGCCCGGTTTCTTCGCGGATACGCTTATCAAGATTCTTGATTAGCGCGCCGCCTCCGGTAAGAACGATGCCGCGGTCGCTGATGTCAGCCGAAAGCTCCGGCGGCGTGCGTTCGAGCGCCACGCGAATCGCATTCAAAATGGTCGAGATGCACTCGGAGAGCGCCTCGCGAATTTCGCTGTCGTCAATCGTGACGGTGCGAGGCACGCCTTCGATCAAGTTACGCCCCTTCACTTCCAGCGTAAGAGGCTTTTCCAGAGGGTAGGCTGAACCGATTTCGATCTTGATCTGCTCCGCGGTGCGCTCGCCAACCAACAGGTTATATTTTCGCTTCAAGTAATGCATCACCGCTTCGTCCATTTCATTTCCGGCTACGCGAACCGAGCGCGAATAGACGATTCCGCTCATGGAAATTACAGCGATATCCGTGGTGCCGCCGCCGATGTCCACCACCATGTTTCCGGAAGGTTCTTCAATTGGCAGGCCCGCGCCAATCGCGGCCGCCATTGCCTGCTCGACGAGGTAGACTTCGCTGGCGCGCGCGCGATATGCGGAATCCTGCACCGCGCGTTTTTCCACTGGAGTAATCTCGCTGGGAACGCCGATCACGATTCTGGGATGCACCAGCACACGGCGGTTGTGCGCTTTCTGAATGAAATAGGTGAGCATCTTTTCAGTGACCTTGAAGTCGGCGATCACGCCGTCTTTCATCGGTTTGATAGCCACCACATTTCCGGGAGTGCGCCCGAGCATTTCTTTAGCCTCGCGACCGACCGCAACCACCTCGCCGGTATTTTTGTTGATGGCCACAATGGAAGGTTCGTTGACGACGATCCCTTTTCCCCGCGCATACACCAGCGTGTTGGCGGTACCGAGATCGATGGCCAGGTCGGATGAAAAGAGGCTGAAAACCGACCTCATGTTATAGCCGTTTTTCGTCACGTCTTGCTTCCCCCTCGGCTGCTACTTATATGCGCCGTTGCGGCGGCGGTTTGTTTGGCGGCCTTCCGAAACTGCCGGTGCACGAGCTATATTACGGGATTACCACCTGTACGCGCTTGGTTGCCGTTCCGCCTCGGCGATTTTGGCCCGTGATAATCACCTCATGGCTGCCCTTCGGCATCGGTGGCAGAAAATGGCGAAACTGGCCATCCGATTGAATGCTGGCGACCGGTTCACCATTGATAATTAGCGCCGCTCCGGGCTCCGTGCGCCCGATGATCTCGACTACATTTCCTTGCAACACGGTGTTGTCCACTTCGAGCAGCATATCCTGCTCTTTACCCTGAATCACCAGCGTGAATTTATAGGGATCGCTCTGATCGCTGACGGCATTTTTCTCATCGACGGCGCGAACTCTCCAATAATAATCGCCGGGATCAAGTCCCACAATGTCCACGCCCTCGGAAGTCGTTTTCTTATCCGCCACAACCTTACTGAACATAGCAGTCGTGCTGACCTGAAACTCGTAGGACTTGGCTGTAGCCACTGGCTTCCAGGAGAAATGGACCGGATCACGTTTTGGATCTACGACAGTGATAGCCTGCAGGTTCAGTGGGGTATCCAATTGCGGAGGAGCGAGCACATCCGTCCTGGTGATTGCTCCTCCAGTCGGAAACGTGACGCGTTGCCACTGACCGATATCCAGATGCTCGCCACCGCGATTCAGTTCCGCGCTTCCGGAAGCGATCGTGATTTGTTGCTGTTTGGTTGTCGGATCGCTGCTCACAGCAGCGCGGCTGTTCGCGCGCAGGGAAGCGACCGCATTTTCAAAGGAAACTTCCGCCTTGGAGCCTGGGACTTCCCATGCGCCGGTAGCGAGATCCACCTGGCCGGAGCTAATGTGTACGCCGACTTGCGAAGCGTGATCCTGCTCGACGATGTTTTCCTCCACGGTCACAAGAGTATCGCCTTTCACCGTGTAGGTTGTGCCGTCGGCAAAAGCCATGCGGGCCACGCCTTCTGGACCGGTTTGGATCAGATCGCCTTTATCGAGCGTGAGCTGATAATCGGCGCTCTGCCATTCAACGGAATTCACTTTCTTTACCTGTACTTTTCCATCCAGGTTCACGAAGCGTGCCTGCCGCGCGGTGATGGTGGCGACACCCGCATCGTGTGCCGACACAGCCTCGTTAAGACGCTTCATAAGTTTGGTGGACAGATCGGGGAAGGTAAAGTACGTCGCGACACCGATTCCGCCAATGATCAAGATGACATACAAGGCCACGGTCTTGTATGTGACCGTGTGCCAATAGACTTCGACCCGCGAGATTTTAGGCTTTGCCGTTTCGGTGGATTTTTGGTCTATCATGATTATTAGGGCTAATTCGCAAATCTAGCATACGGGTATGGGCCATTCAACTCGGCGCGCGCGGAGTTGCGGAAACTGCTAACCCCTACTTGTTCCAATCGGTTAACGGCGGGTAGAGCGACGAGGCCGATTCGCCCCGGATGCGGATGGGTGGGTGCCGCCAGTAAGGGCAGCAGTGCCAGAATTGGGCCATAATGGAGGTTGACCACTGGGAGCCATTTTAGGGAGACTATCTGTTCCGGATGGGCGTCCTAAACTCCAATTATTTGCTTCAAGTCTGGGGGAGGCTGGCTCCCGAAGTTGAAGTGACCTAAATGCTGCGAGGAATAAGATCATGAATGAAATTATTGGCGAACTCCTTCCGCCGGCACGTTTGATGATGACTCCGGGCCCTTCTTGCATGGACCCACGCGTGTACCGCGCCATGTCGGCGCCGCTGGTCGGGCATATGGACCCCTGGTTCATCGAAATGATGAACGATGTACAAGTGCTGCTGCGGCGCGTATTTCAGACCAAGAATCGCGTGACCTATCCTGTCTCCGCTTCGGGTTCCGGCGGGATCGAAGCGGCGGTGCTGAATCCTCTGGAAGAAGGCGACGAGTGCATTGTGTGCGTGAATGGAATGTTTTCCGAGCGCATGGCCGTGATCGCCGAACGCAGTCCGGCAAAAGTGATTCGAGTGGAGGGCGAGCTCGGCCGTACGGTTGATCCGGAAGATGTTCGTCGCGCAGGCAAAGGGAAGAAAATTAAGTTTGTGGGGTTGGCGCACGGCGAAACTTCCACGGGAGTGGTGCAGCGGCTGGAGAATTATCGCAAGGTTGCGGACGAGCTCGGGGCGCTGCTTATCGTAGATACGGTCGCCTCGCTCGCGGGCATACCGTTAAACGTCGATCGCGAAGGCATAGATATTTGCTTCAGCGGCACGCAAAAAGCTATCAGCGCGCCGCCGGGCATGGCGCCGATCACCATTAACAGCCGAGTTGAGGATCTAATACGCGCGCGCAAGACACCGGTCGAAAGCTGGTATTTCGATTTCACGCCGATTATGACGATGTGGGGCTCGGAGCGGACGTACCATCACACGCCGCCCGTGTCCCTGATTTACGGCCTGCGCGAGGCGCTGCGTATCGTGTTGGAAGAGGGGCTCGAAACGCGCTGGGAGCGGCATCTGCGCAATCAGCAGGCCCTGATTGCGGGGATCGAAGCTATGGAACTTGAGCTATTTGTTTCGAATCCCGCCGACCGTTTAGTAACCGTGACTGCGTAAAGATTCCCAGCGGGCTTGAAGATGGGAAAGTGCGCCAGCAGCTTTTGAACGAATTCAACCTCGAGATCGCCGGTGGCATCGGCAAGACCAAGGGCAAAATCTGGCGGGTTGGCTTGATGGGCTATTCGTCGCCAGAATACAAATGTGCTGCTGTTCCTGGCGGCGCTCGAGAAAGTTATGCTCGATCAGGGACGCCACGTGCCGGCGGGTGCGGGTGTGGCGGCCGCAATTCGCAGCTATCAGGGAACGGCGCAGCCGGCTGCTGTAGGCGCGCGAAAGTAAGGCCCGGATTTTTGATCGGGGAACCATCTCCTGGTACGAACATGCAAGCTGACATGGCCAAAAATTCCTATCCCACTATTCCAAATGCCGGCGCGATGAGTGATTTCATCGGAGCCTTCGATATTCCCTCGAAAGTCACCGATTACGTCTATCGCTGCCGGTTCTCGCATTGCTGGAACGGAATCGCGACGCGGCATGCTGACACGATGGATTGCAAATTTTTGGTGGACGGTAAAGGGGTTGTCCTGGGATTGGCGCACCCCGGCTTCGTAGAGTTTCGCGCTCGCGCCGGACGAAACCTTTCCGACCGCGAAGCAAGCTATATTGCCGCTGAATATCTTCGCGAACGCCTAGAGCAGGAAGACGAACACGCGCTTTATGATGTCTCCGCTGGGGACGTCAATCGCATCATCGAGAAGCTGGGTATTCGTTAACTCGGCCTCGTGCCTGTCGCAAGATTCCATGCAAACAAAATCGCCGTTTTATCAGTGAAAATTTCGCGGGTTATGCCAGCTTCAACGGGACTAAGTTTTCGGTTTGGGCGAAGAAGTCTTTCTTGGCAAACGAGCGAATATAGTTCACCAGGTTCCAGATTGAATCCGGCTTGGCGCGGTCGCCTTCCGAGGGCATTTCGCCTTTTCCATTCTTGATGATGTAAAAGAGATCGCCATCCGTGAAGTCTTTCAGCGCGGAAGGATCGTGGTAATCAGCCAATTTTGACTTCATATCGGCCGCCAGGTCGCCTTTGCCGTCGCCGTCCTCCCCGTGGCACACGGCGCAGTCAACGTCGTAGACCTTCTTTCCCTGGGAGAGCGATGCGGGGGTCGGCTTGACGGGATTTGCCAGTTTTGAAGCTTCCGGAGGGATTTTGAATTCGGCTGCCGGAGTATTTGCACCGGGCTTTGCTGCCTCCTGCGCCGAAACCGAGCAGGCTGCCAGCAGCAGGATCGACAAAACACAAAGGAATTTTCCCATGGAGCCTCCGCCGCCAGAAATAATGGGCACGTTGCGGGCATTCTACTCTCCGTAGACGCGCCCAGAAAGCCGTGTTTTAGGTTTCGTTGCGAAAAGGAAGATGCAGTTCAGGCGTCGGAGAGAGATTCGCTGGAGCCGGTCCCGTCATTTAATTCACCGACTTCAAAGATTTCGCCGCAGTCGAGGCATTCGACATACTGCGCGTCGTCATCTTTGGCGATGAGCTGCGTGCGTTGGTGTTTGCAAACAGGATCGGCCATCGCGAACCACCAAATACTGCATGAATTGTATCATCTCGGAGTTGACAAACCGGCGGAATGACACTATCAGTCTCTTTGACGGCTATCGAAAGAGAGTCTAATTGACAGTCGAATTGACCACGCAAAAGCGCCTGGGCACGGCCTTGTTCTACGGCATCCTCGTAGTGCTGGCTTATTTGGTTTTTCTTGTCTTCGAGCCGTTTCTTGCTCCGCTTGCCTGGGCGATGGTTCTTGTCGTGGTTCGTACCCGGTTTACGCGCGGCTGGCCCGGAAATGGAATCCCACCCTCGCTGCTACCGCGAGCACGGTGGGAGTGGTGTTGATATTGATTGTGCCGGCGCTGCTGGTGACCGGCGCCTTTATTCATCAAGGTGTGGAAGCGGTTCAGGAAGTTCAACAGCAAATTCAGAGCGGACATTTTTCCTGGGTGAATCATCTGTGGCTTCGCGTTCAAGCCCGCTTTCCCGATGCGAACCCTGGCAATTTGACCACGGTAATACATCGGTACGCCGATGCGGGCGCAGCTTATCTGGGTTCACGGATCGGCGCGGTCCTGCGCAATACTGCGGTGTTCTGTTTCACCTCGCCGTCATGATTCTCGCGATGTTTTACCTTTTTCGCGATGGTGATTCGATCGTGGCGCGGTTGCGAGAGGTCCTTCCGTTCGAGAAATCGCATCGTGACAAAATGATTGACGAAACGCGCGAATTAATTTTGCGAGTGTAACTTCCAGTCTGGTGGCTGCCGTGGCGCACGGCATCTTAGGAGGCCTGGCCTTTGGATTGACCGGAATTCGCGCACCGATTTTCTGGGGCGTGATGATGGGATTCTTCTCGCTGATTCCATTGGTCGGTTCGGCGCTAATTTGGGTACCTGCAGCAATCAGCCTTATGGTGGATGGTCACATCGGAATGGGAATCGCTCTAATGATCTTTTGCAGCGTGATTGTGGGGCTGGTGGACAACATTATTCGCCCGTGGATGATCAGCGGCCGCGCGGAGATGGGTGGTTTAGTCGTGTTTATCAGCGTGCTGGGGGGAATCAGCGTCTCCGGAATGCTCGGCGTTGTGCTGGGGCCAATTGTGGTGGCGGCTGGGGCCAGCATGCTGGATCTTACGCGCCGGGCGCATCCGCTAGAAACACGAAAGGCAAAGCGGGTGGGCACAAATTGGACGGCGTGCTAGAGTAGCGGCCTTGGAAGCGGGATGAAGAAAAATTCAAACTCGAAACATCGAGCTTGCCGCCGGAAAAACTGCGGTGGCACTGCGATCCGGCGCGAATCCCGTTTGAAACGACGGCTGAAGTGGAGCCGTCCACTGGCGATTCGGGACAGGATCGCGCGTTGCGTGCGCTGCGCATGGGCGTGGAACTGACTGCGCCGGGCTACAATCTGTTCGTCTGCGGACTCTCCGGGACGAGCCGTGGCGGAATGATCGTGCGGATGATCGAAGATATGCATCCGCAGAGCGAGATTGCTCCGGACCGCTGTTACGTCAACAATTTCAAGAACAGTGACCGGCCGCGCCTGCTGACCCTGACGCGCGGGCAAGCGAATGCGTTCAAGAAGGAAGTGGAGACCGGAATCATTTTCTGCGGCGCCGCATTCGCAAGTGTTCGAAGGCGAGCCTTTCCAGCGCCAGAAGACCCGCATCGTCGAGCGTTTCACGCTGCGTGAGAAGGAATTGATGGACGATTTCACGCGGCGCATCGCGCGCGAACAATTCGCCCTGGGCCGGATGCAAGTGGGCGCCGTAGCCCTGCCGGAAATTTTCCCGGTTCTGGAAGGCGCAATGGTTCCGATCGAAGAAATTCCCAAGCTGGTGCAAGATGGCAAACTGGAAAGTACCGCTGCGGAAGAGCTGGAGCGCAAGTACGACCAGTTCCGGCAGGAGTTTACCGTCGTTTATCGCAAGACTCTTTCTCTTTCACGCGAGCTAGCTAGTGAAATGAGCTACCTGGAGCAGGAAGCCGCTTCGGTGCTGGTGGACGGCGTGATTGAGGAACTCAAGGAAAAATACCCAACGACTCAAATCTCCGAATATCTGGAAGAAGTGCGGCATCACATTCTCGATAATCTGGAGCCCTTCAAAGAACGCGAAGGGGAAGAAGATCAGCCGCCATCGGAGGGTGGAGCGGGACGACCGCGCGCCGAGCACACGGACCCGGATACCTTTCGCGTGTACGGCGTAAACGTGATTCTCGCCCATGGCGAGCGCGAACCCCGGTAATCTTCGAGACCATTCCGACATACGCAAATTTATTTGGCACCATTCATCGCAGCTATGATGCACGCGGCGGATGGAGTTCCGATTTTATGGACTTGCGCGGTGGTTCGCTGCTGCGCGCCGATGGCGGCTATCTGGTGATGTACGCGCTCGATGCGTTGACCGAGACGGCGTGTGGCGCACGCTGAAACGCACGCTGAATCATGGCAAGCTCGAAATTCAGCCTGTGGATGTGTTTTTTCCCTTCAGCACGGCGGCCTTGAAGCCGGAACCGATTGATACGCACGTGAAGATTATTCTGATCGGCGACCGCGATATGTACGAGATGCTTTACGATTTTGAAGAAGACTTCCGCAAGATTTTTAAAGTCCGCGTGGAATTTGATGAGGAAATGAATTGAAGCGACGAAATCATCCGCCAGTATGCCGGGCGTCTGCGCAAGATTTCAAACGACGAGAACCTTTCTCCATTCGATCGTAGCGCATTCGCCGCGATCCTCGAACATGGGGTGCGGCTGGCGGGGCGGCGCGGGAAAATCACCGCCCGCTTTTTTGATCTTGCCGATCTTGCGCGCGAGGCCTGCTATGTCGCGCGAAACGAAAAGCAGGAAGTGGTGACCGCGGAGCACGTTCGCAAGGCGCTGGACGCGAAAGTGGAGCGCCACAACCTTACCGAGACGAAGATTCGCGAGATGATCGACCAGAATCTGCTGTTCATCGATACCACCGGCACCCGCGTGGGCCAAGTAAACGGGCTAAGCGTGCTCGAAATCGGCGGGTATCCGTTTGGCAAACCAGTGCGCATCACGGCTTCGGCGTCGCTGGGCAAAACCGGGATCATCAATATCGAGCGCGAGTCAAATTTGAGCGGGCGTTTTCACGATAAAGGCGTGCAGATTATTTCCGGTTATCTGCGCCGCACCTTCGCGCAGGACAAGCCTCTTTCGCTTTCCGCCAGCCTTTGTTTCGAACAGTCTTATTCCGGAGTGGACGGCGATAGCGCGAGTTCGGCGGAAGTGTACGCATTGTTGTCCGCGCTCTCGGGGCTTCCCATCAGGCAAGAGCTCGCCGTTACGGGCTCCGTGAATCAGCACGGCGACATTCAGCCCATTGGCGGCGTGAACCAAAAAATCGAAGGTTTCTACGACGTGTGCAAATTAAAAGGCCTAACTGGAAAGCAGGGTGTGCTGATTCCGGCGGAAAATGTGGACGACCTGATGCTGCGCGACGAGGTGATCGAGGCTGTGGCCAAGGGACAGTTTCATATCTATCCGGTTGGCACCGTAGAGCAGGGGATTGAAATCCTTACCGGCGTTAGCGCCGGCAAGCACACTTCCAGTGGAAAATTCACGCTAGGCGGCGTTTTCGCCAGAGTAGATGCCCGACTGCACGACATGGCTCAGGCCATGCGGAAATTTCACTAGGACTATTGCGCGGGTGTAATTTTCCCCCCAAAGAAGGTCAAATCAGACGTTTCATCTGAACCACAATGTCCTGAGTTTTCCGTTTCGCTCGATCAATAGCTTGTACCTGTGGCCGACTTGGCGAAAGAGATCCCGGATAGCAGTGAGTGTCATGTCCGCGGCGGGTTCTTCGTCGATTCCAGCAATGACGTCTCCTTCGCGAATACCGGCCGCAGCGCCAGGCGTTCCCGGCTGAACTCGAACGATTTCAAAAGTCCTGAGTCCGGCCCCTTTTGCGACGATCGAAAGGCCGCTCATATCTTCCTCGGCGAACTTATTGAACTGTAGGTTTGGTTCCAGAATTATTCGCTGATGCGGCAGGTCAAAAATCACCGTAAAACGCCGCAGAAAGCCCGCGCCGATTGTGCCGGCGATATTTTTACTTTGCGCGGAAGATGGATTGGACTGAGAAAACGCGGCGACCGGCTCTTCGATGGTGTAACCGCCAAGTTGAAAGGCCTTTAAACGGCCCAGGAGAATCTTCGCGCCGGCGTCTACCGACGGGTAGGACGCGGGAATCGTCTTGAAACGATTCGGAGAAATGCCGTTGGAATCGGTAAAGGTCCTTGAGAAAACGATCGAAGAGTCGAGCGCCGTGTTTACAATGAAATCGGCCTCGAGCGTCTTATGCCCCGGAATGGTCACTTTTGCTCGAAGCAGCGGTGTGGTGCCGGCGAAAGTTCCAAGAACACCCTTGGCTCCTCCGGAATAATCATAAGTTGCGGGATCGTAGAGCTGGATCGTCTGTCTCGAATAATCGATTACAACTACCAAACGGGCGAAAAAATCCGCTCCCAAAGTTCCCTGATAGGGCACGCCCATCTGAGTGCTGAAATCGCTTCTGGCCGCGACCGCAAGACTACTCATGGGCAGCGCCACACCCGGGAGATTGAGGACGCAATTTTGTATGGTCGAACTCGACGTGTCGGCAGAGACCGCCGCGTCCATCACGCGGCTTGGATCCACCGACGTTGCGGTTGCAGCGGAATCCAGTTCGAAAAGTGAAGGCTTGCCCTGATTGATGCTTGCCGGAAGAAATATCAGATTGGAGATAAAGGTTGCGGGGGCTTGCGCGGCATTGCCACTGTAAGAAAATCGAGCGGGCTCGGTATTTTCCTGTTGCGCCGGCGCAGGCGATTGCCCGCGCAGCACGGGCTCAAGGCGGAAGCTGAGGGCCAAGGTACAGATAAACATCAGAAAGATTGTGCATCGCCGGCTCATTCAATCTCCCAGGGTGTGCGCGCGCAAAAAGCAAAGGGCGGAAACCGTTGAGATCGGATAAAAATCTAACGGGGCCATACAGCTCTTACTGGACGTAATAATCAAAGTAAATGCCGTTGGAATCTTTCCACCAGCCGTTCGCGCTGAGGTGCAAATGGCGGCTGAATAGGCCGGGCTTGATCGTTTGCAGCCACCCGGCAGGGGGAGGATTTTTCTGCTTTTCCGCTTGCTCCAGTTGTTGAACGTAGCGAATTATTACTTTATCCCACGGTATCCGAGTAAGGTCTGCGCCGCCGATCCCAGAAAGTTTTTCCGGCATAAGCGACCGCAAATGAATGAAATCGGCGTTTGAGAAAATCGAGCTTGCCGAATCTGCGGCGGGCTTTGCATTGATCCGTGCTACCGCTTCACGCACCATCGCCTTGCGGGGAGCCACGATTATAAATTGCGGCGTTACGGCGAGATAGTAAAAGCTGCGGCGTTCCTGCCCGCTGGTCGGATCATGCGTGGGATATGACAAATCCAGGTAGGTTGTATCGCCTGAGGTATCCTCCGCGCTAATCATCTTGGCGAGACCGGCGCGCAAGAGCCTGAGCACATCCTGAGGCCTCTGAATTGTGACCGCAAACATCTGCTGGGAGTCTCCGTCCTCGGTGAACGAAAGCTGGGAGGCGACCTCGCCAGTAAAGAGCTGCAGCGCGTCCGTGACTGACATCCCCAGAAAGCCCTGCGCCATGGCTTCGACGCTCGCGAAGCCCATCGCCTGCTGAGGCGTGACGGCTGCCAGAACAGCTTCTCGAATCATTTGATACAACGGTGCAAAGTTGAATCGGGAAATACCGAAATACGAGGCTGTGCCGACGATGGACTGCGTCTGGAAGGTTGCTGAGCTCGCGCCTGCAAATTCGAAAGGGCTTCCCGCGGAGGTGTCTCCAAGAATCGCGCCGCGTAGGCGCACCGCTTCACCGGAAAAGCTTATGCCTCCGCCCGCCACGTGAAGCCTATCTAGATGGAGACTGCGAATAAATTTCGCTAACGGCTGCTCCTTCTGATCGGAAGGAATCCATTGAGCCGGATCGAGGGTGCGCGCGAAATACTCCACGGCCGCGTCGGATCCAATATAGGGGCGAATGGCCTGGTATTCGGGCAGTTGCATCACCGAAGGCGCCGGCTTACTTGCACCGCTGAAGCGCGTCACGAGATCCTCAATCACTTCT
Source organism: uncultured Acidobacteriota bacterium (assembly GCA_963830375.1). GTDB lineage: Bacteria > Acidobacteriota > Terriglobia > Acidiferrales > UBA7541 > Palsa-295. The sequence continues at coordinate 338,516 of CAWHMJ010000004.1, forward strand.
TTCTGACTGGCAAATACAAGATAATTTGCCGATTGGGCGCTGTACTCGGTGTTTGCGTTCGGCCCTTCGACTCTGACCTCGATGGAAGTTCCGCCGAAGTTATAGGTTGTGATTTGCGGCTTCTCTTTGCTGGCGGCCCGAGCGGCCAATTTCAACTTCTGGACTAAATCGCTCTTGCCGGTCATATCGTATACGAGGAACAAACTGCCGAGATGCGAAGGATCGCCCGGAGAAGCGGCTTTGGAAGGTGCCGAGCCCGCAATTAACCCGGCGGCTGCGGGATTATCGAGTAACGATATCAGGTCGGATAGTTGTACCGCCGGAGCCGCAGATCCATCCTTCTGCTGATGTTGCAGAAGATTCTTCGCGAGCGCTTGACGGATAACCTCGAAATCCGGATCTTCCAGGAGCTGCAATACGTGGTTTTTTTTATTTGCGCCACCCAAAAACGACTTGCCGCGCCATTGCACGTAAAAAAGAGTGTTCTGCGGCAGGCGCTCGGAAATAGGGGGAGTTTGAGCGAACAGCGAGCTGCCGGCAAAAATACAAACGAAAACTATGGCGACGAGTGCGCGACAACACGAATGACCGGCAGGCCGTCGGAAACGCATGCGCAGCTCTCCTGTAACGCTCGATCGTTCCGCGTTCACGCGCTCACCCCCGTAAGTTTGTGGTTTTCCGAAACGACCTCTTGCGATTCAACCTCATTCGTCCCTGGTTCTAATTCCCCGGCGGGGTACTCGAAGGCGCGCTGGACGGCGCTCCGGCCGGTGCGCTGGGAGGTGCCGCACGCGCCGACTTAGGCGTGCTCAGATATCCCTTCGCTGTATCCTTGGTGAGATCGAACACCACGATTTCGTAGGGCGCGCGAGCTCCGCGGACGTAAAACTGTATTGGTTCGCCAACGGTTTTGTCTTTTTTCTCGATGGTCTTGTCGTCCGCCACAACATTCAACGTGTATTTAAAACGCTTGGTATCGGTCTTGCGTAGCTGCACCTGAATGGGGCCGACGCGATCGGGGCCCTGGGAAGATTTGGCAAGCGTGAATTCAAAAATGTCGCGCTCGCCCATGCGCTTGAGTTCTTCTACTTCGTCATGATTTCTAGCGATCAAGCCGCTCTGCACACCCAAGTCGCCGATGGTGCTCTGCAGCTTGGTCTTCGTTGTTTCGAGGTCGGCCTTGGTTGCAGCCACATCATTCTTGGTCCCGTTGAGTTCGGTGGCCACCTGCCCAAACTTCGTAGTAGTGTCGGCCTGTACTTCTCCGATTTGTTCTTTCAGCTGCGCGTCGCTCTTTTGCTGCTCCTTCTTGATGGACTGCGCCAAGCTGCGCGCGCGCGCGAGTTCATCTTGAGTTAATCCAAGTTTTTGCGACGTTACTTCGAGCTGCCCTTTCAGATCCGCTACGCGCGAATTCGTCTTGTCGACCTCGGCAGCGAGCGCTTGAAACTTTCTATCGGCGTCGTCCAAACCTTTGTGAAAATTCTGACGCGCCGCGTAACCTGCATACAACAAATAGCCCACCAACGCAAAAGCTACGACGAAAAGCAGCGTCACCCAACGCGGCAGTCCTGCTTCGGTCACATGCGTCACTTCCACGGGGGTGTTCGGGTTAGAACTCATCGAGCCTCCTTGGGCAGGGCGGCTGCAGCCGCCCATATGGGACGGAATTATGGCTGACGCTTGGCAGGAAGTCTATGCCCGGCGCGGACCTTTGTTACTTCCCCGGGAGGGCCATCGCGCTTCCACCGTGGTGGTCAGCCCACCGCGCGCCGTGAATTCGCCGGTCACGCGAAACCAAGCGGGATGGACAGCGGCTACAAAATCGCGCAGCATTCGGTTCACCGCGTTTTCGTAAAAGATCCCGAGATCACGGTAAGCCAGCAGATACATTTTGATGGACTTCAATTCGAGGCAGAGTTTTTTCGGCTGGTACTGGATCGTAATGATGCCGTAGTCCGGAAGGCCGGTCTTGGGGCAGACGGAGGTGTACTCCGGAAATCGAATGGTAATTTCGTAGCCGGGGAAATGATTCGGCCAGGTTTCCAGAGCGGGAAGCTTTGCGTCAATTCCCGCGCGCGCGTGCGCGGCGGTATAGTCGGGCATACGGATTCCTTTCCGACGCTATTCTACACGCGCAGCGCCGCGGAACGGAATCGCTTAAACTTGCTCGACGCGAAAGTTTTAGGTATGCTGCGGGCGAAAGGGGGAGCAATTTCGCACGATGATTTGTCCGCGATGCCGCAGCGCCAATTGTTTTCAATCGCATCGCGACGGCGTGTTGGATTGGTCCCTTTCGGCAGTGGGCCTGCGCCCCTGGCGATGCCACACCTGCGATCACCGATATTATGCCTGGCGCGTAGCGGCGACCTTTGAGCGGTTTGCCCATTGCTCCAAATGCGGAAATTTCGATCTGGAACACATTTCTCGCGAACGCGTGGAGTCAGGAACTTTGCTCCGCTTGAAGCGCTGGCTTCATTTTCCGGCTTACCGCTGCGATCCTTGTCGAGAAAGGTTTTTCAGCGTACGCCTATTCCGCCGTATCCGTCCCTCTATGGTCCCGGGCACTTTGGAACGCCCCGCTGAAGGTTAGGCTTCATTTCTTAAATTCTGCAGTGATAATTTTACGAGAGCAGTTCCGAGCGGACTAGAATTAATGGGTGGCGCCCACTTCGTAATTTAGTGCGGAAATGGCTGTTTCGTAATCGTACTTGGCGCTGGCTTGCGTAATTTCGGCCTGGGTCATATTTAACTGCGCTTGGCTTAACTCGATGATGGAACTCAAGCCGAGCCTGTAGCGCTGCTGAGCGAGATCGAGCGCCTGTGTTGCCTGGCTCAAGAGTTGTTGCGTCACGGCAAGACGCTGGAACGCTGCGTTGGATTCCAGCCACGCTTTGCGAACCTCACGAACGATGCCGTTCTGCAGATCCCGAAGATATTGCTCCTGCGCCTGAGCGCGTGCGTTGGCTTCGGCGCGCAATGCGCCGAATTCGTGCCCGTTGAAGAGTGGAATATTTACGTTAAAGCCCGCCGCCGCGTACCGGCTTCCCAGCGGTTCTTCGCGATAAGGGGCCAGCCCCGCCGCGCCCACTGCTGATATCGTAGGGAACCACAAATCCCGCTCAGCGGTCGCATAGCTTTGCGCCGAGCGAACGTCCAGGCGCCGGCTGACCAGCTCCGGACGATTTTGCAATGCTTGCGAAATTAGGTCGGAGACATTTGGAGACGGAGCCGGCGGCACTGGCTCTTCCGTAAGAGTGAATATTTTCTCGTCGGGATAGCCGAGTGCAGTAGAAAGATCCGCATAGGAGTCCTCTACTCCGTTTTGGGCTTGAATGAGCAAGAGCTGTGCCTGAGCCAAGTCCACATTGGCAAAGCTCACGTCCAATCCGGATCTGAGCTTGTTCTGCTCCAAGGCTGTAATTTGATCGGATACGAGCTGGCGATTCTTTACGGTTTCCTGGGCAACGCGCAGAACAGCCTGCGCCCGCAACACGGAGTAGTAGGCCCGGTCAACGTTGATCAGGACATCCGCGCGCGAGGTGGTCACATTTTCTTTCGCTGCTTGCGCGTGCAGGCTGGAGCTTTTTACCAATTCATGGGTCCGGCCGAAGTCGGTGACGAGCTGGTTAACGGCGATTCCGTTTGCGAATCGGTCGTAGATAATCGGGTTGTTCAATGCTCCAGCGGAAATGCGGCTGTCGTGCTCCGCTTCCGCGCCGGTCAGACTGCCGACGGCTTGCGGATAGTAAGCCGACCGCGCTTGCGTCACCTGGGCTTGTGCGGCATTTGCCAAGTATCCGGCCGCCTGAATTTGCGGATGATTTTGGATAGCGATTTTCTCAGCATCTGCGAGAGAGAGGCTCTGGGTAGCTTGTGCCGCACACGGGATGGCCATCAGCGCGACCGCTGCTAAATTCAAAAATAAATGACGCGGGGACATTAATACGCCTCCTCTGCAAGAGCCGCCGTCGTCGGTTCTTTGCGATGCTGATAGATAAGAAGGTACGCCGCTGGGACTACGAAGATGGTGAGAATGATGGAAGAAACCAATCCGCCAATAATCACGCGAGCGAGCGGCGCATAAGCTTCGCTGCCGGTTTCCAGTTTGAAAGCCATGGGAAGAAGCCCGACGACGGTTGCCAGCGAAGTCATCAGAATAGGACGAAGCCGAATGCGGCATGCGTGCGCTACCGCTTCGACCAGAGTGTGCCCCTGGCTGCGCAGCACGTTCGCAAAATCAACGATCAAGATGCTGTTGGAAACTACCATTCCTTGCAGCATTACGATTCCCATGAGCGATTGAATGTTCAGGGTTGTTCCCGTGAACGCGAGAGTGAAAATCACGCCTACGAGACCGGTCGGAACAGCGAGCACAATCAGAAACGGATCGATGAACGAAGCGAACTGCGCGACCAGAATCAAGTAAACGAGCAAAACCGCCAACAAAAGTCCCAGGCCGAAGCTCTTGAACGAGGATTCCATAGTGACCACCAGACCGCGCACATTGATGCGGACGTTCGGTGGAATTTGAGTGCCGGCGATAATTTTGGAAATTGCTTTAGCCGGACCGCCGATGTCTTCTCCCGTAGGAGCCACATACACGTCAAACGTTCGCTGCAGTTGATAATGATCCACTTCCGTGGGCGTCTGAATCTGGGTCACATCGGCGACCTGGCTAAGGAATGTCGGCATTTTGAGATTGGGAGAACGCAATGGCATAGCGTTCAAGTCGTCGATGGACTTCACTTGATTTTCCGGGTACTGCACGCTCACGAAATAGTTGTTGCCGGTTTTTGGATCAACCCAGTAGCTCGGCGCGATCATGACGTCTGAAGTGAGCGCGGTAATTACGTTGTCCACGACTTCTTTCGGGCTGAGGCCGAGCTGGCTGGCGCGCTCGCGATTGACGGTCAACTCCAAAGCCGGATAATCCATGTCCTGCGGGATATAAACGTCCGATACGCCCGGTACTTTCCCGATTTGGCGCGCCAGATTTTGGGCGATGGCGTCGCCGGTTTTCAGATCCATGCCGCTTACCTGAACATCAATCGGCGCGGGCATGCCTTGGTTTAGAACAGCATCAACCAAGCCTCCCGATTGAAAATACGTGCGCAACTGCGGCAATTCCTTCGCTACTTGGTCGCGCACCTCGCGCATATAGACAAAACTGCTGACGCTATGATCTTCCTGAAGGCCCACATTCACAGTGGCCGTATGCATTCCGGAGTTAGGTGTGAACAAAGCGGACAGGTCGGGAAAAACGCCGATATTTGAAACGATCGTGCTTAGGTCCGAGGGTTTGACAATTTTTCGGATGATGTCCTCAACCTGCTTCACGTAATCGTTGGTCAGTTCGATGCGAGTTCCTGTAGGCGCTTTGACGTTGATGACAAACTGACCGGCATCGGTGCGCGGAAAGAAGGCGACGCCTATCAAGGGCGTAAAGGCAAAGCACAAGAGGAAGAAAATGGCGAAGCCCCAAACAACCTCGCGCGGACGGTCGAGCGCTTTGCGCACCCAGCGCTCGTAAACATTCAGCATCCGCTCAAATTTGGCGTTAAACCCTGCATGAAACCGTTCGCCCCAGGATTCAGGTGGATTCGCCGATTCTTCGTCCAGGTTGTGGACCGGCTTCAGAAAATAAGCGCAGAAAAGGGGCACAACGGTAACGGCGTCAAAATAGGAAGCGAACAATGCGATCACCACGGCCAGAGCGAGAGCGGAGAATAAATATTTGCTTACCCCGAAAAGGAAAGTGACCGGAAAGAACACCACGATCGCAACCAGCATAATCGCGAGAACCGGCAGCGCTACTTCGTTTGCTCCGTTCACAGCCGCAACCTTAGGAGTTTCGCCAAGCTCGAGATGGCGGTAAATGTTTTCCAGAACTACCACCGAATCGTCAATTAAGCGGGAAAAAGCGAGCGCAAGGCCGCTCAGGACCATGCTATTGATCGTTTTGTTCGTTGAGTGAAGGACGAAAAAAGTGATCATCACAGAAAGAGGAATCGAGAGGAAGACTGCTGCCGTGGCGCGGAAACTTCCCAGGAATATCCAAATCATGATGGCAGTAAGCAGCACACCTAGGCCGCCTTCCCGCAACACGGTTGAAATGGCGCCCTTGACGAAAACGGATTGGTCAAACACGACATGGACTTTCAGCTGCGCGGGAATATCGCGAAGAGTTTTGATCGCCTTTCGAATGCCGTCCACCACGGCGATTGTGTTGGTATCGCCGCCCTGTTTGAGGATCGGGACGTACACGGATTTTTGCCCATTCACGCGCACGATGTTGTACTGCAGAAACGAGCTGTCCACGGCTTTACCAATGTCGGAAACGAATACGGATTTCTCGCCTTCCGTTTTCAACGGAATGCCATTGATAGCCTCCGCATTCGCCACCTGTGCGTTGGTATAAATGTTGTAGTCCATGGGGCCGATGCGCACGTCGCCCGCGGGAAGGATCAGGTTTGATTCATCGATGGCGCGCACCACATCCATGGGGCTCAATTCGTGAGCTTGCAATTTCAGCGGATCCACATCGATCATGATCTGGCGGTAACGTCCGCCATAAGGCGGAGGCACCGTGGCGCCGGGAACGCCTGCAATCTGGTTGCGGATGCTGAACTGCAAATAATCATGAAGCTGTGTTTCGCTTAATCCTTGGCCTTCTACGGTCAACAGGCACACCGGAAGACTTGAGGCATCCACTTTCATCACCACCGGCGGAAGCGTACCCTGTGGCAGCCGCCGCAGGTCCGCCATGGCCAGATTTGAAATTTGGGTAACGTCAGCGTTGGCATCCGATCCAGGCTGAAAATAGATTTTAATCAGGCTGACTCCGGCCATCGATCGCGATTCCATATGGTCGATTCCGCTAGCAAGCGTGAAGAATCGCTCGAATGTATCAGTAATGTCGGCTTCAATTTGCTCAGGAGGCATTCCATTGTAAAAAGTGGCTACCAGCACCACGGGAATGTCGATGGGAGGGAACATATCCACGGGCATTTGCACCAAACCCGTTAGGCCAAGTACGCAGACCAGAAGACACAGGACGATGATGAAGTAAGGGTGTCGTATGGAAAATGTCGGCATTGAGTTTCCTAATTCATTCCCGGAGCAGTAACGATTTGAGGTGAGACGAGCTCTCCGACCTTGAACTGATTCTGTTCGCCGAAAATGACGCTATCGTTTTCATTCAAGCCGGACAAAACCTCCGCTTCTGTGGCCGTCTGAATGCCCAGCTTGACCTCGCGTTTTTCCACCCGGTTTGAAGCATTTACAACAAGCACGGTACCGGAATTGCTGCCCGAAGATTCCACTGCCTGAACGGGGACGCTCAAAACGTTCGAAGCCGAGCGCAGCGGAATCTTCACGGAAGCATACATTCCGGGGACCAGCAGATAGTTCGGATTGGGGACCTGGACTTCCGTGTGCATCGTGCGCGTTTGCGTGTCGATTTGATCGGAAAATCTGACAACTTTTCCTGTGAATGAATTCTTAGCCTGCGACACCTCGATATCCACGGTGTCTCCCACGTGAACATCGGCGACGGCTCTTTCCGGCAGGGGTATCACAAGCCGCAAAATATCGTTTTGAGAGAGCTGGCACAGAGCCAGGTCTCCCTTATTCGAAGATGTTCCGGCGGGGAGCAGCGCGCCGGTATAGGCATAAATCTTGGTTACTACGCCGTCAAAAGGCGCCGTGATTCGCGCGTATGCGAACATCGCCTGGTCCTTCCCCAACGCGGCTTTGGCGGCAAGTAATCCCTGCTCCGCGGCAGCCACGGCGTCTCTTGCAGACGAAACACCGGCGCTTGCTTCCAGATCTTTGCCTTGAGCGGTGTCAACCTCTTCCTGCGCCATCAGCTCAGGCCGCGACTTTTGCACCTCCGCGAGCCGTGTGTAGGTGAGGTGCGTGACGGTATAAGCGGACTGCGCTCGATTAAGCTCTTCGCGAGCGCGTGAGAGGTCTTGGTCGCTCCGGCGAGCGCCTGCTTCGTCTTGTTGCAATTGCTGTTGCAACTCGGGAATTTCCAGCTCGGCGAGGATTTGTCCCTTCTTGACGTGCGTTCCCCAGTCCACGTATAGCGTTTTGATATAGCCGGAAACTTTTGCATAAACTTCAATTTCCTGCAGCGGCTCGAATTCCGAGGCGATTTCAAGAGTATTCGAAAGGCTGCGCCGCGCGACCCTTACCACCGGAGCGGTTGGGGCATGCGCCGCATCTTCGGCCTCAGCCTTGCGGGCATTTCCGCAGCCGGCCGGAATCCCCGCCAGAAATCCTGCAGAAACCAGCAGTGCAAGGTAGCCGTACCTTTTATTCGTTTTCATCTGTTCACCTAAAAATCGTTAGAACTCATCTCGTCCAAAACTCGAAGAATCAAGATTCCAATCGTTTTACTGCCTCATGCAACTTTCCCAGCGTGAAGTCATCCGAGCGGCAACTTTCGATCAAGGCTCGCCTTTTTTGCAAGATGGTCTTGGCTGCCGAAGGGACGCGTGCAGCTATCTCGCGCGGAATAGTTTGGACGCCGTGGATGTCTCCTTGCATCAAATCTCCCGGTTTGACGTTCATCCCACCCACTTCTACAGTGCCTCCGAAATCGAAAACATGGGCGTAAGCGTGCGACACGGAAACGTTGCCGGCAAACATTTGAAATCCCGCTGCCTGAAGAGCCCGAAGATCGCGCACCGCCCCATTGGTTACAATTCCGTGGCATCCTAGAGCCATCAGAATATTTGCGTGGATTTCGCCTACGAACGCCCCTAAGCCGGGACTATTGTCCACATCCTGAATCACTACGACGCGAGGTTCTGGAATTGTCTGTATGTACTGCCACCACTCCGGCCGGGCGTAATAGCTGTGCCCCTCCATCGGCGGGTCCGCGCTGCGGATTCTCGTCGTGGCGGCATAGCCCACCAGTCGCGGAAGCTCCGGGTAAATGCAGCGGACGCTCGAATTTGTAAAGCCTACGTTTCGCAGGCGTACATTAAATGTTTCAATCGCGCTGGCTACGGTGCATGTGCTGAGCTCGCGCAACTGACTGAGGACCTCGGGCGAGAAAGGCTCTGAATTCATGTCAACTCCTGTCGCGGAAACGGCCCGCGATAAACTCGACAGCAGAAGGCACGCAGCTTAACTCAAAGAATTAAGCTGAAAGTGTAACTGAGAAACATGCCTGTTTTAAGACCGGGAAGAAGGAGGAGAGCGATGCTGAATAGAAACAGTGACCGCGATGGAGGGAGAGGGAAGGGAAATCTCCTCGATTCCATGATTTCTCGCAGCACACGGTTGTGGCGGAATAACCTTGGCGACCGGATAGAGCGGCGCTCGCTCTAAGACTACCGGCGACGGAGCCACTTTCATCTTGCTCGCGATATTGACGTAATGCGTGGGATTTGATTTCGGGAAGTACTGGCTGTTTTTTGCGAGTGTAGACAATCCTGCGACCGCGAACAGCAGCAAGATGACCGTTGCGATTTGAAGGCTGGCCTTGAATATCCGGCTTTTCATCAGGTCGCTCATTCTTACTCTACGTATCTGTCGATTATGGCTGTCCGGCGTGGTGAAAGCAAGAATGGGGATTGGACTTGTGTCCGAGTACTGGGTCGATCGGCCTAAAAAAAAACGGGACGCCCGATACGCTGGGCGTCCCGCAATCGTGCGATTTGATCTAAGGCAGGTAATAACGGAACGACGTGAAAATCATATTGTCGATTCCGTGTGGCTGCGATGAAACGCCTGTTGTACCACTCGAGCCGGCCCAAGTGTTGCGAATGATGTAGGAGTACTGCGGTCCCCATTGGATGCGGCCCTTGTCCCCAGCGTAAATGCGATACCAGAATCCCAACGTGCCTTCAATGATATACCGGGCATCTCCGGCGCAGTTAGATAGTGAGCCGGGGATAAACCCTGTAGATCCCAGGACGCCTGTCGTATTGGGTGGGTTACCTGGAGTGGCCACGGGCAGCGGTTCAACATTGCACCCGTCGTTTCTGATGGAAGGCGAGCCGTACCCTTCGTGGCCAGTGGCGCCGGTGACTGCATTGGTGAACGTGTATGACGCTCGGGCGGAATATTCCCCGCCGACGTTCATGTAAACATCCAGCTTCGGCGTGGGGTGCAATTCGAGCGTGCCCAAGGCCTGATAGTTGCGGAGCAGCGCAAGAGTGCCGTCGGGCGTACCGTTGAATCCGGTAAGCCGGCGGTGCCGTAGCGGCCGGTGCCGTCGCCACCCAGGAAGTGAATGCCAGCGTCGACTTTATTGCTGAACAGATGCACGCGGCCGTTTGCGCCAATTCCGCCGCCGGTCCTAGAGTTGTTAAAGGCGCCCGAAGTTGGATTGGTTGAGCCGGTTAGCATGCATGCGGTGGCAGGAATGATCGGGAAATCGGGATTGGGTGTAGCGCCGTCGTTGAACCCACCGTTTGCGTAGTAGCATGGGTAGGCTCGATCGCGGAATTCTGAAACCAACCCGAAAACTTCGAAGTGTCCCCAGGCTCCTGGATCGAAGGCAGCCTTGAAAACAAAGTCCGGCGTTTTGTCATATGCGTACGTGCCGGTTGGATTGTAAAGTCCGGAACTGAGACCCGGACCGCCGATGAGGAAATTGTTAAAGGTTGTGGCAGTCAGAGTTGGCGTGATCACACCTGACTGATTCCCGTTGGTGAAGCTGAGGTCAGTAATCGTTGGATTTCCGTGAACCGTCGCGGTGGTTGCAGATTCTTCCACCGAAGCTGCCACGGTGAATTTGTCTGCGAAGCTGTAGGCTACGCGGAAACTCTCTTGCCGCGCCCAGCTAAAGCCGGCCGTGTATTGCGGGTCGATGGTCATGGGCAAAGCTTCCGTGGCGGTTGTCTACGGCCTTCTTTGTTTCGGTAACCAAGCTCCACATCTGGCCGCCCGTGACGCTCCAGCCATTGTCGAACTTGGCTTGGCCCCATCCTTGGCGGAGACGCAGTACGTAGCTGTTGCTCTCATTGTTGTTTGACGTGATGCCCCCGCCGAGGAAATCGGTCTCCACGTAGCCCGTGAGCTTGACGTTGGAGAGTTTACCCTCGGCCAGCATGCTGAGGCGTGACTGACGAGCGCTGGCGTTCCATTCCGTCGTCTGGCTTCCCGAGTTGCCTGGGAAGGGGATGTTGTTGAACGGAGTGTTGATGTCCGCTCCAATGGCCTTATTGCGGAAAACCGTTTCAGCAGCCAGGAAACCACCGGGCGTAATGGTGATTCCCTTGAAATGAATAGCCGCCGGCGATTCGCCTGCCATCTGCGGCGACCCGCCAGCCCTGCTGGTTGGGATGCCATCCACCGGGGTGGAGGCAACGCCAGCCGTGTGGCCGTCGGGGTCCGTACTGTTCGTGGTGGCTACGAAGCCCTCACGAGCGCTGCTGGAGCTGACTTCGCTCTCCAGCACTTGCATTCTCTGCTGCTGTTCCTTCAGTTGCTCGCTTTGCGCTTGCAGCAGCTTGGATTGAGCCTCGATGAGATCCCGGAGTTGCTGAAGTTCGCTTTCCAGGCTCGCAGGTGCCGGCTTTGCCGCATCTGTGTTTGCTCGCAGGCGCCGTGGTGTCTCCAGCCTTATCCTTGTCCGCAGCGGTGGTAGTGTTGGTTGTGTTGGACGCTGTCGTATTCTTCGCGTCTCCTGCTCCGTCAGTTCCCGCCATCGCCGGCGATACAATCATGCCGAACGCTAGAAGCCAAGTTACAAAAATTCGCATTCCTTCCTCCTTGAATTTCACTTCTGAATCCCTGCTTAATTCCTGAAAGTGCACTTCCGGTGCTGAACCGAAGGCTGGGTTTCGAACGGCATCCATGGAAGTTGCGACCCTGGAATCCATCCCCCCGGCACGGGACATAAATTACAGAAGATTTCAATTTAGCCGCTTCATACTATCGAGCTACCGACCGATCAAAACTTATGGACGGCTTTACCCGCGGCACGCACCCCAGACACAAGTCGCGGCGCACGAACCTTATGCGTCCTGTTTGAATCCTCTGTGACAGGAATGTGAATTGTGTGTGACTAACCCTTCCCCGCCTTTTGGCATCAAGTTCGCGCGCGAGAAGATGCAAAGTGATTCGAAACGGAGCAATCCTTAACGAGATAGGGCCTGCGCAAGCGTAAGACTAGCGGACATCCGAGGAGTCTGTTGCGGTTACTTGCACCGATAATTCACTCATGCGAAAATTGCGTCCGATTCCCACCCATGGCGATATCGTCTAAAGGTTAGGACGGAGCCCTCTCAAGGCTCAAATCCGGGTTCGAGTCCCGGTATCGCTACCAATCGCCAGGCAGGCTCGCCGTTTTATTGTATGTGGCAGGATTTGATTCCCTGTTTCTCGAAGTATTGCTGGTGATATTCCTCAGCGCGATAAAATTCCGAAGCCGGGACGATTTCGGTCACGATAGGTTTCTTGAAAACTCCTTCTTTAACCAAAACGTCTTTTGACGCTCGGGCTGCGGCTCCTGCTGTGCATCATGGTAGAAAATGGCCGAACGATACTGCGAGCCTACATCTGGTCCTTGGCGGTTCAGCGTGGTCGGGTCGTGGCTCTTCCAGAAGACGGCGAGGAGTTCGAGGTAGGAACTCTGATGGATCAAATTCCACTTGGACGGCTTCGGCGTGCCCTGTGCGTCCACCACAAACATCCTTGTAGGTCGGATTCTTCATCGTGCCGCCGGTGTAACCGACGGTGACGGAAGTGACGCCTTCGACTGCCGGAATGCGTCCTCCACACCCCAGAAACATCCTGCTGCGAATGTAGCCTTGGCCATAGCTTTAACTCCCTTCGCTCGATTCTGAAGAAACTCCAATACCTATGTTGCCATATTGTGCGATTCCGGTCGAGTGGGCGCAAGCGCGCGCACGCCTAGGGCTGGCAGAATTCCGCCTACGTCAGTCTTTCCCTAGGTAGGCCGGGCAGCGAGCATGGCGTTATCGGTGGTCTCTCTATGGCCAGGCTGTTCGAGAATTTTTTCAGGAACCCGGGGATTTCGAAGACCGCTTATTTTTCATAGCCGAGGCATTGCCGCGATAACGCGCCAGAGCTGCTGGTTCGATCAGCTGCGCAACGGCCTTATCGATGTTGCGAAAACTGCGCAGCACAACACCGACTTCGTTTTCAAGGATCCAATCAGCGTTGTAACGCTCCTGAGGCAGCGTCCATGCGTTTCGTTCCACGATCACGGGAAGCCGCATCGCAAGAGCTTCGCTTAAACTTCCAGGGCCGGGCTTGCCGATAAAAAAATCCGCGAGCTGCATGTAGTAATTCACACGGGTGGTAAACCGTCGACAAAAACTGGAAACCGAAACTTCCGAGCACGCAACGCAGTGGCAAGTTTTTCATTTTTTCCGCAGATGACGATCAATTAAGCTCCAGATGGCGACCGATCCAGATGTTCCGCGATTTCCGAGATAACTTTGGAGCCGTGTCCGCCAAAAAGAATCAATCCCGTCGGCAGATCGGGCCGAAGTCCCAGGCGCTGCCGCTCCGCGATGCGATCTTCAACCGGCGCTTCGTAGAAGCGCGGATGAAGAATCATTCCCGAGGCGCGGAAGATATGGTCGTCCGAATGACCGAACTCATGGGCTTGCTCAACCGCGCGTTTCGAACCGCAAACGAAATATTGTTTCTGATTGGGCTCGATCCAAAAATGCGGCGGAAAATCGGCAACATCCGTAAGCACGGTGACGAATGGGCGGCCTGGATAAACAGGATGAAAGCTCTCGCATAATGCTCGGTTAAAGTGTGGCACGAATGACACAGCCATCTCCGGCTGAGTCTCCTTCCAATGGCGCTCGAGCAGGCGGACGGTAGCGCGATGATAGGCTCGAATCGTGAGCTGCAAGACCTTCATGATCTGGGTGCTGCCCAGAGTCCAACCAGTCCGCAGCATGGTGTTGTAACAGTCCTGGATACGAATCCCGGTGAATTTCTTGAGGATATCCAGTTCGTCGAGTAACTCCTGTAGATTTGTCAGGCGAACTTCCCAAGGAAGCCCCTGCGCCCGAATGGACATTTCGAGAGCAGTAGCAGCCGCGCGATGGCCCCCGCCAGCGTCGAAAAAACAAAACTATATTCGCTCCATGCGGGCGCAGTCTGGCAGCCGTGTTGCCGTCCTTTGCTACAGCAATGTTAAAGTTCGGATTTGGTGTCGAATAGTAAAGTAGCTGTATTTTCTTAAGATTAGCATGGTTGTCATCTGCCTGTAATGGGCGTCTTCTACTTTTGTCGTTGTGAAGTGCGACCTTCATGTCCACTCGTACTTTTCTGGAGCCTGCACCGACCCCTTTGCCCGGAAAGTTCTGTCGCGAAAGTTATAGCGATCCTGAGCAGCTTTACGCACTGCTGCGCCGGCGCGGCATGAGCCTCTTTACCCTCACCGACCACGACTCGATAGAGGGAGCCGAAAAATTGCGGCGCCATCCGGACTTCTTCGTCAGTGAGGAGCTCACCTGCAGAATGCCGAGCGGCACTGAAGCTCACATCGGCGTGTACGACCTGAGCGAGCGGCAACACACCCAACTCCTGCGGCGGCGCAATGACCTGGTCGCGTTGCTGATGTATCTCACCGAGCGCAGGCTTTTCTTCAGCATCAACCACGTTTTCTCGAGCGTTACAGGCAGGCGCGAGGCAGAGGATTTTGAGTGGTTTCGAAGATACTTTCCGGCCCTAGAAACGCGCAACAGTCACATGCTCGAGAGCGCCAACAGGCAGGCCGCGCAACTCGGGAAGCGCTGGAACAAGATCGCCATCGGCGGGAGCGATGCGCACGCCCTTCCGTCCGCTGGAAGCGCTTACACGGTAGTTCCGGGCGCACGCGACAAAGAAGAATTCTTTGCAGGTTTACGCGCTGGAGTGGGACGCGTAGCCGGAGAATCAGGGAGTTTCAAAAAACTCACGCGCGACGTATTTGTAATCGCCGCCGAAATGATGCGCGAAAAATCCTGGACCGCCCTGCTGTCGCCGCTCGCCATATTGATCCCGGCCATCACCTGTTTGAACTATTACCAGGAAAATAAATTCGGCCGCCATTGGGCGGAAGAAATTCTTGGCGAATCGAACGCCCGAAAATATCCCCGCTGGATCTCGATGCCGCAGCCTGCTGCGGAGGAGTTCATATGACGGTAGCGAAATCAGTGTGGAACCAGATTCAGTCGAACGATCATCGCTTGATGCGCCGCGTACACCGCTGGCGCGCTCCGCGTTGGTTTCGCATTTTGATGATTGTAACGACGCAGCTCGGGGACGGCTGGTTGTGGTATGCGCTCGGCATGATTCTGCTGCTCTATGGCGGCGATCGCAGGTTTTTGGCGATTGGCGCAGGCGCGTCGGCTGCCGCTGCCGGTATTTTTCTCTTCCGCGCACTCAAGCGAACGAGCCGGCGGCAACGCCCGTGCGAGATCGAACCGCACTGCTGGGCCTCGATCCTGCCGCCAGACAAGTATTCATTTCCCTCCGGACATTCCATCACTTCCTTTGCCGTCGCGCTGTCCATCGGGCTTACCCGGACCTTCAGGGCTGCTTACTCGCAGTCGCGTTCTTGATTGCTTCTTCACGAATCATCCTCGGAATGCATTTCCTTAGCGATGTTCTGGCAGGCTCGGCCATTGGAGCCGCACTCGGTTTCGCCAGCTTTCACATTTTCTCGGCGCTCTGATATTCCGACGTCCTGCCTATTCATTCCCGCGCCGTCCTCCATGGAGAAGACCAGGAGGCGCCGGCTTGCCTTGGCGCGCCGCCACTTTCTCCGGGGCAATCAGAGCGGGATGAGTGCGCGCCTTCAGCGACGTACTCATGATTCACAAATCCAGAGGAAGCGGACTCTTGCCGGTGATTAAGCGCGCGGAGCGATCGAAGGTGATGTAAAGCCAAGCCCATTGCAGCAAAACCAGCAGGCGGTTTTGAAATTCAACGATGTAAAGCAGATGGACAAAGACCCAGATCAGCCAGGCCGGCCAGCCCGAAATTTGCAGCCAGTTCAGATCTGCCACGGCGGCGCCGCGCCCGATCGTCGCGAGATTTCCCTTATCGAAATAGTGAAACGGCGGCAACTGTTTGTTTCGCAGGCGCGCCTGAATCAGCTTTCCGACGTACGCGCCTTGCTGGATGGCGGGTTGGGCAACTCCCGGAAGCGGCTTGCCGGTTTGATGGCTGAAATTCGCCAGATCGCCGATAACGAAAATCTCCGGATGTCCCGGAATCGTCAGATCCGGATTCACAACCACGCGGCCGGCATTGTCGAGCGTTGCGCCCGCTTCTTTCGAAAGGTACGGCCGAGCGGCGAAGCCAGAACTCCGGCGGCCCACAGCACCGTGCGAGTAGGAATCGATTCGGTGCGGTCGCCCTCCTTGATCGTCACCGAATCGGCCTGAATGTTTATGACCATCGCGCCTGTGCGCACCATGACTCCGAGCTTGACCAGCATTTTGCGCGCCGCTTCGGAAAGTTTCGGCGGGTAAGAAGGCAGAGCGCGGTCCGCGCCTTCGACCAGAATAATTTGCGCCTGCGAAGGATCGATGTCGCGAAAATCGTGCGAGAGGGTGTCGTGAGCGATTCACCCAGCGCGCCGGCAAGTTCCGCGCCGGTCGGGCCGCCGCCGACAATCACAAACGTCATCCACGCTTTCAGTTTCGCCGGATCGCGCTCGCGTTCAGCCGCTTCGAAAGCAAGCAGGATGCGGCCGCGCATGGCCGTGGCGTCTTCCACCGTCTTCAGGCCCGGGGCGAACTTCTCCCATTCGTCGTGGCCGAAATACTGATGGGTCGCTCCGGTGGCGACCACCAGCGTGTCGTAGGAGACCGCGCCGTCACTTAAAATAACGCGCCGATTCGCGGCATCAATATCCACAGCTTCAGCCAGCAAAACTTTCGCATTTTTCTGGCCGGCAAGGATTTGCCGCAGCGGAGCGGCGATGTTGGCAGGGGAGAGCGAACCAGTCGCCACTTGGTAGAGCAGAGGCTGAAATAGATGGTAGTTGCAGCGATCCAGAAGCGTGACTTCAACTGGAGCGTGCCTTAGTTTGTGGGTGGCGCTGAGGCCGCCAAAGCCCCCGCCGAGAATCACTACTCGATGCCGATCCGCCATTCTTGCTGGAACCTCAGTTATTGGATGTCTTACCGCGTAAGAGGGTCCAAAGGGTGGCATAAAACGGGGAGAAAACGAATAGTTCCCGTAGGCCTGTTGGCGGGAAGATCCGCCCGGAGCTACCAGCGAACGCCTTCCCGCCAACAAGATTAACTTCGTTAAGCGCGTGCAGCCTTGGACTTAGGTTTATTAGCAACCGGAGCTTCTTCTTCATCGGAACCTTCGGGGTTGATGGCTTCTACGTTAATCGTGACTGCAAGGTCCGTCAGTTTCTGATCCGTTTCCTTCTCTTCCTGGAGAGTTTCCTCAAGGAGTTCCACGGCCCGATCGTTACCGAGAAGTTCAGCATAAGTACGAACCGTGCCGTACGCCGCGATTTCGTAATGCTCGACGCGCTGGGCCGCGGAGATCAAGGCTGCGTCCAACACGTCACCTTCGAACTCTTCCATCATTTCTTTCCCTTCTCCGATAAGTCCTTCCATTCCACCACATTTCTTGCCGGTCGGTTTTTCGCCAAGCTCGGTGCAGATTTCCTCGATTCGGCGAGCGTGCTCTTTGGTCTGTTCCAGATGGTGTTCGAATCCAGCGCGGAGATCTCTGGATGTGGCGGCCTTGGCCATCTTCGGCAAAGCCTTGATCAGTTGGTTTTCTGCGCTATAGATATCCTTCAGTTCGTCGACAAATAGTTTCATAAGGTCTTTGTGTTCCATTTTGAATCTCCTTGATTGCTTTAGGATGATTACCCGACTTTCTGCGTGATTCGCTTTTTGGACGAATGACTTCTTCAGCCAAATGATACGTAGCGCCTGAATGAGGGGATATCGGGTGAAATCATTAGAACAGAAAGCAGATTCCCGTAGTGCGCTTAAGGAAGTTATTGCTGGGGAGGCTCGACTTCGATGCCAGTTTCGACTGGCTCACGTTGTGCGCATCGGAGTTAGCTTGAATGGCAAAGCGTCCGGAATATCGATTCCGAAGATTCTAGCTCGAAGGGATTCGCAGCGAAATTCTACGTTATTGGGGATCTGGAAAGTCTCGTGGGGTTTGTCGAAACACTCGAAACTTAGCCCGTTTTTCTTCCCTGTTTTCTTTCGGTCTTCGCCGTTCGAACCACAGAGGGACTCTTTTCCGCTACCGCCGCAGGTTTCTTCGCCAAGCTTTTCTTCAGAGCTTCCATTAAATCAATCACGGGAGCTTTAGCCGGCCCGTGCGGCATCGCCGTTATTTTTCGGCCGCTGCTCTTCGCTTCAATCAGATCCTGCAAACCTGCCTGATAGGTGTCGTGGTACTTGTCGGGCTCAAAAGGAGCAGCCAGACTCTCGATGAGTTGCTGAGCGAGCGTGCGTTCCTGGTCTTTTATTTGGCCCTTGTCGGTGCGCCCGTAATCAGCCTCGGCGCGAATTTCATTCGAATAGAACATGGTGTGCAGAGTTAATCCATGTTCGCGCGGGCGAATGATGACGATGTACTCGCGATTGTGCATGGCGATTTTGGCGATACCCGCATATCCGGATTTTTCCATGGCTTCTGTCAGGAGTTGATAGGCCCGCTGGCCGGCTTCTTCCGGGGCGATGTAGTAAGAAGCATCAAAATAGACCGGATCGACTTCGTCGAGCTTGACGAATTCGAGAATTTCCATGGCGTGCGCGGTTTCCGGCTCAACTTCGTCGAGTTCTTCCTGAGTGAAGAGTAGATATTGGCCCTTTTCGTACTCGTATCCTTTTTCGACTTCCGAACGCTCCACCATGCGGTCGCAAGTGGGACAAAACAAAGGCTGTTTCAGGCGCGTATGACAGACTTTGTGGAGCTGATTGAAGCTGACTCGTTCCGTGCGCGCCGCAGGCGAAAGCCGAATAGGGATCGAGATCAAGCCAAACGTCAGGTAGCCTTTCCAGGTTGAGCTGGGCATAAGTTACTCCCAAGTGGGTTGGAGTTCAGTGCTCGGTCTGGAGCGAGACTAACCCGAGAGCCCGAGCGCGTCAATGCTCGCGTGCGCAAGCCGTCGTTTAAGGGTTATAGACGGTCTGCCAGTATGAGAACCACGAGGATGATGAGGATCAGGCCTAGACCGCCGCTAGGGTAGTAACCCCAGCCTGCGCTGTAGGGCCAGGTGGGAAGCGCTCCCAACAGCAATAACACTACGAATATGATCAGAATGGTCCTGAGCATGGGGCTTGTATCCTCCGTCGTACGTCCGTCTAGTTTCGATGCCAATTGGCGCGAACGGCTAAAAGCTGGCGCCGTTGTAGATGGCGGGCACTATACGGTTACCCGGAGTGGAATCACCATGCGGGGAAGGCTGTAGAGCGGAAGCTGAGTTCCTGTAGTTCAATTGTGGTTAACGGTGAGGCTTTTGCTCGATTTACAACGTCACTGTGGTTGGTATTGGAGTCAGCGTCCTCGACATCCCCGTGGGAGGAGAGTCTGCTACCGTTTCGGGCCGCTGCTCACGAATTGGAAGCGTAGCGGTTACGATGGTTCCTTTATTTGGACGCGAGGTGACTTCTAAGCGGCCAGAGAGCTGGCGCATGCGTTCCTTCATGCCCTGAATACCAACTCCGAGCGGGGCCATAGCGTCCCGAGACGACTTCAGAACTTCGACGCGAACTCCCTTGCCATAATCGCCAATCTGCAGCTTCCTTCGTCGCCGGCGCGCGCGATTCGTATGAAAGCCTTCGAGCTTTCTGCGTAGCGATGAACGTTGGTCGAACTGTCCTGAATAACGCGGAACAGAGCGGTTTCAACCTCTGCGGGCAGACGGAGAAAATCACGAGGAATTTCGACTTCTACGTGGATACCCGTTCGTTTTTCGAAGCCTTGCGTGTACCAGTGCACCGCGGAAGAAAGCCCCAGTTCATCGAGCAACGGTGGATGCAGCAAATAGAAAGAGTGCGAATTTCTTCCCCAACCTGGCTGGTCAACTGCTGGCATTCCGCCAGAGCACTCTTCGTGGCGGCATCGCTGGTAGCGTTGATTACCTGAGACAACACGATGGATTGGAAAGCGAGCTTTTGACCGGTGATGTCGTGAAGATCGCGCGCGATGTGGCGGCGTTCATCATCCTGGAGCTGGAGCAGCCTGCCGGAAAGCTGACGGAGCATGCCTTCGTTGGCCTTTAGAGCTTCATTCGCTTCGGCCAGCTCCGTTGATTCCCGCGCCACAACGCAAATTGTTTGCGGATTGGAATCCTTCACGACGCACAAGGAAAGTTGAAGCGACCGGGGCCGACCCTCGGGCGTCTCCAGGATGATTTCACCCTTGGAGTTGCCACGGAGGCTCTCCTCAAGCAGTTCCGAAAGCCCTTCCTTTGCGGAGAGGGGAACATGGCTCCGAAGCGGCGTGCCGACGAACTTCCCAACGGAAATGTTCAGGAACTCGGCGAACCGCGCAGAGAGGCAGATTCAGGTGGCGGCGCTTCGTTGATCGCTTCCAGCAGCACGCGATAGGGAGTCGGCGTCGGGCAAGGTCGAGACTTGACCGCCCGAGGCCGCGCTGATGAGTCGGCTCTTTGAAGTTTTATAGCTCGCTTCCGCATACTGCTGCGCTCAGCAGATTCGATGTCCACGCCAACCACTAGAAACTCCGTTACTATAATCTTGAATCTCGTCGCAGATGGCGCGCCGTAGCAATTGTAGATTGAAGTGGTGAAGGGACATCGGCGGATAAGCTGTAGAATGGCCGAGTGGGCCACTACGAATGAGTGCGAAGCGCATACTGCTTACAGCGATTGCCATACTCTTGGTGATCTTCATAGCTGACTGGGCATGGTTCTTGCACCGCTCGAGCAACCCGGCAGTCGGCAACGCTCTGGGGTCGGTGACTTACTATTACGCGAGCGCGCTCAAGGACGGGAAGGCCGAAGTCTATTTTGATCAGCCTCAAACCGAAGTGTGCGTCCATTCACTTTTTCCTCATTCCGGGCACAACCCGTGTTGGTACGCGAGCCGGCGAAGTAACGTAAGGACCATCGACTAATTCGTCTCAGTCCGTGGGACCACGCAATCCGTAGTTTCATCCTCAGAAAACCGTAGTAGGCTGTGCGGTGAAAATATGACTCCGCCAATGGCCGAAAAACTTCAAGAGCTTCTGTCCCAAAGGAAATGGGAACCCTTGTTCGAACTGCTGCGAGGATTGAGCCCCAGTGCCGCTGCGGATCTGATCATGGGCATGCGGTTCGAAGAGCAGCAACTTCTGTTCCGGCAACTCCCGATTCCACTGGCGGCCACGATTATCAATCATCTGCCGTACTTCCATGCATACGTCTTACTGCATTCGCGGCCTGTTCAAGAAATGGCCTCGATTGTGGAAGCGATGAATCCAGGGGAGCGAGACCATTTTCTGGACGCGCTGCCCGAGGAAGCCTGGACATCGTTGATGGACGAACTTGCCGAGGCGGGTTCCGACGCCGCCTCGGGAGTGGCGGAAATATCTGAGGTTGCGCAAGAAAAAGAGATTGCTGCGCAGCCTGCGGCTGACGAGAAGCCGATCATTGAGGCGAGGGGAATCGAAAAGAGTTTCAAGCAGAAGGATGGAAGCGACATTCAGGTGATCGCGCCTGTTGATTTGTCGTTGGAGTCGGGCACGATTATCGCTCTGCTGGGGCCATCCGGCTCCGGGAAATCCACTTTACTGCGAATTCTTTCAGGGTTGGCTGCGCCGACGGCGGGTGAAGTGCTCTGGCACGGGAAGCCTGTGGGGGCGTGCAGTCCCAACGTCGCGATTGTGTTTCAAAGCTTCGCGTTGTTCCCGTGGCTTACGGTACTGGAAAACGTGGAGTCGCCATTGCTCGCGCGTGGAATGGAGCATGACGAGCGGCATCGCCGCGCGTTGAAAGCTTTGGATTCGGTGGGATTGAAAAATTTTGAGACCGCGTATCCAAAAGAATTATCCGGCGGAATGAAACAGCGCGTGGGATTCGCGCGGGCATTGGCGGTGGAGCCGGAAGTCTTATTCATGGACGAGCCGTTTTCGGCGTTAGACGTGTTGACTGCGGAAAACCTGCGCGGCGATTTGATGGAGCTATGGCTGGCAAAAAAAATCCCCACTCGCAGCATTTTTATCGTGACTCACAACATTGAGGAAGCAGTCTTATTAGCGGACCGCGTGATCGTCCTGGGGCGCAATCCCGCGCGTATCAGAGCCGATTTTCGCATTGCCTTGCCGCAGCCGAGAGACCGAAAATCCGCCGCTTTCTTTCCTTACGTCGATTACATTTACAAAGTGATGACCAAGCCGGAACTTACGCTTGCGCCGCCTTCGGCCACCGCCAAGCAGCCCACTCCGATGCTGCCTCACGCCCGGCCCGGAGGCGTCGCGGGCTTGCTCGAACTCTTGATGGACCGCGGAGGAGAAGAGGACCTTTATCACGTGGCCGAGACGCTTTTGCTCGAAGTGGACGACCTGCTTCCGATTCTGGATGCTGCAACCATGCTGGGATTTGCCACCGCTCATGAAGGAGACGTCAAGATCACCCCGCCGGGGCGAACTTTTGCCGAAGCGGATATTCCCACGCGAAAGCGTTTGTTCCGCGAAGCGTTGACCCACGTGCCGTTGATGCAGCAGATCGTTACGGCGCTGGAGAATAAGTCCGACCACACCATGCCGGTGGAATTTTTCCGCGATTTACTGGACGAGCGCCTTCCCGCCCACGACGTGGAGCAGCAGATCGAAACCGCATTAAATTGGGGCCGCTACGCAGATATTTTCACCTATGACTCGGCAAGCGATCGTTTGCGATTAATTCTCGCCGGAGAAGCTGCAAATTCCCAAGAAGCTGCCCCGCTGCACTGATGGCTCGCGCTAAAACATCGGCGGGAGTCTTGACCTGGGGAACCATCCCCCGAGCTGTGCCATCCATCTTGCAAGACCTCCCGATTATTTTCGCGGGGTTCGCGCTGTTTTACGCCTTGCTGTCCATGACTCATTACTGGATGGCGCCGGCGAATGCGGGGACTGCAATCCAATTGCGGGTGGGTGCGCTGCCGAAGTATGCGATGTTTTCCGTGTTACGCATCGCAATAGCTTATGTATTCAGCCTGGCGTTCACTCTGGTGTATGGCTACATCGCAGCGTACAACGCGAGAGCTGAAAAATTCATGATTCCATTGCTCGACACGCTACAGTCAATTCCGGTTCTAAGTTTCCTGCCCGGTGTGATGCTCTCGATGGTCGCACTGTTTCCCACCCGGCAACTGGGCGTCGAACTTGGGTCCATCCTGCTGATTTTTACCGGGCAGGTCTGGAACATGACTTTCAGTTTCTATTCCTCGCTGAAAAGCATTCCACGCGAAATGAGGGAAGTAGCGCAAGTATACCGCTGGAGCTGGTGGCAAAGATTTACGCAGATGGAGCTGCCGTACGCGGCGATCGGCCTGGTGTGGAATTCCATGATGTCCGTGGCGGGCGGCTGGTTTTTTCTGATGGCCTGCGAAATGTTTATTTTGGGGAACCGCGATCTGCGCCTTCCCGGCCTGGGCTCGTATCTACAAACGGCGGCCAATGCCGGCGATACCCGAGCGATCGTTTGGGGACTTGGAGTGATGATCGGAATCATCGTGCTGATCGATCAGCTAATCTGGCGGCCCGTAATCGCGTGGTCGGAGAAATTCAAATTCGAACAAGTGGAGTCCGTGGAACCGCCGCGTTCATTTGTTCTGGATTTCCTGCAGCGCTCCAAGGTTCTGCCGTTTCTGGCTCGCGTGGCAGTGAGGCCGTTGCGCGAGCATTTGAGTTTATATTTCGCAAACCGGCATGCCGCGGCCGCCGAGAACCGAAAGCCCGGCACGATGGGCAAGTGGATATCGCGGGCTCTCTTGACCGCGATGCTAGCCGGCCTGGCCTATGCATTCGTGAAGATGAGTATCTTGCTGGCGGGGCTTACAATCGCGGAAGTGCGCGGCATCTTCGTGGGAGCCGGCGCTACGCTTCTTCGAGTGGCGTTTACTCTGGTGCTCGCCGGGCTTTGGACCATTCCCGTGGGGGTGATCGTCGGCCTGAAACCGAAACTTTCGGCGATTGCGCAACCACTGGCGCAAATCGCCGCGTCGGTCCCGGCCACGGCGCTGTTTCCGATTATTCTCCTAGTGCTCATTCGAGCCGGAGGCGGACTCGGAATCGGTTCCATCGTGCTGCTGCTGTTGGGAACGCAGTGGTACATCCTATTCAACGTAATTGCGGGAGCGATGGCCATACCGACGGATTTGAAAGAAGTGTGCAACGTGTTTCGCTTCGACAAACTTGAAAGATGGCGCGAACTATACTTGCCCGCGATATTTCCCTATCTCGTGACGGGTTTTGTCACCGCGTCCGGCGGTGCCTGGAACGCGAGCATCATCGCGGAATATTTCCGCTTCAAGGGCCACACATATACTGTAACGGGCCTCGGATCGGTAATCAGCAATGCGACCGACACGGGAAATTTCCGCGTGCTGATGGCCGCAACGATTCTGATGGCCGCGATGGTGGTAACCATCAATCGCCTGTTGTGGCGGAGGCTGTATGCGCTAGCTGCAACAAGATTTAAGCTCGAAAGTTAGTTCTTCCGACCGTCGGATTTCCTTCTTTTGTTCCTTACGAAATCCTTATGTCCCGCTTACGACTCCCTAATGCCTAGTCTGTAGGATTTTCAAAGACCCTTGCGCGTCGTCTTCGCCGGTTGGTCAGCACAAAAGAGAACCAGGTAATGGCAGTCCTGATTTTCCAAACCTTTTGCATTGCCGGGGTGGGATTCCTTGTCTTTGTTTTGGTGAATTTCGTATACGACGAAAAACGCAACCGAACAAAACCCGGCACTCGGCCGAGCGTGCCCCGGCCTGAGCAGAACGAGCGCCAAACGGCGGACGCAGATGGACGAGATGAATTCAAAAAATGGAGAAAATTGTCATGCGGAAATTCATGTCGTACCTTAAGCTGCCGATTTTTTTCTGCGCGCTCGCCTTGTTGCCGGGAGCGCATCCTTGCTTCGCGCAAACAAGCGGCCAAGCCTCCGGTCAACAGGCGAGCGCTGCGGATCAGCAAATACCGCCGGCCGTGGCGAAGAAGCTCGAAGCCATGGAAGCACGCATCGAGCAACTCGAAGCGGAGCTGAAGGCGCGTCCCGTAGTAGCACCGCTATCGGCAAAAGCTTCAGCACCTATGCCATCCTCGACTGCGGTATCAACCTCCTCCTCCATTAGTGCAGCGACCTCCGCACCCGTAGCCGCGCAAGCGCAAAGCGAGCCGACGGCGGCGCAAACCCCGGCTGCTCGCGCCCGGCAAAATAGAGCCGTTTTCGGATGCGGACTGGACTTGGTTAAACGGCAATCCCCGCACCAAGGATATATTTTGGGACACGAAATTTTTTACGCCGGAGATCAGAACTGACACTAACTATGTTTTCGACTTCAACCATCCGACGGACCACTCGATTGGCGGGTCGAGTGAACTTTTCCGGTCGCAAGAAGTCCAACTGGAGCAACTCGGGATCGGCGGCGACTTCCACTGGGATAACGTTCGAGGAAGATTTATGACCCAGTTTGGGATGTATTCGGCTACTACGCCACGTAACGACCCCAGCCCGGGACACGGGCAGTGGGATCTCGTCAGTGCTTATCGCTATTTGTCAGAAGCGTACGGTGGCTACCACTTCGACGTATTAAATGGCGTCAACGTTGACGCGGGAATCTTCCTCTCCTACATCGGGCTGTTCAGTTATTACAACTTCGACAATTGGGCCTACCAACCGTCTTATGTTTCTTCCAATACGCCTTGGTTTTTCACTGGCGTGAGAGTTCAAATTTTTCCAACAAAGCATTTGAAGATAGAGCCGTGGTTTATTAATGGATGGCAATCGTACGCATCGGCCAATCACACACCTGGTCTTGGGGGCCAACTGAAGTGGACGCCTAAACCATGGATTAACATCATCTCGAACAATTACGGTCTGGGCCAGGACGATCTATTCGTGCCACATCGCAATCGCATTCACACCGACAACAGCGTGGAAGTGAAGTATTACGACCGGCCGACCCGGACTCTCGACAAGATGGCGTTCTCTTTGACCGGCGATCTGGGTTGCGAATACGGCGGCGGAGTCAGTTGCTACGGCAATCACAAAGGCGGCCCCAAGCAAAGCTTTATAGGCTATATGGCCTACAACCGTTTCTGGTTCCACCATGATTTGTTCGGAGTCACTCTCGGCGGAGGACAGATCAACAATCCAGGCCGTTATTTGGTACTCCTTCCTCCGATCAATGGAGAGACCGCCATTACGGCCTCGACGAACTCGCCATACTTTACGGAGAACCCCGGCAATCCTTTCAAAGCCTGGGATTCGTCATTCACGTTTGACTACATGCCCAAGCAATACATCACTTTTCGCTGGGAATATGATTATCGCCACGCGAATGTTCCGTACTGGTCGGGCCGGGGCGGAATTACGCCGCCGGGAGGAAATAACGGCTCACCTACAGACTACGCTTGCATTACCGGAGTCTCATCCGGGCAAACGACTCTGCCGGCTGCAGAAACGGCCTGTGGCGGCGGACTCAGCAGCGTGTGGTTCCCGGATCTTCGCAGAGACGAGCATTTCATCGACATGTCCATCATGGTGAAATTCTAGATCGCCGCAACATTGGGTCTCTCCAGCTGGGCGAAGGAGCAAGTAACGATGCGGGATTTTATTTTCGTGATGTGCGCGATTGGTTTTTTCATCGCGGCGATTGTGTACGTGCGGGGTTGTGACCGGCTGAAGTAAGGAGTGAATGAAATGACGGGGAATGTGATTTTATTGGGAGTTTGCGTGCTGCTGCTCGCCTACCTGGTGGCCGCGCTGCTCTGGCCGGAGAAATTTTAATCATGACTGCGAATGGCTGGTTTCAAATCGGACTTTTTTTGTTCGTTATTTTTGCGTTGACCAAGCCGATGGGCGTGTTCATGTCACACGTATTCGACGGGGGGAAAACATTTCTCGACCCGATGCTGCGTCCGCTGGAGCGATTGCTATACCGCGTCACCGGCGTGGACGAAAGAAGAGAAATGCGCTGGACGGAATACGCGATAGCCATGCTTCTTTTCAGCGGCGTGTCCATGATCGTTCTCTATCTGATCCAGCGTTTCCAGGCTTGGCTGCCATGGAATCCCCAGCACTTTGCGAACGTGGCCCCGGATTTGGCGTTTAACACCGCCGCTTCGTTTACGACCAATACGAACTGGCAAGCCTATTCCGGCGAAACGACGATGAGCTACTTCACCCAGATGGCCGGGCTTGCCTATCACAATTTCATGTCCGCTGCGACGGGGATAGCCCTGGCGATAGCTGTGATCCGCGGCATAGCCCGGCGCGAGAAAGAAACCCTCGGGAATTTTTGGGTGGATCTGACGCGCGCAATTTTGTGGGTGCTGCTGCCCGCTTGCGTGGTGATTGCATTGTTTTTCGTATCGCAAGGAATGATCCAGAATTTCAAGCCGTACGTCACCACACAGCTTTTGGATCCGCAGACCGTGCAAGTGACCGCAGCGGACGGAAAAACGACACAACAGCGAATAACCGAGCAATTGATTCCGCAGGGTCCGGTCGCTTCCCAGGAAGCTATCAAGATGTTTGGCACGAACGGCGGCGGGTTTTTCAACGCCAACAGCTCGCATCCCTACGAAAATCCCAATCCGCTGACGAATTTCATTCAGATTATTCTGATTTTCGCCATTCCCGCGGGTCTTACCTACACGCTGGGCCGCATGACCGGCTCGCAGAAGCACGGATGGGCGGTGTGGAGCGCCATGGCCGTGCTCTTCGTTGCCGGCGTGATCTGCGCCTACACGGCAGAGTCGCGAGGGAATCCGCTGCTTCATGGCACGGACCAAAAAGTGAGCGCTACTCAGCCGGGCGGCAATATGGAAGGAAAAGAGGTGCGTTTCGGAATCGCAAACTCAGCGCTGTTTGCGACGGTGACAACGGATGCGAGCTGTGGTGCGATAAATAGCCAGCACGATTCCTTCACACCGCTTGGCGGAATGATCCCGCTGATAAACATGATGCTGGGCGAGGTGGTTTTCGGCGGAGTGGGAGCGGGTCTCTACGGCGTGTTGGTGATGGTAATCCTGGCCGTATTCATCGCTGGATTGATGGTCGGCCGGACGCCCGAATACCTCGGCAAAAAAATCGAAGCATACGACGTGAAAATGGCCATGCTTTCGGTGCTCATTTTCTCTCTGATTATTCTTGTGTTCACGGCCGTCGGAGTGGTGACGTCCTACGGAAAAGCCGGCATTTCAAATCCCGGGCCTCACGGATTGTCCCAGATTTTGTACGCCTACACGTCGGGAGCGGCGAATAACGGTTCGGCATTCGCCGGAGGAAACTGGAACTCGCTTTGGTACAACGTCACCATGTCGTTCGACATGTTGCTTGGAAGATTTTTCATGGTTATTCCCGTGCTGGCGATCGCAGGAAATCTGGCGCGAAAGAAAATCGTGCCGGAATCCGCTGGAACTTTCCCGGTAACTACGCCCTTATTCTCGGCTCTGTTGGTTTCGGTCGTCCTGATCGTCAGTGCGCTGACGTTTTTCCCCGCCCTTAGCTTGGGGCCGATTTTGGAGCACTTGTTGATGAACGCAGGAAAGGTTTTCTAAGGCTACGATGACCATCACATCCAACCCGGTTAAAAAATCTTTGTGGACCTCCGGAATTATCGGCGTCGCGGTGAAGGATTCATTCGTAAAGCTCAATCCTCGCACGCTGATGAAGAACCCGGTCATGTTCGTGGTGGAGGTGGGGTCCGTCGTCACTAGCGTCGAGCTCATAAGCGATTTGGCGCGCCACAACGGCAATTTCGGATTCGAGCTTCAGATCACGCTGTGGCTCTGGTTCACGGTGCTGTTTGCGAATTTCGCGGAAGCTATGGCTGAGGGGCGCGGAAAAGCGCAGGCCGAAACGTTGCGCAAAGCCCGCCTGGAAACGATGGCCAAACGGATGAAACCGGACGGCACCTTGGAAGAGGTCTCCGGATCGAAGTTGAGGGTCGGCGACTTGGTGGTCATTGCTGCGGGTGAATTCATCCCCGGAGATGGAGAAGTGGTAGTCGGCGTGGCCTCGGTGGATGAATCCGCAATCACCGGAGAATCCGCTCCCGTCATCCGCGAGTCCGGCGGCGACCGCTCGGCGGTCACCGGTGGGACGCGCGTGCTCTCCGATCAAATCACGGTGAAAATCACAGCGAATCCGGGAGAAACATTCCTGGATAGAATGATCAAGCTTGTCGAGGGCGCCGAGCGCCAGAAAACTCCGAACGAAATTGCCCTCAATATTCTCCTCGCCGGACTGACAATTATTTTCCTGCTTGCCGTGGTCACACTTCAGCCCATGGCTATTTATAGCGGCGCTCCTCAATCGGTCTTCGTTTTGATCGCGTTGCTGGTCTGCTTGATTCCTACCACTATCGGCGGACTGCTATCCGCCATCGGAATTGCGGGAATGGATCGCGTGGTGCAGAGGAACGTGCTCGCAATGTCGGGAAGAGCTGTAGAAGCGGCGGGCGATGTGGACACTTTGCTGCTCGACAAGACCGGCACAATCACGCTGGGGAACCGGCGCGCAACAGAACTCGTTCCGGCGCCTGGAGTGACGGAACAAGATCTCGCCGATGCGGCGCAACTGGCCTCGCTGGCTGACGAAACTCCGGAAGGCCGCTCGATCGTCGTGCTGGCTAAGGAAAAATATGGCCTGCGCGGCCGCGAGCTTTCGTCTTACGCCGCGACTTTTATTCCATTTTCCGCGCAGACCAGAATGTCTGGTGTGGATCTCGACGGGCGCGAAATCCGCAAGGGAGCTCCGGACGCAATCATTCAATACTGTTCTCAGCCAGGCGGCCGCGCTCCTCAAGAGGTAGAAGAAACAGTCAAGGCGATTTCAAATGCCGGAGGCACGCCCTTGCTCGTTGCGGAAGATCGCCACGTGCTGGGCACGATCTACCTGAAGGACATCGTGAAAGGCGGGATGCGCGAACGCTTCGATCAACTGCGCGCGATGGGAATTCGAACGGTGATGATTACCGGCGATAATCCGCTGACAGCGGCTGCCATTGCGCGAGAGGCCGGGGTGGATGATTTTCTGGCGCAAGCGAAACCCGAGGACAAACTTGCGCTGATTCGCCGCGAGCAGGCCAAAGGCAAACTGGTGGCTATGACCGGGAGACGGCACAAATGACGCTCCCGCATTGGCTCAAGCGGACGTCGGCGTGGCCATGAACGCGGGAACGCAAGCCGCAAAAGAAGCCGGCAACATGGTCGATCTCGATTCCAATCCCACGAAGTTGATCGAGATTGTGGAAATCGGCAAGCAGCTGCTGATCACTCGCGGCGCGCTGACGACGTTTTCTGTTGCCAATGACGTCGCAAAATATTTCGCCATCATTCCGGCGATGTTTGCGGGAGCATTTCCGCAACTCGGGGTACTGAACGTGATGGGTTTGAAGACGCCGCAGTCCGCCGTGCTTTCCGCGGTGATTTTCAATGCGCTGATTATTATCGCTCTGGTCCCGCTTGCTCTGCGGGGCGTGAAGTACGTCCCGGCGGGCGCGGAAGAACTGCTGCGCCGAAATCTGTTGATCTATGGACTGGGAGGCGTGATCGCCCCATTTCTGGGAATTAAGTTGATTGACGTAGATCATCACTCATATTGGTCTGGCATGAGGACAACGTGAAAAGAAATCTGCTGATTTCGATTTGGATGACGCTGGCTACAACGGTGCTTCTCGGGATCGTCTATCCGCTGGTCGTCACCGGACTTGCCCAGGTGCTATATCCCCGCCGGGCAAACGGAGAACTGATTGAGTCTCGCGGCAAGCTGGTGGGTTCGCGTCTGATTGGGCAGCCCTTCACGTCTCCGGGCTATTTTCATTCCAGGCCTTCCGCGGCAGGTCCGGCAGGCTACGATCCCACGCAATCGGGCGGATCGAATCTCGCCCCCACAAATAAAGCGCTGCTCGACCGCGTTTCTGCAAGCGTGGAGACCCTGCACGGCGAGAATCCAAACGCCCCGATCCCGATCGATCTGGTCACCGCATCGGCTTCCGGCTTGGATCCCGACATCTCCCCGGCTGCGGCGGAGTTTCAGATTCCTCGCGTGGCAAAAGAACGCAAGATGAATCAGGACGACCTGCGGGCGCTCGTGCAGCAGCACACCGAGCAACGCCAGTTCGGATTTCTTGGCGAGCCTCGTGTGAATGTTCTCGGACTTAATCTGGAGCTGGACCAAATTCACGCGATGCAATGAATATTATTTTTTCAGATCAGTGGTCAGTGGCTTGTGGCGGATTGAATTTATACCCGACCCAGGGCTCGGTGTGGATGTAGCGAGGCTTGCGCGGATCCGGCTCGATCTTTTTTCTCAGTTGATTGATGAATACACGCAGGTACTCCGTTTCTTCGCCGTAATCCGGCCCCCATACAGCCTGTAGCAGGCGGCGATGCCCCAGCGTCTTTCCCTGATTGGCAACGAGATGCCGCAGTAGCTCGAACTCTTTTGGAGTAAGCCGAACCGGATTGTTCTTCACCATGACCACGCGTTTTTCGAAGTCAATCTGGAGATCGTCCGTCAAGAAGGGTGGCGCGGCATCGCCAGGTGCGCTCCGCCTGAGCGCGGCGCGGATGCGCGCCATTAATTCCTGCACACCGAAGGGTTTCACTACGTAGTCGTCCGCGCCGGCGTCGAGCGCCTGCACTTTGTCACGTTCGCTATTTCGGATGGTCAGCATGATGATGGGCACGTCGCTGGAAGTCCGGATTTCCGCGCAGGTTTCAAGGCCTGAAATTCCCGGCATATTCACATCGAGGATAATAAGGTCAGGCCGCTCAGCGCGAAGCTTTTCGAGAGCTTCCTCTCCGCTGGCGGCTTCCACAACGGTATAACCGTGCGAAGTAAGGGTGGTGAGCATGACGCGGCGAATTTGGGGTTCGTCGTCAACGATCAGAATGGTCGCGGCGCTCATGAGCTTCCCGGGCGGGTGTGATCAATCGGCAACGTGAAGGAGAAGACGGAACCTTGGCCACGCTGGCTGGTTAGGTTCATCGATCCTCCATGAGCGACCACGATTGCTTTGGCAATCGGCAGGCCCATTCCTGTTCCCTGAACCAAGAAGCGCTGATCTTTGCCGCGATAAAATTTCTCAAAGATCAGGCTTTGCTCCAGGTCGTCGATTCCGGCGCCGCGATCGGCCACGCTGGTGGCCAGAAAATCTCCGCTTAGCTCCGCCGTAATCGTAATGGGTTCGTCGGCTGGAGAATATTGATTGGCGTTCTCGATTAGATGCGAAAGAGCTTCTCTCACTAAGCTCGAGATCAACTCGCACGCGCGGAAGTCCGGTCGCAACCACGACTCGCACCGTGCGATTGCCCAGTGTGGACTTGCATCGGATCAAAGCCGCATTAATCACGTTTTCGATGGATGTGGATTCAAGCTTGAGCTGCACTTCGCCCGCATCGAGACGCGCCATCTCGGCGGCTTCGCCAACCAGCCGGTTCAACCGGTCGCTTTCTTCATTGATGACGACGAGAAGATCTTGCCGTTGCGCGTCGCTGAGCCCCGCGTTGGTCAAAAGGTTTGTCACCGAAGCTTTAATCGACGTGAGCGGAGTTCGCAGGTTGTGCGTGACCGACTCAGTCAGAGCCGTACGCAAACGCTCGCCCTCGCGTGTGGCTTCGGTTTGTCCCAGTTGTTCGATCGCGCGGGCACGCTCCATGGCCACGGCGATCAACGTACCGATTGCCTCCAGCGTTTGGCGGGAAAGAGTCGAGCCGGAAATTCCCAGGCTGCCGATCGGGCGTACCCCCAGCCGAACCGGAACGAAGCAGAGACTATTCGGAACATCAATCACGGGCTCTTCACGAGCGACGATGGCTTTCAGGCTGTCGATATCCAGGCGCGGAATCACCGGGCCTGAGCGGTACACTTTCTGCTTTTCGGAGAGCAACAACGCCGCTGCACCTACCTCGAAGGTATTTACAATCTGCGCGGGAATTCGGTTGAGTAGCTGAATCACGTTGCCGGATTCGAGCAGACCCTGGCTGAAGGCATATAATTTTTCGATCTCTCGCCTTCGCGCGGAGGCATCTTCAGCCTTTTGGCGCGCGCGAGTGGATAGAGTGCTGGCAATGACGGAAACCACCAGGAAAGCGAAAAGCGCGACCCAGTTCTGCGGATCGGCAACCGTAAATTTTCCTACCGGCGGAAGGAAATAATAATTGAATGCCAGCATTGCCGCGATGGACATGAACACCGAGACGGCAATGCCCCAAACCGTGGAAACGGCTAAAATAGCGAGAAGAAATGTAAGAGCAACGGTAGTGGGATTGACCGGAAGCACGCGGCGGTAGAATACGGAAATTCCGAGAACCAGACCTAAAGCCGCTGCAAATCTGAGAAAACGGTAGAGAAATGGCTCGCGCACGTATGCCATTCTATCGTAGCTTTACCACTCGCTCGCAGAAGAGATTAAACGGAATGCCGAAGACTCCTGAAGAATGGCTGGCGGTATCGAAGCCGCCGGAAAAAACCAAGGGCATATTGAAGCTGTTTCTAGGCTATGCGCCCGGCGTTGGAAAAACGTACAGCATGCTGAGCGAGGCCATCCGGAGAAAGGGTCGGGGAGAAGACCTTGCGATAGGTGTGGTGGAGACGCACGGCAGAAAAGGCATCGCGGAATTGGTGCCACAACTGGAAAGCATCCCGCGCCGCAAAATCGATTACAAAGGCACAATTTTTGAAGAGATGGATACGGACGCGATCATCGCGCGAAATCCGCAGGTGGTTTTGGTGGACGAGCTAGCCCACACAAACATTCCCGGCAGCAAGCATCGCAAGCGCTATGAAGACGTGCTGGAAATCATCGAGGCGAAGATCGACGTTCTCTCAACTTTAAACATTCAGCACATCGAAAGTATTGCGCCCACCGTGCGGGCCATTACCGGAGTGCAAGTACGCGAAACCGTGCCGGACTGGGTCCTGCAAATGGCGGACGAAACGGTGATGATCGACTTGACTCCCGAAGCTCTGCAGAACCGCATGAAGCGCGGCGACGTTTACGGCGGCGAAAAAGTGGAACAAGCGCTTAAGAATTTTTTTCGCCGCGGTAACCTGATCGCTTTGCGCGAACTGGCCCTGCGGCAAGTGGCGGAACAAGTGGATCGCAGCTTGGAGTCCTACATGGTGGAAAAGGACATCCGCGAAAGCTGGGCTGTTCGCGAACGCATCGCGGTGTGCATCAGCGGCAATCCGAAAGCGCAGTATCTGGTGGCGCGGGCGGCGCGCATGGCGCGTCGAATGGACGCGGAACTCTACGCCATCCATGTTGACGATCGCCCAGTGGACGAGCAGAGCGAGAAAGCTCTAGTTGCAAACTTGCAATTTGCGGAAAGCTTGGGCGCCAAGCCGGTGCGCCTGAAAGGCGAAAATATTGCCGACGCCACGGCGCAATTCGTGCGAGACAAACACGTAACCCAGGTAATTTTCGGCCGGTCGGCGGTTGAGGGCTGGCGGAAACTGCGTTACATGAATGCCATCAATCGGTTTTTGCGCGATGCGCCCGCGGTAGATGTTCACATCGTGACCCAAGAACCCGATTAGGCCGCGCGATTCCTATTCGTTGTCCGCAGGTACATCAAACTTCACAAGATCGGACTGGAAGCCTTTGGTCTTGACCGCCCCATAAGCAATCCCGATGACCATCCAGACGCCGCCGGCAATTTGTGCGGCGGGACTAAGATTCAGCCAGATGAAAAAACAAACTAAAAATCCCAGAACGGGCGAAACCAGGTCGGTCCAATGCTTCTCTTTGGCCCGCAAGTAGTAGCGGGTAAGCGCTGCAGCATTCACCCCCATAAAAGCTATCAACGCCCCGAAATTAAGCAATTCTGCGCCGCGTTCGTAGCTGATTAGGAACGCGCCGGTCAGCGCAAGAGCGCCGACGAAGATGACATTGTTTCGCGGGATGTGATTCTTGGGATCAATAGCGCCAAAAAACTTCTTGGGGATCCCGTTGCTGCGTCCCATCCCATAGAGCAAGCGCGACGCTCCGAGTTGCGAACCCATTCCCGAGCCGACATTCGCGATTAAAATCGTGAAGTTCAGCAAATGGAAAAGAAAGAAACCGCCGGCTCGCAGGGCCACTAACGGAAACGCAGATTCCACTTTGTCCGGCGGAAACGGATTCGAGCCCCACACGAGCTGCGCCGCATATACTTCGAGCGATGCCAATACTCCGGTGATCACGCATACCAGAACAGTCGCCAGCATAATGTTTCGCCGCGGATTTTCTACTTCTTCTGAGAATGTCGATATCGCGTCGAAGCCGATATAAGTGAGGACCGCAATCGAAGTGCCGCGAAAGACGCCGCCGAAACTAAACGTCTGCGGATTATAGAATGGCTGCCAGAAAAAACCGCTGCCGTACTGGTGCAATCCCCAAATAAAACGGATTACGAAACGCAAAAAATATCACTACGACAATGGACATCCCGGCCGCCAGCACATCGTTTATCCGTGCCGAAGTTTTCACCGCACGCAGGTTAAGCACGGTGAAGGCGGCCGCATACCCGATGGCCAGCGCCCAATAGGGTACGCCGGGCAAAATATTTTGAGTCAACTTGCTGCAAATTACCGTGCAAATCAGTGGGTTCAGAATGTAGTCCATCAACATCGCCCAGCCGGTGACGTACCCAAGCGAAGGATGGATTTCCTGGCCGACGTAGGTGTATGCCGACCCCGCGCTCGGATATGCGCGCGCCATTTTGCCGTAACTGACAGCGGTGAAGAGCATCGCCACCATGGCGATCAGAATCGTGGTTACCACGTGGCCGCGCGCTGCGTTACTGATTACGCCGTAAATCCCCATCGGCGCGATCGGCTGAATAATCACGATGCCGATGATGATGAGGTCCCAAAGATGAAGAGTGCGTTTGAGTTTGACCGGCGCAGGCGATGGCGAACTTGCTTCGTTGCTCATTCCGAGGTGACCGATTTTACAAGATTCCTGGGATGGTCCACATCGCAGCCATTCAACGTGGCGAAATGATAAGCAAAAAGTTGCAGCGGCACCACCTCCAGGATCGGTAGCAGCAATTCCGGCGCAGCGGGAACGTGCATGACGCGGTCCGCAAACGTCGCAATTTCGCGATCTCCTTCGGACGCAATCGCGATTGATTTTCCGCCGCGGCCCTTGATGTACTCGAGCACTGAAAGCGTCTTCTGGTATCGCAGCACGGAATCCGGATCGGCCGGATCGCGCGTGGCCAGCACGATCACAGGAAGCTTTTCGTCCACCAGCGCATTCGGCCCATGCCGCAGTTCGCCGGTTGGAAGGCCTTCCGCTTGCACGTAAGAAATTTCCTTCAGCTTCAGCGCTCCTTCACGAGCAATCGCATAATGAACGCCGCGGCCGAGAAATAAAAACGCTTTCGCCTGTTGATATTCGCGAGCGCATCCGGCAGCCTGCGCGTCCCAGGAAGGAAGAGCCTTTTCGATTTCCACGGGTAGCGCGCGGAGAGCATCCAGATGCGCGCCCACAACCCCGGAAGTGATACGGCCGCGTTTGCGCGCCAGAAATAATGCAAGAAGATACAGCATCGTCAACTGTGACGTGAAACTTTTTGTCGCCGGCACGGCTTTTTCCAGCCCGGCGAAGGTATGCAGCGTGGCGCTCGCTTCGCGGGCGATGGTGGAATCGGCAACGTTCGAAATCGCCACGGTTTTCGCTCCGCGACTCAGCGCTTGGCGTTGTGCAGCTATGGTGTCAGCCGTTTCACCCGATTGCGTTATGACCACCACGATGGGCTCGGTGTCGGCATGCGTGGAGCGGTAGCAGTATTCGCTGGAATATTCCACGTCCACCGCGATTCCAGCGAGGTCCTCCATCATGATTTCGCCCGCCAAGCCTGCATGACGGCTGGAGCCGCTGGCCGCGATAATGATTTTCTTAAAGGCGAAAATCGCGCTTTCAATGGGCTTAAGCGCGTCGGAAAAAATGGATTCCTCTTGTACGTTTCGCCGGATGCATTCGCGGATAGCGTGTGGCTGTTCATAGATCTCGCTGAGCATCGAATTCGGGAAGCTATGCGGCGCCGAATTACCCGGCTTCCAGTGTTCGTTGGGCATCAGCGCCCGCCGCCCGTGCCTTGTGGGGGAACTGCCCTGGCTTCCTTCAACGAGATCGTCGTGCTCTCAATATTCCAACCCTCGACGGTGAGCTCAAGCGGACCGGAAACGTCCGACGTGCTCAAGTATCGCGCGCTGATTTCGCGGGATTCTCCGGGCATCAGCTCGATATAGTTGTCGTCCCAAAAGACTGGAAGGATTTCCGCGGCTTGACCGTTCTTCTGAATTCCAAATCGCACTTGAAACGCCAGATGATCGCTGGGGTTTTTCACGGTCAGATGGACTATAGGACCGTCCGCGGTCGTGGCCCGGCTTCCCTCAACATCGAGTTTCACTTTGGATAAGTTCTGCAGAGCGCTCAAATCTTCGTACGATGATACGGGCGTGTATTTGTAAGTGGTTTTCGCCCATTCGTAGACGTCCTTCTTCGAAGAAAGCCAATAAAAGTTAGTACTCGCGGTTTTTCCATCGCTGGTCTGAAGATCGAGCTTCACGAAATACAAGGGAGACGCAGGACTAAAAGCTCCCGCGGGAAGCGTGAGAACCTTCGACACGCCATCCGCATCCACGTCCGTTTGAACTTGGCGGGAGAATCTTTCGTGCAACGAATCGTCGTAGAGGTGGGCGGTGACGCTCAAGCCAGTGAATTTCTGATAGAGGCTGTTCACCACTACGATGCTGTTGTCGTCGTACGAATACTGGACGTGCAAAGGCTCGCAGGCTTTCTTCGTGCCGAAATATCCGCCGGCCGGCTGCTGATAGTAATCATAAAGGTGCCAGATCAATGAAGGCCACGCGTTGTTCAGCATCCATTGAATCACGCCGGTCGAAGTGTATTTGTTCCGGGAATAAGCTTCGAACATGGCCCGCTCGCCATCGTAGGCCATGGCCTGCGATTTGATTTCGTAATCGTCGAGGCCGGCAGGGGCGCCATAAATTGATTTCATCGCTCCGTCAAAGTGGCTTAAATCCTTGAAGCCCTCGGAACCGGCGTGATAATTCCAAAAGGAATCCTGAGGCCACAAATGGTCTGCGGGAATAAATTTACGCAGGCAACTCACGAGCGGAACAGCGGGACCCGGGCCGGTTTCTGTATTGAAGCCAAAGGCTCCGCCGTATTTGCTGGTGTCAATCAGCCAATAATTTGGCGGGACGTAATCATACGGTCCGGTCATCTTGACGCCCGACTTTCCCGTCACCGAGGTTGGCGTTTCCGATGCAGAAGAAATAAAAGGATTCGGCCAATCTGTTTCTTTCAATACTTTGATGTATTCCGTTTCAATGTCCGCTGGAGGCGGCATATCGCTGCCGTTCAACCACACCAGCATGCTGGGGTGGCTTCGCATACGCAGAATTTGCGACCGCAAGGATGCGGAAGCGATTTCGAGATCGCCCGGCTGCCAGTGCTTCCACAGCTCCCAATGATCGCAGCAGCACCAGCCCGCCATAATCAGCACGCCTTGCTCATCTGCGAGATCGTAGAACTCATCCGTCTCCATCTTTCCTTCCAGACGGATTGTGTTCAGGTTCATCTCGCGGACGTAGCGAAAATCTGTTTCCAGGCGGGACTGGTCCGAGCGAAATAGCATATCCGGCGACCATCCGCCGCCACGGATGAGAATCTTTTTTCCGTTCACGTAAAATTGCCGCGCGCCCTGTGGATTCAATTCCGAAGTGATCTCGCGGATCCCAAACCTCACGTTTTCCTCGTCGGACAAATCGTCGCCCACAACGAAGCGCAGATTCAGGTTGTGAAGCTCCTGCGCCCCCATGCGATAGGGCCACCATACTTTCGGATTTTTAATGCGCAACTGCGGGAACTCATCGGATGTAAAGCGGATTATGCGAGTTTCTCCCGGCTTTAGAGCAAGCGTTCGGCGAAATTTTACATCTTCAATCCGGCCGTCCAGAAAACCCGGTGATTTGCCTGTCGGTGGCGTTAATCAATTCAGTTTCCACAGCGAGATCCGCTTCATCGAGCGACGCAGGAGGGAAGTGAGTGGCCACCATAGGATGGCGGATCGCCACTGCATCGCTGCTTTGCAAATAAACGCTGCGCCACAATCCCATGTCCTTGTCGGGGGGCGCCGGGTTCCAATCAACCCAGTTAATTCCAAGGTCCTTTTCCGTCTGCGCAATGGTTTCTACGCCAAGCGCGTTAGGTCCATCACGGTTCACCATCGAGCTGATATCGAAATCGTAGGTGCGGTAGGCTCCAGCAATATCCTTTCCACCCGCCACCAACTTGCCGTTCAGCCAGATATTGGCATGGTTGTTGATTCCGCCGAAGTGCAGCCAGACATGCCGCTCCTTGTACTCCGCGGGAAGAGTAAATTCCGTGCGATACCACCACGAGCAGCGGAAGGGACTGTCTTTCGGCATCGGGAGGAGCGAAAAGTTCTTGCCGATTGGATAAGTTGTCCCTGGAATGTCGCGCAAATTCTTGCCGTAGTACGGGTCCGGATAAGTTTTGTCGGCGACCAGCGCGGCCACCACCGTGGTCGGCACCGCCGCTGAATGCCAGCCGTTCGTCTTGTATCCGGGAGCCGAGATTTGCTCGCCCTTGGCAAGAAACAGGCAAGACGACTGCAGCGCCCAGCCTTCATGCAAATATATTTTCGTGTAGGATGGCTCAGGCGTCTTTGCCGACGCGATTCGCGGCAGGAAGGGAAGAGTCAACCATAAAGAGCTTGCGAAGGATAAAACCAAAACGAGGCGAACGCCCGGCTGCTGTTTCGACGACATTCCCCACTCTCCGAAATCTGTCTATTTGAGCAAGGACAACTGAAATCCGTGAAGATGGAGCGCCGCAACATCCGTATTGATTTTATTAAAGTTTATTAAACTGACGTATTATTCCCACCTTGCCCGTAGAGTCAAGGAAAAACACCCGTGCCGCTTCAATCCGCCCCGGCCCAGGGCACCGAGCGCGAAGATTCGCGCACCACGAGTTCGGGCGCTAGTTTTCGGTGGACTACTTCAAATTCGCGCTCTTCAATCGTCGCGTTGATGGCCTCCAGCACGATTCCCACCGACGCGCTTCCCAGCGCCTCCATCGGCTGCCGCACCGTAGTCAGAGACGGAACCGAAAGCCCGGCAGGCATCACGTCGTCGAAGCCGATTACCGAGCAATCCTCGGGAACCTTCAAGCCGGCGCGCGCTAATCCGCGTATCGCGCCAAAAGCCGTCATGTCGTCAAACGCCATCACCGCCGTAAAACGCTTCTTGTGCTTCAAGAGTTCTTCGATAAGTTTGAACCCGCCCTCGAAGCCGGAATTTGGGTCGAGCGAGTCAGGCAAATCCACAACCAGGGCCGGATCGATTTCCAAGCCCACCGAACGCGCAAACGAACGCACACCACGCCAACGGGGAGAGCTGTCCACCAGCATTTTCGGCCCTCTGATGAAGGCAATCTTACGATGGCCCAGCGAGTAAAGATGCTCCATCGCCAGATGCGCGCCCGCTTCATTGTCCGTCATCACTGAACTGATGGAGCCGCTCGAGCTCGCGGCCGATCATGACCGCGGGAATATTCCTTTTCTCCAGGTCCGCGAGAATATCGATGTCCACAAAAAGCCAGTTGGCGACGAAGACCAGAGCCTCCACGGGTCGCGCGAGCAGCATCTCCAAATAACGTTCGAAACGGCCGCGCTGATTGTGGACGTCCGTGAGAATTGGCAGATACGATGCTTGATACAGTGAGTTCTCGATTCCGCGAAGTATCAAAGTGCAAAACGGGTCGGTGATGTCGAACACCATCACGCCGACCGTGCGATTCCGTTTCGCGCTGAGGAAACGCGATACGACCTTCGGCCGATAGTGGAGCTTTTTCGCGGCTCGCTCGATGCGATCCTTCGTGGACGGCGGAATGTATCTGGCCAGCGGAGCATTATTCAAAACGATAGAAACCGTAGCCGGGGAAACGCCGCTTTCCTGCGCCACGTCGCGCAGCGTAACTCCAGACTTCACTGCTTTGCGGCGTGCCAAAACTGTCCTCCCGCGAAAGTGTTGCAGCTTGTGAGCGTGCGCACATCTTTACCATAGCCCGCGCATCGAGGCCAGCAGAACCAGTCTAAGTCGCCGATGAATGGTGCATGTGGAGGAACGCGCAAATCAGAGCAGCGGTTTCTGAAGTCGGAAACTCGAAGTTAGACATGGGGGATTTGAGAGGCGTCCCATCCGCCGCCGATGGCTTTGATCAGTAGCACGCTGGCCGTCATCCGCCTGGTGAGAATTGTTACAGCCGTGACCTCGTCGGTAAGCGCCGCACTTTGGGCCGTAGTCACCTCCAGGTAACTTGTGACCCCGCCCCTGTAACGGGTAATAGACAGCTCGACCGAATGCTTTGCCGCCCCCACAGCGACATCCTCGGTTTGCGCTTCGGCCTGCAAAATGCGCAGCGCGGCCATATTGTCTTCCACTTCTTGGAACGCACTTAGCACGATCTGGCGATAATTGTCGATGGACTGATCGTACGCAGCCTTTGCCTGGTCCGACGTGCCGCGCCGGCGTCCCGCATCGAAAAGCGTTTCGAGAGCCGTTCCACCCACGGCCCAAAGTCCACTGGGTCCCTGAAACAGAGTTCCCGCCGCAATGCTTTCAAATCCCCCCTGTCCCGTGAGTGTAATCAACGGAAAGTACGCGGCTCTGGCGATACCGATTTGCGCATTCGCCGCCTGCATTCGTCTTTCCGCGGCGGAAACATCGGGCCGCCGCTCGAGCAAGTCGGACGGCAATCCTGGCGGAATCGCCGGCGGCGGAGCGTCCAGAGGCGAAGGCGCCAACGTAAAAGTTGATGGAGGCCGTCCAGTGAGCACCGCAATGG
Source organism: uncultured Acidobacteriota bacterium (assembly GCA_963830375.1). Classification (GTDB taxonomy): domain Bacteria; phylum Acidobacteriota; class Terriglobia; order Acidiferrales; family UBA7541; genus Palsa-295. The sequence goes on from CAWHMJ010000004.1 coordinate 380,560, forward strand.
CATGTTCGAACGCCGCGCGCTGGACTTCTACGTCGATCGATTGCGCGCGCGCGGTTTCCAGTTGTGTCTGCGCTTGCGCCACGTCTACGTCCGAAGCGAGCCCGCCCTTGAACCGAGTTTGCGTAAGATCGAGGGCTTTCTGGTACGCCACGACCGTGGAGTCCAAAAGCTGTTTTTGCGTGTCAAGACCTCGTAGCTGGAAATAATCCATGGCCAGTTCGGCGTGCAGGCTCAGACCCACGCTGGCAAGATCGGCAGCGCTGGCTTGCGCCTGCGAGCGGCTCTGTTCCACCGTGCGGCGAACCCGGCCCCAGACGTCCAGCTCGTAAGACGCGTCGACTCCAGGAACCTGGAAATCATTGAAAGTCTGCGTGTTTCCGGCTACGCCCAGAGGTCGATTCTGGGAAAAACGTTCGCGCGCGATTGCAGGGTCGGCTGTCACGGTGGGAAAAAGAAACGACCGCGAGATACGGACCGCGGCGCGGGCTTGCAGAAATTGCGCCTGGGCTGCCTTCAGGCTTTGGTTCGAAACATCAATTTTCTCTTCCAGCGAGTTCAGCAGCGGATCCTGATAAACTTCCCACCACTTTCCTTTTATTGCCTCGGCGCTCGGCTGCGCTACTTTCCAATCGTTGCTCTCTTTGTAGTCTCGCAGGAACTTCCGCCTTGGGCCGCACGTAATTTGGACCCACCGTGCATCCGCCGAGCAAAAAAATAGCGAGCAAAAACAAACGGCCGGAATGCTGTGACCGATCGCTCGTTCTTGATTTCACCGTACGCAATGTGATTTCGCTATTTGCCCGCATAACTGATTCGCCAGATTGAATTCGATCCGTCATCGCTGACCATTAGTGAACCGTCTTTCGCCACCGCCACTCCCACGGGTCGGCCCCAAACTTTTCCTTCGGGCGTGACGAAACCGGTCACGAAATCCTCGTACTCCCCGCTGGCCTTGCCGTTCTTGACCGGCACATACACAACTTCGTAGCCTGTGCGCACGGATCGATTCCAGGAGCCGTGTTCGCCTGCAAAAATACTTCCGCGGTATTTCTCCGGAAATTGCTGCGCTTCATAGAAGGTTAATTCGAGCGACGCATTGTGCGGTTCCAGCAGCACGTCGGGCACAATCACTTTGTCCTTCAGTTCGGGATGCTTGCCTTTGAGGCGAGGATCTTCGTTTCCGCCGATGTAATACCAGGGCCAGCCGTAAAAGCCGCCTTCTTGAACGTGCGTGATGTAATCCGGCGGAAGGTTATCGCCTATGTCGTCTCGTTCGTTCACCGAGGTCCACAACACGCCGGTTGCGGGATCAACCGCTATGCCAACAGGATTGCGAATTCCCGACGCATACACAGCCAAATCCGAACCGTCGGGATTGGCCTCTAGAATGTTCGCGCGGTGGTAATTAGATTTATCTTCATCAACGTTCGCAATATTGCCGCGCGAGCCGACTGCCACGTACAGTTTCTTTCCGTCCAGCGAGAACGCAAGATCCCGCGTCCAATGCCCTTCGAGGCTGCTGGGAAGATTTGCGATTACGGTTTCGGGGCTGCTGCGAGCCTTCAGATCTCCATTTTGGTATGCAAAGCGCACAACTGAATTCGTATTGCCAACGTAAACAAATTTGGGATCCGGTCCAGGAGGATAAAATGCAATACCAAACGGACGCGTGAGGCCGGTAGCGAAAGTTTCCGTGGTTTCGGGTTTTCCGCCGGCGGTGATACCCCGGAATACGAGAATGCGGCCCGGCCCGCTTTCCGCCACAAACAGGTCGCCATTTGGCGCCGTCCGAATCAATCGCGGATTCTTTAGATTTTCGGCGTAGAGCTCCACTTTGAACCCGTCCGGAGCTTTTGGCCAAGCTTCCGACGGCCGGGACACCACGTGCGCGCTATTGTCGGCAGCGGGCGTCGCGTATGGCTGGGGCAAATCAGCTGCGGAAATGTGGTGAACACTCCCGGGCTTTTCCATACGAAAGTCGGTGAACGGGCCACTTTGGCCCGAAGTCTGCGCCAACGCCCTCATTTCGCGTGCTGCAGACACCGTGCGATACGCAACCACCGACAACAAGACCAACCAATAGTATCGTCAGGATTCCCCAGAAAGAACGTCTCATGCCATCTCCTCTTCCCAGCTCACATTTTTAAAGCGATGTCACAGAGCCGATTTCAGACTCCGCGCGTCGTGCGTTTGCTCCACTGCGGTACTCACTTTTTTGGCCCGCCCGATGGTTGCTGATTGGATTGCGGCTGTAGTGTCTGCTGCCCACTCGGCTGTTGTTGATTTTGCTGGGCAATCTGAACCTGCTCGCCTTCCACCAAGGAGTCCGGCGGATTGACCATCACATTCTCTTGTCCGCTGAGCCCGGAAACTACCTCCACTTCGCTCCCAAAATCGCGCCCCAGCACAATCGGCACGAGGGTCGCCTTATTGCCATCCTGGACCGTCGCAATCTGCAATCCCTGTGAACGGAAAATCAGCGTGTTCACCGGAAGAATAAACGTGGGCACCGTCTCCGGGAGCTTCAGGTGGACCTCTGTATACCCGCCGGGAAGAAGTTCGCCCGTCGTGTTATTGACGTCCACTTCCACCAGCAGCGTCCGAGATGCTTGTTCAATCGCATTAGCGGTTCGTACCAGCTGGCCTTTGAACTTACGGCCGGGAAACTCCGCTAGAGTGAGATCTGCACTGAGCCCGGGCTTGGCGGCCTGCGAATACTGCTGGGGAACGTTGATGTACACGCGCAAGACTCGCGTCGATTGAATGTGAAACATCTCTTTCGCCGCGCCGCCGCTGCCGGAATCGATCAACTGCCCGATATCTGTGTTGCGCGCCGTAATGATGCCGTCAAAGGGCGCATAAATTTTGTTGAATGCCTGGGTTTCCTCCAGCCGCTTCACATTGGATCCCGCGGCTGCCACGGTGGCTTTCTTTGCTTCGAAATCGCCGTGCGCGTTGTCCACGTCCTGTTTTGAAACGGCATCGGTGTTCTTCAGGCCGTCGTAGCGGTCCGCCGTAATCTTCGAAAGGTTCATATTTGCTTGCGCTGTGTTCAGATCGGCGCGCGCTATCTGAAGCTGCTGATCAACTTCTGGCGTCTCGATGTCCGCCAGCAACTGGCCTGTCTTCACGTGCCCGCCGATGTCCACATACCATTTCTTCAAATATCCGTTCGTCCGCGCGTAGATAGGAGCGTCTTCGAAAGCCTGCATATTTCCGGGAAGAACGATCTCCTGTTGTGGATCGCCGCGTTTGGGATGAATCACGACCACCGTTGGGATTGCCAAATTATGAGTTTCCGTGCGCAACGCGGCCTTCGCCCGTAAGCGCGGCACCACTCCCATCACCACAATGCCCGCCACGATAATTACCACGAGTACCGCAATCACCACGCCGTGGCCCGAGCCTCCCGGCTTTTGCGGAGGCCGATCGTAGGACGCTTGCGGAGCAGGCTGCTGGTCGCCGGCCGCTGCTGCTCGCGGGACTTGTTTGTCTGGCTGCTCAGTCATCGATGCTTCTTCCTTTTGTCACTCTAACTTTAGATGATGCGCTCTGTGCGCGGGCTCAATCGCGCGCCACGGTGAAAGTCAAGCTACGCTTTCTCCGCTCTCCGTCCATGCACGATACTAAAAAAAACCGGCACAAAGAAAAGAGTAGCGACGGTTGCAAATAAAAGTCCGCCGATCACGGCGCGCCCCAAAGGCGCATTTTGCTCTCCGCCTTCTCCCAGCCCCAGTGACATTGGCAACATGCCGATAATCATCGCCAAGGCCGTCATAATAACCGGGCGAAAGCGCGTGTATCCCGATTCCAGTGCGGCTTCCTCCGCGGTCTTGCCTTCGTCGAGTCTTTCTCGAGAAAAACTAACCACCAGAATGCTGTTCGCCGTGGCTACGCCCATGCACATGATCGCGCCCGTGAGCGCCGGTACGCTCAGCGTCGTTCTGGTTATGAAAAGGAACCAAACGATTCCGGCCAGAGCCGCGGGCAGCGCCGTCAGGATAATGAAAGGATCAAGCCAGGACTGGAAATTGACGACGATCAAAAGATAGACGAGGGCAATCGAAAACACGAGACCCCACAAAAGGCCCGAGAACGATGATTGCATCGTCGCAATCTGTCCACGAACGATAAGTTGCGACCCGCGCGGCAGATCTTTCTTGCTTCGCTCGATGATCGGCGCGATTTCTCGGGCGACGCCGCCGAGGTCGCGGCCCTGCACGGCTCCGTAAATGTCGATGACCGGCTGAACGTTGTAGTGCGAAACAACGCCCATCTCCGCTCCTCTGCTGACCGAAGCGAGACTAGCAAGAATCGCCGGCGGCGCATTCGGATTCGAGCCAGTTATCGGGATGTTTTCGAGATCTTGAAGCGTGTCGATTCTGTACTGAGGCATCTGGGTCGCGATGTTGTAGCTCACCCCTGTCTTCGGATCGAGCCAGAAACTGGGAGCGGTTTGAAAACTTCCGCTGAGCGAAATCAAAAGGTTGGTGGCAACATCACGCTGCGTAAATCCGATTTCCTGCGCCTTGGTGCGATCGATATCAAAATGCAACTTCGGCTGGTCGAAAGGTTGCTGGATTCGGAGATCGGTGGTGCCGGGAACGAATTTCAGTTGATTCATCAGCTTGTCCGCAAACTCGCGGTCGCCCACTAAATTTCTTCCGACAATCTGAATATCGATCGGGGCAGGCAGCCCGAAGTTCAGGATTTGGCTGACCATGTCCGCAGGCAGAAAATAAAATGTCACGCCGGGAAAATCGCTGCCCAGCCGTGTACGTAGGTCGTGAACGTATTCTTCTGTTGGCCGATGCTTTTTCGATAGTTCCACCAGGATGTCGGCATCGCCGGGCCCGATCGGAGCGGAATTGCTGTAAGAAAGGTTAAAACCGCTGTATGGTACGCCGATGTTATCGATGATGGTGGCCAATTCCTCCTTGGGAATCAATTCGCGCATATCATCGTCGACGCGTTCGCAGAGTGCCGCCGTCTCTTCGATACGCGTTCCGGTTGGCGCCCGCAAGTGAAGTTTGAATTCGCCGCTGTCCACCGTGGGAAAGAAGTCCTGCCCGACCATGGGCAAGAGAATGAATGACAGCAAGCACGCCCCGAAGAAACAGGTCACAAATATGCGGTCGTGACATACGCACGTTTCCAGCAGTCGGTGATAGCCGTCCCGGAGCTTCTCGAATCCTTGTTCAAACTTTTGTTGGATTCGCACAAACGGGTTGCGCGATTTTGGCGCCTCCCCATGGCTCTCCTCAATTTGAGCCACCAACAGATACTTGGCCATGGTGGGCACCAGCGTCCGCGATAACAGATACGACGCAAGCATGGCGAAGCACACAGCTTCAGCGAGCGGAACGAACAAATACCGCGCTACTCCGGAAAGAAAAAACATCGGTACGAACACGATGCAAATCGAAAGTGTCGAGACGAACGCTGGCACCGCTATCTGCGACGCTCCATCCAGAATGGCCTGCACGATTTCTTTGCCCTGATCGATGTTGCGGTTAATGTTCTCGATCTCGACCGTGGCGTCGTCCACCAGAATTCCCACCGCCAGCGCCAGGCCGCCGAGAGTCATAATGTTTATGGTTTGGCCTATCGCGCTCAGAACGATGATCGACGTAAGAATCGAAAGCGGAATCGAGACCGCGATGATCAGCGTGCTGCGCCAGCTCCCCAGGAACACCAGGATCATAAACCCCGTGAGGCATGCAGCGATGATTGCTTCGCGAACGACGCCCTTGATCGACGCCAGCACGAAAATGGATTGGTCCGAAAGAGGCTTGATTTCCAGTTGGGGCGGTAGGCCCGCCTCGATCTGCGGCAACAGTGCTTTGATTCCCGAGATGATGTCCAGCGTGGATGCGTCTCCGTTCTTTTGAATCGACATCAGCGACGCGCGCTTTCCATCCACGTTGACAATGTTCGTTTGCGGCGGAAAGCCGTCCCGCACGTGCGCCACGTCGTGAATGTAGATGGTGCTACTCCCAACTGTCTTGATCGGCAGATCGTTGAGTTCATTTACCGTGGCAGGAGCGCCATTCATGTCCACCTGGTACTCAAACGGCCCGATCTTCGCCGTGCCCGCCGGCAGAATCAGATTCTGCAGGGTAATGGCGTTAACCACGTCCAGCGGCGAAAGCCCTTTTGCCTGCAACGCCGTCGTATTCAGATCCACTTGAACTTGCCGCTGCTTGCCGCCATAGGGGTAAGGAATTGCGACGCCCGAGATGGTCACCAGTCCGGTGCGCAGAAAGTTCAATCCAATATCACCCAGTTGCTGTTCCGACAGTCCTTTGCCCGAGAGGGCGAGCTGAAGGATAGGGACCGTCGAAGCGTTGTAGGTGATGATGAAAGGCGGCGTAGTTCCGGGAGGCAAATTCCGTACGATCGGCTGCGATATCGCTGTGACCTGCGCAATTGCATTGGCCACCTGCACGCCCTGGTGGAAAAAAATCTTCACCACCGCGATACCGCTCAACGATTGCGATTCAATGTGCTCGATATCGTTAACGGTGGTGGTGAGTGATCTTTCGTAGTTAAAAATAATACGATTGGACATCTCCTCAGGAGATAGTCCGGTGTAGTTCCAGATGACGCTGACAACGGGAATATCAATATTCGGAAAAATGTCCGTAGGCGTACGCAGAATGGCGACGGGACCAAGTATCAGCAATAAAATCGACATCACCACGAACGTATAAGGCCTGCGTAATGCTAGCCGAACTATCCACATTCAAGGGACCCCCGAACCTTCTGGAAAGCGCCGAAACTCTTCCCGGACGGGTCTAACGCCAATATAACCGCATTATTATTGCACGCAGTACGCCGAAAAAAGACGCGGCCACTGGGACAGGAATATGCAGCCGGAGCGCAATAATCGCTCCGCGTATTAACCCGGTCGTCGCTGCGATCTGTGATCAAAGGTACGCAAAAAATAATTACAGGGCCGCAACTTTTCACGAATCCGCGGGTTCATTAAGTACGTCTAAAAGAGTGCCCCAACCCGCTCAGTTGCTGTCACGGATTAGACGCGGGGCAGGGAGGAAAGGGTCCAATGCCGGTCATTGTCGTCGTACTTATGTTTCTTGTCCTGTTTTTGCTGGCGGTCATCGCCATGATTCTTGGTCCGTTCCTCGGCGTCGGCTACGCTCTCTGGAACCTCAACCACAACCACGTGCCGCAGCAATGTGTCTCGGACTTCCAGCCGCTGGAGCTCAAGAGCCGCGTTGATCCTCGGAATGCGTTGCCCCGCCGCTGAAGTAATTCAAGGAAATATTCTCTACTCGAGCGTCAGCAGCGACCTAGAAATTAGAGCGAAAGTACTGTTTTGGGAAATCCTTCCTGCGATTCCCCAATCAGACTTCTTCATCATCGAGCTCTAAGGAAGTGCCAATCAAGAGCAAGTCACGTCCTCGGACGGGCATGGGAGTGAAAATCCGTCTCTTTCGTGGTCAATTTCATGGGTGGCAATATTGGTCAAACAAATGCATAATCTCTTCTCGACACAGATTCCCAGCAATTCCGTTCTGTCGTCAAACCAGGGGAAATGGAGCAGTTTCGGACATTCCGGGCCAAGTTCGCACGGAAGATTGACCTCCGCCGTCTGGGAGCGCTGGCAGTCTTAACTTTGGGCAGTTTCTCGATTTGGATTGCGCTTACCGCGAGCGTAAACCACCAAATCGCGCCGGACTATACCTCGTCGTTTCGTTCTGCCGGCCAAGACACTCCGCAAATTTCACTCGATGCGAATGGCGCTGATCGCGCAGTTTATCCCTATTCCGTGATCCCCGGAGGTGTAGAAAGCGCCGCTGAATTGAGGAATTCGGTTACCCGCGATCCTGTCGTCGCGAAACATTACGAAGATTTTTACCTGGAGAGAGCGCGGGTCGTTCGCCTGAGCGAAGACCGAGCCCTCTATGTGTCCTACCGTCTCGGTAATAACGTCTTCTGGTCGAAGAAGCGACTCATGCTGCGCAAGGGCGAAACTGTAATCACTGACGGCGAGCACATGGCCAGAACTCGGTGCGGGAACCGTCTTGCCGAAGCCCCGGCTGGGCCGGTAATGGCCGCAGAGCCTGAGTTGGAAACAGCGCCGCCGGAAGAGGCCCAAGCTCTTGCGGGAGCTCCTGCCTTTGCCCCCGCACCTTTTGCGCCTGGCGAGCTTCTTTTGACGCCACCGCCGGCTTCCGTAATTTCTTCCGGCTCCGGCTCTCCCGGCGGCGGGATTGTCGGTCCTCCGACTACTCCAATCGGCGGCACGCCATCCACCCCTGGCACACCGGTTGCTCCTATCACTCCGATAGTTCCGCCGCCAGTCCCCACGCCAGAGCCGCAAACACTCCTAATGTTGTCTGCGGGCCTGACCGGAGTTTTGCTTGGTCGAAAGAAGTGGAAGCCCTGATTTGCCGGCCTTGCCTTTTGTCGCATCGTTAAACTCACCGCACGGCTCAGAGCAGTTGGTCGCAACCTATTCCATCGGCAATCCAACGTAGTTCTCGGCCAGCGTTTGCGAAGCGGCGCGCGAACTGGTGACGTAATCAAGCTCTGCAAGCTGCCGGCGATGGTCAAACGCATTCTCGTTTTCCCACAAGTGCAGCATGGACGTCATCCACCATGAAAACCGCTGTACTTTCCAAACGCGCCGCAAGCAGGTCTTCGAATAGGCTTCCAGCAGATCCTGACGGCCCGACGCATAGTATTCGCGGAATGCTCGAGCGAGCACCCGAACATCCGCAACCGCAAGGTTCAGCCCTTTCGCTCCCGTCGGTGGAACGATATGCGCCGCATCCCCCGCAATAAATAGTTTGCCGAACTGCATTGGCTCAATCACTGAACTGCGCATTCCGGTCACGCCTTTCTGTATGATCGGCCCTTCGATCAGCCTCCAGCCCTCGGTGGTTGCCAGCCTGGTATGCAGCTCCTCCCAAATTCGTTCGTCGGACCACTCCACTAAGTTCTCGTCCGGCTTGCACTGAAGATAGAGCCGGCTAATCTGCGGCGAACGCATGCTGAGCAGCGCGAACCCGCGCTCGTGATACGCGTAGATCAGCTCTTCGGACGAAGGCGGCGCTTCCGCCAGTATCCCCAGCCACGCGAAGGGATAAACCCGCTCGTACAGCGTCAGCACTCCGTCCGGAATCGACGGCCTGCAAATACCGTGAGAGCCGTCGCATCCCGCGATGAAATCGCACGTGATCTGCTGCGCCTCGCCATTCTTACGAAACAAGATGGTCGGTTTCGCCGAAGATTTCGTCTCGCCGAAGTCGCGAATGCTCACATCTTCCACATCGAAAAGAATCTGCCCTCCAGATGCGAGCCGCGCTTTCACCAGATCTTTGATCACCTCGTGCTGCGCGTAAATCATGATGCCGCGCCCGCCGGTAAGCTCTCTAAAATCGATATGGTGCGTTCGTCCGGAAAACCTCAGGTTCACCCCGTAATGAATCAGCCCTTCGCGGCGCATGCGTTCGCCGACGCCGATTTCCTCCAGCAGGTCAACCGTCCCTTGTTCCAGCACACCCGCCCGCACGCGCTCTTCGCAATACTCCCGGCTGCGAGCCTCGATCACCACAGACTCGATGCCTTGCCGGTGCAGCAAGTGCGAGAGCACCAGCCCCGCCGGTCCCGCCCCGACAATTCCTACCTGTGTCCGCATGGGATTGCTGTACTCCGAGTTTCGTCAGGGCACGACTTCAGTCGTGCCGCAAGTATCCAAATTTCAGCGCGGCTTCAGCCGCTGAGGGACCGTAGTCCCCACGCAAGCTCTTGAGTTCGTCCTTCATCGGGGCTTTGGAGTCAGCCTGGCAACTGGATGAATCTTTGTGGGTCGTGGCTTTAGCCACGACAGCAGGCCGGCAAAATCAAGTCGGCTTCAGCCGCAGAAGTTCCCGCCTTACAGTTCCCACGGAGATTCGTTAACTCCGAAAGCTTCCCATTCAGTTTTTCCACAAACTCCCGAGCCGCGAATGTTACCATGCGGCCTCGCCTTGGTTGTACTCGGAGCACGCGAAGAATGCTGGTAAGCCGCAAAAAACTGCTCGTCGAATGGGGCCACTGCGATCCCGCAGGCATCGTCTTTTTTCCGCAATATCTCGCCTGGTTCGACGACTGCACCACCGCGCTATTCCTGGACGGCGGAATGCCCATTCAAACTCTATTCAAGCAGCACGGCGTAATCGGCTTTCCCATCGTGGACCTGCGCGCGCGCTTCATCCTGCCCTCAAAATTCGGCGACGAGTTGATCGCGGAATCCACCGTAACCAAATTCGGCAAAAGCAGCTTTGTAGTTCGCCACCACATTTTGAAAGCAGCCGCCCTGGCAGTAGAAGGTTTCGCCACCCGCGTTTGGACCGCCCCCGATCCAACCGATCCATCCAAAATGAAATCCCGCCCCCTCCCCAAAGAAGTCATCGACCGCCTTTCCGCCGCCAATCCCGCTGCAGACATGAAGCGCAGCAAGTGACAAGTTTTTTGTTACATCGGCAGCAGTGGCCAGTTTCCGATTTGCGCGTTAAGCAGGCATGTGGATTACAATTTGCTATCGACCTCGACATATGGTCGAGAGAAGAAAGGTGCTTGCGCATGCCTCGAAGAGACTTAACTCCTGCAGAAGCTGGAATTCTCAGGATAATTCAGGAAGGCTATGGTCTGCAGAACACCGCCGATGAAGTGTTTTTTACTGACACTCACGAAGCCGTCATATTCGTGAAGGCATCCGACGGCTCATCACGGGTAATGGCGAACCTCACCAACCTTGCAACGTGGCGCGCAGACGGCACCATTCCAAGCGACGAGGAGTTGAGGAGAGATTGGCTACGGCTCTAGTGAAATTGTAGATCCGCAATTCCTGTTTACGTCATTTGCATAGGCTTCGGCTTGGCTGGATCGGAGTAGTCGTAAAAACCGCGGCCGGCCTTCCGCCCATTCCATCCGGACAGCACCATACGCTTCAGCAGCGGCGGCGAAGCAAAACGCTTCTCTTTGAACTCATCGAACATGATGTTGGCAATGTAATAGGTCGTGTCGTTGCCCACAAAATCCAGCAGCGCCAGCGGCCCCATCGGATGCCCACAGCCGAGTTTCATCGAGTTATCGATGTCCTCCACCGATCCCACGCCTTCCTCCAGCGCGCGCACCGCGTCCAGCAGATAAGGCACCAGCAAGCGATTCACGATGAATCCGGTGCGGTCCGTGGTGCGAACCGGCGTTTTGCCCAGTCGCAGCGCAAACGCAACTACTTCTTCGTTCACCTTCGGATCCGTCGCGATCGTACGAATCACTTCCACCAGCTTCATCACCGGCACCGGATTGAAAAAGTGCAAGCCCAGAAATCGGTCGGGCCGCTGCGTAAACGTCGCCATCTCCGTAATCGAAAGCGAAGATGTATTGCTAGCGAAGATCGTAGCCTTCGGGCAGATCTTATCCAGCGCGCCCCACAATTCGCGCTTCGCCGGCAATTGCTCGATGATCGCTTCAATCACCAAATCGCAATCCTTCAAATCTTCCAGATTCGTCGTACCGTGCAATCGTCCTCGAACTTTGTCGCATTCCGCCTGCGGCAGCGTGCCCTTGTCCACCAGCCGCTGAAGATTCTTGTCAATGGACTGCAATCCCTTTTCTACAAGTTGCGGCGACACCTCTCTCGCTGTCACTTGGAATCCGGCATTCGCCGCCACCTGCGCAATTCCAGATCCCATCAGCCCGCATCCCACCACTCCCACTTTCTCAATCGCCATCGGTAACCCTCCAAGGATAATTGCGCTCAGAAATGTGTTTTGTTTGCCGCTTATGGCGTGCACGTCTCTATGGGATTAAGGCCAGGTTGCCGCCAACCGCTATGCCGCCAGCCGCTATGTCGCCAACCGCGAAGGTTAGCGCCCCGCGTCCATCTCCGCAAAAACTTCCTGAGCAATATGAAATGCAGCATTTGCCGCCGGCACGCCGCAATAGATTGCAGCCTGAAGCAAAACTTCCTGAATCTCCTCGCGCGTCACATTATTATTCGCCGCCGCGCGAACGTGCATTCGAAACTCATCGCCGCGGTTCAAAGCGATCATCATCGCCAGCGTCAGCAAACTGCGTGTATTCCGCGGCAGCCCCGGACGCGTCCAAATTTCTCCCCAGGCATACCGCGTGATTAAATCCTGAAAGGGATCGCTGAAGGGAGTCTTCGCCGCTTGCGCCTTTTCCACGTAGGCGTCGCCGAGGACCGCCCGCCGCACTTTCATGCCGGAGGAATATCGCTCGCGCTCGTCCATTATTTCGCCTCCGGTTCGCTCAAAAATTTCAACAACGCCTCGGTGAACTGCGGCGCGGCCTCGATGTTCGATAAATGCGCAGCTTGCAGTTCGAGATAGCTCGCGCCGGAAATCCCATCGGCCACGATTTTTGCGTCCGCCGAGGGAATCACAGGATCCAGCGCGCCGGCAATCACCAGCGTGCGCGCCTTCACGCGCGCGAGGTCATCCCTCTGGTCCATATCTCTGATCGCCGCGCAGCACCCCGCATAACCTTCCGGCGGAGCCAGCAACAGCATTTGCCGCATGGCTTCCACCACCTCTGGCGATTTCTTCACAAAATTCTCGCTGAACCAGCGCAGCACCACAGTCGTCGCAATGGCAGCCATTCCTCGCTCTTTCACATCCTTAATACGCGCGTTCCAACCATCCGCCGTACCGATTCTCGCGGCGGTATTGCAGAGCGCAAGTCCTTTCAGCCGATTTGCCGCATTGACGCCCAGCCAAATTCCAATCATCCCGCCCATGGAAAGCCCGCAAAAATAAGCGCTCTCGATCTTCAGCGCATCGAGTAACGCAACTACATCGCGGCCCAACTGCTCTATCGTATAAGGTCCCGGCGTAACGGTGGAAAGCCCGTGCCCGCGCGTATCATATCGAAGCACGCGAAACTTCTCGCAAAGCACGTTCGCCTGCGGGTCCCACATCGACAGATTCGTCCCCAAAGAATTAGAAAGCACGATTACCGGCGCATTCTCCGGCCCGTCAAGACGGTAGTTCAATCGAGCGTCGCCGATCTCAGCGAACGACATGTTCCGCACTCTCCGCGCCGCGAATCAATGCTTCCGCTTCCGCTCCGACAAAACTTTCTCCACCATCGCTTCCGACGATCCAGTGTAGTTCTTCGGCTCGAGCAATCGTTGAATATCTTCCGCTGAAAAATATTTCCGGATTTCTGCATCCTCCATCAGCACATCCGCGAAAGGCCGAGAAGTTTCCATCGCTCGCCGCGAGGCCTTTTCCACAATTTTGTGGGCCGGCATGCGCCCGATTTTCTCTCCCAACGCTACCGCGACCGCCTCCGCCAGGATCAGTCCATGCGTGGTTCCCAGATTCGCATTCATCTTTGATGGGTTGATTTCAAGCCCGCCTACCACTTGCGTCAAGTGCGCCATCGCCCCCGCGGTCAGCGTGCAAATTTCCGGTAGCGTTTCCCACTCCGCATGCCAGCCGCCCAGTCCGCGCTCGTGTTCCTGCACCATCGAGGTCAGCATCACCGAAACCAGCGCCGGCACACGAATCGCCGCCGCCAAAACCACGGCCGACCCCACCGGATTTCGTTTCTGGGGCATTGTTGACGAACCACCGCGTCCCGGCGCGCTCGGTTCCACCGCTTCACTCACTTCCGTCTGTGCCATTAAAGAAATATCGCGGGCCATTTTTCCCAGCGATCCGACTAGCAGCCCCATCGTCGTCGCCACTTCGGCAAACCGGTCGCGGTGCGCATGCCACGGGAGACTCGGCACCGCCAATTTTAATTCTTCACCCAGCGCCGCCGCCACCGCTGGCCCGCGGTCGCCCAGCGCAGCCAGCGTGCCCACCGCTCCTCCGAACTGAAGCACCAGCGCCCGTTTTCGGATTTCGCCCATGCGCTCGCGATGCCGCTCGACGGCCGCAAGCCATCCGGCCGCCTTCAGTCCCAAAGTCACCGGAGGTCCTTGCTGCAGCCATGTGCGCCCCGCCATCAGCGTGGACTTGTGCGTCTCGCAGATTCGCGCGATCGCATCGCACAATTTCTCAAGCGCCTGATCCATTAGGTCCAGAGCATCGCGTAATTGCAGCACCGTGCCCGTATCAATGGCGTCCTGGCTCGTCGCCCCCCAGTGAACAAATCCGCCAGCCTTCTCATCGGCCTTGGTGACGAGCGCCGTGAGCTGCTTCACCATCGGAATCGCCAAATTCCCCGCGAGAGGCGCTTCTTGCGCCAGCGTCTCCATCGAGAAAAGCTTCGCGTCGCACTTAGATTGAATCGTCGCGGCCGCGGCCTTCGGAATCACGCCCACGCGCCCCAGCGCCCGCGCCAGCGCGGATTCAAAATCCAGCATGGCTTGAACCCGCCGTTGATCGGAAAAAATTGCGCGCATCTCTTCCGTAGTGAAGAGATGGCCCAGCAGGTAAGTTGGCAGTTGCGTGCTCAATGCTTCGGTGTCCTCGATACCGCGTCCTGCAGGATAACCATTGCCAGCCGAAGAATACAGCTTCGCCTTCGCGTTGCAAGGCTCAAAATCATTTCGCTGCTAATCGCGCGATGCTCTGGAACAAAATCGCACCCTAGTTGTTTGCATTCCCCTTGAATCGCGCAACTTCATTCACCGCGCGGTACGCTTGATCGATGGCCGCATTTGTATATGCGAACGCTTCCGCATCTGAATTCGCGATGGAAATTCGGCCAAACGCTTGCCGCCCGATTACGCATGGTTGCTGATCCTCGGGCCAATCCGGGTCGTACAGCGAATTATATTCGTAAGCGTATCCATGGGGCCAGCGATTCACGGTGATGGCCTGAATATCATTCGCCGGGTTGAATCCGCCGGGAGAGAGAATTCGACCAAGCTGGTCGCGAATTTCGCGCTCGAAAGTTTCAAAGCGCGTACGATAAAGTTTCTCGCGTCCCGCGATTTGCTGGTCGCGAGCGGAGAGCCCCGGTTTACACGGCACCCGTTCCAGGTGCAGCAGGCAAGGCTCGCTGGGCTTGTCCGGAAAGTGGTATGCACCCATGCTCACTGGAAAATCCAGCGTCACCGACTCGAAATAGCTCCCTGGGCATCTTGCGTGACTGATTCCCAGCTTTTTGAATGCCTCCCAATTCCGTATCAGCACGTTGGTGTAGACCAGCGGCACTTTCACTCCGTACGCCAGGGCTTCCTTTTGCTTTTGCGGCATTTCAGGGCACATGTACGGGATCACCATGTTCCAGCAGGCCAGAATGCAAGCCGTGCCGCGCACCGAATGCACCTCGCCACCGCGCACATATTTCACTTCCACTTCTTTGGCCGACGCCGGATCGCCCAAATTTCGCGCGGAAATCGCCGTGCTATTTAGCCGAAGCCGGACGCAAGACGAAGGCTCGTCGAGCACCGCATAGTTCATCTTCGCGGTCACGATATCCTCCATGGTGTTCCCCTCAGCCGACCCAGGAATCAGCGCCCGCACCAGAAGTCTTGCGATGGAGGCATTGCCGTCAGGAAAATGAAAAATATAAGGAGCGTCCTCGCTCTGTTTTGTGATTTCCACACCTAACCCCGGACCCGGCGGCCCGGACAAATCCATCCCCGCGAATCCGGGATATCCCAGCCCCGCCAAATCTCCGGCCGGAACTGCATCGATTCCGACGCCGTAAAGCCCGTAGGTCTGCGACTGCAGAAAGGGAATTGCATCCTCGTGAACTTTCACGTACTTGAGCAAATAGTCTTGGTAACTGGTCTTCGCCAGCAGAATTTTCTTGTCCCACGATTTCAGTTCCGGCAGGTAGTCAACTTTTTCCGTGTAGAGTCTTGCCAAATCTTTCTGCGCCTCCGCCGATAGCGGAGTTTTCGCCAGAAATTCCGGCCAGGTAGGTTTCCCGACGCCGGCCACTAGCTTGTCCGCCCCAAACGTTTCTTTGTCGAAGAAAATTCCGCGCGAAAGCCCCTGCGAGCGCTCGAAGTTCTGATCGAAATACTTATAAAATTTCTGGACGTCAACGCCCAACTCTCGCAGCAATCCCATCGACTCCCGGCTGTAGAGTTTCGGCCCGGCAATCGACTGCGTTCCGCCATAGCCCAGAATCATGCGGCCGCCCGCGTAGTATTCGTTCCGCCTCGCATGCCCGCCAAAATCATCGTGATTCTCGATGATCAGTACGCGCGCCTTCGGCCCCGCCATTTTTCGGAAAAAATAAGCGGCCGAAAGCCCGCTGATTCCTCCTCCGACCACGATCAAATCATATGTCTCAGAATCAGCCGCGGCGCTGCCCCAATCCTGCCCGTCGCGGAGCGCGTGCCCCGCCTTCATCGTTGCGTCCGTTGTCCCGCGCATGCCGGTCAACGTGGGAGGATAATAATTGGGATTTTTTTCCGGTGCGAGAGGTGACTGCGGAAAGCCAAAAGCGTTGAGCCATTCGTGATTCGATAGAACGAAACCTCCGCCTATCGCTATTCC
Organism: uncultured Acidobacteriota bacterium; assembly: GCA_963830375.1. GTDB lineage: Bacteria > Acidobacteriota > Terriglobia > Acidiferrales > UBA7541 > Palsa-295. The sequence continues at coordinate 397,008 of CAWHMJ010000004.1, forward strand.
AAATCCATTCAGAAAATCGCGTCTCGTGATGCTACGGCCCATTCCCAGTTCGCGATCCCGCTTCCCATACCTCAAGCTCTCCCCCGAAGATTTGGCCGCCGGGGCAATACTTTTCCATCCACCCGGCTTTAGATTTTTACGGCCAGAGCATACTCCAGCTTCCGCATCCCCCGCGCGAAACTTTTCCGTCCCGAGTGACCTTTGGGGTTGCGGAACGTTTCCTTAAGCGCGTTCCTGGCGTACAATGCCTCTGAAATTGCCGCGCGGAGGAGGAATCGATGCTTGCTGATCGGATCGAGGTTTCCTGGGATGCCCCAAAATCTAAGTGGCTAATTCGCATTACCGAAGGTGAAGAGGTAATCCGCCGTCATCTGGACTTGCCGAAGAATGCAGAGGACCCAGCCCTGCGCGCCGCTGCCCTGGAAACCGTCCGCGACGAAGGTTACGAGTTCGACGCTTCAAAATTTACCATTCAGCGTTAATCCCAGAACATATCCGGGCTTCTGCGGCTGTCATTTCGCTTGTATCAGCTCGAATTTCGGTTTGGAGACGCCCAGAATCGCCCACGCCTCCTGCTGGGTGCGGACCACGTGTAGGTTCGGACGGCTTTCCTGCCCCTGCAGCTCAAACATCCGCGCCATGCCGTAGATTTGAGAAGACGTCGCAATAATGCAACGCGGTTGGGAAGAGTCCGCTATAGCCGGTGGCAAATTTGCCAGTTCGCGAATCGTCTGCGGGGAAACCTCCAACGAAGTCACGGAGGACATATCCAGAACGCTAGCGCGCGGATCTATCAGTGTCGAGTACGTTCCAATGAGTCCATACAATTCCTTCAGAGCTTCGTCCGTAATCTTTCCCTCCAGTCGGCCTCGAAGGATCCTGTTCGCTGAATCGAACTCGAAGTAGTAAGGCATCAGATATCCCAAGTCAGCCCGAATGCCTGGATACTCCCACCACTTCCTGTGAATTTCAATTGTTCAGCTCCATCGGGGACTCTCCAAATCGCGCTTTACGCTTTCCTCTGCGCTCGCTTCGCCGCCGCGGATTGGATCAGCGTAACGCAAGCTTCGTTACACGTGCTGCGAAGTTGCCGGGAAACTTTTTCGTGAACGCCTTCGGCCAGCAGCATCGTGGCCGTTCCATGGATCAGTGCGCCCAATGCCAACGCTAGCCGCGCGTGCTCTTCCGGCTCTCCCCCCAGTTGCGTCGCCAGCCGCTTCTTGATCAATTCAAATGTCGGCCTCGGTTCACGGCGCGATAGCCGCACGGCCCAGTCTGCCGTGAGAAGCTGGTACTCGTGTGGGTGCGTCGATGCGAAATCCAGGAATCGCCCGCACGTCGCGGCCGGCGAGCAGGCCGGCTGCAAAACACATACCAGCGTCTCCAGCGCCCGGCTGTGCAGCAGCATCATCAGATCGCTTTTGTCCCGAAACCTCTGATACATCGTGGGAGTGTTGTTCCAGCTGCCTTCGCCACCCCCCGCATGGTCAGCGCTTTTTCACCTCTCTTGCTCCATAACTTATAAGCGGCGTCCAGGATACGGCTTTCCAGATCGGCATCAGGCTTTCTGGACATGGGCCTCCTTGGGGATTGCAGGTGCGTGCATTATAATCTTTACATCGTTAAAATAACAGTGTATAAATAATTAAGCTTGTTTGGCCTGAATAGTTGCGCTTGGGAAGTCCGAAACGTAAGGAGCGAAACAACCAGTCATGCACCATTTTCACTACACCGTAAAGACTCACGCAACACCCGCACTTGCCTGGGACGTTTTTTCCAACTGGAACCTCTGGCACAAATTCGCCAGCGTCTATGGAGAAATGAATTGGAGCGAAGGCAAACCTTGGGAAGTCGGAAGCCGCATGCAGATCGAAATAGTCCGGCCCGTCAAGACGGTCATTGACCATCTGCTCATTTGCTGTGTACCGGGCCGCGAACTGGGCTTTATCGCCCGTTGCCTCGGAATGACCATGAGCCAATGGGTCGAATTCGATGCCCTCTCCTCCGGCGGCACTCAAGTCCATACCTGGGGTGAGCTCGCTTCTTCAGATCTCAAGATCGGCGGCTGCACCGTGCCGGAACTTCACTCCGTATTCACCGAGACTTGGTATGAGAACTATCGCTTGGCCTGCGACGAATTAGCGGACTCGATGGTCCCTGCCATCTGAGAGAGGTCCTTCTCCGACCGCTGCTTATCCCGGGCTCATTGAGTGTGGTAACCGCACCCGGCCTCCTGTTCCTCACTTCGCGAGGACCATTAGGCTGAATCCCCCAAGAAGATTGACGGCGAAATCCCGATGCATCGCGAAGAGCAGTTTGCGAGGCAGCCGAATTAATTTGCCTCGCGCATGATGGGGAATATCGATCATTCGCGGCGTATAGGACCAATCGACGATTTCGTATCCGAGATCCGCCAGGGCGAACATCGCGGTATGCTTGGAAAAATAATGAAGGTGCGGGTGCTCTTGCCGGCGGCGGATCATACTCTTCTCGCGTAGAACGTGCTGCACCGAAATGTCGAGCGGGATATGCAGAAGCTTGTATTGGGCACGCGATTTGAGTTTGCGCAAGAAACCGCGATAGTCCTCAACGTGGGCAAGCACGTCAATCGCCATCGCCAGATCGAAAACTTTTCGTTCCCACAGATGATCTTCGAGCAGCGCGAAGTGCAACCTTGCATTTACTCGAGCTTGGCACAGTTCAATCGCTTGGGCCGAGACGTCAGCTCCCCACAGCTCGCAGGCCGGATCGAGTTTTTGCTGCAGCAACCTGAGAACCTCTCCTGCGCCGCAGCCTTCCTCGTAGATTGTTTTGGGAACGATTTGATTGCGGTTCAGAATTCGCAGAATCTGCCGCACCTTCCAAGGCGAGTCGGCCACATGCCAGTCGGGATTTTGTTGCAGGTAGGTTCCGTCGAGGTAATCAGTTGGGCCTGGCATAGAGTCCTGTTCTTGAGTGCGGCCAAAAACCAATCGCAAACTTTAATTCGACAGTGCGTCATTCATTCGGATAAGGATTCTGTGTCTCTTGGAGAGCGGAATCCGAGGAAGATCTTGCCGAAGAAACGCGCCTTCCTCCGCCGAACTGCTTTCGGAACCACAGTAGCGGGACCGTGGCCAATGGCACCAGATCATCGGTGGCGAACCATGCGCCCTCTTGAACGCCTCGCAAAGAGCGTATCCACGCGCCGAACGTCAACTGTCGTTCTCGAAACTGAGACCAGCTGGAGACAAGGTCATTGGTCTCCACAATCCATTTGCGCCCTTCGGGCACCTGCGCGGGCGGGATACTCTGGCCGGTGAGGTCGAGATAAAGCGCGCGAGCAACATCCAATCCGTTTTCAGCCGCAAATAAGCGAAAAGTTGAGCCGATGCGCGGATTTGCGTCGAGCAGCTTATACTTGCCGTCACGGGCATCAAACCGATAGCCGATATCCAAAGGTCCGCGATATCCAACGGCTTGCATTAACCGCTTGGTTTGAATTTCCACCGCATCATTCCTCGCGCAGATTCCGAGCGAGGTGCTGCCTCTATGCGGCGGGAATTGGCGAAGCTTTCTCCCCGTGGCGCCAAACAAACACTGCGACTCATCGTTGAAGTAGCCGTTGAACATCCAGATTGCATCATCGCCGCCCGGGATGTGCTCCTGCAGGATGATGCCCGGCCGCCCGGTGGCCGCATTCAAGTCGAAGAGTTCGAGCAGCTCGTTCTGATCAGCCACGATTGCCACGCGCAGCCGCTTTCTCTTTCTCCCCAGGAATTCCCCGTCTTCGCCCTTCACAACGACGGGAAAACCTGTGGCACGCGCGAAATTTATTACTTCCTCGCGAGATTGAGGCGATGCCGTCTCGGCCGTGGGTATGCCCAGGTTGTGGCAGAGATCGAAGGTTTGCCGCTTGCTGATGAAACAGCGCACCACCTCGCTGCGGGGCGCGGAAAAAAGATAATCCCGCGCAAGAATTTCGGCGTTTTCGGCCACGAACCGAGCAGTGATATCGGAAGTAGGAATCAGCAGCGGCTGCCGTGCGAGCTGCCTCGCGACATCTCGAAGGAATGACAGCGAATCCGCCGCCGAAGCGGAAGAAAAATCCCAAGCGAAAACTCGCCTCAGGAAGCGTGAACGCGCGGCCGGCTCCCGCAGATCCTGGTGCACTCCATAAACGGGAATTCCCGCCCGTCCGAGAGTCCGAACAATTCCGACACCGCCATGTTGGGACGACACGAGTACGACGGTCGGCACTGAGTTGTTCTCAATACGCATCGGACCTTGGTCTTGCATAGCTTGCGGCGACCTGGACAACTTTCCGGCTAAACCCACAGCGGTTCTTTCCACAGCGGCAAGCGAATTCCAAGGTTCCTCGCGCGCGCGTCCTCATACACTGCCCACGCTAGAGCAACGTCATTTACAGCCATTCCCATATGGCAATAGTGAATTCGCTCGTCGCTTTCCCTGCCCGTCTTTGTCCCCAGAATTAATTCACCGAGATTGGCGTGAACGTTCTCATCGCGCAACAAACCTTGGCGGTGCATGATGGCGGGAGTCATAATACCGCGCTGCTTCACCGTCTCCCAATCGTCGACAACTATCTTTTTGCTCTGCTGGATAACACCGAACTCGCATTCATGGCCTGCGAGCTGTATCGTCAGCGCGCCTGGCTTCACGTGCTGCGCGCGAATCATCGGCTTTTGGGAAGTGGTTACGGTCAGCGCCACGTCTGCATCGCGGAGGGCTTCCTCGACGGTCGGGACAGCGCGGACAGGAGCGGCCCATCGGCGGCGGCAGTCATCAGCCACAGCCTCCGCCATTGAGATTTGCCGGCCGAAGAGAGCAATCTCCTCAACATCGGGGAGTTCGGTGAACAGCCCCAGGATCTGGGTTCGGGATTGCAAACCGGCGCCCACGATTCCGATTTTGCGAACCTTTTTCGGGGCAAGGTAGCGGACGCCCAAGCCTGTCATCGCGCCGGTGCGCATTGCGCTGATCAGCCCTGCTTCCATCATGGCCAGAGGCACCCCAGTTTGTGGGCAGTTCAGTATGATCAGGCCGCTGGCACGCGGCCTACCCAACCGGCGGTTAGCTGGAAAGCTAGCGATCCATTTCATGCCAATGGCGGTCGGCGCCGGCGCTCCGATCCAAGCCGCCAAGCCATTGAACCGGCCGTGCTCTTCGCTTTCCGCGGTATCTGCTTTTCGCAGCACGATCTTATGCGGTTCCCGAACCTCGCCTTCGGCAAACCGTGCCTGCGCTTCTCCCACCACATTCATAGCACGGCGCATATCCAGCACGTCGGCGGCTAGCACCGCCTCCTGGTCGAGATAGAGAAACTCCACCGTCGCCAAAGCTTCTCCTCGGGGATGTTTACCCACTCAGACCATGAGTTTACCCCTGACAACGCGGTATTCAATCCTAAGCCTGTTGTTCCATGTCGTGAAAAGCGCAGTGCAAGGAATGGTTCGGACTCAGGGCGCCTCCTCGTTTCTCGTCCATCGTACCGGCAATTAAGACCTAACGGAGGGCTGCTGGGCGCCGCTTAGGGTAAGCGCGATTACCGAATACGGTAATGGGATACATGGTGGGGCTGGGGAGAGTCGAACTCCCGACACGCAGTTTAGGAAACTGCTGCTCTATCCATCTGAGCTACAGCCCCGCGACCAATCTTGAGAGTTTAACCGGATTGCCCTTGCCGGCCCAAACCTAAGATTTCGCGCTGGCGCATCTCGTTGCGGCCGGACGTACTTCGCACGCGCCCAGACGGACACGCTGAGCGCCAAGCCATAGCATATGCGATGCGCGGTTTATCCGTCCGCAAAAGGGAAATACCCGCAATCCGCTAGGCCAACTGCGTGCGAGCGTTCAGGGCAGGCGCGGAGTTAGAAAATTCATTTCAATTTTCTCGCTGCCGCGTTGAACCTTCAGGATGAAGGGTGTGCCCTCCGCCGTGAGCATTTCGCGGAACGATTCAAACACTAGAGTCGAGCACGGCACTCCTCCGATTTCAACAATCCTGTCGCCCTCCTGCAGTCCTGCTCTTGCCGCAGGAGACCGTTCCTCCACATAAACCACCTCAAAGCCACGCGTAGGGTCCGACTCCGGGTCCACTTTGATGCCGGTCATATTTCCTTTGAACGGGTCGCCAAAGGAAGAGTTCGGTTCAAAGATCACGCGCTGGCGCGAGTAATCGAAAATCACGGTGAAGCGGCGCATCAGTGCGTTTCCAACATAGCCGTCGTTTGCGGAAAGGCTGGGACCCGGCGCGGTATGCATAAATGCGACAAGCGGCCTGTCGAGCTTGTACCCGGCGATCTCCACCGAAGGCAATCGCACGATGCTCATGTGGAATATTCCCCCGAGCCCGATTTCGTCGATTGGAACCTCGGCTTGTCCCGCCGGCAGGACGTGATGTACCGACTGGAAAGATGGCTGAAAATCGAAGATCGCGTCGCTTCCAAGATCTAGCCCGACCGTCGCCTTCACTGTTCTTCCATCCGGCGTGAGAACTCCAGCCTCGATGGTCGGAGGTACAGCTACTCGCAACGGAACCCGGTGACCCCGGCCTGAATATTCAAAACTACGCGGATCGTAAAGCATGAGCTGACGCTTGGTGAAATCGATCTCGACCACGTAATGAGCGAAGAGTGGCAAGCCGAGCACGCAATCGAAATGGACGCCCATGCCGTCCTCGAACCCGTCCATATCCAGAACGTAGGCCTGCCCGGTCAAAATCGGTAAATCCTTCATCCCTAAAGTAACGCTCCTCTCCACCACAAAAGTCTCTGGTCCCGAGCCTTCGCCGAACCCCTCTGCGTTCGGAGTCTTCCCGCCCATCGCATGAACTGGAAGCGCCATGGCCCGCGCAGCGCTCTCGGTGATCACGTCCGCGTTGAATCCGTTGTCCACCATGCAAACGTGTGGCCCGGAATCATTGATCTGCATGGTGACCAAAATATGTTTCCTGAAATATTCGAAGGGAAGCGTCACAACCGGAGCCTTCTCGCCCGTCCGTAACGCGACCCGTGCGCTTGAGGGCGCTGCCTTGCCGCCTCCAAACGATAAAAGTGCAATCCCGCCAAGAATTGCCGGCCATCGCATCCGCAGTTTAAGAAGCATTTTCAGGAGCAACAGCTTCGCCGCTCATCGCCCGGCCCGTCAACCGAAAAGTCGTTCTCGCGGAAGGTATGCGGAAGAAGCATTTCGGCTAGTTTGAGTTGGACGGCCCAGAGCAAGAGGGCTCCACCAGCGGCTTGACTTGGGAACTGGACAAAGGCGATGCTACCGCAGTCCAAGCTGTGCGATCCGCGGCGTCAGATCAGCCAGCATCACAGCCACGGCGCAGAAAGCCTCTACATGACCCGCCGCCGCTGGGACTACTTCGTGCGCTATCTCCTCGGCGCCGAACCCCCGCACGAGTTTGAGCTGCACCCGCCCGCACCGGGGCCAGGAATGTAATGTTGTCTATCAGTTGATGATTGCCAGGAGGATGAACGATGGATTCCGATCCGAAGAGCGCGCCCAAAGTGGCGCGTGCCCTCGCCCAGCCGATCGTCGCACCGCTCTCTCGCGCCGCGATTTTCCTGGTTGCAACACTGAAGCCGGGGGCCGATACTCGCGCCACCCTGCGCTCGTTCTGCGGAGATCTCAGCGGAATTTTCCGCGCCGTGGAATATCGCAACATTGAAGCGGGCCTGTCTTGCATCATGGGGATTGGGTCCGACGCGTGGGACCACCTTTTCGGGCAGCCGCGTCCGGCCGAGCTTCACCCGTTCCGCGAGGTACGAGCAGGAGCGCGACATGCGGTGTCCACGCCTGGTGACTTGCTGTTCCACATCCGTGCAAGACACATGGATCTTTGCTTCGAACTTGCGACCCAAATCATGGCGCGTATCGGAAGTGCTGTATCTCCAGTGGACGAAGTGCATGGCTTCAAAAACTTCGACGACCGCGATCTCGTCGGTTTCGTCGACGGGACCGAGAATCCGAGGGGTGAAGCAGTGGCTGAGGCCGCGCTCATCGGCGAGGAGGATGCCGCCTTCGCAGGCGGAAGCTACGTGATGGTGCAGAAATATCTCCACGATATGAACGGTTGGAATGCGTTGTCCACGGAGGCACAGGAAGGAATCATTGGCCGCAAGAAGCTGTCCGACATCGAATTGGACGAGTCTGTGAAGCCAACTTCATCGCACAGTTCGCTCACGACGATTGAGGAGGACGGCAAAGAGATGAAAATTCTGCGCGACAACATGCCCTTCGGCAGCGCCGCGCAGAGTGAATTTGGTACCTATTTCATCGGCTACTGCCGTTCGCCGCGCACCCTTGAGCAGATGCTCGAGAATATGTTCGTTGGCCGCCCGCCGGGCAACTACGATCGCTTGCTCGATTTCAGCCGGGCCGTCACCGGAAACCTGTTCTTCGCGCCGTCCGCAACATTTCTGGAGCAGGTGATGGAAGGCTAGCCTGTGGCTTCGGCGCTTTTCGCTTTCTCCATCAACACACGATGTTCGACAATCTGCTCCGCGGCCGGCCTCTGAATTCTCTTCTTGAAGGCGTTTGCTGTAGAATCCCGGTGTGTTGTTCAAACCAGACGCCGAGACCGAAGCAAAACTCAGTTTTATCGCCAGCCGGCTGACAGAGCTGAACAACACGGCCTCTCAGATTCTGATTTTCCTCAGCTTTGCAATCGTCGCCGGTGTCACGTTCTTAACTCCAGCGATGGACTTGTCGCACAGAACTGCGGTGCACTTGGCGCTGCGCTGGTGGATCGGCGCGATTTTTCCTACCGTGATTGGTATCATCCCGTTGAAAGAAGTCAGGGACAAAGACCTCGTGTGGTACCGCTTCCTTCTCCGGATGAGATTGTTGCTCATGTGGTCTGCGATCATTTGCATTTTCATCGGCGCCATCCAGTTCTTTAGAGCTGTCTAGTAAATCCCGAAGGGATTAGAAGCAACGAGTTCAAAATGCTCACCGCAACGTTCGCCTGACAATTCAGCGGGTTGCACGTTAGAGGCCAGCGAGCTATGAAATACCGAATCCTGGGGCGCACTCACTTTGAGGTCAGCGACATGGCCTACGGCTTGTGGGGCATGAGCGGATGGACCGGCTCGAACGATGACGAGTCTCTGCAAGCCCTCCAACTCTCCGTTGACTTGGGCTGCAATTTCTTCGATACCGCCTGGGCCTACGGCGAAGGAAAAAGCGACGGCCTACTCGGCGAAATCCTCCAGCGCAATAATTTTCGTATCCCGCCGGTTTATCGGCTTTACGCTGCATCCAAAATTCCTCCCATGAACGACATGTGGCCCGCCACGCCCGAATATAAATACAGCGAAGTCTTCCCCGCCAAACATGTTTTCAAATACGCAAAACTGATCCGCGAAAAACTTCGCGAGGATTCAATCGACGTGCTGCAATTTCACGTTTGGGACGATAGCTGGACGGACGAGCCGGAATTTCGCGAAACCGTCGAAAAACTTAAAACCGAGAAATGTATTCGCTCCTTCGGCATCAGCATAAATCGTTGGGAGCCGGAAAACGGTCTCAAGGCCATGCGCACCGGCCTGGTGGACGTCGTGCAGGTGATCTACAACATTTTCGATCAAGCGCCCGAAGACAAACTCTTCCCGCTGTGCCGGGAATTGAACGTCGGCGTTATCGCGCGCGTCCCGCTCGATGAAGGCAGCCTGGGCGGAAAAATGAACGCGCAAACGAAATTTCCGCCGAACGACTGGCGCGCCAGATACTTCGGCCCGGAAAACTTGCCGGAGACAATAGCCCGCGTCGAAGAACTGAAAAAAGTCCTGCCCGCCGGAATGACCCTGCCCGAAATGGCGCTGCGCTTCATCCTGTCGAACCCCGACGTAAGCACCACAATCGTTGGAATGAGAAAGCACGACCATGTGCGACAAAACCTCGCGCTGAGCGACGCCGGGCCACTCGATGCCGCGCTCCTTCAAAAACTGAAGAGCCACCGCTGGGACCGCAAATGGGAACCTTGGGCCGACTGATATGCGATGGCCAATCGAGCACCCATTCGGAGGGAACGCACGCCCGGTGTGGCATACTAATAGAAGGTGCATCTCCCAAAAAACGGGGCGGCACCGGTCAACAATCGGCTAAAGCACAGTGACGACACGCAAAACAATTCGAAGAAAGCTCCTGGCCGCCCATCGCAAGGTCCGCGAAATCCGTATGATCGTGAAAGGCCTGGCCTCCAAGCGCCATCCGCTGCTCGCGCACATCATACCGACGCGCCGCTGCAACCTCGCCTGCACCTACTGCAACGAGTTCGACGACTTTTCGAACCCCGTGCCCACCGACGAAATGTTCCAGCGCATCGACCGCCTCGGCGCCATGGGCACCGCCATCGTCACCATCAGCGGCGGAGAGCCCCTGCTGCATCCCGACCTTGACGCCATCATCGCGCGCATCCGCAAAAACGGAATGATGGCCGGATTGATTACCAACGGCTACCTCCTGGTCGCCGATCGAATCGAACGCCTCAATCGCGCCGGCCTCGAATACCTTCAGATCAGCATTGATAACGTGATGCCGGACGACGTGTCCAAGAAGAGCCTGAAAGTCTTGGACCAGAAACTCGCGCTGCTCGCGGAGCATGCCGATTTTCACGTGAACATCAACTCGGTTTTAGGCAGCGGCGTGCGCAATCCCGAAGACGCTCTGGCCGTCGCGCATCGCGCCGTGGCCCTGGGATTCACTTCCACCGTCGGCATTCTCCACGATCACAACGGCCAGCTCGAACCGCTGAACCCGCGCGAGCAGGAAATTTTCGAGGAAATTATTTCGCTGGAAAAACAATCCTTCACGCGCATCAATAGGTTCCAGCACAACATCGCCCGCGGCAAGGAAAACGACTGGCGCTGCCGCGCAGGCTCGCGCTATCTCTACATCTGCGAAAACGGTTTGGTTCATTATTGTTCGCAGCAGCGCGGCTATCCCGGCGTTCCGATCATGGAGTACACCGACGAGCAGCGCCACCGCGAATTCTTCACCAAAAAAGCCTGCGCTCCGCGCTGCACGGTCTCCTGCGTGCACCAGGTTGCGGCCATCGATTCCTGGCGCTCCCCTCAAACTTTTGACTCCGGCTCTTCCGCAAATGCTGCGCCGCAGCCCCTCGTTCAACTCACCAGCACCTCGAGAGAGGGATAAGGCTATGAGTCCGGCTGTATGGCTCGCTTTTGGCGTCGCGGCGATCGTTGTAATCGCAATCGTAATGTGGACCGCGAGCCGCCGCTCGAATGAACAGCTTTCCGCCGTCCGCCAGGAGATGCAGAATTCCCTCGCGTTGCACGGCCAGTCCGTCGCCGGACAAATCAACCACTTGATGCAAGCGGTGACGACCCAGCTGGGTCAGGTCCGCCAGGAACTGCAATCCGGAGTGGCTTCGTCGGGCAAACTCGCGAGCGACGCGCAGATCGCCATGGCCCACCAGTTACAAGCTTCGAGCGAGACCATCCGGAAAATGAGCGTCCAGCTTGGAGAAGTTCAGCAGGCGGGACGCGACATGTCCCAGGCGACCCAGACGCTGCAGACAATTCTCAGCGGCGCCAAAACGCGCGGCACGCTGGGCGAGGTTGCTCTCGAACGATTGCTGGAAGACGCCTTGCCCCGCAGCGCTTACGACACGCAGCATCGATTCGCTTCCACCGGCGCAATCGTTGACGCCATTGTTCGGAGTGGAGAACGCCTGCTTTCGGTGGACTCAAAATTTCCGCTGGAAGCTTATCGCCGGCTGGTGGACTCCGGAGAAGATGCGCGGCGCGAGTTCTGCGTGGCAGTCCGTAAACATGCCGATTGCATCGCGGAGAAATATATTCTGCCGGAAGAACATACTTTCGATTACGCGCTGATGTTTGTGCCCTCAGAAGGCGTTTACTACGAACTCCTCCTTACCGAAGATTCGAAATACGGAATGCTCGATGAATACTGCCGAAGCAAACGAGTCTTTCCGGTTTCGCCCAACACTTTTTATGCTTGCCTCAGCGCGTTCGCCATCAGCTTGGAAGGCCAGAAAATCGAAGAGAGAACCCGGCTGATTCTGGCGGGTATGGCAGGACTTAAGAAACAATTCGAGACTTTCAGCGACGTATACGAAAAATTGGGCGCGCACCTTCGCCATGCGCAACAGAGTTACGAAGACGCTGACAGCAAACTAAACCGCGCCCGCAATTCCCTGGAACAGATGTCGCAAGGCGCTCTCTCCGATTCGGTTCCCGAGCCAGACCAAAGAACCCTCGAGTCCGCCACGATCAAATTACCCGGCTTCTAGAGGATTAGCGCAGTGTCAAGAATATCGATGCTCGTTTCGCGCTGGAAAATTTCCTATTCCAGGGCCGAGTGCGCGGAGTTGAGCAGCGTGCGGAAATCGCCTTCCATCGTGTAGGAAAGAATCTTCCGAATCTCCGCCGAGATTTTCTGCGCATCGCGCGGGCTATGTGCCAGCCGGTTTGAGAGGCTTTGGACTTGCCGCTGGATATCCTTCGGAGCAATCTTCGCGGCGGCGTCGAGATAGCGGCGCGCGGTCTCCGGTTCCGGACTCGGCAAGAGCCGCGCGTGGAAAGAAAAATCCCCCGTACTGATCGCCTGAATCTCTACGGTCGCCACATTCTGCGCGCCGCCCGAAGTAACCAACTTCTGCGAGTCGCCACGCAAGAAGCGAAGAATCCCGGGCGTCTTGTTCTCAACCACGATGTTGAGCGGCTGATCCGACGCCTGCACGTGCAGGACGAGATTGCTCTTCTTCTCCGTAACCAGCGGCGGCGTGGGAGGATCGAAATGCAGCGTAACAATCGTCGTCTCTCCGGTCCAATCCGGGCTCCGGGGCATCTGAATGGAAATGTTGGCGGATCCCGGCAGGGCCCGTGGTCCCGGCAGAATCATAAGGCATTCCGGCGAGGCGGCCAGGACTAGAGCAGGATCGCCATCGAGTGTCACGTGGTCTGCCTCGACGTCCCCGTGAAACGCGCCGCCACAAATGGGAAAGGCATCCTGTAGCGAAACCACAGGAGGTAGTGAAATTGTGGTTTGCGGGGAATTAGCCGCCGGAGGCGGATCGATGAGCGCAGCTACAAAGGCGCCTGATGCTTTAGCAATCAAAACGTCAGAATCGGAGGGCGCCAAAAAGACTGCCCTTCCAGTTTTGTCGGTCTTCACGCGAATGTTGATTCCGGAATGAAAACCGAGATCGACAATCACGCCTTCGGCGAGCCGGCCGTCAACACCTAGAACGGCAAGAGTGGCAGGCCTGTCCGCGACGAGTTTCGGCGGAAGCACAATCGTTACGGCCCAGGTTGTTGACGGCGTAGATTGCGGGCCTGCGGCGAAAGGCGCGCCGAAAAAAAGAGTGACCGGAAAAATAAGCATGAGAAGCAGCGAAAGCAAGCGGAGTCTGCAGCGCCGATAGGCGGCAGACGGCGGATGGTTTCCGGCGGTCATTCTGCTGTCGGCGGCACGGCCCGCTCATAGATTTTTTCTTCATGGAACACGCGGAAAAGATCGGGATCAAGTTCGCTGGCGCGAACGCAGTCTTCCAGAATCGAGAGCGCGCGTGGGATGGGAACAGCCCGCTTGTAAGGCCGGTCGGAGGCAGTGAGAGCGTCGAATATATCGCAAATGGTCATCATCTTCGTGGGCAGGGGAATCTGATCGCCGCGAAGCTTATAAGGATATCCCGTTCCGTTGAGTTTTTCGTGATGCGCGCGGGCGATTTCTGGAACCTTTTGCAAGCTTTTGGTCCAGGGGATCTGCGAAAGGAAATTAAAAGTGTGAATCACATGCGACTCGATTTCAAGGCGCTCGGAGGGGTCGAGGCTACCCTTGGGGATCGAAAGCAATTTGATTTCGCCGGGGTTCAAGTAAGGGCGCTCGATGCCGCGAGGATCGAGGAACGATTGCTGGGCGATTTCGCGCAGCTTCTGAAATTGATGTTGCTCGAGCAGAGTCGGCTCGTTCGCTTCAATTATGAACTGAAGATATTCCTCGATACGTTTGAGGCGCTGGTCGAAATCCTCACTCAAACGCGCGATCTCGGATAGAGCGTCGCCGCGATCGCGCTCCAGGTATACCTGAAGCTTGCGCCGCACGTTGCCGGCTTCCGTTTCCTTGCGGATGTAGTCAAAGCGCTGGCGCAAAACGTCGAGCTGAAGCGGATACAATTTTTTTGCTTTAACTAGAACTTCTTCGCGCACACCGACTTTTCCAAAATCGTGAAGCAGAGCGGCGTAGCGAATCTCTTTCAATTGTTCGGCGTCAAAAAAGGTCCCGGCATAGGGTCCGGAGGACGTCGCGTTCACCGCTGCAGCCAAACTTTGAGTGTAGGCGGACACACGCAGGGAATGGCCCGAGGTAGTCGGGTCCCTTTGCTCAATCGCGGTGACGGCGGCGCTGACGAAACCTTCGAAAAGCGTTTCGATTTCGTTGTACAACTTGCGATTTTCGTAAGCGACGGCAGCTTGTGAAGCAAGGGACAGCGCCAGTCGAACTGAGCGCTCCCGAAACGGCTGAACGTACTTGGCGACGTCTTTAGCGCCGAGCAGGCGCGCTGCGCGATTCCGCTTGCAATTGATGAGCTGAAGGACTCCGAGGACTTCGCCCTTGGCATTGCGCATGGGCAAAGTCAGCAGCGACCTCGTGTGATAGCCCGAATCCCGATCGTAACTATTATTAAAGTGGAACGGGTGGCCCGCAGGAATTTTGTAGGCGTCGGGAAAATTAAGAATTTCGCCGTGCAATGCGGTGTACCCGGCCATCGAATTTTCGGCCAAGGGTAGGACAAATTCCTGATAGGGAAATTCCAGGCTGTCATTCTGCGTGAGCATAAAACGCAGGTGCTGGCCTTGGCTATCTTGCTCGACAAGATAGAGAGAGCCGGCGTCGGCGGCGGTAATTTCGCGCGTCTTCGAGAGAATTAGCGTGAGCAGGGCGCTGATTTCGCGCTGGGAGGAGAGCGCGATGCCAATTTCATTGAGCTCTTCTCGCTCGCGCTCCCACGTTTTTACGGTGCGGCGTCCCGCCCGGTCGCGTTCGACCAGATCGATATTCTCGAAAGCAGCTTCGAGAGTTTTTTCGACGATGTTGCGCGGCGCGTTCGAGGGAAGGAACGCGAAAACGGATGAGCGCTCGTTGGAATTCCGTGCACGCCGCGCTTTGGGGCTGGCATTTCCGTTAGCCGGAAAGACCTCGATGATCCGGTATTTGCTTCTCCCTTCACGAGCTTGTACTTGAAGGATCTTTCCGCTGGCTTTCATGTCCGCCAGCCAGACAGTGGGAACCCCATTTCCAGCGGCTGCGGCGCTATGTAAAGCGCCTTTTTTGTTTTGTGAGACCGGGCGCAGGTCGTAGCGTGTTCGCAAAGGCGCAGCTAGTTTTTCGGCTGCCGAGCCTTCGAGATACCAGATTTGCTTCTTTCCGGACATTGCAATCCCTGAAACTAGAGCGCGGGCCACAGTATAACGGAAGCAGGGAAAGGAGCACAGTGGTCCAATCGCTATCCCGGATGGGCGCCTTGAAATCGCTGGGCGGCGGATAAATGTGGCTGCGATAGAAACTTGAATCACAGGCACGCGTTTGTTAGCCTTGCGCGACTTTTGCTTTTTTGGCGACGCCGCAAAACTCATGGCCTTGACGCCTAAACGTAGTGAGATCAAACGCCCCGGACTCTTGAAGGAATGGTGGGGCCACAAAGCCTCGCTCATCATTAGTGGCGTCATCACCGTTGCGGCGCTTGCTATTTATGTGACGACATTCATGGGCGAGCGGCCCATGCCGATTTTCTATTTCATCACGCGGCTGGAACTCAATAGCCTCGACCTCAGATTTCAATTGCGTGGACGAACCCAGCCGGACTCGCGAATCATCATTGTAGATATCGATCAGCATTCACAGGAAGCGTTGGGGCATTGGCCCTTTCCGCGAATTTATTTCGCACATTTGCTCGATGCGCTGCGCGAAGACGGTGCCCGCGTGGTGGCATTCGATATTACGTTCAGCCAGCCGGAAGACCCGACGCTTCCGTTGAAAGATCTTTCGGCCAGCCTTGACGAGCAACAAAAGAAGGGCCAAGGGGCGAGCCCGGCGGTGCGGCTTGAAATTGAGCGCGAAGAAAAAAAGTACAACTACGACCAGCAATTCGCGGACGCTATACAACGGTTCGGCAGCGTCGTGCTCGGCAATTATTTCCTTTACACAAAAGCGGATCTTCAAGGGGTTTCGAACGAAGCGCTCGACCGCTACGCAAATCTGATGGCGTTCTTTCCGTTTCCGCAAGTGAGGCCGGAGCCGTCTGCCGGCGGCGAAGCAGGCCGTCTGCGTTTGATCCAGCAATACGAAGACCTATACCTTGTTCCGCGTGGAGTGGAAGGCAACACCGAACTTTTGACCGGCGTCGTCGCCTCGGAGAAAGGCGGCAGCGGGTTTTTTAATGTTGCGGTGGATGCGGATACCGTCGTGCGCCGGATGCTGCTGGCGATTCCGTACGGACGCGATCCGGATCGGGCGAATTGGGACATGTATGCGTCCATTGACGTGCAGGCCCTGCGGCTTTATCTGGGATTGACGAACGAGCAAACCGTGCTGAATTACGGTGGCGCGGGGGTAACCAGCATAGAATTCGGCCCCAAACTGGCGGTGCATCCCGATGACCTGAGCCGGATGATGGTGAACTATAACGGGCCTGTGCGGACGTACCCGTACATCTCTTTTGCAGACGCTGCTGAGAAGAAATTCGCACCCGGGACTTTCAAGGACAAGCTCGTTCTCGTAGGCGCATCGGCAACCGGGATTGGAGATTTGCGAGCGACTCCATTCGGCGCTATTGATTTTCCCGGAGTCGAGATTCATGCGAACCTGATCGACAATATACTGAATCAGAAGTTCCTGACGCGCGGCGGGCCGCAGGCGCTTACCGACCTCGCGTTTATATTTCTGTTCGGAATTCCGCTGGGGATTTGGCTGGCACTCGTTCAGCCGCGCTGGATGGCATTTGGCCTGCTACTGTTGATACCGTTTGGCGGGATCGTTTACTGGGCGTTTCTACGTGGCTGGTGGCTGAACTTCATCGTGCCGTCGCTCTTCACGCTGGTTCCCAATGTCGGCCTGGTCGCGCTCTATCGCGTGTTGATCGAAGAGCAAGAAAAGCGCAAAGTGCGCGGCGCGTTCCAGCAATACGTGAGCCCGGAAGTCATCCGGCGCGTTTTGAGCGACCCGGAATTGGTGCAGCCGCGCAAGTCGGAAATCACCGTGCTTTTCAGCGATGTGCGCGGGTTTACCACCATCTCGGAAACGCTTGATGCCCAGGAGCTGGCGCGATTGCTGAACGGTTACCTGACGGAAATGACGCGCATCATTTTTCGACATCAAGGAACGCTCGACAAGTACATCGGCGATGCCGTGATGGCCATCTGGGGTGCCCCATTCACCGAGCCGAAACACGGCGAGCGTTGCTGCGAAGCGGCGCTCAGCATGCTTTCGCGGCTTTTAGAGTTGCAACAGGGATGGGTGTCGCAAGGTTTGCCTGCGATGGAAATTGGTATCGGAATCAACACGGGGATCGCCTCGGTGGGGAATATGGGTTCCTCGTTGCGTTACGGCTATACCGCGATGGGCGACACCGTGAATCTGGCCTCACGCCTGGAAGGCCTGAACAAAGAATACGGAACGAGCATCCTGATCAGCGAATCCACGCGTGCGGATGTGACAAACGACGAAATCATTATTCGCGAGATCGATTTCATCCGGGTGAAAGGCAAAAACCAGCCGGTAACGATTTTCGAAATCCTGAGTCGCCAAGCAGCCGCGAATGATGGGAAGGCCTTGGTCGAGATGTTCGGGCAGGGCCGTGAAGCATATAAAACTCGAAATTGGCTCGCGGCGAAAACGGCTTTCGAAGAAGTGCTGCGCCGGTGGCCGGACGACGGCCCGTCGCGCGTCTTTCGTGGGCGGTGCGACGAATATCTCGCAGAGGAACCCGACGCCGACTGGGACGGCGTGCACGTGATGAAATACAAATAAATCGCTGGAACGAGGAATTATTCGTCGAGGCGCACAACGAAAGTCGTCAACTGCCCGGTCGAGCGCAACTGGGCGGCAAGTTGATTTGCATCCGCCTCGGTCGGCGCGCGTCCCACACGCACGCGATAAAACAGGCCGCCCGGCGAATCGTACGTCACGATGCTGACGGGCAAATTGCGGGATTCCATCTCAACTTTCAGCCGCTGAGCGTTCTCCTGCTCGCGAAATGCGCCGACCTGCACGGCAAAGACTCCGGTCTCGGAACTCGGTCCTGCGATAACTTCCAGGCGCACCTGCGCTGTGCCGGGACCCACCATCTCGATTGCCTCGGCGGCCGAAAGGGACAAGTCAATCACGCGATCGGCGACAAAAGGCCCGCGGTCATTGATGCGAACTTGCGTCTGCTTCCCGTTGCGCAGATTTGTGACTCGGACGACCGCGTTGAAAGGCAGCGTGCGATGCGCTGCGGTAAATTCGTGCATGTCATATATTTCGCCGTTGGATGTGCGGCGGCCGTTGAACGGTACGCCGTACCATGATGCCACACCTTCCTCGACGTATTCTCCGGGCACGACCGGCCGCCGTTCGGTGGCGGGCGGCGGACCTGAACGCTTAGATGACCCTGGCGGCGGTGCGGATGACGATGCTGCAGCAGGAGTCTGTGCAGGCGGATGACTTACAGGCTGGCGCTTCGCGCATCCCACGAGAATTACAGAGACGAAAACGCCCGCGATGAGTAGCGATAACGATCCCGCGCGCGCGGAGCAAAATCGAAAAAAAATTTTAGATCGCGGATTAGACCTTGGTGGCAGGCTAGCGGGCCTCACGCAGTTTCCCGGTTCACTGGTTTCGACCCATCTTAGGTATTATAGGAACGCAACTATATTCTCGCAAGGAACCCCTATTGGCCCTGTCACCACGACTGCGTTATAGATTCGATCGAATCCGGGAAAAATTCAGCGGTATTTTCGGCGGCCCGCGTGAAGCGCCGCGGCCGAAGCTGTGTCCTTCGTGCGGCACGCTGGTTGGAGCGAGTGCGACGAAATGCCACCAGTGCGGCGCCAGCATGAACTTTGGAATGGCGGCCGCGAGCCGGTCGTTGAGCCGTTTATTACCCACCACTTCGCCTGCGACGTACGGAATTCTTAGCCTGAGTTGCCTACTCTACGGCGCTAGCCTGTTGGCCACGGTTCGTGGCAGCGGCTTTCAGGCGCCGGGAGGCGGCTTTTTCGGTATTTTCAATCTTGGTGCAATCAACGGAATTGTCCTGCAAAGACTTGGCGCGTCGCTTCCATGGCCCATCGATTTGGTGCAACCCTGGCGGCTGGTGATGGCGAGTTTTCTTCACGGAAGCTTAATGCATATCGGATTCAACATGTGGGTGCTGATGGATATTGGGCCGCAGATAGAAGAGCTGTACGGCTCCGCGCGATATTTTTTCATCTACGTCGCGGCGGGGATTGGTGGCTACATTCTCAGCGGCCTCGTCGGCCACTTCAGCGTGGGAGGCTCGGCATCTTTACTCGGGCTGATTGGTTTGCTCCTTGCGGTTACAACGAAACGGAGCGGCGCCTCCATGCAAATGCTGCGAAGCCAGCTGATTAAATGGCTGATTTATATTGCGATCATGGGGTTCGTGATCTCCGGCATTGATAACCTTGCGCACCTTGGAGGTTTGATCAGCGGGTTTACACTCGGAAAGTTGATGGTTGATCGTCCGCCTATGTCGCCGCAAGAGCGCACGCGGGCGGATCTGCTCGGGTGGACGACGGCGATCGTAGTGATAGCAAGTCTGGGGATCGTGGCCTACGGCTTGTTCCAAGTGAGCTGAAACACGAATGGGCGAACGCTTGCGGGTCCTTTACCCTCCGGCATGCAGCCGGCGCGACACCACGATGCTGTAATGAAGCCCTGAAATACACACAAAGACAGCCACGCAATATTTGCAAACCTCTTGCACGATCCCCAACGTGTGGTTATTCCAGATGGCCAACAATAAGACCAGGAATATGAGCAGAAGTTCAAAAAAAGTCGTGGCCTTTCCGTAAATGCTTGGCGGCAGGGCAATGTAGCCTACGGTGATTAGAACAACGGCGCTGGCGACCAACAACGACACGTCCCTGCCCAAGACAAGAATTGCGAGCCACCACGCGATTTTATTGTGGAACGCCAGTACCAGGTAGGATGACGAAACCAGAAGCTTGTCCGCGATGGGATCAAGGTATGCGCCCAGCGGAGTCTTTTGATTCAATCCTCGGGCGAGCAAACCGTCCAATCCATCCGTGAGGCCGGCGACAATTAGAATCGCCATGGCCCACCCATATCGCTCGTAGTGAATCGTAATAATGAATACGGGAAGGAACGCCAGCCGCAGGAACGTGAGCTGATTAGGGACGGTGAGGATTCGGCTGTTCATGAAGTCATCCGGCTAACTGGAACAAGTAAGTGCAATCAGGCGAATTGTGCCAGATACTCCGCGAGCGAGCGGCCAGTCTTTTTTGCAAACACTTCTGCGAGTGAGGGAATCGAGCCCCGCGGTTCGTCCAGCGCGATGCGTTCGATTCGAAGCATGGGGAAAAATAGAGTGGGCAACCCCATGCGGTCACCGTCGGGATGCAGAACCTGGCTGACAAAATCGTCAAAGGAACTGAGATCGATCCCGCGCACGGAGACTCCCGAATGCGAAATGTCGATCAGTTCGCCCCACAATTTTTCTTTGGGATTCTGCAGGCTGATTACGACGATCGAATGCGGTTGCATTGCGTCTCCTGGAATCGTCTCATGCTATGGTATCTCAATTCGCGGCGCGAACAGGTGCCGTGATGCGCTCAAAGTTATCTTTGCCTGCGGATTTCTTCAACCGGCCATGACTTTCATGTCCGGCGCTAGCTGCAGCTTCGGTTCTGTAACTTTTTGCACGGCTTCAGGCGAAAGACCCGGAGCGAGCTCGCGCAGAACAAGACCCTGCGGCGTAACTTCGATGACGCCGAGTTCTGTGACGATCAGATTCACCACGCCTACGCCGGTCAGCGGCAGGCTGCATTCTTTCACAATTTTTGGCTCGCCTTCTTTGGTCGTGTGTTCCATAGCGATGATCACGCGCTTGGCGCCGGCAACGAGGTCCATGGCCCCGCCCATACCTTTCAGCATTTTTCCCGGAATGGCCCAATTGGCGAGGTTGCCCTTGGCGTCCACCTGCAGCGCCCCCAGGACGGTGACGTTGATTCGGCCGCTGCGAATCATTCCAAAAGAATCGGCACTCGAAAAATAACAACATCCCGGAATTTCGGTGATCGTTTCTTTGCCCGCATTGATCAGGTCGGGATCTTCATCTCCTTCGTACGGGTAGGCGCCCACGCCGAGCATGCCGTTTTCCGATTGCAGAATGACTTCCATCCCAGGCGGCAGAAAATTCGGAATCAGCGTGGGTAGGCCGATGCCGAGATTCACGTAATATCCGTCGCGCAGCTCCAGGGCGACTCGGCGAGCGATGATTTCGCGCTTGTCAATTTCTGCGGGCATGATTTCTCCTAGCGCTTTCGCACGGTGCGGCGCTCGATGCGCTTCACGTAATTTGTGCCCTGAAAGATGGCGTCCACAAAAATTCCGGGCGTGTGAATGCAATCTGGATTCAGCGCGCCGAGCTCGACGATCTCCTCCACTTCGGCGATCACATGGTCACCAGCGGTGGCCATGATCGAGTTGTAATTGCGCGCCGTCTTGCGAAAAACAAGGTTTCCCCAACGGTCACCCTGGTAAGCCTTGATGAAAGCAAAGTCACCCCGCAACGCGGGCACCAGGATGTGCGGGCGTCCCTCGAATTCGCGCACTTCTTTCCCTTCTCCCGCCAGCGTGCCGTAGCCGGTAGGAGTAAAAAACGCGGGAATGCCCGCGCCGCCGCAACGAATACGTTCCGCCAGCGTTCCTTGAGGATTCAATTCCACTTCAATTTCTTTTTTCAGAGCCAGCTGCTCGAAAAGCTTATTTTCGCCCACGTAACTGGCGATCATTTTCTTCACTTGCTTGCTCTGCAGCAACAACCCGATTCCGAAATCGTCCACTCCTGCATTATTCGACACGAGCGTGAGATCTTTTGTGCCCTTCCTGCGCAACGCGGCGATCAGATTTTCCGGAATGCCGCAGAGGCCGAAGCCTCCGAGCAGAATCGTCGCTCCATCATGGATGCGGGCAATTGCGGCGTCAGCGCCGGCTACACGCTTATCCATCGTGTCTCCTTACATCGCTTACATTGCATCACGATCATTGCGAGGGAAGTTTACTGCAATTCGGCGGACATTTCGTAGAAGTCATTCAGGCGCGGGAATTTCGAGTTGGTTGCTTCGGCGGCTGATGCCGGAGCGAGCGGCGTTTTTCAATGCGCGCACAAGTGCCGCCACGGCGATTGCCGCAGCGTCTGGGGATGCTGCTTTTTCTACTTCGGCCATCAGCGCGGAGCCGACCACGGCTGCGTCCGCTATGCCGCCAAGCACGCTTACGTGAGAGGGCGCCGAAATTCCAAAACCGACGGCGATCGGCAGGGTCGTAAATTTGCGCACGCGTCTAGCCAGCGCTGGTAATCCTTCGGGCAACGCTTCTCGCGTGCCGGTTACGCCCGTTCGCGAGACGAGATAAAGGAAGCCAGTTGAGGCTTCTGCAATTCGAGCCAGACGCTCGTCGGTGGACGTTGGAGCTGCGAGAAATACCGTGTCCAGACCTTGGCCTTGCAGAGCTGTTCGATACTCGCCCGCTTCCTCCGGCGTCAAATCGGTGGCAAGCACGCCGTCGGCGCCAGCCGACGCGGCGGCTTCGGCGAATTTCTCCAGTCCCATCTGCAAGATTGGGTTGAAATAACTGAAGAGCACCAGCGGCACGTCCGTGCGCATGCGCAGGTTGCGGACGAGTTCGAGGACGCCGGCAAGAGTTGTTCCGCTGCGCAACGCGCGTTCGCTCGCACGCTGAATGACCGGACCGTCCGCCACCGGATCGCTGAAGGGAACGCCGAGTCTCGATGATGTCCGCGCCTGCTTCCGCAGCGGCCACTACGATTTTGGCGCTGGCTTCGAGCGAAGGATCTCCGGCGGTAATGTACGCTATGAGCCCAAGTTCGCTGGCGTCTGCAAGCGCCCTGAAACTTGCATTCTATTCTCCCGGCACGTTTTTCAGTGGCGGGCCTTGAACCGGCGCGGGCGCTTGCCACGTTCTCGCCCGAGGACTTTGTAGTGGAAGAGTTAGACATAGCGAGACAGGATTTCCATATCTTTGTCGCCGCGGCCGGATAGATTCAGGATCACTACTTCATCTTTGCCCATTTTGGGCGCGCGGCGAATAAGTTCCGCCAAAGCGTGTGCGGACTCAAGCGCGGGAATAATTCCTTCGATTCGCGCGAGCGTGCGCGCAGCTTCCACCGCTTCTCCATCGCTAGCGGCTGTGTATTCAACGCGGCCCCGTTCTGCTAGCCAAGCGTGTTCGGGGCCGACTCCGGGATAATCGAGCCCCGCAGACACAGAATGAGTCGTCGAGATTTGGCCGTCCGCGGTCTGTAACAAATAGGTGTAAGTACCCTGCAGAACGCCGGGTCGTGCGCCGGCGAATCCCTCTGCCGCAGCAAGACGCGCTGCATGCTCGCCCAGCGATTTTCCGCGGCCGCCAGCCTCCACGCCGAGCATTTTCACTTTCGCGTCACCGAGAAATGCGTGGAAACAGGCCAATGGCATTCGATCCGCCGCCGACGCACGCAAACAAATGATCGGGGAGCCTTCCTTCGGCGCGCAGAATTTGTTCGCGAGCCTCTTCGCCGATAATTTTCTGAAAATCCCGCACAATTAGGGGGTAAGGGTGCGCGCCGAGAACTGATCCCAGGAGATAGTGAGACGTGCGCACGTTCGTAACCCAATCGCGCATGGCCTCATTGATCGCATCCTTCAGCGTGCGACTGCCCGAATCCACTCCCGTCACTTCCGCGCCCAGCAGGCGCATGCGAAAAACATTCAGCCGCTGGCGTTCCATGTCCTCGGTGCCCATGTAAATCGTGCAACTAAGACCAAGGCGAGCTGCGACGGCGGCTGTTGCTACCCCATGCTGGCCCGCGCCGGTTTCCGCAATGATTCGCTTCTTTCCCATCCGCAGCGCGAGAAGACCCTGGCCCAGGGCGTTATTTATTTTGTGCGCGCCGGTGTGGAGCAGGTCTTCGCGCTTCAGATAGATGCGAGGGCCGGCAAGCTGCTCGGTAAGACGCGATGCGAATTGCAGCGGCGTTGGTCTGCCGGCAAAATTATGCAGCAGGTCATCGAGCTCCTTCTGAAAGCTCTGGTCCGCGCGGGCTTCGGCATAGGCTCGCTCGAGTTCTTCGAGTGGCGCGACGAGTGTTTCCGGGACGTAGCGGCCGCCGAAGGGACCGTAGCGCCCACGCGAATCCGGCACGGTTTGTGGCGCTGCGCTCGTCACGCCGCCCTCCGGGAAGTCCGCACGGCTCGTATGAAGTTCACGACAAGCGCAGGGTCTTTCTTGCCCGGCTTCGTTTCCACGCCGCTGCAAACATCGACCGCGTATGGTTTGGCGGAGCGAATCGCTGCGGAAACATTTTCCGGCGTCAGGCCTCCGGCTAGGAAAATGCGGCCGGCACGCTTTGCGCGAAGCGCCATGTTCCAGCGAAAAGTCTTGCCGCTTCCGCCGTGGCGGCGACGATCGAAGCCGTCGAGCAAGAATGCGGAGGCATGCTTGTAACGAGTGAGCTTAGCTGCACGGAATGAATCCCGCACGCGTACTGCCTTAATGACTGGCAAGCTTCGCGCAAGATTCGCGGTCGTCGTGGGCGATTCCTCGCCATGTAGCTGAAGATAGTCCAGTCCGACCTGGCGCGCGATCCTCAGCATTTCGTCCTCTCGCTCATTCACGAATACTCCCACGGACGTGACTTTTTTGGGCAAGCGACCGCAAAATCCGACGGGCTGTGCGCGGCGTTACATACCGCGGGCTGCGCGGATAAAAATTAAATCCGAGGAAGTCCGCTCCCGCTTCGAAAGCTTGGCGAGCATCCTTTAGATTCGTGATCCCGCATATTTTTATCTTTACCATCGAGTCTCGTCGCCAGGTTGGCCGGGATTTTCCAAACGCGCAGGGTTGGAGCAGAGTGCGCAAAGCATGGCCCGGATCATCTTGTTGCATCAGACGCTCGCCGATGAGGAACGCATCGAACCCGGCCTGGCTCAGCCGAGCGAGATCCTCGCGCGTACGAAGGCCGGACTCGCTGACGGCGATGCAATCCTGCGGAATTGCTTGCACCAATTCGAGCGATGTTTTCAAATGCACGCTGAAATCCTGCAGGTCGCGATTATTAACGCCAATCATTTGCGCGCCGGCTGAAAGAACGCGTTCCAGTTCTTCGCGCATATGAACCTCTACCAAGGGCTCCATCTTGAGCGAACGCCCTAAGGCGAGCAACGCGCGAAAGGTTTCATCGTCCAAGACTGCGGCGATAAGAAGAAAAGAATCGGCGCCGGCTGCGCGTGTTTCCCATACCTGCCAGGGATCCAGGATGAAATCCTTCCGCAAGATCGGAATGCTTGTTACGCGGCTGGCCTCCTTCAGATCGGCCAGCGAACCGGAAAAAAAATCTTCTTCGGTGAGTACAGACAGCGCGGTTGCCCCTGCCTGCTCCAGATCCGCAGCCAAGAGGGCCGGGGCGAAGTCTGAACGGATAACACCGCGAGACGGAGAGGCCTTCTTCATTTCCGCAATAATGCGGATGCCAGGCCTTGTAAGCGCAGACGGGAAATCCCGCGGCGGCGCAACTTTCTTTTCGACCGCTATCCGGAGCGCAGCCTCCGGAAGCACGCGCTTGCGATGCGCGACGGACTCTCGCCGTGCTTCGACAATTCGTTCCAAAATATTTTTCGAGCGAGCGCGGATTTCCATGGGCGAATTTACGTCAAATGCCACGCGGCACAATGCACCTTCAGGTGAGCCCTAAAGGGAGAATCGCTGTGAATATGCTAGTTGTGCTGCTTGCAGAAGTCAATTTACCCCCGGACCTGAGATCTCAAGAGGTTAGAGGATTCGCGAAGCGGTGATGGCTATGGCGCCGGCGGCGCAGCCCCCAGCAGAGGCTCCGAGAATTTTATGGGGATGCCGAAATTTGAGCCTCCGAAACCCTTGAGCACGGCATAGGTAACGCCGATCACTTTTCCTTTGCGGTTGAAAAGTGGGCCGCCGGAACCGCCGTTGGTCGTCTGCGCATCGAAAACAATCTTGTCCGGAAGAATGTCACCAATATGCCCTTGCGTGATAAGCGGGCGAATCAGGTTTCGATGCGCCAAGTCATCGAGCACCTTGGAGACGTCGATGCCATTGTGAGAAATGATTTCCTGGGCGGTATCTTCATCGGTGCGCGCAAGGATGGCGGCGAGCCCGGTGGCATAACCCATCAGGATTACGGGCTGGCCTGTGACCGCGGCTCCCTGGCCCCAATCGACCAAAAGAACAGAACGTTTAAGGTCCTGCATGTCCACGCGCATGGTAGCCAGATCTGTTTCCGGGGAAATCTGCTGAACTTCCGCGTGGAATGCGCGCGGATCACCGGGAAAATAAGCACGGATGGTTGATATTTCGGGCTGGTAACCCTGGTCCGTAAACACTTTGAAGTCGTCAGTCTTCCACCATGGTTCGGCCACATGGTGATTGGTCATGACGCGTCCGTTCGGGCCAGCCACAAAACCGGTGCCAAAAATATCGATTTTTACTTCCGGCCCATGGCCTTCGAGCGTAAGAATGGGGTCGCCTCCGCTATCCTGTAAAGGCTGACCCTGTTGGTTGAGACCCGCGTAACGGAGGCGTTGCCCGGTATTTTTATCGCGGAGCGCCACTGAAACATGCAACAGGCAAACGCTTTGCACGTCCGCAGGAATCAGAGTTTGGGCTCCTTGGCCTTCCTGTTCGATACGCGCGAGCCGCGCATTGGTCTCTTCGAGTTGCTTCTGCAGGCTGCCTGCGTCTTCGGGAGCTGCACTTGCCATCTTCGCTTTTAAATCTGCGGCTTGTTTCTGAAGGTCATCTTTCGCACCCGGCGTTCCCTGTTGCGTGCGGAGTTTGCGCGATTCGGAAATCAAATCCTGCTGGCGAACGATTCCACCTTCGAACCGGGTGATGAAAGCATTTCCCCGCTGCGTTTCTCTTTGCGCGCTGCGCGCAAAGAGAAAGTACACTCCGGCCATGACCACAACAACAACGCAGATGGCCCCGAACCCAAACTTAAGCTTGTGGTCGAGCGAGGAGGCGTCATTCGCCATTTTTTCCGTGACAGCGAGAGCCTCGAACGCCGTGTGGGCAATCTGCTGGCCTTCGACGGCGATTCGCGTTTCGTCGCGCAACTGTTTGTGCGCGCGAAACATTCGTAATTGGTTGCGGACACGAGCCAGCAGCTCGCTGGAATCATATGGATGGGAAATCGCGTCGTCCGCCCCCAAATTCAAAGCCTCCGTGCGCTCTTCAAACGATGGGCCAACGAGCAGGATCACGCGGACCATCTCCGTCGCGGCGGAGCCTCGAATGGTGGCGATGGTTTCGCGAGGGTGCGGTCCTTCTGCTTCTGACGCATTGCGGCCACGGCCGTTCATCAGAAGCAGATTGGCTCCGGCGTTGTGAATCGCGTCAAGCGCTTCGGCCGCGCCGCCGAACGCAGCCGCGTCGTAGCCGGCGGTGTCGAGTGTCGAGCGCAGGGTTTCAAGCGCGATCGGGTCGGCTTCGACGATTACAATTTTCTCGCGCGTATTATCCATGTCGTCAGCGGATGCTTCTGAGGCTGTATAGCTTTCATCCTAGAAGAAAATAAGGAAAGCACAAAGACATCCGCGGGTGTTCCTCAACTAGAATAGACGCTCGCAACCCTTGGCGGGGTTCAACGTATTTTCGCCGGACAGAATTTGCAAACACTCGACCAACTAAACCGACAAATTATACGGTGCCGTAAATGTCCGCGTCTTGTCCGCTACCGCGAGAAGGTAGCGGCAGAAAAGCGCCGGGCGTTTCTGGACTGGGACTACTGGGGTAAGCCGGTCCCGGGCTTCGGCGACCCGCATGCGAAACTGCTGATTCTGGGTCTTGCGCCCGCAGCTCACGGCGGAAATCGAACGGGAAGGGTTTTCACCGGCGATCGCTCGGGAGATTTCCTCTACAAGGCGCTTTATGAAACCGGTTTTTCGAACCAGCCGAATTCCACCCATCGAGGCGACGGGCTGAAGTTGAAAAATGTTTATATTGCGGCGACGATTCGATGCGCTCCTCCGGCGAACAAACCGCTTCCGTCAGAATTGGCGAACTGCCTGCCATATTTTGAAAGGGAACTGGAGCTGATCCGGCCGCGCGCGATTCTTGCGTTGGGAGGCATTGCGTTGCGCACTTACTTGGGACTGCTCAAGAGAAATGGGCAGATCAATGGATTCGCAAAGTACCCGCTTCGTCACGGAGCGAATTATCAGTTGCCCGGCGGGTTGCCACGGCTATTTGTCTCCTATCATCCCAGCCAGCAGAATACATTCACCGGGAAACTCACGGAACCGATGATGGTTGACGTGCTGCTGGCGATTCGAAACTTCATCGGCAGCAAGTGATGCACGCCGGCGCGCGCTGGTTTCATGTGTTTGACAGCGCGCTGCAGGGCTTGTTAGCCTTGCCAGACTCGGTGCCTGTCACCGCTCCAAATGAAAGTCGAACCCGATCGTGACTCCGCACGCGAACCCATCATCGAATTCCGAAATGCCGGTTATCGTCTGCCGAGCGGCCAATCGCTCTTAGAAAACGTGAGTATTGCTGTAGGCCGCGGCGAGACGTTGGCTTTGCTGGGCCGCAGCGGTGCCGGAAAGACGACGGCCCTGAAGCTGATAAATCGGATGCTCGATCCCAGCGACGGGGAAATTCTTGTTGAAGGCAAATCGACCTTCGGCTGGGATGCGATTGCGCTACGCCGGCATATCGGTTACGTCATTCAAGAAATCGGCCTGTTTCCGCATTTCACCATCGAGCAGAACGTCTCCTTGATTCCGCGGCTCGAACAGTGGCCGATAGAGCGAATTCGCGCGCGGGTAAAGGAACTCCTGAGCCTCGTAGGCCTCGATGCGGATACATTTTCGAAAAGATATCCGCACCAGCTTTCCGGAGGGCAGCGCCAGCGTGTAGGTATCGCGCGAGCATTGGCTGTGGACCCGCCGATATTATTGATGGACGAGCCATTCGGAGCGGTTGATCCGCTCACAACCGGCGAACTGCTCAAGGAGTTCCAGCAGCTTCAGCGACGTTTGCGAAAAACGATTGTGATGGTAACTCACGATGTAGGCGAATCTTTGCTGCTTGCCACGCGGATCGCATTGCTCGACGGGGGAAAATTGGCCGGCGTCTTTTCGGGCAGGGAGTTTTTGACCGCTCGGGAGCCCGTGGCCGCTGCGTACGTTGCGAATTTTCGGATGTACGAAGAAGCCGAGAGGGCCAATGAACCTCATTGATTTCTTTATTCGGCATCAGCGCGAAATCGGGCAGGCCACGCTCGAACATATTTGGCTCGTTGGCATATCCATGCTCCTGGCGGTTGCCATCGGCGTTCCGCTTGGAATTATCGTCACACGCTATCCTTGGCTTTCGAAGCCGATCCTGGGCGGAGCAAATATTGCCGAGACAATTCCCAGCCTCGCGCTATTCGGGTTCCTGTTACCGGTGCCGTGGCTCGGGGATCGCGCAGACCGCTTGGTAATCACCGCGCTGATGTTGTACGCACTGCTTCCCATTATTCGCAACACTTCCACAGGCATCAGCAGCGTGAATGCGGCGGTCAGGGAAGCGGCGCGCGGGATGGGGATGACGGAAAACCAGATCCTGTTCCAAGTCGAGCTTCCGCTTTCCATGCCGACGATTCTCGCGGGCGTGCGCGTTGCGACGGTACTCACCATCGGCATCGCGACCATTGCGGCGGCGGTGGGCGCCGGAGGCCTGGGCGAATTCATTTTTCGCGGCCTTGCCATGGTGAATGACCAGTTGATTCTCGCTGGAGCGATTCCAGCGGCGGCGCTCGCGCTTCTGGCTGATTTTATATTGAGTTTGCTGGAGCGTAGGCTGCGGCCTGCGCAATCATGATTGCACGGCGAAGTCTTGCCATCGTTTGCCTGATACTTCTGCTGGCCTCGTGTTACAACGGGACGCGCAACACGATCGTTATCGGTTCTAAAAACTTTTCCGAGCAGGCGCTTCTTGCCGAAATCATTGCGCAGCATCTTGAGGCTCGCTTGCACCGGCAAGTCATCAGGCGGTTTTATCTGGCTGGTTCCTATATTTGCCAGCAGGCGCTGCTCTCCGGCCGAATTGATACGTATGTGGAGTACACGGGCACGGCGTTGACGGCGATTCTGCATGACCCGATTCAGAGCGACCCTTCGACCGTATTCGCTCGCGTGAAAAGCGAATATAAGCAGCGCTTTGGATTGGAGGTGATGCCTTCGCTTGGGTTCAATAATACGTTTGCGATTGTGGTGCGCGGCGAAGATGCCCGCCGATTGAAGTTGAAGACCATTGACGACGCGAGGCCGTACACTCCGCAATGGCGCGCGGGATTTGGATACGAGTTCATGGAACGTCCCGATGGATATACCGGTCTTGCAAAAACGTATGGGCTGAAATTCAGTTCGACGCCGCGCATCCTCGATCTGGGCTTGCTCTATCGCGCGCTGCTGGATAAGCAGGTGGATTTAGTCGCCGGGAATTCAACCGACGGATTGCTGGCGGCACGCGATCTGGTGATCCTCGATGACGACAAACATTATTTTCCGCCCTACGAAGCAGTGCCCATCGTTCGCCAGGATACCCTCGCGCGTTTCCCGGAAATGCGTTCCGCTATTAAAGAATTGGGTGGAAAGATTTCCGACGCGGAAATGCGAAAGATGAATTATGCCGTGGATGGGGAACACCGCGATATTGCCGAGGTTGCGCGCGAGTTCCTGCATTCCAAGGCGCTTGATTAAATAGCCGGGTTCAACGCGAATCTTCGGATTCCTGCAGCGCTTTGAAATGGGCTTCGAGCGCTGCGCAATATTGATGCTCAGCCTCGAGTTCGGCCTGCAATTTCTTAACAAAAAGCTCGAGGCGGCGTAGCTCGTTGCGTAATTTCTGAATTTCCGCAGTTGATTGCACTGTGGTGCGCGAGACAGCCGCCTCCGGAAGTGAACGGTTCCTGGCTGGGGCAGCCAGAGCGGGAGCCGAAGGAGCAAACGGCGGAGCAACCGTAACGGTTGCGGAAGCGTTCGCGGGATTCGGGGAAAACAAGCCGGTCAACGCACGTGACGCCATTCGCGACGATATCTCAGTCGCATCCTCGCTCTCGATCCCGCGAGGCGCGACGGAACTTGTCGGATGTAGCAGATTCTTGACGCGAACAATTAGATCCTGCGGTTGAAATGGCTTCCGTATCAACTCGTCGGCCTTCACCGCCGTGGCGCGCTCCGCAACCGAGCGGTTGACGACACCTGACATCAAAATTACCGGCGTCTTGCCGAACCGATAGTGCTGTTTGATAAATTCGCAAACTTCGTAACCGTCTTTGTCCGGCATGATCACGTCGGTAATTACCGCATCCGGAGCGATCTGGTTGAACTGCTCGAGCGCCGAAGCGGCGTCCGCGCAGGTGATAACGTGGATGTTCTCTTTGCGAAAAGCGATCTTGATCACTTCGCGCATCGTGGCGCTATCGTCGATGAAATATACCGTCGGAGTCCGGGCAGCTGTTGGGTTTTGTATTTCGCTCATGACACTTCCTTCTCGATCTCGTCGCGTTCGCCTTCATCGAACTCCCGCATGGCATCAAGCAAAAGATCGGTGGCGGATCGCAGCACAGTCCGCTGCGCGGCGCTTGCTCCGTACACGAATTTGTAAACGCCCTTTACGGCTCCCTGGCACGTTTTGACGATTTCTGTTACGGCTTCGTCGCCAAACGCCGTCCCGCATTCGGCGTGAAAAATTTGTCCAGCTTCAAAGAAAATGATGCCATCGGTCTCGCCGGCATTGACGTGCAGGCCGCCTGTTTGGCGCGCTT
This sequence comes from uncultured Acidobacteriota bacterium, assembly GCA_963830375.1. Lineage (GTDB taxonomy): Bacteria > Acidobacteriota > Terriglobia > Acidiferrales > UBA7541 > Palsa-295. Next base: position 429,094 of record CAWHMJ010000004.1, read on the forward strand.
GTTCGAGCATCTGGATCACACCCGGGAGATCCAGATGCGAAAGACTGCCGCTCAAGTCCGTGTCCGCGGTCGACAGCATCTGCGTGGGCTGAAAGCCCTCCTGCCGGCTCAAAAGGAAACTCCGCACGTGCGCCGCAATGTCCGCGGGCGACCTGCGCCGGTCCACGAAATCGTCGCAGCCCGCGCGATATGCTTCCAGCAACGCCTGATCTCCTCCGCCTCCGCCGATCGCGATCAGCGGAATGTTTGCAGTCTTAGGATCCGCGCGCAGAATGGGGGCCATTTCGAGCGCGCCCATGTCGCGTAAATTCGTAGCGCAAAGTATCGCCGTGGGCGCGTTCCATTCGAGCATGGTCAGTGCGTACGCTGCCTGCGTGCTTGGCACAACTTCGAAGCCCTGCTGCTGCAAAGCATCAGTTAGACGTTTGGAAAAATAGACATTGCTGTCGATCAGCAGAATCTTCGGGAGATTTGGCAGCACGCTCATCCCCGGGACTCCGCGTAATCGAACTCATTCGGCTCGGCAGGCGCCGATGTCACCAGCGCGTTCAAGTCCAGAACCTCGATATTCTCTTCGCCGATCGTCAGCCTGCCCGAAATATATTTGGGGCTGGTCGCATCTGAGCTTTGTATTGCAGCGGTCACAAGCTCGCATTCGCCGTCAACTGGAATCGCGCTAGGCTCACTAAATGAGCCGAACTCGCGAGTTGCCACCAGATAAAATCGGTGCGTTGGAGAATTTTTGCCGGCCAATATCCGGCTGACGTCATATACCGGCACGATTCGGCCACGTCGGACGATTACTCCCGCTACCAAAGGCGAGGTCTGCGGAAATTGGTGCAACCGGACTGGCGGCGCCAGCTCTGAAACGGTCGCAGCAGACATCGCAAATCGACGGTCTCCAATTTGGACCAGGACGTATGATTTGGCATTCGCGTTGTCGCCGCCGCTCATATCCGTATGGCCCCTTCCAACGATTGATGTGACGCTGCATCCGCCATTGCACCGTCGAGCCGCTGAAATTCATTCGCCGTCAAAAATCCCGCCGGACTGACCACCGGTATCACCTGGTCCTCAATGTACGCGAGCCCGCGATACCATTGACATTCCGCGCCAATAAAAGCTCGCGGCAGAGCGTGAACCGCCGCAATTTCCGTCATGCGTTCGATTTTGTCCACCAGCACGGCCACGCGAATTTGCCTCAAGATCAGAACTAACGTGGGCCGCACCACTCTTAATCCGAAGTGCGCGCATGCGTTTACGACAAAGTATGTTCTGTGGTTACGTTCAATTGTGTGGCGCACCTTCGGAATTTCCTGCTGTTCTATCTCTAAAGCCGCGCCTAAGCTGTCCGTACTTCGAATTTCCTGCACCGAATCCGCGGCGATAGCAAAGAGCTGATTCGCCACGGTAAACAGAATTACCGCTTCCGACCGCCGAATCCGGCGCGATTTTATCGGCTCCTGAGCCGCAATCTTCATGACGCTCCGACCGGAACTAGCTTGCAGAATTTCATTGCGCGCCTTTCGATCGCCGCGCTGATTTCGTTTATATCCACCACTTCGTCTACGGCGCCCGTCTTAATGGCCTCCGCGGGCATGCCGAAGATCACGGATGACGCCTCATCCTGAGCGATCACGTAACCGCTGTTGGCTTTCACGGACTTCACACCCTTTGCGGCATCGTTACCCATGCCGGTTAGCACCACGGCGATAGCCATCAGCCGCGAATATGCCGCGACTGTTTCAAGCGCAGCGTTCGCACAGGGAAGGTAACCTTCGATTCTCATCCCCGGGTCCAGCATAATTTTCCCGGTGGGGGAAACTCTCAGGTGATGCGAACCCGGACACAGATAAATTATGCCTGGCTGCACGGACTCGTTCGCCTCCGCCTCTTTTACCGTTAATTGCGATACCTCGGCGAGCTGCAGCGCAAACGGTTTTGTGAACGCTGCCGGCATATGCAGCACCAAAAGCACAGCTCCCGGAAAATCTTTCGGCAATCCCGCGACCACCCGCATCACAGCGGCCGGTCCGCCCGTAGACGCGGCGATAACCACAATCGGAAATTTTCCGCCGTTCTGAGACGCAACCGACGCATCGGCCCCGGATTTCCTATTGGCTGGAACATCCGCCGGCGGAGTCGGGGCTTTCCCGCGAGTCGCGGTACGCACTACGCGAACCTTCGCGGCCATTTTGAGCTTACGAGTCAGTTCGTCGCGCACGCTGCGCATATCCAAATCGATACCGCTGGAAGGTTTGGGAACGAAATCAATTGCGCCCAGCTCGAGCGCTCGCAAAGTGCTCGAAGCACCTTCTCGAGATTCAGAGCTCACAATGACGATCGGTCTAGGATGCTGCGACATAATCATTTCGGTGGCTTGCAAGCCATCCACGTGCGGCATATTGATGTCCATGGTGATTACGTCGGGCCGCAACGATTCCGCCAGCGCGACCGCGTCGCGCCCGTCGCGGGCTTGCCCCGCCACTTCGAGCTGAGGATCGGCATTGATGATCTCCTGAAGCACCTTGCACATAAACGCGGAGTCATCCACCACCAACACTCGAATTTTCTTTTCAGGGCTCTTAATCATTTCAATCCTGCTGCACCGGCACCCTCAGCGTTGGCCGGCCCTTCGGTTTCACCGGGTCAATCAAACTTTCAATGGTTGAAATCAACTGATCTTCCTGCACCGGCTTGGTTAAGAATCCGGAGGCTCCTTCTTTCATGGCGCGATCGCGATGCTTTGCACCCGCTCGAGAGGTAACCACGAGCACGGGAATCCGCCGCGTCACCGGATCCTGACGGAGATGCGCCAGTAGTTCGTAACCGTTCATGCGCGGCATTTCTAGATCCGTGATCAGCAGATGACAGCCAAATTCCGCGATGATTTCGGAGGCTTCCAGGCCATCGGAAGCGAGCTTCACGCGATAGCCTGCCTTTTCGAGCATGCGTCCGACAAACTTTCTGACGCTGATGGAATCATCCGCAACCACCACAACACGATCATTTTCCACCGGGTCAACCGCTGCCGCCGGGATGTTTCCAGCAGCTACCGCTTCCGCCCCCGGCGCAAACACGCGTGCGGCCGGAGAAGACGAGGGCAGGGCGTGGCGTTCCGCTGTATCGTTCGAAACCAATCGATTCAAATCAATCAGCAGAATCAAACTTCCATCCGGCGCAATCGTCGTGCCGGGGAAGAGTTTCACCCGCCGCAAATAATTTCCCAGATTCTTGATAACGATTTCGTCTTTGCCCAAAACTTCTTCGACCACCACGCCCACCTGCTTGCCGGCTACCTTTACGATGACCATGTGAAAATAGCCGTTCACCGGTTCGAGCGGAGGAAGCGCAAGCTGCAGATCGAGCCGCACGACTTCCGTGACAACATCGCGCACACGCGTGAGAAGCCTGCCGCCCACGTCTTCAATTTCCGTCGGTTTTAGACGCCGAATTTCTTCAATCACTGCCAGCGGTAAGGCAAACACGGCGCTGCCGCACCGCACGAACAAGGCTTGCGAAATAATCAGCGTCAGAGGAACTTTGACCGTGAAGCACGCGCCGCGGCCGGGCTCCGAACGAACTTCGATTTCGCCGTTGAGCGCATGGACATTCGCGCGCACCACATCAAGGCCGACCCCTCGCCCGGCGAGTTCCGTCATCGAAGAAGCAGTTGTAAATCCCGGCCGGAAAAGGAATTCGCGCAGTTCTCGTTCGCTCAGCTCCGCTGCGGCAAGCGGTGACGTGGCGCCCGACTCGATCACGCGTCGCCGGACGCCGTCGTAATCAATTCCGCAGCCGTCGTCTTCGACTTCGATGAAAATATGATTGCCGCGGTGATAAGCGCGCACTTCCACGCGCCCCTTATCGGGTTTTCCACTCTGCCGGCGAGCCTGCGGATCTTCGAGCCCGTGCGCAACCGCGTTGCGTACCAGGTGAATCAGCGGATCGGAAATGTGCTGGATGATATTGTTGTCGAGTTCCGTCTCCGCGCCTTCCAGCGAAAGTTCCACTGGTTTTCCGGCTGCCTTGGACGCGTCTCTGACCGTCCTCGAAAGCCGCGTATAGAGGTTGCCAATCGGCACCATCCGCGCGGCAGTGATCTCGTCCTGCAAGTGATGAGCTAGTTTTGTGAACTCGTCGATGTCCGAGTCCACTCTTCCCATGAATCCTTCGAGCTGGGTAAGCACTTCGGTTACGTCCGCGGATATCTCGGTTAACGAGCGGGACAATATGTTGAAGTCGTCGTAGCGATCCATCTCCAGGTCGCTAAACTCCAGCAAATCGCTGGACATGATGGCCGGCATGTTTCCCAAGGTGCCGCGGAACGTGTCCATCTGCGGCGCATGCACGCCAAAGTTCCGAGTTCCTCCAATGCGGCTGAATTCATGCTTTTCCTGAAAATCACCGACTTTCCCCGAAAGCCGTCTCTTAGAAAAATTCAGGATCTCCACCAGTTTCGCGAGTTCGGACAAACGCCCTAGCATGCGCGTTCGGTTTATGACCAGCTCTCCGACCGCGTTCATCATACGGTCAAGGCGCTCGAGCGAAATGCGCACGGACTTCGCCTGGGGCAATACCTGCGCAGCGGCGGAACTCGGAGCAGCCGCCTGCCCTTCAACTGTCGGCTCCTCCCTTGATTCTGGTGCTGCCGCAACGCCGTGAGTGGTCTCGGCCTTCGCGTCATGCGCGCCCTCAGGTGCCAGGTCCTCAATTCTCGCGAGAAGCATATCGACCGCAGCGCGCATCTCTGTATCGCTCGACCATTGCCGGTGCAGAAACTTTTTCAGCACATCGACGGACTCGAGACAAATATCGATGATGCTGGCGTTGGGTTGCAGCGCGCCATCTCGCAACTCGCCGATCAAATCCTCCACTCGATGCGCCACGGCGGAAAGGCGGTGAAGTCCGACCTGAGCCGCCGAGCCCTTTACCGTGTGCATCGAACGGAATAACCGGTGAATGTCTTCGGCCTTCGGGTTCGCTTCGAGCGCGAGCAGACATTCCGTCACCGCCTGCAAGTGCTCTTCAGCCTCCGGAATGAAAAATTCGAGAACCTCGTCAGGCACTTCCCCGTCGGCCGGCAGCTTATCGGCATAGGAAGGCGATGGAAAGACTGCGGGCACGGACTGCCCATCACCGGGATCACCGCCAACTGTTGCGCCACCGTATTCGTCGTCTGAGTATTGCTTGGACTCGGACGGTTCGGCGGGAAATGCGAACGAATAGCGCTGCTTGAAGGCGGCGAGATCCTCCATTGTTTCGGCGCCGCTCGAACTGATTTGCAGCAAATCGAATTCAAGCACCGAAATTGCGTCTGAAATGAATTCAGTGAGAGGCCCATGCATGTCCGCGGCTAACGTGGCGTTCATGGCGTAATGGAAAATGTGCGCCATCTTTGCAGACACTTCCGAAAATTGAGGAAATCCGTAGCTGGCGGAAGTTCCCGCGAGTGTGTGGGAAGCGATGTAAAGTTTCTCAAGGTCTCCAGGCTGCGTTTGCGGCTCTTGCAGCATGCCGGAGTACTCCCGCAGAAACTGGAGGTTCTCGGAAGCCTCCTGGAGGAACAATTCCACCGATTCTTGGTTTGGCACGTTCACGGCCGTTCCTCCGCGAAGGCCAGCGTCCGCGGCGCCTCAGCAGATACGGGCTTGCGATAAATCAAGCAATCACCAAGCCTGATGGATTCCAAATTCAGCGAAACATTCGACAGCGTTTCCGAGTGGCCCAGCAGAAAATATCCGCCGGGCTCCAGCGCGTCATAAAAGCGGCGCAGGATCGCGAGCCGCCTTTTTTCCGAAAAGTACATCAGCACATTCATGCAAAAAATGCAGTCGAACTTGCCGAAGTACAGCGGCTCGACCAGATTCATCTGCACGAACGAGATCATCTTTCGAATTCGCGGTCTCACTTGATATCCATGCTTCGTTGCCGAAAAATGCGCTTCCAGCTGTGCCGGCGAAACATCCTTTAAGCTGCGCTTGGCGTAGATTCCGCGTTCGGCGTGGGACAACGCACGGCGGCTGATATCGGTGGCCAGGATTTCAATCTGCCACGCCTCCGCAAATTGCAGCGTGTCGCTCAGCGTCATTGCTATCGAACAGGGTTCTTCACCCGTCGAACATCCCGCGCTCCATATGCGAAGCGCCCGCGGGTCCTGCCAGAATTTCCGCTCCTGCACCTCGGGCAGAATCTTTTTCCTCAGCGCTTCAAACACCGCCGGATAGCGAAAGAAAGAAGTCTCCTGCGTCAGCAACTGTTCCAGCAGCGCTTCGTATTCAACGACGGATCCGCGTACGATCTGCAGCAGCTCTGTTCCGCTCTCAATATGTTTCTCGCCGAGATATTCGCGCAGCCGGGTTGAAAAGAAGCGCTCGCGAGAAGAATCGAGCAAAATCGCGGAACGCTGCTCAACCAATGTGCGAATCTCGCCGAGTTCCGTCTCGGTAAGCTGCGCGGTAGTGAGATGTTGTTTCATGTTCGGCACGCGTCAGCGGCCGGCTTTTTCGCCGGCCACTCCGGCACACCGTTAACGATGCGCCCCCACGGGAGCCGCCGGCCGCGTTTCCTCGGATGCAGTCGTTTCCGGTCGGCCTGACTGCGAACGAAATTGCGCGAGCGCTTCGTTGAGCTGTTCGGAGAGCTTCACCATGTTGCCTACGGTCGAAGCCGTCTGCCGCGCACCCTGCGTGGTCTGGCGCGTGATGCCGGAAATGATCTGCATGGCATTTGCGACGCCTTCTGTTCCGCGTACCTGCTGCTTCGACGCGAGCGAAATCTCCTGTACCAGCTCAGCGGATTGGCGTACGACGCTTGAAATGGCTTCCAGCGCTTTTCCGGCTTGGTCCGCCAACCCCGCTCCCACTTCCACTTCGCGCGTACCTTCTTCCATCACCACCACGGCTTCGTTTGTCTCGGCCTGAATGGCTTTAATGAGTGCGGCGATGTCCTTGGTGGCGCTGCGGGAGTGTTCGGCGAGTTTGCGCACTTCGTCCGCGACGACCGCGAAACCTCGGCCTGCTTCTCCGGCGCGCGCCGCCTCGATGGCCGCATTGAGCGCCAGCAAATTCGTTTGTTCGGTGATGTCGTTAATCACGTTGATGATTTCCGAAATTTCCAGTGAGCGATCACCCAACGATTTGATTTTCTTTGCGGTTGCTTGCACCGAAGCGCGAATCCGCTGCATGCCGTCCAGCGTATCGCGCACCGCGCGGTTGCCTTGTTCCGCGGCATCCAGCGCGCGACGAGCGGCTTCCGCGCTGGCTTCCGCGTTGTTCGACACTTGCTTCATCGAAACCGTTAATTCCTCCACGGCCGATGACGTGTTGGTGATTTCCTGGTCTTGTTGCGTAGCGCCTGCGGTCATGTCGTCTGCGGCTTCCAGAATCTGATTCGCGCTGGTGCTGACGTCGACCGCAGCCTTGCGCACGCGTTCGAGAACCTTGGTGAAGTTGTCGAGCATGAAGTTCACGGAGTCCACGACGTTACCCAGAGCGTCGTTGCTCACCTTGCCGCGGATATTCAAGTCGCCCCGCGCCACTTGGCTGATGGTGTTGAGCAAATCGGTGATGCTGCGCTGAAGCGAATCCTGCGCTTGTTGATTCGTTACCGCATGGGCCACTTTCGCGGCGCTGCGATTGAAGTTCTCCGCGATGAATCCGAACTCGTCGCTCGTTCCAATTTCCACCCGCGCGCGTACGTCGCCGGCCACCAGCCGTTCTGAAAACGTAGCAATCTCCTGTACCGGGGTCAGCACGCGCTTGCCCAGCACGTAGATGAGCGAGACGGCGGCGAGAATTGCCAGCGCGGCCGCGACGACTAGCGCGCCATTTGCCCCGCCCGGAAAAGAACTGGCGTCGGCGCCTGCTCCCGAGTGTGAGCCGGCGTAATACGCCAGCCCCAGCACGCCAAAAAGTGCGGCGCCGATCCAGAAGACCAGCAACCAAATTGTCGAACTCAAACGAGCTTTCATGACTTCCTCCAAAGAACTTGTTTACCGCGCGACCCGCACTGCGAATCGCGAACCTTCAGGGGCCAGAGAACTGGCCTCATTTTTGCTCAGCTAAAAACTCCGTGACGCAATTCTTCAAATTACCGGAACCGGAAAAACATCAGTCAGCCGCCGGAGATCCACCACCAGCGCAAGCCGATCGTCATGCCGCAGCATTCCGCGGCAATGCGGCACTTCCGCTGGCGCTTGATCGAGCATCGATTCTTCGGTTGCGGAATACGTGCCGATCACTTCATCTGCTGCAATGCCCAGCCGCAAATCCCCGCGCTGCGTGTCGCTCTTCAACGCTGCAACCACCACGTGTTTCGGCAGTAGACCGGGACGCCGGCCTTCTGTGAACGCAATGTCGACCAGCGGAACGATTGTTCCGCGCAAGTTGAAGACACCCATCAGAAACGCAGGCGCCAGCGGCACTCGGGTCACGATTGGCCAATCCACTACTTCCTCCACTTCCAGAACTGAAAAACAAAAGCGCTCGCGGCCGGCGCGAAAAACGCAGTATTGCCGTTCTGGCAGCCGCTCTTCAGCCAGCGACTCGCTCTCGAGAAACTCGCCCCCGGCGAGTTCCGCGTGCGACAGCACTAAGTTTTCGCGCTCGTTCGGCATCAAGCAAACCTCTTTACCGCGCTCAGCAATTCATCGGGTGTGAATGGTTTGGCCACGTAGCCATTCGCGCCTTGCTGTTCGCCCCAGTAGCGATCGCTGGGCGCCGTCTTGGAAGTCACTAAGATCACCGGAATCTGCGAATACGATTCGTGGTTCTTCAAGTCACGACAAGCCTGAAATCCGTTCCGCTGCGGCATCACCACGTCCAGCAGAATCACGTTCGGCCGCTCTTCCTCTATCGCTTCCTCAATCTTCGTCGGATCAGAGATGCCTACGGAATAAAAGCCGCCTTCCTGCAACATGTTTTGCATTAGCCGGATTTCGGCCAGCGAATCATCCACAACTAGAATTTTCTTCAACATACCTCCGCCTCCCGATTGGAGTCCCGAGAAGGAATTGCAACTCGGTAGCCACCTCGTGCGACAAATTCTCGCTCTGCGAACATCTCGACATCCCCATGTATCGACTACCTTTACGGACCGCTTTTTCGTTCTTACGACCCGGACACCAGATGATGAGAACTCTCGGGCGTATCACCTTGAGACTCTTTCTCACCGGCTCGCATCTCGGCGGCAAGTGATGAGAATCGCTGCATGATTTCGTGCAGCCGCAGAGCCATGGTGTGAACCGTTCGAATTTGATCGCGACACTCGGCAGTCACTTGTTCCGGTTCTAGCAGCAACAAGTCTGCGTTCCCCAATATGGAGGTCAGCGCGTTGTTCACGCTGGGACGCATTTCGAGCATGTATCGGCCAAGGGTCGCGTGCCCCTGGCTCTCAATCGCGAGGCGTTCTGCACGCTGAGCCCTGGCAACGGCTTGCACTCGCCGCAGCGCTTCACTGGCCACAAGAATTAATGTTGAAGTCCAGCCATCGTGGCGCGGCACAATCTGTAAGTGCGGATGTTCGGATTGCAGGAACGAAATTTCTTTCTCATCGTCCGAAACACAAACGGTTGTAATGTTTGGATAAGTGCGCAAGGCAGAGAGGATTGCGGAAGTCTTGCGCTCACGTACGGGTCCCAGAATCACCAGGTCGTAACTCGCGGCGCTCGAACCATGCCAGACGTCGCTGGTGACCAGCGCGATTTCCGGGACGTGCCGCTCCGCGTGCCAGCGCGCCGCAACCGATCGAGCAAATTCCGTGTCGTCCGAGACAATCAGGACGCTGGCCTGACTCAAGTGGTCCCCCGTTCGCTTCAATCTCAGGGCTGAAGTTTTTCCGCTTCCTCAATGGTGGAAAGTAGACGTTTCGTGCTGATCCCTAAATTCACCGCAGCTTCCGTATTCTTTGCGCGCTTCGCCTGTTCCACGCGGCCCTGAAAGTAGGAAACTTCCGTCCGGGCCAGTACCAGCGCGGATGCAAGTTGACTCAAATCGCCGGAACGTTTTCGCTGGTCCATTGCGAGGCCTAGCAACGCCCGCGCCACCACGGCTCGCCGAAGGTCTTCCGCTTCCTGCCCGCCGTCCGCCACGAAAGCGCCTACCTCCCATGACGACAGCAAAACCTTGGTGTCCTGCAGCACGACCGTGGACATGGAGCGCCCACGCGAAGGTGGAGCAGCAATCAGTTGCTCCCAGATTCCCTCGAGACACTTTTCCATTTCCGCGGTGCTCGTCGCCGCAGCCGGGCCATCGTTAGCAGAGTTCGCTGGCTGGCTCACCGATGGAGGAATGCTTGGCGGCCTTGGGGCCGGCACATTCGCATCTTTCCCGGCTTCCGTGTTTTTGGGCGCTGGGGCATTGGACGGCGAAACTTGCACTGCTGCCGGAGCAGGCGTGGCCAAGACTGCCGGCCGTTTTTCTCCGTCATCCGGCGAAGCGACTGCACTCCGAACAACCTCTTCGGAAATCGTTGCGGAAGACTTGCTGGTATGCGGAGACCCAAGCGCCTCTTCGAGATCGGCGCGCAGCGCGAGCAGTTGCTCGAAAGCTCGCCTTACCGAACTCGCCGTATAGTCTTTGTGGAATGGCTGGCGCCAGTTTTCGCAGTAATAGCGAAGTTGAATGGTCGTTTCAGCGGCAGAAAATCCCGCGCGCCTGCAATCCACCGTTTTCACGCCGCTGGAATCGAGAGCTTCCACGGCTTGTTGCACGGCGCTCAAGTCTGCGTGGAGCAAACGAATAAATGCCCGCCGAAGCAGAAAATTGAAGCGGCAAAACGCAATCAGGGCTGCCGGATCGTAGAACAAGGGACCAGCGGATTCCTTCAGCAATCGCCCTTGTTCCAGCAGGCCATGTTCCATCATGTCGCGCAAGCTCTGGCACTGCGCGATTTTTCCAAGGATCTGGTCTAGGGGCGCGCACCATTCCAGGGACGCGACATCCGCCTCGCCCAGCACGGGTCGCAGAACCTGCGCGACATCGTCGAGTCCAATATCTTTTCGATAAAGGTCCTCGGGAGCGCATAACGCGAAGTACTGCACCAGCAGCAAATCGATTTTGTCGCGGTCGGCTGGTGTTTTTTCCTGTTTCTTCAACTGCCGCTGCAGAAAGGCTCGCAAACCCTCTTCGCTGGCGTTGAGTGTTTCCGGAGGGAGCTGGCGAATTTGAAATGCGCGAAGGTTCTCGTCAATTGTGTCGAACCATTTCAGGTCCGCGTCAAATACATCGCGCGTGGGCCGCTGTGGGGGCAACTCGCCCGCCGGATGCGGAAGCGGAGCGAGATTGAACTGCGTCGCCAGCGCTGCGTATAAGGAGTAAGCAAGACGTGCCTCGCTCCATTGTGTGGCAAATTCGGAAGGACTTACGGCGTTTCCTGAATTTGAAACATTCGTGTTTGTCGTCATGGTTTGATAATCCAGTTGTCGATATGTCCCACAAAACGCGCCGCGACGGCTTTCCGGCCGTCGTGATACCTCACCGCAACGACTGTGGCCCACGCATCCAGCGAGCCGTCTGAGTTCAGCATGCGGACACGATCTTCGAACTCCAACGGCAAAACCGACGAGAATAAAACCTCATGCGCTGTGCCGAATTCAATTACGGTCTGTTCCTGCAGTCGTTTGCGGCCAGTGCCCGTCGTCAGAACTCGCACGGGTATGCGCACTGGCGAAATTCCGGTAAAAAGTTGCGCTAATTTCTCAATGCAAGTTTGACCTTGGAAAGCGATCGCTACTTCGGTTTCACTCAGCACAGGATCCCAATCCTTTCGCTCTCCGCAGTCTCTAAAGGCTCATGCCCCAAGTCGCGAACAGGGCGAGCGCAGCAACACCACGAATGAAAGCGGAAAACTGCCCCAGTAGGGAATGCACATGGACAGCCAAAGATTTTCAGGAGATTGGAATATTAAGTGATTTTATTTCATGCTATTGCAAGATGTAGAGCGGAGGTTTTGTCTCGCGGCGTCTCAGTGTGCGACACACTGTCTCATCGCTCGGCGTAATTCGCGGGCGTGAATCTAGAAACAGACTTTAGCGTTTGCCATAAATCGCTCATGACGCCATGCCCACATGCTCTCTGTGGGCCGACCGCAACGGAATATTGTAAAGTTTGAGTTTTCGATACAGCGTAGCCCGGCTGATACCCAGCATTCTTCCCGCCAGCGCCTTATCGCCTCCCGCCTGTTCGAAAACGCGCAATATGGTCATGCGCTCCAGATCAGACAACGCGGTTGTAGAGAGCTCGGAATCGGAAGCTTGCGATTTACCCTCCGGCGCCACGCGAACGGCTGGCGGCAGATCGCCTACATCAATCGTGTGATGGTCCCCCAGCGCAACGGCGCGCGCGATGCAATTCTCAAGCTCTCGCACATTTCCCGGCCAGTCATATTGCAGGAAACTCTTCATGGCGTCCGCCGTCACTTGGATATTTTCTCCCGGCGCATAGCGGTCCAGGAAACAATGCGCCAGCTGCGGTATATCGGAGCGGCGTTCTCGCAAGCTGGGCAGGTGCACGGTGACAACATTCAGACGAAAATAGAGGTCCTTGCGAAACGTGGCAGCCCGATAGGCGGATTCCAAATCGCGATTGGTCGCGGCAATCACCCGGACGTCCACCGGAACTTTCACGTTGCTGCCAACGGGCCGCACCTCTTTTTCCTGCAAAACGCGCAGCAGCTTGGCCTGCAACTCCAGGGGTAATTCACCGATCTCGTCCAGGAAAATTGTTCCGCCGTTCGCTGCTTGAAAAAGGCCCGCTTTCGTTTTCAGCGCGCCGGTGAAGGAGCCTTTTTCGTGGCCAAAAAGCTCGCTTTCCATAAGCGTTGGAACCAGGGAGCCGCAGTCCACGGCGACGAACGGCATTTGCGCCAGAGGTCCGCGGAAATGAATCGCTCGCGCCACCAGTTCTTTTCCCGTGCCGCTTTCTCCCGTGATCAGCACGGGTGTACGCGTTTCCTTAAGCCTGGAAATCATTCGCATCACATCTTCGATCTTTACCGAGGTCCCGACGATTCCGTCGAGCTGTGTTTCCGTGCTCACGCGCTCCCGCAGGAATTGATTCTCCGTCACCAGGCGAACTTTTTCGGCCATGCGCTGCAGAAGCTGCCGCAGCCGCTCCACTCGAAACGGTTTTTCAATGTAATCGTATGCGCCTTGGCGCATGGCTTCCACGGCGGACTCGATGGATCCATGCCCGGTCATGATAGCGGTCTCGGCGCGCGGCAATTGCTCGCGGATTTTCTTGAGCAACTCGGTCCCAGAGAGGCTGGGAAGCTTCAAGTCGGTGACCACGATGTCGGGCGGCGTTGTGTCCAATGATTCGAGAGCGGACTCGGCCGTCTCAGCCTCGGTGCAGACGAAACCCAGTCCTTGTCCCACGGTCATGCACAGCCGGCGGATGCTTTGTTCATCGTCCACAATCAAAAAGCGGAGCTTTGATTCGTCTCTCATGGTTTTCCAATCGTCTTTTCCACCGCGGCCATCAGCTGATGAACGCGGAAGGGTTTTTCCACGCAAGGTGTCCCGTTTTGCGCAAGTAACGCCACCGTCTCGGCGCTCGCGGTATCACCCGTAATGAAGATGATTCGCGACGCCAATTCCGGCCGGTGGCGCAACAGCCAGTCATGAACATCCGCGCCGGTGATTCCGCCGGGTGTCCGAAAGTCCGAAATCACCCCGCGAAAATCCCCTGTGGCGAGTAATTGCAGTCCGTCTATGGCGGACGCAGAGGACGTGATTTGATAACCGCGCCGTTCCAGCGCCGTGCGCAGAAACGCAGCGACGGATGGCTCGTCCTCGATCAACAAGATGCAGCCGTGCGTCAGCGCGGCGGTCGCGTCGGCACTCGTCATTGGGCGCCACTTTCTTCGTCGGGGGGCGCAGTGCTGTTCGCAATTGGCAGCCGCACGATAAACGTAGATCCAATTCCGTCTGAATTGTTGCGCGCCGAAATTTCTCCGCCATGCGCTCGAACGATGCCATAGCAGATGCTGAGTCCCAGACCTGTGCCTTTGCCTACTTCCTTGGTGGTGAAAAAAGGGTCGAAAATGCGGTCGGGGTGGGAAATACCTGTCCCATTATCGCGAAATATAATCTCGATTAATCCGTCCCGATGCGATGATCGAATCCCAATTTTTCCCTGGCGGCGCGTTTCATGAACGGCATCATAGGCGTTATTCAATATGTTCAGAAAGGCCTGTTGCAATTGGTGCGGATCTCCGACCATCATCGGCAATTCCGCGTCGTAATTTTCGACTAACTCCACTCCGTGGTTCGAAAGATCGTATGCGCGAAGCTTCAGTGTCTGCTGCAAAATGGAATTTACCTGCAGCGGCTCGCGCTGTGCCGGCATCTGCCGCGCAAAACTGAGCAAATTCTGCACGATCACTCGCGTTCGCTGCGCTTCCTGCAAAATCACGCGCAGATCTTCTTTGGCGTTTTCCGGGACGTCTGTGTTTTCCAGCAGAAGATCCGTAAATCCGACGATCGCCGCGAGCGGGTTGTTCACTTCGTGGGCCACGCCGGAGACCAGTTGCCCGAGCGCGGCCATCTTTTCCGTGTGCATCAATTTCGCCTGCAGGTCGGCCGCATCAGTGATGTCCGTCATCACCACTACGACGCTGTTAATGTCCCCTTGTTCGTCGCGCATCGGGCTGAGGCTTACCGAAAACTGCCCCGTAGTGCCGTTTCCGCGGGAGAGTGGAATCTCGAGATTATCGAGCGCTGCGCCTTGCAATGTGCGCTCCAGAGCTTCCGCAAGCAGCGGGCGACGCGCCGGCGCCACCATCTGAACGAGCGAATGTCCCAGCAAATCCTGTTCGCGGTAACCGGCCTCAAAGCAGCGGCGATTGGCATAACTTACCAGCCCCGCGGTATCGAGCACGAGAATCATGCTCTGGGTATTGTTTAGAATATTTTTGTTGAAATCGCGCTCCCGCCGGTAGCGGCGCTCCGCCGTGCGGCGGTCGGTAATGTCTTTCAGGACATGAATGGTGCGCAATTCGTCTTTGGGGCCGCCGTGTATGCGCGAAGCAGAAACGAGAAATGTCCGGTCGGCGGACTCATGAATGAATTCTTCATGCACCGCTTGCAAATTTTTGCAGAACGGACAATAGCCCGGTTGTGCTGGTGATGAGAGCAGTTCCAGCGCGCCCATATCGCGGCCGATAACTTCTGTGGGTCGAAGCTCCAGCAAGTCCGCAAGCGCGCGATTGAGACGCAGGACGCGATTCACCGCATCGTGCACGATGATGTAATCTGAAATGGCGTCAAAATCCTGGACCCATTGCTTGCGGGATTGTTCGATCCGGGAAAATAGCCGGACATTCTCCAGCGCCACCGATGTGTGGCTGGCAAGCGCTTCCAGTAATTGCCGCTCGGCAGGATAAAGGTCACGCGCCAAATCGACGAGACACAGCACGCCGAGCAGTTCTGCTTCGCTGCCGTAGAGCGGCGCGAGCACCAGTCCCTTCCACCCTAGCGACTCGGCTAATCCAGCTCCCAGCAGACGTTCCGCTAATCCCGTGCGCAAATCAGAACCGAGACCGGTGGCCTGCTCGGCAAGCGTTCCAGCCAGACGATGCTGAGTCATCGCGTCCCAGCGATGGGCTGGCCCGCTGAGCGCCGCAATTTCCCAATCAGACTCGCGTGCCACTACCAAGACCGCGGATCGAGCTCCTAACATTTCCGCCGCGCGCGCAGTCAGCCGCCGCGCAAACTCCGGCTTGTCCAGCGACGGGTTAAGTTCCAGGGTGGCGGCGGAGAACTGCGCCAGAAGGCTCTCGAAAGAGCCATCGAGACGAGTTGAGACTTCGCGAGTTCGTTTCAATGCACGCATGGAGGTTTGGGGGCTGCGCGCGATTCTTACTTACCGCTAAAGACGTTACGGCCCAATCTCATTTTGAGTCAAGCGAACTGGCGCCGGCTGTTTCGTAACACGCAATCGGGTCTGTCGCAGGCTGAGACGATAGAAGGGTCGAAGCGAGCGGGTTGAGACGACGCTGAGTTATCAGGACCTCATCATGGGAAGTCTGACAAAGACCCTAAGACGCTGTAGCTCAGCGACATCCCGGCACAATTGGCGACTTGTTGCGAAGCAAAAATATCGGTCTGCCGCATGGCACCCTTCGTGCAATTTCCGAGGCTGGAGTCATCCCCCGCGTGGAGGCAGTGGCATGAAGTTGAAGATGGGAATGATTGGCTTGGGGCTAGCACTTCTTTTCGGTGAATCGCTCGCTCTTCCGCCAAAAGGATCCGCGCAGGAAAATTCAACGGACGCGAACAAGCGAAAAGTACGCACTCGAATAGTTCCTGATTATCCTTCGCTTGCCAAAGAATATAACGTTTCAGGAAAAGTCAAGATTGAGGCCAGCGTTGCGCCCGACGGCCACGTGAGCGCTACAAAAGTAATTGGCGGGAGCCCGTTGCTTGTGAATTCTGCGCTCGACGCAGTGAAAAAATGGCGTTTTGAAGCAGCACCGAAAGAAACACTGGAAACTGTGGAATTCGAATTTAACGGCCAGGGCGCCAGATAACTAGCCCGCTCGAATGCGAGCGGAGGCATTTGCAAGTGGGGGAGTGGAGGCGGCACACATGACAATAGGAAAGAAGCTCTATCTCGGATTCGGCGCTGTTCTCGCGATCATGTTGGTTTTGTTCATCATCAATATTTTCACCGTGCGGCGCGAATACATCGCTCGTTCTACTGTTGCTTCGACCTTGTCCGACGTGAAGGCGATTGAGACCGTACGCTTTCAAATGATGGAAACCCGTTTGTATCTTGGAAATTATCTCCTCAGTGGCGATGTCCGCGACGAAGATAAAACCAACAAGGGCGCCAATGAGCTTTCCGAGATTTTAAAGGACGCCGAGTCCAAGGTAAACGATGCAAACCTGAAGACCGCTTTTGTTCAAGTGGATGAAGGGGAACGCAGCTGGCTTGAGGATTTTGCCAAGCCGATGATCGCTAAACGCCACCAGGTGGACGCAGGCGACGCCACGGTTTCTGATCTGCAGATTTATTACCTTCAGCACGATCCCAATTCCTGGTTTAACAAATCCACAGCGGTACTGGATGAGGCCAACCTGTCCGTGCGGAAGACGTTGGACGATTCCAACTCATCGGCCGCCTCCGCCACCGAATTGAGCACCATCATTACGACTGTCGGCACATTCCTTGCGATTCTGCTGGGCGGATTCATTGCCTTCGCCACCGCGAAGTCAATCAAGGAACCTCTGTATCACCTGATTGAAGTGGCCCATCGCATAGGGGAATCTGGCGACCTCGATCAGTCCATTGATATTCATCGCGATGATGAGGTCGGTCTGCTCGCTTCAAATTTCAACAAGATGATTGTCCACTTGAAGGAAATGGCGGCCGTCTCTGCGGCGATTGCGGAAGGCCAGTTGTCGGTGTCCGTCCTGCCCCGCTCCCCGCAAGACACCATGGCCTTGGCCTTCACCCGCATGACGCATGGATTGCGCGAACTTGTCCGGCAGGTCCGCGACAGCGCATCGCAAGTCGCCAGCGGTTCCGGGCAGATGGCCAGCGCTTCCGATGAATCCGCGAAAGTTAGCGTGCAGGCGGCATCGGCGATTGATGAAGTCACCAGCACGATGCACGAAATGAGCATCAACGTGCAAAACGTGGTCAAGAATACGCAGGTGCAAGCTTCCAGCGTCGCCGAAACTTCCGCTTCCATCGATCAGATGGTGACTTCGATTCAGCGCGTTGCGGATACGGCGAAGCTGCTGGTGGATATTTCGCATCGGTCGCGCGAAGAGGTCCAAACCGGAATGGTCACCATGGATAAGGCCACCGAGGGACTAAACCGCACGAGTCACGCGATCCAATCCTCGGCCGAAATTATCGACGTGCTTGGCCGTCGCGCAGACGATATCGGCAAAATTATCGAAGTGATTGATGATCTTGCCGAACAAACAAACCTTCTGGCCTTGAACGCCGCGATCGAAGCCGCGCGCGCCGGTGAACACGGATTAGGCTTCGCCGTCGTCGCCGAAGAAGTGCGCAAGCTCGCGGAAAAATCCACACAATCCACGAAGGAAATTTCCGAACTGATTCAGGGCATACAGAAGGAAGCGCGGGAAGCCGTGGATAACATGGAAAAGAGTACCAGTATGGTGCAGGAAGGCCTGCTGTTGAATAAAGACCTCAGCTTCGCGCTCGAAAAAATCTCCGACGTGGTTTCCGAGGTTTATAAGTTCTCGCAGGAAATCGGAGCCGCGACTACCGAACAATCCAGCGGCTCCACGCAAATCGCCAAGGCCACCAATCGGCTGACTGAAATTACGCAAGAGATTAATTCTTCAGTCGAAGAACAGGCCTCCGGAGCGCAAGGCGTTGTGCGCGCGATGGAAAAAATGCGCGAGCTCGTGCAGCAATCCACTTCGAGCTCGACCGAATTGGCGGCGGCAGCGGAACAAATGTCCAAACTTTCCCGCGCGCTTCTGGAATCGATGGACCGTTTCGTGCTCGATGAGGGCTTCGTCGAAGGCCGGCGTCAACCCTCCCGCCGCCCGTCGCCTGGTTCGGAGCGGCCGGCCCGGCAGGAGTATGCAGAACTAGCACGCTCGTAAAGGCGCATACGTCCCAACATGGATAAAGAACTTCAGGTTGTAGGCTTCCGCATCGGGCGCGAAACTTTTGGCGTGCCGATCTCGTTGGTCCGCGAGATCGTGCGCGTGCCGGAAATAACCTCCGTCCCGAACGCGCCCGAATACATCGAAGGCGTCATCAATCTTCGCGGCCGGATCATTCCGGTGGTGGATTTGCGAAAGCGATTTCGCGAAAACGTGGCGGCGCCCACCAAAAAAAACCGCATCGTGGTAGTCGAAGTGGAAGGCCGGCTTATCGGTTTGCTCGTGAATTCAGCATCCGAAGTCTTAAGGATACTGCCTTCGGAAATTGAAGCCCCGCAGGATGTTTTCCAGGAAGGCGAGTTGAACTACATCACCGGCGTTGGGAAATTGCGTGGGCGCCTGGTAATCCTGCTGGACCTTAACAAGATTTTGCAGCGCGGCGAACTTCGCCGTCTGGACGAAACCGCCGAATTGGTCGGCGCCGGTCCGGCGATCAGCACGAAGAGGGAACTCTAGGCTTAGCCAGAAAGCGACGACATCGAGGAACGAATGTCCACCACACTCGCGACGCAGGTACCACTCACGGAAGCCGAGCTGAAGCTCTTGCAGACATTGGTGTACCAGGAATGCGGCATGTACTTTGACGAGCGCCGCACTCATTTCCTGCGCGACCGCTTGCAGCGCCGCCTCAAAGCCTGCCAGATGGATTCTTTCTACAGTTACTACCGTCTGCTCACGAGCCGTGAGGGCAAGCAGGAACTCATCTCGCTGCTCGAAAACCTTACAGTGAACGAGACAAGTTTTTTCCGCTTGCGCCCGCAGCTGGAGCTTTTTCAAAAAGTCATTCTCGAAGATATTTTGAAACGCAAACAGGAACGCCGCGATTGGTCCCTGCGCATCTGGAGCGCTGGATGTTCCACAGGACAGGAGCCCTATACGCTCGCACTGCTCGTGTGCGATGCCCTTGCCTACTATTACCTAAGGAATCCGCTTCCGTTCGAGATGCCCACGCCGAAGCCGCTGATTCCTCCGCCCTGGAAAGTCGAGATCCTGGCGTCGGATATCAACTATTCGGCGCTGCTCACCGCGCAGCAGGGAATCTACACCGAAGCGCAGATGGAGACCGTGGATTACACCTGCCGGCTGCGCTATTTCGAAAAAATCGGCGACAAATATCTAGTCAAGCCCGCGCTAAAGAATTTGGTTCAGTTCGATTTCCACAACCTGAAGACGGAATATCTTCCGCAGCGCAACGACGCGATTTTCTGCCGCAACGTCATGATTTATTTTGACGAGCCGGAGCAAAAGCGCCTGATTGACAAGTTCCATCGCTGCTTGAATCCGGAAGGCTATCTTTTCGTGGGACACGCCGAGAGCCTCTTCGGCCTGACGGCGAAGTTCCACATGATCCACCAGAACAACGCCACCGTGTATCAGAAAGTCGAGGGGGCCAAGTGAATTTCCTGCCCGACGATCGCGCGTCCGAACTTCGCGACCTCTTTTTCGAGAGCGCCGCGGAGATTCTCCAGGCCATGAATGAAGCCGGCCTCGCGCTCGAAGAGCATCCGGCCGATAAGGAACACCTTCGCAGCGTCCGCCGCGCGGTACACACGCTCAAAGGCGATTCCGCCGCCTGCGGTTTTCGCGAACTCAGTGAGCTCGCCCACGAGCTCGAAGACGTCCTGACCCCCGAGCTGGTTAAACAAAACGCGGGGCTGATTCCCGAGGTTGTTCTCACCGCCGCCGATACATTTCACGAAATGCTCGCCGCCTATCGCAATCGCCTCCAGCCCCCTGTGGGAGGCGCCCTGCGGGATCATATCAACCGGCTATTGCACAAAACGGCTGCGGCGCCCGAAAAATCGTCGAGCGAAGCGAAATTTGATTGGACCGAATACCAGCGCCTCATGATCGCCGAAGCTTTCCGGCGCGGCGAATCGGTTTACAACGTCGCGTTCCATCTCGATTCGGAATCGTTGCTTCCGGCGGCGGCCTTCGAACTGGTGCGCAAAGCCCTGGAAAGCGCCGGGAAAATATTAGTACTCCATCCGGAAAGCGTGGCGCAAGCCGCCAGCACAAGCCTGATCGAAGCGGCAATCTCGAGCCCCAAGTCCGCGGACTGGATACGCGAGCATTGTTTCGTGCCTTCCGTCGTTGCCCGGATTTCCGTTCTGAAAATTCCCGTGCCGCAAGCTGCGCCGCGCGACCTCCTTGAGATTTTGATCGAGTCGGAAGCCGCCGCTGTCTCTGCCGGCGTTGCCGCAGGTACGCCGGATTCGGCGTGGGATCATCACGACGAATCGCGCGACGGCGCGGCGCCTTCTGGCTTGGCCCACGCCGCAGCCGAAAATACGCTGCGTGTCGATGCCGAGCGCATCGATACCGTGATGAATTTGGTTGGCGAACTCATCATCGGAAAATCCATGCTGCAGCGCACGATTATGGAGTTCGAACGCATACATGCCAAAGATCCCCTGCGCGGCAAATTCGCTGATGCTCTCTCTTTTCAAGCGCGCGTTCTCGGCGAACTTCAAAAGTCGGTTATGAAGATCCGCATGGTTCCGGTGGAACAGCTTTTCCGCCGGTTTCCCCGAGTGGTGCGCGACGTTGCAAAGCTGCGCAACAAAGATATTGGCCTGGAAATCGCCGGCCAGAATACAGACTTGGATAAAAGCATCCTCGATGCTCTCGCCGAACCGCTTGCCCATATTGTTCGTAACGCAGCCGACCACGGCATTGAGACCGCCGCGGAACGCGAGGCCGCGCGCAAGCCGGCTCGCGGCACGGTTCGTTTGGATGCATACCACGAGGCCGACCATGTGGTCATCGAAATTTCCGACGACGGCCGCGGGCTCGACCGAAACAAGATTCTTCGACGCGCCATCGAGAACGGAATTCTGCGGACGGAAGACACCGGGCTTCTGAACGATTCCGACATCATGAACCTGATCTTTGCACCCGGCCTCAGCACCGCGGATGAAATAACCGAGATTTCCGGCCGGGGTGTGGGCTTGGACGTCGTCAAGGCCGCTGTCGACAATCTAAAAGGATCGATTGAGCTTGAAAGCGAACTCGGCCGTGGCACAACGTTTCGTCTGATGGTGCCGCTCACTCTCGCCAGCATTCAGTCGCTTCTGTTTCACGTGTCAGGAAAGCTGTACGCCGTCCCTCTTGCGTCGGTAGTCGAAATCACCCGTGTAACGGAAGGCGAAATCCACCGCGTGGACGATCACGAAGTCTTTCAATTGCGCGACCAGGTTTTGACCCTCGTTCGCCTGGAGCGTCTTGAATCCCAGCCGCAGCGCGCGATGGGAAAGCGGGTTTTTGTCATCGTGATCGCTTCGGGAACTCGCAAATTTGGTCTTGCTGTGGACAGCTTGATGGGTGAAGAGGAATTGGTGATCAAGGCGCTGGAAGATCGCTTGGTGACATCGCCGCTCGTCAGCGGCGCCTCGATTCTGGGAGATGGAACAGTTGTCCTGATTTTGAACGTGTTAGCCGTGATTTCTTACCTGTCCAGAATTCAGCCCGTGGGAGCGATAGCGTGAACGGGAAAATTCGCGTTCTTGTCGTCGACGATTCGGCCTTGATGCGGAAGCTGATTCCGCAAGTGCTGCATCGCGACCCTTCCATTGAAGTAGTAGGCACGGCAATGGACGGCGAGATGGGCCTGAAAAAAATCGCTGAACTGCGTCCTCACGTGGTTACGCTCGATCTGGACATGCCGCGCATGGATGGAATCGAGATGCTTCGCCAGATTACACATAAGCATCGTGTTCCGGTGATCGTTTTCAGCGCACAGACGGATCGCAGCGCATCACTCACCCTGAAGGCGCTCGCACTGGGTGCCTTCGACTTCGTCACCAAGCCGCAAGACGCCGCCTCCGGCCGTATCGAACAAATTGCCGCCGAATTCGCATTGAAGATCAAGTTCGCGGCCGCTTCCGGCGCGCCAAAAATGATTATCACGGTGCCTTCGATGAAGCGCAAAGAGCACCGGCGAACCTCCCTGCCTAACTGGCCCTCGCGAATCGTCGCAATCGGCATCTCCACCGGCGGGCCCAACGCCTTGCAATATCTTTTTTCGCAACTCCCGGAGGATTTTCCCGGCTGCCTCTTGGTCGTACAGCATATGCCCGAAGGCTTCACAGACATGTTCGCCCGCCGCCTGAATGAATCCTGCGCCATCGAAGTAAAAGAAGCACAATCGGGCGATTTGTTGTTGGCCGGCCGCGCATTGATTTGCCCCGGCAATCGCCACATGAAAGTCCGCCGAATGGAGCACGGAAACATTGCCATTCTTGTTGACCAGCCGCGCGTGAACGGACACCGCCCGTCTGCGGATGTTTTGTTCCAATCCGTGGCGCAGGAGTTCGGCAGCAACTCTATCGCCGTGCTCATGACCGGCATGGGAGACGATGGCGCAACGGGAATGGGCGCAGTACGCGCCGCGGGTGGTCTTACCATCGTGCAAAGTCCCGACTCCTGTGTGGTGGACAGCATGCCACGCTCGGCAATCGAGCGCGGTTTTGCTTCGCGTATCGTTTCACTTTCCAATCTTTCCGGTGTGTTGCAATCAAAATGCTTGCCGGAACGCGCATCTGCGGAGCCGGTGGTGTCAAGAATCACAAGTGAACGCTGATTAGCAGTCAGTCATTCTTACGAAGGAGAAGGTTATGAAACAGTTTGAGGCATTGACCAGAAAGAAAGACAGCGAGCCCGTCCGCTATTTGATCGTGGACGATTCGGTCTTCGCCCGAAAAAGTCTCGCCAAAATGATCGAATCCTTTGGCGGCCAGGTTATCGGCGAAGCGGGCGATGGCTGCACCGCTATCACCGAGTACTCGCGCACCAAACCCGATATCGTTCTGATGGATATCACCATGCCGCAGATGGAGGGCATTGAGGCCGTCGAACGTATTGTCCAGGAGCACCCTGACGCTCGTATCGTCATGGTGTCTTCAGTCGGCTATCAGGACAATATTCTTGCCGCGCTACAAAAGGGCGCCCGCCATTTCGTTCAGAAACCGGTAAAGCCCGACGCGCTTTACGAAATCATCCGTTACGTTCTCAACGACGACGGCGTCACCGCCGCGGTCGGCGCCGCCGAGGAGAAATCCCGATGAAAATGGAGCTGATTCAGCCGTTTATCGGCTCTCTCGATGCCGTACTGGCGGAGATGATGCAGACCCCTGCGAAAATTGCGGACCTCACCATGGAAGTCGATGGCTACCGTCGCAAGGGCACCGCGGCTGTTGTTACTTTTCGCGGACAGATTGAAGGCCGCGTAATTCTCGACATGGACCCCAGCGCTGCGGCGCATGTCGCTGGCTGTCTGTTCGGTAAGGAAGTGGGTCCTACTGAGCCGCTCGTGCGCGAAACTGTCTGCGAGCTGGCCAATATGGTTATCGGCAATGCGGTGACGCAGCTCAACGACCGCGGATTTCAATTCAAAGTTCTTCCGCCGGAAGTGCTCACCCAAGAGGAATGTGCCAAGGCCGGGAATGACTCGGAAGCGACCGTACTCTGTTTTGAGACTTCGAACGGAAGGGTCTATCTGAATATCGCCATGAAGTATCTTCAGCGCCGCACCCGCGAACGTTCCGCTGTGCCGGTGGCTTGAGGCTTTAACGACCAATCCCGCGCGGATCTACCGCGCCCGAGGTCCCACTCTGCGATATTCGACCCCGTGCCTGAATAATCCCGCCCTGGGCATTTCTTCTGAATAGACCACGTGCGCCGGAAGAAAAATATTCGCTGCATCCGGTGAATAGGGTACTGCAACTTGAATGATGGCTTTTGTATCGTAGCGGCGCTTGCTCCGAAAACACATTCCAATCGGCGAAATATCTTCGCAAACGGCTAGCTCGTCATCCATATCCGGCTGCCGGATACAGGCTGTCAGCCGTGTCTTCATACGCATGCGTTGGCGCTCCCGCTGCTCTTCACCTTCCGGAATCGGATCGGGTTCGCGTGTGCGGCGCGCGGCACGCATCGCCCGTTGCTTTTCATCTTCGTGGGGAGCCTGCGTCCAAATACTCGGCACGTTGCAGGCCTTGCAATGTCGCGCGATTCCTCGATTGATTTCGAATCCGCGCAACTCGAGTTCGTTCAGATAGGCTACCTCGCGGCTCTTGCAGTAGCTGCATTGCAACAGCATGCGAGCCACTGCTTCTGTCGATTCCGCGATCGGTGGGAATTCGATCTTCCAGAAATCATCTTCAGGGTTCAGTATTTCGACGCCGTAAAGATACCCGTCCTTTTGACGGCCAAATTCGCCCACCACGCGCGCTCGCACGATCTTCTCGGAATCGGGCCCCGCCTCCCGCCGAATCTGAATCTCCTGCTCGGGCTTCAGTTCGCGATCAAGGACGATGACAGCGCCTCCTCGATTGATCAGCATCGTGCGGGCCC
Organism: uncultured Acidobacteriota bacterium; assembly: GCA_963830375.1. Classification (GTDB taxonomy): domain Bacteria; phylum Acidobacteriota; class Terriglobia; order Acidiferrales; family UBA7541; genus Palsa-295. The sequence continues at coordinate 454,103 of CAWHMJ010000004.1, forward strand.
GCTCTTTGAACTCCTGACCCTGGCTATCTATGCCGGATGCTTCCAGCAGCACGGTCAATGAGACACGATCGCTGCGTCGCATCGACGCCGTTGCCATTAAATCCTCCTAGCGGGGTGGCCTACCCTGGGTCAAGATAGCACACGGCCGCCAGCTGTTAGTCTCTCCGAATGCCCCGGATTCCTCAATCGCTAAGTTGACTGCCTGTTTGTGATGGTAATAAAAGAGTTATCTCCCCGAGGTGTCATTGATACCCCATTGACGGAGCCATTTCCTCATGCTACGCTTGTTGGGTTGGAATCTTAATCTTGTCAATCGGGAGTTTAGACCATGGAATGGGTTACCCCTCAGCACGAAGAAGTCAACCTGAACTGCGAAATTAGCTCCTACGCTAACGCCGAGCTCTAGCGCGAATGCGCATTAAAGTCCTCGGCTCCGGAGCCGGGGGCGGGTTTCCCCAATGGAATTGCGGTTGTTCCAACTGCAATGGGATGCGTGCGGCCAAACTACACGGAAGTGCGCGTACGCAAACGCAAATCGCCTTCTCCGTAAACTCTAAAGCATGGTTTCTTCTGAACGCTTCGCCAGACTTGCGCACGCAGATCCTGGCTACACCCGAGCTTGCTCCTCCGGAGGGTTCGCGCCAGTCACCCATCGCCGGTGTGTTCCTCACCAGCGCTGACGTCGATTCCATCATGGGTTTGCTCCACTTGCGCGAATTCACGCCATTTCGTATTTTCGCTACTCCTGCCGTGCAGCAAATACTCAGGGAAGAAAACACCATATTTCGCGTTCTCGATCGGGCTATGCCTCCTGTGCAGTGGCTTGGCATCCCCATGCGGCCGCAATTTGCTCGCGTGGACAGCGATCCCCGCGAGGATTCGTCTTTCCGTTGCTCGGCGGTTCCCCTGTGGGGATCTTACCCGGATTACGTGAGCGATGCTCTGCGCGGCAGTCTGCCGGCGGACCAAGCCGTTGTCGGGTTACTTATCGAACAGGGCGAGAAGCGCTTGTTCTTTGCGCCTTCTCTTCCGGGACAAAATCAGGAATGGAAAAAGCTAGCCGAGTCCAGCGACTTGGTGTTTTTGGATGGCACATTCTGGAGCGATGACGAACTCAGCCGCGCAACAGGATCGGGCAAGACCGCGCGCGCGATCGGCCATCTCCCGCTTTCGGGCGCGGACGGCTTACTTCAGCAGTTTTCCGGCGCCGGTCGCGGCCGCCGCGTCCTCATTCACATCAACAACACAAACCCCATCCTGGACGAAGACAGCCCTGAGTACCGCCAGGTGCGTGAAATGGGTTGGGAAATCGCGCATGATGGTATGGAGTTTGCCCTGTGAATGTGTCGCTCTCAGAATCGTTTCTCCCTGAAGCCCAATTCGTGGCGCGCTTTCACGCCATCGGAGAGGAGCGCTATCATCATAAGCATCCTTTCCACCTCTTGATGCACGAAGGAAAACTCACCCGCGGCCAACTGCAAGCCTGGGCCCTCAACCGTTATTACTATCAGAGCCGCATCCCTATAAAAGACGCCACCATCCTCGCGCGCAGCGAAGACGCCGAATTTCGCCGTGCGTGGCGCAAGCGCATCTTCGACCACGATGGAGACGCCACGCACCCCGGCGGCATCGAGAAGTGGCTGCGGCTGGTGGAGGCGACGGGCCTCACACGCGATCAGGCGCTGCGTGGAGACGCCATTCTGCCGGCAGTCCGGTATGCAGTGGACGCCTATCTCGAACTCGTTCGGTCGGCGACGTTTCTCGAAGCCGTGGCCTCTTCTTTGACCGAACTTTTTTCCGGCAAGCTTATTGCTCTGCGCATGGACGCCCTCAGGCGTTACTATCCCTGGCTCTCCGGCGGCCTCGATTATTTTCAAGGCCGTCTCACACAGGCGCCCGAAGACGCCGGTTTTGCTCTAGCCTGGGTGGTGAAACATGCTCGAACGCGCGAGGAGCAGGAACAGGCGCTGGCCGCGCTGCGTGCGAAGTGCAATATTCTTTGGGCCCAACTCGATGCCGTGTATTTTGCTTATGTGTCTCCCGGGTGGCCGCCGCCGGGGGCTTTTCAACCTCAGGCGGGCTAAAGTATGAATCCTGAAAAGCACGCGCGGCCCCGGCTCGCGCCCGGTTGCCGGCTGAGCGAACCCAATCGCGCGCCGCGCATGTTGCAGATGCCCGAACGCGCGCTCCGTCTGAACGGACCAAGCCTTGAGATCGTCGAGCGCTGTGACGGCAGGCACACGGTCCAGCAGATCATCTCCGAGCTGCAGAAGATTTATTCGAAAGCCGAGCCGGAGCGCGTGGAGAAGGACATCCTCGGCTATCTAGCGCTGCTCCATGAACAGGGTGCACTGGACTTCACCGCGGAAGATGCCGCGGCGCAGAAATGACTACCACGATTCCCACACCGCTCGCACTGATTGCTGAGTTGACTCACCGCTGCCCTTTGCACTGCGTCTACTGCTCGAATCCTCTCGAATTGCAGTCTCGTGTACTAGAGCTGTCCACGGAAGTCTGGTCGCGCGTGCTGCGAGAGGCGGCCGAAGCAGGAGTGCTGCAAGTTGATTTCACCGGCGGCGAGCCGCTCGCGCGTCCCGATCTCGTCGAACTTGTCCGCGCCGCCCGAGCCGCGGGACTCTATGTCAATTTGATCACCTCGGGCCTGCCGCTTGATGAACGCCGCCTTGCAGATCTTGTGAATGCCGGACTCGATCACCTGCAATTGAGTTTTCAAGGCTTGCAAGAAGATGCCGCAAGCGAGATTGCAGGCACTCGGGCGCTCGAGCAAAAGCTCCAAGTCGTCAAGTGGGTACGCGCACACCGTATTGCCTTGACGCTGAATTTCGTAATTCATCGCCAGAACCTCGATCGCTTGGAGGAAATGATCGCTTTCGGAGAAGAATCCGGTGCCGGCCGTTTGGAATTCGCGCATGTCCAGTATTACGGCTGGGCCTTCGCCAATCGCGAACGTCTCCTCCCCACGCGCGATCAAGTAGATCGTTCAATCCTCCTGCTGCAGCAAGCCGAAGCTCGCCTGCGCGGGAAAGTTCGCGTGGAATATGTAGTGCCGGATTACTACGCCAAGTATCCGAAGGCGTGTATGGCCGGTTGGGGACGCAAACTGATGCTGATTACGCCAACCGGCGACGTACTCCCGTGTCACGCCGCGCAGATCATCCCCGGCCTGCGCTTTGAAAACGTAAAAAACAAGCCACTCCGCGAGATTTGGGATTCCTCCGAAGCTTTTCAAAAATTCCGAGGCGAAGACTGGATGCAGGAGCCTTGCCGCAGTTGCGACCGCCGCGCGCAGGATTTCGGCGGCTGCCGCTGCCAGGCGTTTCTTCTCGCCGGTAATCCCGCAGTCACTGACCCTGTTTGCACGCTAACGCCTCGGCATCTGATTGTGGAGGAAATCATCGCCGCGGCGAATGCGGCGTCTCCAGAGGTACCCGCCGCGAAATCCGACTGGCTCTACCGCCCCAATCCTGCGTGAACCGGGGCTGAAACTCCTCGCCGCAAGAATCAATGTGCCGAGGTGAGTGCGGGAGGCGGATATTCCGGCAGCTTGGCGTTCTTTTGGTCCGTGCGCTTTACTTCCAGTTCATCGAATAGAATTGAGGGGCAGATAACAGTCGTGGGAATCGCTCCTTCGCGATTGCTTACCAGCGGATCGTCTCCGGCGGCCACCAGATCGTTTCGCAACGTGCGCACATCGAGTTCGTTGAAAACCGCGCCGCGAACAAGTTCTTCGTGCCCATCATTGACGTATACGCGATAGAGCAGCCGCGGATCGTACCCGGACAGCGTTTCAACGTAATATCCGTACGGTTTATTTTCTTGCTTGCACATCTCGATTAGCTTTTTCTTGAGTTCCTCGGTTGACATCGGCTGCTTGGGTTCCACGATCAGGTTGCCGATACTCGCTATAGGCGGCTGGCCCGGTGCTGCGCGCCCGTGGCCGTTCGAAACAGGAAAATCGCGGATGGGCATTCTGCTTAGCAGGTAGTCCACCAGCATGCCATCCTTAATAAGCGGCACCAGTTGTGCGCGAACTCCCTCTTCATCGATCTCATAATTCCCGATCAGGCTCTTACCTTGAAATGATTTCATCGTCGGGTCGTCCACCACCGAAAGAAATTCAGGAAGCACGCGGCTCTTATAGCTTGAAGAAAATTCCCCGATCGTCCGCGCTGACTCACCTGGCTTGGGCCGAATACCCAACACATTGTTGCCTACCAAGCCGGTGAATACATCCGTTGCAGCGTCGTTTGAAAAAAGCACCGGCCCGCGATAATCTTCCTCCACCAGCGGGGCTTCGCGAAGGTCTTTCAGAGTTTCCAGCATTTTCCCCATGTCCGCCTGTAATTTCTCCGGCTGGGGCAATTCCGCCGCCGTAGCTGCCACATAAAAAGGTGAACGCCCAAGCCGCATTCCGTCCGCCGCTTGCGTCTCCCCGGAAAGCTGGACCGAATAGGCCGCATAGCCCTGCCGTGTAACGGTTCCTTCCGTGTTTACGAAATAGACGTTCACCGCGCGAAATCTAACGGCGGCGGACAACGATTGGATTTTCGGGTCCGAGCGGAAAAGCTCTGTCGATTTTTCAAGCGCCTGTTTCCACTCCTCGGGCGAAAATTCGAGTTTGGCCAGTCGGGCCGATCGACTGCAAAGAGGGGGCTTTCGAGAAGTCATCAAACGGCTGTTCCGCGCTGTACTGGCTCAGCAGAGCCTTCTTGCTCGCAAACGCTTCGCTCGCCGCTTTATAAGCGCGATCCGTTGCGTTCCACAATTGGCGGCGGAGAGCGATCGAATCATTGTCCAGCGGCGCAAGGTCAACCACGCCGATGCCGGGCCCGTAATAGCTGTCCTGCTTGTAGTCGCCGACGCGCACCACCACTCGAATGCTGCGCACGTGCACGCGCTGGTTCTCGCGCAACGCGCCAAACGTCGCTTCCGCCGTGTACTCTTCCACATCCGAGAGCCGGTATTCGATGTAGTAAGGCGCTGAGACGTTGTCCATCTTCACATGCGATTTGGAGCGCTCCAGTTCCTCGCGCATGGCGCTAAGTACAGGATCGTTGGCAGCGCTCTGTTTCGCATCGACAGCGGCTCTAGACGCAGCCGAAGTATTACTCTCCGCTCTCTTCTGCCCCGAAGCGGGCTTGGCACAAGTCAGTGCCATCAACGCCGCCAACAAGAGACACGCAACCGAGAGAAACGCCATCCGCTTATTGTTAATTTTCATGGTTAGCGCTGCCCCGCCGTTCCGGGCTGCGAATTTGAAGCTTTAGGCGGAGCGTCGAGGGATGGAGGAGGCAGAATCGGAGGCCGTTCCGTACCTCGCCTGCGTTTCTGCACTTCAATTTCCGAGAAGAGCATCGCGGGCGCGGCCGCGGCCACTGGAATCTGCCCGGATTCAGCGCCGCAGATCCCGTTGAAAACCTGCATGGTGTCCCCAGTCACCATAATATTGTTCAGAGAAAGCAACGGCGTTCCGACGATGTCCACTCCACGCACGAGTTCGTCCGGCCGCCCGTCGGCATACACTCGATACACCATCACTGGAAGCACTTGGAAAGCTTGGGGTGACGCGCGCCCGGTCAACGTGAAGCCTCCCTGAATATCGTCGAAGTAAAGCCCGTAGGGCTTCCCTTGCTTCTTGATCTCTTCGATAAATCTCTTGCGAAGCTCCGAGTCGGAGACGGTATTTGTTGAGGTTACGATCAAATTTCCCTGACGGCCGGTGGGCATCAATCCCGGCTGTCTGCGGCCGTGTCCGTTCGAGTGGTCGAAATCCTTGATCGGCATGCGCGACATCAGGAAATTTTTCAAAATGCCGTTTTCCACCGCTGCCACGCGAACCGCTGGAACGCCTTCATCGTCGAAATCGTACGACCCCGCAAGTTTTACGCCGTTGAGTTCCTTCTGCGTTGGATCGTCGATCACGCTCAGGAAAGGCGGCAGAACCAACTGATTTATTTTTTTCGTAAACGTCTGGCCCTCCGTTTCATCTTTTTGACGATGCCCTTCGAGCCTGTGCCCCAAAACTTCGTGGAAGAAAACGGCTGCAGCCCTGCCGGAGAGCATAGCCGGGCCGGCGAACGGCTCAGCCACTGGAGCTGCGCGCAACGCCTTCAAGTCTTCCGCAATTTTGTCAACTTTCGCGGCGAGTTCGGAATCAGAAGGAAGCTGATCGGGAGCCGGCGCCTGAAACGATTCCACGCGCATCAATTCCATTCCGTCGTCCGCGCGCGTCTCGCCCTGCACCAGCAGCCGGCTGCTCACTCCGGGCCGCACCACCGCTCCGCCGTCACTCGTGGCGAGATACGAACGATCGTTGCTCAACTGAAGTGAAACGCTCGAGCCATACACTCCGGGATATTTCAGAAAACCTGCCGAAATTCGCCGGGCGCGCTCTTCCCACTGCTTCTGATCCCAGGGCGCAACCTTGGGCGCAGCGCCTACATGCGCTTGCGGAGATTCTTGCGAGAAGTCCGGCGACTTGTCTTCTTCTTCCGATTGCACGGCTTTGCTGGTCTTCACCGTGAGAAACGACGAAGACGCTTGCTCGTATTCGCGGTCGGTAAGTTGCCAGAGCACCCGCGCAATTGCGTCCGAATCGCTGTTCAGCGGAAGTAGCCCCGATGTGATACCCGAGCCGCGGCTTCTGTTGCCGTGAGTATTGTCCAGGGCTGCGGATCCCACCCGCATCATCACATCGGCTTGGCGGCGCTGAACGCCGGTCGAAAGAACAATACTTCCGTTCGAGGCAATGATCAGGGATTCATCGATGTCCGTAACGGCATAGCTCAGGTAGTACGGAGCAGGATCTGTCTTGGCCAAAGATGCCGTCGCGCGTTTTAATTCTTGCTGCATGGTCTGTAACACCACGTCGGGCGCCAAGCCGGAAGGAAAAGCAGGAATAGCGCACAAAACAAACAAGAAACTAGCCACGATACGCGAGAAGGGTCGAGTCATTTTTTAGTTAACACTCTCCAGGATCCGTATCTAGCATACACGGATTTGTCTTCTCGGGCTGGCTAGAGCGGCTGCTGAAGTTGTCTTTGAAAGCTTGGAAACGCCTCAAGTCTCTGTAGCGCGCGGACTACCCGATCAGTTGGGGAAATTAAATGCAAATACAGAGTCGGGGTAAATGCAGCGTAAGGCTAAAACCAAATCATCAATAAAGGCAGTTACTTACTTCGGCGAAGACGAGCTCTCGGATAGAACGTCCCAGATGACGTAAGCCACTCCTCCAGCCGCGCCAACTGCCACTAAGGCCCAAACAAGCGTAGGAGTATTCAGGGCTTTTTTGGTCGATGGAACGCTACCCCCCACGCCTGCCGGGGCCTGCGGGTCGGCAGCAGGCTCGAGGTCCATTGTGACTCGATAGGACTTGCCCGCAGGGATCGATCGGAACTCTCCGTTGTATTCCAGGACCAATGTGCCTCGATAGGCCGAAATCACGACTTCCTGAGGTCCGATGATCGTGACCTGGCCGTAGGCCGGCTCGCCTTTCTCAGCGCGGAGAATACCCTCAGGGATCTCAAGTTCGATCTGATCGTTGCCATTCGAAGAAAAACCAACCGTGCCCCGGCTGACCAGTGCGTGCACCATGTTGGTTGTAGCAGTTTGCGCCAGGCTGGCCGAACTGACCGAAAGCAGGTACAACTGGTTGGTTCCAAACTTCAGACGCAGCGTTCCGCCGACTTCGGTAGCAAGTATATCGCCGGGGAAAATTGTAGTTCCGATTTCGACCTTCGTATTCCCGATCTGTGCGCTTTGCGCCTGAGTTACCAGTCCTAGAGGCGCTTCATTAGCAGCGAAAGCGGGAATATTTAGCAGACCGGCTATTAGGATAGCTATGAGGCAGGAACGGGAAAGTACCCGCATGAATTCCTCCGAATCTACAAGTTCAATTTAGGCGCAGCCATCGTAAGTGTCAATACCTTAAAGACAAAATATCGGCCCCGCGCTCTCGTTTCTAGCCGCGATCAGCTCAGACGCGTATTGTCGTAACAGCATCCCGTAGGGGAGCAGCATGCTGCGCCCGCCCGCCGTGGCGCGGCCGCTGATGTTCCGCCCAGGCGCTCTGTGCTCGCCATCAGCCTCAGCGCACGGGGTTCGCCTTTCGTAGCGCCGGCGTACCCGCCGGCTCGTCTTTGAGCTTTTTCTCACGGATCAGCTCCCACGCGTATTGCACGAAGCAAACCCCCCATGTCCTGATACTCAGCAGCTCAATGGCGTCCCTAGAAGTGGCGGAGTTTTGCGATAGAATGGTTTTGTTCCTTCGGAGGAGCGCTCTTGATCCACCGTTTCGTTTTTCACAACGATCGGCTGTCGCCCGTAGAGGAGGTGCGCCTTTCTCCCGGGCAAGCGGGCTTGTTGAACGGCTGGGGACTGTTCACCACCATACGCATCGTGACGGGCGTTCCGTTCGCATTCGAACGCCACTGGAAGCGCCTGCTGCGTGATGCCGAGCGAACCCATTGCCCGTTTCCGTTCAACGCCGAAGCCGTGCGAGGCAAGCTGGACGAGCTTCTGCGCGCCAATCAAGTCCGCGAAGGGTGCGCGCGAATCTACGCGATCTACAATCAAGTTGGTTTTTGGCGGAGCGACGAGAATTTCCCTCGCGTGGACTTAATACTTTATTCCTCGGATCTGCCATCCTACCGCGAGCCTGTCAGACTAGGTTTGCGCGAAAACGGCCGCCATGCAGCCTCGCCGCTGGCGGGTGTCAAAGTAACTTCGTGGCTTAACAACGTTTGGAGCCTCTACGAAGCGCAGCAAGCCGGATGCGATGAAGTAGTAATGCTGAACGAGCGCGGTGAAGTGGCCGAATGCACCGCCGCTAACATTTTCTGCGTGCGTGGCGGACGCGTGTGCACTCCTCCGCTAGCTTCCGGTTGCCTGGAAGGCGTTACGCGAAGCGTACTGCTGGAGATTGGCAAGCGCGCCGGTGCGCCGGTGGAGGAATGTACCCTGCTCCCTGACGATCTCTACGCCGCCGACGAAGTTTTTATTTCTTCCACCAACCGCAGCATGCTCGGAGTAAGCGAAATTAACGGCCGCCGAATCGCGAGCGCGCCCGGGCCGGTGACTCTAAAGTTGGAGCAAGCTTTCGCCGAATACGTCCGCGAATATATCGAAGCGAGGTCCGCGGCTTCAGGAAAGCGTTAGGGTCTTTTTAGCTGCCTCAGCGAACTCCGTTGATCTAGTGGATCAAAAGCCCGCCCGCTGCAATTACCACTCCCACCAGACCCAGAACAACCCCCGATATCCAGAAGATTTTTTTGCGGGTTAGAAGAGTGATCGAACAGATGACGAGAGCCGCTTCCAGCATTACCTCGCCCAGATCGAACCTGTCGGCGCGCCGCTGCTCGGTGCGGACTTCGTTCTCGGCGCCCTTGGCCTCGGATTGAATGTCCTTCTGCTCATCTTTATAACGCTCCACTTCCTTGGAGTACTTTTCCTTGATCTTCGCCACCTGTTCGGCGTTCTGCAGTGAAAAAACGGAGAACTCGTCGAGGAACAGCTCATAATTTCTGCGGCGAATGTCTTTCGCCTGATAATAACTCCACTGATCCGTCGCCTTCGTCTGGTTAAGAATTTCTTCGGTGTGCGCTCGATGGCCCATCAGCGAAACCGAGGCCACCAGCACAGCCAGGATGGCCATCGTTATCGTCACAGGAGCGAGACTCTTTTCGTGCGCCCCGTGCTCGGCGTTTTCTTGCAGTTCCTGAAGTTCGTCGGCCATAAGTCCTCCGCGGCGAGTACCCCGTTTCTGCGGAGGAGGATAACAGAACTCATTTGCAATCGGCCAGTCGTAAGACGCCGCTTCCTGTACAATTACAATTCGTAGCACAACGGGCACCAAGACTTGCAGCCGGGAGTTTCGATGAGCGACTTAGCGAATAAAACGTGCGTACCCTGCCGCGGCGGAGTTCCTCCGCTGGCTGGAAAGGAACTGCAGGATTTGGCGAAACAAACGCCGCAATGGAAGGTTGTCGAAGGGCATCACATCGTGCGCGAGTTTAAATTTCCGGATTTTCGCCAGGCGCTCGCATTCGTGAATAAAGTGGGCGAGATAGCGGAAGAGCAGGGGCATCACCCGGATATATTTCCTGACCTGGGGCAAAGCGGAAGTGAAAACCTGGACGCACAAAATTGACGGCCTCACTGAAAGCGACTTCATCCTCGCCGCGAAAATCGACCGATTGTAATCATCGAAAAGTCATGGCGCCGGCCATGCTCTCGTGCGTGACTCCAAAACCGGCATCCCTGCGCCGCCGCATAATCTGCAGCACTTCTTTCCGATAGAGAACCGGCCACCGGCCTGATTGGCGTCACGACCCCGTAGTGTCTCTTACACCACGCACCGCAGCTTGTCAGATTGACCCAAACATCCAGAGCACCTAGCTTGGGTATGTACGATTTTGGAGGAGTTATGCGATCCATTGCTCGATCCTGCCTGGCGACTCTGCTTGCGGGTTTGCTGAGTTTCCCTGGGTTTGCGGCCAACGAGAAGTCGCTGGGGCTGGTCATCCAGGCCCAGGACGCGCAGATTGCGGATAGCAAAGTTGCGATCGGCACCACGGTCTATTCGGGCGACAAAGTGGAAACCGATGTCGGAGGAGCGCTGCGCCTGAGGATGGGCGCGACCCAGCTTTACTTGCTGAGCGCAAGTTCGGCCACCCTCGCACAACGATCCGAAGCTGTCGTCGCGGTGGTAGCTCGCGGAACGGTTGGATTCTCCTCCAATGGTACAGACCAATTCGAGCTGGAAGTGCCCGAGGGAACCATTCGAGCTGCGAATGGCCAGCCTGCGTACGGGCAAGTGGTGATTGTTGGACCGCAGGAAATTGTCGTCTCCGCATTTCACGGTTCGTTGGTTCTCGACAATGACGGAGAAATTCATACCATTCCGGAAGGGAAGTCTTTTCGTGTGGTGATGGATCCGGAGCCGGCGACCGCCGCCGCACCGGAGATGTCCGCGTCGAGCGATAACGGCAATACCACTCCAACCAAGCGCCGCCGCCGCAGGTTGGCATTCTTCCTGCTCTTCGGAGCCGGGGCGGGATTGGCATCCTGGGCAATCTGGGACGTGCTTTCCGAAAGCTCTTCCAGTCCCAAGTAAAGCCCCCGAACCGGCACCTCACTTGACATCCTGCGCGCTGAAAGATACGGTCGGCAATAGCGCCCATGGCCAACCAGGTCTTCGATCTCGAAGCTTTTCACGCAGCGCCTCTCGAACGCGCGCCCTACGAGCACCTCGTCCTCCGCAATTTCGTGAAGCCCGAAGCGCTCCGCCGCATCAATTCCGATTATCCGCGCATCGCGCAATCGGGCAGTTTCCCGCTGGATTCCGTCAAATTCGGCCCCGGCTTCCAAGCCATGGTTGATGCGCTCGAGTCCGACGGAATTTCGCAAAGCCTTCGAGGAAAAATTTGGCGTGGACCTCGCCAGCCGTCCCACCACCATCACCGTGCGCGGCCGTTGCGGCCCGCACGACGGCAAGATCCACAACGACTCCACCAGCAAAATTATCACCGTGCTGCTCTACCTGAATCCCGCGTGGGACGATTCCGGCGGCCGCCTCCGTCTCCTTCGCTCGCGTGACGACATCAACGACGTCGCCGTCGAAGTTCCGCCTTCCGACGGCACGCTCGTGGCCTTCCTGCGTTCCGACCGCTCCTGGCACGGCCATTTGCCCTTCGAAGGCGAGCGCCGCGTGATCCAGTTCAACTGGGTGTACGACAGCAGCAACCAGCGCCTGGCCCTGTTGCGCCATCGCCTGTCCGCGTCCGTGAAGCACCTCCTGAGCGCCATTCGTCCCGCCAAGGAGCCGCAGCCCGAAGATCCCGCGAGCATGTGACGCGCCCGCATGACGGATACTTCGCAACGATTTCTCGTCGTCCGCCTCAGCTCGCTGGGTGACCTGGTCCACACCATTCCCGCCGTCGCCGCCCTGCGCGCAAGTTTTCCCTCCGCCACAATTGACTGGGTCGTGGACCAGCGCTGGTCTCCGCTGGTCGAGATGGTCACGGTCATCAACAAAACGATTCCCCTCGGCCGCTCGCTTCCCGATGTTCTCTCCTGCATTCGCCGCCTGCGCCGCGCTCGCTACACCTGCGCGCTCGACCTTCAGGGACGATACCGCTCGGCCGTGCTCTCCTGGCTTTCCGGCGCGCCTCGCCGCATCGGCCGCGACCGCCAAGCCACGCGCGAACCCGGCGCCACCATCTTTTATACCGACCGCGTGATTCCCACCGGCCGCCACATCGTGGACATGACCGTGGACCTCGCCGTGCGCGCCGGAGCGCAACCGCAGCCCGAGCCGAGCTTTCCTCTGCGAGTCCCGGAAGATGCATTGCGCTTTGTCCGCGAGACGCTTTCGCGCGAAGGCATTTCCGGCGATTACGTTGTCATCAGTCCCGGCGGCGGCTGGAAATCCAAGTGTTGGCCGCCGGACCGCTTTGGCGCGCTCTGCCGCTTGCTTCTTCAGCGCGACGGTCTCCGCTCGGTCGTCAATATCGCTCCCGGCGAAGAAGATCTCGGCGGCGAAATCGTGTCCGCCGCAGGTTCGGCGAATCCGCCGATCGTCCAGCTCCCCATTCCCGCGCTCGCCGCGCTTCTGGCTCAGGCGCGTCTGGTTGTCGCCGGCGACACCGGCCCGCTGCATCTGGCCGCGGCGCTTGGCACGCGCGTCGTCGGCCTCTATGGCGCCACCGACCCGGAGCGCAACGGCCCCCTGCCGCGCGGCGCTGTGGTCCAAAACATTTCTTCCCAGCCTCCCGATTATCTTCGCGGCGATTACGTCCGCCTGGACTCTTACTCCGCCGCCATGCTCTCGCTCTCCGTCGAGCAAGTCCTCGCCGCCGCCGAGCAGGAAATCAACATCACCGCCTAGCGCGTCGCTGCGGTGGCATGCAAATCTAGAACCGGGTAGAAATTGGTCGGTGGTTTGTTTTGAGTGAGTTACGACGATTTCTACTCGTGATGCAGAACCGGGTAGAAATGCGCTGATGCAGACCGAACCCTTCGCAAAAAGCGCTCGGGGCAAGCCCGCCACGGCGGGCAAGCCGGTTAGAAATGCGCTGAGATTCTGGAGCCGTGTTACGGCGGCTCCCTCCAAGAAGCTGGCGGGTGAACTCAATTTTTCTGTTTTCGAGAATCTGATTTTTTGGCGATTTGAGCTGAGCGCAATCCTTTGCTTTCTGTAGGTTACGAGTCGTTCTATTTCCGGAGTTTGGCGATTTAATTTGCCGCGATTCGTGGAGAATCGCCGGTTTCCCGTAGAGTTAGGCGAGCGCTCTCCATCAAGATCGGCGGGCACAGAAGTCGTGCAAACACGCGCGACCACCGCGCCCCCGCCACGGCGGGCGCGCCTGCCACAAACTGTCGGCACATAGCCTCCCAAAAAAAATAGCTGCTACCCTTGGTCGCCGCAGCGACCTAAAGAGAAGCAGCTCCGCACTAGCGCCTTTTGACGGGGCGTAACGCGTTCAAATACTATTGGTTATTTATGAGGGAAGTGACTTTATATCATACTTATAGGGCGATGTCAAGGGATTGTCTGTGTGAGCATATAGTATTGCGACGCGGTTCTGTCCCCGTTTTAGGATTCCGTCTACAACCCTTGCGCAATCAGTGCCATCTTATTATTTGGTAGTGGAAGAAAGATACACCACGCCGGGTTCGGCTTGCCGTCCTGGTGAATACGCTGGTCGGAGGGAATATGGCGAAAAGGCATGTGGAGTTTGATGCACACAAAACCGTAAAGAAGCCCACCGAAGTTTCGTTCACCACGAAGGATGGAAAGCGAGTGGACTTCGAGGCTGAGAAGAAAACTAAAGTTCCGGCTCACGTCGAATTCGACGCGAATACCAAGAAGTAAGCTGGCGCAACGGGCGGTACGACAGGCAGGTGGAGGATCAGATGACGCTTGGGGAGAATTTTGCACATGCGGACGCGCTAGCTCAAGACGTTGTAAACGTTTGGGGGGCGAACGTGACGGCCGGGAATGGCGCATATCTGTCCGCTGACTTTAAGGGGTTGTTCGACAAATGCTGCGTTTATCGAGACGCAAGGAAGGTCGCGGACAATCGTCGTGAGTTTAATATTCTGGCTGAGGCAGAAGCTGACGAAGAAAAGTCTGCGCGGGAGATGTTTTTGGAAGCGCACGGCACTTTTTTCGAGAAGAATTCGGTGCGCGCCTGACGAGGGCGATGAACCTCGGTGTGAGGCGAGAAGAAGGGCCATCCGCGCTATCGAAATAGGGTCTTGGGTAAAATTGGGATTTTTCGCAATTCCGACGCTTTAAATTGGCTGCCATCGGCTGGCATGATCTGCTTAATATTCGGTCGGCGGCGGAATCCAGTGAAAAGAGAATAATCCAACATATACGCTTCGTAGCGCTCCCCTGCCTTGTGTGGAGTGATTGTCTTGTGCAAGACGTGCAGGAGTCGAAGATCGCTTAGCGTTTCCACAAGCTTGTATTCCGCGGATCCTGCACTCCGGATTAAAAATGCATTTATCTTCTTTTTTCCGAGACAATAATTCTCAATAGCGCTCAGGCTGTCCTTAAGCTGACCTTGTTCATTGCGGGCGTCATCTTCTAGTTCAGAAGTCTTTTTTTGTCCCAATTCTCCAATCGCAAGATTGGCGTCGGTTAGTTCCACCTTGACCCTGTCTACCCGCGCGGAATGCTCAATCGAAGCTGCGAACATCTGAAAGAAATCCCTCGGAACACCGGCGTTTGCCCATACGAGCCGCTTGAATGCGGCATCAGCTATGGCTTCGGTGGTCCTCTCGATGCCAACTAGGCGAAGAAAGCTCATTAATATTTTTCGGAGATGCTCCTCGGCGGCTTCTGGATCCACCAGAGTTAGGTCAAGCGAAATAACCTGGGCATCGCCAGGAGTTTGAAGACCTTGGCGAGTTTTAGGGTCGTAATGTCTAAGAAGAGATTGAAGACCTGCAATTTTCAGCCAGCCCCTGGCGCCTTTTAAGGCGCCGTGAATGACCTCGATGAGTGCTGGCTGCCACGCGGGTTGGATAAGATGAAAGTCGTCGAAAAATACAAATAGGTCACTGTTGCAGGAGCTTGTGAGCTGTTGAACCAGGCGCTTTAGGGTGGATGCAATTCGCGGTACCGGAACCTCACCAGCCAGTAGCTTATCAGCTAAGCTTAGGAGCTCGTCCGACAAGTCACTCTGACTAGATTCTCGGGCAATTCGGGCAATAGACCTCGCGAAGTCTGCTGTGACATCAGAAAATAATTCGATTCCGGTTAGCTGGCTGTATGGTTGGGAGTCGACGACCACACACAATTTTCCAGCGCGCCTCAGGAGATCTTGCGCACGGGCAATTAGGGTTGACTTGCCCACACCCCGCCTCCCGATTATCAAGTGCGTCGCAGGTTGTATTACCAGACTCTCTTCGTTATTTTGAAACGGCACGTATTGAACTAGCGAACTGGCGCGGTCATCACTTGAGATGACTCTGGTGGAGCGAGCTAGGATACCGCGCAATACTTCAGCTTCCAGCGAAATAGGAAAGTGGTGTTGTGGCTCTATAGAAAGACCGAGTAATCCTCGGAAAGGATTGCTTTCAGAAATACCCTTTTGAGTTTCGCGGAGGGCGTGATCGTAAACTGGCGCGTTTCGACCAACTCTGAATTTCAGGAACTCCCGCCCGCCTATGGTTTCTACTTTTGTTGAGACGCTTGAGAGTCCTAGCGCTTGAGCGAACCGGGTGAT
The DNA here is from genome assembly GCA_963830375.1 of uncultured Acidobacteriota bacterium. Lineage (GTDB taxonomy): Bacteria > Acidobacteriota > Terriglobia > Acidiferrales > UBA7541 > Palsa-295. Next base: position 469,861 of record CAWHMJ010000004.1, read on the forward strand.
CGCAGCTTCCTTGGCGTCGTCGCTAAATTCCGTCATCGGTGCCATATTCATATTGTGACATTATATTTGTCGCTCAAAAACTTTTCACAGACAACCAAAAATTCTCGCGCAAGCTCAACGCACTCGTTGGGTTGAAGTGTGTGTTCGGTGGAGGTTTGGGCCCAATTATCATAATCGGCCCTCAACCGATGCTGGTACATTAGTTGCAAATTCCTTCCCCAAGTGTCGACCTCGGGAAAAGAGTCTGGCAGGTCGGACACTTTCCTATGATCATCTCCCAGTAAGCTGACGATACCGCGGGAAGTGTACCGCACCGCCTTGGATGCATTGTAAGCGACATAATACGCTCTCGAGTAAACTGCCCTGGGTAATTGTTCGGGATCGAGTTTTCCAAGTTCCTCGGCGTGTTGCCTGGCGAGCGAAAACCAGCATTTGATGACATCAACAACCGCAGCGTCCAAGATCGCAAAGTCACTGGTAAGTTTGAGCTTTGTTAGCTTCTCTTTGAACTCGGCATGATTTCTTATTTCATGAAGAAGTAAACGTTGATCAGTAAATTGTTGCACGCGCGGATATTACCAAAAATCGTCTGTCGCCGCAAAGCCTGCATCAATTAGAACATGCCGCAACTCACTGAAAACAAACAAAACGAACTCATTCTAATCGCGAACTTTGAACCAACGCTTAGCGTAGAGAAATTGCGCAAAAGGTAGAAATCAGCCCGCCAACATCGCGCGGACAGGCTCGCAAAAGGCGGGCGAGGCGCATGAGCGAAGGCAGGAGCAGATCGCTAACCGCCATCCGCAGGTAGACGGATTTTCGGGATGACAGATCAAGCCAAAGCGAGCGTGCGGGACGCGTGGCTAGCTGGATTTGCCGCCGAGGGACACGAGCAAAGTTGTTCCGTCCGGGCTGCCGAGGCCGGTGCAGGCGTCCCAACCGGGGCCGGCGGAATAGGTGCCGTTGGTGCCGCTGGTGATGTCGTGAAAAGTGGCAGCGCTTTTGGCGGCATACAACAGAGGATTCACGTAGCCGACATTTTTCCCCAGCGACTGATTGATCCGCGCGAGCAAGCCGGCCCAGAGTGGCGCTACGGCGCTGGTTCCGCCGATGACGGTGGCGCTTCCATCCACGATGACGTTGTAGCCGGTCTCGGGGTCCGCGTCTCCGGAGACGTCCGGCACGCCGCGGCCGACAAAACCGCTGGGCGATTTCGGCACGCCGGCTTGCTGCTGATAGGTTGGAAGGGCAAAAAATCCGCTGACTCCGCCGCCGGTTGCGCCTTCGCCGCTGGCAAGCTCGTTCCAGGCAACTTCAGCGATGTGATTTTCGCGCCCGACAAACTCAAGCGCGTGCCGCCGCAACCGACGACGTAAGGACTGGACGACGGAAAATCCACGGTGGGTGTGTTGTCGGTGGAACCGTCGGTCGAGCCGCTATCGCCGGAAGCAGCGAGGACGGTGACGCCCATGGTGGCGGCGTCTTGGCAGGCGGAGCTGAAAGAATTCATCGCTTGCTGGGTCCAGGAGCTTTCCGGGCCGCCCCAACTGATGGAAATGATCGCGGGGCGGTTCGTCGCGTCATGGACGGCGGTGGTCAGCGCGTCGAGAAAGCCCTGGTCGGTGTTGGTGGTGAAATAAACGGCGATTTGCGCGGCGGGAGCTATGGCGCCGACAACTTCGATATCGAGCTCCACTTCGCCGTCCGGGCCGTCAGGATCGCCGGTGGGGGAATTCGAGCCGCCATCAACGGGGACGTCCGTGATTTTGGGCTGAGAAATTTTGAGGCCGGCGAAATATTTTGTGAGGTCGGCGGAATTATATCCTCCGCCCAATTCCAGGATTCCCACGCACTGGCCGGTGCCGTCGGTTCCGGCAGGAAAATCGTAAGCTTGCGCGACAACCAGCGGAGTGTAAGAAACATCTGCGGCTTGCGCGCGCACTTTGCCGGTTGCATCGTTATCTTTGCGGCGGCGGAAATGGGTCTGCGCCTGCGGGCGGTTATCGAGGCCGAAGACGCCTTCGATGATGCCTTCGAGCGCGGCGGGAATTTGAAGCGTGCCGGTGCGGCAGCGGTAGTTGCCGCGTGCGTGCTGGTAACGGCTCAGTTGCACGCTGAAAGCTTTGCTGAAGGCTCCGACGGTGCCGCCCAAAAAAACGGAGCGGCGCGCGGAACTTTCGGAAACGACTTCCAGACCGTAGTCCGCCGCGAACGCGCGAATTTTGGCGATGTCTTCGGCGCGCGCGCCGTGCTTGGCTTCAAACGCCTCGCAGGAAAGATACTCGCGATCCTTGGGAGCGGTTGCGCCGAGGCGGTCGAGAGAAGGGAACGCGGATGGCGGCGAGCCTCGGCGAAGAAAGACGGTGACTTCGATGCGCTCGTTGGGGTCCGCAGGACCGATTTTGCGCGCGCCCGGAAATTCGGCGCGGGAGCTGGCTTTCAGTTCGACGCGATTCTCTTGTGTCGCCATGATGTCTCCTCTAGCGCAGACCAATTATACCCGCGCCTGGAACCGCGTTGCGCTGCGTTACGTGAAAATTTTCCTGCGTCCTGAGTCCTCCTAGCGCATCGAAGGGAACTAAGCCGCGGCGTGCTTTTGCGGTTTGTTCCCCGGCATAATCCCGATAAACTTCCAAATATTGATTTCGTTCGACGTGTTTTTGGCGGGGCCGATCCGGCGAAGTCATCGCAGGACGCGAAATTATGCTGAAGCGCCTGTTCGTCCACTACATTGCGGAAGAAGCGCGGCCTATGTTGCGCCTGGCCATGCCATTGGTCTGCGCCGAACTGGGCTGGATGACCATGGGCATCGTGGACACGATGATGGTGGGGCGCCAGGCGAACAGCGCGGTGGCGATCGGCGCGGTCAGCCTGGGAGGCATCCTCTACATCGCTGTCGCGATTTTCGGCACGGGCTTGATGCTGGGTCTGGACACGCTGGTTTCGCACGCTTACGGCGCCGGTGATTTGGAAGAGTGCCATCGCGTGCTGGTGAACGGTGTGTATCTGAGCCTGGGAATATCTCCGGTTCTGATGGGGCTGGTCATGTTGTTTGGGCCGATTATGCGTTCGCTCAATATTCAAAGCAGTGTCCTGAATCAGGCGGTTCCGTATCTGCACGCTCTGAACTGGTCCACGCTTCCGCTGCTGCTTTATTTTGTCTTCCGGCGCTACCTGCAGGGAATGGATCAGGCCAAGCCAGTGATGTTCGCGCTGGTCTCGGCGAACCTGGTAAATCTGGCGGGAAACTGGGCGTTGATTTACGGCCATCTGGGACTGCGGGCGATGGGCACGGTGGGTTCCGGATGGTCCACGTGCATCGCGCGGATTTATATGATGAGTGTGCTGCTCGCGTATTGCGTCTATTACGATCGGCGCTACAAAACCGGGTTGCGCGACACTCGCCGACTGCCGGATTTTTTCCGCATCTGGCGGCTGGTGCAGTTAGGCCTGCCCGCCGCTACGCAATTCGGCATGGAAGTGGGAGTTTTTGCCGTGGCTACAGCGATGATCGCGAAGCTGGGCGCCGTGCCGCTCGCGAGCCATCAGGTCGCGCTGAACACAGTGAGCTTTACGTATATGGTTCCGCTGGGACTCAGCGCGGCCGCCGCAGTCCGCGTGGGACAAGCGCTAGGCCGCGGCGATGCGGATGGCGCTAGCCGCGCGGGATGGACCGCGATGTTTCTGGGCACCGGCTTCATGGGAATGATGACGATACTTTTCCTGGTGGCGCCGCAGTATATCGTCCGGATTTATACGCCCGATCCGGCAGTGCTGCGCGCGGCAAGCACACTGCTTTTCGTCGGCGGATTTTTCCAACTCTTTGACGGGATGCAGACCGTAGCCACCGGCGCGTTACGCGGAGCGGGCGACACGCGAACTCCGATGATCTGCCATTTGATTTTGTATTGGCTGGTGGGATTGCCTCTCGGCGCCTATCTTTGTTTCCATTTGGGATGGGGCGCGGCCGGGTTGTGGACGGGCCTGTGCATCGCATTAATTTTGATCGGCTGCGCTCTTCTGTATTTCTGGCGGCGCAAAGAGCGCTCCTTCGCCACGCAGAAAATTCCGTTGACGGCCACAATGCTGCATACTGATTGACCAAAATGGAACAAAACACCTTCATGCAGCGCGCCATCGCGCTCGCGCTGGAAAATGTACGTTCGGGCGGCGGACCCTTCGGCGCCCTGATTGTGAAAGACGGCCAAATCCTCGCCGAGGCCGGGAACTGCGTGACGGTGACGAACGATCCGACCGCACACGCCGAAATGACGGCGATTCGCGAAGCCTGCAAAAAGCTGGGAAATTTCCATCTCGCGGATTGCGAGCTTTACTCAAGCTGCGAGCCTTGCCCCATGTGTCTGGGAGCCATTTACTGGGCGCGCCCCGCTCGCGTCTATTTCGCGAGCACGGCCGCGGATGCCGCGAAGGCGGGCTTTGACGATTCGTTCATATACCGGGAAATTCAGCGCCCGCACTTGCACCGGAAAATCCCGATGATCCAGATGATGCGCGAAGAATCGCTGGCGGCGTTTCGCGCATGGGAACGAAAGCGGGACAAAATCAGTTACTGAGGCGAAGCTGCAACGGATGGAGGACACCATGCGAATCCTGAACATGCTGTGCGGAATTTCGGTGCTATTCACAACGTTGGCTTACGCGCATCTGCTCCACCACCATTTGTTTCACACAGCTCCTGACTTCCATCCGGGCGCTGCGTTTTGGGCCGCCTACATTCCGGCCGTAGCTGCGGGAATCCTGGCCTTCATTGGCGGATGTCTGCTTCTGAAGCGCACGCGCTAATTCGAAGAAAATTATTCGGTTCGGTTGGCGGTTGTCATCGTCCACGACACTGTCATTTACTTGCTCTGAAGCCGTGAGCCGTGGCTAGGGATTGCATTCTGGTTTGCGCTCAAGCCATCGAATTCCTCTGCGTGTGATTTCGAGTGCGTCGATCGGGCCTCCCACATCAGCCTTCTTGGGGTCGTACTCCATTGTGAGTTGGACCAAGCGGATGGCCCAGCGCACATCCCTGTCTCGGAAGGGAATATTCTTTTCCGCCGCGGCCCACTTCCGCTGCTCAGCTCGTGCAAAATGAGTTTTGTCCGCGACGACTTCGGTAACGATTTCGCTTCGGCCCAATGCGGCAAATTGAACGGTGTGCCGGTGGCGCTCGGTATAGAAGTTCTGTCTGGCCTGTCGAGTGCCAGGGTCGAATACGATTTCCACCTGATACATCGCCGTGGAGACCGTTTTCGAAACCTATGAACACGCCGGTTAGGAAAATATTGTTCTCCAGCATCAGCTGGGAACCCGAAGGATCAACGGTGAGAGCTTGGTTGATGCCGGTAACCATGCGGTCGCCCCAGTCTTTCGCCGCACTTTTCAGAAGCCGCGGGCCAGCGGTCTTTTGCGCTTCTTGGAAGGCGTTTGAAGCTTCTGCCTGCGCATTCCAAAGCGCTCGGCCGGCATGAGCGTGAATAATATTCCCGGCAGCAGTGAAGACCGAATGGTCATCGAGTCTCACGATCTTGCAAATATCGTCACGATATTTATCCTTGTCGTCGAACCCTCGACTGTCAACAGCGATGACAATTTTGGTTTGCGACCAGCCGATCACGACGACAGTGCCAGTGGTACTTTTTGTGTGCAATTCCGCACCTGAGCCGGACGCTAAAAGCAAGAATAGGAGCGCCGGCGCTGTGGTCTTGTAGTTCATGGTTCAAGCATGCGAGCATAACTTACATTCAATAAGTGGAATAGCCGGCGGTGGATTTACGCCGCAGACGTGCGTTATATGACGAATGGGAGCTGAAGCATGGCGGTGAAGCTGGGCGAAAACAATTATGGCAAGTCGCGGGTGCGACTTCTGCGCGTCTTGCGGCAGGAGGGACGCCACGACATCAAGGAACTGACGGTCGGGATTCGCTTCGAAGGCGATTTTGAGGCGGCGCACACAAAAGGCGAGAACAAGAAAATTCTGCCGTCGGACACCATCAAAAACACGGTGTACGCGCTGGCGCGCCAGTATCCGGTCGAAGCGGTGGAAGATTTTGCGCTGCACCTGATCGAGCACTTTCTCACTTATAACGAACAAGTTTCCCGAGTCGGGATTGAGGCGCTGGAAAATCCGTGGTCCCGTATTCCGCACGGGACGAAGCCGCATGCTTTCGCATTCACGCGCGCATCAGGCCCGGAAAAGCGCACGGCAATGCTGGACGGAACTCGTGAAGGAATTGCGATTCGCGCCGGGTATCCAGGACCTGGATGTGCTGAAGACAACGAAATCGTCGTTCGGCGGATTTCTGCGCGATCCGTACACCACGTTGAAAGAAGATCGCGATCGGATTTTATCCACGACCATTCGCGCGGAATGGCTTTACGAATCCGACGAAATCGAATTCAGTCCGGTCTGGCACGGCGTGCGGCAAACGTTGCTGGAAACTTTTGCCGAACACGACAGCAACTCACTGCAGCACACGCTGTACGCCATGGGCGAAGCGGTGCTGGCCAGTTTCGACCGTATTCGCGAGATTCATCTTTTATTGCCTGACAAGCATTTCAATCTTGTGGATCTTTCGCCTTTCGGAATGGACAATTCCGCGGAAGTTTTTCTGCCCACGGACGAGCCGCAGGGTTTGGTCGAAGCGACACTACGCAAGGAATGAGCGTCATACTTAAAGGGCTATGCCTGAAAAAATTCTAATCGTTGACGACGAAACCGCGACGCGAGCGGCGTTGGAAATGCTGCTGCATCGAGAAGGTTTCGAAGTGCGCGACGCGAGCAGCGGAGAGGCTGCGCTGGCGGAATGCGCTGCGTTTCGTCCGGACCTGATACTTCTCGACATACTGATGCCGGGGATCGACGGATTTGAAGTTTGCAGGCGAATCAAAGCCACGCCGGAAACGCGGCTTACGCCGGTGGTGCTGATCACGGGGCTTTCTGAAACCGAGGACCGGATTAAAGGAATCAATGCCGGAGCAGACGATTTTCTGAGCAAGCCGATCGATTTGAATGAACTGCTCGCGCGGACGCGTTCGCTGCTGCGTTTGAAGCTATACACTGACGAATTGGAGAACGCCGAAGGGGTGCTGTTCAGCCTGGCTCGCAGTATCGAGGCGCGCGATCCTTACACGCGCGGGCATTGCGAACGCCTGGCCGAAATGTCCGCGCAGTTGGGAGGGCGGCTGGGCGTTTCCGGGGAAGACATCAAGGCGCTACGCAGGGCGGGGATCGTGCACGATATCGGCAAGGTGGCTGTGCCTGATTCGATTTTGCTGAAACCCGGGCCGCTGACATACGAAGAAATCATCCAAATGCGAAAGCATGCGGCGGTGGGTGAAAGTATCTGCGCGCCGCTGAAAACATTTGGTACCGTGCTTCCGATCATTCGCCACCATCACGAGAAGTATGACGGATCAGGTTATCCCGACAATTTGCGGGGGAAGGACATTCCGCTCACCGCGCGGATCTTGCAGCTTGCCGACGTTTTTGACGCGCTTACCACCGACCGCCCGTACAAGACCGCGATTCCCTGGGAGACCGCGCTCTTAATGATGGATGCGGAAGCGGAACGCGGATGGTGGGATCGCGAGCTGTACGCCACTTTTCGCGAAATGATTCGAGAGGCGCGGAATTCCCCAAAGAAGAGACCTCAAGCAGGAGTGCAAATAACGCGGCAACTTGAGCGTGCTTTTAAGGACGGCCTTTTATGACCTCGCCGGTACTAAACGGCATTGCACCATTTTTCATCGTGCGCGACGCTTCAGCCACCGTCGCGTTTTATCGCGATAAGCTTGGATTCAATGTCACCTATCGGAATGACGAATGGGCCACTGATCCGTTTTTTGCGATCCTTTGCCGCGACGCGGCGATGCTCATGGTTAAGGACGCCGGGGTGAACGCGGTACCCAACTCCACGCGCGGCGATCACGCGGCACGTTGGGATGCGTACATCAATGCGCCCGACCCTGATGCGTTAGCTGCCGAGTTCGCTTCGCGTGGGGTGATATTTTCCGAACCGCTAAAGGATACCAGTGACGGCCTGCGCGGATTCGAGCTGAAAGATGCTGACGGCTATGTCTTATTCTTCGGTCGTCCTCGCGAAAATTCAAAGTGAGACACCAACACGCTACACTGCCGATTTCTACAGCGCCCGCCGTCGACATTTATGATTTGCTGATGCGCTCGTCGCCCGAATAAATCACGAAACGCCTTCCGCGAAGGAATCCAATCAGAGTGAGGCGCAGTTCACGAGCCAGTTGCACCGCGAGGCTGGAGGGAGCAGACACCGAGGCGACGATAGGGATGCCGGCAATAATCGCTTTTTGCACGATTTCGAATCCGCCCCGCCCGCTCGCGAGCAGAACCGAATCTGCGAGCGGAACACGGCCGCTCATCAGCGCCCAGCCGATTACTTTGTCCACGGCGTTGTGGCGGCCGATGTCTTCGCGCAACACAAGCAACGTGCCGCGGGAATCGAAAAGCGCGGCGGCATGCAATCCGCCGGTGCGGCGAAAGACATCCTGCGAGGAGCGCAGCACGTCCGGGAGGCCGACAAGGAGTTCAGGGTCGAAGCGAAAATCCGCGTTCGGCGCCTTCAGGAGGCGCGAGCGGACAGCGTCGATCGAGGCTTTGCCGCAAATGCCGCAACTTGAAGCAGCGAAAAAATGCCGGCGCATTCTTTCAAAATCGCAAGCCGCTTCGCCGGCTAGCATTGCTTGTACCACGTTCCCGGAATCAGTGCCGTCACTCGCGGCAATAGGCTGAAGAGAAATGATCTGTTTGCCGGACTGCACCAAACCCTCTGTTAACAGAAAGCCGGCGGCGAGTTCGAGGTCGTGACCCGGGGTGCGCATGGTGACGCTGAGCGGTTCGTCGCCGACGCGAATTTCGAGCGGCTCTTCGGCTGCGAGATAGTCGTCCTTGCGACGAAGCTGGCCGTCATCCCATTCGGAAACTTGCGTGAGATCCAGCTTATGAATTTTAGGCGCCACGCAGGCTTCTCCAGGAAGAGCGCTCCTAATTGAAGAGCGGATTCCAAGCATACATCGGGGAGGCGGCGGGTTCGATGCGCAAAAAAGAAACTGGCTCGGACCGACGGGGGGCGGCCGAGCCAGGGAGGTATGTGATGAAGGACCGCGGAAGCTTTGTAGTATTTCGTTCCCGCAGTGGCAGGGCAATCCTGCACGCGTGTTGTTACGGCTGGATGAAAGCCCGGTAAAAACCTGGGGCGCTGGATAAAGCGGTACGACCGGTGTAGGATTGGGCCTCGATCCTGCCATGCGATAGATTGGACTCCTGTGACACTTACAATTACTTTGCCTACGACAATTCCAGTGAAGCGAGTCGGCCTTGAGCTTTGGATGAACCGCGTTTCGGAGATGGCGGACAAAGTTCAGGATGACTGGGACGCGGATAACGTCCACGATCTGCGCGTAGCGCTGCGACGCTGCCGAGCGATGGCTGACGCTCTAAGCGAAGTGAACCCCACACCCGGCTGGAAGAAGCTCAAGAAGGTGACGCGCGATTTATTCCAGGCTCTGGGCGAGCTTAGAGACACACAGGTAGCGAAGCAATGGGTGAGAAAGTTCGGTACGGCGAAAGACCCAGTTCGCGGCCGCATGTTGAAAGTGCTGAGCCAGCAGGAGCTAGGGCAGAAAAAAAAGGCGGAGAAAGCTCTGCGCCAGTTTGACCGCAAGAGCTGGAAGAAATGGTCGCGCAAATTTCCGGCGAAAGCTGAATTTTTTCCCGTGGAAAGTGTTGTCTTTCAACGGCTGGCCCTGGCGCAATTGAATGAAGCGGTAAACCTGTATCACCAGGCGCGAAAGCTTCGCAGCGGAGCGGCCTGGCACCGGCTGCGAATCGGGTTGAAAGGGTTCCGGTACATCCTGGAGAATTTTTTGCCGCAGCGCTACGCGCAATGGAGCAAGGAACTGAAAGGCATGCAGGATATGCTGGGAGAAGTTCACGACCTGGATGTGCTGCGGCTTCAGATCAGAAAACAGGCAACCGGACTCAGTCCCGAAATCGTAGCGAAGTGGATAGAAGAAATTGAAAAGGAACGCAAGATTCGTCTGGAAGAATTTCGCGAGAAGACGGCAAACAAGGACTCGTCCTGGGTAGTCTGGCACAAAGGACTGGAATGGGGCCGCAACCTCAAAACGGTGTCACCGCTGGAATTGCAACGCGTTTACTCCGCCAGTTGACGCAAGACCTTTGGAGTTAAAATCCAGCAAAGCAGCCATTTGCCATGCGTGGCAGTGTGGTCGAAACACGCAACGCCGGCCTTCTTCAGCTCAGTGACCGCGCCGCGCGCGCCGAGAAGATAGGAAATCGTGAGGTCGAGCTGCGGGGCATGGCCGAAGCACATTACTTCCTTTGCGCGCGAGGCTGATGACTTCCTTGGCAATCTCCGCGGGATTGCCGGCGGGTTTCAAGGCATCGTGCACGCGGATTTTTGCCGGCGAAAATCCAAGCGTCTCCGCAAATATCTCAGCCGTTTGCGTGGCGCGGACATAGGGGCTGGTTATCATCACGTCCGGCTTGATGCCCAAGACGCTGAGCCCGAGGGCGGCGGCGCGCGTCTTCTGCACACCCTTGGCCGTCAGCGGACGCTCAGGCTCGGGAGGCGATTTTGGATCGTTGGGGTCCACGGCAATGCCGTGGCGCACAAGATAGAGAATCATAGTTTAGGCCACCTCTTTTTCTTTTTTCTGCGCGCGACGAAACTCCGCGTTGAGATGAAATTCTTTCTCAAATAGCTCCGCTTTTCGTTGGAGTCCGGCCAAGTCCAAACGGGTGCCGTCAATGGCGCGGATCACAAAAATCGCTTTGCGTCCGGCAATCTGTACGTCCACGCCCGTTACACGCTGCTGCGTGCTCGGACTCGAGTTTTTCGGCAATGCGCAGCAACGAGGTCAGCAGCCGAGCCTGCCGGCGGTGCTGGCCGTCCAGAGCGGCATAAGACGAGTGCTCGAGCTGGGGCTCTGATTTCGAATTGTGGTAGCGCACGAGCGCAGCGACCATTTCGCATCGCCAGCCGCGCAAACCGGGGATATCTCCATTGCGGATCAGATATTCGCCGTGACGATGGTGGGCCTTGCGATTAATGAAATGGCCCACATCATGCAACAGCGCGCCAATTTCCAGAAGGAGCCGCAGATCGGCGCCCATTTCATGAATCGGACGAAGCTGGTCGAACAGCGAAAGAGCGAGCCGCGCGACTTGCTCGGCATGGTTTTGATTGTAATTCAGGCGGCTGGCGAACCATAAGGTGCCCTCGCGCATTTCGGCGGCCCGGCCTTTTTCTTCCTCGGACGCAGAACCGGCGGAGTATTGCTCCGCGACCAGGTCGAGCAGAATCCCTTCGCGGACGCCGACGCCGGGGACGAGCATGGTGCGCAGATCCAGCCATTTCGCGAGCGTGGTGATGATTATGGCGGCGATGCCCATGACTTCGGCACGGTCTTCGCGCACGCGGAAAACTCGCATGCGGTGGGGCACATCGAGGGCTATCATTCGCCAAGTCTGATCCTTCAGCAGGCGGACATTCATGGACGGAACGCGTTCAATCATGGGTCCCGGGGCGATTCGAACAAGAGCTTCGGCGTTTCCTCCGCAGGCAACAGCGATGGCCCGGGTGAGCCTGGGAGGCGAAGGGAGCGCGCTGCGAAGAAGCGACAGCACATGGTGACGAAGGCGATTTGCATCGTCTTCGTCGATGGCGCCCTTGATGGAATACGTTTCCATCAGACGTATGGTGCCGAGCGGAAGCCCGATGCGATGCTCCAGCACGCCGCGCTGAAAAAAATTCAATTCCAGGCTGCCTCCGCCCAGATCAAAAATCAAACGCGGCTGGAGCCGGTCGCCCAGCGCCCATTCACGGCGGAGCAAACCAGCCGCGCCTCTTCTTCGCTGCTGATTACTTCCAGCTCGATTCCCGCTTTTCGCCGGATGCGGTCCATGAGTTTGCGATAGTTGCGCGACTCGCGAGCGGCGGCGGTTGCCACGGCGCGATAGGCGGTGACTTGATGAGCGTCCATGCGGTCGCGGAAATTGGCGGAAGACACGCGCGGCGCGCGCGATGGTGTCGTCGTCGAGCAACCGGCGAGTAAAGGCGTTGTGGCCCAGGCGGACTGCGGCGCGTTCATTGTCGAGAATTTGGATATGATGCGGAGAGGTGGCGCGGGCAATAACCAGCCGAATAGCGTTGGAGCCGGCATCAATCGCGGCTAGTTGAACGGGAGCGGCCACTGTTTAGCGCCAGAGATGCGACAGAGCGTGCGAAGGCTTGTATTGCGTGCTCCGGATGCCCAGATGCGAGGCAATTCGTTTGCGAAGCTCCCGGTTTACGCTGGAGACGCTGCTTTCGCCGTCTAATTCGAGAAAACCGTGCCGCTTCGAAAGATACTCGAATTCACGCTTGATCATGGATTGATAGCGAATAAAGGATTGAAACAAATCGTTGGACAGCGACATGTCGCGTCCCGATTCCCAATAGCTGATCGTTTGCGATTTCTTGAATTCACGGTCGAAGGCAACTTCCGGGCGCACATTCAGCCAAAAAGTGAGGTCGGGCCTGAGCGCGATTTCATAAATCCCGTGAAGATAGTCGCGGGCAATGCCACGAACAGCGGCGCGGGCAATTAGCGTGAAAATGTAGCGGTCCGCGAGAACGATCAAGCCCGAGCGCAAGGCGGGAAGAATACGGCGCTCAAGCTGGTCGAAAAAATCGGTGCTGTACATCAGCGCCAAAGTCATGCGGGTGACTGCGTTTTCGGCGAGCAGCGCGTCGATGTCTTCACCCACGAGATAGGACCTGCGCAGTCCCATCGTCTGCACGGCGAATCCCTCGGATTCCAGCCATTCCGTGAGGAGGGAAATCTGCGTCGAGCGGCCGGAGCCGTCCGTGCCTTCGATAACGATCAAAGTTCCGCTTAGTTCTTCAGGTTTCACGCCGGGCAGGGGCGCCCCGTAGAAACGCGAAGGAGGCGTTACCGTTGCACGCCCTTGGCCGACCTCTTCTTCGCGGGGCGGCCGTTCGCGGGGACCGACGCCAGCGTGTTTTTGTCGGAGCTTTTCATTTTTTCTTCGGGCGCGAATTGCTGGCAGAGGAATTTTCTCGCCGACAATCTGCCGCATCATTTTTTGGAGTTTGTTCACTCGCACGGTGCCGTCCATCAGGACGAAATGGTCGGTTTCGACCATCTGATCGTAGTTATTCAGTATGCGTTCCTGAAAAATGCGGAAGCTTTCAGAGCGATCCAGCGAGATTCCGAGGTCCATTCCGGCTTCATAATATTTCAGCTTGGGGCGTCCGGCGAGGATGCGATTTACGGCCACGTCGAGCGGAGCGCGGAAATAAAAAGTGATGTCAGGAGCAGGGGCGAAACTGTACAGATTCCGCAGCCAGTGGGGCGAGCATCCGCGGGCGGCGTCTCTGCGCAAATGCGGTGTAAATGTAGCGGTCGGCAAGCACCAGGTAGCCGCCGTGCAGCAACGGCATGATTTGGCGTTCGCAGCGATCGGCGAAATCGGCTGCATGCAGAAGGGAAAATGTTGTCGGTGTGAGCAGGCGGCGCTGTTTGCCGCGACGCGTGGCGGATCGTCACCAGCGGAGACGAGTTCCATTCGGTGAAATGAGTGCGATAGCCGCTGATTTCGAGCCATCGTTTCAGAAGGTAGAGCTGGGTGCTCTTCCCGGAGCCGTCAATGCCCTCCACAACCACCAGAGCGCCGGGATATGAGCGCTTCGCGGCTGGCTTGCTTGACCGGAGCGAGTTCGGTGGCGGACGGGATGTCAGGCGTACTCGTAGCCATATGAAGAATCTATACGGAATCGCATATCATATCCCGGAACAATGAATACAGAGTGAACAAAGTGTTACCGCAGAGAAACACGGTGGGAGCAGAGACGTGACGTTTAAAAGTTCGGCAGGCTGTTCGAGGAGATTCGACCGATGGCAACGAAATTCAGTAAAGAGCTGGCGATCAAGCCCGGGCATAAGGTGAAACTGTCAAAATGGGATGCGGACGACACGCTCGGCTGGGAAAAGAATCACGAGATGAAGGAGAGCCTGGCGAGCGCTCATTAAGAGACTCGACAGCTTTCAATACCGGCTGTACGCGGAAAAGAAGCGAGCGGTGCTGCTAATTTTTCAGGGGCTGGATGCGGCGGGCAAGGACGGAACGATTCGCCACGTCATGTCAGGCGTAGATCCGCAGGGATGCGTGGTCAAGTCGTTCAAAGTGCCTACCGCGGAGGAGGCGGCGCACGATTTTCTTTGGCGGGTGCACAAAGCTGTTCCGGGTGAAGGCGAAATCGGGATTTTCAATCGCTCGCACTACGAGGACGTGCTGGTAGTGCGCGTGCACAACCTTGTGCCCAAAGATGTGTGGTCACGGCGGTATGCGCAGATCAATCACTTCGAACACATGCTGGCTGAAAACCATGTGAAGATTCTGAAATTCTTTCTGCATATCAGCAAAGACGAGCAAAAGAAACGCTTCCTGGAGCGCATCGACGACCCGGATAAACGCTGGAAGATTTCCGAAGCCGATTTCACGGAACGAAAATATTGGGAGGACTATACCGCGGCGTACGAAGAGGCGCTGGAGCGGTGTAACACGGCGGATGCGCCATGGTTCATTATTCCCTCGAACAAGAAGTGGTTTCGCAACCTTGCGGTATCGCACATTATTGACGAGACGCTGAAAGAGATGGATTTTAAATTTCCAAAGCCCACGGTCAATCTGAAAAAGCTGAAGTGGCGCTGAGCGGCTGATGGTGTGTGCAAGATTTCCTGCTAGAATCGCTCGTCTCCGAGCGATGACGAAGCGGCGTTCTCTTCGAATTGCCCTGGGCGAATTCTGGCGATCTGGCCGCAAATAATGGATGAAGCCGTTTTCCCGCGAAGTTTCCTGAAGGCGTACCCACAAGCGGTGCGTGCCGAGGGATGTTTTGTCTTTACGGCAGAAGGCCGGCGGTACCTGGATGCGTCGGGAGGCGCCGCGGTGGTCACCATCGGGCACGGCGTTGGAGAGGTTGCCCGCGCGATGGCGGAGCAGGCGGCGCAGCTTGCTTACGTTCATTCTTCGCAATTCCACACGGCCATCGCCGAAAAACTTGCAGAGCGAATTCTCGCGCTGGCTCCCGAGGGGATGCGGACAGGTGGGCGCGTTTATTTTACTTCGGGCGGGTCGGAGGCCACGGAAACGGCGCTGAAGCTGGCGCGGCAATACTGGATAGAACGCGGTCAGAAAAAACGATTCCGCGTGATTTCCCGCCTGCAGAGTTATCACGGCAGCACGCTGGGCGCTTTGTCGGTTTCCGGAAACGTCCGACGGCGCGAGCCGTTTGCGCCCATGCTGGCGGAGTGGGGACACATTCCTCCTTGCTATTGTTACCGGTGTCCGTACGGGCTTCGTTATCCGGAATGCAACGTGGAGTGCGCGGATGAGCTCGGGCGCATGCTGGAACGCGACGGCTCGGAAAATGTGGCGGCATTTATTTTCGAGCCAGTCGTGGGAGCGACGCTTGGGCGCAGTGGCGCCTCCGGAAGGGTATGTTCAGCGAATTTCGGAAATTTGCCGCGAGCACGGAATTCTTCTGATCGCCGACGAAGTGATGTCGGGAATGGGGCGAACAGGCAAGCCTTTCGCCGTGGAACACTGGGGTGCGACGCCGGATATGATTCTGGTCGGCAAGGGAATTGCGAGTGGATATGCGCCGCTGGGAGCGGTGATTGTTGCCGGGCATGTTGCGGAAGCAATTTCCAGCGGGTCCGGCACTTTTCTTCATGGCTTTACGTACAACGCGCATCCGGTAGCTACAGCGGCGGGAAATGCCGTGCTGGATTACATCGAGCGCGAAAATTTGTTTGCGCGAGTGCGCAGCGCGGGGATCGAGATGCGCGCGGCGCTGGAGCCGCTGAAGAAATTCTCGGTTGTGGGCGATGTGCGCGGCATGGGGCTGCTGTGGGGCGTAGAATTTGTGCGCGACGCAAAGACCCGGGAACCGTTTCCGGCCGAAGCTCGAATCGCGTCGCGAATTCAAGACGATGCGTTCGAAGCCGGGATCATGACGTATCCGATTCAAGGATGCGTGGATGGCACGCGCGGCGATCACATTCTGCTTGCTCCGCCTTTCACGATCACAACAGCCATGATACAAATGCTGGCCGCTGGGCTGGAAAAGGCAATTGCAGCGCTCGAGAAGACACATCCGGCCGGAATGGGAGGCTCGTCTGCACTGGGCTGATTGCCGCGGCTACCGCGGGGTGTTCGCCGCACTTCTATTGATCTCGCCGCTGGGATTTTCGGCGCTTCGGGTCCGGCGATGCGAATTCAATCGCCGGATTTTCAGCGCGCGGAGCGGCTGAGGAAGTTTCTGTTGAGCAGCGGCTTCGTTCCCTTACATCAACGGATCAAATTTCGAAGTTTCATCGGTATCTCACCTCCGAACCTCACCCAGCCGGTTCAGCACGCAATAACGAGCTGGCGCAATGGGTGGCCGAGCAATGGCGTCAGCAGGGACTCGAAGACGTCACTATCCACGAATACGATGTGTTGAATTCTTCGCCGCGGGAAATTTCGCTGGAGATGGTGCATCCAGGTCACTTTCACGCGAACCTTCGCGAGGATCCTTACGATGTGGACCCGGACACCAAGAATCCGAAAGCGGATGGAGCTTACCTTGGATATTCGGCGTCGGGGGAAGTAACGGCGCCGGTAGTCTACGCTCACAGCGGGAATCCGGAGGACTACGACTATCTGCGCGCGCACGGAATTGACGTCCGCGGGAAAATTGTGCTGGTGCGCTATTCGAATCCGTACAGCTATCGCGGATTCAAGGCGCTGACTGCCGAGCGGCTGGGGGCTGCCGCAATACTGATTTATTCCGATCCGCAGGAAGATGGTTACACGCGAGGGAAAGTTTATCCGGATGGGCCGTGGGGTCCGGAAAGCCACATCCAACGCGGCGCGATTACTTACGACTTCCTTGAACCCGGGGATCCGTTAACGCCGGGATGGGCTTCGGTTCCGGGTGCGGAGCGCATACCAATCGAGCAGGCAATATCGCTGCCGAAAATTATGGGGGTGCCGCTTTCGTGGCGCGATGCGAAGCCGCTGCTCGAAAAAATGGACGGTCCGGTGGCGCCGGATTCCTGGCAGGGAGGGTTGCCGCTGAAATATCGTCTGGGCGGGAAGCGAGTGCAAGTTCATTTAAAGGTGGACATGGACACCCGCGTCCAGCCGTATTACGTGACGGAAGCGCGGATTCGCGGCAGTGAAGCGCCGGACGAGTGGGTGATCCTGGGAAATCACCGCGATGCCTGGGTCTATGGCGCGGTGGACCCGTCCAGCGGGACGGCTTCCATGCTGGAGCTGACGCGCAATCTGGGGGAATTGTTGAGGCAGGGAATTCGGCCCAAGCGGACGCTGGTGATTTGCAGTTGGGATGGCGAGGAATACGCGCTTACGGGCTCAACCGAGTGGGGCGAAGAATTCGCCGACGAGTTGAAACAAAAAGCGGTCGCGTATTTAAATGTGGATGAGGCGACCTCGGGTAAAAGTTTTCAAGGTGATGCGGTGGGCTCGCTTGCGCCACTGCTCGTGGACGTCAGCCGCACGCTGGCTGCGCCGTCCGGTAAGAGCCTGTACGACGAGTGGAAAGTTTCGCGTCAAGCGGAGCTGAGTGACAAGCAGACCTTGACGGATTTTGAGCTGGCGAATACTCGCATTGGAAGCGGCTCAGACCATACTGTATTCCTGAATTTTCTCGGGGTTCCCACAGTCGGACTTACTTTTGCCGGCCCTTACGGCGTGTATCACTCGTTGTACGACGATTTCTACTGGATGAACCATTTTGGCGACCCGGGATACCAGTACCATTCCTTGATGACGCAAGTGTGGGGCACGGTAGCGCTGCGATTGGCTAACGCGGAAATTCTTCCGTTCGACTTTGAGTCCTACGGCGGACATATCCGCCAGTTTGTCAACGAGCTTGACGATTCGAGCCACATCGCCACTCATATCGATCTTGCTTCGTTGCAAAACCGCATCGCGGAATTTCTGCGTGCTGGGCGCGAACTGAATCAAAGCGCCACCCGAGCGATTGCGAGCGGACATTTAACCGCCGCGAATGCGATTGACGTGAATCAGGAGCTTATGCAGGTGGAGCGCAATTGGTGCAATCCGCAGGGAATCCCCGGACGGCCGTGGTTCAAGCACTCCCTGTACGCGGCGCGCTACACCTATGCACATCTCGAGTTGCCCGGGCTGACGGAAGCCGCGGAGGCGGGCGATTGGAAGCAAGCTGTCACACAAGCCAAAATTCTCGAAGACGAACTCGCGAAAAATACGGCGTTGTTGCAAGATGCTAAAAGGAAGCTAGACTCTTTCGCGGGACCTGAAACGCCATGAGCAGGAAAGCGATGATGGGATGGTCGGACATACGGTGGACGCTCTGCCGCACGATAAGCTGCATGAAATTTTGGAGAAATATAACCGGCTAGCGGAAGTAAAATAGCGCGGAGCGCATTTTGGAATCCTGCGAATGGGAGAAATCGAATGAGGAATTTTTTTACCGGAATTTTTCTGACGCTGCTGGTCATCGGCATCGCAGTTTTTCTAGCGGTCAAGAAAGGCTATGTGGACTTCAAGGCGGACCAGGAGCCGTCGTTCCTGGAGAATAAATTATCCATGGAAGCGGTGGACTCTTCGACCGACCGTCACGCTCCGGATCTGAAGAATCCTGTCGCGGCGAGCGAAGAAAACTTGGCCGCGGGAGCGAAGCTTTACGTCAACCACTGCGCGGGCTGCCACGGCGTTCCTTCAAACCCGGACAGCCAGTTTGGGCGTTCGTTTTACCCGACCGTTCCTCCTTTCTTCAAGGATTCTCCGGACATGGCCGAGAACCAGAATTTTTACATCATCCAGCACGGCATCCGCTGGACCGGCATGCCGGCCTGGAATAAGACGCTTAGCGAAACGCAGATGTGGCAGATCGTCACGTTTTTGAGCAACATCGAGAAACTTCCACCGGCGGCAAAAAGAGAATTCGATCAGCCCGGGGTGTCCGGGCCCGCGGGAACACCTGGAGCGACTTCGGTGCCGATTGGCCATTAGCGGCACGGTAGCTCGTTCAATCTCGAGCCGGGAACTAACCCAAGGCACTAGAAAAACAGCGAGCGAGGGACGCGCACTCCTGCTAAAATTTGAGCGTTAACGCGGGCCTGGAAGCGACTAGAGTGTGCAGGCGCTTTTTTCTCTTGGGTTGGGCTTCGCTGCGGACTAAGACGAGACACAAAACGTTTACCGTATTTCGGGGGTCAGCTTGATGTCCGACGCAGTTGCAGAAAAAGTGATCAGTACGCTCGCATCCGTGAAGCGGATTCCCGCCGACAACATCAAGCTGGAAACAAATCTGCAGGATTTGGGCATCGATTCCCTGGATGTCTTCACCTTGCTATTCGAGCTCGAGAACGCTTTCAAGATTTCGATTCCCGATGACGATGTTCGATCGATACGCACCGTCAACGATGTCGTGACGGGAATCAAAAAGATTATCGCCGCCAAACCGCCTGACTCGCCCGTGGGCTCGCCTACGCCTGCGGACTAAGAATGGCCCCCCGCCGAGTTGCTATCACAGGATTGGGAATCATCTGTCCCCTAGGACTGAATCTTGCGGATTCGTGGAATGCACTGAGCCAAGGCCGATGCGCGATTGGACCTTTGAAGAACGTTGACCGGTCGCGGGTAGCCCTGAAGATGGAGAACGGCGCCGAGGTACAGGGCTTCGATCCGACGCAACACTTCGAAGGTGGGAAAGAAGCCTACCTGGACCGTTTTGCCCAATTCTCCGTGGTGGCGGCGCGGCAGGCGATCCGCGATTCCGGACTGGACCTGACGCCGGCTCTTCGCTACGGTGGCGCCGTAATTTGCGGATCGGCGGTGGGAGGCCAATCCGCTATCGAAACCGGCTTCGCGGATCTTTACGTCTCAGACCGCGGCCGCGTTCACCCGCTGACGATTCCCAAAACGATGGCCAATGCCGGTGCAAGCCATATTTCCATGGAGCTCGGCATTACAGGGCCCACGTACACGGTATCGACTGCCTGCTCGTCCGCGAATCATGCCATTGGCCAGGCGTTTCGTCTGGTGCGCGATGGCGAAGTGGAGCTAGCAGTGACCGGTGGCAGTGAGGCGCCGTTCGCGATCGGACATCTGAAAGCCTGGGAAGCCATGCGTGTGATCGCGCCGGATACCTGCCGCCCGTTCAGCAAGGACCGGCGCGGAATGATCCTGGGCGAGGGTGGCGCGATGATGATACTTGAGCCGTGGGAATCGGCCCGAGCGCGCGGTGCGAGAATCTATGCGGAGATTTGCGGCTTCGGCATGTCCTCCGATGCTCACCACTTGACGCAGCCGACGGTCGAAGGGCCGGCGCGCGCGATGCGAGACGCACTGCGGCTTGCCAACATGGCGCCAGAAGAGGTTGGCTATATCAACGCACACGGCACGGGGACACCGGGAAACGACCCGGTCGAAAGCCGCGCGATCCGGCAGGTTTTCGGCGCGCATGCGGACAAGTTGGCGGTTAGTTCGACGAAATCCATGCACGGCCATGCGCTCGGAGCAGCGGGCGCCCTGGAAGCAATCGCCACGGTACTGGCGTTGCATAACGGGATCCTGCCTCCGACGGCGAATTACAATGAACCTGACCCGGAATGCGATCTGGACTACATTCCGAACAAGCCCCGAACTCAGCGGGTGGGGGCTGCGCTTTCGAATTCCTTTGCATTCGGAGGATTGAACGCGGTCATCGCCTTCCGCGCCGTCCCGCAGTAAATTGCCTGCTTTTTTTGTGCCGCAGCACCTGCAGCCATGCGCTTCGTGGGGTATCATTTGCCGCCGCTATAAAGGAGCAGCGTCCATGCAAAACGAGAGTCTTGAGCAGAGCGTGCAAGTCAGCATCGCCGAAAAGGTTTTTACGAATTCTCCCAACATGCTGGTGCTGTGCCTGACGGTCATCGGGCTGATCAAAATCTACACGCGATTTGAAAAGATAACGACGCTAGCGGACAACTTTCTCGCGTTTGTGGCGCTGGGATACCTCGTTGCTACCGTTCTTTCTTATCTCGCTATCCGCGCAAAAAGAAGTTCACACCAGATGAAACTCGCGCAAGCTGCCGACGTGCTTTTTTTGGTTTCGCTCACGCTTACAGCGGCCGTGGCGATGTTCATGACCTTCGCGCTGGCAGGCTGATCGGAAGATTGCGAGAGGCAGTACGGGAAACGCGCTAAGCAAATGACAGCCGCTAAAAAAAGCGCGAAAGCATAGGAGCAAGCATTCCCCAGCCGGTGGGCGTAGGCGACCAGTGCCGCGTCAACTCATCCGCCAGAGTCAAGGTAATGAGGATTGCCAGGAATAACGCTCCCGCGAGGATGAAAACCTGGATAAGCCTGCCGCTATACTTTACGTGCATGAAAAACAGAACTACCAGAAGCATCTTAACGACGGCGATAGCCAGCGCCGCGACGGTGTTAAAGGCGCCGAGGTCTATGTAGGCAACGCCGGTGGTGAGCGCCGTGAGGCAGAGAAGCGCGACGAAAATTCCAATGTAAAGACTTACCGGTACGATGTGCTCAGACATTAGCGTCCGGCTCCCATATAACGCCCTCCAATGAGATAGAGAAGGGGAAAGAGAAAGATCCATACGATGTCCACGAAGTGCCAGTAGAGGCCGCTCACTTCGAGCGGCGCGTAATATTCGGGCGTGAACCGGCCGCGGTGCGCCATTATCGTAAGCACGGTAAGAACCCCGATTCCGATGATCATATGCAGCGCGTGCAATCCGGTCATAAAGAAATAAAAACAGAAGAACATGGGCACATGCTGCCCGGCCGCGCCCCAATCGCCCCGGATTGCAAAGTTGAAGCCGGGAACCAATTGCTCGACGTAATCGTGCCGCCATTCGAAATTAAACTTGATGAACAAGAACGCGGCTCCCAAGATCATGGTGGCGACTAGAAATCCGACTTGCGCTTTCCGCTTGCCGACCTGCGCCGAATGGATGGCAAGAGCCATGGTCAAGCTGCTACCGATCAATACGGCGGTATTTAATGCCCCGAATTTAACTTCAAGCAGACTGCTTCCCTTCTCGAAAGCGGGCAAGTAGAGCGCGCGGTAAATGATGTAAGTGGCGAAGAGGCCGCCGAAGAACATGATTTCGGTGAGAAGAAAGACCCACATGCCAAGGCTGTCGGCCTCGCGCTGTTGCTCCATGTCTTCGAATTGATGCGCAAAGCCCGGCGGATGCGCGGTGTGGACGGTCATATCAGCCACGGGTCACCGTAGTATTTGCGTAGTCATAGGCGTCTTCAGTCACCACGGGAATCTCCTCAAAGTTTTCAGTAGGCGGGGGCGAAGGCGTGGTCCACTCCAGTCCTTTCGCGCCCCACGGATTCGGGCCGGCCGCGGGTCCATAGCGCATGGACCAGGTCAAGTAGATCAGCGGAATCAGATAGCCGATACCCAGAATGGAGGCACCCGCGGAGGACATTACGTTGAACACCTGAAACTCCGCAGGGTACACGGCATAGCGGCGGGGCATCCCGAGATATCCGAGCATGAATTGCGGGAAGAAAGTGAGGTTGAAGCCCACGAAAATTACCAGCGCAGCGAAACGCGCCCAGCCGTCGGGATAAAGGCGTCCGGTGATTTTTGGCCACCAGAAGTGAATCCCTCCGAGGTAAGCCATCACCGCGCCGCCGACCATAATGTAATGGAAATGGGCCACGATGAAGTAGGTGCCGTTCAAATGCACGTCGGTGGCAAGGGAAGCGAGGAACAAGCCCGTCAGGCCGCCCATGGTGAAGAGGCCGATAAATCCCAGCGCGTAAAGCATGGGAGCGTCGTAGGAAATGGAACCTTTATAGAGCGTCGCGGTCCAATTGAAAACTTTCACCGCGGAGGGGATGGCGACCAAGAAGCTGAGTACGGAAAAAATGAGCCCAGCGTAAATCGATTGGCCGGTGACGAACATGTGATGTCCCCAGACCAGGAAGCTGATAATCGCGATTGCAAGGCTGGAAAAAGCGACAAAACTGTAGCCGAAGATACGCTTCCGCGAAAAGCAAGTAACTAATTCGCTCATCACGCCCATCCCGGGCAAAATCATGATGTAAACCGCGGGGTGAGAATAAAACCAAAAAAGATGCTGGAACAAGATGGGGTCGCCGCCGATAGCGGGATCGAAAATGCCGATGTGCAGGAGACGCTCGAGCGCGAGCAAGAAAAGCGTGATAGCGATCACCGGCGTGCCCAGGATAAAGATGATGCTGGTCGCATAGATGGCCCAAATAAATAGAGGCAAGCGAAACCAGGTCATCCCCGGCGCGCGCATTTTGTGAATGGTGACGACGAAATTGAGACCGGTGAGAATGGAAGAAAATCCGGTGATGAAGACGCCTAGGGCTGTGGGAATCACCGATGTGTGAGAAAAGCTGCTGCTGTAGGGCGTGTAGAACGTCCAACCGGTATCTACTCCCCCCGAAATGACGGCATACAACGTGAAACACGCACCCACAACGTAGATGTACCAGCTAATAAGATTGAGCCTTGGGAAGGCCAAGTCGCGAGCGCCAATCATCAGCGGCACCAGGAAATTCCCGAGCGTGGCCGGAATGGACGGCACCAGGAAGAAGAAGACCATGATTACGCCGTGCATGGTGAAGAGCTTGTTGTAAGTCTCCGGCTGAACCAATGCGCCCTGCGGCTCGATCAAATGCAGCCGCATAAGAACGGCAAAAAAGCCGCCAATAAAAAACATCAGAGTAATTGAAACAAGATAGAGGAGCGCGATACGTTTATGATCGGTGGTGAACAGCCACGACTTCACACCATATTGCGCGTTTAAGTAATTAACGCGCGACCCGGTCGGAACTTCTGGAACGTCCATTGTGGCCGTGCTCATTTGCCGTCCGTCTTCCTTTCTTCCGAGGCCAGAGACTTTACGTAAGCGACGAGTTGCAGCACTTGTTCCTCGTTGATCTGGCCCTGGAAGGTGGGCATGATCGCCGGGTATTTGGGCAAAACGACAGAATTGGGGTTAACAATGGCCTGGCGAATAAAAGCTTCGTCCACAAGCCGCTTGTCGCCATTCTTGAGTTCCTCTTCCTTGCTGTAAATTCCCACGAGTGAAGGTCCGCGCCCGGTGCCATCCGAAAGATGACAAGAGGCGCAGCCGAGTTTGTTAAATATCAATTCGCCCGATTGCTGCATGGTTTGACTAGGAACGCCTCCGGCGAGCCAGGCGGCGTAATCCGCGGGCGACATCACGTAGACCCAGCCGAGCATCTCGGCGTGGTCCGCTCCGCAGTATTGCGCGCAGAAAAGGTGATAGGTACCGATCTTGGTAGCTTGAAACCAGAGCGAAGAATAGCGGCCGGGAATCACGTCCTTCTTCACGCGAAATGCGGGGATGTAGAAATCGTGAATGACGTCTTCCGAGGTCATGGTGAGTTTCACCGGCACGCCGACGGGAACGTGCAGCTCGTTGATTTCCCGCACGCCTTCGGGATGCTGGATGTGCCACATCCACTGCTTTCCGATTACGAAAATTTCAGTGGAGGCCGAAGGAGGACGAGAATTTTCAAAATACAAGCTGGAAGCCCAGAGGAAAAGCCCCACGCAGATCAGCGTGGGAATTATGGTCCAGGTCAGCTCAAGCCCCAGGTGTTCCCCAGTGTCCGGCGGGCGCTCGTTTTCGGCGCGCCGGCGGTACTTCACCATGAAGACTAAAATCGTGGAAAAAATGATGAAGGTGAAAAACAAGGTGATGAAAGTGAGGGCAAAGTAAAGATGATCAACTCCCTCCGCAATGGAAGAAGCTGCTTCGGGACGAAGCTGAGGCGTTTGAATCGCCGCCGCGAATAGAAAGTCGAAACCGGTTTGGATGGCGCCCATCATGGTCTATTTATAAGTGTCCCTTTTCTTGTACAGCCTGGCTTATCAGGCCGCAGGCTTCACGTTCTTCGTTCGGGCAGCGCGTAATGTTCTTTCTTGTAGAGCACCAATATGAGACCGGCGATCGCCAGCACCGTGACCGCCCCGGCAAGTTGAATCAGGCGCGATATCAAAAGGCCATATTTTCCGGTGGACGGGTCGTAGTGGTAGCAGAAAAGCAGCACCTGATCGACCGGTGTGCCGATTTTTCCTTCCGAAGCTTCAACCAGGCCCAGGCGAAGATCTCGCGACGGGAATTGAATGCCATAAAGGTAGCGCGAAATTTTTCCTTCCGGAGTCGCGATCATAATCGCGCTGGCATGGGCGAACTGTTTTGAATCCGGATCGTACGCATACCGAAAGCCCAGGGCGTTGGCGAGCTGCCGGATTTGTTGTTCGTCCCCGGTAAGAAAATGCCAACCGTCCGTTACTCCCGGCCGTCCGTATAGACCGGTATAGAGCGCCTGCTTGGCTTCGGCGAGAACGGGCCGCTCGGTCGGGTCGATGCTGACGGTCACCACATTGAATTGCTTGCCGACGTCCATCGGGATCAGCTTCAAGCTGGACTCAAGCCCGTTGAGGACCTGGGTGCAGAGCATCGGGCAGTTGTAATAGACCATCGACAGAATGACTGGTTTCTGGCCGAAATATTCTCCGAGCTGAACGGACTTTCCGTGCTCGTCGCGAAAGACGAGATCAAGCGGGATCGATTGATTTAATTTCTGGTCGATCCCAACTTCTTTGAGAAGGGACGGGCGCACGCCGATATCCTGTACCGGGCCCTGAAGCTGCGCGTGGGTTGAAAGCGGCAAAAGCGCAAACGCTATCGCCGCAGCTATCAGGCACGCTCGCAGCGAACCTGTAACTTCCGGCGTGAAAGAATTAAAAAGTTTTTTCACTTCGCTACCTGCCTTACGCACTCTGAAACCCCTCCAGCAAACTACTTCTCCAGATTCTGCGATTTCGCTTTCGTGTCTTCCGGCGTCCAATAGGCGCACGGGCCATTGGGAGATGACGCTGCTTCGCGCGATATACTCAGGGGGCGCGCGGATGATTGTGCCGCGCCCGCGGGACGCGCGGGCAAACCACGCTCAATGGTCACGTCGATTGCACGGTCAATCGGGATTCGAACCACGCCATTCTCCGGATCCACCCACCCATAGGTATCGAGTTTCTGCATTTGATCGCCACAATAGCTGCGCAAATCCGCTCCCGGCTTCACTTGCAATCGCGGCTGCGGCGGCAACACGCGGACGTTCTCGAATGGCGAGGCCGGCGGCCCAAGCGGTTGCGATTTTGCAAAGTAAGAAAACATCCATTTCATCGAAAACAATACGACGACGAGGATAATCACAAGTCCAAGCCCGAATTTCAGCAGGCTGCCGGTGTCGGCATCCCTGTGCTCATAATCCTCCGACGGATCGGGCAGAGATTGGCGGCCGCCCGGAGGAGTAAGGCCGGCCGGGCGCTTAGTCTCCATGCTCATGCTGGAGCGCTCCTTCAAACCGCGGGTCGTGCAAGGGCAGCAGCGGCATTTTCTTGAGCTGCCAGATGTACGTGCCGACCCAGATACCGCCAATTCCGATTACGGCAAGAAAGTCCGACGGATGCAGGCGCGGCGTGCTGCGTTCGCTTTGAAAGGCTGGAACGACGAGCCAGTAAACATCCACAAGCGTCAGCACAACCAGCATCCCCGACACGATAGAAAGCAGGTGCAGGCGCCGCTTTACTCCGCGCTGGAGCAACAGCAGAAAGGGCACCGCAAAATGCATCACGATCAGAAATACGGCCAAGGCTCCCCATCCACCGAATGCGCGCGCCATATACCAAGGGATTTCGTCTTTCAGGTTGCCCGCCCAAATAATCAGGAATTGCGAAAACGACATATAAGCCCACAGCATCACGAATGCCAGCATCAGGTTGCCAAGATCGTTGAACTGCGAGGCCGTGACAACATTCTTCATGGGCTCGGTAGCTGAAAGCAGGCGCAGGACGAAAATCACAAAGGCCATGGCTACCAGCGCTTCGACGATCATGAAAAGAAAGCCATAGATAGTCGAAAACCAGAGCGGCTCGATAGACATGACCCAATCGATCGCGGAATAGGTGACCGCGATTCCCCACAGAATCAAGCCAGGCGCGCTGAATGCTTCCAGAATGGAGGCGAGGCGTGTGTTGCCCGTAGCATCCTGCTCGGCCGACCATTTGTTCAGGAAATAGACGATGGTGAGCCAGATGGCGAAATAAATTACCGACCGAAGGACGAAGAAATTTTTGGTGAGGTACATCACTTTGAAATGCAGGTTCGGGTCCGTGGGCTTGTCAGTCGCCCATTGCGCCCAGGGATATAGTTTGTTTATCCCGAAGAGCACTGGGATAAATAAAGCTGTCATAACCAGGCACGTTCTGGTGCCCGCCTCCAGCAGACGCCTGATGGGATAGCCCCACCAGCCGCCGGTCAGGTGATGCATCATCAAGAGCGCCATGCACCCAAGAGGAATTGAGATCCAGTAAATGTAGGAAAACAGGTAGGACTGGAAAGCTCGTTGCGCAGATTCCGGGCTGCGCAGTCCGAAAAACGCGCACAGTAAGAGAGCGAACGCACCCAGCAGCAACATGTTTCGTTGCATGCGGTCAACCCGCGGCTCAAATTTTTCCAGCGCGTTCGTCATGGTTGCCCTGCCGCGTGTCCCGGCGCTTTTCCGGCATTTTGTTCCGTCAACTTCGAACGTTCATTTTCCGGTACATCTTGCATGGTGGCGTGCTGGCTTAGCTGAAGCGCGCGAATGTACGCTGCTATCCGCCAGCGATCTTCCGGCTCTACACGTGAAGCGTAGCTGTACATGGAGCCAAAGCCGTTGGTGATGACTTCAAAATAATGTCCGGCGGGAGCTTTCCGCAAGCTTTCAAGGTGAAACGAGGGCGGAGGCGGGAAGCCGCGCTGAACGATCATGCCTTGCCCGCTGCCGGTGTAATCGTGGCAAGGAGTGCAGTAAATGTTGTAGCGCTCGCGGCCGCGCTCCAAATCCTCGCGCGTCATGGGGAAGGGAAATTTGTCTGCCACCACGCCGTTCTCTTTGCCGGTATAAAGCAATTCATCGGTGTGGAGCTGCCCGCGCGCTACCGTGCCAGGAACCACCGGTCGTTCGGAACGGCCGTCATCGAAGAAGGTGCTGGGTTCGTCGGGAAGATATTTTGGCTGAATGTGCATGTCGAGCCGGCAGCCGGCCAGCAGCATGGCGACACCGCCGAGGCAAGCGAGTCTTCTCATACGCCGCCATACGCGGCCGATACTCGCGCTAGCGCCCCGGTTTCCGCCGTGATGAAAATCAAACTTCAATTTCGAACACTCCGTGAGGATGCAAACTTTCCAAAAAATCCTTCGTCTTAGCCAAATCAAATTTCTTGTCGCGCGCCTTCACGCAAAGGAAGAAACGGTCTTTCGATGCGAGCGCGAACCTTGCGACGTTGAAAACTGGGTGATACGGCGTTGGCAGGCCGTTCATCGCCAGCATGCCGAAAACCGCTGAAAGAGCCGCGCCGAGAATGGTCAGCTCAAATGTGATCGGAATAAACGCGGGCCAACTGTTGTACGGCTTGCCTCCAATATTTAGCGGATAACTGATTACGTTCGCGTAGTAGCACATGAAAAAGCCGAACAATCCGCCGAGCAATCCGCCGGTGAAAACGACCGCCGGCAGGCTGGTGTGCTCGAACCCGACCGCTTCAGCCATGCCTTCAACCGGCATGGGGGTGAAGGCATCGATGCTCTTGTAGCCGGCGTCGTGCGTGGTTTGCGCCGCTACGAGAAGCTGTTCAGGCGTCTCGAATTCCGCCAGCAATCCGTAAATAGCTTTGCGCTTCATGTGCTATTCGTGAATCTCCGGGTTCGGATTTCGCACGCGCGCCAGGTAGGTGGTGCGCGGTTTGGTGTTCAACTCCCCCACCAAACCATAATTCCGCGATTGCGCTTTGAGCTTTGCGACGCGGCTGTTCGGGTCGTTGATATTGCCGAAAACGATGGCGTCCGCAGGGCACGCGCCCTGGCAAGCGGTTACGATCTCGCCGTCATGGACCGGCCGGTTTTCTTCCTCGGAGCGGATTTTGGCGGCATTGATTCGCTGCACGCAGTAGGTGCATTTTTCCATCACGCCGCGGCTGCGCACGGTCACGTTAGGATTGCGCACGCCGTAGAGGCTGGGCGTCTGCCAGTCGGAGAACAGGAAAAAGTTAAATCTGCGCACTTTGTACGGGCAGTTGTTGGAGCAATAACGAGTTCCGACGCAGCGGTTGTAGGTCATCTCGTTCAGGCCTTCCGGACTGTGCGTGGTGGCTCCGACTGGACATACCACTTCGCAAGGCGCGTTCTCGCACTGCATGCACGGCATCGGCTCGTAATACATTTCCGGGTTTTCAAGTCCGCCGCGGAAATAGGTATCAACCCGGATCCAATGCATTGCGCGCCCGGCCATCACCTGTTCCTTGCCCACCACGGCGATATTATTTTCAGATTGGCAAGCAACCACGCAGGCATTGCATCCGACGCACTTGTTCAGGTCAATCGACATGCCCCAGGCATAGCCTTCGTATTTGAAGCCGGGGTAAAGCGTAAGCCCGCGAGTGGCTTCCTCATGGGGGTCTCTGGCGAAGTTTGGATTGGCGCGAAACTCTTCCAGGGTGGCCACTTGTATCAGATCGCGATGGAAAGCGGCGTCGCTCGCTTCTTCCGAGCCGTGACCTTGATGGTCGATGATGTATTGATGTTGCGTGACCGCAAAATAATATTGCTTGCCGGTTTTTTCCACGCGCAATCCGGTAGCTGACCACGGGGACGTGGATGTGCGGATGAAATTTGCGTTGAAACCCGGACCGGTACCCACTTTTCCGGCCCTGCGCCTTCCATAACCAAGATGCAGCGTGATGGAATTCTCCGCGTGGCCCGGCACGATCATGATCCCAGCCTTGGTTTCCCGGCCGTTTAGCTGAAGCTTCACGTAATCGCCCGCCGTGACGTTTAAGTGCTGGGCTGTTGCCGCGCCGATCATGGCTGCGTTGTCCCAGGTCAGGCGTGTATTGGGCTTGGGAAGCTCTTGCAGCCATCCATTATTTGCGAAACGCCCGTCGAAAATTGCGGGGTCAGGGCGGAAGGAAATTTCTAGATCCGGAGAAGAAGCAGCGGTCCCAGGAGCTTGCGCGGTTGCCGGCTTTGCAAAATCCGATCGCGCGCTGACGCTTATCGCCGGCAGCGCCGTACCAGCTATGATTCCATCGTGTAAGGAACGTTCCCAGAAATCCTCGAACGCTTTTTCTTTCTCGGGTCGCTGCCCGGCCCAATAATCGCGCACGATGTCGTGGTTTGATTTGCCGAGATCGCTTCCAAGCAAAGCGGTGATCTCGTAGGCGGAGTGGCAGCCTTCATAAAGCGGGGCAATCAGCGGCTGAATGATTCCGATAGTGCCATCGTAGGCTCGCGCGTCGCCCCAGGATTCGAGGTAGTGCGTCGCGGGAACGTGCCACTGGCAGAGCTCGCCGGTTTCGTCGTAGTACAACCCCGAATGTACGCGCAGCTTGACGTTGAGCAGTGCCGGTCCAAAATCAAAATCGGCAGGGGCGTCATACACAGGATTGCCGCCTAGAATCAGAAGGACGTCAACTTTTCCGGCCTTCATATCGTTGACTAGGTCGCCGAGCGATTCGATTCCATCAACCGGGTTCGCGTCGAGTGGATCGGTGTAGTACACGGTCTTGCCTACATTTCCCAGCGCGGCGTTCATCGCGTGCGCCAGTGCGTGTACGTGGGCGGGCTGCTCATCTCCTGCAACTACGAGGGACGAGCCGTGATGCTGCTGTAGATCCTTCGCTACGGCGCGTGTCCATTCCGCCGAGATCCCTTGCGCAGTGGCGCTTGCGCCATTTGCCGATCCGATTCCCAATTCGGACGCAAGGCGAGCCGCGAATCCTGGGACTTCGCTCGCTCGCACCGGTTTGCGATGATCCGCCATCGCGCCTGTGCTAGTGGGCATGCACTCGACGACATAAAGCCGATTCGGATTCGATGACGGCGATTCCATTGAGCGCCGTGAAGAAAAATCGCGCGCGTAGCGCACGTGTCCAGCGCCGGTGGTAAGAAAGTCCGCGTCCAGAGAGACGATTACGTCTGCTTTGTCGAATCTGTAGACCGGATTGACAGGCTTACCAAACCCCAGTTTCGCTCCGGCGCGCACATTGTCGCGCCCGCACTGTTCATATTGATGCCACTTTGCCTGCGGAAATTGTGTAAGGATGGCGCGTATCTGCGCGGTGAGCGAAGGTGAAGTAACCGTTTCGGTCAGAATTCGCAGTCCGGATCCTTTCGGTGATTGTTGCCCACGGACGTCGGCCATGGCTGCCCCGAATGTGCTCCAATCGCTGATGCGGCCTTCGTGTATGACAGTTTGAGAGCGGTCGGGATCGTAAAGCGTCAAAACCGAGGCTTGCGTGAAGACGTCGGTGCCGCCCAGGCTGCCGGGATGTTCGGGGTTGCCCTCAATCTTCGTGGGCCGACCCATATGGCTTTCGACCAACAAGCCCGTCGCCACTCCGGCCAGTGTCCATCGAGGTGGCGTAGAAAAGCGGCCTTCCGGGAATGATTTCTTCGGGCGGCCTGGACATAAGGGACGATTTTTTCCGTGGGCAGTTTAGTGCAGGCGCTAAGACCAGCCATCGCCGCCGAAGCGGCCACAACTTCAAGACATCTCGACGGTCGAATCCTTCGGGATTTTTAGCGGCATCGTGCGGAAATTCATGTCTCAAGGAAATCGCGATATTCCTTCGTGTCGGACAATTCCTCGAGGCTCTGCCAAAAGCGCTTTCCGCCCGCTTGCGCGAGCTTCGCGCGCACAGCGGCGAGATCGATTGAATTCGGTCCGGTGTGTTCGGGTTTGAGCTCATAGTATTTTTCGTTCAGCTTTCATCGGTGGCACGTGGAGCAGTGCTGCAAACTCTGGATTTTGTATTCCTTCACCAGCTGCCGGCCCAGTTCCAGTTCTGATTGGCCGGCGTTGGTAAATCGGATTGAAAACTTCGCGACTTCGGCCGCACATATTTTTCCGGCTGGCGGTGGCAATCGAGGCACCAGGACATATACAGCGTTCCGGCGCGGTACGTCAGCGGCATTCGGCGATCTGGCCGTGGCACGTCGTGCAGCCGATGCCCTTGCACATGAATACTGTGATCGAAATAAACGAAATCAGGAAAGGCGTTCACTCGCGTCCAGGCCATGGATTGATCGGTGCGATAGCTGGCGCGCACCGGTTCGAGCATCGAGGAATTGGTCCAGATCTGCGAGTGGCAGGTCATGCAGGTCTGCGTCGGCGGAACGCCCGCGAAGGCGATTTCTCGACCGAGGTGTGGCAATAGCGGCAGTCGATTCCCAGCTCGCCCGCGTGATGCTTGTGGCTGAAGGGAACGGGCTGCTCGCGCGTACACATTCTGACATCGGTGTACCAGGGAGAGAGTGCGATCGCATAGAGCGCAGAGCCGAGCACGCCAACGATGAACACGCCGCCGTAGATGCTCAGGCGCGCGAGAACATGTTCGCGCTGCGATGAAAGATCTGTGAGCATCGAACTCTTGGTGTCCTCGCTTAATTTAGCTTGCCCTTCTTCGTTCGTTTCGTGCACCAACGAGCGCATCTCGACGATCGAAATCATCGGCAGAAAGCGAATAAAAAGATAGAACAACGTAAAGAAAATCCGATCGTCCCGACGTAGGTGGCCCAGTCCCAGCGCGTGGGATAGAACATGTCCCATGCCGACGGAATAAAGTCGCGCTCAGGCTGACGACGATGATCACGAAACGCTCGAGCCACATCCCGATATTTACCACCAGCGAAATCACGAACAGCGCCGGGATACTGTTGCGCACCTTGCGCGACCAAAGCGCTTGCGGGATCACCAGATTGCAGGTGATCAGAGCCAATACACAAAGGCGTAGGGCCCGGCCATGCGGTTCATCATCATGTAGCGCTCGTAGTGATTCCCGCTGTAGAACGCCATGAAGGTTTCAAACATGTAGCCGTAGGCAACGATCATTCCCGTGGCGAGCATAACCTTGGCCATGATGTCCAGGTGCCGCATCGTCACGAGATCTTCCAGGTGGTAATACTTTCGAATCGGAATCGCGAGGGTGAGCACCATCGCAAAGCCGGAATAAATCGCGCCCGCCACGAAATAGGGCGGGAAGATCGTGCTATGCCAGCCCGGAACGATGGCGATCGTGAAATCGAAGCTCACGACCGTGTGGACCGAAAGAACCAGCGGCGTGGCCAGGCCGGCCAGCAGCAGGGAAGCAAATTCATAGCGCGACCAGTGAACCGCCGAACCCCGCCAGCCCATCGAGAGCACGCCATAGACGATCTTGCGCCGCGCGATTTTTGGCGCGGTCGCGAAGCGTGGCCAAATCGGGAATCAGCCCCACGAACCAGAAGAGGAGGGAAACGGTAAGTAGGTGGACACCGCGAAAACGTCCCACACCAGAGGGCTGCGGAACTGCGGCCACAACCACATCGGGTTGGGATAGGGCATCAGATAGAAAAACAGCCACGGGCGGCCCATGTGCAGCAACGGGAACATGCCGGCGCAGCATGACGGCGAAAATCGTCATCGCTTCGGCAAAGCGATTGATCGAGGTGCGCCATTTCTGATGTAACAGAAGAAGAATCGCGGAGATCAGCGTTCCGGCGTGGCCGATTCCGATCCACCAAACGAAGTTGGTGATGGCGAATCCCCAGCCAACCGGGATTCGATGCCCCAGATTCCCACGCCGTAAACCAACAAAAGGTAATGACGACGTTCAACACCATCAGGAGGGCGAAGCCGACTGCAAATCCGAAGACCCAACCCGGAGTCGTGCGGCGGTCAATACAATGGAGCTGATCTTGTCGGTGACCGACTCGAGCGTATGGCCCGGCTCCAGGACAGGAGCCTGGCTCGCTTCGTTTATGTTCTGAGAGCCCTCAGGATCCACGAAGTAACCTCGGAATCAGAAATACGATGCCAGTGAACTGCCGGAAGGGGCATCAAAGTTTACAGTCGTCACATCGATGTCCCCCCAGACCCAGTGCCGGTCCGAAGCGTTTGATATAAAAAGAGTGCCATCGAATTCTAACGTCTTTATGAATGACCTTGCTTTTTCAGGTTATGGACCATTTAGGACTGCATAGCATAAGACCGGAAAACGCTGTGCGCAAGTTGAAAGCCAAAAAATATCGGCGCGCAGACGCATCGGAAGATATGTCTTTGAAGGATGAACAGAAACATTAGTTCGTTCGACAAAGCAGAGTGAGATGCGGATCAATCAGAAGATGGGTGGGGCGAATGCGGGAAGTGAAATGGAAACGAGTGGTGGGGCCTGTAGTGATTACAATTCCGAGACGATCGGGCCTTATTCCCGGTCGCGCCGCATACAGCGGCACGGGGGCGGTAAATAGGTCGTCGACTTCGTCCTGCTCCAGATGTCCGGTAACAAGAAATTCGTTTCCGTGGGGCTTCACTTCGAATTTCACGGAGTAGCGAGGAATTCCTGTTTCGCGAACCCATTGGTCGAAGAACCAATCCATTCGGCGCGTACCCTCCAAGTCCATTGCCGGAGTCATCTGGCGTTCCACCTCTCGCTGGAAATCTTCGGCCGTAAGCGCTCGAAACCGATATTTGGTGAGAATGGCCTGAAGAAGCTCGCGGAACCGCGCATCGCCGTCCTTTGCCGCCGGATCGTGCAGCATCTCGTGGAGCATGTGAATCACCCAGGTTCCTTTCCCGTAGATGATTGTGCGGTACGCATCCGACATCTTCGACGATCGCAGTCGAGGGCCCAGGCTTAACGGTCCGGCTTCATCCGTGGACTCATTCGATCCCGGAACTCTGGCAACAAGGCTTTCGCGATAGTGTTCGAGCCAAGCCGGCAGGTAATGGCTGGAAGGCTTCCGAGCATCCAAATAGAGGAGCGCAAGGTAGTTGGCCATTCCTTCCTGGATCCATGCGTCCCGATAAGTCGCCGAACCTACAACGTTTCCCCACCATTGATGCGCGACTTCGTGAAAAGGCAATAAGTCGCTGGCCTCGCGTTGTTCCCATTCTCTTAATCCCGCACTCTCCTGTGCCTGGGCCGGTAAAAACGCGAGAGTCGAGAGATATACCAGGCCGGGCCAACCCTGGCCGAACGAGCCCGGGATTTGCGCGACGTCGAGGTGATCGAAGGGGAATTCCCCATTTAACTTTTCATAGAAGTGAATCGAGTCAAGAACTCCTCTTCCGAGCTGCTTCAGCACCGCCGCGGGACTGGGCATAGGCGGTTCGGCCGCCAAGGTATCGGGACGAATTCCGGAGTTTGGATCGCTGATGGAAGGGACTTGACGAGGCTGCACGTGTTCGCGCAGGCGGGAAGCGATGGCGTCTTCGAGCTCCTTGTTGGCATACAGCTGAATTTTCGGTTGTTCCGCGGCCCTCTCCATCTTGTATTCGCCCAAGTTGAACCCGACTACGCAAAAAGGGACTCCCGATTGCCAATGCCCGGTGAGCGAGTCTCCGTCGTCATGTGATTCAATCTTCGTTCCAGTGGCAACCAGCGTAAAGCGCTTAGGCCAGCGAAACGTCAAATCGAAGGGCACGAATCGCCCGTTGCTTGCTACATGGGCGTACCAATTTTCGCGCTCGCCGACAAATTCCACTCCGTTTCCCGCGTCGGTAATCACGTTTCCGCGGTAGGAAATCTGGAATCGAAATTCTTGGCCGTCTTGCGCAGGCGCGGCGAGGGCGACGAAAATTACATCATCTCCCCGCCGAAGAATGTCGCGGCGTTCCAAGTCCTTATTCTGAAAGAAAACGAGAGGGGTTCCATCTTCAGAACGGATTTCTTCCACCACCAAATTGCGAGAAAGTTCCAGTTGAACGAATCGATCCCCGGCGCGCGCAGTTTTCAGCCGCACGGTCGTCTTGCCTTCGAGCGAAAGATCGTTTGCGATCGTTGAATCAATGCGATATTCGACGGGGAGGAAAGGCTCAATCGGAACAGTTGGGGCATCTTGGGCCCGAAAAGAGGCCCAAACATCGTAAAACGAAACACCCTCGGCCGCCCGCGCTTGCCCAATAAAGACTTGCTCGTCCCGCCGCCGATCGACCAGCACATCGAATGCGCCGGTTGAATTGCCGTCGAGCATTGCGTAGAAGAAGGGCAGCGGGTTGTTCGATAACAGATCCTGCATGATTCGAAGCGCTTGCGTCGGCGCGAGAGCCCCAACGACGGCGTTCCAGCTTTCTGCAAACCGCGTGTCAATAGCTTCCGGAGTGCCCGCCGATTCCAACTGTTGTTGGAGCTCAACGGCGGTCTCGTCCGTGAAACGGATATAGGCGCGAGAAAAGGTCTGATCGAGAATGGGCACGCCGAGAAATTGAGAGAGGGAGCGCCGCTCGCCGGGGTCCCTCGGCGTCGCAAGTACGCGGCCGCGGCCGGCAAATACTGCACCAGTCACGTGGCCTCCGATGGCCGGAAGAAACGCCAGCTTGCCCTCGGATAATGTGATGCTAATGACATCGCGCTTGACGTTCAGGTCGTGAACGTCATACACGTGCGCTCCGTCCGGCCGCAGCTCGTTCAGTGCCCGGTATAGCGCGCCGGGATCATCAGGGAGCGAACTCGTCGCGACACGAGCATGTGCGTCACCGCACAAGGGAAACGGGGCGACAACAAGACAAGCAAGCAGCAGGAGAAAGCCGGGCGAAACTCGCATTCTCGGTCGCATTAAATCGACTGTACAACTTAGGGCATGAACCAGCAAGCAATGCCGAGGTAAAGTGAAATCGCTTGGTAAAATCGGAGTGTGCGTCGAACAGCGCTTATCGGACTGTTATTTGTGCTCGCCGTTTCGTTCGCGTCGGCGGACACGATTGTCCTGAAGAACGGCCGCCGGATTGTGGCTTCGAACGTCACCGAAGATGGGGACCACATCACCTACGAAACGCCGGCCGGCCAGATGTCCATTCCGAAATCCATCGTTGAGCGCATCGACCGAGACAATCTTGGATACTCCTCCGCCGCCGGCGCGTCATCCGTTCCGCCGATCTCGGTGGCCGCGGTTGACCCAGCGCGCGGGTATGAGGATGTTGCGCGCCTCACCGTGCACGACAATGCCATCGATTTTGGCTACATCGCGCAGCTGGAAGGCTCTGCGCGGAGCGGGGGCGCGACCGCAGTCGAAAAACTCGCAGCCTCGCACTACGCGGCCGCACAATTTCTAGTCAGCAAGGGCGACACAGACGCCGCGATCGATCACTATCGCCAGGCTCTTTCGTTCGCTCCGGACAACCTTGGCCTGCTGCTGAACCTATCCGCTCTTTATCTGCGGGAAAGCCAATTCACCGCCGCTCTCGAGCCGCTAGAACATGCGCGCCGCCTCACGCCCGATTCCTCTCCGGGTGCGGCGGATATCGCGAAACTTACCGGCTGGGCTTATTACGGCGCAAATAAAATGGATCGGGCTGTGGAGGAATGGACGCGAGCCGAACGTTTGCACCCGGATCCCGAGGTCGAACATGCTTTGGAAAAGGCCGAACGGGATAAATCCGAAGAGGAAAGTTATCGGGAAGGTGAAACTGCGCATTTCGCTCTGAAGTACAACGGTAGCGCAACACCGGATCTGGCTCAGGGAATCTTGCACGCTCTAGAAGATGATTTTCGTGACCTGGAGTCGCAACTTGATTACACGCCCCCCGAACAAATTGGCGTAATCCTTTACACCGAGCAGTCCTTTGCGGACATCACCCGAGCTCCGAGCTGGGCCGGCGCTATCAACGACGGGCGCATACGAATTCCTGTTCAGGGACTCACGAGCGTAACCTCGGAACTCGCCCATGTGTTGAAGCACGAACTGACGCACAGTTTTATCGGGCAGAAATCGCACGGCCGGGCGCCGACTTGGCTTCAGGAAGGAGTGGCGCAATACATGGAAGGGCGCCGTAGCAGCACTTCGGCCGGAGCATTGCTGGATGCCGCGAATCAGGGAGCGGTGCCCACTCTCGGAATGCTGGAAGGTTCATGGCTGGCGCTGCCCGGGAATTCAGCGTCAATGGCGTACGCTTGGTCACTTGCTGCTGTTGAATCCATTATTCAGGCAGGGGGAGTGAGCGATATCAGCCATTTGCTGGACCACATCGCCGCTGCACCCTCGACAGAAGATGCTCTGCGCGATACGTTGCACGAAAATTACGCTGACCTTCAACAGCAGACCATCAGTTATCTGCGCCACGAAGACGTGCGCTGAACGCGATCGACTAATTCACCAGAGTAGTTCGAAACATCGTGCAGCTACAGCAAGGCTAGCAGTCCGGCGATCAATGCCGCGCGCTGCGGTAGCGCGCGGATCACCGCGTGCTCGCGCGGGTTATGGGGGCTGTCGCCAACAGCCCCGAGGCCATCCAGCGTTGGCACGCCGAGAGCCGCGGTAAGGTTCCCGTCAGATCCGCCTCCCGTTGCAGCTTCACCGAGCGGCAATCCCAGCTCGCGCATTAGTGATTGTGCCTGACGAAACAATGCGCGCGTTGCGGCAGTACGCTCCATCGGCGGGCGACTTCTTTCTGCGCGAATTTCCACACGCGCTCCCTTCAGTATCGGACGCAGGTGGCTCAGCCGCCGCTGGAGGCTTGCTGCGTCAGCCATTCGCGAGTAGCGAATATCCAGTTCCGCGCGCGCATGGGCTGGAATCACATTTGAAACCGTACCGCCGGCGACAACGGTCGCTTGTACCGTGATTCCGCGCCGTGGATCATTCAACTTCATCATCCGTTGAATCTGCAGAGCAAGCTCGTGCACCGCATTGACGCCTTTTTCCGGATCGACACCCGCGTGCGCCGAGCGTCCTGTTACCACAATCTCCGCGCCTCCTACACCTTTGCGCGCCGTCTTCAATCTTCCATCGGGGCCAAATGACGGCTCCAGAACAAGGACGGCATCGCTGCGCCGCGCTTCGCGTTCAATGGCTCGCCGCGAACTTTCGCTCCCGATTTCCTCATCTGAATTCCAAAAAAATACGAGCCGCTTGTTCGGTTTGATTCCAGTAGCCTTCAGCGCATCCACGGCGAAAAGGGCTAAAACGAGCCCACCCTTCATATCGAATGTTCCGGGTCCCCAAGCCCGGCCGCCAGAAACGCGAAACGGCATTTTCGCCAGAGTGCCGGGCGGGTAAACGGTGTCCATGTGGCCGAGAACCATGAGCTGTCGCCGAGCCGGGCGGCCTTGTCCGAGCCATACCTCAGCTCGCACGTGATTGCCGCGCGATGAATTGCGGAGGATGCGAACCTTCGCGCCGCGTCGCCGCCACTCTCTCGCCACTATTGCACCGAAGCGATCCACCGCAGTTTTATTGTGGCTAGGAGATTCGCATCGCACAAAATCGCCGAGCAGCCGCACCATGTCCTTCTCGCGATTCTTCAATTCGCGGAGAATTTTTCGCATTGCGCCGGTCGGCAGGGTCATTTCGCGAGGGTCCATTACGCGGGTATGCTAGCAGCAGCGCCTAAACGCAGCAACGAGCATTCCAGAGCGATTCAAAAGCGCTGCTGTTTCGTATAGAATCGTCGGATTGCGCGATGGGGAAACATGCGGCTGTAACCTGCGCGTGGAAATAAAACAGAAGTCTGAGGGCAACGATGATCCTCGACAGTAACGGGATCCAGAAGATTCTCCCACATCGCTATCCGTTTTTGCTGGTCGACACGATTGAAGAAATGGAACGATGGAAGCGGATCGTGGGAATTAAGAACGTCACCATCAACGAAAGCTTCTTTCAGGGCCATTTCCCCGGCCAGCCCATCATGCCCGGTGTTCTGATCATAGAATCCATGGCGCAGACGGGGGGCGTATTGCTGCTGCAGGAAGTGAAAGACCGGGAAAAGAAGCTGCTTTATTTCGTGGCAATTGATAACGCCCGCTTTCGCCGGCCGGTCGTCCCCGGCGATCAACTGCGCGTGGAAGTGGATGTTCTCGCTTGGCGCGGCACATTCTGCAAGCTGGCAGGCAAAGCTTCCGTGAATGGGGAACTCGCTGCCGAGGCGACGCTGATGTGCAAAATGGTGGACATCGAAACAGAACTAAATCCGGCTGCGAATCCCGGTGATAAGCCTCAATGAGCGAAATTGATGCGCGGGCCGACGTTTCCCCCTCCTCGCGGATCGGAAGTGGCGTAAAAATCGGAGCCTTCGCCGTAGTTGGTGTGGAAGTCGAGTTGGGTAACGGCTGTATCCTCGATCACCATGCCGTGGTGCAAGGCCCGGCGCGGCTTGGCCGCGGAAACCACGTTTACCCTTTTTCCGTCATCGGCGGCGATCCTCAGGACCTGACCTACAAGGGCGAGCGTGTGTCGTTGGAAATCGGAGAGGCCAACGAATTTCACGAGTTCTCCACTGTAAACCGGGGCACGGCGAAGGGCGGTGGCGTCACGCGAATCGGCAGCCATAACCTGATCATGTCCTACGCACACATCGGGCACGATTGCTCGGTGGGCGATCACACCATATTTGTGAACGGCGGAACACTCGCCGGCCATGTGACCGTGGAGGACTACGCCACGGTGGGCGCGTTCTGTCCGGTGCAGCAATTTTGCCGCATCGGAAGGCATTCTTACATTGGGGCGCATACCGTGATTACTCAGGACGTTCCGCCATTTTCGAAGGTGGTCTCACCGCGGGACAGCCGATGTTACGGCGTGAACACCATCGGTCTCGAGCGCCAGGGCTTCTCTCCCGAGCGCATTGAATCCATCGAGAAGGCATATCGGCTGCTGCTGCGCTCTAAGTTGAACACTTCGCAGGCGGTGGAAAAAATGCGTGAAACCCTTGCCGGCTCCGAGGACGTCTTAACACTAATCCGATTTATCGAATCGGCCGAGCACGGCCTGATCAAATAGGACGCCGTGGCCGCACCTGAAAAAAACGTTACTTCCGGTTGGGGACTGATTGCCGGTAACGGAGACTTTCCTTTCCTCGTGCTGGAAGGCGCGCGCAGCCGCGGTATTGAAATGGCCGTGGTCGCTATTCGCGAGGAAGCTTCCCCGGAGCTGGAGCGTGTGGCGAAACGCCTGCACTGGGTGAGCCTGGGCGAGCTTAGCCGTACAATTGAGCTATTGCATCAAGAAGGTGTGAAGCGCGCGGTGATGGCCGGGCAGGTGAAACACAATAAAATCTTCAGCGCCATCCGGCCCGATTGGCGACTTGCGAAATTGCTATTTTCTCTGCCGGCAAAGAATACGGACTCGCTGATCGGCGCCATTGCCGGCGTGCTCAGTGAAGAAGGCATCGAGCTCGTAAATTCTACGAAATTTCTGGGGCCGCTTTTGCCGGAGGCGGGGGTTTTGACGAAGCGCGCTCCGAATGAGTCGGAAGCCGCTGATATCGCCTACGGACACAAAGTCGCCCGTCAGATTGCCGGACTGGACCTGGGACAAATGGTCGTCGTGCGCGACCGCGCTTGCGTTGCGATAGAGGCTATGGAAGGCACGGATGAGACAATCGAACGTGCAGCGCGCATTACAGGCGGACAAAAGCTAGTGGTGGTGAAGGTAAGCAAGCCGCTGCAAGATATGCGATTTGACGTTCCGGTGGTCGGGCTCAAAACGATTGAGGTAATGCGGAAGGCGAATGCCACGGCGTTGGCAATTGATGCCGGCCGCACGCTCTTGTTCGATCGCGACGACCTAATTCGAGCCGCGAACGATGCGGGAATTGCAATCGAGGCCTTCGCGACAGAAGTAGATTCGGCGAGCTCGCCGGAAAAGCGGCCGCCGAAAAGGAAATTGTGACTGACAAGCCTATTCGCGTTGCTGTCGTCGGGGCCGGCGAGTTTGGCCGGAACCACGTCCGCGTGTGGCGCGAACTTCCAGGCGCGGAGCTTGTCGGAGTGGTTGACGCAAACGCCGCGCGCGCGGAAAAAATTGCCGCCGAGTTCGGTACGCGCGCAATTCGCGATATTCAGTCGCTGGCGACGGAAGGTGTGCAGGCCGTCAGCCTGGCGGTGCCGACGAAAGAACACTCCTGCATCGGTTGCCAATTGCTGGACGGCGGACTCGATGTATTGGTCGAAAAGCCTATGGCGGCGTCGCTTAGCGAAGCAGACGCGCTAATCGCCAGCGCCACTCGAAATCGCCGCGTTCTGCAAGTAGGCCATCTGGAACGCTTCAATCCTGCCATCACGGCGGTGCAAAAGATTGTTTCGCGCCCGATGTTTTTTGAGATACATCGATTGGGGATTTTCACCCCGCGCAGCCTCGATATCGATGTAGTTTACGACGTGATGATTCACGATCTCGACATTCTTCTCTCGCTGGTGAACTCGCCGGTCGTGGATTTGAAAGCTGTTGGAATTCCGGTGATGACCGACAAAGTGGATATTGCCCAAGCCCGTATCGAATTCGAAAGCGGCACGGTGGCAAATCTTACCGCCAGCCGCGTTTCCACCGAGCGCGTTCGCAAGATGAGGTTTTTTCAGGAGCACGAGTACGTCTCGCTGGATTTCACGCGGCAGGATGTCTTGCGCGTGCGCGTGGAAGCGGGCGGCGCGCAGCCTGAAATTAAATTCGAGCAGGTGCCTACAACGCCGGAAGAACCGCTGCACGCCGAACTCCGCGAGTTTCTCGAATGCGTTCGCACGCGCCGCGTGCCGCTGGTGGATGGCCGTGCAGGACGGCGCGCTCTGGAGCTAGCCGATCGCGTGATGGCGGCAACCCTGGAACACGCGCAACGCGTCCAACTGGGGACTTTTGCGCCACAGGATTCCCGATGATTCCGCGGACGCTGGTGCCGACAGATGTGCGTCCTCTCACAAAAGAAGAGGCCAATAAACCGTCCCGCCGGCGGACGACTTACATGGACGACCGCACGGTGGTGCCTTCCGAGTTGTCGGACGGCGCGGTTCCACTCGACGGAAAAACTACCATCCCTTCACATCTTCCGCTCGGAGTTCTGGTTGACCGGACTCTCGTTTCTCGCTCGATGCCAGCCAAGCCGTTTGAAGCCTTCGGCCCCATCAGCGATTACCCTGCGCTCGATATTCTAGACTCTCGCGTCGTGGTGCCCGCCTATGTGGAACCGCCCGAGCAGCGCGAAATAGATAAATTCGACAAGCCGCCTCAAATGACGGCGCAGCTTCGCGAACTCGTCGAGCCGGACATGTTCAACACGGGCGAAGCGAACCTCCTAGTCGAGCCGGAAGAAAAACGGGACGCCAAGGAAGATCTGATTACCAGGGCGCTTTCGATTGCGGTTCACATCGGCCTGATCATCTTCGTGATTTTCCTGCCAAAAATCTTTCCGCCACACATTCCTACGGCGGAAGAAGCCATACAAGCAGGCAAGTCGCTGGGCGTTGTGTACCTGCCTTCGGACGCTGAGTCATTGTCCAAGGCTCCGGCCGGTTCTCCGGCTCCGAAAGTTCGCATTAATCCGAAA
This sequence comes from uncultured Acidobacteriota bacterium, assembly GCA_963830375.1. GTDB lineage: Bacteria > Acidobacteriota > Terriglobia > Acidiferrales > UBA7541 > Palsa-295. The sequence goes on from CAWHMJ010000004.1 coordinate 513,344, forward strand.
ACTTTGAACAAGGTTGCGCCACCGCGCGCGGAATCGCATGCGATCGAAGCGCCGCCCGCTGCAAGTCCGGAGCGCCCACCGTCTGATTTGCCTTCGGCTCCAACTCCCCGGGTTTCGACCAACACCACGCCAAGCCAGCCGGTGCCTTCGACTGAAAATCCTCCACCCTCAAGGCTGCTGTTGCCGAGCGAGCCTACGGCACAGCCCAAATCCGTGCTGAACTTAGGTTTGCCGAGTGGTACGCCGGGCAAGCAGATGCAGGATCAGATTCACGACGCGCTTAAGGGAGCGCCGGGCGGAGTAACCTACGGTGACGAAGGTTCCAGCGGTTCCGGGGGCACTGGTCGAGGAGGCGGTGGCCACGGATCTGGCGCGGGGCTTCCGGGTATGACCATTCTCAGCGACCTCCAGGGTTGGGACCCTAGAAGCTATATGAATCGGCTTCACGCGATCGTCATGAGGAACTGGACTGCGGTTCTTCCCGAATCCTACTATATGGGGGACAAAGGAATCGTCGTGATTACGTTTACCATCAAACGCGATGGCACTATTCAAGTGGACGAACCGGTATTGGACCGAACTTCAGGAAAGGAAGCGCTCGACCGCGCAGTGATGGCTGCCATCCGCACATCGGTTCCATTCGAACAATTGCCTCCAGAGTACAAAGGTGACTCCCTCAAATTGCAGGGCGCTTTTTACTACAATATTCCAATAAGTTCCGGACAGTAACAGTTCCGTGAAACTCAATCGCTCGCAAGTCTCCGGGACGCTTCTTTTGGCCGCGGTGGTGTTGCTCTTGCTGCTATGGCGCTTGTGGAAGTTCTCCAGATGAGCGTGCTCGCTCCTCTCGTCGTCATTTTGGGACCAACCGCCTCCGGAAAATCCGCTCTCGCGATTGAGCTTGCCCGGCGGTTAAACGGCGAGATCCTCGTGTGCGATTCCACCCAGGTTTACCGTCATTTCGATATCGGCACGGCGAAGGTTCCTCTCGCCGAACAAGGGGGAATCGCACATCATCTGGTTGACCTCGTTGAACCCGACGAGCTTTTTACCGCCGGTGAATATCGCCGGCAAGCCCTGGTGGTTCTCGCCGAGGTCAGCCGACGCGGAAAATTGCCGATTTTAACGGCGGGCACGGGCCTTTACCTGCGCGCGCTGCTCGAAGGCTTGGCGGATGCCCCGGAACGCTCCGAAGAATTGCGCGCGCGTCTGCGTGCGAAAGTCGAACTTCACGGATCGGATTATCTTCATCGGACGCTCGCGCGCTTGGATCCCGAAATTGCTGCGCGAATTGGCCCTCGCGATACCCAGAAAGTGATTCGCGCCATCGAAATGAGAATCCTTGCCGGAAAGCCGGTCCGCGAAATTTATCGCGCCGGACGCAACAGCCTGGAAGGTTATCAGGTGCAAAAAATTGGACTCTCGCCTCCACGCGCTGCCCTTTACGCGAGAATCGACGCGCGCACCGTCGCCATGCTCAGTGACGGCTGGCTCGACGAGGTGCGCAAGCTTTCATCCAGCGGCATCCCACTCGATGCAAAACCGTTCCAATTCATCGGCTATCCTGAACTGCTCGCTCATTTGGCGGGCCGATTGACGATGGAAGCAGCCATAAAAAAGATTCAGCTGGCCACCCGCCAATTCGCGAAGCGCCAACTCACCTGGTTCCGCAAAGAGCCATCGGTACATTGGCTCCCGGGTTTTGGCGACGACCCGGAGGTTGGCGCGGCTGCCCTCGGCTTGCTTCAAACCCCTCGCGCATAACGGCGTCAGCGCCTGTTATCACGCCGGAGCGGTCGGTGATGTGCTCACAAGCGCTTGACCCCAGCAATCCGTTTCGCTATCGTGCAAACGACACACGCATGGCGTCCGCTTCTCCAGTTCGCGAGTCCCCGCTTCAGCCTGACAATTGGATTCAAGCTGCTTTCTCGCGCCTTTCAGCGCAAGGCGTCGAGGCTGTGCGCATCGAAATTTTGGCTCGCGATCTTGGTGCGACGAAAGGCAGTTTTTACTGGCATTTTAAAGACCGCGAAGACTTGCTCTCGCGCATGCTATTGCAGTGGGAAAACGAAGAAATGCAATGGTTGGAAGCGGCGCAGGAACCTGCTCCGGGCGCAGCCGCCCGCTGGGCTCGTTTCATTGAACGCAGTGCGAACCCCGAACGCGCTCGTTTGGAAGTGTCCTTGCGGGCCTGGGCGCGCCTAGACGAGGTGGTCGCCCGCCGCGTCGCAGCCATCGAGGCGAAACGACGAGCGCACGTCGTCAGCGTTCTCCGTGACGTCGGCTTCACTCCTTCGACCGCCGAAAAATGGTCGGAAATCGCGTTACTGGTCTATCTCGGGTGGATGGATAGGGCCACGCGCGATCCTGGATTCCAGCTTACCGGTCGCGGGCTCGGTGAATTTCTCTCCGATCTGATCCTGGCCGCTTCCGCTTCCGCGGATCACTAGCGCGCGCTTCGGCACTTTTCTCCGAGCTGCTCAAACGGCGTATAATGGCTTCCAGATGAGAGCCAATCCTGCTGTTTCCCGCGCGATCCGATACCGCGCCATCGAATGAAAACAGCCCAGCCGGTAGATAACCGAGAACGGGTCTTGCTCGTCGGAGTGGGCCTGAAAAAAGCTCCACGCGGACGCGCCGGCGATCCAACCGCGGCTGGGCGGGATTCGCTGGAGGAGCTTCAAGAATTGGCGGAAAGCGCGGGCGCCAAGATCGAAGGCTCGTTGCTGCAAGTTCGCGATGCGCTGGACCCCGCCACCCTGGTGGGCCGCGGCAAGCTGGAAGAGATACGCATCGAGGCGGACATGCGCCATGCGCCGCTCGTAATCGTGGATCACGACCTGACGCCGGGGCAACTCCGCAATTTTGAGAAGGGAGTTGGCCGCCGGGTGATCGATCGCACGCAGCTGATTCTGGACATCTTCGCTACACATGCGCGCACGCGGGAAGGCCAGTTACAAGTGGAGCTGGCGCAACTGAATTATTTGCTGCCCCGCCTTACCGGCCGCGGTGAAGAGCTTTCCAGACTCGGCGGCGGAATTGGAACGCGCGGCCCTGGAGAGCAAAAGCTGGAGACAGACCGCCGCCGCATCCGCGATCGGGTGCGCAAAATCCAGGAATCCATTGAAACGGTTCGCCGCCAGCGCACCACACGCCGCCGGGCGCGCCAGGCGCTTCCGCTGGGCATGATCGCTCTGGTGGGCTACACCAACGCCGGGAAATCCACGCTGTTCAATGCACTGACTCACGCCGACGTGCTGACGTCTTCCAAAATGTTTGCCACCCTCGATCCCACGGTGCGCGCTGTTCGCTTGCCGTCACGCCGCAGAGTTTTGCTTTCTGACACGGTGGGATTTCTTCGCGATCTTCCCCCGGACCTGATTGCGGCTTTCCGGGCCACGCTGGAGGAAGTTCAGGAGGCTGCGGTCATCATTCATGTATCGGACATTTCCAATCCGCATCACGCCGAACACGATGCGGATGTGCTGAAAGTTCTCGCGGATCTTGGCGTTCAAGATCGTCCGCGCCTAAACGTCTTCAACAAGACTGACCGGCTCACGGAAGAAGAATTAGCCATGCTGAAAAAATCAAACGAGCGCCGCGATAATACGATTTTTGTTTCAGCGCTCACAGGCGCCGGCTTGGACGAACTTCTCGCGCGAGTAGACGCGGTGATGCCTGTCGATCCTCTTGTCCGCCTGAACCTGCGAATCCCCATTTCCGACGGCCGGCATCTCTCCCTGGTCCACGCGTGCGGCCGCGTCCTTCACTCCGAAGTCTCGGATGGGCATATGAATCTGGAGGCGGAACTGCCCGAATCACTCGCTCGGCGATTGGAAGATTTCGTATCTCCGCCAGCCGAAGCCTCGCATTAGAAAAATCGACGGTTGCTCCTGACGAACCATTTGCGCGATGCCAGAAGCCCATTAATCGTAATATTTCCTAGTATTTATAGTGCACGGGATCAAAACAGGATGAAATTGAATCGAGAAGTTCGATAACAGCAAATCCAATTACTAGTAACCCTTAGCTCACAAAATGCTGCAAACCTGTGCAAATTCTAAAGGGGGTTAGTGAGGGTCGAATCATCTCAATATTCGATCTAGCTCAGCCTTGGTTCGAGTCTAAATATCCTGCTATCAGTTGATTACGAGACGAAAGCTGTGACCGTCAATCTTCCTCATTCGTTTTTTCGCTAAATTCCCGGGAATTAAAGCTCTGCCTTTTCCACAAGGATTTCCACAGCAGTATGATATAGGGCCTATATTCATGAAGAAAGGCCGGGCGTTCCACACCCAAATTCGGGGCGTTGACTCGTTGGTATTGCAGGACTATAGTGAATCGAGCGCACGGTAGCTGCCCGACGGTCGCCGAGGTTCTTGCAGAGATCAATATGAACCTGCCAAACAGTCTCACGACCCTCCGAATCTTTTTTGTTCCGCTGCTGGTAGTCGTTCTGTTGACCCGTCAACCGAATTGGGATGTGGAAGGCTTTCCGATACATTTTGAAGTTTGGGGCGTGCTGATCTTGCTGGTGGCCGCCGCTACCGACGTAATGGATGGGTATATAGCGCGCAAGCGGCGCGAAATCACGACGCTCGGAATTCTGCTCGATCCCATCGCCGATAAACTCCTGATATCTGCGGCTTTTATTTCCCTGGTAGAGATGGGTCTGGTGCCGGCTTGGATGGTGGTGATAATCATCGGACGCGAGTTCGTGGTCATGGGTTTGCGCGACATCGCCTCATCCGAGGGGTTGATTATTCCTGCTTCAGCGCTGGGCAAAACAAAAATGATCCTGCAAGTGCTGGCAGGGTGTGCCGTGATTTTAACGGCGAAGCATCCGGCGTTGAAGCCTCTCGGTACAACGCTGCTGTGGCTCGTGGTGGTAAGCGCTATAGCTTCCGCCGTGCATTATTTTCAGATGTTTTGGAGCCAGATTAATTTCCGCGTGCAGCAGCGGCGCCGTGGTGTGGCAATCGTAGAGCAGCAAGAAAAGCCCCAGGATGTCCTTACTCGGTAATCACGAAAAGCAGCTGCTTCTGGCACTCGCGCGGCGGGCCCTCACAACGGCTGTTCGAAACCGAGAATCCCTCAAGAACCTCCCGAACGATGAAGCCTCGCAGCGGCCTGGCGGCGCGTTTGTCACCTTGCATCATCGCGGAAGACTACGCGGTTGCGTTGGGCAACTTCCTTCGAAAGACACTTTGGGCGAGGTTGTCGCGCATTGTTCGAAATCTGCCGCACTGGAGGATCCGCGCTTCGAGGCAGTGTGCGTCGCCGAATTGCCGGGGATCGAGATTGAACTTTCGGTGCTATCCGTGCCCGTGGACGTAAACTTGGAACAGATCGAGCCTGGTAAACATGGACTGATTGTCAGTTGCGGATGGAAGCGCGGGGTTCTATTGCCGCAGGTGGCGGGGCAATTTCACTGGAACGCCCAGCAATTTCTGGAGGAGACATGCGCCAAAGCGGGTCTTGCCCGGGATGCCTGGAAAGACCCGGCTACGCGGGTCCAGGCGTTTACGGCAGAAGTTTTCAGCGAGGCTGATTTTCCCGCTACACCGTGAAGCAACCTGGCGAATGGGAGAAACGGCCTACTCGATTTCGACGTAATCTCCGGCATACGCTTCGCGAAGTCCAAAAGTCAGAAGCACGGAAGAGGAATTCGGCGCGGTGCGCACGACGATTCCTTCTCCGACCACCTCTCTAGGCGTGTTATCCCACTTGTATTTCGCCGGCACGCTTCCGAAACCGTACACTCCGGCCCAACTATCTGAGTCAAAGGCGAACCTCTTTGTCTGGAAGACAGCTTCATGCTCCGTGCCGGTATAACGGAAGATGCGGAAGTAATCTCCGACTTTCACGCCCTGCGCACTACCCAGATTGACGTAGAAAGTGTCGTTGGAACCCAATTCCGACACGTAGCCCTTGCCGGTGATAATCATGGCCGTAGCCTTGCCGGATGGAGGAGCGAAGCGGTCAAACTTATCCTCCGGCTTGAGCGGCGGTGCAGGGCGTTCGGCGAAGGGCAGAAGAATATCGCCGCGCTGGAGGTAATTGCAGGAATTCTCCACTTGCGCCACCGAGGTATCCTCATGGACCACCACCACTCTTACGCGTCCCTCGTCTTCCCACAGTATGCCCATTTTCCGGAGGATGATGAATTGCCACTTGGTCCACTCGGTCTTAATGGCGTCTTCCGTATGGCGGATTGCCGAGAATTCGTCGCCGACTTTTACGCCTTGCTTCGCACCTTTGTTGACGTAAACGTAGTCGCCTTCCTGAAACGTGATCTTGTAGTTCGAGCCTTCGCCCGTAATTACATAGGTATCGCGCGGGATTGCTTCGGTAGAGACGATGCCCGAGCAATATAAATCTTTCCGGATGGGCACAGGGCTTGCATCTTGTGCCGAAGTAGCGATTCCGGACAGGCTTAGAATTAGACCAGCAAGGACAATTTTCCCACGCATAATGCTTGCTCCTTTAAACCATCCGGCCACTCAAACGGGCTTGCCGTAGCTATGCCGATGACTCGACTGTAATAGACGTACTGGAACCCGTCAATACATTGGTGGCCTGTGCTTTACACATTGTGTACCGCATGCTAGAAGCCTGAACTCACCTGTCCTTTGGGCCAGGTTTTGTAGCGTTTAGTCGCCAGAGCGGCCGTTTGCTAGTGTCGTGAACCAAGCAAATGGACGGCTGGAACAAGCGCTAGCGAGTGCCGGATAATGATCGGCAAAGACAAGATCTGTGCAGTTGTCGCTGCGGAGCGGTCGCGCTCCATGTGGAAGCAGCTCGAGCGGGCGCTGCGCCAGACTCGCACCGTGGAATTGCGCCTGGACTGGCTCTTGACGGAGAAGGAGATGCAAGCTTTCCTCCGGAGGCTCGCGACTGAAAGACCTCGCGCGACTTTAATCGCCACTTGTCGACGTCGCGAGGCAGGGGGCCGCTTTCGTGGAACGATTGCAAGCCAGTTGCTCGTACTTGCCGAGGCGCTTCGGGCTGGTTGCGGCTGGTGCGACCTTGAGATTGAAAGCGCGTCCCAGTGTCCGCCTGAATTGCTCGAGGTTCTTATAGGTGAGGGTCGCCGACTGGCATCAGCGCATTTTTTCCGCGCCAATTCCGCAGATTGGCACAGTGTTGCCGCCAGGCTTTGGCGAACACGGCCGGATGCGGTCAAAATAGCGGCAAACTCCAGCTCACTCGCTGATGGTCTCAGGCTGCTGCGTCTCGCAAACGGCAAACGGAACGTTGTCGCCGTACCCATGGGAGATGTGGCACTACCTCTGCGATGTCTTGCGTTGCGCGAGGGGAGCGCCCTCTCCTATGCCCCGGTTGAAATGGCAACGGCGCCCGGCCAGGTCCCGCTCGATGCCGTGAAAAATTTGTACAGAGCAGACCGGATCAGCCGCAAGACTCGCGTGTACGGCGTAATCGGCGATCCGATCGCTCATTCGCTGTCGCCGCAATTACAAAATGCCGGTTTTCAAGCCCGGAAAATGGATGCGGTGTACTTGCCTTTCTTGGTACGCAATCTGCGAGATTTCATCTCGGCCGTCGAACCGCTGGGTGTGTCGTGGATTCAGTGTTACTCTGCCGTACAAACAGAAAATCCTGGGCCATTTGCACGATTGCGATTCGCTGGCAACGGCTATCGGCGCCGTAAATACCGTGGTCGTTCGCGGTGCGGGGAAACTTTACGGTTATAACACCGACTATATTGGCGTGCTTCGCGCGCTTCAACTGCGCATCTCACTGCCTGCGAGCCGCGTACTTATTGTGGGAGCAGGCGGCGCAGCGCGCGCCGTCGCGTTTGCGCTTGCCCAGTCCGGAGCTGCCGTTTGCATATGCGCGCGGCGGGCGCAGGAAGCAAAAATGTTGGCGCGAGCGGTCGGAGGAGAAGCTGTAACGCGCGCGCGGTTGCGAGAAGAATTTTTCGATGCAATCGTGAACGCAACGCCGGTCGGGATGTTTCCCGCAGTGGAACGTTCGCCACTGACGGAGCATGAGTTGAATTGCAGGCTGGTCTTTGACCTAGTTTATCGTCCAATTGAAACCAAGCTTCTGCAACTTGCCGCGCGTCGCGGCATCGAAACCATATCTGGACTCGAGATGTTCCTTGCGCAGGGCGTGGCGCAGTGGGAAATATGGACCGGCGAGCGTGCGCCGGTTGCGGCTATGCGCCGCGCCGTTCTCGATGCTCTTGGCGTCGAGGACAAACAAAATTTGCGAGCGCAAGCATGATTCAACCCGACTTCAAGTCGTTTTGTAAGCTGGCGCGACAGGGCAATCTCGTGCCGGTTTACGAAACGTTCACGGCGGACCTGCTGACTCCGGTGGGCGCCCATCTCCGGCTCGCGCACAAATCGAAATACTCCTTTCTGCTGGAGAGCGTCGAAGGGGGTGAGAACTTAGCGCGTTACACATTCACCGGCGCGAATCCCGAAGAAGTTTTTCGATCGCGCGGCCGCGCATGTTCGCTCGAAAGCGCTCGGCAAGCAGACGCAGCTCGAAGGCGACCCCATCGAGCACTTGCGGCGGCTAGTGGCGCGCTATAAGCCGGTGCGCGTAGCGGGGCTACCCCCGCTCATCGGTGGCGCGATCGGCTATTTCGCTTACGACATGGTTCGCCTAATCGAACGTATTCCCGCGAGTGGCCGTGACGACCTCGGTTTGGACGATTGCGTAATGATGTTTTACCTCGGACTCGTCGCGTTCGATCACGTGCGCCATCGCGTCTGGATCGTGCGTAACGTGTTCACCGAAGGCGAGGGAACCCTGCGGGCGAAATATAACGCCGCGACCCGGGAAATCCACAGGGTTCGCCGCAAATTGGCGGGGCCTTTACCGCGCCAGCATCGACGCGCGGCCGCGCCGTCCGCTCCGCATCCATTCCAACTTCACAAAGGCCAAATATCTTTCCGCCGTTCGCAAAGCGAAATCTTACATCCGCGCCGGCGATATTTTTCAGGTCGTTCCCAGCCAGAGGTTTTTTGCTCAAACGAATGCCGATCCGTTCGAAATCTATCGCGCGCTGCGCGTCGTGAATCCATCACCCTATCTTTATTTTTTAAGGCTGAACGATGTTTCAGTTGTCGGCAGCTCGCCGGAGATGCTGGTGAAGGTGCAGGGACGCGAAATCGCTTATCGCCCGATTGCCGGAACGCTGCCGCGTGGGCACAATGAAGTTGAGGACCGCCAGCAGGAATCAAAACTGCTTGCCGACCCGAAAGAGCGCGCGGAGCACATCATGCTCGTGGATCTCGGGCGCAACGATCTCGGCCGCGTTTGCGAATATGGTTCGGTGACTGTCGAGCGCTTGATGTTTGTCGAGCGTTATTCGCACGTGATGCATCTCGTTTCGAGTCTGCGCGGCCGCCTTCGCGACGGCGTGGATTGTTTCGAAGCGTTGATGGCCTGTTTCCCGGCGGGAACGCTTTCGGGCGCGCCCAAAATTCGCGCGATGGAAATTATCGACGAACTCGAGCCCACCCGCCGCGGACTTTATGGCGGCGCGATCCTGTATCTCGACTTTTCCGGTAATCTGGATTCGTGTATTGCCCTTCGGACGCTGGTGGCAAAAGGCGGCCGGGCCTATATCCAAGCCGGCGGCGGCGTGGTAGCTGATTCAGTTCCCGAACGCGAATATCAGGAAACGATAAATAAGGCGCGGGCGGTGATGGCCGCGCTTGAGATTGCGCATAACGGGCGCGCGGGGCAAAAATGATTTTGCTGCTCGACAACTACGATTCGTTTACCTACAACCTGGCGCAGTATCTCGGCCAGATGGGGCAGGATCTGGAGATCCGCCGCAATGACCAGGTAACTCTGGACGAGATTCAAGATTTGCGGCCGGAGCGCATCGTGATTTCTCCCGGGCCGTGCACGCCTAAAGAAGCCGGAATCAGCGTGCCGCTCATCCAGCGCTTCGCAGGAATAATTCCAATCCTGGGAGTGTGCTTGGGACATCAAGCCATCGGAGCGGCGTTCGGCGGCCAGGTAATTCGCGCGCAAAAAATTATGCACGGCAAGACCAGCGAAATTCAGCACGACGGCAAAACGATATTCCGCGATCTGCCGCAGCAATTCGTTGCCACGCGGTACCACTCGCTCATCGTGGAACGCAAATCATTACCGGGGACAATGGAAATTTCGGCTGAAACCGCGGACGGAACGATCATGGGCCTGCGCCACCGCAAGCTGCGCGTGGAAGGCGTGCAGTTTCATCCGGAGTCCATTCTTACCAGCGCAGGGTTTCGCCTCCTCGAAAACTTTCTGGAAATTTGAAATCGAGGTCAAGCATGCCGGGTCTAGGAAAGAACGCAGCGTGGATCCTTACAATCATTTTGTGCAGTTTTGTTCTTGCTGTCGAGGCGCTCGCCGGCACGCACAAAATTTTCTCTCAAGCCAGCCGCGCAGAATCCTAAGTCTCGCCTACCTGGGCTTCGACCGAAACGAGTATCCGGGCGAAGCTTACTTGCCTGCGCTCAAACAATCTTTCTCTTTTGCGGCTATTGGCTGAACGTGCCTCCGGGAGCGAAGTCGAATAGCTGGGCCGGCAAGCGCGCAATCCTTCGCGACAGCGGTTTCGGATTTCTTGTGCTTTTCAACGGCCGCATCTCCGCCGAGCTTAAGCGGGCCGCTGACCCTGCTGCTTTAGCGGCAGCAGACGCACGTAACGCGATCGAGATTGCAAAACGCGAAGGCTTCTCGCCCGGCACGGTAATTTTTCTGGACCAGGAAGAGGGTGGGCGGCTGTTGCTCGAGCAGCAGAAATATTTGCTGGCCTGGGTTGATGAAATAGATTTCTGCGGGCTTCCGTGCAGGCGTTTATTGTTCAGGAATTCCAGTGAAAGAGGGCGCGCGGCCAAACCATTACTACAGCGAACGATATCCACGATCATGCCGATGGACGGAAAATCGTCTACTTCGTCTATAACGATGTGTGTCCGCCATCTCCGGGATGCGCGAATTCAAAACTCCCGCCGCCTGCATCCGCGAGCGGCATCGAATTCGCCGACGCCTGGCAGTTTGCGCAGTCGCCCCGCCGTAAAGGATTCGCGCGCGCCTGTCCGGCTAATTACAATCGCGATGGCAATTGCTACGCGCCTCTAGGAAATGGCGATGGCCCGATTTATCTCGATCTCGATTCCGCAACTTCCCCGGATCCATCGAACGGCAGGGTTCAAAATTGAATTGGATGTTTGAATGTTTCAGACTGCGCCGAGGGCATTCCCTTTTTCAAACTGCGTAAACGCAACCAATCGTTCCAGCCGCTCGCGCGCCGCGCCTGAATCAATCGATTCCGTCGCTATCCGCACGCCGTCAAGCCAATCCGCAGCTCGTCCCGCGGCCACCAGCGCAGCCGCAGCGTTCGCGCGGACGATATCGCGGTGTGGTCCGTGCTCGTGGCGCATCAGTGATCGGCCAAGCACCTTGTGAATGATCAGGGCATTATGTTTTGCATCCCCGCCCAGAATCGATTCCAGCGGCGCCCGGCGCAATCCGAAATCTTCAGGAACGATCGTGTAACTTCGGACAATTCCGTCGCGCAACTCGGCGACGTTCGTTTCGCCACCGATTGAGATTTCATCCATACCGTCTGCGCCGTGCACGACAAATGCGCGCTTCACACCCAACTCGCCCAACGCCCGCGCCATCAGTTCGGTAAAACTGGCGTCGTACACGCCGGCCACTTGTGCCGAAGCCCTCGCGGGATTCGTCAGCGGACCCAGAAGATTGAAAACCGTGCGGCCGCGAAGCTGGCGCCGGGCGGACATTGCATGCCGCGTCGCCGCATGCATAGCCGGTGCAAACAGAAAGCCAATTCCAATCTCGTCAATGGACTGCGCCACACGTTCGGGCTCGAGATCGATCCGCACGCCAAGAGCCTCGAGCACGTCGGCAGAGCCGCACTGGGAGCTAATCGAGCGATTTCCATGTTTCGCCACGCGGACGCCCGCACCTGCGACCACAAACGCTGCGGCTGTTGAAACATTGAACGTGCCCTTGGCATCGCCTCCGGTGCCGCAGGTGTCGACGAGCGCCCGATCGCCGCGCGAGTAGCCGCTTGGAAATATTTTAGTTGCGTGACGCCGCATCGCGGTCGCGAAGCCAACCAGCTCCTCAACGGTTTCACCTTTAATCTGCAGCGCGGAGAGCAACTCCAAAATCTGCGCATCCGTCGCGCGGTCGGAAAGAATCTGTTCCATCGCGCCATCGGCTTCGGCGCGCGACAGATCCACTCCTGCGCAAATTTTCTGCAAACCTTCGTGAATCATGGTAATTGCCGGTGACGAATTCTTCGATCTAGTTTTTCTCTACAGCGACGAAGGAGAATCTTTGCGCCGTGGCCGCGGCACCAACTCCCCGGCGCAATTCGGACAGGTTTGCTTCATCTTTACGGTGCAATCCGGGCAAAATGTGCATTCATACGAGCAGATGTACGCTTCGGCGTCCTTTCGCAGCTCGCGGTCGCACTTTTCACAGCCCATCTTCATTTCCAATGCCACGGGGAACGCCTTGCTCGCACTCGCGGTTGTAGGTAAACTTCTTTGTTTCGATTGCAGCCAAATTCTAGCACTAATGGATGGGCAATGAAGATTCATGAATACCAGGCCAAGGCCATCCTCGCGAAGTTTGGCGTGCCGGTTCCGCGCGGCGAGATGGTTACCAAGAAAGACGAAGCCCGTGCCGCGGCGCAGCGGCTCGGTGCGCCCGTGGTCGTCGTCAAAGCGCAAATTCACGCTGGCGGGCGCGGAAAAGCCGGCGGCGTGAAGCTCGCGAAGTCCGCCGACGAAGCTTACTCGAATGCCGAGCGCATACTCGGAATGAAACTGGTCACGCCGCAGACGGGCGAAGAAGGGCGCATCGTTCACCGGCTGCTGATTGAAGAAGGGCTAGACATCAAGCGCGAACTTTACGTCAGCGTCCTTGTGGATCGCGTAACCGGCATGCCGATTTTCATGGCCAGCGCCTCGGGCGGAATGGAGATTGAGGAAGTAGCAAAAGACCATCCGGAAGCGATTCTGCGCGAGACGATTGACCCCGCAAGCGGTTTCCAGGCGTTCCAAGCTCGGAAAATTGCATTCGGACTGGGGCTCGCTCCGGAAGTTGTAAGCGCCGCCGTCCCGTTTTTCCAATCGCTTTACCGCGCGTTTATCGAAACCGATGCGTCCATGATTGAAATCAATCCCTGCGTCGTCACCGGCGACGGCCGCCTGGTTGCGCTCGACGCAAAAGTGATTTTTGACGACAACGCGCTGTATCGCCATCCCGAGTACAAAGATTTGCGCGATCTTGACGAAGAGACGCCGCTGGAAGTGGAAGCCTCAAAATTCAAACTCAACTACATCAAGCTCGACGGCACCGTCGGTTGCATGGTCAACGGCGCCGGCCTGGCCATGGCCACGATGGACATCATCAAGCTGAGCGGCGGCAGTCCGGCAAATTTTCTCGATGTCGGCGGCGGCGCTTCGGAAGACCAGGTAAAAAATGCTTTTCGCATTCTACTGAGCGACCCCAACGTCAAGGCCGTGTTCGTGAATATTTTTGGAGGCATTCTTCGCTGCGATGTCCTTACCAGCGGAGTTGTAAACGCGGCTAAAGAGCTGAGGTTTAAGATTCCGGTTGTGGTGCGAATGGAAGGCACAAACGTCAAGCAAGGCCAGGAAATCCTGCGCAATTCCGGATTGAATTTCACCATCGCGAACGGCATGAAAGACGGCGCCGAAAAAGTCGTGAAGCTCGCCGGAGGTGCGCGATGAGCGTTCTCGTCGGCAAGAACACGCGCGTGCTGGTCCAGGGCATCACCGGCCGCGAAGGCAGCTTCCACGCGCAACAAATGATCGACTACGGAACGAAGGTGGTGGGCGGCGTCACGCCCGGCAAAGGCGGAACGAAGCATCTTGGCGTCCCAGTGTTTAACACCGTAGCCGATGCGGTGAAGGCCACACACGCAGATGCTTCCGTGATTTTTGTGCCTCCGCCGTTTGCGGCAGACGCTATTCTCGAAGGCGCCGATGCCGGAGTGCCTCTCGTCATTTGCATCACCGAAGGAATCCCTACGCTCGATATGGTCCGTGTCGCGGCCGTGTTGAAGGATTCAAAGACGCGCCTGATCGGCCCGAATTGCCCGGGCATCATCTCTCCGGGAAGATGCAAGATCGGAATCATGCCCGGTTCGATCCACAAGCAAGGTCACGTCGGTCTTGTCAGCCGCAGCGGCACGCTGACTTACGAAGCCGTGGATCAGCTTACGAAGCTTGGCATTGGCCAATCCACGTGCATCGGAATCGGCGGCGATCCCATCATCGGCACCAGCTTTCTGGATGCCGTGCGCATGTTCAACGAAGATCCTGACACGCACGCGATCGTGTTGATTGGCGAAATCGGCGGCAATGCGGAAGAAGTCGCCGCGGAATACATCAAGAAGCACGTACGAAAGCCGGTCGTAGGATTCATCGCCGGCCAGACCGCGCCTCCGGGCCGTCGCATGGGCCACGCTGGAGCAATCATTAGCGGCGGGCAGGGAACTGCTGCGGACAAATACAAGGCGATGCGGGCCGCCGGCATTCACACCGTCCAGAGTCCCGCGGAAATCGGCCACACGCTGGCCGAAGCGCTGGGCAAGGCGGGAAAATCAAAGTCGAAGCCGAAGGCACAGCCAAATAAAAAATCCAGGGTAAAGACAAAATCAAAGAAAAGAAAACGCTAGCAGTCTTTGATACAGATCTCTTAATGACGGGAGAACAGAATGGCAATCGAGCGAACACTTGCAATTATCAAGCCGGACGCAGTTGGCAGGGGCTTGACCGGCGAAATACTGAGCCGGATTCATGCGGCGAAATTCCGTATCATCGTAATCAAGACGCGGCGCCTCACCAAAAGAGAAGCCGAAGGATTTTACGCCGTTCACCGCGAGCGCCCGTTTTTCGCGGAGCTGACGGAATTCATGAGCACGAGCAAAGCGGTTGTAATGGTGCTCGAAGCGGAAAACGCAATCGCGAAATGGCGCGACACCATGGGCGCAACCGATCCGTCCAAAGCGGCCTCCGGGACCATCCGAAAAGATCTCGGCGCCAGCATCCAATGCAATTGCACGCACGGTTCTGACGCGCCGGAAACGGCCGCTTTTGAAATCGGCTACTTCTTTTCGGGCTCGGAATTAGTTTAGGAATTCCCGGCGGCCAATGTCGTCACGCAAGAAGGGCGCCGTTGATTTACGCCGCCCGATTGTGCCTGCGTCAGTTCTTCGGAAAGCCCGTCGATGCCTCCACTTCTAGAATCTGCTTGGTGTGCCGTTCGCTGTGAGCGCCGATGAAAATGAGCCATTCGTAGGCGTCCATAGAGCCGAAAGGACCGTCGCTAACGTGCTCGCGAAGATCCGGCGTGGTCTTCAAGAATTCGATCGTTCGCGCTCGGCTTTTCAGGAAGTGATCCAGGGTCTCAGCGGGCGTCCATCGTCCTGTGGGAACTAACGGCGGCGGGGCCTGCCTCTTCTCGCTGCGGTCGGGAGTCATCTGGAGAATCATGGCATCGATCTTCGCAAAATCGCGATCGGGTGCGCCCGCTGGCCCGTTTTTCTCAGTGCTCTCCGCGGCTCCAAAAATATAGTCTTCGGCCAGGGCGATGTGTTCGAGCGTCTCGGCCACAGACCACTTGTCCGGCGCAGCTTTGAATTTCCACTGCGCTTCGGAAAGACCCTTGGTGGCTTCCACGATCGCGTCGCGCGTTTGCTCGAGGTACTTCACGCCCCGATCGCGGTCGGCTTGCGTGAGGGCCTGGCCAAACGCGGCCGGGCCGAGGCAAGCGGCTGCGCACATAATCAATAGTGCCTTCCTCATTTTTATTTCTCCTGGAGTGGATTCTGGGGTTCGTTGGCTACGATACGCCCTCCTTTGCCGATGTCAACGGCTATCGGGTTGTCCGCGGTCAGCGGAAAAGTCCTCTTTTTGTTCCCACTTTTTCCTTCCGAAAGCTTTCGCGCGACCAGTCGGGTAGAATAGCGCCCGATGGACTCAGTCCGCGAATTAGGTAAATTCCTGCTCGTCGCCGGCATTGTCCTGGCTGCAGCCGGCGCGCTTTTGATGTTTGGCGTCAAACTGCCGTTTCGGCTTGGGCCGTTTGCCTGGCGATATTGTCGTGCACGGCCGCAATGGCGGATTTTATTTCCCGATCGTGACTTGCATTGTTCTGAGCGTGGTATTGACGCTGCTGATGTGGATCGTGAATTTTTTCCGTCGCTAACTTCCATGAGCCAAGCAAACCTTTTCAACCTGATGCCCGAGCGGCGCGTGTGGAAAGTCAGCGAGCTGAACGCGCGCATATGCGAGCTGCTGGAAACCACGCTGCCGGATATTTGGCTCGAAGGCGAAGTGTCCAACTATCGCCCGGCGCAGTCGGGCCACTTGTATTTCACGCTGAAGGACGCGAAGTCGCAAATTCGCTGCGTGTGTTTTCGCGATCAAGTGCGCGGACTGAAATTTCGTCCCGAAGACGGATTGCACGTCACCGTGCGTGGCGCGCTTAGCGTGTACGAGCCGCGCGGCGAATATCAGATTTACGTCAGCCACATCGAGCCCGTGGGCGCCGGCGCGCTGCAAATCGCTTTCGAGCAATTGAAGAAGCGTCTCGCCGACGAAGGCTTGTTCAACGAAGACAGAAAAAAGCCGCTACCGGTGCTGCCGCGATGCATCGGCGTCATCACGTCCCCGGCGGGCGCAGCTATTTTCGATATCCTGCGGGTCCTAAAGCGGCGATTTTCGAACGCACACGTGGTGCTCTATCCGGTGCAAGTGCAGGGCGACTTGGCGGCGCGCGAAATTGTGGAGGCTCTGCGCCATTTCAACCGTGCGAAATCCGTGGAAGTAATTATTCTCGCGCGAGGCGGCGGTTCGCTTGAGGATCTGTGGGCGTTCAACGAAGAAATCGTGGCGCGCGCCATAGTCGCATCTGAAATTGCGGTGATCGCCGGCGTAGGCCACGAGAGCGATTTCACCATCGCGGATTTTGTCTCTGATGTCCGCGCTCCCACGCCCTCCGCCGCCGCGGAAATCGTGGTTCGCTCGCGCCAGGAATTCGAGGACCATCTCGCCGAGCGTTACCGGCATCTCGTGCAGCAAATGCGCTACCGGCTTTCGCAATTGCGGCATCGTTCCCGCGATTTGCAAACGCATCGAGCCTTCCGTCAACTCGAATTCCTGGTGCGGCGCCGCCGGCAGCTGGTGGACGAGCTGTCGTCATCTCTCGCCGTTGGGCTAAGGGAAAAGCTTGTGGCCTCGCGGCAACGCCTTGGTGAAGCGAGCACCCGCATCGCTTCATTCGACCTTCGAAGCCGCGGCCACGTGATTCGACGTCGCATCGAACGGGTGCAAAGTGCGTTGCAGGTTGCGCTGAACCGTGTCGTCTTGCGCAAACGCCGCCGGTTTACCGCCGCGCACGTGCAGTTTGCTGCGCTCGATTTGCTCGCTCGCGTGGGACGCTTGCGCCGCAAGCTCGACCAACGCTCCACGGAACTGCAAGTGCGTTTAGTTCGGGCGCTGGTGACGAAACGCCGGAGGCTCGAAGCGGCAGCTTTGCAACTGGAAGAGCGCAGCCCGTTTCAACTCCTGGAACGAGGATATGCCATCGCTTACGACGCCGCCGGAAAGGTGTTGCGCTCGCCCGACCAAGTCTCGTTGGGTGACGATATTTCGGTTCGCCTAGCCCGCGGCGAACTTGGGGCCAACGTGCGCACCAAGAAGGCGACAGAATCGCAATAGTTGAGCACTCAAGTCAGTAAACAAGGTCCTGGTGCGACCATCAGCGGGCATTTCTCATTTCTTGTTTCTGTTTTAGCTATTCGTCGTCGTCGGAGGAACTGCTGACTTTTAGCACGGCGAGGAACGCTTCCTGGGGGATGTCAACGCGGCCAACGCGTTTCATGCGTTTCTTGCCCTCTTTCTGTTTCTCCAGAAGCTTTCTTTTGCGCGAGATGTCGCCGCCGTAGCATTTGGCAATCACGTTCTTGCGAATCGCGCTGATAGATTCGCGGGCGATGATGCGGCTGCCAATGGCGGCCTGGATAGCGATCTCGAACATCTGGCGAGGAATGAGTTTGCGGAGGCGCGAGACGAGGTCGCGTCCGCGATCGTAGGACAGGTCGCGATGGCAAATAATCGTCAAGGCATCCACAGGTTCGCCGCCGACAAGAACGTCAAGCTTGACGAGATCGGATTCGCGATAGCCGGACAGGTGATAGTCGAGCGAAGCGTACCCACGCGAAACGCTCTTCAGCCGGTCGTAAAAATCCAGCACGATTTCATTCAAGGGCATTTCGTAGGTCAGCATGATGCGCGTCGGCGAGAGGTACTCGAATTTCTTCTGCACTCCCCGCTTTTCTTCACAGAGCGAAAGAACCCCTCCGACGGATTCCTCGGAAGTGATGATCATAGCGGTCAAAATCGGTTCTTCGATCTTCTGAATCGAAGTGGGCGGAGGAAATTTCGTGGGGTTGTCCACTTCCAACACGTCGCCGGCCGTCGTGGTGATGCGGAATTCCACGCTCGGCGCGGTGGTGATCAAGTCGATGCCGAACTCCCGTTCGAGACGCTCCTGCACGATTTCCATGTGGAGCAAGCCCAGGAAGCCGCAGCGAAATCCAAATCCCAGGGCGGTGGAAGTTTCCGGCTCGTAGAAAAAGGCGGCGTCGTTGAGCTGCAATTTTCCCAGCGCATCGCGCAGCAATTCGTAATCGCTCGCGTTCACGGGAAACAGACCCGCGAAGACCATGGGCTTAATGGCTTCAAAGCCCGGAAGAGGAGGAGCAGGACGGTCTGCCTCGATGACGGTATCGCCCATGCGGGCGTCGGCCACGCGCTTGATATTGGCGACGATGAAACCGACGTCGCCCGCGGCAAGCTCGTCCAGAGCGACGGGTTTGGGAGTAAGGGCGCCAAGCGTCTCGACTTCATAGACTTCGTTATTGGCGCAGAGGCGAATCTTCATGCGCGGCGCGATGCGCCCCTCCATCACGCGCACCAGGATGACGGCGCCGCGGTAAATGTCGAACCACGAGTCAAAAATAAGAGCCCGCAGCGGCGCATCGGACGAACCCACCGGCGGAGGCACCAGTTTTACGATGGCTTCGAGAACGTCTTCGACACCCTGGCCGCTCTTGGCGCTGATGAGAAGCGCATTTTCGGCGGGAATCGCCAGAACATTTTCGATTTGTTCCTTGGCGAATTCGGGCTGCGCGGCTGGCAAATCAATCTTGTTGATGACCGGAATGATAGCGAGGTTGTGGCGCGAAGCAAGAAACGCGTTGGCGACCGTCTGCGCTTCCACGCCCTGGCTTGCGTCCACTACTAGCAGAGCTCCTTCGCAGGCGGAGAGCGCGCGCGAAACTTCGTAAGAAAAATCCACGTGGCCGGGCGTGTCGATCAAATTCAGCCGGTACTCGTGGCCGTCTCGCGCGGTGTAATGCAGGCGGATGCTTTTCGCTTTGATGGTGATTCCGCGCTCGCGCTCGAGGTCCATGGAATCGAGCACCTGCGCGGTCATTTCGCGCTGGGTGAGCGCCCCTGTCAGCTCGAGCAGACGGTCGGCCAGCGTGGATTTGCCGTGGTCGATGTGCGCTATGATGCAGAAATTCCGGATGAACTGAGGATCCATGTCTCTTTTTGCGCTGCGCCCAAGCGTCTAAAGCGCAATTGCTCTGCGCGCGCCCGTCGCGTCTTTCAAACTGTCGAGTTTGCCATAGATTCGCACGCCCGGCCACCGCCAAGAGTCGGGCAGGGAAGTGACCGCCGAAAATCGTAAGCTAGAATCGCGTAAACGAAAGCCACGTCCTTGGATCTGTCGTCATAATACGTAGCGTTGTTACCGCGTTCGGACCGCAGCTTCCGTCCTCGATCCAAGCTAACCAAAAACAAGTCGCTTTCCATCAGGGTACCATGGTACATATGTACCATGAAGAAAATGAGCCATCAGCCAGAAATTGAAGTGGAACGAGTACAAACAGGCGTTCGTTTGGAGAAGCGGCTGTTAAAGGTATTGAAAGCCCTAGCGGAATTGAAAGACATGTCGCTGGGAGATTTGCTGGAAGGGGTTGTGCTTCATGCGTTTGAAGGTTTGGTTCCTTTTTCCGCGCAAACGCTGAAAGAGATCGAGCAGTTCAAGAAGATCTACGGATTGACTCTCAAGGCATCGGATAGCCACCAATTAAAGGAGCGACGCAAGTGAAAGCCATCTTAATCGCAATCTCGATGTTGTTGTTGGGAGTGGTCGCTACCGTTGCCTACTACCATCTGCGCTCGCTGCACGCGCCGAAAGGACCGGTAGCGCACGTTGAAAATGGATTTGAATTTACCGCCCATGGCCCATACAAGACCGTGGCTCCGCTGTTCGGTGCGTTTGTAGAGCGTGTCTGGGCAGATGGCTGGAATCCGGAATTTCTGCATCCTTCGCCTGCGCGCGACACTTTTGGAGAAGTCTTCACTATCGCTCATAGCCATCTGCGGAGTACCTGGGTAAACACCGCCTTTGATTTAGAATCAGGCCACGTTCAATACGTGTACGTGATCCCAGACACCCAAGCGGTGCTGATCGATATCCATCTCGAACAAAAAGATCCATCAGTCACGGGAGTAAAGGTTGTGTACCAGCGCACGGCGTTAGATCCGAAGCTCAACGACCACATAAGTAAGCTGGGCGAGAAAGATCGACGCATGGGCAAAGAGTGGGCGACAGCAATCGACACTTACCTGCAGGCGAATGCCAAGCAATGATAAAGCCGCAAAGTTTCCTAGTTGTATGACTGTAAGTGAGTCTTTGAAAAGCAGGCACTCGCGACGTTCAATCCGCGAGTTTCCAGTTGCCAGCAAGCCCGTCGCGATGCGCTTTGTCAGCGACAGCGATGGCGGCATCGCCGGCTTCCAGCGCGCGACGCGATAAAACACCCCAGCGTTGGCCCCCGCGATATTGAATCCAAACCATCGGGAATAACTCACGGATTGCCTCGCCGAGCCTGTTGTCGTAGGCTGTACAGAGTTTCGGGTTCCCTTCGCCCGTCGCTCCAAGGAGCAACCATCAGGGAGTTCACAGGGGCCAATTTGCGACCGAGCAATGATCGGCAAAGCAGGTCTGCATTCCATTTACGCTCGCAATACACTTCCAACATCGATGAAGTGGAAGCGGGATTGGTCGAAGCTGCAGCCAAAATTCGAATGATAAAGAAAATCGTGCTGAACTCACCGGACCCTTCGAATTGATTACCCTGTTCCAGACCGCCGAGCCCGAGAGGTCCAAAATCCCGTTAATCCTGGGATATAGCCTGTCGATTGGCTGCCTGATATGGGTCCTGCACGACTTCCATATCGTCCAGGCAATGAAGGAGCTTTCAAACGTAAACTGGAGATGGGTGCTGGTCGGTATGGGCTTCGATGTATTGAGCTACGGCATGCAAGCCCTACGCTGGAAATGTTTGCTGACGCCCTTCAAGAAAGTGCCCCTCACGCATGCAATTCGAGCGGTCTTTGCAGGTCTCTTCGCAAATCTCGTTTTTCCTTTGCGGCCGGGCGAGCTGCTTCGTTGTTATCTCATCTCCGATTCCGAAGACATCAGCATCGGACGCGTGCTCGGGTCGGTGGGAGTAGAGCGCCTCATCGATCTCGTAATCGCCACGGCTTCGCTGGCGGTAGTTTCGCTGCTTGTGCTGTCTGCCGCGGCGGTTCGAGCGCGTGGCTGACACTACTTGGAGTCGTGACCCTCGTTTTGCTCGCGATCATCGTGCTGATGATTTTTTATCTTGAAGTAAAGCTGGGAAAGGATCCTACTTTGGGAACAACGGGACCGCACCGCCTGCCGGGGAAAATGATGCGCGCCCTCCTTGGGTTGCACGCCATGGGAACCGCGCCAAGTTTTTATGCGGCGGTGCTGGCATCTTTATTCATGCCGTTATGCCAGGTGATGGGGCTGTGGGCCATGATGAAGGGATATCACCTTACACTGCCTTTCCTTGCCGCAATCGTTGTCCTGCTCATCATCAATCTGGGCGTCTCGTTGCCGAATGCTCCTGCCAACATCGGCGCCTACCAATTTTTTTGCGTGCTGGGCCTCAGCGTTTTTAATGTCGAGAAAACAACGGCAACGGGCTTCTCGATTTTTCGCCTTTCTAGCGCTCACGATTCCGTTTATCTTCCTGGGATTTGCGGCGCTTTTGCGCAGCGGATTGTCGCTTAAGTCCATGCGGGAAACCGTGACTCATTTGCCCAGTGGGGCTCGTAGTTCCGCGCAATGCCCCAGCTAGTCTTCCGCGCTTTCCGAAAAACTCCGTCTGAAACCGTTCTTCTTTGTACGCCATCGGGATTTGATTTTGAGAGCGGGCAGCCGTCCGTTATATAGTGGTAGTTCGACCACGCGCAGACTCGGTGGCGAATTTTTTAACGAAAGCAATTAGCGGACTTTCCCAGCGAGCCCGTGAAATATCGAAACACACACGCGCACTCCCATGGCTCAGGACCTAAATAAACATCTCGACCGCGCTCGACGCAACCTCGAAAAAAATAAGCTGCGCGAGGCCGTGACTGGGTACCAGGCGGTTCTCGAAGAAGCTCCCGCTCATCAGGAGGCCCTGCAAGCTCTCGCGGATATTTATACCCGGCTGAACGAGCCGTCTCTCGCCGCGCAATATTATGGCATTCAGTTTGACCGCTTATTGGAAGCGGGTGACGGCGCCAAAGCTTCGGCTGTCTTTGTACGCTTTCTTCGCACCTTTCCTCAGCCTCCCGATCGCTTGATGCGTTACGGAACTTTGCTTCAAAAGCAAAACCGCCCGGCGGAAGCGATCGAACAGTTTGGACTGGCCGCGGAACTTTTTCAGCAACACGGACAAGGGATCGAAGCGTTGGCTTGCTATGAAAGCATGGCCCAACTCGACCCCGAGAATCCGGCGCGCCATGCGGTTCTTGGAGAACAGGCCGAGCGCCTAAGGCACTCGGATATGGCCTCGCGCAGTTATCTTCGCGCCGGGCAGCTCATACAAGCGGCCGGCGCGTTGGATGCCGCGCTGGAATATTTCGGCCGAGCTCACCAGCTTTCGCCGGAAGATCGCGGAGGCGCCTTACTCTTCGCGGAAGCGAAGCTGCGGAAAGGGGATGCCGAAGGAGCTGTTCTGCTTCTTGATCCCTTGTCGTCGACCACTAACGACACAACTTACCTGGCAATTTACGGCGAAGCGCTTCTTCGCACCGGACGGTTGGATCGTGCGAAGGATGCCTTTGAGTCTTATTACAAACAGAAACCTGATAGCTTCGCGAAACTTTTTGAAGTTGCCGGGGCCTACATCCGCACGGGGCAAGAGGGCAAAGCGGCAGTGCTGCTGATGCAGACGAAGGATTGGATGCGCGCCAGCCGCAAAGAAATGGAGCTTGCGGAACAGATGGACCATCTCGCCGTGCTGTACCCCTCCTCCGTTGCACTCGCGGAAGTTGTCGCGCGGCTTTACGAGGAACTGAATCGCGAAACGAAATATTTTGACGCCTTGGTGCGCCTCTTCGATTTATATCTGGTGGCGGGCCAGATGAAAGAAGCGTGCGACGCGCTAGACCGTTTGGTGGACATCGATCCCTACGATTATCGCAACCAGGAACGCATCGCGAAACTCGAGGGCAAGGTCGATCCCGCGTTTATGCAAAATATTCTCGCGCGCGCGGCCAAAGCGGCCACCATTTCGACGCGGAACGAAGGCTTTACCGGAGCCGGAAGAGATTTGAGCGAGAACTCGGGGCACTTGCCCGAGGAAGTGCGTGCGCAGCAGGCGCTCGAGGATCTCGTCGTGCAGGTGGAGATTTTCCTGCAATATTCGCTGCAAATGAAGGCCGTCGAGCGGCTCGAGCGCATTGCCGAACTATTTCCGGGGGAAGAAGAAAAAAACGAGCGCTTGCGCACGCTTTACGAGCGCGCGAATTGGTGGCCCAAAGGTGCTCCGCGGAAAGCGGGAGCCAAGCCGGCGCCGGCCGTTGCGCCGGCAGAGCCGGTGAGCACTGCTTCCATTGCCGCGCCTACAGCGGCGGAAACTCATCGCGATCTCGCCGCCATTGCGGAAATAAATCGGTTGATGTACCGGCAACAGACGCCGCAGGAAGTTCTATCAACTACTTCTTCGGAAATCGGAAAACATCTCCGTGTTTCACGCTGCCTGGTCGCTGTGGGGACTCCGGGCCAAGGGCCGCAAGCCACCGCGGAATATTCGGCTGTGGGTCTCTCGCTTACGGGTGCGTCTCGTATTTTCAGTATCGTCGGATTATTGTCGAAAGTATCGCCGGATTCTCTCGGTGGAGTGGAACTCCAAGCGTCTACAACTCCCGCCCTGCGCGAATTGGGCTTGGAGTCGGCGCTCGGCGTTTTGCTTACGGATAAGGAAACACAAGCGCCGTCCGGGGCCCTGCTGGTCGGGGACGCGAATGCAAGAAAATGGAGGCCGAATGAGAGTTTTTTTCTCCAAGCAGTGGGAGATCAACTCGTCCTTTCGGTGAATCACACCCGCTTGAGGTCGCTGGTCCGTTCGCTTGCCGTTGCCGATGAAAGGACCGGACTGTTGAACCGTGGCTCCTATATCGATTGCCTCCTGGCGGAATGCAATCGCTCTCGGGCGCAAAATAGGCCGCTTTCTCTCGTGATTATTCACGTCGATCGTGGCGGCGAATTGCTCCGCCAGCATGGTGACGCTTCCGTCGAACATTACATCGAGCAACTCGCGCGCACTCTCTCTTCCGCGGTTCGGCAGACCGACATCGCGGTAAAATATACGGCATGGTCCCTGGTTTTTATTTTGCCGGACACTTCGCTCGAAAGTGCTCAGACCCTCGCCGAAAAGCTCCGCCAAGTCGCGGCCACAACGCGGCCTTCTTGGGGCGAGGCGGATCTAACTATCAGCGCGATCGTCGCTGAATCCTCCTCGCGCCCCGGAGACGAGGCGGAAGATCGCGTGACCGAGTGGATTAATCGCGCCGAAGCGGGTCTGGATGAGGCGCGTCAGCGCGGCGGCAACACACTCGTATCCCTCGCTACTCCATGAAAATGAGGTGACATGTTTATAACCGATGCCGTTATCTTGCAGGGGGCGCGTACGCCCATGGCGCGCTACATGGGTTCGTTCGAGAATACCAGTGCGATTGAATTGGGCGCAGCGGCCGGCCGGGAAGCTGTGCAGCGCGCGGGTTCCGATCCCGAGGAATTCGATCACGTGATTTTCGGTAACGTGATGCAAACCAGCGCGGACGCTCTCTACGGCGCGCGGCATGTGGTGACTGAAAGCCGGGTTGCCGATCGAGACTCCTGCCGTCACCGTGAATCGTTTGTGCGGCTCAGGCATGGAATCGATCACGCAAGCCGCGCAGCGTGTTTTGCTGGGCGAAGCGAAGCTCGTTCTGGCTGGTGGCATGGAAAATATGTCGCAGTGCCCGCACGTGATTCGCGGCGCGCGCGCCGGATTTCGTTTGGGCGAAGGAAAGCTCGAGGATTCGCTGGTGTCGGGACTCTACGATACGTATTGCGGTTTCAGCATGTCCGAAACGGCGGAAAATCTTGCTGCGGAGCAGGGAATCACCCGAAGCGCATGCGATGAGTATGCTTTGCGCAGCCAGCAAGCTGCCGAAGCGGCCGTACAGGATGGCCGCATGAAAGACGAAATCGTTCCGGTGGAAGTGAAGAAAGGCAAGAAGACCGTCGTTGTCACCGAAGATGATCACCGGCGGCCCGACACGACGATGGCGATTCTGCAAGCCCTTCCACCCGCCTTTCGCAAGGAAGGGGTCGTCACTGCAGGAAACGCCAGTGGCATTGTTGACGGGGCGGCTGCGGTTGTCGTCACACATGCAAAAATCGCGAAAGAACGCGGATGGAAGCCGCTCGGACGCATCGTCGGCTGGGCCACCGCCGGAGTTCCTCCGCAGATCATGGGCATCGGCCCGGTGCCCGCTATCCAAAAGGCGCTGGCGCTCGCGGGACTCAAGCTGGAACAAATGGACTTAATCGAGGTGAACGAAGCTTTCGCGGCGCAGTACCTCGCGGTGGAAAAAATCCTGAAACTCCCGCGCGATAAAACGAACGTAAACGGCGGCGCAATCGCGCTCGGCCATCCATTGGCCGCCAGCGGAACCCGGCTCGTGCTGACGCTTCTTCTCGAACTTCGCCGTCGCAGCGCGCGTTACGGCATAGCGAGCGCGTGCATCGGCGGAGGCCAGGGAATCGCTGTCATCGTTGAATCGCTCGCCTGAAGCGCTCGATCCTGCACAATCACACCCGATTCAGTTATCATGGCGGGGCTGCATTCCGTCATTATTTGCTGGGGAAATTATGGCTTACGAAAACTTGTTGTGTGAGCTGAAAGAACAGATTGCGCGAATCACATTCAATCGTACGCGCGCGTTCATCCGGAAACGGCCGAGGTCTCAGGGGCGCTGATAATGGCCGGTGAGTCCAAGGTATCCACGATCCGCGGTGAACTGAAAGCAGCAGGCTTGCGCTTTGGAATTGTCGTCAGCCAGTTTAACAGCTTTATTACGGACAGGCTG
The DNA here is from genome assembly GCA_963830375.1 of uncultured Acidobacteriota bacterium. Classification (GTDB taxonomy): domain Bacteria; phylum Acidobacteriota; class Terriglobia; order Acidiferrales; family UBA7541; genus Palsa-295. Next base: position 539,905 of record CAWHMJ010000004.1, read on the forward strand.
CTTGCCGGCGCCCTGGATGCCCTGGCGCGCTCCGGCGCCGGAGACAAACAGGTCGAAGTGGTGCGCGTGCCGGGCTCTTTCGAAATTCCGATCGCTGCTAAGAAACTGGCCGCCACAAACCGGTTCGATTCGATCGTCTGTATCGGATGCATTCTGCGCGGAGAAACTTCACACTATGATGTCGTGGTGTCCGAGACGGCCCGCGGCATTCAGCTCGCTCAACTTGATTCCGGAGTGCCCATGATCTTGTGCGTGTTGACCTGCGACACTCTCGAACAAGCCATTAACCGCGCTGGACTGAAAGGCGGAAATAAGGGCTACGAATCCGGGCTTGCCGCCATCGAGATGGCTCACCTGTCGCGCAGACTCTCGAAAGGTTCTGTTCGCGGTGCAACTCGCTCGCGTCCCCATAGATGACACTTCGCCGCAAATCCCGCGAGTTCGCGCTTCAGATGTTATTTGAATGGGACGTGACGCGGCAGAAGGCCTCGCGCGTGGAGCAGCTTTTCTGGAAATCGGCGCGCGCAGCGGATTCCACGCGCAAATTTGCCAATCAACTCTTCGAAGGGGCAATTGCAGAGGCCGAAGTAACCGACAAGCTGGTTCAAAAACTTTCCGAAAACTGGAAGCTCGAGCGTTTGGCTGCGGTGGATCGAAGTATTTTACGTCTGGCGGTGTACGAACTGCGCTTCGGCACCGCGCCGCCGAAAGTTGTGATTGACGAAGCGCTCGAGCTCGCTAAGAAATTTTCTTCGGCCGACGCCCCATCGTTTCTGAATGGCATCCTTAACGCTGCGTATAAGTCTCTCGAAGCTTAGGCTCTCTTTCGGCGCGTTGAAATGTCCGCGCGCTTTCGCCTCGAATCGGGAAGCGTAAAGCATGTCCACAACATCAGGCTTCGATTTCGCCTTCGAAAACGCGCACTGCGGAGCCGCTCACTTTGGGAGTCAGCCGCCCGCGTTCTGCCATAATTTCCACTTGGATCTCGCTGGGGCGCCCCATTTCCACTCCCTGCATGATCGTCAATCCTTCCGATGCGCGCAATTGCCCGTGCTGCACGAGGTAAGCGCCGAGCGACCCGCCTGCCGAGCCGGTTGCCGGGATCTTCAATGATTCCCCACGGAACCATGCCGCGGGCAAATACGCGCCCGCGACCGCCCATCGCAAAACAATATGCCATCGTGCCGCCGGTTGATATCAGGTGAGCCAGGGCGCGCATATTCATATGAATGCGAGGAAGCACGCTGCGGCGGCTCACCGGCACCATCAGGTTCGATATTCCCGTGGACACAAATTCAAGAGGCAGTGAGGCTGCGAGATCGCTCGGCTTCAATCCCAGCGTTTCCGCCAGCGCCGCGCGCGTGAATCGAGCGCGTTTGAAACTCGCCGGCTTCTGAGTCATCGTGACGCGCACCACCCGGCCATTGTGAAATGTGAACTCAACCGGCAAAATTCCCGCGCCGGTCTGCTGCAGTATGTGGATACTTCCTTCGGAAGCGGGCACCACGCCCAACTCCGCGAGAAGAAACCACGTTCCAATCACCGGATGGCCGGCCAGCGGGAGTTCGCGCGTAGTTGTGAAAATGCGCAAGCGGGCCAGCGCGCGATTGTTCGTCGGCTTCTGAATGAATACCGTTTCGGAAAGATTCATTTCGCGTGCAATGGCTTGCATCTTCGCGGTGGAAAGACCGTCGCCGTCAGTAACCACGGCGAGCGGATTTCCGGCAAAACGTTTCGTAGTGAAAACATCCAGCGTGTAAAGTCGCCGCTTCATGATTCTGCTTTCTGCCCCAACGGGCGCACAGCTTTTCGATTTACAAGCGTTCTAGTTCGACGAGCGTCCGTTCGTTCCGCACATTGCCGGTGTTCAGCGTCGTCTTCGGCTCTAAGAGAACAACTTCGACTTCCTCATCCGCGACGGGAAGATGTTCCACACCCTTCGGCACGATGATGAATTCACCCGGCGCTACCACGGCTTCGCGATCGCGAAATTTCATGCGCAGGCGTCCTTTAATCACCAGGAATAGCTCGTCTTCATTCTCGTGATGGTGCCACACGAATTCGCCCGTGAACTTGACGACCTTCACGTAGGAATCGTTCAACTCGCCGACGATTTTCGGGCTCCAGTGTTCTTTCACTTTCGATAGCTTTTCATTCAGATTCACGACTTCCATGTTCGCTCTCCCTTTTCCGCGCCAGCAGCGCACGAATGCATTTTCAGGCCTAGTGAAGACGCTTGACCACGGCGCTAGCTTCGTCGAGAACCCGGCGTGTGGTTTCCGGCCGCGTGGTCTCGGAATAAATCCGCAACATATGTTCTGTCCCTGATGCCCGCACCATGACCCAGCCGATATCCCCAAGATACATCTTCAGGCCGTCGAGATCCTCACGTCGAGTGATCGGCCAATCCAGTAGCCTGGTGAATTTGGCGTCCGCGAAATGGCTCAATGCTTTTTTCTTCTGTGCATCTGTGACGACCAAGTCCACGCGCCCGTAGTGATGTTCGCCGAATTCCCGGTGAAGCATGGCGACGAGTTCGCCGAGTCGCTTGCCGTGCCAGGCCATCACCTCGGCAAGCAGCAGGGCATTCACGGTGGCGTCGCGTTCCGGCAAATACAGCTTGGTGCCGATCCCGCCGCTTTCCTCGCCTCCCAACAGGATGTCGCTCTCGAGCATGCGGTCGCAAATATATTTGAAGCCAATCGGCGTTTCCCAGACTTTGCGCCCGAAATGACCGGCGATTTTGTCGATCATTTTCGTTGTCGAAAATGTTTTCGCCACGTCGCCTGTTAGTTTGCGCGTTCCGGCCAGATGCCAGAGCAAAATAGAGAATATTTGGTGTGGCGTGATGAAAGTGCCGTCGCTGTCCATGGCGCCGATGCGGTCGGCGTCTCCGTCAAAAGCAAATCCCGCGTCAAAGTGGCCTTTGCGCAAAGCTTGGCGCAGCGCTTCGACGTGCGGCTCGATGGGCTCGGGATTCACGCCTCCGAACAGCGGATCGCGCGTGCCGCGAATTTCCTCGCATTCGATTCCGTTGCGGCGGAAAAGTTCGCTCAACAAACCTCTCCCCGCTCCATGCATGGGATCAATGACGAACCGGAATTTCGCTGCGCGTATTCGGTCCCAGTCAACGAGCCCGGCCAGCGTTTCCAGATACGGCGTGCGAACGTCGAGCGAGCGGATTAGATCTTTTCTCGGCGGAAGCGGAGGCACGCCGTCACGCAAAACTTTCGCCAGTTCCGTTTCAATCTGCGCAACGATTGCGGGCGACGCGGAACTGCCGTAGCTGGCCTTGAATTTCATGCCGTTCCAGCGAAATGGATTGTGGCTCGCCGTGATTTGGATTCCGCCGGCAGCGCCGCGCATGCGCACCAGCAAAGAAAGTGCCGGCGTAGGACATGCGTCGGAAGCAAGCGAAACCGGGCTACCCGCCGCGGAAACGGTCTCGGCCACGACTTGTGCGAATTTTTCTGACCCGAAGCGGGTGTCAAATCCCACCAATATTTCCGCTCCCGGCTTTTCTGCGCGAACCACATAACGAGCGATGGCGTGCGCCACCTTCCGCACGTTCTCGTAGGTGACCTCATCGGCGATAACGCCGCGCCAGCCGTCGGTGCCAAATTTAATTTGTGCCACGGTTCAGAGTATAAGCGATGGATTTTGCGGCGGAAAGGAAGTGTTGTAGAGCCACGGCAAACGTGCCCAGCCAATATGGAGAACGCGATCCGCGTTCAGGATTACAGCAGATGCTTTAGCCTCCGCTCCTCCAGCCACTTGACGATTCTCCCTACGCCCTGCGATCGCTCGCGCGGACATAGAAGAATGGCGTCATCGGTCTCGACCAGCACCATGTCGCGTACGCCAATCGCAGCTATGAACTTCTTCGGACTCCAGAAATAGTTTCCGCTCGCGTCAATTGAAAAGAACGGCCCGGCCGAGACGTTCGCGCCGGGTTTGGAAGCGAGCAGCTCATACACCGCGGCCCAAGATCCAATGTCGCTCCAGCCGACTTTCGCGGGAATCACGAAAACGCGCGGCGGACCGGCTGGGCGGTTTCTCCGAGCGTTCACGCCGGAAGTGGACCGGGTAGCCGGTTCCATTACGGCATAATCAACCGATATATTTTCAAGGCGCGGATAAATTCTCCGCAGCGCGGATGCATATCGAGCCGTACCGATAGTCTTCGCGAGTTCGGTAAGCGCTGCGTGTGTGCCGGGGAGAAATCGCCGAAGGTTTTCCAGGAAGGTCGAGGCTCGCCAGAAAAACATCCCCGCATTCCAGAAATACTTTCGTGACGCCACATACTTACGCGCCACAGGCAGCGCCGGTTTTTCAGTAAATCGGCGGACGGAATAAGCTGCTACACCGCCCGGCCGAGCGAACATGCCACCGCGTTCGATGTATCCGTAACCGGTTTCCGGCCGACCAGGCGGAACGCCGAGTACTACCAGGTTTCCGGGTGTGCGCGCCAAATCCAGCGCCGCGCGCACAAGTTTGCGATATCTCGGGGCATCGGCAATGTAACTATCGGCGGGAAGCACAGCCATCAGCGCGTCCCCGTGTACGCGTGCGAGATGGATTGCGGCGAGGCCGATGGCCGCAGCCGTGTTGCGCCCAACAGGCTCAGCCAATATTTGCGAAGAAGGCACGCCGCGAAGTTCGCGACGGGCTGCGGCGGACTGTTCCGCGTTCGTCACAACCCAGAAATTCCGCAGCGGAACGATCGGCTCCAGCCGCGCAACAGTCTCGCGCAGCATGGTTTCGTTTCCCGCGATGTTCAGAAGTTGCTTGGGAGTGCGCATGCGGCTGCGCGGCCAGAAACGCGTGCCGCGTCCGCCCGCAAGTAGCACAGCGCATGTGGGAATTGAGGCCCTTGTTGCCGGTCGTTTTCTGAGCGCGACTCAAAAATGCACCAGCCTCGACCATTGCGCTTCGCTGATCCCCTGACTGATCAGTTGTCTCCCCAATTCACTTAGGTCACCAGGGACGTAAGTCCGCAACACTTCCGAGCGCGAATGCGGATTCAATTCATACGCGCTGAGCGCCGCAGGAATCAGCCAGACTTGCGCGGGCTCGTACTTCATGTGCTCGCCGGCCCAGTGAATCTCGCCCGCGCCTTCAAGAATGATCAATAGTTCGAAGCGGCCGGCCACTGCATCCGGAGTGATGCGTTTCTCAAATTCCCATTTCTCAGCAACAAAATACCGGCACGCTGCAAAGTACGTTGTCGTTACTGAATTGCGCTGGACTCGCACGGCCTCAATTTTTCCGGCGTTTTGCGCCCCAAACCGCATCACTTCGAGCGCCTTCTCGATGTGCAAAGCTCGCGCCTGCCCCTTCGCGTCGCGGCGATTGTAATCGTAAACACGATAGGTGATGTCGGAATGTTCCTGGATCTCGCAGAGGATCAGTCCCGGTCCAATCGTGTGCGCTGTACCGGCGGGAACAAAAATTGCCTCTCCTGCATGCACAGGAATGTGCTCCAGACAATCCTCCGCCGTACCGTCGGCTATCGAGCGGCGGAATTGCTGCAGATCCACGCCGTCCTTCAGTCCCACCATCACTTCTGCGCCTTTGCCGGCTCGCATCGCATACCACATCTCGGTCTTGCCGCGGCCCCCGGCAGACTGTTCGTGCCGCGCAGCATAATCATCATCCGGATGAACTTGTACGGAAAGCTTATCTTCAACAAACAGAAATTTCACGAGCAGCGGGAACGAACCGTGTTCGCGCTCAGACGTTCCCTTCCATTCGGCCGGCATTTCTCGCCAGGCGTCAGCGAGTTTTTTGCCCGCATAGGGCCCCGACGCGAAAACGCAAGTCGTTTCCCGTCAGCCAAGCTTCACCAAGCGGTTCGGTTAAATTTGATTTTTCAGGGAAAAAAGGCGCCAGAGAACGGGCGCCCCAGGGACGCGGGCTGAAAATCGGCTCCAGCCGCGCCGGACAAAGATTCACGCCGCACTGCCGAAGAAGCGCCGCATCCTGCTCAGGCCTTCTTGGATTCGCTCCATCGACGTCGCATAAGAAATACGAATGTGTCCCGGCGCGCCAAATGGTTCGCCCGGTACCACGGCAACATGCTCGCGTTCCAGAAGCTGCTTGGCCACAGCCACGTCGTCCGGCATTTGCTTGTTGAAATGCGCGCTGACGTTGGGGAACACGTAGAACGCGCCGTGCGGCGTGGCGCACGTAATTCCCGGGATGGCGCGCAAACCCGCCAATATGCTTTCCCGGCGGCGCGCATATTCGGTAAGCATCGTAGCGACGGTATCCATGCTCCCCCGCATGGCTGCCAGTGCGGCGTATTGCGTGATCGAATTCGGATTCGAAGTGGACTGGCTCTGCAATTTCGCCACTGCGTCCACCAGCGGCTTCGGCGCCAGGACGTAGCCCATGCGCCAGCCGGTCATGGCAAAAGTTTTTGAAAATGATCCGGCGATAATCGTGTGTTCTTTCGCGTCCGGCACACTCGCTATCGAAAACGGTTTTGCGTCGCCGTAGGTGAAGTGCGAATAGCACTCATCGGAAAGCAGCCAAACGTGGCGGCGCTTGCAAACTTCCAAAATCTTCGCGAATTCATCAGGCGGAATTACCGCGCCAGTCGGATTGTTCGGAGAATTCACCATCACCATGCGCGTCCGCGGAGTGATCGCTTTTTCCACTTCCGCAGCGCGCAAAATAAATTCATCCTCGGCGCGCGTGGGCACCACTACCGGTTTTCCACCCGCATACTTGATAATATCGGGATAGCTCACCCAGTAAGGCGCGCCAATGATCACTTCATCGCCGGAATTAACCAGCGCACAAACCGTGTTGAAAATCGCGTGCTTTCCCCCGGTGTTCACCACGCACTCCGCCGGCTGATAGGACGAACCTAATTGCGCGGCGTGCCAGTCACAGATGGCCTGGCGCAGCGGCGCAATGCCGAATACCGAAGTGTATTTCGTTCGATTTTCGTCCAGCGCCTTGATCGCGGCGCGTTTGATGTGTTCCGGCGTCGGAAAATCAGGCTCGCCGGGGCCGAAGTCGGCCACGTCAACTCCCTGCGCCTTCAGCCGCTCCGCTTCCTGCAGCACGACCATCGTCTGCGAAACGCTGATACGATTCACGCGGTCTGCAAGGTGGAATACCTCTTCCATTTTTCTCCCGGTGGCAGGTTCCATTAGGCGTCCTCTTTACTGACTTTCGCGCGCAGCCGCTCCGCCACAATCGGCGGCACCAAATCCTTGACCGAGCCGCCCAGCCGCGCGAGTTCTTTCACCAGCCGCGAACTCAAGTAGCTGTACTGTTGCGCCGGCAGCATGAATACCGTTTCCACTTGCGGCTCGATATGGCGGTTCATCATCGCCATCTGCAACTCATACTCGTAGTCGGAAACGGCGCGTATCCCTCGAACCACTACGCGCGCGTTCTTGGTGTTGGCGTATTCCATCAGCAACCCGTCGAACACGTCCACTTCCACATTTTTCCAATCGAAGGTAACAGCTTCCAGCAGCTCAATGCGTTCCTTCACTTCGAATAATGGATCTTTTTCCAGGTTGTGCGCAACGGCGACGATCAATTTGTCGAAAATCATCGCGCCGCGCGCAATCAAATCGAGGTGGCCGTTGGTGACGGGGTCGAAAGATCCGGGATAGATAGCGATCACTGGTTATTGCCTTCAGAAGGCATTTCGTGCGCCATTCTAACCTACATTTTCCCGCGCTGCCGCGACAAAAATCCGCAGCGCAAACCGTTAACGGGAGCTTATTATCGGACGCTCGATTGGAACTCACGCTCCAGCGTGCCAAAACAGGTTCACTGTCTCTTCATAAGCTGGGTACAGCTCGCCCCTCCGGCAGATTGGAGCGCAGCTCGCATCCCGCGTCTCTCTGCGCTGCCAAGCTACACTCATTTAAAGGTCGGAAATAGCCGCCCGTCTAGACCGGTTGGACGCAAGCGCCTCCGAGCACTCCAATACCGTTCGGCAGACTTTCTGCCGTTCAGCCGCGCTTTCCAGCCATCTCGCTGCATCTAATTTGACTAAGGCGACTAGAATGGTCGTTGTTTAAGATATTGTGTCTTATAGCCTTGTGGGTGCATCTAAACTTGACAAGGGGTAAGCACCCGACTTACAATTCAAGTGCGACTGATTTAGTCGTATTTGACTCTAATGATGAAGCTCTCGAAAAAGGCGGATTACGGCCTTATCGCTCTGAAGCATTTGGCGATGCACAACGGTCACGGCTCCTGCAGCGCATCCGATATCGCCGAGGTTTACAAAATGTCCACGCCGCTGATGGCTAAAGTCCTTCAGAAGCTGGCCAAGGGCGGATTGGTCGCGGCGCGGCATGGTTCGAGTGGGGGATACACACTGGCGCGCGATGCTTCCTTGATCACCGCGCTGGATGTGATTCGCGCGATTGACGGACCTTTGTTCATCACGTCTTGCATCACTTCGCGCGGCGCTTGCGGCGTCACTACCACTTGTTCGATTCGCGAACCGCTCCGACGAGTGAACGACAGTATTTTGGAAGTTCTTGGGAAAGTCACAATTTCACAGATGACCGACGAAGCGCCAATGTCCGAGGTCGTCGAGTTAAGAGTTTAGGAGAATAGAATGGCAATCAAGCTCCCGATTTATATGGATAATCACGCGACCACGCCCGTCGATCCTCGCGTCGTCGAAGCCATGCTGCCCTATTTCACCGAGAAGTTCGGCAACTCCGCCAGCCGCAACCATGAATTCGGTTGGGTGGCGGAAGAAGCGGTGGAAAATGCGCGCGGCCAAATAGCCAAGCTCATCAACGCCACGCCGAAGGAAATCATCTTCACCAGCGGCGCGACGGAATCCACCAACCTCGCCATCAAGGGCGCGGCGGAAATGTATCGCGAAAAGGGCAATCATATTATTACGCAGGTCACCGAGCACAAGGCCACGCTCGACACCTGCAAGCGCCTCGAAAAATACGGTTACGAAGTCACCTATCTTCCGGTGCAGAAAGACGGCCGCATCAGCCTGGACGAATTGCGCAAAGCCATCACTCCCAAGACCATCCTGATTTCGATCATGTACGCCAATAACGAAATCGGCGTGGTACAGCCCATCGCGGAGATCGGCAAGATTGCAAAAGAAAAGGGCATCTTTTTCCACGTGGACGGCGTGCAAGCCGTCGGAAAAATTCCGGTGGACGTCCAAAAAGACGGCATCGACCTGATGTCTATTTCCGGCCACAAGATTTACGGCCCGAAAGGCATCGGCGCTCTGTACGTGCGCAGAAAGAATCCCCGCGTCCAACTTGCGGCGATCATTGACGGCGGTGGCCACGAGCGCGGCATGCGCTCCGGCACGCTGAACGTAACCGGCATCGTCGGACTCGGCAAAGCCTGCGAGCTTTGCCAGAACGAAATGGCGGCGGAAAGCGAAAAGCTCCGCAAGCTTCGCGAACGTCTGACCGAACGCATCATGTCGCGCCTGGATGAAACATTCATCAACGGCTCGATGGAGCATCGCTTGCCGCACAACATCAACATCAGTTTCGCGTTCGTTGAAGGCGAATCGCTTTTGATGGGCATCAACGACATCGCAGTTTCCAGCGGCTCCGCCTGCACTTCCGCCACGCTCGAACCGAGCTACGTTCTCAAGGCGCTCGGCGTGGGCGAAGACCTGGCGCACACTTCCATCCGTTTCGGAATCGGCCGCTTTAACACCGCCGAGGAAGTTGACTATGTCGCCGACCGCGTGGTGGAAACCGTGCAACGTCTGCGCGAGCTTTCTCCTCTATATGAAATGGCGAAAGAGGGCGTGGACGTCAGCAAAATGACTTGGCAGACGGCGGCAGAACACTAAAAAGATGAAATATCAGGGCACACTCGGAGTTCATGCCACAGTGAGCGAAGACACGCCCGTGTTCGACGTGTTCTTCGCGCCCAACGTGGACAAAAGCGCCTGCAACTCTCGAAGGTTTCGCGAGCTGCAGGAGCTGGGTGAATTCCTGGAAACCCTGGACGTGCAGCATGAAGTGGTCGCGAAGACCCTCGAGGAACTTCGCAAAGGGCGTTCGGCGTCCATCGAAAATATTGTTTTGTCGGACGAAGTGATTTTTGATCAAGGGTTGGACAGCACTGTTACTTTGAACAGGAGAATCAACTAATGGCTTACAGCGATAAAGTGATCGAGCATTACAACAATCCGCGTAACGTCGGCTCGCTCGACAAGAAAGACCCCAACGTCGGCACCGGTTTGGTCGGCGCTCCGGAATGCGGCGACGTGATGAAGCTGCAGATGAAAGTGAACCCCGATACCCGCATCATCGAAGAGGCAAAATTCAAGACCTTCGGCTGCGGCTCGGCAATCGCCAGCTCCTCACTCGCTACCGAATGGGTGAAGGGCAAGACCGTCGAAGAAGCTCTCGCAATCAAGAACACAGACATCGTGCGCGAGCTGTCGCTTCCCCCGGTGAAGATCCATTGTTCTGTGCTGGCCGAAGACGCGATCAAGGCCGCGCTATCGGACTGGAAGAAAAAGCAGGGCGACGCCGAAGCAAAGCCGGCCGAACCCGCGACGGCCGCAAGCCACTAAGTTTCTTGCGGCGCAGTTCTGTTCACCAGGGTGCAAGAGAAGTTTGAAAGATTTGTGGGTCGTGGCTTCGGCCACGACATAAAGTTGCGAATCAGAGCGGCTTTAGCCGCTGAAGTTCCGCAGTGAAGCTTTGCAGCAATGGCTCAAAGGGACACGATCGTATGATTCATGTAAGCGAAAAAGCGGCGGCAAAAATCCGCGAGTTGTTGGCGAAAGAGGGCGTGCCTGCTGACTCCGGTGGGTTGCGTGTAGGTGTGCAGGGAGGCGGCTGTTCTGGGCTGACGTACGCGATGCGGCTCGATACGGAAGCGCGAAATCGCGACAAAGTCTTTGAAGAGAATGGCGCTCGTATTTTCGTGGACGCGAAAAGCTATCTCTACCTTCACAACACCACGCTCGATTATCTCGAAGACCTGATGAAGCAGGGCTTCGTGTTCCAGAATCCGCAGGCCACGCGGAGTTGCGGTTGCGGCAGTTCCTTCACCGCTTGAGATTTCTGATGAGCGGCACTCGCGAAGTTTCCTCCTGCGCGCTGCAGCCCGACTCCGGCCCGCATCCAGGCAAAGCCAAACGAACATGAGTATGACGCAAACAAGACGCGACGAAACCGGCCGGTCTGCCGGCACGAAGTGCTGGAATTGCCAGGCTCCCGTTGCCGAGACGCATTTTTGTGCCGCGTGCGGCAAGATTCAGCCGCTGCCCGAGGGCACCGATTATTTTGCATTTTTCGGTGTGCAGGAAAAATTGTCGCTCGATTCGGTGCAGCTCGAAGCGCAGTTTCACAAGCTCAGCTGGAAGCTTCACCCGGACAATTTCGTGCGCGCCACGGATTTCGAACGCGATCTTTCGCTAAACCGCTCTTCGGAGTTGAACGACGCCTACCGCACGCTGCGCGAACCCATCTCGCGCGTGGAATATCTGCTATTGCGCCGCGGTCTTAGAAAAGAAGGCACCACCAAGCAGCAGGCGCCGCCCGAATTGCTCGAAGAGGTTTTTGAGTTGAACGAATCGCTCGACGAGTTGCGGGAAGCGCGCGCCGAAGGCGGCGACTTGGCCGCATTGCGCGAACCGCTCGACGCCGCGCAAAAGAATTTTCAGGGAAAGCTCGAAGAAGTGGACGCCGAGCTCGTGCGAATCGGCCAGGAATGGGATGCGGCCCTCGATGCCGCCGCGGATGAAGCGAAGAAGCAGGCTTTGCTGGCTCGCATGAACGAAGTGCTGAATCGCCGAAGCTACATCCGCAATCTCGTGGCCGGCGTGCAAAAAGAACTAAACCCCGCGTGACCCGCGATTCGTGGTCCGCGACCCGCGATCCTAAAGCAAGAGGTGAGGTCGTAGATGCTAAGAAGTTTCCGTGAACTGGAGCTTTGGCAAAAAGCTCATGCACTGGTGCTTGATGTATATCGCGTTACGGCTCGCTTTCCAGACTCTGAACGTTTTGGGATAATTTCGCAATTGAGACCCGCTAGTGCTTCTATTCCTGCAAACATTGCTGAAGGTTTCGGACGCAACGGCACAAAGGAGTTTCTGCAATCGCTGGCGATCGCGAATGGATCGCTGGAGGAAGTGCGATACTTCTTGATTTTGAGTGGCGATTTGCACTATTTGGCATCAGACGATTCGCTACGAATCGAGGGTCTTTGTAATTCGGTTGGACAAATGCTTGGCGCGCTATCTCGGTCTCTGCGCAACCGAGCCGCGGTTTCATCACGGAGCGCGGGTCGCGGAACACGGGCCACGAGTGCGCCGCCTCAGCCGGGCGGAAAAGGATAATTCTGAAAATGGGACGCGTCGTAGGCATCGATCTCGGCACAACTTTCAGCCTGATTGCATATCTCGATCCGCAAACGGGCGCGCCGAAGTGTATCCCGGGCCCTTACGGTTCCACGTTGTGCCCCTCCGTGGTCAGTGTCGATGGAGACGGCAAAGTAATCGTTGGCGAGCCGGCCCGCGCGCTTTTGCTCACAAAACCCGATCGCACGATTTATTCCGTGAAACGACTGATGGGCCGCGGCGTCGCTGACGTCCAAGAAGAACTGAAAATCTTTCCTTTCCGCATCGACCCCGCCGGCCGCAGCGTAATCCGAGTCGGCTTGGGCGACAAATGGTTCACGCCGCCGGAGATTTCCGCGTTCATCCTGCGCGAATTGAAATCCTGGGCCGACGATTATTTCAAGGAGCCGGTTGACCGCGCGGTCATCACCGTTCCAGCCTACTTTAACGACGCGCAGCGCCAAGCCACAAAGGACGCCGGCAAAATCGCGGGCCTGGAGGTTTTGCGTCTCGTGAATGAACCGACGGCTGCCGCTCTCGCCTACGGATTGCACAAACAAAAACGCGGTTACGTCGCCGTTTACGACTTTGGCGGCGGCACGTTCGACATCTCCATCCTCAAGCTCGTCTCCACCACCGAAGGCGACATTTACCAGGTGCTTTCCACCAATGGCGACACGCACCTCGGCGGCGATGACATTGACAACGAAATGCAGCGCAGGACGCGCGAAACGATTCTCCAGCTGTTTCAGACCGATCTCGCGAATCGTCCGAAAGACATCCAGGAACTGCGCCAAATTCTGATCGCTGCGAAGCACGCGCTTTCCTCGGAAGACAGTGTGATGCTTCGTTTCAATCTTTCCGGTGGCAAGATGTTCGAAGAACTTCTCACGCGCACTGAATTCGAAAAATGGATTCAGCCCATCGTCGCGAGAACCATGGCCCCTGTAAAAATGGCCCTTGCTGACGCAAAACTCGCTCCCAGCCAAATCGAGGAAGTTGTTCTCGTCGGTGGCTCCACGCGCATTCCTCTCGTGCGCAAGACCGTCGGCGATTATTTTGGCCGCGCGCCGCATTGCGAGTTGAATCCAGATGAAGTTGTCGCTCTCGGGGCTGCTGTGCAAGCGGACATCCTCGAATCCGGCGTCAAAACCATGCTGCTGCTCGACGTAACGCCTCTTTCGCTCGGCATCGAAACCATGGGTGGCGTGGTGGCAAAAATTATTCCGCGGAACTCGACGATTCCCGCGAGCGCCCAGGAGCTTTTCACCACCGGCGTGGAAAATCAGACCGGAATTGACGTGCACGTGCTTCAAGGCGAACGCGAACTCGCAAAAGATTGCCGCTCGCTCGCAAAGTTCCAGCTGAAAGTTCCGCCGGGGCCCGCGGGCCTGGCGCGCATCGAAGTAAAATTTCTAATCGACGCCAACGGAATTCTCCAGGTGGCCGCTCGCGATCTGCGAACGAACGCTGAGCACACCATCGAAGTGCAGCCTAGTTACGGCCTGTCGGATGAAGAAGTGGAGCGCATGCTGGAAGAGTCCATCGAATTTGCCGAGCAGGATTTCTCCGAGCGCCAGGTGATCGAATCGCGCACCGAAGCCGAAACCATCCTCGCAGCTACGGAGAAGACCCTCGCTGAATCCTCGCGCCGGCGAGCTTGCGCCTGAAGAGCGCCGCGCCATCGATGAATCCGCAGCGCAACTGCGCGCCGCGATGGCCGGATCGGATTACAAACTAATGCGTGAGCGTATCGAGGCTCTAAATGAAGCGACAATGCATCTAGCCGAAATACTGATGAATGGCGCGCTGCAAACCGCGCTCGAAGGCAAGCGCCTCGAAGACGTTTGATTTCGCGGCATCTCGGCAACGTCATCCCGAGTCGGCGATGGACGCATTGTGAAGAGTTGTGAAGCGAATCCGAAGGAGGAAGGAGCGTTTAAGAATGGGCGGCAAGAATCCCTACATCGAAGAAACAAAATACACGCCTGCGACGAAGAAATATAAGATCACCTTCGTCAAGGATGGCCAACCGGTCGAAGTCGATCCCGAAAAAATTCCGTACGGTCACGACGGCTTGCCCGGAAGTATCCTCGATATTTCTCAGGGCTTTCACAAGGGACTGGACCACGCCTGCGGTGGCGTCTGCGCTTGTTCCACCTGCCACGTGATCGTTCACGAGGGTCTCGATACCTGCAATGAAGCCACCGACGCCGAACTCGATCAGCTCGACGAAGCTCCCGGCGTCACACCGAAATCGCGCCTGGGCTGCCAATGCGTCCCCGACGGAACGAAAGACATCGTCATCGAAATTCCCGAGTGGAACAAAAATTACGCGAAGGAAGCCGAGCACTAGATTCTAGTTTAGCTCTCAGCTCACGGAACGAAGTCGAGAGGTAATCGTGCCCCACACATTTGATTGGGACGACCCGGAAGAAATCGGCCTCCAGCTTGCCGAAAAACACCCCGGCGTCGATCCCCTCACCATCCGCTTCACCGACTTGCATAAATGGATCATCGAGTTGCCGGGCTTTACCGGCGATCCCAAGCTATCGAACGAGGGAAAGCTCGAAGCCATCCAAATGGCATGGCACGAGGAATTTCAAGACAGCCAGCAATAGCCGAGAAGCCGGATCTCACATTGGGAGGGGACTCGAATGGAAGCCGACCTGCGTTACCCCATCGGGAAATACCGTCGTCCCGGAGAGCTGACGAACGACCAGCGCCGCGAGGCCATAAGTGACATCGAACAAGCCCCCGCGCGACTTGCCTCTGTCGTAAAAAATCTAAAGCCCGAGCAGCTCGACACGCCGTATCGTCCCGGTGGATGGACCGTGCGCCAAGTGGTGCATCATCTTCCCGACAGCCACATGAACGCCTACGTGCGCATGAAGCTCGCGCTCACCGAAGACGAGCCCACGATCAAGCCGTATGACGAGGCGCGCTGGGCCGAGTTACCTGACGGCAAAAGCTCGCCCATCGAGCCGTCCCTGGCAATCCTGGAAAGTTTGCACAAGCGCTGGGTTCTTTTGCTCAAGTCGCTCGCTCCGTCCGACTGGGCGCGAAAATTCCGCCACCCGGAACACGAGAAGCCCATGTCCCTCGACGACTCGCTCGCCCTCTACGCCTGGCACGGAAAACATCACGTCGCGCACATCACCGCCCTACGCGAACGCAACGGCTGGCAGTAGCCCGCCAGGATGATTCTATGGCAGGGGAGGCAGGCCGATTTGGGCCAGAATTTCGCGGAAGCGGGGTTCATCGTGGAGAGTGGACATGGTCGGGTCGATTCTCAATTGAGTAAGGTACGTGTCGCGTTTCAGGTAGGAATTCTGCAAATCTTTCAGCGCTTGTTCCTTATCCCCGAGCAGCGCGGATGTCTGCGCCAGGTTATACGCCCGTTCCTGCCCTTTGGCATACAGATTTTGTTGCTCTTTCAGGATTGCAAGCAACATACCGCGAGAACCGCCGCGGGCAAAGCCCTTCTCTCCTTCAGCGACGATGGCTAGGCGATGGTCGTCGTGCAGCAGTACCGCCGATTTTCTGGACTCCGCCAGATATTGCGGCCAATTTCCTTGCGAAGCGTATATGATCGCCAAATAAGTATGAGGGGAAAGAAAATCGGGCTCGCTGGCCTCCAGTTGCTTCAATAGGGCGACGGCCTGCTCGGTGTTGCCGGCGTAAAACAGAATCAAGCCTTTATCCGCGAGTATGGACTTGGACTCCGGGTCCAGCTTCTGCGCTCTTTCAATTTCCTCCAGCGATTCCGGGAAGCGGCCCAAATGCAGCAAAAACGTGGCGTACCAGTGATGCGCGCGCACGGAATTCGGGTCCAGTTCGAGAGCGCGTTTGAACTCACTTTGTGCGCTGGGAACGTCCCAGGACCAATAAAAATCTACGAACGCGAGGGAACTGTGCGCTCCTGAAAGCGAATCATTAAGAGCAATCGCGCGTTTGGCTGCCGCAGCCGCTCGCGGATACGCTTCGCTCGGCGGCATCACGGAATATTCACGCAACAGGTTATAACTGTCGGCCATTCCCACGTAGGGTTCCGCATACTGTGGATCGCGCACCACCGCCTGCGTGAAATAGTCCACCGCTTGATTCAGAGACTCCGGTGTCCTCTTGTTAAAGTAATAGATTCCCTTCAAATAGAGTTGTTCGGCTTCCGGGTCAATCGCGCGCGGCTGTGAAACCGCGGCCTCTTTGCGCGCCGCTCGGGCAGACCAACTGCGGCGCGTAATTGCAACGATCACGAGCGCCGCCAAGATCACCAGCGCAATTGCGAAATACCGAAATTCGCGCCGCCGGCGGTCGAATAGCGGCGATGTGCGACGGATGCCCCCCGCGTTGCGGCGCTCGCCAACGCGCCGATCGTGCACAGCAGGATCGGTTAATGCGGATTCGGCCGGGCCAGGATCCGTGAAGAACTGAGCATCCTTTTCTTCTGCTGGATTGCTAGGGCTGATCTCGCCGTCGAGTTCGACAATCTCGCTTTTTCCCTTCAACCATTCGGCGAGTTCGTCCGTGTTGGCATAGACATTCGCGCGTCCTGCGCCTGGGACGCGCCGGACTGGAAGTCCGCGCGTAGTTTCCCACCGCTTTACCGTGCGCTCGTCGCGGCCAAAGAATGCGCCAATCTCTTTCCAAGTGTCGAGACGTCTATTAGGGCCTGGTGTGCCGTCCGAAGGGGTCATATCCCGATTTGTCCCGATTTGTCCTTGATTGCCGTTTGCGTCGCGAGCCGGATTAGTCGATTATACCTCGTTCATAGCGTAGAATTCGCAATCTCATTTCTCCTAAGCTTGCCGCGCGCCGGCGGGACGGCTGAGACGGTACGGCAAGGCACGACTCGGATCGATCGCCCCTCCAGGTTAGTGTCCAGGGGCACCGCCCTAACCCATTCAAAACAAACAACGCCATGCCAGTCGGACCAGAAGCGCGTCTTGCCCTTGCACATCCCCGACGATGCCACGCGTTTTTGGTACAGTTGTCGCCGGAACAAAAAAACATCGATCGCAGTAAGAAATCTTTCCGAGCGAGGACAGTTTGGAGATGGCGCTTATCGCACCGCTGAATGAGGATGGTCATCTTTAAGTTGGAAGGGAAGCAGGTCAAGAAAGAAGGTCTGGTAGCGCTAACGGGAATCGAACCCGTATTTCAGCCTTGAAAGGGCCGCGTGCTAACCGTTGCACCATAGCGCCGAAGGTTACTTAGCTTTTCAGAGTTTAGCGTACTCGCCCGTTTTTACCAATGCTTCGCGATTCCCGAATTTTTCGCTACCGCGCATCGCTTCATGCTGCGTTTTCTCCCGCCGCGGCCGTTGTGTCGTTCTTTCCGGAGGGTTAGCGATCACGAGTGGCGCGTTGATCGAACGCACATGTACGTCCTGCTGCGGGAAGGGCATCTCGATTTTCTTCTCACGGAAGACGCGGAAGATTTCCATGAACAAGTCGCTTTTCAGGTAGCCGGTGCGATCGGTCATGGTTGTGGTCGAAACTCGCAGGCTGATGTTGACGCTGTTGTCGCCGAATCCGGTAACCATTACCGCG
The DNA here is from genome assembly GCA_963830375.1 of uncultured Acidobacteriota bacterium. GTDB lineage: Bacteria > Acidobacteriota > Terriglobia > Acidiferrales > UBA7541 > Palsa-295. The sequence goes on from CAWHMJ010000004.1 coordinate 557,791, forward strand.
GGCGCCGGATCGGTCAAAACATGCTCGTTGCCTTTTGCGATATTCAGCAGCACATCGCGCACCATATGCAGGTCGCTGTCGTAAGAAACTCCCAGTGGAATTGTGAACCTCACGGTGCGGTCGTTCGCTGTCCAGTTGGCAACCCGGCTGTTGATGAATTCGGAGTTCGGCACGATTATTACTTCGTTGTCGAACGTCCGCACCCAGGTGCCGCGCGCGCCGATCCGAATTACTTCTCCGTGCGTGTTGCCGACGTCAATGAAATCGCCCAGCTTGATCGGTCCTTCCCACAAAATCACGATGCCCGCCACGAAATTAGCCACAATATTCTGCAAGCCGAATCCGATGCCCACGCTCAGCGCGCCGCCCACCACCAGAAGGCTGCGCAGGTTTAGCCCGGTCGTGTCCAGACCAATAACCAAGCCCAGCAAGAAAATGACGTAGCCCGCCACACGCACAAACGAGTATTGACGTCCGCGGTCCATCGACGTGTGACTCAGAACTCTCTTAGCCAGAAAGTTCCGAAATAAACGCGAAAAAATTGACAGCGCGATCAGGAACACCGTGCACTTCACCAGAAACAGCGGCGTCACCGGTATTTTCCCGATGCTAAAAAGCGGCCATTGCAAAAACCGGCGCACCTCCCCATTAAGCATGCCGAATAAGGATGTGGATTGTGGATGCCGGAAAATTCCCCAGCCCACCAATCCCGCCATTATCACGCTCGCCAAAATAATAATCCGATTTTCCAAGTTGATTTTCATGCGCACGACTCCTTTGCGTGAACGCTCGAGTTCCCTCGCAGCATATCGCGAAGACGCAGCCGGAAAAACACCGGGAGCGCCCCGCGCGATGCAGATCTGTCTTCTGAACCTTACGGCAATTATTAGGGTGACAGGAATCCAATCCGGGAGAATAAGATAATTCAAATTTCCTCGCGCGGACCGGAAGGCCGCCCGCTACGAAATTTATGAGTCGCGATTGACAATCATTTTCGCGAGTAGAATCGCGAGAGCGAAATTAGCCAGGTAGCGCACCACCTCAACGGTAACATTTCCACCCCAAAAAACTCGAGGTCCCTCTTGACGCTTCTTGTCACTCCGTCCAAATACATAGAAACAAATAGCAGTTATGGTGCCCATCGCATGGCCTATCAAGTGCACATCTGCAACCGGATTCCAACGCCGGCCCGCGTACTTTCGGGCGGCTCAAAGGTGTAAGCGTGAAACAGTCGCAGCTGAATTCCCAATTGAAAGAGCGCTGCGCAAGCGGCCAGCGCGGTTTCTCGATGATCGAGATATGCGTAGTGATCACATTGATCCTGATCATTTCGGCGATGGCCATCATGGCTCTGCAGCCCAGTCTGCAGGATGCGAGGTTCGACACGGCCATGCGCCAAGTTATCGATCAGCTGCGGCAAGCGCGAGAATATTCCATCGCGAATCGCCGCTACGTCCAGGTTACGTTTCCTACGGTCGTGGTTGCCGGAAATCCTCAGTATCAGGTAGTGATGACCGAGAGGAATGCTCCGCCGTACGGCCCAGTGGGAGCAGGAGCAGACGTTGTCTTGAGCACCACACCCATCGAAGCTCCCGCCCAGTTTTTTAGGGATCCCGCCGTGCCGGATACCCCGGACGCTTTCGGAAATACCAGCGCCATCGAATTCGAAGCACAAAATCCGGGCCCCATCGGGGGCATGTTATTCCAGAGCGACGGTGAACTGGTGGACGGATTGACCTTTCAACCGATCAACGGGACGGTTTCCCTCGGATTTACCGGCCTGACAACGGCGAACCGGGCAATCACGGTCCTGGGCAGTACCGGCAGAATTCGCGGCTGGAAGTACAACGGCACAGCATGGTTTCAACTATGAAGGAGACTGGGAAAATGCAGGAAGCGAAAAGACGGTTGGCAGCAGGCTTCAGCCTTCTCGAGACGCTCATCGCGCTCGTGGTCCTGGCAGTAGGCATTCTGGGTCTGGCGGCGATGCTCTACGACTCGTTGTCCTACATGCAGGGCTCGCAGGATGATTTCATCGCTCAGCAGAAGGCAGAGGAAGCGGCAGAAGCGATTTTTACGGCGAAGTACAGCGCCAATGCAACTTTCGCGCAGATCTCGAATGTCAGCGGCACGAATCCAAATGGCCTCTTCTTGTCGGGTCCCATCCCGCTGCTGCAGCCCGGACCCGACGGACTTGTCGGCTCAGTCAACGACGTGGGAGCTCCTCCCGCCTACATCGTTTACCCCGGGCCCGACGGAAAGCTGGGGACTGGAGACGACATTTTCGTACCGCTTTCGAATTTCACTCGCACGATCGCCATTTCCAACCTTGCGGCCGATCCGGGCGGCAATGTTCGCGACGTGCTGATAACCATCAACTACACGACCGGAAAGTTTCAGCGCCAATACCAGCTCGAAACATATGTTTCGGCATTCTAGCGTTCCGAGGAGTACAGGAATGAAGCGGCAAAACGGATTTACATTAATCGAGTTGATGGTATCGATGGCCATCCTGGTCGCCGTAGTGGGAGTCGTGGTGGGCGCGCTGCTTCAAGCGCAACATGCCACCCAAGGCGTGGCGTACGAGGCGAACACACAGGAAAATCTCCGCGCCGGAATGCATTTCATGGTTCAGGATTTGTTGCAAGCAGGCGAGGGCATTCCGCAGGGCGGTGTCTCCGTGCCCTACGACGCCGTTGGAAACTCCGCCATTGTGCGGCCGGGAGTGTTTCCGCCCACCGGGCCGAACTTCCCAAACCCCGTCGGGAATGGCTTCACTTTGATGCCCGCAATTGCGCCAGGCTCGCAAATCGGCCAGGACGCAACAACCGTCAACCCAGTAACGGGCGGAGTCCTGGACGGCAATCTAAAGACCGACGTAATCAACATACTGTATGCAGACAACAGTCTTCAGGATACGGTCGGCCACTACCTTTACAGTTTTCCGGTGGTGCAAGCCGTGGGTCCTCCCCCTTGCGCTGGAACGATCGATCCCGTCGGCGGGTCAGTGATACTGGACGTGGGCTGTTTCGTGATGCCAGGCGTGACACGGCCGATTACGGTCGGCAATCTGATCATGTTTCACAATTCCAACGGTACCGCCCTCGAGTATGTAACCGGGGTTGCCGGACAGACCATATTGTTCGGTGGCGGGGACCCTGCCGGCCTCAACGCGACCGGACAGCCGAATGGCACCGTAGCCCAACTGCAAAACGCCGGCGGCGGCTTCCCGCCTACAGTCATCACGCGGGTTTGGATGGTGACCTACTACATCGATTCGACGACCAATCCTACGGACCCGCAATTGATACGCCAGGTGAATTATCCCAACTATCCTGCACCGGGGATCGCCGCGGCCAATCCACCGGCAGCAATCGCGGACAATATCGAAAACCTCTCATTCAGCTATGACATTACCGGCTCGAACTATCCCGGTCTTGGCGTTTATCCCCTGGGGCCCGGCAATGTACCGACTCCGCAACTCCCCGATACTCCCGCACAGATTCGCGCCGTGAATGTGTTCCTGGCGGGACGATCGGAATTGCCGTACCAGGCTTCTACATCTCCGCAATTCTTACGAAACAATTTGAGCACACAGGTCAGCGTCCGCAGCCTGTCGTTCATAGATACCTTCACTACAGCGTCATCGGCGACGACGCCATAAGACGCGTAAAGCACGCTTCCGAGAGGTTTTTTTAAAGGAGATTTGCAGTGAGAACTCAACGTCAAAAAGGAATTGCACTAATAACCGCCTTGTTTGTTCTGATCCTGGTCACCGCGATAGCGGTGGGCATGTGCTGGATGGTGATGACCGATCAGCGGCTGGGCGGAAATAATCAGTTCCGCGAGACGGCGTTCTACGGCGCGGAAGCGGGCATGGAGAAGCTGACCGCCGACGTGGGAAATCAATTTGCCACAAACGGCTCGCTCTCTCCCGCGGATATGGCCGCCATCACCGCGCTGCCTCCCGTAATTTCGGGTATTCAATATCTCGATGCTTCGGGTGTCTCGACCTATCAAATTCTATGCGGGTCTCCGCTCGTCAGTCCGTGCGTCCCGGTTTCGCAAAATGCCACAATGCTTCCGCCAAGCCCGTACGCGGGCATGCAGGGGCTGATCACACCGTTCACTCTTGAAGTGGCCGCCCAGTCAACCAGCTCGGGCGCGGAAGTGAAGTTGCAGCGGCAAGTGCAAGTGGTGGCAATTCCCGTGTTTCAGTTTGGTATTTACTCGGACTCAGATTTGAGTTATTTCAATGGACCTCCGTTTGATTTCGGAGGCCGCGTTCACACCAATGGCAATCTTTGGCTAGCTGCTAATTCCGGCCCTCTCTACTTAGCTGATAAAGTAACCGCGGTCGGTGCAGTCATACGCACCAACCTCGAAAATGGTTATACAATCAACGGCGGTGGGGATTATTCAGGCGTAGTGTCAATCGCGACTACCCCCAATCCTGCCACGCTGCCGCCTGGCCCTAGCTACACGAATGCCCAATGGCGTGCTTTGGGATTGAACGAGGGCAGCACAGCCTTCGGTAGCTTCAGCGTGATCAACGCTGTGAGCCCCACCGTGAACGTCGGCCCCCCGATAGCCTCGAGTTGGGTCAACGTACAAAATGACTATAACGGCCAGTTGCAAAATGGAGTTCCAACCCTGACATTAACGTCAACGGCGTTAGGCGGAATCACCACGCCCATTTCCTTGATTCGCCGGCCGGTTCCGGGCGAGACTGCGGCGGAATTCAACGAACAGTATTTTTCGGAGACCACTTTACGGATTCTGTTGGATGACTATCCGGCTGGCGTTACGCCAGGCACTGGAGGGGCGTGTCATAACGCGGACATGATGTCGGAGCAGTCGGTCAGTACGGCAACAGATCCCGTGGATTTGGCCACGCTCGCGGTCGCCCCGGGTGCGTTTCCGATTTGGTATTCAGGTGCCAACAACGTGCCTGCAATGCAGATTCCGCTTCCGATGTCCGGCGCTGGCGGCGCTTATTCAAGCGTCGATGGCTACTGGATTCAGACGGCCAAGCCCATGATTGCCGGCTGTATTAAAATCGAATATCAGAATACGGGTGGCGCCTGGGCTGATATTACGCAGGCGATCCTTAATATGGGATTTACGGGCAGGAATATAAATCCTCTGGGTGCGTACGTTCCGTCAACAACCCTCCCCGGTCTAGGAGGTAACGTCGCACAGGGTCCGACCACCAACCCCAACGTTACATCGCAGATTGGCTGCCTGGACCCCAGCCCTCACGCCATCATCCGGATCGAGCGACTGCGGGATAATCCGTCCACGTCGAGTCCGGGTGGAGGTTGCGGGACCGCAACTACTGCGGGCGTAGACTACTGGCCCATGGCGCTCTTCGATGCTCGCGAATCGATTTACCGGCCCGGCGGAAACCCGGGGACTCAGATTACCGCGGAAGGCGTGATGTATTACATCGAGCTCGACGCGGGAAACCTGGCTGCGTGGTTTAACACCAACCCTTTGGGTCTGGCCCTCAACAACAGCACGGGATTTTCTGTTTACTTCTCGGATCGCCGCGGTGAACGGACCGATCCGAACGCGGCAAACACGAAGACCGGAAGCTTCGGATTCGACGACTTCGTCAACGTATCGGATGCCAACAACGGATGTCCGAATGGCGCTGTCGAGCAGGGAGAAAACCTTGAAGGCGATACTGTCCCGGTCCTTCGCACATATGGCGGCGCGGAAACAATTCCCCTTTATCCGCTCGCGAATGCGGGTACCAACTGGACGGTAGCGCCATTGTGGAACGGAACTTACTTGACTACCGTTCTACAAGCAAACCCCGTGTGTCCGGCCCCGACTGTTCCAGGCGGCTCCAATAATTGGCCCGGAGTTGTGTACATGAACGCTCAGGAGGCTCGCGAAAATCCGCCGGTCTTTTTCCGTCGCGCATTGAAAATCGTGGACGGAGCGACCCTGAATCTCGGCACTTCTTGCGGCCCGGTCCCCTGCGGATTGACCGTGGTAGCCGAGAACCCGGTGTACATCCAGGGAGATTACAACGCCCCGGCCGACGGATCGTGGAGTGGTGTTAACGTGGCTGCCGCAGTTGCGGCAGACGCAGTGACTTTGCTTTCAGACAACTGGAATGACGTCAACTCCTTTGCTTTTCCCTACAACGCGGGGAGCCGCAACGCAGTGCAAACCGCCTATCGAGTGGCGCTTATTGCCGGAAAGGGGATTGCATTTCCCCAGCCGGCAGGGCAGCCCGAAGACTTCGGAACGGACGGAGGAGTTCACAACTTCCTGAGGTTCCTCGAAGTCTGGCCCGCTTGTTACTACAAAGGCTCGCTGGTGAGCTTCTATTACAACCGACAGGGAACCGGAGTTTATAAAACCGGTGGCGCGGTGTACAGTCCGCCAGACCGGCATTATAGCTTCGATCAAAACTTTACACTCGGGCCGCAATATCTGCCTCCGAGAACTCCGTCGTTGCGCTCCATCAACACGATCGGATTCTCGCAGGAGCTTTTGCCGACGCAGTAAAACGGCTCGCAACAGGAACCTCAAGCGGCTCCCATCTCGCGGGAGCCGCTTTTGTTTTCGGCGCGGGTGCCGACTTCATACGGCGGAAAGCCGAGCAGTGCCTACACAGACTTGAGGTTTTCCGACAGCTAAGGTGCCGCGGGCAGGGTGCGCACGTTGAAATTTGTGTTTGCGGCCGGCGCGGTGCACGACGGCGTCACGTCCTGCGAGCACAGATCCCCTGGAACCACGAAGTCAGCCGGAAGCGCAATACCAACCAGCGGTTCGGCGTATAAATTGTAATTACGTCCTACGGGCAGGCGCTCCAGATCGTAGGAGCCATCGAATTGCGTGGGCGGACTCGATGCGTTGCAGCTCCCGCTGGCGAAAACCCCGGCGACGATCTCGCCTGTGTCCGCGTCCACCGCCACCACCTGCGCGCCAACCATTCCAGTGACCGAGGAACCCATCGATGGAGCAGGCAGAGCAGCCAGCGCAAATGGGTTGGCCGGAAGGATTTGGCCGCGAATCGCTCCGATATTTACTGTGTCGTTCGGGTCCGGATAAAGTACGCGGATGCCGGTGCGGTCGTCATCGCTTAACGGGCCGTCGGGCGCCTGCGCCGTGGGCCGAGAGCCGAGGAATTGGCCTGGCGGCGGAGCAAAGGGAAACATCATCGCTCGAATTACCGCGGAATGATCCAGGCCCATCCAGTGGCCGAGCTCGTGGGTGAGAAGAGATTCCAGATCGTACGCGCCAGGCGAAGTAGCTAAGGCAGCGGGAGTGGCGAAGGTTACTTCGCCGGTGTTGCAGAAGAGCGTGTCGGCGTCGAGGATTTGGCCGGCGAATGCAGCGGGGCCGCTCGTGCCCACGCTGGCGCCCGGAGCGTTTGCGGTAAACGTGCGGGTGAACGCCAGCACGCCGGGAGTGAATGCGGCGCTCGATTGGTTGAAGCAAATGGTATTCAAGCCATCGACGTTGCTTTCCGCGTCATTGGTGCAGGAATTTGGGTTCGTCACGCGCGCCAAAGGAGCTTCCAGGCCCGGGAATGTGGCTGCGTTGAAGGTTGTGCCGCTGACTCCCGCCCAGACGGAAAACGAATCGGAGATGGCTTGCTCGATCTCATCGAGCTGTGCCGACGTGCCCGCGGGCGCTACGGTGAGAATTACGGGCGAGATCAGCGACGGCAATGAAGTGCTCCATTGGCGGTCGAGCGGCAAACTAACCGACAGGTTCCAACTGTTTGGCTGTGGGCATCCACCGGATTGCGGAACAGTGGAAACGAAGCTGTAAGCTTGTACCGCAGGCGTGAAAATCATTGCCGCAGAAAACAGCGCTATTGTGAGGCATGCGATCGCTCGTTTCATTTTTGTGCTCCTGATTCCTGACGCAGCGCGGCGGCCACTTGCGAGCGCAATTCTTGCAAAGAAATATCGCGAATTCCGGAAGCCGCGAATTTTCGAGTGAACGGATCAAACGTTTCGAAAGAGGCGCTGTCTTGGGCGACCGTGTCTTCTCCGGTGCGCTGGTCATGACGAATCCGGAAGGTTCCCTGCACCCAACTCACCACTGAAAAATCGCCGCAGGGTTGTGGGGGCAAGAAAAAGCACCACATCTTCTCCGGCGTGAAAGCGCGGAACGCCGGAGACATTCGAGGTGAGGTTTCCGATTCTTCCGCCAAGCAGACGCACGCTCACGCGCGGTGGGGCGGAGCCCTTCCAAACTTCCGTGGGTTCGTACGTGGTGAACGTCCAGATTTCTCCCGCATGCCACTCAGTGGAATTTTCCAAGCAGCGCGCGCGAAGAATCAGGCGGGAGACGTGCGTTAACTTGGCTACCGACATATGGGCGAGTGTGGTGGGCGTTACGCTGGCGCACGCGAGCAGGGAAGCGCATAGCGCGATAAGCAAGGGACGCCGAAATCCGATTTTGCATTTCATCTTTATTGCACCTCCAACATTGCTGTAGCTGCTGCGCGGTCGTTATTCAATGTGGTGACGAAAAGCGTGCGCACGCCCGGAAGTGTTGCGCTGGAAATCTGCAGATCGAGCTCGATGGTGTTGGGAAACAAGCCATTGACGGCGGAAGCGGTGACGCTTATGTCGCCTCCAGCGGGGCCGGTGAAAACATAGGTGAAAGTAGGGTCGAGCAAATTTCCGTGAATGCAAAGGCTCACGGTGGAGGTGCCAGAAGAAGGGCGCGTGACGGTGAGCGGCGAGGCTTGCACCCCGCAACTATTTGCGGTGAGGAAGCCGATGGAGTCCACATTGATGGGTGCGGAGGACGCAGCTGTGGTGGGCTCGGTGACGATGATGTTGGTGCCGGTGGATGCAGACTGGCCCGCACTGAGAGCGATCACGCCGACAGAGACGTCGAACGGCACGATGACGAATGGGACGGGATTCGAAAGTTGCGCCTGAGGAGTAGGATTCTGGATTTGAATTGTCAGCGTAGCGGCGGATGCTACGTCTGCTGGATTGAGCGCTGTGGTGCAAGTATTCGCGTTGGGACATGTTGTCGCGCGCGCTATGCCGTTAATTAGGATCGTGGACGCTGCGCTTCCGGAGCCCGCGACGAAATTCACCCCTTGCACCGAGAACGGAAAACCTTCCACCGCGCCGGCCATCACGCTGGATGGAAGGATCACTTCGATTGCTGGGCCCGAGGTGATGGCGACAGTTGCTGTGGCTGATTTCGTGCCGTCGGCAACGCTCGTGGCGATCACGGATATGCCGTTCGGCGAAGGTGCCATTGTGGGAGCCGAGTAGAGACCGGCTGCGTCCACCGAACCGCAACCGGCGCCGGAGCAGCCCTGGCCGGGCACGGCGCTTTGTACTGCCCAAGTCACGCTCGTGTTTGAATTGCCGGTCACGGTCGCGACGAAGCGTTGCTGAGAAAGCGTAGCAGTAGAAGGAGCGATGAATGCGAAAGGTGGCGAGATGGAAACGGACGCTGCGGCCGTTGGGCCGGTGATGATGACGATCGCTGTGCCGCTACGCGTCGGATCGGCGGCGCTGGTTGCAGTCACGGTGACAGGATTGGATGTGGGAACCGCCGCAGGCGCGAGAAAATCCACGCTGCCGGAAGCGGGTCCTGTTGGTGCGATGCATGGGACCGTGGCGAGCTGGCAGATTTGCCCGAGGATGGTATTTCCATTGGGGATTCCGTTGACGGTCCAAGTGACAGCGGTGTTCGATGTGCCGACGACCGTGGGAGTTAGCGTAGTTCGCTGGGTGATTGCGACCGAATCCCGGAGCGGCGCAACTGTAACCGTGACGGCGCTGACGATTGTGACGGTGGCGGACACTGTGACGCCGGCTGCAACTGCGTGGACGGTGACGGGATTGTTCGGAGGCAAATTTAAGGGAGCGGTATATTGCGCCACCGTCGCGCTGGTGCTGACAATGGTCCCGAGCGTTGTGTTGCCGCCGGGTATTCCGTTCACGTCCCAGACAATCGGTGAAGTGGGCGCCGGGCAAAAGGATGCTGTGAAGGATTGCCTTGAGCCGAGCGCGACATTCGCGGACGCGGGCGAAATTGAACTCGCACCACTGCAGACAATCGTGACGGCGGCGCTTGCGGATTTCGAGCTGTCCGCGACGCTGGTAGCCGTAACACTCACCGTTGGGGATGCAGGCGGCTCGGCAGGTGCGGTGTAAACGGCGGTCGCTGAGCCGTTCGCGGTAATCGTACCAACGTTGGAATTGCCTCCCGCTACGCCGTTCACACTCCATGTAACGGCAGTCGAAGGGCTGCCCGTTGTTGCGGTAACTGTTGCTGTGAACACCTGCGCCGCTCCAGTTGATAGGGTCGCGGATAGCGGGAGTACGCTGACCACGATGTTGTCTTGCAAAGTCACGGTGACTGAAGCGCTGTCTTTTGGATTGACCTGGCTTACTGCCGTGACGCTCACGCTCGCGCCGGGAGGCAGAATTGCGGGTGCAGTAAAGAGACCAACAGAAGAAATTGTCCCAGAGGCCGCGCTGCCGCCCGCCACGCCGTTTACTTCCCAGGTGACGTTTGTGTTCGTGCTGCCGGTGACGGTGGCCTGAAATGCCTGCGTTTGGCCTAGAAATAGGCGGGCGCTCGCAGGCTGAATCGCAACCACAACATTCGGCGGCGGTGGCGAAGGTGGAGTACCCGCATAACCGCAGCCGATGAGCGCGATTGGGAGAATTGACACAACACACCGAGAAATTTTGCGAGCAAGAGCCCGCAGAAGCGCTCGGAAGGCACAGACATTGGATTTCGAATCGCGCAGGTGATCCGACTGCGAGTTTTTCAGTTGGACTGGATACTAACATCACAAAAATCAGTAGGGCAAAAGGTGTGCCAAAGCGGAGCACGTTTTCCTTAACTCATCGCGCGCCGTCGCCGGAAGAAAAAAGCTCGATGTAAGCAGCGACGCGCACGGAAGTTACATGTCTTTCGAGGAGAAGATTCCTCGTGAGCGGACCGACCGATGCGGGAGTGCGAGGCGCGATTTCCTATATTTCATTCCCGTAATGGCAAAGACTCGATTCCAGTTCGGGAACGGTCGCCAAATAACGCAGAGATTGACACCAAAAGAGCGCAGCCGAATAATGCCGGGATGTCCAAACCAGAGACGGTGCGGCGAATCAAGGCCTACTCCGCGGATAGCGGGTACGTTTACCAATACCAGTTCCAAGACGTGCATCCCGCGAAGCAGGACGGCGCCGCGGGAAATGAATTCGTCTATTACGTTTCCGCCGACCGCAAGTCGATGTTCCCGGTCCGCATATTTGTGCGCCGCGACGCTCTGGATTTGTGGACGAAGCGGACAGGGCGCGCGCTTACTGGGACCGAGGAGTACGCGGTAGCAAAGATGCGATTATTTCAAGCGCTCGATGAGGTGGAGGATTTCGCCACCAAGCGCCCTGACCTGGTGGTGGACGGGTCAAATCTGGGAGCACTGCTTGAGCGGCTGGACCTGTAATCAATCCGTTTCTTCTCTCCAAAACAAGTGAACCGAAACCCCGTTACCGGCGTCTGGCTTAGTGGGACCAAGATGGATGCGCTGGCAGCCAGTTTTCCGGGTAGCGCGGTGAGCCAGGACGCTTCGCTCGAACGCGAGTTCGAGCGGCGCTTGGCTGACTGTCCTACATTGGCCTATCGCGTCGCGCTGGGTGTGCTGCGCAATCCAGCGGAAGCGGAAGACGTGGCGCAAGAAGCCATGCTGCGCGCGTACCGCAATTTTCACCGCCTGCGCGATCGCGAACGCTTCCGCAGCTGGCTGGTGCGGACGGCGTGGCGGCTCGCGCTCGATCGCATTCGAGCGGCGGGCCGGCGCGAACGGCGCGAACACGCTGCGTTCCTGGAAGCCAGCGCGCCGCTGGAATCGAAAATGTCACGGCCGCTCGGGAATTCGAGCGTCAGGTGGCGCGCGCGCTGGACGCCCTGCCTGAAAAGCTGCGGCTGGTGATGACCCTCGCAGCCATCGAAGGCTACAACACCAGCGAAGTGGCAAAACTCACAGGACTGCCGGAAGGCACGGTGAAGTCACGATTATTTTTAGCGCGGAAGAAATTAGCGGAGAGCCTGGAATGGATTGTCAAAAAAAATCCGAGCAGATGACGGCGCGCATCAACGATTTAGCGCTGGGCGAGTTGAGTCCGAAGAGCGAACTCGAGTTGCTGGCTCATGCGGCGGAGTGCGAGGCGTGCCGAGAAGCCTACGATCACGCCAAGGCGGTGCGCACGATGGTGGATCGCGGCGTGGAAGCATTGGTTGCGGGAGAGCCTTCGCCGCAATTCATGACGCCGCCTGCGGGCGCGCATTGCCGCTGAACCTGCTCCGAGGCGCTGGAGTTGGGACGCGTGGAGAATTTGGGAGCAGGTATCTCGTCGACCTTTGTCCTACGCGGCGGGCGTTGTCGTTTTCGCCACATTATTGATAGTTGTGGTCACTGGTTTGCCGCGCCGACGGTGTTTCTACTCCGATCTGTGGCAGAAGTTGTGCCGACAACGTCGCCCGTCTCCGCACGCCGCGACTGCTTTCCCGAAGGCCACTGCGATTCCGGATCATTCTCGAAGGGAAGCCACATCGCGCTCAGTCCCTTCCTCCAGAATTCGGCGCGAGCCTGAAGTCCTGGTTCCCAAGGGAGAACTTCTCGCTGTCGTGCAGTTTTACGAGGCGGTACACAGCAGGCCTGTGGATAGCGAACAGCTTTACGCCGCACAACAGGAACCGCAGAAGCCGCTTGAAGTAAAGCCGATTGAGATTACTCCGCTGGAACCGCTAGAGACGCCTGTGGACGATTCAGACAACGGGCCTGGGCTCTTCTGAACTAAACCACCCATGGCGGCGTCTCTTATACAGCACTCGAAACCTGATTTGCCGGAGGCAACCGATGAGAGTTTCAGACTGGCTTGGAGCATGCGCTGCGCTCCTGTTATTTGCGGCACCGGCGGCTAAGGCGCAGGACAAGCCTGCCACCGAGACGCCCGCTCCCGAAGTGATCGTGCCTGCGAAAGCTTCAAATTGTCCTGACCGAATATGATGGAACCAAGAAGATCAGCAGCATGCCTTACTCCATTCCCTTCATATTGTCCCGTACACCGTTAACGTCCTCTTTGCGCATGGGCGTTCGCGTTCCGGTCAACACAAGCAACTCAAAGACAGGGAAAGCTTCGTTCCAGTATATCGACGTGGGCACGAACATCGACGTCAGCGATATCGATTACCGTATGAATCAGAGTCATGTCCTTGCAACCCCCGGTAGATTCAGTGTGGATCTAAAGATCGACCGGTCTTCCTTGTATGTGCCGTCCAGAGATAAGGACGGCCATATCGATGGAGGGAAAGATTGGACTGCCGGCGAGCCGCCTCCGGGCGACGAGCCGATGATCCGGCAATTCCGCGGCGACGTGACGCTGCTCCTTCGCGATGGCCAGGAAGCCGAAGCGACAGTGGCAACGGATCCGCTTACGGGACGCGTGCTTAAAGTTGAGGCTGTTCTTAACATATTGAAATAAGGGCGATCACGCGATCGGCTGATGCAAACGGCCTCGCTTCGACAAACTTGCGTGGACCGCGAATTTAGCGAAGCGGGGCGAAAAACCGGGCTAGTGCTTTGCAAGAATTGCGTGAAGGGCGGGCTCGAGATTCTCGTATCGAAAGGCGTATCTCGGCGGCGGGCGAGCGTTCTGCGTGAACTCGCTGGCTGGATAAAAGAAGCGCGTCGGCCATTTCGCCTAAAGCGAGGCGCAATGCGAATGCCGGAGCCGGAAAAATTGCCGGCCGATGAAGAACGCTCGCAAGCACGCGCGTAAATTCAGAATTTTGCACCGGGTTTGGAGCCACCACGTTCACCGGCCCGCTGGCTTGTTCGTTCGAGAGTCGCGCCGCGCAGAATCCCGACTACATCATCAAGCGCCACCCAGGACATCCACTGTTTCCCCGTTCCCAGCCGTCCGCCCAATCCCAATTTGAATGGAGTAAGCATTCGCGTTAGCGCTCCGCCTTTTGCGGAAAGAATGATGCCGAAGCGTGTTAATACGGTGCGGATGCCGCTTGCTTGTGCGCGGATGGCTTCCGCTTCCCAGTCGCGGCAGAGCTCCGCCAGGAAATCGCTTCCTGACGCGCTTGACTCGTCGAGAGTTTCTTCACCGCGGTTGCCGTAATACCCGATGGCGGAGGCAGAAACGAATACGCGCGGCTTCCGGTCGAGGCGCGCGAGAGTGCCCACCAGAAAGCGCGTCGAATCCACTCGGCTGGCTACGAAGGATTTTTTTTCGCTCGGGTGTCCATCTGCCGCCGCCAATGCTGGCGCCGTTGAGATTCACGACCGCGTCGGCGGCTTCCATCGCATTCACGTTGATAAATCCGCTGGCTGGGTCCCAACGCATGTCGCCTGCCGAGGCTGCGCCTCCGGGCCGAACTAAATGAGCTACCGCATGCCCATCGCTTCGCAACGATTCCGTCAGCGCCGTTCCGACGAGTCCCGATCCACCGGAAATCAGAACTTTCATGAAATTCCCTCCGTGCCGATCGCGAATTCCAAGCACTCAGTTACGCCGAACGGAATGGACCGGACCGAGGAATCTCCCGATCGTTTATTCCAAGAGGCGCGCAGCATTTGTTGTTTTTCAATAAGTCGGGAATGTAGCGTTGGATGCGGCGTCCCGCACCTTCTTCGTCGATTGCGAATCTTAGCGCAATTTGGAGGCTTAGGCCGGCAAATGTGAAAGTTTGCATCGCATGGCTCGTTTCACCCGCTACCATCCGGGACTCTCGCATCGCTTTGAAGCCTTCTGCGCGATAGAATGAATTCCTCATGCGCGTGCGCGTGCTTTTTTTCGGGCAACTCAAAGAAATCGTAGGTGCGGCGGAGGACGATGCCGACCTCTCCGAAGGCGCTCGCGTGGAAGATCTTTTCGAGCGTTACGCGCGGCGGTTTCCGAGGCTCGCTGAATTTCGAAGTTCGATTGCGGCTTCAGTAAATCAGGAATATGCCGAATGGCGGGCTCCGCTTGTGGATGGCAACGAAGTGGCGTTTCTGCCGCCGGTCAGCGGCGGCCGGCAAACAACCGTCACCGATGACGTGTTTCAGCTCGTGCACCAGCCAATCCAGGTGCGCGAGCTTCTCGAGAATTTGAAAGGTCCGGAAGACGGCGCCGTCGTGGTTTTTGACGGTTTCGTGCGCAACAATTTTAAGGGAAGGCGCACGCTTTACCTCGAGTACGAGGCCTACGAGCCGATGGCGCTGGCTAAAATGCGCGAGATTGGCGCGCAGATCCGCGCAAAATTTCCAATTCATCGCCTGGCCATCATTCACCGTCTGGGACGTATCGAGGTAGGCGAAACCAGTGTATGGATCGCCGTAAGCTCGGCGCACCGAGCCGCCGCGTTTGACGCATGCCGCTACGCCATTGACACGCTGAAGCGGGCGGTGCCGATCTGGAAGAAGGAATTTTTTGCGGACGGCGCGGTTTGGGCCGAAGGCGAAAAACCCTCTCAGGAAGCCAATCCCCGGCCGGATGAATCTAATTCTTCAGACAAACAAATGAAGAAAACCCTTCGCGCAGTTGGATTCAGCGTCGCCAGTTTGTCCGCTGGATTTCTAGCATGTGCCGGCCTGGGAGCGGCTCTGCGCGCGCAACAACCGAAACAGTCCGGCGTGATCCGCGTGCAGACGAATCTCGTGAATATTCTTGCGAGCGTAATCGACGCCGAGGGCCGGCCGATTCCCGATCTCACGCAAGATGTGTTCGCAATTTCCGAAGAGGGCGTACCGCAAAAAATTGAGCGCTTCGAAGCCGAAACCAATCGTCCGCTGGATCTTGCCTTGATGGTTGATTCGAGCATGAGCACGTATAAGGACATGAAGTTTGAAGCGGAAGCTGCCGCTCACTTCGTCCGGCAAGTGGTGCGGCCCGGGGACACGCTGAGCGTTTTTGAATTTGACGAAAAGGTCACGCAGCTCTCGGAGTTTTCCGCCGACGTGCCGAAACTTCAGGAGGCAGTCCGCCGAATCAGTTCAGGTTCGGGAACTTCCATCTACGATGCGATTGTGCTGGGTTCGAATTCGCTGCGGCGGCGTCCGGGAGACAGGCGGCGGGCAATCGTTATGGTGACGGATGCAGGGGAAACGACAAGCCTGTCGAAGTTTGAAGACGCGCGGCGAGCCGCGATCGCTTCCGAAGCTCTGCTTTATTCCATCGTGATCCGGCCGGCGAACGAAAGCGGGCGAAATACGGCCGGCGAGCATGCGTTAATTACGATTACCGATAGCACCGGCGGGGCTATGTTTATGGTAGACGAAGTGGAGCAGCTCGACGCAACTTTTGACCGCATCGACCGCGAATTGCGGACGCAATATTTGTTGGGATACTATCCGACTCCCGTGCCGCCGCCGGGAAGCCATCGTCACATGCCGTTCAGGTGAAGTCGGGAGAATACGGTGCGTTACCGCAAAGAATATTTCACTGCCGCGGCGCCGCGATAGTAACTGCCGGCGCGCGCAAGCTGTCGCACTCAAAATCATGAACCGATACCTTGCAGACCGCAATAGAAGCCGCCCGCGAGGCAGGGGCCATCATTTTGTCCGGCCACGCCAGCCCAAAGAAAATCACGTATAAGGGCGACGTGGACTTGGTCACCGAAACCGACCGGCGCTCGGAAGCGGCGATTGTGGCGCGTTTGCGGCGCGATTTTCCGGAGCATGCGATCGTCGCGGAGGAAGGTTCGGGCAAGGATGGCGCGGCTTCGCCGTTCGTCTGGCATGTAGACCCGCTCGACGGCACCACAAATTTCGCGCACGGCTATCCGTGTTTTGCGGCTTCGATTGGCTTGCTGGAAAACGGCAAACCGATCGCGGGCGTGGTGTTCAATCCGGTCGCGAACGAAATGTTTTACGCTTCGCGCGGCGAGGGCGCTTACCTAAATCAAAAACCAATCCATGTTTCTTCCGTAGAGCGATTGGGCGAGAGTCTGGTGTCCACCGGATTTCCCACGCACAAGCGCACCGACAATTTGAACATTCATTACTACTGGGAATTTACTCTGCGTTCGCATGGTGTGCGGCGCGATGGCGCTGCTTCGCTCGATCTGTGTTCGGTGGCCTGCGGCCGGTTCGAAGCTTTCTGGGAGTTCGGCCTGAAGTCGTGGGATACCGCAGCCGGTATGCTCATCGTCACCGAAGCGGGCGGAAACGTTACCGATCTTTCCGGCGGCGCCGTACAATCCCGGCGGTTCCTCAATCCTCGTCTCCAACGGCCTGGTCCACGACGAAGTACAACGCGTCGCCGCAGAAATCGCTGCCCGTCCTCCCAAGTTCTGATTACATTTTTCATGGCAAAGTGAACTCTCACACTCATTGACGTGTGTTGCGCCCGATGCTAGGTTGGCCGCCTAATCCTTCTACATGCGAGTTGTTGACCTCATCCGCAAAAAGCGCGACGGCGCGGAACTTTCCCGCGAAGAGATTGAGTTTCTTATTGCGGGAGTTACGCGCGGGCACATTCCCGACTACCAGATTGCTGCGTGGCTGATGGCTGTGGTTTGGCGCGGGTTAAGCAGCGCGGAGCTTGCCGCGCTCACCGAGGCCATGCTTCATTCCGGCGTGGTGCTCGATTGGCCGGACTTGCCGGCAGCAAAGGTAGATAAACACTCCACGGGGGGCGTAGGCGATAAAACATCGCTGGTGATTGCGCCGGTGGTCGCGGCTGCCGGACTTTACGTTCCGATGATTAGTGGACGAGGCCTGGGGCACACCGGCGGGTACGCTGGACAAACTGGAATCGATTCCGGGGTTCAACGTCCACTTGGGTCTCCCAGAATTTCGGCGAGTGCTGGAGAAGTGCCATTGCGCTCTGATCGGTCAAACGCCGGAAATCGCGCCCGCGGATAAAAAGCTCTATGCCCTGCGCGACGTCACCGCCACGGTGGAAAGCCCCTACCTGATTTGCGCCTCGATCATGAGCAAGAAAATGGCGGAGGGAATTGACGCGCTGGTTCTGGACGTGAAGACGGGCGACGGCGCGTTCATGAAGAAGCAGTCGGATGCCGAGTATCTGGCGGGATTAATGGTGGAGACCGGAACGCGCATGGGCAAGAAGATCGTCGCGCTGATCACGGATATGGAGCAGCCGCTGGGCCGCAAAGTGGGCAACGCGCTGGAAGTGGAGGAATGCATCGAGATTCTGCATGGCCAAGGGCCTAAAGACCTTCGCGAACTTTGCGACGAGCTTTCGGCTTGGATGTTTTTCCTGGGGAAGCGAACCAAGACGGTGGACGAAGGACGCAAGCTCGCCGCGGAAATGATTACATCGGGGCGCGCACGTGATACATTCCGCGAGATCATCCGCTTGCAAGGCGGCGATGCGGGTGTCGTGGACGATCCGGCGCGGCTGCCGCACGCGAAACATACCGCGCGGATAACTGCTCGGCAGTCCGGGTACGTGACCGCAATTCACTCCGAGCAGGTGGGAATTGCCGGCATGACGCTGGGTGGTGGACGCGAAAAGAAGGAAGACGCGATAGATCCCGGCGTCGGGAATCGTGTTCGAAAAGAAGATTGGCGATAAGGTGGAGGCTGGCGCGAATCTTTGCACCGTTCACTACAATCTGGATTCTCGGCTGCCGCACGCGGTGGAGTTGTTGTCGCGAAGTTTTGAAATTGGCGAGCAGCCGCCGCCAAATTCGCCGCTCGTGCGAAAAATTATTGGTGCAACAGAAACCGAGTAAGCTGGCGCGGCACAAAAAAGGAGCTTGCGTCGAATGCACCGCTTCGTAGGCATTCTGGGAATGATTACCATGATGAGCCTGGCGTTTCTGTTTTCCACCAATCGCCGGGCTATCCGTTACAAGACCGTCGCCTGGGGCCTGGGTCTGCAGATCGTATTTGCGTTTCTGGTGATGCGCTGGGAATACGGCCGCTTGCTGTTTCAGAAAGCCGGCGCCGCCGTAAACTGGGTGCTCGATTTCGCGTTTTTCGGCTCGCAATTTGTTTTCGGCGACCTCGGCAAGAAGGGCTCGCCGATGGGCTTTTTCTTCGCGTTTCAAGTGCTGCCCACGATTATTTTTATCGCCGCGGTTTTCGCGCTGCTCTATTACTACGGTGTAATGCAATTCATCATCAAGCAGGCTGCGCGCGTGATGACGCGGCTGATGGGCGCGAGCGGCGCGGAATCCCTCAACGTCGCCGCCAGTATCTTCATGGGGCAGACCGAAGCTCCGCTAACGATCCGCCCATTTCTTCCCGAGCTGACGCGTTCGGAGTTGATGACAGTGATGACGAGCGGCATGGCGCACGTGTCCGGCGGAATCATGGCGGCTTATATCCTTTATGGAGTCGAAGCAAAGCACCTGCTCGCCGCCGTGATCATGACCGCGCCGGGAACTATCTTGCTCGCAAAAATGCTGGTGCCGGAGACGGAAATCCCCGTAACTTCCGGCCGCGTCGAAATGGCACCCCTCGAACGCGACACGAACGCGCTGGGCGCGATCTCCCGCGGCACAATTGATGGTTTGAATCTGGCCGTGAACGTGGGCGCGATGCTGATTACTTTCATTGCGCTGATTTATCTGGTGGATGGAATTTTCGGTGTGGTCCACAACGGGCTCACGCATGTGGGGATTTCGTGGTTCCCATCGAGCGTGGAACAGATTTTCGGTTGGCTTTTTTCGCCGATTGCGTGGGTCATCGGCATTCCCTGGCAGGATTGCCACACCATTGGCAATTTGCTCGGACTGCGCATGGTAACGAATGAACTTGTCGCGTTCCAGCGGCTTGGGCCGATGAGGGACGGTCTGGACCCGCGATCCTTTACCATCGCCACGTTTGCGCTGTGCGGTTTCGCGAACTTCAGCTCGATTGGCATACAGATCGGCGGCATCGGCGCACTCGCTCCAAACAAGAAAGCTGAACTTGCACGCCTTGGCATTCGCGCCATGCTGGCTGGGACCATGGCGAATCTGATGTCCGCGTCCATCGTGGGAGTTATGCTGCGATGAGCGCGGCTCGTTCGAAGGCTTCCGCGCGGGACACGGAATATGCGCAGGCCGAACGCGCTGCGAAATTCATCTTATCGAAAACGAAGTTGCGCCCGAAAATTGCGCTCGTACTCGGCTCGGGACTCGGCGGATTCGCGGACGAATTGACGGATGCGACGCGCATCCCTTACCAGAGAATTCCAGATTTTCCACGCTCAACGGCGACTGGACACGCCGGGCTTCTAGTGATCGGAAAAGCAGAGGGCATCGCCGTTGCGGCGATGCAGGGCCGCGTTCATCTGTATGAAGGTTATTCAGCGCGCGAAGCGGCGTTTGCAATGCGCGTCTTTGGACGGATGGGGATTCGCTCTGCCATCTTGACAAATGCCGCGGGTGGGATTAATCCCGAGTTCAAGCAGGGCGCGCTCGTGGTGATCCGCGATCACATTAATCTGCAGGGTGCGAATCCGCTGACCGGTTCGAACGACGAACGCTTTGGCCCGCGCTTTCCGGATATGACGCAGGCATACTGGCGTTCGTATCGCGAAATCGCCTCGGCGGAGGCCAAGCGGCTCGGCATCGAAGCGCACGAAGGCGTGTATGCCGCGCTTTTAGGCCCCAGCTATGAAACTCCAGCGGAGATTCGCTACTTAAGGACCATTGGCGCCGATCTGGTCGGAATGTCCACGGTGCCGGAGGTGATTGTGGCGCGCCACATGGGAATTCGCGTCCTTGGGATTTCCTGCGTCACGAATATGGCCGCGGGAATTTTGGATCGGCCATTGGATCACTCCGAAGTGCTGGAAACGGGCGAGCGCGTGAAGGGCCAATTCATCGCGCTTCTCCGCGCTGTTATTCCGCGAATTGCCGCGGATAAAAATTAAAAGTGGAGGCTGGCCGCCGGCTGGCGTCCCAAAGGCAAGGCATGGGCGAATATGACGCTTTAATCTTAGCCGCAAAACAGGCCCGGGAGAATGCGCACGCGCCGTTTTCGGATTTTCGCGTCGGTGCAGCCGTGCGCGCGAAATCTGGAAGAATTTATACCGGCTGCAACATCGAAAACGCAAGCTACGGCCTTACCTGCTGCGCCGAACGCGTGGCGATATTTAAGGCCTTGTCAGAAGGCGAGCGTGGATTTGAAGCGATCGCGGTTGTAACGGATACCGATGCGCTGACGCCTCCGTGCGGGGCCTGCCGCCAAATCGTTTGGGAATTCTGCGGAGATGTGCCGGTGATTCTTGCAAACCTGAAAGGCAAGGTCGAGCGCGAGAGCGCTGCGAAACTGTTGCCGCGGCCCTTTGATTCCGCATTTCTGTAGGGATTTTCCACGCGCCAGAGGAAAAATGCAAAACGGAAAAAGGTTTTGTTTTTGGAGAAGCTGCCGGAACCTCGTGTTTTCCGCGCTGATATGTTGCGTTGCGGCTTTGGTTCTCTCTTCAACAGCATCCGCCAAAGACAAAGTGGATTTGCTGGTTACCGGTGGAACTGTCGTGACCATGGACGCGCAGCGGCGAGTGATCGAAGACGGCGCGGTAGCCATTCGCGGCGATTCGATTGTCGCTGTAGGCCCGCGTGCCGAGATCGAGAGCCGATTCGAGGCCGCGCAGACGATTGATGCGCATGGCGCACTCGTGATGCCGGGGCTGATTAACGGTCACGCGCACGCCGCGATGAGCCTGTTTCGCGGATTGGCCGACGACCTCGCGCTCGACGAATGGCTTCAAAAATATATTTTCCCGGCGGAAGCGCGCAACGTTACTCCGGATTTTGTGGAGTGGGGAACCAGGCTGGGAGTGCTCGAGATGTTGCGCGGCGGCATCACCACATACGCGGATATGTACTATTTCGAGGATGTCGTGGCGCGCGTAACCAAAGATGCGGGAATGCGCGGTGTCTTGGGAGAGACCATCATCGATTTTCCCGCGCCCGACAATAAGACTCCCGGCGAAGCGCTGGCTTACACGCAGAAATATCTGGATCAATGGAAGGGCGATCCTCTGATTATCGCTGCGGTGGCGCCGCATTCGATCTACACCTGCTCCGAAAAAACTTTGCAGGACGCGGCGGCTTTGGCGCGCCGCAATCGTGCGCCAATTTTGATTCACATTGCCGAAGCGCAATTTGAACTGGAGCAAAGCCGCGAGAAACATGGCGCAACACCGGTAGCTTACCTGGAACGCGCCGGCATTCTCGGTCCGGATGTGATTGGAGCGCACTGCATCTGGGTGGATCAGGCGGACATCGCCACGCTGGCGCATTTCAACGTCGGCTGCATCAACAACCCATCCAGCAACATGAAAACGGCCGCGGGCGTGATGCCTGTGCCGGAAATGCTGGCGGCAGGCGAGCCAATCGGGTTGGCGACCGATGGCGCTGCGAGTAATAACAATCAAGACTTATTCGAAGAAATGGATCTTGCGGCAAAACTGCAGAAAGTGGCGCGGATGGACCCGCGCGCGTTGCCGGCGAAACAAGTGGTTGAGATGGCCACCATCAACGGGGCGCGCGCCCTGCATCTGGAAAAGATTATCGGCTCGCTCGAAGCGGGCAAGAAAGCGGACCTGATTCTGGTGGACATCGGCGCGCCCCACGCCACTCCGATGTACGACGTATATTCGGAGCTGGTTTACGCGTTGAAGGCAAGCGACGTGCGCACGGTGGTGATCGCAGGCAATGTCGTGATGAGAGACCGGCGGATGCTCACGTTAGACGAAAAAGAAATCCTCGCGAAGGCCGAAGAATACAAGAAAAAGGTGACATCCTCTCTTGCCGTTGCGCCCGTAAGCGGAGCCCCGAACTCAACTTCGCATTAGGTGCTAGGCCGCGCAAAGGACCGCTGGCGATGAAGCTTCGCGGCCGTAGAGCGCAATGTTTCCGGAATATTCTTATTCGATAACAGAAGCTTGAGGTCAAAAGGGTTTAGACGCTGCAGCAGGTGCAACGAAACATCCAGAGGCGTCTTGGGGTTCCTCACCAAATTTTTCACCACGGTGTAACTCTTCATATAGACGCGGCTCGCCGCGATGATGCGCAAGACTTCCGTGGAGACGTTGGTCATGGCGGCGAAATTTTCAACCTCGAGATCCGTGAGTCGCGGCGATTGCATCACTCCCCGCTGCACGATTTTATTCGGATCACGGATCAGAAGCATGCGTTCCTCGCGACCGCCTTTGAGCGCGAGCTGGATTCGCTCCACCACGTTCATGTGCGCAAGTCTCTGAAGCAGGGTTACTCGCTTCTTTACGTCCGGCTCGATTTCAGCGGCAGCTTCTTCGATCTCCGGCACCGCCAGCCCTTCAGTTTTTTGTAATTCGACCAGCAGCTCCTGCTGTTCGGGCGTCGCGGCTTGGCAATGAGTGAGCGCGACAACCAATCGCGCGTCGGAACTAAGGCGGTCCAGATTGTCCAGCAGCGCTTGTACTCCAGCGGCGCTCAAACGCGAGGCCACATGTGCGAGCACGCCCGTGGGACAAGAAGGATTCTTTGCGAGCGCGTCCGCAATCCCGGGTTTCTGAGACAGATTGTCGGCGCAATACGAGAACAGGCGAGGGTCGGCATCGGGACTCGCGATCGCGAGCAAGGAAAGGGTCCAGAGGCTGAGTTAAAATCACGCTCTGAGCGCGTTCGGCGATGGCAGGATCGGGATCTGCGGTAAGAAGAGTTAGTAACTCCGCGCGGTGTTCGGCCGTCAAGCGAATCTCCGCCGGAGAAAACCGCGAGCTTTTGTCCGGCGTGGCGTTGCCGGCGCGTATACTTTCGCGGAGGTCAGCGCTAATGGGATTCTCCAGCGACCGGCGCAGGCATGTTAGCCGACTGTGCCGAATGCTTATGCCACCGGGCGGCAAGCCTCGGGCCGAAATGGACCGCGGCGAAGACCGCGCCCGCAATGAGTAAGACCGCTAAAACAATTACCAGCGTAATCTCCTGGTAGCGCCTGCCCGATTCGATCGGAGGGTCAGCGACGACGCCCGGTTCGGTCCGGCCTTTCGTAACCAGCGCATATTCTGATACTAAGCTATCTTCATCGAGGCCGAGGAAGCGTGCAATAGCGCGGATAAATCCACGATTGAAAACGCCACCGGGTAATTGGTCCCATTGCTCATTCTCCAACGCCACCAGAAAGCGCGGGGCGATGCGCGTGGCCGAGGAAATTTCTTCCAGAGAGACGCCTCGCATTTCCCGCTCGCGTTTTAGATGTTCACCGAAAGGTGTAGAAGACATCCGCTGGGACCGACTGACACACAAAATATAGGCGCGGGTCGCGGGAGTGTCAATGTTCGCCAAATATCATCGCGATTTCACCCTATTGGCCATTCGTCAATCGCTGCCGTTAAGCCCGTTGCGAATAGCGGAAAGCGTTCTCTATAATGAGAAGGTTGCCCAAAGATTCTCCAGACCCCAAGGAACGTGTGGCTGCTGAACGCATAAAGCGATCCACGGACAACCGGCCGTTCGCCGGCGTTGAAAGGCGCCGAAGTCCGGGCGTTGGTCCGGACATCCCCGAAAGCACCAACGAGGTGACTGTTTTTCATGAGCTGGGAAAAGCCCTCACGTCTTCCCTCCAGCTCGACCAAGTGCTCCGCACGATCATGGAAAAGATCAACGAGGTATTGCGGCCCGACACCTGGTCATTACTCCTGATGGACTTGGAAAAAGAAGAACTTTTCTTTCAAATCGCTACGGGCAAAGGCGCCGAAGCGCTTAAGGACGTGCGCATCAAGGTTGGGCAGGGTCTCGCAGGCTGGGTGGCCCAAACCGGCGAAGCGGTGGTGGTGCCGGATACCAGTACGGACTCCCGGTTTTTCAAACAGGTGGACTCCAAGACCAAGATGGAAACGCGCTCGATCGTGGCCGTTCCCGTGCGTTTCCGGGATCAGTGCCTGGGAGTAATCGAGCTGATTAATTGCATCGGTCCTGAAGGATTCAGCAAGCGCGATCTGGCGCTTTTGGAAGCGCTGGCGGATTATGCGGCAATCGCGATCGAAAATGCGCGCCATGTTCAGAGAATCCACGAACTCACGATTACGGATGACTGCACCAGTCTCTATAACGCCCGGCATTTGAATTTCATGCTGGATACTGAGATTTATCGCTCGCACCGCTATGCGTTTGAGTTTTCGCTGATCTTTATCGACCTGGACCACTTCAAGAACGTCAACGACACTTACGGTCATTTGGTTGGCTCCAAATTGCTTGCGGAGATCGGCGCAGCGGTGAAGGACAAGTGCCGTCTGATCGACCTCGCGTTTCGTTATGGCGGCGACGAATTTGTGGTGCTGCTGCCGCAGACATCCAAGGAGAACGCATTTGGCGTGGCACGCCGCCTGCACAAATTGATTCGAGAGGCGGTCTGGCTGAAGGATACCAGCATCAACGTACACATTACCGCCAGCGTGGGCGTGGCCTCTTATCCTACTGATTCCCGCACCAAAGCGGAACTGCTCCACCTGGCCGATGAGGCAATGTACCTGGTTAAGAACACGACGCGCGACAGCGTCGCCGCTGCCGGCTTGGGCATACTTGCCCACGGTGAATAACGCCGCCCTCACGAGTTGTTGCCTGGAAACCTCTCACCTATAATCAGCTTCTAACATTTCAATGAACGCGGATGCGTGGTGATCCACATAGCTTGCCAAACTCGCATGCAGTTGGAAGCGCGAGAGCGACGGAGAATCGGCATTGCAGAATAAAGAAGCAGCGAAATATGCACGTTGGGCGGCAATCGCTGCCGGCATAATCTCTCTGGTCGTCGTTGGCGTGTATTCGCAGCGCGCCATACGCGAATCTCGGTCGCATCAGGCACAGCCTCGCGCCGTGCCGGCAACGGTGCAGCAGCAATCGGACCAAACGACATTCTCAAAAGTGGAAGGTGACCGCACGATATTTACAGTCCGCGCTTCGCACGCCACCCAGTACAAGGATCAGAACACTTATCTGCTGGAAGACGTATGGATGACCATTTATGGGCGCGAGGGAAACCGCAACGACAATATCCATGCGCGTCAATGCAGTTACGAGCCGAAGACAGGCGCGGTGCGATGCGAGGGTGATGTGCAAATCGACCTGGCCGGCGCAAATCCACCTCCGGGTAGCGGCGACCGAGTGATTCACGTCACCACTCGCGATCTGACGTTTAACCGCGAAACCGGCGACGCTTCCACTCCTGATCCGGTCGCTTTCCGTTTTCCACAGGGCCAGGGACATGCTCTGGGCGTTACATACAGCACTCAAAAATCGGTCGTCCTGTTGGAACACGATGTGCAAATGGACCTTTCGCCGTCCGATCGAACGAATGGCGTTCCGGTGAATGTGACCGGGAGCAGTCTTGAAATTCGACGCAATGAACGCAAGGTGATCCTTTCCGCCCCTGCTCATGTTACTCAAGGAAACCGCGACCTCTCCGCAGACAGAATTACGATCGATCTCGACGCGGATTTCCGAGCGCAACACGCTACCGCCGAAGGACATCCCGTGATTCATTCGGCAGGGTCCGGAGGGAAGACGACGGTCTCTGGCAACCAGTTCGAAGCATTCCTCAATTCAGCGGGTTGGATAGAGAAGTTGCTAGCTGATGGCCACGTGGAAGGAACACGCGAGGCCCCTGCCGGAACGGACCATTTTTCAAGCGGGCATGTGGAACTTGCCATGGCGCCGCAGAATATCATTCGTATGATGACCACTAGCGGCGGCACGGCTTCTTGATTCCCGGCAGGACGGCCAGACGCGCACTTTGAAAACGGAATCGTTGCGCGTCGATATTTGGCGATGGAAAGCAAGGCAGCCAGCCGCGCGCTCGAAGCGCCGAGACACTGACGCCGGCTACGATTGAAATGAAGAGTGCCAGCGAAACAACGGATTTGCATGCCAGGAAATTCGTCACGGAATTTGACGGTCAGGGGCGCCTGGCGAAATTATTCGGACATTCCGGCACGGAAATAGATCGCACGATTGGCTCCGGAGCGCCGCAAGTGAGCACGGCTAAGGAACTCGTCGCCGTTTTTGGCGCGAATGGAGAGTGGGAAACCCTGGATGAGAGCGGGAATGTGCATTTTCAACAGGCCGATCGTCAAGCCACGGCGGAGCGCACCAGAATTGTCAGCGCGACCGATCTCGTCACTCTCGACGGCTCGCCTGTGCTTTTCGATTCGACCAGCCGCACAACTGCGCGAAGCGTATCCATCGATCAGAAGTCCGGAGAAATTCGCGCGACGGGTGGCGTGGCGTCCACCTACCTGTCATCTGCGCAGAATAACGAAGTAAATCTGGGTGCTGGGCCCGCTCACATTTCTTCCAGCACTCTCAGCGCCTCGAACACCAGCGGTCGAGCGCTTTATTCCGGACACGCTCGAATGTGGCAGGGCGAATCTGTATTGGACGCGGCGCAGATCGAAATCTGGCGCGACGAAAAAAAATTGATCGCCTCTGGCGGCGTAGTCGCGATATTCCCGCAGGCTTCCGGGCAAATCCCAAACGCCCCAGGAACGGCGCCAAAGCTTCCCCCTGGAAAGTCGGCGAGCTCCCCATCGGCCAAATCTCCGGTAAAACTCACCGGAACACCGGCAGGACCGACGATATGGCAAATTCGGGCTCCCGAGCTGACCTATTGGAGTGACTCAGGAAAGGCGCATTTGGAGGGGGGCGTTACCGCCAATTCGCAGCAGGGGTCTTTGCAATCGCCGACCCTGGACGTCTTCCTAACGCCTGGGCAGGAACCTCAAAGCCGAGCCGGGTACGGCGTCCAGGCGGGGCGCCTGCCGGCGCCCTGGGAGCCCGTCAGCTCGACCGCGCGCTGGCCCTGGGAGGCGTTATCGTCAGGCAGGGCGACCGCCGAGGGACATCCGAGCAGGCGGAATATACCGCCTCGGACGGGAAATTCGTCCTTTCCGGTGGAAAACCGACACTTACGGATGCCTCAAGCGACACAACTACGGGCCATTCGTTGACCTTCTTTGTGGCCAATGATACGATTTTGATTGATTCAAAAGAGAGTTCGCGCACGCTTACCAGGCACCGAGTTGAGTAATGAGCCGGCATGTTGAAACTCCAGGCCGCCGATCTAAGCAAGTCGTATAGAGGTCGGAAAGTTGTTAACGACGTCAGTTTGGAGATTCAGCAAGGCGAAGTGGTGGGGTTGCTCGGGCCGAACGGCGCCGGAAAGACCACGACGTTTTACATCCTGGTCGGTCTAGCGCGTCCGGACTATGGGCGCGTCCTTCTGGACGGCGAGGATATTACCGACCTCCCGATGTACCTCCGGGCCCGAAGCGGCATCAGCTACCTACCTCAAGAGCCTTCGGTTTTTCGAAAGTTAACGGTGGAAGAAAATTTGCTCGCGGTACTGGAGACGCTGCCTCTTACTCCGGAACAGCGGCGCGACCGGGTAGAGGAGTTGCTGGCCCAAATGGGACTCGAGGGAGTGCGATACAGCCAAGCTTACGTACTGTCGGGCGGCGAGCGGCGGCGCCTGGAAATCGCGCGTTCGCTAGTGCTGTCGCCTTCGTTCGTATTGCTGGACGAGCCTTTTTCTGGAATTGATCCGCTGACGGTTGTGGACATACAAAAAATCATCGCGGATTTGAGCGCGGCG
Source organism: uncultured Acidobacteriota bacterium (assembly GCA_963830375.1). Lineage (GTDB taxonomy): Bacteria > Acidobacteriota > Terriglobia > Acidiferrales > UBA7541 > Palsa-295. The sequence continues at coordinate 586,337 of CAWHMJ010000004.1, forward strand.
GGAATTGGCGTCCTGGTGACGGACCATAACGTGCGCGAGACGCTGGCGGTCACGAATCGCGCGTACATCATCAGCGACGGCAAAATATTGTTCGCCGGAACGCCCAAAGAGCTTTCTACGAACGCCGAGGTGAGACGGATTTATCTGGGAGAAGGCTTTCGGCTGAATTGAACTGAATTTATGAATTGGCTCCAACCCAAACTTAATCTACGCGTCGCTCAGAAACAGATACTGACGCCCGGCCTGGTCCAGATGGTCAGCGTCTTGGCGCTGAACCGTTTAGAGCTTCGCGAAATGATCAATCAAGAGATCATGGCGAATCCCGTCCTCGACGAAGCTACCGAAGACGACGGAGTCACCGCGGAGAGCTATACCGACGAGGCCTTCCTCAAGAAGGAAACTGAAAAAGTTCCGGAAGTAACGCCGGCAAACCCTTTTGACGAATTCGATTTCGGCTCTTTCTTCACCCAGTACCTCGATTCCGGGGCGGAGAGGATTTCCAACAGCGAGCGCGAGGAAATCGAAAAGCCTTCGTTCGATAAATTTCTCTCTTCACCGCAGAGCCTGGCCGACCACCTCAACTGGCAACTTAGCGTCAGCATCTGCACCGAAACCGTACGCAAAATCGCCGAATCGATTGTCGGCAACCTGGATGAAAACGGCTATCTAACCGCCTCGCTCGATGAACTCGCGCAAGCCGGCAACTATTCCATGGACGACGTGGAAGAAGCGCTGGCCATGGTGCAGGAGTTTGACCCGCCGGGAATCGGCGCACGCGATTTGCAGGAATGCCTGCTGATGCAGCTCAAGCTCATCGACCCGCAGAACACTCTCGCGCAGCAGATCATCGCCGATCACTTAAAGTTACTCCAAAACAACCAGCTCAAAGAAGTGGCGCGCGCATTGAACCGGCCGGTCGAATTGGTGAAACGCGCCGTGGACGTGATCAAGCGGCTCGATCCGCGGCCCGGGTCTACGTTATAACCGCACGGAGCCCAGGCTCGTCGAGCCGGACGTTCAATTCCGAAAAGTGGACGGTGAGTGGCAGGCTTTTATGAACGATGACGACTTGCCGCAACTTCGTCTGAATCCCACCTACCGCCGTCTTTTGTCGCGCGACGCCGCCGATCGCGACGTCCGCAACTACGTGAAAGAGCGTTTTACTGCCGCGATTCAGTTGATGAAAAATATCGAGCAGCGCAAGCATACGATTCAGCGTGTTTGCCAGTCGATTCTCCGCCGTCAAGGCGATTTTCTCGACTACGGCGCCGATCAGTTGAAGCCCATGATGATCAAAGAGGTTGCCGAGGAAGTTGGCGTTCACCCTTCCACCGTGAGCCGCGCAGTCGCGAACAAATATGTCCACACGCCTCAGGGAGTGCTGGAGCTTCGCTATTTCTTTAGCGAATCGGTGAACGGCCCGCAGGGAAGCGAAATGTCGCTGCTCTCGCTCAAGCGGCGCGTTAAAAAAATGATCGAGGACGAAGATACTTCACATCCGCTCACTGACGAGCAGATTACGAAAAAGCTGAGCGACGAAGGAATTCACGTCACCCGCCGCACAGTCGCGAAATATCGCGAAGACCTCCGCATTCCCAGCACGCACCGCCGACGGGTAAAGGCTTAGCGCTCCCGCCGTGAAGCGCACGCGCAGAAATCGAACCCGCGACGCACACCACTTAGTCCTTCTCACCGGCCTTTCCGGCTCCGGCAAAGGATCCGTCTTAAATACATTTGAAGACCTTGGATTCTATTGCGTGGATAATCTGCCCGTCGCGCTGATTCCAAAATTTAGCGAATTATATGTGGAAGGCGGCGAGATTGAGCGCGCTGCGCTGCTGGTGGACGCGCGCGAAGGCGAACAGATCGACAAGCTGCCGGGCATTTATCGCCAGCTTGTTAACGAGCACCCGGCGACGCTCGTATTTATCGAGGCGAGCGATGAAGCCTTAATGCGTCGTTTCAGCGAAACGCGGCGCCCCCATCCGCTCGGCCGCGGCGAGTCCATCGCTGAAGGAATACGCGAAGAGCGGCGACGCATGGCTCCCATACGCCGGCTGGCCGATGTCGTCATCGACACCACGAAATTCAACGTGCACGAATTGCGCCAGTCCATCATCGACCGCTTTCAAAACCCGGGGCGGCGGCCGCTGCTTGTCTCGGTGGTAAGCTTCGGATTCCGCTACGGTATTCCAGCGGATGCGGACCTCGTGTTCGACGTGCGCTTCCTTCCTAACCCGCACTTTGTGCCGCGCTTACGCCCCTTCAGCGGAAAGGATCCGCGCGTGGCACGTTACATCCGCTCCTTTCCGCAAACGGGCGAGTTCCTGCGTCGAATCGAAAGCTTGCTGCTGTACTTGATTCCGCATTACATTCAGGAAGGAAAAAGCTATCTGACGGTCGCGCTGGGGTGCACCGGCGGGCGGCATCGCTCTGTCGCTCTGGCGGAAATAATCAAGCGGGCGATCAAGAAAAAAGGATATTCGGCAAAGGTCGTGCATCGCGACCTCGACAAAAATGCTTGATATTTCGTGGCGGCGTTCGAGCTGAGGATCTTCCATTTGGCTTCTGAAATAAAAGACAACGCTTCCAACATGACGCAGGGCGAAGAATTTCGGCGGTTACTCGGCTATCTCTCGCCCTATACCTGGCTGCTTGCTATTGGTGTTGTTCTGATGGCCGCCATGGGAATGGCCGAAGGATTCGTGCCGTTTGCCATCGCACCTGCCGTCGATATCGTGCTCAACCCGCAGTCCGCGCATTCAGAAACTGGTCCTCTTTCAGGTTCCCGGAACAGACCACATCGTGTACATGAACGATTTGGTTCCGTCCCGGGTACATCACGTCTGGTCTGTTTTTGCGCTCGCTTTGCTTTTTATCTTTCTGTTCAAGGCGCTTGCGGAATATTTTGGCGGCACGTTGATTCAATATGTGGGACTTTCCGCCGTCACGGATCTCCGGAACAGCGTTTACCGCAAAGTCGTGCAGCAGCCGGTCGGTTTCTTTCATCACAATCCCGTCGGACGCGTAATGTCCGCGGTGATTAGCGACATCGAACAGTTGCGCAGCGCTTTCTCGGATTACATGGCCGATTTTTTCCGCCAGATTTTCAATCTCATTGCATTTGTAAGTGTGCTTGTTGATCATCGATTGGCGAATGGCGGTGGGCTCCGCCGTTCTCGTCCCGCTGGTAGTCTTGCCTGTCGGCAAATTAACTCGCAAAATTCGCCGCTCTACTGAAAAAAGCCGCTCCCGCCTTGCCGATCTCAGTCAAATCCTTCAGGAGACAATCAGCGGTAACCGCGTGGTCAAAGCGTTCGGGATGGAAGGCTTCGAAATTCGGAAATTTCATGGCGCCGCCAGAAGCTTGCGTCGAGAAAACATGCGCTGGATTCGAGCCATGGCAGCCACAGGACCCATCATGGACGTCCTTGGCGCGGTAGTAGTGGCGATGATCCTTTTTTTTGCGCGCGGTGAAATCAAGGCCGGTCGCATGACGGTAGGTTTATTTGGCGCGTTTACCTTCGCGCTGTTCAAAGCCTACGAACCCATCAAGCGCATCGGCAACATTTATCAGCTTTTCGTTCAAGCGCTGGGAACTTCCGCGCAGGTATTCAGACTTCTCGATTTGCCCGAAGAAAAGCTCGATATGCAGGACGCGAAGGTATTGCCGCGCCTCTCGCAATAGGTTGAATTCGACGATGCCAGTTTCATGTACGACGACGGCGAGACTCCCACTCTCCGAAATCTCAAGTTGAAGATTCCAGCCGGAGCGGTGGTCGCGATTGTCGGATCGAGCGGCGCCGGCAAGACCACGCTGGTCAATCTTCTCCCGCGCTTCTATGCCGCGACTTCAGGGCTCGGTGCGCATTGACGGCCACGATGTTCGCGAGGTCACTTTGCGCTCTCTCCGCGAGCAGATGGCGATCGTGACGCAAGAGACCATCCTTTTTAACGACACGATCTGGAACAACCTGTGTTACGGCCGGCCCAATATGCCCGAAGAAAAAGTGGTTGCTGCGGCCAAGGCCGCGCTCGCGCACGATTTCATTTTGCAGATGCCCGCGGGATATCAGACCCTGATCGGCGACCGCGGCCAAAGACTTTCCGGCGGCCAACGCCAGCGGCTTGCCATCGCACGCGCGTTGCTGAAAGACGCTCCGATTTTGATTCTGGATGAAGCCACCTCCGAGCTCGACTCAGAATCCGAAATGCTGGTCCAGGACGCTCTGAACAATCTGATGACCGGCCGCACGGTATTCGTGATCGCCCATCGGCTTTCAACTATTCGTCGCGCGGACTTGATTGCTGTGCTGGAAGGCGGCACAATCCGTGAGCTCGGCACGCACGAAGAACTTCTTGCTCGTGGCGGCGTGTATGCGCGCCTTTACGAGATTCAATTCCGCGACGTCGATACTGTGACGCGAGCCGCAGTTCCGGAATGACAATGACCGGCACAAGTTCACAACCCATTTCCGCGCAACCTTTGAAACCCGCCACGGCGGGCTTGAAGTCCATGACCGGCTACGCCCAGGCCCGTGCGGTGGAAAATGGCTGGAGCCTGCGCGTAACGATTCGGAGCGTGAATCACCGCTTTCTTGATTTGCACTTGCGCACGCCTGAGGGTTTCGAACCGCTTGAGCCGCGCATTCGCCAATTGATACGTGAGCGCATCCGGCGCGGCCATTTGGATGTCACCGTGTATTACGATCTGGCCGGGCCTTCCGCAGTGGGTGTGAATCACGATGTTGCAGCGGCGTATCTTCAGGAAGCGAACGCGCTGAGAAAGCAATTCGGACTCCAGTCGGAGCCGGATGTGGTCTCCATCATGCGATTGCCAGGGGTGGTAGGATCGGCCGCGCCATCACTGGAAAGCGGGCTCGAACGGCTTGAAATGGTAGTGTCGCGTTGCATGATCGAATCACTCGACAAGCTTGACCGCATGCGCGCGGACGAAGCGAACCATTTGCGCCAGGAAATGTCTGCGAGGCTTAAAAGCATTGCAGCCATGACCTCCAGTGTCGCCACGCTGGCCGAACGCGCGCGGCCGGCATTCGCAAAACGCCTGGAGGCACGCTTGAAGGAGATTCTCGGGGGAACGCAGCTTGATCCCGCTCGCTTGGCGCAGGAAGCTGCATTGGCTGCCGAGCGCAGCGATGTTTCCGAGGAGCTGGCGCGTTTGCATAGTCACGTGCAACAATTCGAAAGCTTGCTGGTAACTTCCTCGGACGTAGGCAAGAAATTGGATTTCCTGCTGCAGGAAATGCAGCGGGAAGCCAACACTTTGCTTTCCAAGACTCCCGGAAATGAAGCCGAGGGCCTTGAAATCACGCGGTTCGCGCTCGAGATCAAATCCGAAATCGAAAAGATACGCGAACAAGTGCAGAACATAGAATGAGCAAATCGGAGCCGTTGGTGCTCATCGTCTCGGGGCCGTCGGGTTCGGGGAAGTCCACCCTGGTGGAAAAGATTTTGCAGTTGCCGGGCACCATGCTGTCTGTTTCGTGCACTACGCGCATGCCGCGCAAGACGGAGAGCGAAGGCAAGTGGTACAATTTCGTCTCCGAGCCTGAATTCCAGCAGATGGTGGAGCGGGGCGATTTTCTGGAATACGCGCAGGTATTTGGAAAGAACTGGTACGGTACGCCGCGGAACTCGCTGAACGAGGCGCAGGCGCAAAAAAAAGACCTGGTTCTCGAAATTGACGTCCAGGGAGCTTTGCAGGTAAAGCAGAAGCTGCCCGGCGCTGTCGCGGTGTTTGTCCTGCCGCCTTCTCGATCGGAGCTCGAACATCGCATCCGGGCGCGCGGGCAGGATTCGGAAGATGAAATTCGCCGGCGGCTCGAGCGCGCGCGCCAGGAAATGCTGAATTACAGCAGCTACGATTTCGCCATTATCAATGACGATCTGGAACGTGCCGGAACTGAAGTGCAGGCGATAGCGCTCGGCTCGCGATGCCGGGTGCCGCGCAACGAAGAACGAATTCGCGAAATTCTGAAGTCCTTTGGAGGCTGATCTGATCATGGCCGTGTTAAGAGATCCACCGGAGAGCCAGTTTGCCTATGTGGTCGTCGTCGCGCGCCGCGCCCGTCAATTGATGATCGGCGGGCGGCCGATGGTTGACAATCCGCGATCCCGAAAGACAACCCGTATTGCCGAAGAAGAACTGCTGAAAGGCCTGCTCGAATATGAAGCCAAGGAACTGAGTGGCGAGCCTGAAGACAAGGATGGAAAGCGTCGGAAGTAGCCACCGCCGCGTCTAGATGAAGATCGCGCTTGGCGTTACCGGAGGCGTAGCCGCTTACAAAGCGGCGGAGCTGGTTCGCCGCCTGCAGCAGGAAAAGCTGGACGTGCAGGTGGTAATGACGCGCTCGGCGCAGGAATTCATCACCCCTCTTACCTTTGCTGCCTTGACCGGCCAGAAAGTAATCACCGATATGTTCACCGAGCCCGGCTCTGCGCCGGCCAACGTGGAGAGCGCAATCGAGCATATCGCTGTAGCGCAGCGAATTGACTTGCTGCTGGTTGCGCCCGCTACCGCGGACATCCTCGGGAAATTCGCCCACGGCATAGCCCAAGATTTTCTTTCGACCCTTTACCTCGCCACCAAAGCTCCCGTTATCGTTGCGCCGGCGATGAACGTCAATATGTGGGAACACGAAGCCACCCAGCGGAATATCGCAACCCTGCGGGAGCGCGGAGTTCATGTCGTGGACCCCGACGAGGGATACCTGGCTTGCGGCATGACGGGTTCCGGCCGTCTCGCCGCAACCGAAACGATCGCCAAGAAAGTTTGCGACGTGCTGGGCCTTCGTCACGACCTGAGCGGGTCAAACAATTCTCATCACCGCCGGCCCCACTTGCGAGGATATCGATCCGGTGCGGTTTCTCACCAATCGCTCGTCCGGCAAAATGGGTTACGCGCTGGCGGAAGCTGCGAATCGCCGGGGCGCTCACGTCGTACTGGTAAGCGGACCCACGGATCTAAAAATTCCCGACGGCGTGGATTGGATTCCGGTACGCGCGACCGAAGAAATGCACCGCGCTGTTCGCGAACGTGCAGCAAGCGCCCAGGTCGTGATTATGGCGGCAGCCGTATCGGATTATCGCCCGGCCGCGCAGCACGATAAGAAACTCAAGCGCAACGAAGGATCGTTCACCCTCGAACTGGAACCCACGCCGGATATCCTTGCCGAGTTGGGACGCGAGAAGCATGGACAGATTCTAGTGGGCTTTGCCGCTGAAACGCACGCGGTCGCGGAAAGTGCCCGCGGAAAGCTTGCGCGCAAGGGCGCGGACATGATCGTCGCCAACGACGTGACCCAGGAAGGCGCGGGATTCGATACGGATACCAACATCGTCACATTCTATCTCCGCGATGGCCGCGAAATTTCCCTGCCTAAGCTCAGTAAGTTTGAAGTTGCGAATCAAATCCTCGATCGCGTCCTCGAAGTTCAAAAGCAATCGAAGTAACACCGGCGTATTTTCCTTCCGAGTACATCCATCGATCATTTTCCATGCGCTGCGCAACACGAATGGCTGTGATAAAGTCTCTCCGTTCAATCGCAAATTTGGGAGGACTCGTTGGAACCTGGCAATCGTGCGCGCGTAGAAGCGTGGCTTCGCTACGGCAGCGATCTAGGTCTCGGGCCGTACTATCGCGACCGCGCCGTTCCCGAAACGGCTGTAGTGACGACACCCGGCGCTGGTGTTGAATCGCTGGATCAACCGTCTCAGGCAATGGCCGCTGCTGCTGGGCAAACCGATGCTGGTTCTACCGTCGCTTTTTCGCAGCCTCCAGTTTCGCCCGCGGCATCGGTTTCTCTGCGCTCTTCTCCTGCGGTTTCTCTAGCGCAGGAGCCGTCCCTCTTTGAAGCCAGCGATAGAATCGAAGGCGACACTCTGAAACTCATACAGAGAAACCATTGGCGATTGCACTCGCTGCAAGTTGCACAAAGGCCGCACGAATATCGTTTTCGGAGTGGGCAGCATGAAAGCGCAGTTGGTTTTCGTCGGCGAGGGCCCCGGCCGCGATGAAGACATCAAAGGCGAGCCCTTCGTCGGCCGCGCGGGAAAATTGCTCACGCAAATGATCGAAGCCATGGGGCTGCGCCGCGAGGACGTGTACATTTGCAACGTGGTGAAATGCCGCCCGCCTGAAAACCGCCTGCCGGAGAAAGATGAAATCACGACTTGCTCTCCATTTCTTTTTCGGCAGATTGACGTGATTCGCCCGAAAGTGATTTGCTGCCTCGGAAGCTGCGCCTCCCAAACACTGTTGCAAACAACCCAGGGCATTTCCCGCTTTCGCGGCGAGTGGTTCGATTTCCGCGGCTCGAAACTTATCGCCACATACCATCCTGCTTATTTGCTGCGAAATCCGAACGCGAAGGGCGAAGTCTGGAAGGATTTGCAAAAAGTAATGGCCGTCCTCGGTCTGCAGCCGAAACGCAAATAGCCTGCCGTAGCGGAGAATTCGTTGGGCATCATCCTCGGATTGACCGGAGCCGTGTGCTGGGGCATGGCGGATTTTGCTGCGCGCTTCGCGTCCCGCCGAGTGGGCGCGTATCGCACGCTGTTCTTCATGCAGTTCTTCGGCTTTCTCGCGCTTAGTGTATATCTGAAGTTTAACGGCGGGTTTTCGCACGTCGCGCCCGGCTGGCAGCCTTGGGCACTCACGGTGGTCGCAGGATTGCTGAATGTAACCGCTTCGCTTTCGCTTTATCATTCGTTCGAGATTGGCGTGATGAGTATCGTCGGGCCGGTTTCGTCCAGCTATCCTGCGCTTACGGTTGTACTGGCGCTCGCGAGCGGCGAGCGCATTCACGCGCTCCGCGCAGTCGGAATGGCAATAACGTTCACGGGAGTAATCCTGGCGGCGATGTCGTTTGCGCCCAAAGCCGAGCGATCCGTCGGCTCCAAACGCCGCATCTTCTGGCGCGCATTTGTCACGGGGCGTGGGTTGGGCCATCTTGGCGGCGGTAGGTTTCGGGTTCATGTTTTGGTTTCTCGGATTCCATGTCGTCCCGCTCGTCGGCGACGCCGTTTCAGTCTGGGTGATGCGGCTGACCGCGCTTGTATCGCTCTCGGTCTTCGCGCTGCCTGCCCGCCAAAGCATTCGGCTTCCGCACGGGGGTGTTTGGTGGATGCTTGCAGCCGTAGGATTGATGGACACGGCAGCGTTCGTAGCCAACAACGCTGGCTTGCACATCGGCCCTGTCTCTGTGGTCAGCGTCCTCGCTTCACTGTACGGCGCCGTCACAGTTTTGCTTTCGTGGATTTTTCTGCGCGAGCGGCTGGAGCGCAGCCAGTGGCTGGGAATCGTCCTCATCTTCGCCGGCATCGTCTGCGTCAGCATCTGAACCCAATGAAATCTCAGCCTAACTTGGAAATAAGGAAGGGCTCGCAATCGGGCTATATGAGCAGCCGTCGCGCGGACTGCTACACTAAATCCTCCCCATGACTCCACGCTATTGCGAAGTCGCGCTTCCCGTTCCGCTGCGCTCGACGTTCACCTATGCCGTCCCGGATTCTTTTCAGAATGAGGATCTCGTCGGGCGGCGCGTGTTGGTGCCGTTTCGCAATCGCGCCATGGTCGGCGTTGGACTCTCTGTCTCCGAGCGTCCACCGGCAATTGCGCGCGTCAAGGAAATCTCTGAACTGCTCGATCCCATTGCCGCACTGCCGCCCAAGCTCATAGAGCTAGGCCACTGGATCAGCCGCTACTATCTCGCGCCCATCGGCGAAACGTTTCGCGCAATGCTTCCCCCGGAAATTGAGCTGCGCCACGATCGCGAATACTGGCTGACGGATTCCGGGCGCGCATATTTCGAAGAACTCGCCGCGGGCGCGGAGAACACAGACGTTGAAAGCAGCGAACTGGAGTTCTTGCGCCGATTCGTCGGCACCGGCGAAAAAACCAGCGCGATCCAATCCGCCGCCGTGCGCCGATTGCCAGGCGGCGAAGCTGCCGCGGAAAGATTCGTTCGCCGCGGTTACCTGGCGGCCCGGGACATGGTGCACCGGCGCAAGACGCGCTCGCAGAAAATCGTCGCCTGGAATCCCGCCAAGGAAGAGCCGGCCGCAAACGCCGCCGAGGAAAAGATTCGCGAGGTCCTAACCGCGACGCGCGGGCCGCTGCCTCTGGCACTCTTGACGAAAAAGGCGCAAGTGTCACGCGCCGTCATCCATCGCCTGGAAAAGCAAGGCCGGGTACTTACTTGGGAAGAGCCCCTTACCGTTGAAGAAGATTCCTGGGATACGGATTTCGCTCCGCCCACCAATATATTGAATGCGGAACAGAAGCTGGCTCTTGCTGAGATTTGGCGCTGGCTGGTGCCTGGGAAGTTCGCGGCGGGACTGCTTCACGGCGTCACCGGCAGCGGCAAGACGGAAGTCTATCTCGGCGCAATCGAAGCAGCGATTTCTCGCGGGAAGACGGCCATCGTTCTTGTTCCGGAGATTGCGCTGACTTTGTGGGTTGGCCGTTTGGTGCGCGCGCGTTTTGGCGAAACTGTCGCGGTACTGCACAGCGGCTTGCCGGATGTGGAGCGCGCTCGCGAGTGGTGGCGCGTGCGGCACGGGCAAGCCAGCATCGTGGTCGGAACGCGCTCCGCCGTTTTTGCGCCGCTCGAAAATCTTGGCCTGATCATCGTCGACGAAGAGCAGGAAACCAGCTACAAGCAGGAAGAAACTCCGCGTTACAACGGCCGCGACGTCGCCGTGTATCGTGCCCGGCTGGAAGGAGCAGTCGCGCTGCTCGGTTCGGCCACTCCTTCGCTTGAGACCTATCACAACGCGCGCTCGGGGAAATATCATCTGCTCGAGTTGACCTCGCGCGTCGAGAATCGACCTCTCGCAGACGTCCGCGTTGTGGACTTGCGCGAAGAATTTCGCCAACAGCATAAAGCGGCGCCCGTTTCTGAATCCTTGCGCGCGGCGATTGCGCTGCGGCTGGAAGAAAAAACGCAAGCAATGGTTTTGATCAACCGCCGCGGATATTCCTGGTCGCTTCTTTGCCGCAGTTGCGGCGCGTTCGTGCAATGCGAAAATTGCAGCATCGCGCTGACCTATCATAAGAGCCGCCAGCGGCTGGAATGCCACTATTGCGGTTATGCAATTCGTCCGCCGAAGAAATGCCCGAAGTGCAATGGCGAGTACATGTATTTCGTAGGCGACGGAGCGGAGCGAGTAGAAGAATACCTGCGAGAAAAGTTTCCGGCTGCGCGCATCGCGCGGCTCGATCGCGACACGGTTCGCACGAAACGCGAATACCAGCAGATACTCGGTGCTTTCGCCGACGGTGAATTGGATGTGCTCGTCGGAACGCAGATGGTAGCAAAGGGCCACGATTTTCAGCGCGTGACTCTGGTCGGTGTGGTTGCGGCGGATCTCGCGCTGGGTCGGCCGGATTTTCGTGCAGCCGAAAGAACCTTCCAGTTGCTCACGCAAGTAGCCGGACGCGCCGGACGCGGCGAGCTTGCCGGCGAAGTCCTGGTGGAAACGTATTACCCGGAGCATTACGCCATCCAGCTCGCCGTGCAGCAGGATTACGTTTCATTCTACGAAAAGGAAGCGCACTTCCGTCGGATGCTTCACTACCCGCCATTCACGGCGCTGGCCAGCGTGCTGGTGCGAGATCGCAAAATTGAAAACGCGATTCGATGGTCGCAGGGCGCTGGCAGGTTATTTCGCTCCGTTCGAGAATCGCGGCGTCAAAATTCTGGGCCCTGCCGCAGCGCCGCTCGCGCGCCTGCGCAAGGACTACCGCTTTCAGTTTGTGCTGAAGTCGCCCAAACGTTCGGCCCTGTCTCTGGCTCTGAGCGGTGCGCTGGATTTCTGCGACGCCAAGAAAATTCCAGATACTGCCGTGATTGTGGACGTCGATCCCACCAGTCTTTTCTAGCCTGCCTTCTTTGATCCGCGCGTGCGCCAGATCAGGTAAGCCGGCACCCCGGCGAGAACGACGCATAATCCAGCGACTGCCCCAGTGGGTCGCGAGAAAATCGCGTTCACGACCAGCGCCGCCGTTGCCAGCACGAAAATCGCGGGAGTCCAGGGATATCCCGGCACGCGGTAGGGAAGATCGGCGCCGGGCATTCTCCGGCGATAGACGAAAATGCTTGCGCCCGCCAGCCCGTAGAAAATCCAGCCGGTGAAAATCACGTAAGTAAAAAGCTGTTGAAAGCTGCCCAGGCAGGCAAGGATCGCGGCCCAGATTCCTGCGGTGAGAATTGCAAAAGCGGGGGTGCGGAATCGCGGGTGCACTTCTGCCATCTTGCGAAAAAATAGACGGTCGCCCGCCATGGCGTAATAAACACGAGGGGCTGTAAGCTGAATACTGTTCGCGGAGCTGAAAGTGGAAATCATCACAAGAAAGGCGACGAACTTCGCCGCGGTCGGCCCGAGAATTACGGCCATCGCGGTGGCGGCGATGGTGTCGGAGCGGGCCGCTGCTGCCGGGCCCAGCGCCGCCACATAGGACAAGGCTGCAATCACATAAATCGCCGTCAGCGAGAGTGTGCCGTAAAAAAATGCCCGGGGAAAATCGCGCTGAGGATGCGCCGCCTCGCCCGCGCTGAAAGAAGCGAACTGCCAACCCTCGTAGGACCACAGCGCCGCAATCATCGCTAGCCCGAAGTTGGAGAGCAGCGAGCCGCTGAAGCTCGCCGGCCAAAGAATGTCTCGAGAACCCTGAAATCCGTGCCCGAGCCAGAGCAGCACAGCGCTCATGCCGAGAATGAGTGCAACCTTAATGTAGGTAGTCCAGTTCTGCAGATCCGAACTCTCGCGAGTGCCGTAAATATTGACGACGGTGATCACGCCGATCATCGCGACCGCGGCAAGTTTTTCGGTGAAAGGCGTGAGTGGCACAATGTTGTCCCAGGTAAGCGCTGAAGGCTACTGCCAGCGTCGCTATTCCTCCCGTCGCTATAACCAGGAATAACGTCCATCCGTAAAGAAACGCCGGCAGCCTGCCGAAACAATCTCGAATGTAAACATACAGGCCGCCTGCCTCAGGCTTCATCGCCGCAAGTTCTCCGTACGTGAGCGCGCCAACGAGTGACAAGAGTCCGCCGGCGATCCAGACCAGTATCGCCAATCCAACCGAGCCGCCGACCTGGCGTTGAATCGCGCCGGGCACCAGAAAGATACCCGAGCCGATCACACCGCCTATGACCAGCATTGTTAAATCGCGCAGCCCGAGCGTGCGAGCAAGTGTTGCCGTGGACGAAGGAACCGAGGAAGCAGGAGGAAGGCCCATTATTATTCGCGCATCATATCCTTCCCACAGGGCTGGTCAAGGAAGCGCAGATTGCGAGCGGAGCCTAGGGGTTGTTCACCGGCCAGGGCGTGAAGCATAGAACGAAAATCGCGACCGCTACGATCGTCAATAATTTTCGTGACGCGTTCAGCTGTTCCCAGCGGTCGTATACCGGCGGATGGCGGAACCGCAGGGACAGCACCAGCAAAACGATTCCCCAAAGCGCCCATCCGTGCCAGCAATAAATTCCCAACGCGACAAGCGCCAGCGAAACAACCAGTGAAAACTCTTTGTGCTTCTTGCTCGCTAGGCTGTAGAGAATGTGTCCGCCGTCGAGCTGCCATACCGGCAGCAAGTTAAGCGCAGTGGCGAACAATCCAAACCACGCAGCCCGCGCTACGGGATGGAGCAAAAGCGATGAGGGATCCGCACCGGGATGAAAAAATCCGATGAAAATTCGCATGAGCGGAGGATTGCCGAAGAAGATGTCGGCATTCTGTTGTGCTCCCGGCACGATCTTCGATATCGCAATCCCATACGCCAATAGCGGTACCGCTACAAGAAAGCCGGCGATGGGTCCCGCAATCCCGATATCAAACAGCGCACGCCGAGTCGTAATGGGCGAGCGTATTCGCAAAAATGCGCCGAAGGTGCCAAAAAGAAATGGGGACGGCAGGAAGTAGGGATAACTCACATCAATGTCATAAATCTTGCAGGCCACGAAATGCCCCATCTCGTGCGCCATCAGAAAACCGAGAAGCGTGAATGAGAAGGGAATCCCCAGCAAAAGCAGTTGCGGATGCTCGAGAGGCGCCACGATCACTGCGAACGGATTTTCATCGCCGGAATACGGCTCCACATTGTGCGCGTATGACAGCGCAAATTCCGATCCCACAGCCAAGGTGGAAACAAGCGTCACTAAAAAAAGTATCAGCGCGGGCCACACATTCCGGCGTCGCCGAACGGCAGGCGGCGGAGGCAGCTCGATTACCTGCGGATACCCTAGATCGAGAATTTCGACGGGAATGCGCGCGTGACCGTTGCCGGGAGCTTGATCCATGAGGGTTAGATGTCTAGCATCGAAAAAGCGGTTCGTCGCCTGCCGCTAAAGCGTCAGCATGCCGCAGTAACGTCGCGATCAGGACTTGGGAGCAGGAGCCGGAGACGGGGCTGGAAGCGTCTGGAGTTCCTTGCCCGGCTTAAATCGCACGGCTTTCCCCGGCGGGATGCTAACCTGTTGCCCAGTGCGCGGGTTGCGGCCGATGCCGGTCTTGCGCGGCTTCACGTTGAAAACGCCGAAGCGGCGAAGCTCGATGCGTTCTCCCCGCCCCAGCGCATTCTTCATGGCTTCGAAGACGGTTTCCACCGCCTGCTCGGCTTTCGTTCGAGTGACATTTGTTTTCTGTACGATAGCGTTCACGATGTCGAGCTTGATCACACGATCCTCCCCGCCTTCAACGGAAGCCTATGCTAGACATGGGTTTGCAGGTTGTCAAGCGCCGTGGCGTGTAATAAACTGCGCAACTCGCTTTTGAGCCGGGCGAAGTTCGCCGAAACATTTCAGCTTTTCCCGTAAGTTTTTGGCCGAAGAAATTGCCACACTGGTCTGGAGGATTCGATGTCGGTGAAGTCTGACAAATGGATTCGCAAGATGGCGCGCGAGCACAAAATGATCGAGCCCTACGAGGACCGGCAGGTGCGCGACGGCGTGATTAGCTACGGCGTTTCGTCCTATGGCTACGATATGCGCGTCGCCGACGAATTCCGGATTTTCACCAACGTGAATTCCAGCATCGTCGATCCCAAAAATTTCGATTCAAAATCTTTCGTCGAATTCAAAGGCGACGTTTGTATCGTCCCGCCGAATTCCTTTGCGCTCGGACGCTCCGTGGAATATTTTCGCATTCCCCGAAATGTGCTGACTCTCTGTGTGGGCAAATCCACATATGCGCGCTGCGGAATTATCGTGAACGTCACGCCCTTCGAGCCTGAGTGGGAGGGTTTCGTGACACTGGAAATCAGCAATACCACTCCGCTTCCCGCGCGCATCTACGGGAACGAAGGCCTCTGCCAGGTAATCTTCTTCGAATCCGACGAGCAATGCGAAGTCTCGTACAAGGACAAGAAGGGGAAATACCAAGCGCAGCAGGGAATTGTCCTCCCGAAGATTTAGCTGGCCGCGGCAATACTCCAGGACCGGCCGCTTCGTTTGAGCGGCCCGAAAACCTGCAGAGCAAGTTACAATGTATCAATCGCTCTAAGTTCCCGGCTTTATGCTCGGACGCGCTCGGTAATTTTTCGCGCAGTCGGTACGTAGGACACAGTATGGCTCTCGCACTTTAGGAGAACGGGTCCCGATGGCAACTCTGGAAAATTCGCCAAAACACGACCTGGGTTCCTTGCGGATTAATGAGGGCCAGCGCAAAGGCCGCAAGACGGGCAAGCTTTTCGGGATTTTCGCCGCCCTGATTGGCGTGGTTGTAATCGTAGCCGGTGTGGTGTTTGCTTTCCGCAACCAGAGACCCGTGGTGGAAGTGGCCGTCGCGCAAAAAGCCGCGGCCGGCCGTCCCGCTCTGCTAAACGCCAGTGGTTACGTGACGCCGAGGCGGCGCGCGACGATCGCTGCGAAGATCACCGGGCGCGTCACTAGGGTCAATTTCGACGAGGGCTTGCACGTTCCGGAAGGTTTTGTTCTCGCAACCCTTGACGACTCTGACGCACGCCGCGCGCTTGACTCCGCCAAGGCCGATCGTGACTCCGCCGAGGCCGCGATTGCCGATTTTCAAGTGCAGCTAAAGAACGCGGAAATTGAGCTGCAGCGTGCCAAGCAGCTCTTGGCTGCCGGAGTTCAGAGTCAGGAAACTTTGGATAACGCGACCATGGCCGCAGACAGTCTCCGCGCGAAGATCGCGCTCGCCAAACAACAAGTGGTTGGAGCGCAAGCGCGCGTCAGCGAAGCGCAACAGGCCGTCGATAACACCGTGATCCGCGCGCCATTCGACGGCATCGTCGTATCAAAAGACGCGCAGGTGGGCGAAATGGTCTCGCCTAATTCCGCAGGCGGCGGCTTCACACGAACCGGCATTGCCACCATCGTGGATATGAATTCGAACGAAATCGAAGTGGATGTGAACGAAGCCTACATTGCGCGCGTCGTACCGGGACAAAACGTGACCGCCGTCCTCGACGCTTATCCGGATTGGCAGATTCCCGCGCGCGTGCGTACTGTGATTCCCACCGCCGACCGCCAGAAAGCCACGGTGAAAGTGCGCATCTCCTTTCTAAAATTGGACCCGCGCATTCTTCCGGACATGGGCATTAAAGTGACTTTCTTCGGTGCCGAGCCGGAGCAGAAAAACGGCGCCGCCGAGCCCGCAGTTTTGATTCCGCAAGACGCCGTTCGGGACGACCAGGGCAAGAAAATTGTTTTCCTTGTGAAGAACGATCACCTGGAACGCCGAGCCGTGGGATTGGGCGCCACGCGCGGTTCCGACGCGGAAATTCTGGCGGGCCTCGATGCAGGCGACACAGTGGTCGTGAAAGGACCCGCAACGCTTCACGATGGAGAAGCCGTAGAAATCAAGAAATAGGAGCCTCTCGAAATGGTTCGAGTGGACGGCACAGGAAACGCAGGCAGTCTGATTCAAATCCGCGGGCTCGATAAGACCTACAGCCGCGGCGGCGAAGTGATCCACGTCTTGCAAGGTCTGAATCTCGACGTGGACAAGGGCGAGTTCGTCGCTTTCATGGGCCCAAGCGGCTCCGGCAAGACCACGCTGCTCAATCTCCTCGGCGGCTTGGACGTGCCCTCTAAAGGCAGCATTACCGTCGCCGGCGACGAGATCACGCACATGTCCGGCAGCAAGCTCACCGATTGGCGCGCGCGTCACGTGGGATTCATTTTCCAGATGTACAACTTGATTCCCGTGCTCACCGCGTTTCAAAACGTCGAGCTTCCTTTGCTGCTCACGAAGTTGTCGAAATCCGAGCGCCGTCAGCACGTGGAGGCTGCTATGGGAATCGTCGGCCTCTCGGATAGGATGAATCACTACCCGCGCCAGCTTTCCGGCGGACAGGAACAGCGTGTCGCCATCGCCCGCGCCGTGATCGCCGACCCCACCTTCCTGCTGTGCGACGAGCCTACCGGCGACCTGGACCGCAAGAGCGCCGATGAAATCCTCGACCTCCTGACCCGGCTCTCCAAGGAATACAGCAAGACCATTTTGATGGTCACCCATGATCCGGCGGCAGCGGAGCGCGCCCAGGCCACATTGCACTTGAATAAGGGCGTGTTGGTCGAAGGCGTTCTCGCCGCGGCAGGGAACCGCGCATGAAATTCTTTCCATTGATTCTCGCAAACCTTTTCCGCAAAAAACTGCGCACCGCGCTCACGATTGGCTCATTCGCCGTTGCGCTTTTTCTTTTCGGACTTCTCGTAGTCGTCCACGGCGCATTCAATCAAGGAGTGGATCTGGCCGGCGTTGACCGTCTCGACGTGATCAACAAAGTCGCCATTATCCAGCCTCTTCCCATGTCTTATCGCGATCAAATCCTTCGCATCCCTGCCGTGAAAGCCGTCACTCATGACAATTGGTTCGGCGGCATCTACCAGGATGAACGAAACTTCTTTCCCCAATTCGCCATTGATGTTGAAAACCAGCGCCAGGTCTTCCCTGAATTCGTCATTCCTGATGATCAATGGAAAGCGTTCGTGGCTGATCGCGAAGGCGCCGTTGTGGGAGCCACAACTGCCAAGCGCTTCAACTGGAAAGTCGGCGACCGCGTTCCAATTAAAGGCACGATTTTTCAAGGCACCTGGGAATTCAACATCCGCGGTATTTATACCGGATCGCGCGACCAGGACGACCTCACGCAGTTCTGGTTTCACTACGATTATTTCGACGAGCGCCGCACCATCGAGAAAGGCTTGATCGGCTGGTATATCGTGAAACTCGATGATCCCGACCACGCTGGCAGCGTTGCAAAGACAATCGACGATACCTTCGCGAACTCTCCTTACGAAACGAAGACCGAAACAGAAAAGGCCCTAGCCACCGGATTTGCAAAGCAATTCGGCAACATTTCATTCCTGATCCTCAGCATTGGCGGCGTCGTGTTTTTCACTCTGCTTCTCGTCACCGGCAATACCATGGCCATCGCCGTGCGCGAGCGGATTGGAGAGCTCGCGGTCCTTAAAGCCGTCGGATACACCGACCGTTTCGTTTTGTTCTTCGTTCTGGGCGAGTCAATTCTGATTGCCGTCATCGGCGGCGGCATCGGAATAGGGTTGTCAAAACTCTTCACCATCGGCGGTGATCCTACTCACGGTTTCCTGCCTTACTTCCGTTTGCCTGGCCCAGCGATGATCATGGGTGTTGCCATTTCGCTGGCCGTGGGGATTCTCGCCGGGATACTTCCTGCCACAACGGCGATGCGCTTGCGTGTGGTTGACGCACTCAGGAGGGTTTGAGCCATGGCCATCCCCATCGTTTACAACCTGCGCAGCGTTCGTGCCCGCTGGGTTTCCACCATCGTGGCCGTTCTCGGGATCGCCGGCACCGTCGGTGTGTTCATCGCCATGCTTTCCCTCGCGCGCGGCTTTCATGCCACCCTGGTCTCTTCGGGATCCGCGGACAACGCTCTAATAATGCGCGCTGGCTCAAGCGCCGAATTAGACGGCGCCGTTGCGCTCGACCAGGTGAAAGTAATCCAGGACGCCCCCGGCGTCGCCCGCGAAGGTGGCGCGCCCTTGGTTAGCCCTGAAGTCGTTGTCATCGCTAATTTTCCGTTGAAATCCACGGGCACCGACGCTAATGTTCAAGTTCGCGGCGTCTCCGCCGATGCTCTAAAAGTCCGAAAGAATGTGCACATTTCGCAAGGCCGGTTTTTTGAACCAGGTCTCTCAGAGTTGGTTGTTGGCAGGAACGTGGCGAGGACCTACTCCGGGTTGAATCTTGGCGACACGGTCAGCTTTGGCAGCGGCACTTGGAAGGTAGTTGGAATTTTCGACGCGGGAGGTAGCGCTTTCGATTCCGAAATCTGGTGCGACGCCCGCGTTCTCGCTCAGGTGTATAAGCGCCCGGTAAATATTTTTCAATCGGTCACCGTGCATTTGACCTCCCCCGCGGCGTTCGACGCTTTCAGAGATTCGCTTACGTCCGACCCGCGCTTAACAGTAGAGGTAACCCGGGAGCTCGACTATTACGAAAAACAATCTCGCGGCCTCACAACTTTGATCACCGTTCTCGGCACCTTGGTGGCTTCGATTATGGGCGTCGGCGCGGTCTTTGGTGCGCTCAACACGATGTATTCCGCGGTATCCGAGCGCTCGCGCGAAATCGCCACCATGCGCGCGATCGGTTTCGGCGCTTTCAGCATCGTGATGTCATTTCTCTTCGAGGCCCTGTTCATCGCGTTCATCGGGGGACTATTGGGCTCGGTCGCGGTCCTTCCGCTCAACGGTCTCACCACGAGCACGCTGAACATGCAGACATTCTCTTCGGTCGCATTCGCGTTCCTCATAACACCGACGCTTTTAGTCATTGGTACCATTTTCGCGCTGTTCATGGGCCTGATCGGCGGGGTTCCTCCCGCCATTCGTGCCGCTCGGCGCCCCGTGGCCCTGGCTCTTCGCGAGCTCTGACCCGCGCAACCGTCCGTTGGGCCTCTGCATCATAGCTTTAAAAATAAATAGGAACTTTTTCTCTTCGAGCAGGAATAACGGTATGCTCAAAGCGCGCTTAAAAATGAGATTATAAAGGTGAGCATGAGACCGGAAACCATCAACGCGAAAATTTCGATTGTGGCTCTTTCTTTTCTTGCTGTGGTACTCATTCTAGCTTTATCGGCGTGCAGCAGCAGCAGCGGCGGCAGCGGCGGCTCTGCTACCGTCAATTCAATCATGATCTCGCCCACGGCGGGGACCGTTAATCTCAATACCACGTTCGACATCACCGCGAGCGTTCAACTCTCAAACTCAAACAGCTCGACCGACACGGCCGTAACCTGGCAGGTAAACGGCATTGGCGGCGGTAACTCCACGATCGGCACGATTGTGAATTCGCCCGATGACAGTCAGGTCGGCATATATACCGCTCCCAAGATCGCGCCCACCAACAACAACGGCCAAGTCTTGATCACTGCCACCGCTCCCCAAAATCCTTCGAGTACGACCAATACCAACGTCGTAACGTCAAATACCGCCACCATCACGGTCGGAGCGGGGCTGGGACTCGCGGTATCGCCGACAACCGCGACCGTTGGGGCTGGTGGTAGCATACAGTTTTCAGCGCTTCTCAATGACGTGGCCGACGCAAACGCCACCTGGACCGTAAGCTCCACATCCCCAACCTGCGACACCTGTATCGGCTCGATCAATCCAACCACCGGACTCTACACCGCGCCTGCTGCTCCTCCGCCCGGTGCTACTGTCACGGTCACCGCGAAGGATGCCACTGTCAGTCCCGCTCAAACAGCCACCGCCACGGTGACCATAGCGTTTTCAGATCAGTCGCTGTCCGGACCATTCGCGTTCTCTTATTCCGGAGACGACGAGTCTGGTTTTATGGCGGTCGCAGGCAGCTTTGTCGCAGACGGCAACGGGCATATTCAGAGTGGTGTCGAGGACGTGGACGGCTTCTCTACCGCGGGCCCGAAGCACTACCAAATTGCCGGAACGTACAAAGTCGGCGCAGACGGCCGCACCAGTGTCGTATTGAACTCGGGATTGCCGGGTGCCAGCACCTGGCAATTTGCTCTAACCTCGAATCAACACGCCCTCATGATTCGCTTTGACCGCAGCACCACCGGCAGCGGCACCATCGACCAACAGAATCTAAATGATATCTCTACTCTTGCCACCATTACCGGTCCTTACGTGTTCTCTGGTTTGGGTGCCGATCTTTCATTTTTGCCGCTGGGTATTGCCGGCAAATTTACCGCCAGCGGAAGCAGCACTCTTCAGACGGGAAGCGGCGTCTTGGACCTCAACGATAACGGCGTCGTGAAGCCGAACGACACATCGCTCACGGTTTCTTACTCCCTGGACAACACCGCGCCTGACACAGGCCGCGGCACGATAACTCTCACCAGCGCGATGACCGGCAAACAAAATGAATATGCGTTCTACATCGTGGATTCAACGCATCTTTATCTCGTCGAAATTGATGACAACGATTACCTGGCCGGCGAGATGTATAGCGGCGCTGCGGGGACTTCTTTCCCCGTCGTCAACCCTCGGGTCGGCTAACTACGTCTTTACCGCGGGGGGAAATTCAACTGGCGGAGCCTACGCGTCAGGGGGAGTCTTTACTGCGGGCGGAAACAGCATTACCGGAGGAGCTCTCGACACCAACAACGCCGGCACAGTCACTCCAAATACCACGCTCAGCGCTTGCACTTACTCTGTGGCTCCATCAATAGGCCGCATCGTGCTAGGACTGTGTGCCACCGGAGCAAGCACCCTTCAATTCGCAACCTATCAGACGGCGCAGGCTGCTTCGACAACCGTTGAGCCCGCCGCTGTAATGCTCGAACTCGATTCCACTGCCGTGGCCACTGGTTCAGCTTACCTGCAGAAGGTTGTCACCGAGCCTCCCTCCGGCAGCTTTGCATTGAACCTTGCGGGCCAGGGAATATTTCATGATGAGCCGGGCTCCTACCAGCAGGACGTTGAAGGTCAGGTCACCCTGGACTCCTCGCACGTTTCCAGCGGAAATCTCGACATCAATGATTTCAACGCTGGCATCCAAACGGACCCGATTAGTACGACTAGCAGCTCGGTTTCCGCCCCAGGCACGAATGGCCGTGGAATGGCGGTGCTTGTGGCCACAAATCCGGATGTCAGTTACAACCTCGTTTACTACGTGATCGATGACAACACGGCGCTTCTATTCGATTCGGACACGAATCGCATTGTTGATTGGCGCCATAGCCAGACAGTTCTAGATTAGCTGGCGCGCTTCGCCAAGCGACTAGCTGGCCCAGAGTTTCAGCTACCGAACTGAATACTTCTTCCGGTGACCCGTCTTGTCCCAAGACGCTGCTATTGGTGTTTTGGGCTTACCACGGGCGAGACTCTTGCCCCATTGTCCGCTGAATACAAAGGAATCGAGCGGTTTACGTTGGCGCGGAGCAAGTTCGCGCTTGCGCAATTCCTCCGGCAAGGTTGCAGGATCGCCCGCATAACCCAACGCAATTCCCGCGACTGCCTCGTAATCCGCGGGAATGTCGAAGAGCTTTCGCGCCTTTTCGGGATCAATTCCCGCCATTTGGTGGACGGACAAACCCAACGCTTCCGCCTGAATCGTTAGATTCGCGCTTGCCTGTCCCACGTCGTGGAACGCGTGGCGATTCGGTTTTCCATCGTCAAATTTCAGCTTTGCGACGCTAATCGCGACAACCGGTGCTTGCTTTGCCCAGCCTTGATTGAATTCGACGAAGGCATCCAGGACGCGATTGTAATTCTCCGGGTCGTCCTTCGTTCCGACGATGAAGTACCAAGGTTGCGCGTTGTAAGACGACGAAGCCCATCTCGCGGCCTCAAACAAGCTTCGAAGTTTCTCAGGCTCGACCGCTCTGGCGTCGAACGCCCGTGGACTCCAGCGATGCCTGATCAAATCATGAATCGGCGCACTCGTTTCCGCCGGTTTTTTTAATGAACTCATACTTCCTCCTCAAATTTTCGTATCAGTATCGTTTTATTGCCGCGCGCTACTCCGCGCTTTCATCTCTGAAACACTTTTCTTTTCAAGCTTTCGCAGCCGCGAATGATCGATCGAATATGGACCTGCGCCGTATGTGGCCAGGATCACCAAGCCGCCCATGATCGCGACATTCTTCAGAAAATTGATCATATTCTGCTGTTGCTCCGCGCCCTGCATCGCCCAGAAGTTATGGAAAAAGAATGTGACTGGTATTAGGTAGAGAAACAAAATCCAGGCTGCGATCTTGGTCTGAAAGCCAACGAGAATGGCGAGCCCGCAAGCGAGTTCAATCACTGCGGCGCACGCGATGGCAACGCTCGCCAGCGGCAGGCCTTTGGATGACGAATAGGCCACCATCTGCGAATACCCGCCTATCTTGAAAAATCCGCTAATCAAAAATAAAACGCTCATCAGGATTCGGCCCGCCAAAGGTGTAAAGCTGCTCGAAGAATCGTTCATTTTGCCTCTCCTTTTTCCAAGTGGATTTTACGCGAGATCAAAAAGCAGAACTTCCGATGGTTTTGTTGCCTCAACGCGCACTTCGGATTCCTGTGAAATGGCCGCGCCATCTCCCGCTTTTAGCTTTGTTCCATTCAATGCGACCGCTCCGCGTGAAACTTGCATCCATGCGCTACGGCCTGCTCCCAACAGATGTTTGGCCTCCTCGCCTTCGTTCAGCCGGGCGATGTAAAGATTCGCATCTTGGTGAATATTGATGGGCGCTTGCCGGCCCGCCACCAGATGAAACTTTCCTCGCAAGTCCTTATCCGGAAATGTCAGTTGCTCGTACTCCGGCTTCAGATTCTTGCGATCCGGCACGATCCATATCTGTAAGAGATGAGTCGGAATCCTTGGGAGATGGATTGAATTCGCTGTGCAAGATGCCCGAACCCGCCGTCATGTGCTGCAGCTCGCCCGGGCGGATCACCGCGCCGGTCCCCATGCTGTCGCGGTGTTCCAGCGCTCCGTCCAGAATCCACGTCAGGATTTCCATGTCGCGATGCGGATGCATCCCGAACCCTTGTCCGGGCGCGATGATGTCCTCATTCAACACCCGCAGGGAGCGGAACTGCATGTGCTCCGGGTCGTAATATTGATCGAACGAAAATGTGAATCGCGTATCCAGCCACGACAGCTTGTTGTGGCCGCGCTCGTCACTCGGTCTGATTTGAATCATGTTTTTTCTCCTTCTTGGTTGCTTCTGAACTGGCTCTCCCGCCGGTTCCCAGTTTTCGGCATAGCCGGCGTAGATCCTCTTGTTCCTTCGGTTCTAATTGGCTCATTTCCTTCAAAATCATTTTCGCGTGTCCCGGGAAAACGCGCTTGATCAACCGCATCCCTTTCGGAGTGAGATGTATCACGATCGTCCTGCGATCTTCCGTCTGCCGCTCCCGGCGCACGAGTCCGTGTTTTTCCAGATTGTCTATCACCAGCGTTATATTTCCGCCGCTGCGCAGCAGCTTTTCACCCAGCCCGCACTGCGTCATAGGCCCCAGATGCAGCAGCGCTTCGAGGACGCCGAACTGCCCCACGGTCAAGCCCTGCCCTTCGAGCTGCGCGCTGAGCCTGGCTTGAAGCGAATTCGTGGCACGCGCGAGATTGATGAAAGCGTTGAGCGCGCGCTTCGTTTCCGCCGATCCTTGGAAGTGAGTTGGCAAAGTCGTTTAACCTGGAATCATTTGATATCAAAGCATCAGATGCAGCAGCAACGCGTCGGGGATTCACGGAGCTTAGGGTTTTTGGGTGGGCCGCAGCAGAATTTCGCTGATGAAGCTTTGGGGCGCTTGTGTGACGATAGCCTCAACCGCATGAGCTATGTCCTCTGGTTGCAGCATCTTACGGACATCTTTCCCCGCGTGCGGCGAAAAATCCGTCGCCACGCTTCCCGGGCAAATCGCGCTGACTCTTATACCGTATTGCCGCAGGTCCTCCGCCATGCATTCAGTCAATCCCAGCAGGCCCCATTTCGAAGCGCAGTAAATGCCCCCGCCGGCGAAAGCATTCTTGCCGGCCAATGACGCAATATTGATAATGTGCCCCGCGCGGCGCTCGATCATTCCCGGCGCCACAGCTTTGCTCAACAGGAACACAGACTTCAGATTGGTGTCTAATACTGCGTCCCAGTCAGCCTCCGCCGCTCCCTGGAAAGGACCAAAGTATCCAATGCCCGCATTGTTCACCAGGACGTCGATCGCACCAAAAAATTGCTCCGTTTTCTGCACTAGCTTCCCAATATCACTCGCGCGCGTGACGTCCGCTGCCGTCACCATCACCTTGGCACCTTCGTTTTGTAGCTCAGCGGCCGCGGTTTCGAGCTTGTCCGCATGCCGGGCGCACAAGCTCAGCTTCGCTCCCAGCCGGCCGAGACTTCGCGCAATGGCCAGTCCGATTCCCCGGCTGCCGCCGGTGATGAGTGCGACTTTGCCGTCCAGAGGTTTTTCCGCCACCATCAGTGCGCTCCAGCGAGGCGACTCTTTACTGAGATATAACATCATAACATTGAGGCGGTGGCGTGCGCGGACGTCCTCCCGACCCCATAAATTGAGAGCCACAGGCGGATTCACCTTGCGTGCTTGAATAGCTTTCCCTATAATCCCGTGGATTCGTTTACCGCGTTATTCTATGCGGGTCGCAGCCCCAAAGTTCGTTTCTATCCAAAAGTGAATTCGGCCCAGGAGGCAGGGAAGAATATGCGAAAGTCTTTTGCCATTATAGGAGCGTTCTTCACCATCCTTGGGATGCTTTGCCTCTCCGTGCGTCCCGCCGCAGCCCAGGCCCAGCAGGACCAAAATAAGCCGGCTCCCTACACCATGCCGGAATATAACGGTTTCCAGGCCTGCCACGCGGAAACCAACGCGCAAATGCGCGTGAAATGTCTTGACGATTTTGTTGCAAAATTCCCCAATTCCACTTTGATGCCTTACGTCCTGCAGCTCTACGTTGCGAGCTATAACGAGCTGAAAAATTATCCGAAAACGGTCGACTACGCCGATAAGCTGGTCGCGCTCGGGGATAAGCTCGATGCCGGGACGCGCTTGCAGGCGCTCTACACTCGTTCCCTCGCGTTCAACTACGCGTTTAACGACAAAGCGGCCGACGCGGCCGACCAGCTCAATAAGGCTCGCGCGGCGGCTCTTGAAGGACTGAAGATCCTGAGCAGCATCGCCAAGCCCGCCACCCCTCCCATGACCGACGACCAGTTCGCCGAGCAGAAGAAGGGGCCAACCGTTCTGTTTAATTACACGGCGGGATCCGCGTCCTACACCCTGAAGGATTACCCTAGCGCGATTCAGTATTTCAAAGCGGCTCTGGCTGTGAATCCGACTGACGCCATAACAAACTACCGTCTGGGACTTTCTTATTTGCAGTCAACTCCTCCGCAGCCCCTCGATGGCTTCTGGTACCTGGCGCGCTCCATCGATCAGAAGATTCCCGACGACGCGAAGGTCAAAGATTACCTCCGCAAGCAAATTCTCGGCTACGAGCAGCCGGGATGTGACTCCCAAGTGGATGCGCAGCTAGCCGAGCTGCTTCAGTTGGCGGCTAATTCTCCCGACCGCCCTGCAACCTACACCATTCCCAGCGCCGACGATCTGAAGAAAATTCAAGCTTCGAGTAACATTTTGACCGTGCTCGCGGATCTCAAAGGCGGCGGCGACAAAGCCAAAATGACCTGGCTGGCCATCTGCGGCGCCGAATTCCCGGAAGTCGTCGGTAAGGTAATCGACGTCATTCCCGGAACCGATTCCGTGGAGTTGCACCTGGTCACTGGGGCCACCCCCGAGGAAATTGAAAAGGCTACGGAGGCCGAATCTGGATGTAAAAGTTCCAGGCCAGCCCGAAGCTGCCCGCTTGCAGAAAGACGATGGCGTGCGCTTCAGCGGCACCATCGTGAGCTTCGATCCCGACCCGGCTTTCATGCTCCACTGGGACAAGGCCAAAGTGAACCCTGAAGACATCCCGGCCGAAAAGGGCAAGCATACCCCTCACAAGGTCGCCCCGAAAAATCCCGGAAAGTAGCGCTCAAGGCGCAAGTTTAAAGAATCTGGCCGGCTCGTTTTTGGGCCGGCCATTTTCTTTTAGAGCCTGTCCGTCTAGGCTGGCGCACCGATACCGACGACACGAAGCGATGTCCTGAGGCCTGTAACCCCTCACGTCGTTCGATTGAAGTCTGTTGGCGTTCTAGCTGCGGCGGCGGCTAACGTGGTCTAGCTTGTACTCTCCGACTTTACGGCTGAGAGTGTTGCGATGGATTCCCAGGGCTTTGGCGGCGCGGGATTGGTTTCCCTTGAGGCGTTCCAGCACTCGCTTGATGAATTTTTTCTCGAATTCCGTGACCGCTTCTTCGAGTAGGATACCTCGCTCGACCATCATTCCTACCAGCGATTCCAATTGATCTTTCACGGTTGCACGCTCCGCAGTTATGCGCCCGGGCGAAGGTCCTTACTTTGCGTCGAGTGAGTGGCCGGTAATCTGCTGATACGCTTCTCGATATTTCTGCTGCGTTCCGGTAACCACCTCCGGCGGCAGAGCAGGGCCCGGAGGCTGTTTATTCCAGCCGATTCGTTCCAGATAGTCGCGAACGTATTGCTTGTCAAAGGATGGCTGCGCTTTGCCCGGAGCATATTGATCGGCGGGCCAGAAGCGCGAGGAATCAGGAGTCAGCGCCTCGTCGATCCAGATCATATCGTTACCGATCAAGCCAAATTCAAATTTTGTGTCGGCCATGATGATCCCGCGCGCACGCGCGTGTTCAGACGCCAGGCGATAAATTTTCAAGCTCGTCTCGCGCAGGCGTTCGGCGAGGGGCTGGCCGATGCGCGAGACGGTTTCCTCGAAAGAAATATTTTCATCGTGTCCGCTGGTAGCCTTTGTCGAAGGCGTAAAAATCGGCTCAGGCAGCCGGTCAGATTCGCGCAGGCCTGTCGGGGAGTTCGATGCCGCAGATTTTCCCGCTCTTCTGATAGTCCTTCCAGCCTGAACCGGAAATATAGCCCCGCACGACGCACTCGATCGGAATCGGCTCGGTCTTCCGCACCAACATTGCGCGGCCCGCAAGCGAGCTTTTGTACGGTGCTAACTCGCCGTCAAAATTCTCCGCCGTAAGAACATGATTCGGGACCACGTCTGCGAGCTTTTTGAACCAGAAAAGCGACAATTGCGTTAGAACGCGTCCTTTATCGGGAATCGGCGTCGGCAGCACGACGTCAAAAGCCGAAAGCCTGTCGGTAGCCACGATGAGCAAGCGGTCGCCAAGCTCATAAATATCGCGAACCTTGCCTCGTGCCCGAAGCTTCAGCCCCGGGAAATCAGTTTGTGAAATGACGGCACTCATTTGTGGAGAAGACACTGGATATTTTTCCTCACTGGAGGCGGGTATTCTAGCGCAGCGAGACTGGATGTCAACGCCTAAGAATTTTTTTCCTCAGCGAGGATTCGCTCAAGTGGCTTCGACAACAATCCGGCATTAAGCGGCGTTGCTGGCGGCTTTCGGTGCGGCCGAGGAGGCGGCGTCTTCCCACTTGACGGAAACCAGCTTCGAGACGCCCGGTTCCTGCATCGTCACTCCATACATGACCGATCCCATCTCCATGGTCTTCCGATTGTGGGTTACCACGATGAACTGCGTTTGCGCGCACATCTCTGCCAGCATTTTATTGAAGCGCCCCACGTTGGCCTCGTCGAGCGGTGCGTCCACTTCGTCAAGTATGCAGAACGGACTGGGCTGGTAGCGGAATACAGCAATGAGTAGGGCCAGTGCCGTAAGCGCCTTTTCGCCCCCGGAGAGCAGAAGAATGTTTTGCAGCCGTTTCCCGGTGGCTGCGCTGCAATGTCGATCCCGGCTTCGCCCGAGCTGTCCGGTTCGCTGAGCCGCATCTCGCCGTGTCCGCCGCCAAACAGAGATTGAAACGCAATCGTGAAATGCGCATTGATGAAGTTGAACGCTTCTTCGAACTTTTGCCGCGAAACCTGATCCAGTTCCGTGATCGTCAGCCGCGTGTTTTCGATGGCTGCAACCAAGTCATCGCGCTCGCGTCGCAAGAATTCTTCGCGCTGCTCGCACTCTTGAAATTCTTCCAGCGCCATCATATTGACCGGCCCCATGGCTTCCACGCGGGCCTTCATTTCGTTGTAATTCGTCTCCGCCGTCACCAGGTCTTCGCCGATAAGCAATTGCGCTTCTTGCGCCATCAGGTCTTCGGGCTGCGCGTTTAGTTCGGCCACGCATGTCTGGCGGAGGTAATCGCGGTCCGCGTCATTACGCGCCTTTTCGATTTGCCGCTGGCTGCGTTCGGCGCGAAGCTCGTCGAGAGACTGGCGTTTTCCTCGTACGGATTCTTCCAGCACCGCTGTGCGCGACCGGGCCGCTTCCCATTCCTTTTCCAGCGCGCCCTTCTGCTCTTCCATCCCGTGCTTCTCTTTACGCAGGTCGTCGGCCTGGAGCGAGAGCTGGCCGCAGGAAGACTCCAGCTCGGACTTTTCCTGATACATCGCTTTCTGCTGCTGTCGCAACGATAACAAACGCTCCTCGGCGAGGCCGATTTCCTCCGAAACCTTTTGTCCGGTGGCCTCGGCGCTCACCAATCGCTCGGTCATGGTTGCCAGCTCTTCGCGGCCTGTGCCCAGCCGTTCCTGCAAAGCCTGAAAATCTTGACGCATCCGCAGAAGCTTCTCGGCGGATTCAGAACTCTCCGTCTCCGTAGCGGCCCGCAAACGGACAGCTTCCGCATGTTGCCGCCGCGATTGTTCCACTCGCAAGCGCGCTGCTTCCGCTTCGGAGTTCAGCCGGCCGATTTCTTCGCGCTCGGTGGAAAGTTGAAGTTCGATTCTCTGCAGATCTAAGCGCGCCTGGTCCAGAAGATGAGTGGCCGCGACGAGAGATTTTTCTGCTTCCACGTGCCGCGAGTTTGCCAGCGCCACGGTGGACTCGCCCGCGGAGATTTCATGCCCGAGTTGAGTGAGCTGCTCCTGCTGTTCCTGGCAGATTCGCTCCAGGCGTATCGCCTCGGCCTCATGCTGGCGAAGTTCTCGCTTCAAGGCCAACGGCCCTGCTTCTCCCGCGCGGCCGCCGGAAACGATGCGCCCGTGATAGCAAGTTCCGTCGAGCGTCAAGTAATAACTATGCGGATTTTCGTGCGCCAATCGTTCGGCTACGGCGGACTCCACCAGGTACGCCGTGCGAAGCTTGGTAAGAAAATGTTTCGCGGTCGGCCCCACCGGATCGCGGAATTCGACCAGTCGGTCAAGTCTCGCTACGATGCCGGACGCCAGGGGAAGGGAACCGTCGGCTTCGGGCGTCTGAGTATCCGGATTCACTTGCGAATCGACGAAGAAAGTCGCGCGCCCGCCCATTTCATTGCGCAGCAGCGCGATCCCGGCCCGGGCATGATCGAACGATTCGACCACGATATATTCCAGTTCATCCCGCAGGAATTGCTCGATGGCACTTTCGTATTTTTCTTGCACCTCAGCGTAATCGGCCAGCAATCCGATCGCTCGGAAACTGCCGTCAGAGGAAGCCTGATTATGCTGCGGATTGACGCTGAATAATTTTTGTACCGCGTCGGCTGTGTAGGCGCGGTCGCTCAGGATCTGCTCGATGGATGTGCGGCGCGCTCGCTCGGCCGAAAGGTTTTCACGAATCCCTTCCAGCCGCTGCCCGGCTTCGCGCTGGTTGTGTCGAAGTTCTGCGAGCCGCGCCTGCGAATTTTGAACCGCTTTGCCGAATTCCTGTGCTTGCAATTGCGCCTGTTCGAATGTGCGTTTAGCCGCCGCAACTCTTTCTTTCAATCCAGCGCACTCGTCTTCGATTGCTCGCAGCGCGATGCCGCGCTCTTCTTCAGCAGCTGCGTGCCGGGCGGCTGCTTCTTCAGCCTGCAGCGATTCCGCCTGTTCGCGTGCGGATTCTTCCACCAAGCGCGCTGCCAGCTGATGCAGCTCCGCAATGCGCGCTTCCAGCCGTTCTTGCTCGCCGGCGCTGGACGCGGCTTGCTCCGTCGTTTGGCGAAGTGAAGCCTCCAGCAGTGCGGTTTGCTCGCGAAGGGAACTCGCCGCCTCGCGCTGTGCCGACATCCGCGCGGTTAGCTCCGCTGCCTGCCGTTCAGCCTGTTCCAATTCAACGGCCAAACGCGTGGCGCGCGTGTCAATTTGGGCTACTTGCTCGCGATTAAACGTGATTCGGTTTTCCGCGCGATCCAGGTCCAGCGCCGTTTGCCCCAGCAGGTTATGGATTTGCCGCAATTCGGCGTCCAGCTCGTAGCTCCGCGCGCTCAACCGTTCTTGCTCGGACTCCAGCTCGTGCACCGAGCGCGCCTCGCGCTCTTCCACCGACTCCATTTCGCGCAGTAAATTTTCCAGCCGCGCAGCTTCAATATCGAGATGCTCCGCCTTGCTGGCCAGAACGCTCCGGAGCAGCGCGCGCATTTGTTCCCGCAGCTCCGCGTAACGCCGAGCTTTGGAAGCCTGCCGTTTCAGCGAAGCAAGTTGCTTCTCCACTTCCACCAGAATGTCGTTCACACGCGAGAGATTGAGCTTTGAAGCTTCCAGTTTCGCTTCCGCCAAACGCCTCTTCGTCTTGTACATCGTAATGCCGGCCGCTTCTTCGATAATTGCGCGGCGGTCCATCGGTTTTGAATTCAAAATCTGTCCGATGCGGCCCTGTTCGATAATTGCGTAGCTATCGGGCCCGAGTCCCAGGCCCATAAAAAGTTCTTGCACATCGCGCAAACGCGCCACGCGCCCATTAATCAAGTACTCACTTTGTCCCGAGCGATAGAGCCGCCGTCCAACCACAACCTCCCCAGGTTTCAGAGCGATCGCAGATTTCTCAGCCGCGCGCTTCTTCCAAGGCTTGCGGTTGTCCGTATTTTCTTCTGCCGGGACGTCAGTTTGAGTGGATGGAATCTCAAGAAAGCCATCTTCGTTCGCTACAGAGATTTGCTCCTCCACAAGCGTGGGTCCAGCCTCTGCGGGCATTTCCTCCGGTGCGTCAAGCACCTTGGCCACGGCTTCCGATAGTTCCGGGTCCACCAGCGTCAAAGTCACTTCCGCCAGACCCAACGGAGGCCGCTTGGCCGTCCCGTTGAATATGCAGTCCGACATGCGCTCCGCCCGCAACTGCTTATGGCTCTGTTCTCCCAGCACCCAGGAGATCGCGTCCACCACGTTCGACTTGCCGCACCCGTTCGGGCCTACGATGCACGTGATTCCGCTGCCGCTGAACGTGATCGGCGTCTTCTCGAAGAACGATTTGAACCCCAACAACTCGACTTTACGTAGTTTTAACACCAGTTCCCTCGCACAGTTAGCTCCCCACGCCTCATCGGCAGAAGGGGCTTCAATTTGAAATTTCCTTGGAGGTCTTTCGAGACAAAAACGTGGGAGGGTCGCTAATCAATGGCCCTGCCGCCTGGCGCTATCGGATCGGCGGTACGGAAAGAGAAATTAGCATGGCGCGCGAGCGCGTGTAAAGGCCGGTCTTCCGATTTGTTCCAGCAGTAACTTAGCCTCGCTGCGATAGCCCTGTTTCCTTCCGCGTCATATTTGGCTTAAAGTAGGGCGTCATGGCGGACCATTACCTGCTCAAAACGGAACCCTCGGAGTACTCGTTTGCCGATTTGCAGCGAGACAAAGCCACAGTCTGGGACGGCGTGTCAAATCCCGTGGCCTTGAGAAATTTGCGCGAAATGAAGCCCGGCGCGCAGCTCATCATCTACGAAACTGCAGACCAAAAGAGCGCGGTGGGAACAGCCAAGGTGATCTCTGTGGATATCTCGGACCCGAAAAAACCTCAGATTAAGATTCAAGCCGGGAAAGCGCTCTCCAAACCGGTATCGCTTGCAGAAATCAAAGCCAACAATCTCTTCGCTGATTCTCCCTTAGTTCGGCAGGGCAGGCTCTCTGTCGTGCCTCTGACGGCAGCCCAATACCGCGCTTTAACAACCAGCTAAGCCCACATCCGCATTGACTTGAAACCAGTCGCATCCTAGGATGACGCGCACAGGGGGAGTATTTGCAACCTGAAGATACGCCTGGGTCACGTCGAGTACTGCCTACCGTAGCCATCCTGGCCGTGATTTTTTTTCTATCGCTGGCGGGATTGCGCCCTCCTGCGCCGCAGCCGGCCAGCGCTCCCGCCGCTCAGTTTTCCGCCGGTCGCGCTCGTGAGGTGCTCAATCATCTTGTGGGTGACGGTATCCCGCATCCCACCGGAAGCGCCGCAAACGCTGTCGTTCGCGGCCGCGTCATTGATGAACTCACCAAGCTCGGTTATCAGCCGCAGGTGCAAACTGGTTTTTCGTGTGACGAGTTCGGAACCTGCGCCACGGTAAAAAATATCCTGGCGCGCTTGGACGGAGCCGAGACTGGCGCTTCAGTGCTCTTGGCTGCGCACTATGACTCTGTCCCAGCAGGCCCGGGAGCTTCCGACGACGGCGCGGGAGTCGCTGCCGTAATCGAGATCGCGCGCGCCCTGAAATCCACCGCAGTCCCGCGTCACTCCATCATCATTCTGATCGATGATGGCGAAGAGGCGGGTTTGCTCGGCGCGCGTGTCTTCGTAGCAGAGAGCCCTTGGGCTAAAGACGTTCGCGCCGCCGTCAACTTGGAAGCGCGCGGCACTTCCGGCCCAAGCATGATGTTCGAAACGGGCACGGCCAACTATTGGGCCGTAAAACTTTATTCACAGCATGCGGCGCGCCCTGCCGCCAGTTCGATTTTCTATCAGGTCTACAAGCAGCTGCCGAACGATACAGATTTCACCGTGTTTAAGGCCTCCGGATACCAGGGCGCTAACTTTGCCTTTATCGGGGATGTGAACCACTATCACACCCAGCTCGATAACTTCGCGAATGCCGATCCCGGAAGCTTGCAGCATCACGGGGATAACGCGCTCCCCATGATTCTGGCGCTTGCGAATAGCGACCTTACCAGCCCACCGGTGAGAGAGGCCGTTTTCTTTGATCTCTTCGAACGCGGCGTGGTCATGTGGCCCGCGGGTTGGAGCTTTCCCGTCGCAATCGTCGCCCTGATTCTTCTGCTTTTTCAAGTTGGATGGCTGATAGCTAAAAATCGCCTCCTCCCTTCCGCGCTTCTGTGGGGATTCGTCAACTGGCTGGCGATTTTTGTCGCCACCGGTGTCCTTGCATTAATCCTCCAAAAAATCCTTCGTGCTACCGGCGTCACGCCGACTAACTGGCTGGCCCACCCGCTTCCTTTGCAAATCGCATTCTGGTGTCTGGCCATTTCCGTGGTGACTGTCCTGTCGCTCGCCTTCGAGAGTCGCACCGGTTTTTGGGGCTTGTGGGCCGGTGTATGGATCTGGTGGTCGCTGTTTTCAGTTGTGATTTCTTGGCTGAGCAACGGAATTGGCTACATTCTGCTAGTGCCGTCGTGCATCGCAGTGCTGGTCGGATTGCCGTTTACATTGCGGCGTGCCGAACCCCGCAATGGCGTGTGGCTCTCCGCGGCTTTGCCTTTATTTGTAGCGGGCGTATTGGGTTTCGGTCACGTGATCTTGCTCTACGACGGACTGGGCATCCGCATACTTGCAGGCATCGCACTTCTCGTTGCGCTACTACTTTCGCCGCTCGCGCCCCTGCTGGCCAGTTTGCGCGAGCCCAAAGGTTTTGCGCGATTTGCTCTTCCCGGCGCGGCGCTCGTAGCCACTCTGCTCGCGGTTTTCGCGGCGGTTGTTGCGCCCGCGTACTCGGCAAAGGCGCCGGAACACGTCAATCTGCAATACCGCCAGGACGCCGATTCTGGCAGGTCGCAATGGGTGGTCTACACGGATTCCGGCCGCCTGCCCGAGCCCATTCGAGTTGCAACAAACTTCCATCGCATAGACAAAGGTTCATTTCCGTGGGATACGCTACCCGCGTTTCTTGCCGACGCGCCGCACCTGGAAATTGCCGCACCCACCTTCACCATCCTTGAATCTTCGGAATCGGGAGGAATGCGGCACTATCGCGCTCTGCTGCGCTCTGAACGCGGCGCGCCCGAGGCCGTGGTTTTTTTCCCGCCGGATTCGGGAATCGATCACGTCCGCATACAAGACCAGCCAATTCCGCACAAGACCGACCGCGTCCTTCGTTATTTCAATCGCTGGGATTTGTATCGCTGCTTGACGATGACTGCGAAAGGCATCGAGATACAGTTTGAGTTGCCTTTAGGAAAGCCGGTTGAAGTCTACGTCCTGGATCTGAGCTATGGTTTGCCTCTTGAGGGAATGTTCGTGCTGAAATCCCGCCCGCTGACTGCCACACCCTATTCGCAAGGCGACGTGACCATCCTCAGCCGCCAGGTTCAGCTGAATCCTTAATCGTTCCGCTAATTGCTCTTGCCGGCTCCCCGCTGTTTCCCGCTGGAGATGATGACGTTCCCGTCATCGTCCTGCTCGGCGATAAGCGCGGGCGTTTGTATTTCCAATTTTCTCCGCGCCTGAAGCATTCGTGCCACCTCAGCCACTCGGAGCGGCCTCGCGTCCAGCTCTTCCTGCCCGGTTGCTACGGCTTGCTGGTAACTTTCAAACGTCGAGGGAACGAACTCGCCGGGGTTTGTCCCGCTCACATTCGCCTGTGGAGCCGAAGCCGGGGCTACGTTGTTGGCGATAGTCGAACGAGAACCGTTCATGCCACTCGCGGAATTTAGTGAGCCGCCGAACTGCGCCTGCGCTGTGCCGGCCAGCAGCGCGATGCCTGCCAGCAGAATTATCTTTTTCATAATTTTTCTCTTTGGACCCGCGCCAATTTTCGCCGCGAGCCTCCAAATCTGCCTATAGACTAACCGAACACATTTTTCAAAAAATGGTACAGACGGCCTATTGGTACTGTTCGAATCGCCAAATTTTCCGTAGGAGTTCCAGTACCCGCCAGCCAGAGCACTCTCCGCCGCGTCGTATATCGGCAGATCCGTTCGGGTTGGCCACCGCGTTAAATCCTCCGGGCAAACACGGGCGGCGCCCAGGAACTTCGTTGCTCCACGGAGCTTTGCTGCAAACCGATGCGTCAGTTAGAATTACACTCTTGCACGGCCCTGAAATGACTGCCATACACCTGCACAACACGCTGACGAACCGCTTGCAGCCTCTGGATCCGGTCCATAAAGGCGAGGTTCGCATGTACACCTGCGGCCCCACCGTGTACGACTTTGCGCATATTGGGAATTTCCGAACGTTCGTCTTTCAGGATGTTCTGCGGCGTTTCCTTCAATCTCGCAAATACCGCGTGCTTCAGGTCATGAACTTAACGGACGTGGACGATCGCATCATCCAGAAAGCCGCGGCCGCCGGGGTCAGCATCCGCGAGTACACCGAAAAATACGTCCAGGCATTTCTGCAGGACATGGACGCTCTGCATCTGGAAGTTCCTGAAGAGCTCGTCCGCGCCACCGACCACATCGAAGACATGGTTGCCCTGATCGAGCGCCTTCAGAAAAAAGGCCTCACCTATACGAGCGAAGGTTCGATCTATTACAGCATCGCAAAATTTCCGCACTACGGACGCCTCTCGAAGATCGATCTCGCCGGCATGAAAACCGGCGTGCGCGTTGACGTTGACCAGTACGAGAAGGAAAATGCGCGCGACTTTGCTCTTTGGAAAGCCCCCAAGCCCGGCGAACATTTTTGGGAGACGCGTATCGGCCCAGGCCGGCCTGGCTGGCACATCGAGTGCTCCGCGATGGCTATGAAATATTTGGGAGATACCCTGGACATCCACACCGGCGGCGTGGACCTTGCATTCCCGCATCACGAGAACGAAATCGCCCAAAGTGAAGCGGCGACAGGCCATCCCTTTGTCCGGCTCTGGCTTCACGCGGAGCACTTAATCATCGACGGCGAAAAAATGTCGAAATCGCTCGGAAACTTCTTTACCCTGCGCGATCTTTTCGCCAAAGGCCACAAGCCCTCCACCATTCGTTTTCTGCTGCTTTCCGTTCCGTACCGCCGCCAGCTTAATTTCACCTCGGACAGTCTGAAGCAGGCGGAAAGCTCGGTCGCGCGGCTTCGGAATTTTGTCTCGCGATTGAAGCTGGAGCAATTTCCCGCTGGCTCGAACGCGGAAATCCTCAAGCGTGCCGAAAAGGCCGAGACGGATTTCGACGCTGGGCTGGCTGGCGACTTAAATACGGCAATGGCCTTGGCCGCGGTTTTCGATCTGGTGCGCGACATAAATACGGCCATGGACCGCGGCGAATTCCTGCAGCAGGACGCTCCGCGCGTCGTCGCCACTATGGAGAAAGTGGACGCCATCCTGGCCGTGCTCGCGGACGATGACGATGAGAAGCTGGCCAAGCTCGGTTTTGGTCAGTCGCAAGAACGGATTCCCGCGGAACGCATCGAAGCGCTGATCGAGGAACGCCATGCGGCAAAGAAGCGTCGAGACTTCAAACGCAGCGATGATATCCGCCAACAACTCGCCGATTCTGGTATCATAGTGGAAGACACGAAAGACGGAAGTGTCCGCTGGAAGTACAAATGAAGATTTCCACAAAATACATCATGTCGCTGCATAGCCAGCCTTCCCACGAACGCCCGAACCTCTTCGGCGTCGATTAAGTCCTTCTTCCTCCATCTGTTCGCTCCTCGCGTGCAGAAACTTGTGCGCGTTTTTAAATAAAGATTTCATAAATCTGCTTCCTGGAGGAAGACATGCAAGCGACCGAGACAAATATTGAAGCCAAGCTTCCGCACCTGATTACTCCGCTGCCGGGCCCCAAGGCCCAGCAGATTGTGGAGCGCGATCGGCAAGTCCTTTCGCCGTCTTACACGCGTGATTATCCGCTCGTCGTCAAAAGGGGCCGCGGCGCGGTGATTGAAGACGTGGACGGCAACTCGTTCCTCGATTTTGCCGCAGGCATCGCTGTCGTTTCCACCGGCCACTGCCACCCTGAGGTCGTCGCCGCAATTCAAAAGCAAGCCTCCGAATTGATCCACATGTCCGGCACCGATTTTTATTATCCCAACATGGTCGAGCTCGCCGAGAAGCTTGCTTCCATCGCGCCCGGCAAGGAACCCAAGCGCGTTTATTTCGGCAATTCCGGCACGGAGGCGGTGGAAGCCGCAATTAAGCTCGCGAAATATCATACCAAGCG
Source organism: uncultured Acidobacteriota bacterium (assembly GCA_963830375.1). Lineage (GTDB taxonomy): Bacteria > Acidobacteriota > Terriglobia > Acidiferrales > UBA7541 > Palsa-295. The sequence goes on from CAWHMJ010000004.1 coordinate 624,395, forward strand.
CGACAAGCTCGTTGCGTTTCACGGTGCATTCCACGGACGCACCATGGGCGCGCTTTCACTCACCGCCAGCAGGGCAGTCCAGCGCAAGGGATTTGGCACCCTCCTCTCCGGCGTGTTTCACATGCCTTATCCGGATACCTACCGCGGCACCTACGGAATCCGTCCGGAGCACGCCTCCGCCGATTGCCTTTCGTATCTCGAAAATGAACTCTTCCGCCGCCGCGTGGACCCCGACGAAGTAGCCGGAATTTTCATCGAGCCGATCCAAGGCGAAGGCGGTTACTTGCCCGCCCCCGCGGAATTCCTGCAAGGCCTGGAAAAAATCTGCCACAAGTATGGAATCATGCTCGTTGCCGACGAAGTGCAATCGGGCATGGGCCGCACCGGCAAGTGGTGGGCCGTGGATTATGCCGGCGTCGAACCGGACATTATCTGCACCGCGAAGGGAATTGCCTCCGGCATGCCGCTCAGCGCCATTATCACCAAGGCTTCGGTGATGGACTGGAAGCCCGGCGCGCATGCTTCCACGTTCGGCGGCAATCCCGTTTGCATCGCAGCTTCGCTCGCAACGCTGGGCCTAATTGAACGAAGCTACATGGCCAACGCCGCTCGCATGGGCGAGTTCATCAAGCGGCAAACGGCAAACTGGCCCGAGCGGCACAAAATCGTCGGCGAAGTTCGCGGTCGCGGTCTGATGATTGGCATTGAGTTTGTGCGCGATCAAAAAACTAAGGAGCGAGCGCCCGACCTGCGTAACCGCATCGTCCAGATGGCGTTCCACAAGGGTCTCCTCGTCCTTGGTTCAGGCGACACCACTCTGCGCCTTTGCCCACCACTCATGATCGACGAGGATCAAGCCGAGTTCGCAGTTCGCACCCTCGATGGCATCATCACGGAGATCGAGCGAACGCTTTAGCGCATTCTGCTCGATTCGGGTGCAGTTATCTTATAATCGGGATGATTCACGATGATTTCTCAACTCATGTATTCCGTTCTGAATTTTGCCGCTAGTAAAGGCCTGGCCGAAGCGCGCGTGGAAGCGTCCGCAAAGCAGCGCGCGCGAAAGACAGGAGTTCGCGGCGAAACCTACGCCTACTGGTATCTCCGCCGTCATGGTTACGTCGTGATCGCCCGGAATTTCACCGTGCCCGGAATGAAAGGTGAACTCGACATCGTCGGCTACGACGGCCCGGTCCTCGCGTTCGTGGAAGTAAAAACTCGCGTCGCCTCCCAGTTAGGCCAATCGCGGCCCGAAGACGCCATCAATCATGAGAAACGCCGCAACCTGGCCCGCATGGCTCGGCAATTTCTTCGCGCTCGCCACTTGGAAAATACGCCGTGGAGGTTTGACGTTCTCGCCATTGAGACAAGCCTCGGTCAAAAACCAGCGGTGCGCCTGCATAAAGCGGCCTTCGGCGAAGACTAGGCTTGATGCTCAACACGCACGATGACCGCTTGTAGCCCTTGTGCTTGTCCGGCATAGTGGAATAATCCGTAGCGCATAGCGCTCATTCCGGCTTGATACGGTCGCAGAATCGTACCGCCGAGGAGAAAAATTTGCCGGAGCTTCGCAAAGATCCAATTACCGGGCGTTGGGTTATCATTTCCACCGATCGGGCCAAACGCCCCATGGATTTTGTCCGCGAAAGCGTTCAGATCAAGGGCAACGCGAATTGTCCGTTCTGCCCCGGCAATGAAGGAAAAACTCCGCCTGAAATCCTCGCCTATGGCCGCAACGGCAGCGGAAAAGACACGCCCGGCTGGTCGCTGCGCGTGGTGCCCAACAAGTTTCCCGCGCTCGGCATTGAAGGCGGCCTGGACCGCGAAGGCGAAGGCCTCTTCGACCGCATGAACGGCGTCGGCGCCCATGAAGTCATCATCGAAACGCCGGACCACAAATCTACTCTCGCCACTATCAGTGACAAATCGGTCGAGGAAGTGTTTTGGGCCTACCGCGATCGCATGCTGGATTTGAAGAATGACCGCCGCTTTCGCTACATCCTGCTGTTTAAGAATCACGGAGAGGCCGCCGGTGCCACCGTCGAACACACTCATTCGCAATTGATCGCGCTGCCCATCGTGCCCAAGCGCGTTCGCGAAGAAGTGGACAATTCCAAGCACTATTACGACGAGAAAGAGCGCTGCATCTTTTGCGACATGATTCGCCAGGAGATCGAGACCGGCACGCGCATGATCCTCGAAAACGATTACTTCATCGCGCTTGCTCCCTACGCCCCGCGTTTTCCCTTCGAGACCTGGATTCTCCCCCGGCAGCACAGTTCAGCATTCGAGAATATGCCCGCTCCCTATTACGGAAGTCTCGCACGCATCCTGCGCGATTTCCTCGCCCGGCTCGATTCCGTTCTCGCGTTTCCTTCTTACAACTACGTGATCCACACTTCTCCCATGGGCGAAGAAATCAATGACCACTATCATTGGCACATCGAAATGATGCCGAAACTAACCAAAGTCGCTGGCTTTGAATGGGGCACCGGCTTTTACATCAACCCCACTCCCCCTGAAGAAGCCGCGCGCTTTCTCCGCGAATCAAGACCTTAGCTCCTGCGAGTCCTCGGATGTCTCAAGGTCTCTGTGCGGGAATGCAGCTGGCGGCCCTATCGGACTACGACGGATTCGGATGCATTAGATTTGCTCTCGATAGCTTCTCGTATCTTCCGCAGCAAGGTCTCTCGCGTAAATGGCTTCTGCAGAAATTCCGAATCTCGGCACGTAGTCATTATCCTGGCTGTCGTGTTCGAGGTAGCCGGACATATAAACGATCTTAAGTTCCGGATGGCAGCGCTTTAACTTCCGCGCCAGCTCCGTGCCCCTCATTCGCGGCATCACTACGTCCGTCACTAGCACATGGACCGAACCTCTGCGCTGCTCGGCGACCTCCAGCGCGTCTAATCCATCCTTCGCAACCAACACCGTATACCCGCTTGCCTTCAAAAATTCGGACGCCAACTCTCGAACTGCCTCTTCGTCTTCGGCCAGCAGGATCGTGCCGAATCCGCTTGCGGAAGATGCTGACCCGCTTTCCGACACGGCCGTCGGCACGCTTTCTCCGCTTTGCGGCAGGAAAATCTGAAACTTTGTACCTTTCCCAACTTCGCTTTCCACCCAAATGTAGCCGCCGCTCTGCTTCACCACCCCATACACCGTCGAAAGACCAAGTCCCGTGCCCTTGCCGAGCTCCTTCGTGGTAAAGAACGGCTCGAAAATTCGCGCCTTGGTTTGCGCGTCCATCCCTTTCCCCGTGTCTTCCACCTCCAGCAATACATAGTGTCCCGGCACGGTGGGAGGATGGGCCTTTGAATACTGTTCGTCGAGGACGATGTTCCGCGTCCGAATGGTGAATTCGCCGCCTCTTTTCTCCATCGCATCTCGGGCATTCACGGCTAAATTCATCAAGATCTGCTCGATCTGCGAAGGATCCGCTTTCACCAATCCCAGAGACCGCGCCGCATAAAACTTGAAGTCGATATCCTCGCCAATCAGCACCGGCAACATTTTGCAGGTCTCCGCAATCAGGGAATTCAGATCCAGAATCTTCGGTTGCAATACCTGCATGCGGCTGAATGCCAGCAGTTGGCGCGTCAGCGATGTTGCGCGGTCCGTCGCTTTCTTCACTTGCGTGATGCTGTGGAACATCGGAGTAGCCAAAGTGATTTTTTCTTCCAGCAGGTCGCTGTGGCCCTTGATCACCGTCAGCAAATTGTTGAAATCATGCGCCACCCCGCCCGCCAGCCTGCCAACAGCCTCCATTTTTTGCGCCTGCCGCAGCTGTTCTCCCAGCCGTTTGCTTTGTTCTTCATTTCGTTGCAGCGTGCTTCTCAAGCGGTCGAAAGCGGCGGTCACCTCTGCTACTTCATCTCCGCCCCCGATATCCACCGGATACTCGAAGTCTCCTTGTTCCAGCGCTCGAACGCCGTTCACCAATGTCGCCAGTGGTTTCGTGAATGTGTACGAAATCAGGAAGACCAGCCCACCTCCTGCGCAAACGGCAAATAAGCCCAGCGCGATCAGAGTCTGATTCAGCCGCGTTATAAATGCGGTCGCATCACCGTAAGACTTCAGCACCGTCAGCGTGACCGCCGGAGACGAGCCCGGAGTCAAATCCACTGTGTTGGCCAGATACCATTCTTTCCCAATCTGAATCTTGTTCGCGCCCGGAGAATGTAGAAGCGCATCTGCCACCGTGCGCTCATCCATCGCCGGAAGGGAACTCACAACCAGTTCGTCGCCGTAGCGCAACGCCACCCGGCAAAATGCGATCTGCCCCACATCGTGCGCCACACTCGAATCAATTTCGCGTCCGACCACCACCGTACCCAAACGCATATTCGCAGAGGCCGGTCCAAATTGGACGGGGCGAGACGCAACTTGATACAGACGTCCGTCGCCGTACCACCATCCCCCTGCCCCACTCATCTTTTGCGAACGAGAAAACATTTGTTCTGCATCGCCTTCGGAAAATCCGGGGACGTTGGAATGCAGCGCAATAATTTTTCCCTTCCAATCGGCCACCACCACAAGTTCGTATCCCCCCGAAAGCCACAGGCTTTCAGCAGCTTCTTTCGTCTCTGGGGAGTTGTCTTCTTGCGACAGCAAAGACTTTACGGTAGGGAGCGTGGCCAGTAATTCCGCCTGGCGATTTTCTTCTAGCTGGCGTTCGGCCTTTAGATTCTGGAACGTCAACATCGAATTCCGCGTGTCTTTCTCCATCCCCCGTTCAACTTCTTTTTGCGCCGTCCGCCCTACGATCAATAAGGTCGCAAACGTAAGCCACGCGATGATCAGGACGATCGACAACAGGAACTTCGTCCGCAGCCGCAAAACGACCGGAGTCTTGCGCGCGTCTTGTAGCCACTGCAGACACTTCGAGATTTCTAGCAGTCTCATTGGCAGTTTTCTGGACTAGAGAAAAATAACAAGGGCGAATCGCCGGTGAAAATGGGCCTCTAGTACTAAGGAGGTGCCTCTTAAGTACTTGATTCTATTCGCGGATAGAAGCCGTATTCCGTCCGGAACCCGCAATTAACGAAGATGGTTAACAACGACCGGGAGAACAGGAGGAGCCCTCACGCGGAGAGGGTCTGCGAATTCCGCTTTCTGACCTGGTACGTGTTTCGCCTTAAATGCTTTAAGCACAATGCAATACTGAATACCCCCCTGCAATCTACCCCGTTCCCTGTATAGCTCCGGTTCTATATTGAAGCTACGATTTCTCTCGCAAGGTTAAGAACGGTTTGCATAGCGTTGTTGAAATTTTTGATTTCATTTTTCACACGGACGTCATTCTTGATGAAAGGAGATTTAAAAATGAAATTCGGGAAGCGCTTTTCAGTATTGGGGGCTACCTTATTTTTCGGCGCATCACTGCTCGCAAGTCCCATCCCGCAGAGCGGTCAGCAGCCTGCCCCTGACAATACCAAGATGAATCAAGGGGACGCCAACAAAGATGCAACGACCGCCGATCAGCAGAAGATGAATCCCGCCGATCGCAACACCACCAGGCAAATTCGCAAGTCAATCATGCAGGATAAATCGCTCTCCACCTACGCCCATAACATCAAGATCATCACGCAGGACGGCAAGGTCACTTTGAAGGGGCCGGTTCGCACCGCAGATGACAAGGCGAGCCTGGAAGCCAAAGCCATTGCCGTCGCTGGCGCGGACAACGTGACCGACCAGCTCGAAATCGCCCCAAAGCAGTAAACATTTGTTTTGTATTGAGTCCGTCTTTTACTCATAGAAAAAAGGAGAAACAAAAATGTCAGGAAAGAAAACGGCAGTATTCGGAATTTACGGTTCGCGCGAGACAGTCGAGCGCGCCGTCGATACATTTGTAAAGAGTGGCTTTTCAACTTCAGACGTTTCGGTCCTTTTGCCCGAAAATCTGGGCGCGAAGCCCATCGCAACAGACAAAGCTACAAAAGCTCCTGAAGGCGCAGCGGCCGGCGCAGGATCTGGCGCGGTCATTGGCGGAACTCTGGGCCTCTTGGCCGGGATTGGCGCTCTCGCAATTCCAGGCGTGGGTCCGTTCATCGCAGCAGGCCCGATCATGGCGGCATTAGCCGGCATCGGCGTAGGCGGTGCTGTTGGCGGTTTTACCGGTGCTCTGATCGGTTTGGGCATTCCGGAGTACGAGGCAAAACGCTACGAAAGCCGCATTCAAAAGGGCGGAATTCTCTTGTCGGTGCATTGCGATACTTCCGACGAGATCAAGCGTGCGAAGGAAGTCATGAAGAACACCGGCGGAGAAGATATTTCCTCCACTGGCGAGTCTTCTTCCGACGTGTCAAAATCCGACCGCGACCTCAACCGTCGTGCAGCCGGCGCCACTGACTAAATCCCTTGAGGAGGAGGGCCTCGCGGCCTTCCTCCTCAATTTTTGCATGGGATTTTCTGATCCAATCGAGCGTCGAAGAGATTTTAACTTTAAGATTTTTGTAGGAGGTAAGCATGGCTGGCGAAGAGAAAAAGTGCGCTCACCCGGTATGCTCGTGCACTGTAACATCCAAGAAGTATTGCAGCGAGGCATGCGAGGCAATGGAAAAAACTCCTGATATCGACTGCCACTGCGCGCACCCCGCCTGCAAAGGGCGGCTCAGCTAGGATTTCTGCTTTATGCTACGAGGAGTTCGGAATCGTCTTCGGTTAAACCGCGGATTCACTAGCCTGTTTCACGCCGCAATCCTAAAAAATCGATTGTGGCACTCCTGGCAACGGTAAGGCCGAAATCGCACCATTTGCAGTATTCGGTCAAGCACTCCATGCCTGTGCGATCGGCGGACGATCGCACTGCCGCATTGAGGACATGTATGTTGCGCGGCGGTTGCTGTATGTTGCAGTGTGTTGGTCGACATATATCACCTCCGCTTGCGGACTGCACCAGACCGCGCGGCTTCCGAAGTGACAGCTATCCCCGCCGGCTGTGGGTCAAACCTGTGGAATAGCCGGCCGCAAGTACCGCTCCGTGAGCCTGAATCTTACCTCTGGCGAATCCTGCAATCAATTCCAATTTAAGTCGGCCGCTAAAGATTACTCGCCCCGTTGATTGAGGGAGTAGTACAGTCGCGAGAGAAAGTATTACATTTCTCGAATTCTGGGCCATGCCCGAAAGCCTGTAATCCGGTTCCACACCCACCGTAGCCATTTCTCGTCACTCGGCCGTCGGGTGCTTCGCTTACCGCCTTTCAACCCACCTGTTTACAGACCGATTCAACCCAAGCTCTGGATTTTTGTTGCGCAGAATCGCTCGAGGAAATCAGGCGGGCCGAAATAAAGCAGGCAACCTTGCGGAGGGAAAAAGCCCATTTTCTGACCGAGAGCCCCAACACCGGTTCCAATACGTCAGCCGTACCATTCCACTTCGCGCAGCAAGCGCATGAATTCGCAAGAATCGAATTCCAGAATCAGCTCGCAAGTTCGGGCAATCCGGAATTTTCTCGGCAGGTTCTTGGCCTTGCCCATCTCCACATTTAGCCCCTCCAGCGAATGAAGCGTTGCGCGATGGCGCAAAGCGTTCCTCTCGAACTCGCGAGAAGCGCGGTAGGTCCGAATTCCCGCAACCATGGCCGGCAGCAACGCCGCCCCTAACAGCAGTAAACTAGTTAGTAAGTAATAGGGGTCCTTGAAGTCATTGGGGTCCTTCAGCTTATCCGTCTTGGTAACGAACGGCAAATGGAACAGGACCAGGCCGAAGCTGACGAAAAATAAGATGCTTGTCGCCAAGCGCCACACTCTACCGCCGCTTTCTTCTTCGTCGCTCTTGGCCGCGAGGTAATCCATCTGCGTGGCGAGCCGTTTGTCACGGTAATATTGAATTATTTCCTGCAGTGCCTCGTGGCAACTATCAGGGCAATGTATTTCCGAGACGTCCGGTATCACACCTTGCGCCGCACGTTCCGCCACGTCTTCATAAACCAACCCGTGGAGGGCACGAACCGCGTCGCGTACTTCCGCACGAACATGGTCCGGAGGCGTTTCACCGCTCCTATCGATTTGTCCAGGTTCTTCGCACCATAGACGGGAGTCCATGAGCGTCTTAAATTTTAGAAGCCGTAGATTCTCCGCTTGATATCGCGCCAGTAGCCACTGATTTTTCGGTTTACCGATAGTTCCCGCAAAGATTAAAATTAGACAAATGACGGCTGCGGTGAATTCAAATCTTGCCAGGCGTAGTTCGGAAACGACCGGCCAAAAGTGGGGTAAAACAATTTCACAGATCCCCAGCATGACCGCGAGCAATCCCGCAAGCACCGCACCCAAGGAAATGTTCTGGTATCTGCTCCGGTAGGTCTTCGCGCGCTCGTCCGCTTCCCGAAATTTGTCGAGGATCAATTCCTCAGCCAGCTTCAGCGCATTGAAAAGCGGCAGATAACGTTTGTGACCCGCTTCTACTTTCTCGCGGCAAAACGAAATCTCAAAAGAATCGTCCATGTCGTCGAACGAACGCGTTAGTGGTGAAACCGGGGTTGCCATTTATCACCGTTTTACGATGCGATACCCCAATGCGAGAATCGTTTTAAGCGTTTGATTCACCAGCTCTCGGTCATATTCCTTCTCGGATTCCGGAAGCTGCTCGTAGGGAACCAGGCACGGGTGCGTATGCTTCGCATCGTCACGCCTCGGCCCCAGCGTCCACCCATCTTCGATCCGCTTTTGCGCCCACACCTCATGCGCATTCCGCGCCAGGTCTTCCAGCAACGGCTGCACCTCGCTGAGGCTGACCTGCGACGTATCTATCGGGTGGGGAATGTATGGTTTCTCTGCCATTCGATTGCCATCTCCGCTTGCTGATAGAAGAACTTGGGACTTCTTCGGCACTTGCCGCTACTGTCCCGCCAAATCGCCTGGAGCGCGTCACTATACCAGAAGAGCAAACCCCTCCCAACAACTCCCCGGCGGCACTCCTACATCAGAGTCGAACAGTACTGTTACTCTCTTTCAGTTTGCAAAAGCCGCAACGGATATTAGACAATACTCAAGGTTTCTTGCAATTATAGCCGAGCGGTCCTTCCGGAGTGCGCATGGATTCAGGGCCAAAAAAGGTCTTTGTCAGCTACGTTGAGGAAGACGGCGGCGTAGCGCACGAAATTGCCAAGCAGCTGGAATCGCACGGCTATAGCAGTTGGTATTACGAACGCGATTGCCCCGCGGGCGCGGATTACTTCGAAGAAACCTTCAAAGCAATATCGGACTGCGAGGCGATGGCCATTATTATTTCTCCTCGCTCGCTGCCCTCCGACCAAATTACGCGCGAGATCGTCCGCGCCGTCGAAGCTAACAAAGCCACCCTCCCGCTGCTTCTGGACTTGACCCACGACGAGTACGCGCACCGCAGGCCCGGTTGGAAACAGGCCATGGCCGCCGCGAACGCCACTCGCGTTCACGCCGATCAAATCCCCACGATCATTCCAGCCCTGGTTGCCGGCCTCCATGCCAAGGGCATTCGCGCCGACGTGGAGAGTTCAGCTCCGCTTGCCCCGCCTGCCGCTGTCGCGCGCCCGGCGCACGACGTCGCTCCCACCGCTCCGCCCGCGCCCGTGAAAGCGGTTGCTCCGGCCAGCGTGCGTGCCGTCCCGCCTCCCGCGCCAAGCGCCCAAGTTGCGAGCGGCCCTCCTGCCGCCGCGACGAAACCTCCGTGGATTCCGATAGCCGCAGGCGCCGCAGTTGTCATCGCTGCTCTTGCTGGATGGCATTTTCTCAAGCCGCATCCAAAGCCTAATCCTGTGCCGGTTGCGCCCGCCACCGCCACCATCGTCTTGAAATATAACGTGGACCGCCATCTGTGCACGCCGAATCTGAATATGACCGTCGCCGGCAAAACCTTTCACCTCGCCACCAATCCTTATGCCGCCAACGACGTGCCCAAAGGCCAGCAGCAGTATTCCATCGATGGACTGGTTTCCTGCCCCGGCAGAAAGCCCAGCAACGCTTCAGGCTCGGGCGTCATTGACGTTCACGAAGGCGTTGTCTTCGATATGAACTGGCAAAGCAAGCCGGGCGGCGCTGGAATTATCGAAGTGGTCGACGCCAGCACCGAGCCGGTCAAAGCGCCTGAAGAAAACGTGCGCGTCACCAAGCCGGCTGCTACCGCATCAACCGTTCCGGTATCTTCCGCCAATCCGAGTCAAGCCATGTTTGCAAATGCGCAGGCCGCCTACGCGCAGGGGCGCTACTTCGAGCCGCCGAATGATTGTGCGCTTCACTGGGCTATTCTCGCGGGCAAAGCGGGCAATCCCGCCGGTAAAGCGATGGAGCAGCAACTCGGCAACCAGTTTCGCGCGCAGCTAAACCAGCTCTACCAGCAGCAAAATTATCCCGGTGCGCTCCACTTGGTAAACGCACTGCTGGTTTTTTATCCCGCGAGCCCCGAGCTCGCCGGCGATCAGCAAAAATTGATGGCGGCACAGAATGGCGCGCCACCGGCAGCCCTCCAAATGAACCAGGCTATGCAACAGATGCTCAACGCAGGTCCGCGGCCCGGCTATCCGGCCCAACCGGGACCAGGTTACCAATACAACGCGCAAGCACAGGCGCAAGCCCAGGCCAGAGCCGCGGCAGCCGCCGCAGCACAACAGCGAGCCGCGCAGCAAAGGCCTCACTGATACCGCTCCAAATCGATCATGCCTAGATAGCTTCGCCTTCTCTTAATTCTGCCCGGGGGCTTATCGATCAGATAGTGCGAAGGGGTTGTCAGAGGCGAGCTGCTCACTGCACCGTAACAGTGACGGTTGAAGTCGTACGTCCGAATTCATTCGTCGCGTTCAGCGTATACGTCGTAGTCTGCGACGGTGTGACTACCACACTCGTCCCGCGAATCGCGCCCACTTGCGGCGTCACATCGAAATACGAAGCTCCCGTCACATTCCATCGCAGCGTCACTTGCGCCCCGGCGGAAACGGTCGAGGAGCTTGCCGTGAAGCTGGAAATCGCGGGTGCTGCGCCGGTAGGCAAATTAGCCTGCGTGTAGATCGGATTCATCGTCACCACTTCGAAGTCCGACGCCGTAACCTGATCCAGATTGTGCAAGTCGTCGTTATCCCAGCGATCGTCCGGCGCGCCGCTGATGTACATGTTCGAGCCGTTGTCAGCCATGATCATGCCGTATTGCTGCAGCGCCGTCAGAATCACCTGGTTCGTCGCCGAAAATTGCGAAATATCGAAACTCGCTTTCAGCCTCAGGCGCATGCCCATGGGAGCGGCATTCGCATTCGTTGAATTCGCGGCCCAGTGCGAAGCCGGCGGCACGAAAGCGGCGCGGCTGTCTTGCAGCGTGAACCGCAGCGCGTGCTTGATTTCCCCGCTGGCAACTTCGTCGTAGCGCGCGAGCCCCGCGAAAACCGAAAGGCCCGCGGCATCGGCGGAAGTCCACGTCAGCGGCCGCTGCTCATCCGCCGTCAAATCCCACACCGCTGCGGAGGCCGCGTTCCAACTCCCATCACTCTGCGGATACGAGCTGTAGAGTTCGTACAGCCAGCAGTTGCTGTTGTCGAGCACCAGCACGTGCCGGTCGCCGCTTCCCGGATTCGGATATCCCTCAATCGGCGCGCTCGCCGGAACCGGCATCGGCCCGGGATCGCTCTCGTCTCCATAGGCTGTGAAATTAATCGCCACCGGCGCTTGGTCCGAATCCACCACGATGTAAGGAATTCCAATGCTCGACCCTTGATACTCGCCGGAGCCGAAATCCGGATGCACCGGATCGCTCGCTCCGATGAAATTAATAATCGCGGCGGAATTCGGATCCACCGTCGCGTCTGCAATATTCTGGTTCCATGCGTTATCCGCCGGGAAGGGAAGGAATCCATTGAGGCTGCCGCCCTGCCCCAGGCTGATTGCGCTGCAAGCGCTCGGCGGAGGCGGCGGAGGATTTCCGCCGGATTGCGAAGTCACCGTCACGTTGATGCCTGAAGAAGTGCTGCTCCCCGGATTCGGGTTGCTCACGCTGACGGCAAATAGTCCCGCGCTGGATTCCGAACCCGTCGCGGTGAGTTGCGTGGCTGAAACAACGGCCGTAGTTGACCGCCGCGCCTCCAAACAGCACTTGCGCGCCACTCACGAAATTGCTGCCCGTCACCGTAAGCGTATAGGCGCCCGCGACTAAAACTCGTCGGAGTTACGCTGCTGATCGCCGGCGTGGCATTCCACAACGTCACGTTGCTCGTTCCGCTCGCGCTGGAATCCGCAGCGGACGCGGCGCCGATCGTAATCGCGTTTGAATTCGGCAAGCTAGCCGGAGCAGTGTAAACCCCCGACCCGCTGATCGTTCCGCTTGTCGCGTTGCCGCCCGCAACCCCATTCACCGACCACGTCACATTCTGATTCGTTGTGCCGGTCACGCTGGCAGTAAAAGGTTGCGTCGCTCCCGCTCGCACATTCGCGGCAGTCGGCATCACGCTCACAGCGATCTGCGCTGGCGGCGTTGCAGGCGTCTTCGTCGTGCCCGAGCAGCCCAATTGCACAAGTATGAGCGCGAGAACGAGCCATTCGTGTGCGCGACGCAAATGGTCTTCTCCAGGTGTTTCGATCTAGTGGCACCGACACAAATGCCAATGCAGGCCAATCCCTGCTTCAATGATGCGCGTGCGCGCCGCCCCCGAACAACTGGACGAAAGTACAGCTTAAGAGCAGTGCCAAAGGACTTACGAAGCGCCCTGCAAGGGAGATCCTCGGCAGCACACCGTATTCCACCTACGCCGAAGACCGAATTTCAGGGTGCCGCACTCTTCGTTTTTCGAAGGGTGCGGGTTTTGACGTGTCCTTGCCTTTTTTTTAGGCTTCGCAGTCGATCGGGGATCACATCGCCACAGGGTCACAATGAAGGAACGAGCGGATTGCTGATGAACTCCTCGTAACGCCGTAGCTCCGCCAAAGTAGCTTCCGAAACGAGAGGGAATTGCGCTGCACGAAATGTTTTCGCCAGTTCTGACGCGGTGACCGAGTCACAAACAATAGCCGCAGTCTCTTTCAAGCCTCGCTGCCAATTTGCCTTGCGCGCGTCGCGAAATACTAGGCTATCTGCAGGAAATCCCGCAGCAACCAGCATCGTGCGGCCCATTTTCAAAAAGCCCGGCCATCGCGAGGCCACGCCCAGAAGAACGCCCGAAGGTGCGGGCATCCAACTCGCCAGAGAGTTCGGCACCGAGCTAATCTGTAGCGCAAGCAACTCGGTTCCCTCCGGCAGCTCTTTCCGCACAATCTTCTCTTTTCCCGCGAGCGCCACCGGAACAGCGCCTTCGAGCTCCTGGGAAAATTGAGCGTCGTGCGGACCACAGCTTTTTACCGGAAGCTTCACCGCGCGTTGTATCTCCAGCGCCAATATCCGTCTCAATTCTTCGTCCGGCTCTATCAGCAGAAAATGATCGGGAGGCTGCAATTCGAACCAGTGCCGCAGACGCGACCGCACAGTAGCCATCGGCACGCCCAGCTTGCGCGCTGAACGAAGTAGCTCCCCCACAAGCTGATCGAGCGCAAACTCAGGCGCGAGCGCTTTCTCCGGTTTCGTATCCCGGACGTACACGCCGCTTCCACGCCGAAACGCAACCCACTGCTCCCGATCGAGCTGCCGGTATCCCGCGCTCACCGTATTCGGATGCAGATGAAATCGCCGCGCCAGTTCTCGCGTGCTTGGCAGTCGTTGCCCGGGGCGCAAGTCGTCGCTCAAAATTCCCAGAATAATCTGCGTCACAAGCTGTTCGCGCAGCGTTACCGCGCTTTCATGTGCAAACCAGAGTTGCATCGCGCCAGCATTCTAACCCTCGCCGTCATTTCGCCACACAACTCAAATGACGCTGAAAGTGACAAACCGTACCGCGCTGTGACACTCGCGAAAGTGTCACAAGGAGCCGTGTGGTATCGGAGAGACGCGTTAGGATGCTCGCCTGATCGAAATGGTCAATTCAATGCGAAAACGGACATCCGTAACCCGGCTCCTTGTTCTGTTTAGGCCACTGGCCCGGGTCTTGGCGCTCGCTTTTATTTGTGTTTACGCGGCAGCTTTCAGTTGTTCAGCCCAAAGCGCGAATTGTATTTCTGTGAGAGTCTTGGACTCCAAAAAAGGCAAGCCGCTTAAGAATATCGCGATCACGATGTTTGCCGTCCCGCCTAGTAGCCCGAAGACGGTTCGGACCGATTCGGCCGGCGCTGCTCGGTTTTGTCTGCACCGATCCGATTCCCGACCGTTTGTGGTTTTCATTCGACGCGAAATTCGAGTCGTGTTCGGGTTATATGTTCCCATCTGCAGTCATCCTGGGCTACGGTTATCTGGCACGCAGCAATCAGTGCGCAGGCCGAATATTTGAGTTCACAGAAAGGCCGAAACCGGGAGAAATCGTGATACTTGCGAGGCACCGAGGCTGGTTGGAAAGGCACACTGAGTGGCCTTGACACTATCGGCGAGTCATTCCTCCTAGAAAAAGACCTCGGGCGAAACGTGAAACCGCTCGCTCAAACGCTTGATGTGCTCCCTGTTCAATTTTCGCTTGCCGCTCAACACCTCGGAAACGACGCTGCGCGTTCCAAACACATCCACCAAATCCTTCTGCCTCAGTCCGTGCTGGTCCATCAAAAATCGCAGAATTTCCACAGGCTTTGCGCGCGGCAATTTGTAGCGTTTGGACTCGAAGTTTTCGATCAGCAGTGTCAGAAGTTCGGCAAGTTCCTTTTCGGCGCGAGTCAGCTTTGCGTCGCGCTGGTCGAGTTCGTACAGCGCCTCGGCATATTCCCCATTCGTTTTTTCCGTGCGAATCACTTTCGGAGAAAACTTCGTCAGCAACCGGCCGTATTCCAAGTCAACCGTTCGAGTGCTCATTTGTTCCAGCCTCCTTTGTCGTACTCCGCGTGAGTCAGCACACCTCATTATAAGACCCGCCGGAAGGGCGGGGTTTCAACCCCGCCATAAGAAGAACTCCGAGTCGTGCTCCGACCGCTTGCGCTGCCTTACCTGCGCAAGCTTTCGATTTGCTGCTGCGTCAGCTTGTGCCTACCACGCGCGTATAATTGCAACGCACTAGGCCACTTTCTCAGGTGAGAAAGTTGTCGTCCTAGTCGCCAGAGACTCGCTCGGAAGCATGGCGAAGAGGTTCAACAGATATTCTGCCTTGATAGCGAAGTTTACGTTCTGGGGAATAGCGCTGTCCGCATGACACACCCCGGCCGGATCTAGCGTTGCAACTACGACGCCAACGATGTTTCCATCGGGGTCGAACAGAGGGCTACCGCTCGAGCCTGGCTGCACCTCGAGCCGAGATTTGTAGCAGATACCGTGAGGGGGATCCTCACTGTTCGCTGTTCTGTCTCACATACGAATAGCCTACGCAGATCTGCGGAGGCTAGTACCTGCTCACACAAAACTATTTTGCCCCTTAAATCTTTACGACTGAGTCATATGAAATGCTCACCGTAACAGTCCCTTGATATCTCTCTCCTTTTTCATCTAGCATCGGTTCGGGCGCTTTTCAGCCCCTGAGGAGGAAGTGATTGTGCACGACGAACAGAAGTTGGACGATGACGCCGCACTCGTACGAGCGGCGCTCGCCCTGAAAGAGTTTGAAATTAGACTCGGCGGCGTGCCGCTGACCAATAGCGGCTTAGCGCCCGGCATCGTTCTACGCCGCTCAGAGCCATCCTGCGGGCGCGAATGAAAAGGCTGAAGATGTCCCCAGGCCGCAGAGCGCTCCCCTGCGCGTCCAACCGAGAACCGGCCCGAAAAAGACTATCAGCTCCGCGGCGGCCTGCGCAGCGACACTGGTCGCCCATCCCAACCGAAACCCCGCGCGGCGATGGGTCCTCACACTCGTCGGTGCAACGTCTGCCGCCACCCCGACCGCAAAGCCATCGAGCATGAGTTCCTACGCTGGCGCAGCCCGGACAAGATCGCTCGGGAGTACGGTATTCCAGACCACTCCTCGATCTACCGCCACGTCCATGCCACCGGCATTTTTGCCCGTCGCCGCAAAGCCGTCCGCGTTGCCCTGGAATCGGTTATCGAGTGCGCGGAAATCGTCAAAGTTACAGCTTCCTCCGTCATCAAAGCCGTGCACGCCTACACTCACATCAACGAGTTCGGAGAATGGATTAAGCATCCAACCAAGCACATCGTAATCGTGCAGCACCAGAACGTACCCCAAGAGAATAAACAGCCCGCTCCAAGCGCAACGCCCACCGGATTAAATCGCCAAACTCAGGAAGTAGAACATGCTCCAACTCACTGAAAACAAACGAGCGCGACATGCTCAAATCGCCAAAAAATTCAGAAATGGATATCCTCCTTTTTGTTCCGTTTCTGCCGCTCTGGTAGCAGCAAGAATATTCGCCGTGAACACATCAACCGCAGCCCAAATTGGAGTTTTGCGCGCCTCGATGCTACCTTGTTGTCAGCGGTATCAGCCCGCGGTATCAGCCATTTCCCTCACACGCGCGGGTAAAAGGTGAATGACAATGACTTGGGGCAAGCGGCGAGCGATTGTAATCATCGTATTGTTTGTTTTTGTGATCCTCATTATTTGGGCCGCCTCGAAGCCGGGCATACGCTTGGCCTCGAATTCCGTCCTGGTCATTGACGCGACCGGCCAAATCGAAGAGCAGCGCGTCCCGGACTTTTTCAGCGCCTTCAACGGCACCATTCCTGTTCTGCATGATTATCTCGACGCGCTCGACAACGCTCGCACCGATCCGCGCATCACCGGCCTCGTAGTCCGTATCGCCCCGCTCGAAACCGGCTGGGCAAAACTCGAAGAGATTCGCAATCATCTGCTTGCGTTCCGCGCGAGCGGCAAGCCCAGCATTTGTTATCTTGGCTATGACGGCATCCAAAACCAGGAATATTATCTCGCCAGCGCTTGCCAGCAAATCTGGCTGGTGCCTACCACTCCCGTCAGCATTCGCGGAATGATGGCGGAAGCTATTTTTGTCCGCGGCACGCTCGACAAGCTGAAAATCGTTCCGGAGTACTACCACATCGCCGAATACAAGACTGCCGGAAACATGTTCACGGAGAAGAAATTTACCCCCGCGCACAAAGAAGAAGTGGAATCGCTTCTGCACAGCGTTTATGAACAATATCTCGGCGACACTTCGCAAAGCGCGCGGCATGAGCCGCGATGAATTTGAAGCAATCCTCAACCGTGGCCCGCTCGCTACCGGCGACGCACTGGCGAGCAAGATCGTTGACAAGCTCGGCTATTGGGACCAGGTGCAGGACTTTTTCAAAAGACGCGCAGGTGGCTGGAATCCAGTTTCTCTGAATAGCTACCGCACGTCTCTGAACGCACCGAATTTTGCCCTGGAGAAAATTGCCATCGTTTATGCCAGCGGTCTCATCGTCTCCGGAGAGTTCCGGCACCACGCCCGGGCGGCGGATTCATCATGGGCGGCGATTCGGTAGCCGCGGACATTCGCAAAGCGCGCATGGACTCGAGTATCAAAGCCATCGTTCTGCGCGTGGATTCAGGCGGGGGCTCCGTGGTCGGCAGCGAAGTGATTCGCAGGGAAGTGGAACTCGCGCACGAAGTGAAACCCGTCGTCGTTTCCATGTCCGATGTCGCTGCGTCCGGCGGTTACTGGATCGCCTCGCCTGCGGACAAAATTGTCGCGGACCGGGATACCATCACCGGTTCGATCGGCGTCATAATCGGCAAGCTCAACGTGTCAGGGCTTTTCAATTTGCTTGGCGTCAGCACGGATTACGTCGCCACCAGCGACAACGCCACACTCTTCTCCGCGCAGCAGAATTTCACGCCGGCGCAGCGGGATTACATTGAAAAGTCTCTTCATGAAACCTACGACGAATTCACAAAGGGCGTGGCCGAGGGCCGTAAAATGTCGGTGGAAGCGGTGGACAAAATCGGCAAGGGCCGCGTCTGGTCCGGAGCGCAGGCGAAAGACCTGGGACTCGTTGACGAACTGGGAGGCATGGACCGCGCAATCGAAGTCGCCAAGCGGCTGGCGCACATCCCCGCGAGCGATTCCGTTCGCATCGTGCGCCTTCCCGAAGAGAAGACTTTCTTTCAGCAGCTTCTCGAGCGCGAAAAAGAACAGATGAACGAATCAAGATCTCTGGAAACTACGCTGCAGCACATCCTGGGTCTCATGGAACCCATCCAGGCGCGCCTGCCCTACGAGCTGCACATAAAATAAATTGGGAATAAATATTGATGGCCAACCTAAATTCTGGCCGGCCCCGTTTGGCGGCGAATGGAACCTCGCGCGTCTTTTCCGGGCTGAAACAGAACCCGATTTTCGTTATACTTTGAATCTAAGGCGCGGTACCCAAGTGGTAAGGGAGAGGTCTGCAAAACCTTCATACGCGAGTTCGATTCTCGCCCGCGCCTCCAAAATTTCCTCCCGGCTGATCTGGCTTCTTGTATTTTCTTGCCCCGCCGTTTTTGCCCAAGGCGGGCCGCCGTATTACACCAACGATCCCGGCACCCCTGGAAACCTGCAATGGGAGATTAATCTGGCCTACATGCCTTTTCTTTATCCCGATCATTCAGTCGCGCACACACCGGACGTGGACATCAACTTTGGCCTCGGCGATCGCATCCAGTTGACCTACGAAAACGCGTGGCTCCGCGTGGACAATCCCTCGCCGGTGAAATACGGGCTGGGGCAGGATCAATTGGGAGTGAAATGGCGATTCTACGACAATCAGGATTCGGGATTCGCTATGTCACTTTTTCCGCAGCTTTCCATCAATAATCCGAATAACTCCGTCGAGCGAGGAATCACCCCGCGAGGTGCAAGCTTGATCCTGCCTCTCGAATTTTCAAAAAAGCTCGGCCCGATCGATCTGAATTGGGAGGCTGGCTACAATCTCGTACACCGCGGGCCGGACGGGTGGCTCGCAGGCATTGTCGTCGGCCACGACTTTACCAAGAACTTGGAACTGGACGCCGAATTTTACTCGACGGGAACATTCCATCCATCCACGGACCAAGAAACGCTGGAGGGAGGTCTTCGCTACAAGATACACCCCCCGGTAATCCTCCTCTTAATGGCCGGACGCAGCGTGCAAACAGCAGGAACCACCCAGCCATATTTCGTTGGCTACTTTGGGTTGCAGTTCTTGCTGCCTTCCCGGCCTTTCGAGAAAGAATGACCGAGCCATTACATATATCTGACTGCACTTGGCGAAATAATTGATGCGCGGAAGACATCGTTCAATTCAATGCTTGCGCGAGTGCACCCACATACTGCGCATGTGCCAGACGAACACAGAAACGCCAAACCAGGCTGCCGTCGCGCCGATCAATACCGCGGGAGCAGGCTGCTTCGGCAGGAGCGCCCAGACAATCGCGGCAAACGCCATCATTCCGATGCTTCCCATGGCGGCGCCGGCTGCATCTACACCGGCGACTTTTCTTCCGCGGATCGTGCCGTGCAATCCAGCTCGTTCTTTTTTCTCTTTCTGTTCGTTTTCAAGTAACGTCGCGCTTGCCGGAAAGATAGCAGGAAAAGCCATAAACAGGCCGCCGACTGCGGGTCCATATTTGTTCGCGATGATACCCGCAAGAACGCAGATGGCTCCTCCGAATAGGAATCGGAGTGCAAATTGGTACCATTTCGCTTGGCGCAGTGCCGACAAATTGACGCTGATATTCAAGAACATTTACCTCAGCAGCAAAAACCAAAGGCCAAGAGAAACGACCAACCACACCGGGATCAGACTCACGGTAACCGAAAGGCTGGACCACCTGCCCTTCATCAGCAGCCAGGTCGCGCAAGAGGCATAAACAAAAAATGCCGCGGCACCCGCAATCATCGAGCGAGTTTCCACTGCGGCGTGGATTTTACCCTGTGAGGAAATCGTCAGCCACAGGGTAGCCAGGGCCACCGACGGCGCCGCGCCAAAAAGTCCGGCGAAACTCTTCGGTTTCAAGATGTCGCTGATCGCAGCAAAGCCACAAACGATAATTCCGCCGATCAGGAAGCGAAGAAGAAGATGTGTGAGCAATGAGGTTTTTGAACTCTACAGGGCGCCGGCTCGACGCCACGGCAGCTAGGGCACCCGCTGTCCGTTAATTTTCCCGCCGGTATCGATCTTCGTGCAATTGGCGTGGACGCCGGTGTTCGTCGGGGTCGTGCCGCAAGATTGTGTTTTGGTGACAACGCGGACCACCACGATTGCGACCGTGGCTGCCACTGCGGCACCCACTCCGACGGCCACGCCGCCGGCAACTCCAAGTCCTCCGCCCGCCGCACCAGCGCCAGATGTGGCAGTTGTATTTACCGCTTCGGTCATGTTCAGCGGGGTAGCTTGAACAGGTTGAGACGGCGGTTCGTTGCTACGAACACTGGACTCCTGGCCGCCCTTCATCAGAACGCAGTGTCGCGTCCGTGTCACAAACTTTGCAGGCGCCCTCGATGCAGAAGACCTCCATCTTTCCGTTAGCGTCAAATAGTACGGCCATGTCTGTGCCGACGACGCCGGCAACACCGACGGGAGTGCGGATCTGGAAGTGGGCATCCGGCTTCACGAGCTTGGCCGCTTTGGCGCGGACACGCCCGTAATTCAAATCCAGGTCGGTCTGCTGCTGCGCCGCATCATGCTTCGCAATGGCCAAGTTGGAATCCGAGCCGACGCTCAGAATCGAGCCGTCATCCAAGGCGACGCGAGCGCGCGCCAGATGCCCGGTGTTAATAACATCGCCCCAAAATACTTGCTGGGAAGTTGAAGCGGCCACTTGCTGGGCGCCGCGAATCACGTTCACGATCGGCACCACCGCAGTGATTTTCCCGGCGCTTTGGGCTGCCTGCGCCGCGACATCCGGAGGCATTACCAGCGCCAGGCAGATTACGAGCACGAGAGTAGAAATGACAGGATGACGGACATTCATTTGGATATTCCTCTCCGGATGCCCTGGGTCGGGCGGCAAACTAAGCAATGCTCCCGGATTCCTTACGTCTTAGAAAAAAATCTGATCGCGGGGTCTGGGAAAAGCTATCACAAATTCCCTAAGAAAACCTAGGGAAATTGCCGCAGTCGAGGTGTTTGTGGCATCGACTTGGCCGGCCGCGCCGGCCCCCGCTCCCGCTGAATCATGACCGGCTATTTCTTTGCGGCTGCCGCGGCCTTTTCCATTTGGGCAAACATGTCACGCATCGCCTGGTTTGTTCCGGGCGCACGCTTTTCGCGCCAGGCCTCCAGGCGCTTGCAATGTTCCTCAAGATTCTTGAGCATGTGCGGATTTTTGAAAAGCGCCCGCCAGGGAGCGACTACGGGCTTCAAGCGTTCCCAAACGATCCACTGCTCCCCGGAGTTCTCGAAGAACAATTCTTCATCAATCAATCCTCGGTTGACGATACTGGCCACCATATCCCAGTAACTCATGACCATGCGGAAGTAAGCGTTTTCCTGGCTCGCCGGCGGATATTGCTTCATCACGTCGTCCATCGTGGCGGGCCGGAAATTATCCATGAACCATTGACGCGCTTCACGAAGGCGAGGTTCGCGGCGGATATCGTACAGCCGCAGCATTAAATTGACCTGATCGTGCGTAACTTCACCCATTGTTTCCCTCCTGTAGAGAAAGAATTAGGAATTCGGCGGTGGAACTTCGCGTACGGAAACATTGTACATCTGGCTAAGCGGGATGCCAGATTGCTCAAAGCCAAGTTTGATTCGACGCCGGAGTTCGCGCGCCACGTCTTCTTTGCGATTCAGAACGGTTCGCACTTGCAGCCGGATCGCGGTGCCGTCCAGCGAAAGAGCCTCGATACCGAGGACGCGAGGGCCATCCACCAAGGCAGGCGACCAGTCGGCGTCATCGCGGAAATCGCAGGCAATTTTTTCCAAAGCGGTGAGGGCGCGTCCCACCATTTCTTCCGAAGGGACGGTGACATCAACAAAAACCTGCGACCAATCCCGGCTGAGGTTTGCGACCGGACCAACAAGTCCATTCGGAATGGTTACCATCGCACCGGCAACATTTCGAAGTACGGTTCGGCGCAGAGTGAGGTGTTCCACGCGTCCAGTTTCCCCATTTGTCTGAATCAAATCACCGATGACAAACTGATCCTCAAAAACGATGAAGAAGCCGTTGATGAGATCCTTGACGAGATTCTGTGCGCCGAATCCGAGCGCAAGGCTGGCTACTGCCGCCGCCGCTTCCACCGGGCTCACATTGAATCCGAATTCAGGCAGCGCAGTCAGAACCGCCACGCCGACGATGATTCCTAGGCCAACGCTGTAGAGTAATGCGGCCATTGTGCGCGTTTGCTGTTCGCGCATCTGGGCCACGCGCGACGGGGACTTGGCGGATTGAATCAGACGGGAAGTAAGGGCTCTCAGCAGGCGGGCAACCAGAAGGGCGATGAAAACGATAATCAGGACGCGCAGCGCGCGTACGCCCGCAAATTCCATCCACCGCCTGAGCGAATCAGTCATAAGATAAGGGGAGCGGAATTATACCATTCACCCGCCCTGGTGCATGGAGCTTCCGCTGCAAGTATAGCTGCCTGGAGCGCGCGACCGTGGCAAGCATTTTTTTCGAGAGGAGCTGATTTATGGTGGACGCGAATAAGAGAAATTTTTTGACGGCGATGATCCCGATGGCGCTAGGCGTACCGTTGGGACTGTTTTCCGGCAGCGGTATTGCGTACGCTCAGAACGGTCTTCCGGCTCGGCCAGAACCGGCGCAGAATCCCGGGCCACCCAAGCTCGACCAGCCGATGCCAAGCGATGAAATCAAACCCAATTCCAAAGAAGCTAAGGACATCCTGAAACAAAATCAGCGGCAGATCGCAGAGAATGTGGAGAGAATCTACAAGCTGGCCGAGGAATTGAAAGACGAAGTGGAAAAAACGGACGCGACAAATACGCTGTCTCTTCCCATGATTCAAAAGGCGGAACAGATCGAAAAACTGGCGAAGCAAGTGAAAAACCTTGCCCGCGGCGGATGATGCACTAGCTCTGGCCATGATATGACTCGGAAACCGGTTCTCAGGCGGGCCGAGTAAGTAGCTATTGAATGCGCAGTCCCGGAAAACACTGTGAAGCGGAGCGCGCGCATGCCTCGATTGCTTTTGCTACCAGGCGGGAAGCAGAGTAAAATCAAGCGCGAACGTCGCTCCTTTTCCGATATGCGCCCGTAGCTCAGATGGATAGAGCGTGTGCCTCCGGAGCACAAGGTCGGGGGTTCGAACCCCTCCGGGCGCGCCACCTTTCATGCGTCATCTATTTCTAAGCATGCCTGCCCGTGAGATGTCTCCCTAGCTATGGGACCTTTTTTTCGATGGCGGCGAATTTAACTTGGGGGGTACAACTGTGAGACTGGAAGGCAAAGTTGCCTTGGTTACGGGTGGAGGATCTGGGATCGGGCGAGCCATCGCCACGTTGTTCGCCGAAGAAGGCGCTAGCGTAATCGTCAACGACATCGTGCTGGAGGGGGCGCAGAAAACGGTTGAAGGAATGGGGCCTGCCGGCGCGCGCTGCATGGCGGTGAAGGCTGATGTGTCCTCGAGCGCGGAGGTGAAATCAATGTTCGCGCAAATTGCGGCGCGCTACAGCACACTCGACATCCTGGTGAACAATGCCGGGATAGGCGAAACGGACGCCAAACACGGCGAAGAAATCAGGCGGAAAGCGGACGCGCGCATTATGGAATTGATGAGCGGCGGTGAAATTGGCACGCATTGGGATGTTACTTCGGAAATGTCGGACGTGGATTGGAGCCGGATGATCGGTGTCCATCTGAACGGAACATTTTTCTGTACTCGCGAGGCGCTCAAATTGATGGGTGCAAAAAATCGGGGTGCGATCATTAACATGTCGAGCGTGGCGGGGCTAGGCGGCCTCGAGTACGCTCCTAACTACAGCGCGGCGAAGGGCGCCATCCTTGGTTTTACGCGGGCAGTGGCGAAGGAAGTCGCGTCGCGCAACATTCGCGTAAATGCCATCTGCCCTGGCTGGATCGATACGCCCATGACGGCGGGTCAGGCAGAGTCCCCACTTCTAAAGCGGGCGCTGATGTCCCGGGTTCCCATGGGGCGCTCCGGGCAACCCGCGTGAAGTTGCTACGACCGCTCTCTTTCTGGCCTCCGATGACAGTTCCTATTTCACCGGGCAATGGCTGTCCCCGAACGGAGGGCTCTTCATCGGAGGTTGAAGTCGAATCTTCCGAATCGCCCACGCTGAGCCGTCATTTGTCCGGTAAGCGCTGCCAGGCACTCGACGGCGCGCTAGCCATCATCCCGGCGGTTGTCGACCAGGGTTCCGCTCGTTGACTTGACTTCGCTTGCAACCTAAAATGTGCACGCATGCAACCCACCGATTCGCTGATTGGCAAAACCTTCTCGCATTACCGCATCGTGGAACGGCTTGGCGGCGGAGGCATGGGTGTGGTTTACAAGGCTGAGGACACCAACCTTGGCCGAAACGTTGCGCTGAAATTTTTGCCGGATGAATTGGCGGGTGACCCGCAGGCGCTCGAACGATTCCGGCGGGAAGCGCGAGCGGCTTCGGCGCTGAATCATCCGAACATCTGCACGATCCACGATATCGGCGAAGAGAACGGGCAGACCTACCTGGCGATGGAATGCCTCGATGGGAAGACTTTGAAACATTCCATCGCGGGCCGTCCCCTCGATTTGGAATTGCTGCTGGACCTGAGCATCGAGATTGCGGACGCGCTGGACGCGGCGCACAGCAAGGGCATCGTTCACCGCGACATCAAGCCGGCCAACATTTTCGTGACGGAGCGCGGTCACGCCAAGATTCTGGACTTCGGGCTGGCCAAACAGATTCGCCTCGCCACCGTCCATTCGATGACGTCGGACGCAACCATGGCGGCTCAGATGACGGCGGGAGTGCGCCCGGAAGACCTCACCAGCCCGGGCGTCGCAGTGGGGACAGTTGCGTATATGTCGCCCGAGCAGGTTCGCGGAAAGGAACTCGACGCTCGCACCGATCTGTTTTCGTTTGGCGTGGTGCTGTACGAAATGGCCACGGGCACGGTTCCGTTTCGCGGTGAAACATCCGGTGTGATAACGGAAGCGATTTTGAATCGCGCTCCGGTGGCTCCCGTGCGGTTGAACCCGGAACTTCCCGCGAAGCTGGAAGACATCATAAACAAGGCGCTCGAAAAAGATCGCGACCTGCGCTATCAGGCTGCCTCGGATGTTCGCACGGACTTGAAGCGCCTGCGCCGCGATACCGGCTCGGGTCGTATTTCCGAATCGACAAGCTCGGCGGTGCAGAGTTCTGCTCCGGAGCCTGGGAGCGGAAAGATCATCGAGCGCGACGGTCGCTGCGCAGCCCACGTCTACTTCTGCTGGCAAGAAATACGCCATTGTCGCCGCGTGCGCCGTTCTCCTGCTCGTTGCGGCAGCGTTTGCCGCCTATCACTTCTTGCACGGTTCCGGCGCTCCGAGCGGGCCGGCGAAAATTACGCAAATTAGCCATTGGGACAAGCCGATGGAGTATGCGCGGATTTCTCCCGACGGCCACACCGTCGCATTCACCTCGCAAGTGGCCGGCATCTCGCAGATATTTGTCATGCTAACTTCCGGCGGCGAGCCTCTTCAGCTCACAAATGACGGAGGCGACAAGATTGTGGATAGCTTCTCCACTGACGGAACCGAGATCTATTACGGGAGATTCCAAGGTAACGACGAAGGTTGGGCCGTCCCCACACTCGGCGGAAAACCCAATCGCGTGGCTTCGGGTTTCGGGTTAGTTCCATCTCCCAACGGCAACTTCATCTACTACCTAAAAGCGGACAGCCGCGGCATCTTCCGCACGCAAAGATCCAGCCTAAGCGAGGAGCAGATTTATGCTCTCGACGCTCCGCTGTTTCCGCCACGGCGGCTTTTGCCTTTCCCGGACGGCAACCACTTGCTGGTATTCACGCACGACACGATCTCTTTAATCCCGCTCGCCCACGTGTACGAAGTGGATTTGTCCAATCACTCGATCGTTCGCTGGGTGACTATCTGCGGAAACCCTGGACCTTGCCTGGGGTGACCGGGCAAAACCGTGCTGTTCAGCCGCACTGTAAGCGGCCTGACCAACATCTGGAAGTACACCCTGAGTGACAAATCGCTTACGCAGGTCACCCAGGGGACCGGGCCGGACTTTTCGCCCATGGTATGACCCCTCCGGAAAAGGAATTTATTTCGTGAACGGCAAAGCCACCGGATTTTTGACCGCGTACAATATCCGCACGAAGCAAACCACCGACATCGCATCGGAAAATGCGACGCAACCGTCCATCTCGCCGGACGGAAAGCGCCTGATGTATGTCAGCCAGCCTGCCAGGGACCGCACCGAGGTTTGGACCGCAAACATTGACGGCAGCAACCCGGTGAAAATCGCCACGGGAGAATCTCTGGCAACGACAAACTGGGCGCCGGACAGTTTTCACTTGGCTTTTGTGGTATCGCAAAACGGCGCTACAGACAAACCATATACCGTCGGAGCCGATGGCAGCGACCTCCGCCAGATTCCCTGGTCCAGGGGAGGCGTCTTTACTGTGCTTTGGACCCGTGACCAGAAAACTCTCTACATCACCGGATTCGAGAAGGACTCTGCGTGCCGACCATTTGGAGAGCGAACCCGGACGGTTCCGGCCAGGAGAAAATCGGCGGCGATTGCGGCAATAGTGCGGAAGTCTCACCCAACGGGCAATACCTGATCGGGGCAGTATGGGCGGGAGAAAAAACTGGAATCTACGAGTTTTCTATACCCGAAAAAAAGTGCATTCCGCTGTTGCCGGGTGTGGCAACCTTCCAGTCTGTATTTGCGCCTGACGGCAAGTCGCTTTTGTACGCCATCCCGTCGGAGCACGAATTCACGATTTACCGGGTTGGCTGGCAGGACGGAAAGCTTACAGGCTCGCCGCAGGTAGCAGTGAAACTCCCCTTTGCTATCCCCTTTAGCTCGGGCGGCAACGGTTACGACTTCGCGCGCGACCTTTCCACCGTGGTCTACGCGCGGCGTGCCGGCCACGCCGACCTGTATCTACTTAGCCAGAAATAGTTTTGCTTGCGAAAGAGGAGTCGGCTGCCGGACATTTGAAAATCACTTTGCGATTAAGTGCGCTTATCAGGCACAGGCCGCGCGTGAATGTTCGCTGAAAAGCTAAGGTCACTGCGCAAGCAGGGTTTTCCAGCGTTTCCAGGAGTCTTCGCGGGCTTTTTTGTTGGCGTCGGAGGCATCGGGAGCTTCGCCGGCGCGCATGAAGCCGTGACCGGCGCCGTCATAAGTCACCGGGTCGTACGTTTTTCCTGCAGCTTTCATCGCGGCGATGGTGTCTGGAATTGTGGCGTCAATGCGCGCGTCGTTCCCAGCGTAGAAGCCATAGACGGGCGCCTTGATGCGTGACATCGCGTCTGTGGCCGGCGGCGGGCCGTAAAAAACGAATGCGGCGGAAAGGTCCGCCCGGTTTGTCGCAAAACGGAAAGTCTGTCCGCCGCCCCAGCAAAATCCCGCGACATAAATTTTGCCGTTCGACGCGGGGAGCTTCAAGGCATAATCCGCTGCGGCATTCAGGTCCGCCGTGACTTGGTCGGGATTCAACTTGCTGATAGCCTCAGTGACTCCTGTGGGAAAATCTTTCGTGCGTCCGCCGTTCGGCCCCATACCGCTCAGAAGGTCGGGCGCGACAGCGATGTAGCCCGCTGCGGCGACTTCGTCCGCAAGTTCCTGCGCCCAGTCGCTCAATCCGAAGATTTCGTGAATGATGAGCACAATCGGGCCGCTTGTCTTTCGATTCGGGATAGACGACGAGCGTCTCCACGTTTCGACCGTCGTGTTTCACCGTAATCCACTCGCTATGACGTGGCGATTTCTCGATTCGCTCGCGCGCCCAAGGCTGAGACCATTCCTGCGCAGCAATCGTTTGCGTGACCAACAAGATCCCCATCACAAGCAACATCATTCCTGCAAATCGCTTCATGGCTCACCTCGTCTGGGAATGGCGTGAGCGATGATAATTGTGCGAAGGGGCTGCGGCAAGGTTTTTGAGTTGCACAATCGCGCTTGTGAAACGCGCTTCTAGCGAAGCATGAGTGGTAAGATTCACAGCCGAGAATGAAATCTCCCGAAGAACGCCAAGACTCGCGCCTCATGCGCCAGATGTTTGACACCATCGCGCCGCGCTACGATTTTATTTCCCGCGTTTTTTCCTTCGGCTTGGACCGGCGGTGGAAACGCCTTAGCGTAGCAAGGGCCGCGCTGCCGGAAAACGCATCCGTGCTGGATTTGGCTTGCGGGACGGGGGACATTTCACAGCTGGTGATCGAACGCCTGCCGGGGGCAACGGTAATCGCCGCGGATATTACCGAACTCATGCTGCGACTCGCCCGCGTTCGGGGGCTGAAAAATGCGGTCTGCAGTGACGCGGCGTGCTTGCCCTTCGCGGGCAATTCTTTCGATTGCGTTTTCATCGGCTACGGTTTGCGAAACTTTCCCGACCTGAAGGCGGCCGTGCAGGAAATCAAACGTGTTACGAGGCCCGGAGGATCAATCGTCAGCATCGATTTTTTCCTGCCGTCGAATGCTGTGTTGCGCGAGATTTATCTCGCGTACTTATACGCGCAGGGCGCCGTCTGGGGCCTGCTGCTTCATGGCCGCGCGCGCGTTTACACTTATATTCCAGATTCACTGACGGAGCTTTCTCTCCATGCGGGACTTTTCCGCGCTGCTCGAGGACTCCGGATACGTGCGCGTGGCGACGCGCTCGTACTTCTTCGGGGGCATCGGCCAGCACTGGGCAGTCAAGAAATAAGTCGAAACGAAGCGCCACAGTGACTAAGGAATCCGGCACACCATTACTTCGCTGTTGGCATACGGACACGAAAGGCCGGAAACGCCAGGCCGGACTACGATCACCCAGGTCACGCCGTATTTTTTCTTCAAGCGTTCAAAATCCGCGAGCGTGAACTGCTGCCAATTCTCCCGATCCGTTACTTCCAGATTCCATTGCCAGGCAAGGTCGGGAAACACGGCGACGGCCGAGGCGTCCTTTGTCATTGTCGGCGAGCATGCTTCGTTCTGCGTAATGCGCGGAAACCATAGTAATCCTCTCCTGGTGCTATGCATGTAATCGGGATCAAGCGCAAAAGTGCGATCGTCGGAGTGTTGTCGCGCGCCCAGACGAACGCTTTTACCCACTCGTTGCGGGCGAGCCCGGTCGGGCCATTCGATGTGATGGCTCGACGGAAATCTTGAGTCGCTGGAAATGAAACATTGTGAGCGCGAGTGGAACAAAAAGCGCAACCCAGCGGAGGGGCCGGCCGCGCAACAGATATTTGCCGAGCATCCGCCCGCTAAACAGCATGAAATATAATATAGGGGAAATGGAGGATGCGCATGGGTTCGAAGCCGCGCCCACGTTTGCGTCTGAAGTTTGTAAAATTCAGACACGACAACGGCGATCAGCGATACCGAGAGAGGTCGAAATGGCCAGCCGGCTGCAGACGCGCTCAAAGTCGGCATACCGTCTCGCCGCGCGATCCGCGCGAAAGAGCCAGCGAACAGCAATGGGTGCCAAAGCCCCTAGCCATTCGTACCAAGCCCAAGAGAAACGGATAATGGATAGCCACGGTCCGCCATGGCTTTCCGCCAGATGGGATTAGGTGGCGCGCCGAAATGGGATTCCGGCAATGGCGAGGCCACGGATTGCGCCGAAAAACTTTCCCGGCCATGCGAGAAAGAACGATATGGAAGGTCCCGTACAACAGCCATGGTCGGATGGCACAGCGCCGTTAATAACGATCCAGAGCAAAGCTATAGATCGCTTTTCGAGCGCGGCCACGGCGCCAAACAGCAGAAAGGCAGTGGCGAAGTTGCGCGGATGCAAATGCTGGTCCGCCATGAAGAGCGCAGTGCCCGCCACGGACATCGTCAAAGCGCGGCGACGAACGCGACGCCGCACCATTGGGAGGCGCGCTCAGAAAAACATTTCCGGATCAATTGAAAGCCGCGAGGAGAACCAGAAAGACGCTTACGATATGCAAAACAAACATCAACCACTCAAGTGAAAGATGGGTGATGCGCGACCAGGGCGGCGACTGTCTGGATGAAACAGAGTCCAGCGAGTGAACAAAAGGAAAAAGTTTGCATCGTAGGGGTAAGAGTTCCGGGATCTGATGATTTTCTTGATGGCCGGCAGGTAGATCCGCCATGTCCTCGATCCCATAGTGGTAGCCATTGCACCAGCAGAGCTGCGACGGTGAGAATCGAGAGAAAAAGAAATCACGAATAGTGTTGAGGCGGAGAAGAGGTGGCGGAGCTCACCAGAGACCGCCCCAGCCGGACCGGGGCGCCGGAGAAAATGCAATCTCGAGCTGGCTGAAGCGGATCTCCATGCCCGGATCGCGGCCTCCTATTCAGGAGGATAATTGCTTTGAACGGGATTGAATCGCGCTTCGCCGCATGTTTAGATTTTGATGTTTGCCCTAGGGACGTAAATTGCGCAATTCGGATACTGAACCGAAAGACTGTAATATTGATCAATGGCATCAAGGACAGCATCCGGGAAACGCTCGTTTGGGCGTTCTAGAGAAGGCAAAGGTCCGTGGAGCTGAATGGCTCCGAAATGGAACGTCTTGATTGCGCAACAAGCTCTTCGCTATCAAGCTCATTCGAGAGTGGACCAGCCTGGTAAAGTGGAAAGGATCATACACATAGGGTTTCCCAGCATCAGTAACATCGGAGCAGACTTTCGCAAATTGCGGGCCCCGGCTGGGTCTTCAAAAAGGACACTTCCGCGTCATATTGTTTTTGCTGCTCCGGCAACTCCGCGAGGCTACGCCAAACATTGGAATAGCCCGACAAAATAAAAGCTAAGAGCAGAAAAGCGGACAAAACTAGAGGGACTTCGCGCCGTCCCAGGAATTTGTACTTAGCGAAAGGAGAAGGGCACGCTCCAAGCAGAATAGAGAAGCATGCCCATAACGATTGAGATCGCAAAGAAGTTACTGAAATAAACGTTGATAGCGATTCCTGTGCCTGCCGAGAAAAACATTCCAGTGAATAGCGAAGTGAAAAAGAAGATGGAAATTACGCGGTTTGATGCATCTCTTCGCACTTTGATGGCCCAGATCAACGCAGCAATAAAAGGCACAAGAATCACGGAGTAGTAGTACAGGAAATCGAGGAACCCGCCCAACAAAGAATAATGACGGACACTGAGCATGTTCGATATGAAGAAGGGGCCGTCCAGTTTCATGCTGCCAAGAATCGAGCAAGTAACGAAAACCGCAGCAAAAAAGCAAAAACTGCAGAGCCTTTCGGCACGAAATCAACAAGAGGTCTATGAACACTGCGAGCGGCAAGTCAACGAGGTTGTGTTTGATATTCCCACCAACGACGAAAAGAAAGACAATCACTGCGATACGGCCCAACGTGGGAGGATTGGAAATGTACAACAGCAAGCCGCCGAGGAAAAAGATTTCCCCAAGCATTTGAGGGTCGTCGAAGCCTATATAGCGTGTTGCCGCGGCGCAAAAGAGGCCTACGCAAAAAACGGATCCGAAGATCGCCGGCGCCAGACGTCCCGTCAACTTTCGGATGATCAGCCCGATGAGCACGGAACAGACCCCAAACGAGCCCAGGCATAGCAGCCTTCCAGTCAGAAGATAATCGTGAAAGAAGCGAGATAGAAAAGCCATGATGTAAAACGATAAGGCCGGGTAATCCACCAGCGTCCAGCCGAACTTGGTGCCATAAAGAGGCACGTGATGTACAACCGCCAGCATGTTGTATATCATCCAGCCTTCTTTATAGTTGATTTCAAAGCGGTAGAATGCGCGAACGATGGGGTAGATAGCGGTGATAAGACAAAACAAGGAAATGAAGCCGAGAACTAGCCAATCCCCCGTGTCCGCCGACCATCGCTCGATCATCCGGAGCTACATTAGGGATCACGAGACATGCTAATTCTTCAAGCCATACACCACGACCGCGTAATTGCTCGGAAATTTGGTTGGACGAGTTCCACAATATCGCTTGAGTTCTTCATGATCGCCCGCGTTCGGTACAAAAACCTTTCCATTCGCCACGGTTGGGGGCACGAAACGCGCTAGTAAGCCAAAGCTATCAGGCGTGTCTGTTTCTGCGTCGGTTCCCTGGCTGCGCCATAATTCCTGGGTAACGTCCTCAGCATCGTAGGCTAGCAACATTCCTTTCACGCCGCGATAACCGTTCGAATCGCCATTCGCGGGCACCAGCGCCCACACGATTCCGGTGCCAGGCAATCTGCTTCACTTGAGACTGCGAGTATGCCTCCCGGCATCCAATTCTTGGCCGGGTGGTGGCAAGCCGGCGGGCGATTGATGCGGAGGTTTCCAACCGCCCGTCTTAATATCCGTGTCGGCGGTCTTGACTTTCCCGTCGGCAAACGGAAGCGCCTCCAGACTTTGCTGTTCGGCCATAACATAAATCCATTGTGTCGCCGTTCGGACCTTTCCAATAAATGGGCGTGCCATGAATATGTCCGCGATGTACATCAACTGTCTGCAGAACGCGGTCTGAGTTTTGACATTCGGGCCGCCAGATTTCCGCCGGCCGGTACGAAGCCCGCTAAATGGTCGCGGTTCATCAAATACAGCGTCCCGAACTTCCCGCCACCGAGAATTAAATTGCTCGGGCAACAGCAGAGGAGCGGATGAACCCATGTCCATGATCCTCGTGATTCAGATACGACTGATTACACGGCGTGAAAGAATCTACAAGATCAAGCTTTTCGCCTTGGAGACGAAGCTTGAGCATGCTGTTTCCATACTGATTGCGCGACGCATTGAACTCACCATTCGCGGTTTGGAGATAGACATTGCCAGCGTCATCCGCTAACGGGCCAGTGCCCGACATCCAAATACCGCCCCCCTTCCCGTTTGGCTCGGCGACTCCACACGGTCCGTAGCTGGAAGGTTGCGGGATCGTAGACGAATAGCCACCCGCCGATTCCACTGGGATTGTCGTACCCGAAGGCTATGTAGAGCGCTCCATGGTCCAATAGTAATGCGGCGCGTTGCTTCCGCCGCTGGCTCCACTTAGGCTCGCGACGAAAAAAAGGCTCACCCTCGATGGAACCCTCCACAACCACTGGGACCTTTCGCTATCTCACCTGTACGAAGGTTCAGCGCATACAGCCGGTACATCTGATCGTCATTCCACGCCACAAGATAGAGAAGATTGTTAGCGATATCGATTACCGGGGTTCCCAGAATTCCCCACGAAGGATCGTCGATGGCAGACTCGTCAATATCATGCGAACCCGGACGCGGAGACCCGAGTGATTTCGACCAGACGAGTGTGTCGTTCGAACTCGTGGGCTTTTGATCGGCGATGTATGCGTAAACTGTGTCGTTCATTGAGGCGAATATCACGGTATTGCAGCCCTGCGGGCATTTGGCGCTCACAAGATTGGATACATATAGCGGCTGAGCCATGACTTTGGCATCGGAGTAGAGAGTCCACAATTTTCCGAACCGAGTTTTCACACTTGATTGGGTCAGATCTTTTTCGAGAAGATTGACTCCCGTACGCTGGTTATTCCCCCGCTGTGTGTAGAGATTAAATGATTCCTTCGTGTCCTGCGCACGAACGACGCAAAGCAGAAGCAAAAAGGAAAATATTAGCGCGCCTTTTACACACCCTATCGACATAACTCGTATCACCTCAAGAAACGTTCGATTCTATCCTCGATTCAATTTGATAACAACGGCAGAGCCGCATGCCGAATTTTGAAACCTGGAAGGATGTCTTTAGGTTGCCGTGGCCTGCAGTTGTTAATATGCCAGCGCTAACGATAAGACGATAAGAAAGAGCAGCACGCCGCAAGGGCGATGTGCGAGCTGGTGGGGATCACGGTTTCCGGAGCGTCTCAAAACGCCGATTCCCATCGGCCTGTTTCTCCGAATCAACATTCACCGTTTGTGATACCAGGTAGAGGGGACGGTTTTTAGTTTGTTCATACAGCTTTCCGACGTACTCCCCCAGCACTCCGATGCTCACCAAGGTCGCACCACCAATGATGCTAATGAGCACGGTCAGTGAGGACCATCCGGGCACGACGTACCAGTGGAAGATCTTCGACAGAACAGCCCGAACTGCCTCTTCCAACCCCAACAGCGTGACAATCACGCCCAGCAATGTACTTACTTTCAGCGGAAATATCGAAAAGGAAGTCGCCGCGGTCCATGCAAGTTTCGCCATTTTCGGCAGCGTATATTTGGATGATCCCGCAACTCTTGGCGACCGTTCGTACTGGACTCCGGTCTGTGGGAATCCTACCCAAGCCACCATGCCTCGAAGAAAACGATGTGTCTCTCGCATCTGTTGCAAGGCATCCAAACAGGGACGGGAAAGCAGGCGGAAATCACCCGCGTCGACGGGCAAATCCTTGTGGACCAACCTACGCATCAATCGGTAGAACAACCACGCGGTAAACCGCTTAAACCACGTCTCTCCACGGCGGGCTTTGCGCTGGCCATACACCACATCGTAGCCTTCGCAGTAGCGCTCGATCATCTGGTGAATGACGTTGAGGGGATCCTGCATGTCAGAGTCTAGTAGAACAACTGCATCGCCCGTTGCGTAGTCTAAGCCCGCAGTGGAGGCGATCTGATGCCCAAAGTTGCGCGAAAGGTTTACCACCTTTACGCGTGGGTTCTGCTGCGCCCATTCAACGATTTGTTTCAAGGTTGAATCGGTGCTCCCGTCGTTGACCAGAACGACTTCGGCTTCACCACGCAGCTCAGTCATGAATTGTTCCAAGCCACTGGTCAAAAACGGTACGACTAATCCTTCGTTGTACATCGGAATCACAAGCGAAAGCCGGGCGGGATAAGGACGCGGCTGTAACAGACGATAATTATTGTTTGCTAGCTGCATTATTCATTCTTGCCGGATTTGGCTGTTCGGTCAAAACGCATTCCACTTCGTCCAAAAAGTGTCCAAGTCTTTTCGAATCCAGCACGAGAAATCCACTTGCTCAAGGGACGCCCGTCAGACACTCGGTCAGACCGGATTCTATCCCCGGTTCAATTTGATAACAACTGGAGAGCCGCGCGCAGAGTTCCGGAAAACTCGAAAAACGCAGCGGAAAATCCGAAGCATATCTTTAATTCGCCGGTGGCTACAGTTAGACCGGCTCGCAGATACAGTATTCTCCCGATAGATGCTCGCGGTCCTCTGCGGGAATATGCTCGCTGAGAGTGGAGGAGCAGAGGGAATCCTTAATAAAATAAGGGCTGGGCCCACCTGCTTCTCCGTTCTCACCAACTTTTTCCCCGTATCGTGTTTGATTGTTTCCCGCAAATTCCTGATAACCTTGTCGTCTAATTTCGGCACCTTGCGAATTTTCACCGTGTAACGCACCATGTGAGAGATCCAAAGTGCTGAAAGGACAGGAATGACCATCCTTATTACAGGCGGTGCGGGCTACATCGGCAGCGTGACCGTGGAGCGCCTGCGCGCAAATCGGGAAGACGTTGTAGTCCTAGATGATCTGGTATACGGCCACCGGGAAGCGGTTGATCCGGGGGTCCCTTTTTACCAGGGAAAAGTAGGAGATTCAGCTCTTTTGGAGCGTATCGCGAAAGAGCATCGACTCGAGGCTTGCATTCATTTCGCCGCGCTGGCGTCGGTGGGTGAGTCGGTTGCTGAGCCGGCAAAATATTTCGAAAATAATGTGGCTCAGGGGACTGCGCTCATGGGCTCTCTGATTCGCGCGGGAGTTCGGATCGTGGTTTTCTCGTCCACTTGCGCGACGTATGGCGAGCCTGCCGAAATGCCTATTTCGGAACAGTGTCCCCAATGGCCGAAAAACCCGTACGGCTGGTCCAAATTCTGCATGGAACGGCTCTTGGAAAGCTACGATCGTGCGTATGGCTTGCGATTTGCCGCGTTGCGCTACTTCAACGCGGCGGGAGCGAGCGAACGATATGGGGAAGATCACGAACCCGAGACGCATTTAATTCCGAACATTCTCGCGGTCGCCGCTGGAGAAAAGCCCGAGCTTGCCGTGTTCGGCGACAATTATGCGACGCCAGACGGCACTCCGATTCGCGACTACATTCACGTTTCAGATCTTGCTGACGCGCATATTCTGGCGCTCGATCATCTTCGCCGGGGAGGCCGGTCCGAATCCCTTAACGTTGGGACTGGGCACGGCCATTCCGTGTTTGAAGTCATCGAATGCGCGCGCCGAGTGACTCAACGCGAGATACATGCACGAATTGAAGCGCCACGGCCGGGTGATCCTGCGAGATTGGTCGCCGACGCTTCCAGGATTCAAACTGTTCTCGGTTGGAAGCCTCTCGTATCTGATTTGCGTGCAATCGTTCAATCAGCTTGGACCTGGCGGCAGCGCCATCCTAAGGGCTACCGCCAGTAGCGATATAGATTCCACATGCTTATTCAATCGGGTCTTCGCTATTGCTTCAGTGCTTTCTCAATCGCCGCCAACACTTCCGGCGAATCGGGTGTGGTCTGGGGTTCGAAGCGCTGAACCACGTTGCCATTGCGATCCACAAGAAATTTCGTGAAGTTCCACTTGATGTCACCGGCGAAAGAGGGGTTGGCGCTTGTGGTCAGGTATTTGTAGAGCGGAGTTTGATCGTCGCCTTTCACCGAAACTTTGCCATACAGCGGGAAGGTGACGCTGTATTTTGCGGAGCAGAAAGTCTTGATTTCAGCGTTCGTGCCGGGTTCCTGACCTCCGAAATTATTCGCGGGGAAGCCCAGGATCACGAATCCTTGATCCTTGTATTTTTCGTAGACAGATTCCAGCGCTGTGTATTGCGGAGTGAATCCGCAACGGCTGGCCACGTTCACTACCAGAATTACTTTGCCTTTGAAATCCGCAAGCGGCATCGGCTTGCCGTCAATCGAAGGCAGGGTGAAATCATAAATGCTCGACGCAGCGAACAGGGATGCGCTCATCAGCACGATCACCAGTCCCATAAGATACTTTCTCGATATTCTGTGCTTTCCAGCCGTCATGTTTCCTCCCTCAAAATTCCCGGTCTCGCACCGGGAATGATACAGGACTAAGCGTGAGGGGGCAATTTTCGACGACTGGTAAAAGCGTCCGACGCTAAAACTGCCGACTAGTCGTCGTCCGGATGGACTCCGAGCCGATCGTTTTCCTCGCCGGCTTCGAGCGGGCGAATGCACAAATCCGTCCCGCTGGGACTGCACTGATATATTTGATACGCGGGCAAATCCTCCGGCTGAACTTCGTACGTTCCGTTTTCCATATCGGGCACCGGATCGTAAGAGGACATGGCGTAAGGATTCCCGGGCGACGCGCGAACGCGAAACTCCCCGGAACCTGGCTCGTAATTGCCGTAACTGAAGCAATAGCCGATGCAGGCGCGATCGGCGATGTGCTGAATCATAACGCGGGAGCCGGGCAGCGTCTTAATCGTGACCAGTATGCGCTGGTTGGGAGGCAGAGTTCTTTCCAGCCGCTCCGCTTGTAGTTCCATTTTATTTACCGTCGCCGTGTCCTGATAAAGAAATGTGAAAAAAAAGACAGCGATCGCGGTGAATCCAATCAAATGCCACCAGCGGGGCCGCATCGCGGCAAGCACACAACAAAACACAGCAGCAGAAACCGAAGTCAGCCTTTCAGCTAATAAAGCCAAAACGTGGGCGTTCCCAGGGCGGAATCGGATCGCCTCGGGCAACAGCAGCGCGCTCAAGAGGAGCAGGACGTAAAGCTGGACTGGAATTGAATACTTCGTCCAGGCACTGCGCTCGCGCCGCCGGCGGTAAATATCAACGGCGAGCGCGAAAATAGCGAAAGAAATCAGCACGATGCGCAAAATATTGTAACGCGGCCCGAAGAGATACACTTGGTCCGCGCCGTTGAAAATATAAAACGGCTGCGGCTGCGCTTCGAGCTCATAGGAATGCCAAAAATCGTAATGAATCAGGACGAGTACCGCTCCCGCCGCGGCCAGCAAGAGTGGCTGGTAACGAAGAGGCATTCTTTTGGCGATTCCGATGTACGCAACCGCTCCCAACATCCACGCGAGACCCAGAGGATGCGCCAGCACAACGAGAGGCGCCAGTGCTAGCGGGATCCACCGCTCCCATTTATTGCCCCTCCAGAAAATGGCTATTCCGATGAATGACAATCCAATCGAAAGATAGTAATTGAAGAAACCCACATGAAACGTGTACCCGTACGCGATCATGGCAATTACGGGAACCAAAAACCACGCGGCACTCTCGCTAGCGGCGGAGACCAGAGCGAAGACGCCCCAGAAGAAAATTAGGACGGCTAAGGACACAGCGATTCTCTCCGTGACATGCAGGCTGAAGACTTTTCCCAGGCCGCTAACCAGCAAATCGAAGAGCACGTTGTTCCATCGCCGTTCGATCCATAATCCGGTCACCTGATGGCGCTCGATCAGTTGAGCCAGCCACGCGTTATACATGTGGCTTGCCAGGTCGCCCGCGGCAATACGCCGGTGCCAGAAGCAGGGGACTAGCACAAGTGCGGAGATG
This sequence comes from uncultured Acidobacteriota bacterium, assembly GCA_963830375.1. Classification (GTDB taxonomy): domain Bacteria; phylum Acidobacteriota; class Terriglobia; order Acidiferrales; family UBA7541; genus Palsa-295. The sequence continues at coordinate 662,871 of CAWHMJ010000004.1, forward strand.
GCGAAGATCTTTGGATAATGCTGATGTACAAAAAGCGCTGACTGTCTTAACGCGAATGAGGATGATTCAGTTTCGGCAGGGGGCGCAGTCTCTCGCACCATGAGGTCAACTGACTTCGAATTGCTTTGTTGCATCGATTACGCGGGCTCCGTTCAAAGTAGTTTCCCTCAGCGTATGGAAACATATCATGGATTACTTGGATGGGAGGTGCGAGCCAGAGCGCAGCTTTACGCGTCTTGGTCCGGCTTGGGGGCGTAAGGATACTTCGGAGGTTTGTGCATATGGGTGGTGCGATATTCATCTAACTCGGCATCCGTAAGATCGAAATGCGTATTTGAGGGATGGTTTTCGGCGGCGGCCAGTTCCCGGTGAAGCCTGTGCGAACAGATGTCCGGCGCATCCTGATAGCGCACGCGGCGAGTGTTGAAAGCGTCGTTTGGAATCGATAGAGTAAATTCGCGCGGCTCGGTCTGAGGCTCTCGAACTGTAAACGTATATTCGCGGACAGCCGGTTTGGATTGGAAACCGACGAATTGGACGATGATCTGCGACGTCATTTCGCTCCGGACAAAGTTCCGGCAGCCGCGGCGATTGCTGCAACCGTTTTCTTGACGCGCTTCGCTCGCTTGCGCTTGGGCGGAGTGCCTTCGGCAATTTCGACGACCATAATGCTGGTAACGAACTTCTTCATGCCGTGCAAATCGAAATCGATGGAGGTGCGGTCGTGATCGGATTCCGTAATCACGCCCAAACCATACTGGAAGTGCTTGATATATTGTCCTTCGGGGAGAGCTTTCAACAGGGGCTCCTGAGACCGAAAAATCGTGTGCGAACAAAAAAAGAGGGCGAGCCGGTTTTGCCGACCCGCCCTACTTGACTAGAGGCTGGTGACGTTCGCAGCCTGCAGGCCCTTGGGGCCACGGGTAACTTCGAACTCAACCGCTTGGCCTTCGTTCAGCGACTTATACCCTTCCGCCTGAATCGCGGAAAAGTGGACGAAAACATCCTCGCCGGACTGGCGCTGGATGAATCCAAAACCCTTGCTGGCATTGAACCACTTTACTGTTCCTTGTTCTCTCACTGATGTACTTCCTTCTTTTTTAAGCTATTTGTGCTTCTCGACCGCCTCCAGCCGTAAAGCAAAAGAGGCCGCAAGTGTGAACTTGCAGCCCCTTCAATCGAATCTAAAGGTGTTACAAGAGCAACAAACGCAAATCAAGAATAGCATGCTTCAAGCGCTGAGCCTAGTGGAATTTTGGCGCCTTCGGGACGCAATTCGATTTCAATTTTATTGCGTGATGCCCATGACATCGGCGTGCTCGGCATTTGCGGCTGCGATGCGGCGAGTGCGGGACTATAACATTTGCCGGAGAACGTACTGCAGGATGCCGCCGTGTTGGTAGTATGCGAGTTCGAAGGGCGTATCCACGCGAGTGATTGCCGTAAATGTCTTTTCAGTGCCGTCAGCGGCTCGAGCGCGCACCTTCATTTTCTTTCGTGGCTCGAAATTGTGCGCCAGGCCCTCAATGTCAAAAAGTTCAAGTCCCGTGAGCCCCAGCGTTTTTAGATTCTGATCCGGCAAAAATTCAAGCGGCAGGATTCCCATGCCAACCAGGTTGCTCCGGTGGATACGTTCAAAACTTTCCGCCAGCACTGCGCGAACGCCGAGCAAGGCGGTTCCCTTGGCGGCCCAGTCGCGTGAAGAACCGGAGCCATATTCTTTGCCGGCGAACACGATCAGCGGCGACGCGTTCATCGTGGTATTTCATCGCGGCGTCATAGATGGCCATTTTCTCGCCGCCGGGCTGGTGAATGGTCCACCCGCCTTCGGTGCCGGGAGCGAGCAGATTGCGCAAGCGGATATTCGCGAACGTCCCGCGCATCATCACTTCGTGGTTGCCGCGGCGCGCGCCATACGAATTAAAATCCTTGGGTTGAACGCCGCGCGAAATTAAATATTTTCCGGCCGGCGTATCGGCAGGGATCGAGCCAGCGGGAGAAATATGATCGGTGGTCACGCTGTCCCCCAGCACGGCGAGCGCGCGCAGGCCGGTCAAATCTTTCAGGGCAACTGGTTTCCGCGGCATGTCCTGAAAGAAAGGCGGATGATTGATGTAGGTGGATTTCGAATCCCAGGCGTAGAGATCGCCTTCGGGAATCGGCAGCGCCCGCCAATGCTCGTCACCTGTGTACACGTCAGCGTACTCTTTCCTGAACATCTCGCTGGAAACGGACGAACGCATGGTGGCCTCCACTTCCGCGGGCGTGGGCCAAATATCACGCAGATAGACCGGCTTGCCTCCCTTGTCCTTGCCGAGTGATTCGTTCACGATGTCGAAATCCATTCGGCCCGCCAGCGCATACGCGACAACCAGAGGCGGCGAGGCCAGATAATTCGCGCGGCAAAGCGGATTGATCCGCCCCTCGAAGTTACGATTGCCACTCAGCACGGAAACCGCTAGGAGATTATTGTCCTTGATTGCCTTGCTGATCGGATCAGAGAGAGGACCGCTATTGCCGATGCATGTGGTGCAGCCGTAGCCAACCAAGTTGAAGCGCAGCGATTCGAGAAAAGGCGTTAATCCAGCCTTATCCAGGTAATCAGTGACAACTTTAGATCCCGGAGCAAAACTGGTTTTCACCCAGGGCTTGGAAGTCAGTCCGCGCTCGACTGCTTTCTTTGCAAGCAGGCCTGCTCCGAGCATCAGGGAAGGATTCGAAGTGTTGGTGCAACTGGTAATCGCCGCGATCACCACCGAACCGTCTCTCAATTCGAAACGATCGCCATTGTTTTGCACGCTAACCGACTTTGGTGCGGCTCCCAACGATTTTGCAAACGAGCTCTTCGCATCGCGTCAGAAAGACGCTATCTTGCGGCCGCTTGGGCCGGCCATGGTGGGAACCACAGTCGCGAGATTGAGTTCCAGGCGATCGGAAAAGATGGGATCGGGTGTGGCATCCGTGCGGAAAAGACCCTGTTCTTTCGTGTACGCTTCGACCAGCTTTACCTGTTCTTCGCTTCGCGCGGTAAACCGCAAGTAAGCGAGCGTCTCTGCATCCACAGGAAAGAAGCCCATCGTTGCGCCATATTCCGGCGCCATGTTGGCGATGGTGGCGCGGTCGGGAAGCGTGAGGCTGGAAAGCCCGGTGCCGTAGAACTCCACGAACTTTCCGACCACACCTTTTTTGCGCAACATGTGTGTCACGGTAAGGACAAGGTCCGTCGCCGTTGCGCCTTCGGGCAGCCGGCCGTACAGTTTGAAACCGATCACGGCGGGAATCAGCATGGAGAGCGGCTGGCCCAACATCGCGGCCTCCGCTTCGATTCCTCCGACGCCCCAGCCGAAAACTCCGAGGCCATTCACCATCGTTGTATGCGAGTCAGTGCCGACCAGCGAGTCAGGAAAAGCGATCCATGCGCCATCCTGTTTCTCTCGAAAAACAACGCGCGCGAGATATTCTAGATTCACCTGGTGGCAGATGCCCGTGTCCGGCGGAACAACCTTGAAATTCCGGAATCCCTTCTGGCCCCAGCGCAAAAACGCGTAGCGCTCAATGTTGCGCTGCATTTCGAGTTCGGCATTGAACGCAAAAGCCCCCGTGGTGCCAAACTTATCCACCTGTACGGAGTGGTCAATCACTAGCTCAGCCGGAAGCAACGGATTAATTTTTTTGGGATCACCGCCGAGTGTCCGCATGGCTTCGCGCATGGCCGCTAGATCCACTACTGCAGGTACGCCGGTAAAGTCCTGCAGCAGGACTCGCGCCGGCATAAACGAAATTTCCTTTTCGGTGGCGCCTTCCGTGCTCGATGGATCCCAGCCCGCCAGCGCGCGAATATCGTCCGCGAACACGAATCGCTCGTCTTCATGCCGCAACAAATTTTCCAAAAGGACTTTTAGAGAGAAGGGCAGCCGTGCGACATTTCCGACGCCCGCGCGTTCAAGCGCGTTCAAGCGATAAATGTCAGACGATTCTTCGCCACAGCGCAAAACCGAGCGTGTGGAAAATGAATTTTTCGATATGCGGCTCATGCGCGGATAAGTTCTCCTGTTATGGAAGCCGTTCCTATTTTAGCGTATTCCCGCTGTGCGGCGGCTGATTCGCAGAAATTGTGAGCCTAGTGTTTCGGAGGCACGTAACTTTCGGGCAACTTCGAACCTTCCCCGAAGAAAAACATTTCCATTTGTTCTTCCATGACCTTCATCCCGTTGGGATCCAGCGGATTTAAGCGGAATTCGTTCATAATCATTTTGGAATGCTCGACCCACAACTTCCATGCTTCCTTCGAAACATTGTCGTAAACGCGCTTTCCGATTTCGCCCTTCCACGGGATACGGTCAAGGCCCGGCATCTCTTTGCCGAATTTAACGCACTTCACCATGTGTACGCCTTGCGTCGCAGGCTGGGCGGCTGTCCCCTGTGCTATCCGAACGCTTCTCGTCTGCCATGAAGCCCTCCTCTGAAAATGTCCTGTAATTGAAGATACTTCAACGGCGTTAGAAATTCCAGTTAGCGCCGCAGCTTCACCAGGTAGGGCTGCCAGATGAGAGCAACGCATACCAATAATTATGGTAGGCTCTTTCGGAAAGTTTTTGGGATTGAGAAACAGAAACGCTCGCTCGGCTGCGAGCGCCGAACCGCCGGGAGACCTATGGCGAACGCCCAAGCATCAGAAACTGCTGAAAAGCCGCAAGTTGACGCTTACTATTGCGAGGTCCCTTCTCAGCCTTGCGCCATCGTAATGTTTGGTGCTTCAGGCGATCTGGCGCAGCGAAAACTTTTGCCTGCGCTCTACGATCTTGCTTTCCATGCTTGTCTCGCGCCGCGATTTCGTTTGGTGGGATTTTCGCGGACAAAAATGGACGATGCCGAATTCCGGCGCAAGTCCGCCGAAGCTTTGACAAAAGCCAATGCGCCCGGAGGCTAACGATAACAGGCGCGAGTGAATTCCTGGAAAATCTTCAGTACTTCACCGGGGATTATGACGATCCCGAAGCTTTTCGCCGTCTTGCGGAACGGTTGAACCAGCTCGACACGGAAGCCCAACTCGGTGGCAATCGCCTTTTCTATCTCGCCACCCCTCCGGAAATTTATTTGAAGGTTATCGAGCAGCTGGGAAAAGCGAATCTCGCCCGCCCCAAGTCCGACAAGTCGTGGACGCGGGTCATCATCGAAAAACCGTTTGGACGGGATCAAGCCTCAGCGCGTGAGCTGAATGAAAAGGTCCTGAGTGTGTTCGACGAATCCCAGGTTTACCGCATCGATCATTACCTGGGAAAAGAGACGGTCCAAAACCTGTTGGTCTTCCGTTTTGGCAATGGGATCTTCGAACCGTTGTGGAACCGCAATTACATCGATCACGTGCAAATCACCGCCGCAGAATCTTTAGGAGTCGAGCGCCGCGCGGCCTTTTACGAATCTGCCGGAGCGCTGCGCGATATGATCCAGAGCCACGTTTTGCAGCTCACTTCGCTCGTAGCCATGGAATCGCCGGCCACTTTTGATGCCACTTCGGTACGCAACGAAAAGATCAAGGTCCTGCAATCGATTCGGCCGTTCACTCCCGACGCCATTTGGAAATACGTCGTCCGAGGCCAGTACGCCGCCGGGCAGGAAGACGGAAAACCGGTGGTCGGCTATCGCCAGGAGCCGGGAGTCAAGCCGGATTCCTCGACGGAGACTTTCGTAGCGATGAAGCTTCTGGTGGATAATTGGCGCTGGAGCGGCGTCCCTTTTTATTTGCGAACTGGAAAACGTTTGAAAAAAGCGATCACTGAAGTCGTTATCCAGTTTAAGCCGGCTCCGCACAAGGTTTTTCGTGGCGAGAGTACCGAACTGAATTGCATCGTGCTCAATATCCAGCCGGATGAAGGAATTTCGCTTTCTTTTGGAGCGAAAGCCCCCGGTGGCCAAATGCACATCGTCCGGTGACAATGGATTTCCAATATCGCGCTACATTCGGCGGGGTTTCGCGTGAAGCCTACTCCACGCTAATTAATGACTGCATTCGAGGGGACGCTACGCTTTTCGATCGCGCTGACAGCGTTGAGGCCGCCTGGGCGCTCGTCGATCCGATTTTAAAAGCCTGGCAAACGCTTCGGCGCCGCCTTTTCCGAATTATCCCGCCGGCAGCGAAGGTCCGCGGGCCGCGGATGATTTGGCGGTTTCTGAAGGTCGGCACTGGCGCCCGTTGTAAGCTTTTTACGCGCAGAATTCTCATGCGTTTCGCAATCAGTTCGATATAGATTCGGCTTTCATAGAACGCGGTGGAGGGGTTCGATGATTCTTGCGGGAGACTTGGGAGGAACCAAGTCAAATCTCGGGCTATTCGATGTGCAGCGCGAGAAACTCGTGTGCGTGGCGCGCAAGCGCTTCGCGAGCAGCGAACATTCCGGCCTGGAAGAGATCATCAGTCTCTTTTTGAGCGGCACGGGCGCCAAAATTACGCACGCCTCTTTTGGAATCGCCGGCCCGGTGGTGAACAATCGAGTGCGTGGCACGAACCTGCCGTGGGTCGTGGACGGTGCCTCGGTGGCGAAACATCTGGGCCTCGCGTATGTGCGCTTACTGAACGACCTCGAAGCGTCCGCCTACGGTATTGAAGTTCTCGAGCCGCAGGACATCGAAACTATTTACGCGGGAGTTTCAACTCCTCAAGCCACTCAAGTAATCATCGCCGCAGGAACTGGCCTGGGCGAAGGCGTATTGTTTTGGGATGGCAAGCGCCACTTGCCGATGGCTACCGAATCTGGCCATTCCGACTATTCCCCGAACACCGCGCAGCACGCCGATCTGTGGAAATTCATTAAGCAGCGCGAAGAATTCGTGAGCGCTGAAGCCATCCTGTCCGGTCGAGGTTTTTTTCGCGTGCATGAGTTCCTGAACCCTTCCGTGCGCCATCCCGGTTTTGACGACCATTCCGTGGATCCCGCGCCCGAAATCACCCGCCGCGGCCTTTCTGGTGAGTGTCCTGTGTGCGTGGCAACACTGGATTTGTGGGTCGAAATCTACGGCTCGGAAGCAGGGAACTTGGCACTCCGCAACGTCGCGCGCGGCGGAATTTACATCGCCGGAGGAATCGCGGTTAAAGTTTTGCCCAAGCTGAAGAATGGCCGCTTCGCAGCGGCCGTGAAACACAAGGAGAAGCTCGCCGACTTCCTCGCCCAAATTCCGATCCGCGTCATTCTGAACGAAGAGCTTCCTTTGATCGGCGCCGCCAATGTCGCCTGGAAAAATCCATAAACGACAAAGCTCGCGTTCCCGAGTATGAAAAGGCCGGTATTCAGAGATACCCAAATTTCCTTTTTTCTGATTCGTTCACCTTGACAAATGAACCATCGAGGTCTAAGAAATAGGGGTCGCCGATTCTTGAAAGGATGCGGAGGTCCCTTCGATGCAGACGTCCCGCAGAGACTTCTTTAAGGTAGCGGCTGTCGGCGGCGTTGCCGCCACAATCTTTGGATTCGACCTCAAGCCCGCCTACGCCCAACTCAAAGAGTTAAAGATTGCACGCGCTGCCGAAACGCGCTCAACGTGTCCTTACTGCGCCGTGGGCTGCGGCGTGCTCATTTACACCATCGGCGACAAGGCCAAGAACGTTACGCCGCAAGTGATCCACGTCGAAGGCGACCCCGATCATCCTACCAACCGCGGGACACTGTGCCCGAAGGGTTCTTCGCTTGAACAGGATATGCTCAATCCGCGGCGGCTGACCAAGCCGCAAGTACGGCGCCCTGGCGCGACGGACTGGCAGGACATTTCCTGGGACACGGCGCTAAATGAGATTGCGCAATGGACCAAGAAAACCCGCGATGCCTCGTTCGTGGAGAAAGACGCGAACGGCCGCACCGTGAATCGGTGCGAAGGAATATCCTTTATCGGCGGCTGCACGGATACGAACGAATTCAATTATTTGGTCGTGAAAGCGATGAGGAGTCTGGGCTTGGTGTATTTAGAAAACCAAGCCCGTGTTTGACACGGCCCCACGGTCTCAAGTTTGGGACCAACGTTTGGACGCGGGGCGATGACGAACGGCTGGATCGACATCAAGAACACCGACATGATGTTGATCATGGGCGGCAATCCCGCCGAAAACCATCCCTGCGGATTCAAGTGGGCGATGGAGGCCAAGCGCAACCGCAACGCCAAGCTGATTTCCGTAGATCCGCGATTCACCCGCACCTCCGCTACCGCCGACCTCTTCGTCCAAATTCGCGCCGGCACGGACATTGCGTTCCTCGGCGGGCTGATTCGCTACGCTATCGAGAACAACCGCTATCGCGAAAGAGTATCTCGTCAACTATACGAACGCCGCGTTCATCGTTAAGGAAGGTTTCAAACTTCCCGAGGATGGCTTGTACTCCGGATTTAACTCCGGGTCCGGCACTTACGATAAGACAACCTGGAATTATCAGGAGGGCGGAGACTTCAGCGGCAAAACGGACGCTCCCGCGACTCCGACACACGCGGCCGCCGCGGCGGGATCTTCGCGCCGGGCGCTGCCTCGGGTCACGCGCCCGAACCGGCGCCGGGAAGCCCGGCGGGCCAGCGCCACCTCCGGCTCTGCCGCCAAATGTCGCCTACGATTTGACGCTTCAGCATCCGCGCTGCGTCTTTCAATTGATGAAGCAGCAATATTCGCGTTACACCCCGGAAACCGTCGAGCGCATCACCGGTATCCCCAAGGAACAGTACCTGAAGGCCGTTGACCTGTTTACGTCGGTCCGCAAAGACGGCGACATGAAAAAAGTCGCGACGATCATCTACGCCGTCGGCTGGACGCAGCATACCTTCGGAACGCAAATCATCCGCACCGCCGCCATGATTCAATTGTTGCTTGGCAACGTCGGAAGAGCGGGAGGCGGCGTGAACGCGCTGCGTGGCCACTCGAATATTCAGGGCGCCACGGACATGGCCGGGCTTTACGATTCTTTGCCCGGATACTTGAAAGCTCCCGTTCCGGACGACGTGGACCTGCCTACCTATCTGAAACGCGTAACACCGACAGCGTCGAAACCAACGCCGTGGGATTCGATGAACTACTACCAGAACACGCCGAAGTTTTTCGTGTCCCTGCTCAAGTCGATGTACGGCGACGCCGCTACGAAAGAGAACGGGTTTGCTTTCGAGTACCTGCCCAAGATTGACCGCGATTATTCGTGGACGCACATCTGGGAGGACATGTACAACGGCAAGGTGAAGGGCATGATGGCCTTCGGCATGAACGGAGTGATGATCGGCCCGGACACTACCAAGAACATCAACGCGCTGAAGAAGGCCGATTGGCTGGTAGTTGGTGAAATTTATCCGGATGAGACCAGCGAGTTCTGGAGAGCTCCGGGAATCTCAGCCGACGAACAGAAGAAAATCAATACGACGGTATATCGCTTGCCCTGCGCCGGCTTCGCGGAAAAAGACGGCAGCATGACGAATTCCGCGCGCTGGGTGACTTGGAAATACGCCGCCGTTCCGCCTCCGGGCCAAGCGCGCCTCGACCAGGACATCATTGCGCAGATTTTCCTGCGCGTTCGGGACCTCTACAAGAAAGACGGCGGAAAATTTCCCGACCCCATACTGAATCTGAACTGGGCCTATGCGGACGCCGCCCACCCGCCACTCACTCAGGTGGCTATGGAGCTAAACGGAAAAGCGCTGGCGGAACTGACGGACCCGGTGACGAAACAAGTGATTAAAGCGGGTCAACAATTGCCCGGATTCGCATGGCTGAAGGACGACGGCACCACGATGTGCGGCAATTGGATTTATTCCGGCATGTGGACGGAAGCGGGGGCGCAGATCCAGCGGCGAGGCACGGAAGATCCCTCCGGAATGGGCGTGTTTCCGAACTGGGCATGGTCGTGGCCGGCCAACCGCCGCGTGCTTTACAACCGTGCGTCCTGCAATCTCCGCTGGTAAGCCGTGGGATCCGGACCGCAAGCAGGTTTGGTGGAACGAAGCGGCGGGAAAATGGGTTGGCAATGACGTGCCGGACTTCAAACCCGATTCCAATCCGAAAGACCACTTGGGGCCTTTCATCATGAACCCGGAAGGCGTCGGGCGATTGTTCGCTCCCATCGGCGTACTCGCGGACGGTCCGTTTCCGGAGCACTACGAGCCGATCGAAAGCCCCACCAAGAACCTGCTGCACCCGGACCAATCGAATAATCCGCTGGTGAAGAAATTCAAGTCGCCGTACGACAAGTTCGGCTACGCCGGAAGAATACAGCATCGTCTGCACCACCTACCGCCTGACCGAGCAGTATCACTACTGGACGAAAAATAATCCGATGAATGTCCAGTTGATCCCGGAGCCGTTCGTGGAAATTCCGGTGGAGCTGGCGGACGAAAAAGGAATTCGCGGGACGGACATGATCCATGTGATCAGTGCGCGGGGAACCTACACCGCCAAAGCCTTTGTGACTCGGCGGCTAAAGCCCATGATGATCGACGGCAAGAAGGTTTACCAGATAGGGTTGCCCATTCATCAGGGCTTCCGAGGGATCGACGAGGATGAAGGAAGAAATGCGCGGACGCCTGCGAATTTGTTGACGCCCGCCGTGACCGATCCCAATGCCCATACCCCTGAATCCAAGGGCTTCCTAGTGAAAATCGAGAAGGCGTAGGGAGCGACGATGAGCCAGGCGTCAACGGAAATAATCAGAATCTCGGGCCATGCCGGGACGGTCCCAGGCGCCGGACTGAACCGGGAATTCCAAGTCTGCAAACTCGTGGACACCACCACGTGCATCGGTTGCAAAGCGTGCGAAGTGGCCTGCCTGGAATGGAACGGTTACACCTTCACTCAAACTTCTTTTGACAACAGCTATCAGACGATGCCGGAGACGGCGTGGAATTACTGGAACCTGATCAAATTCAACGAGCACGAGCGCGACGACGGCAGCATGATGCTGCTGATGCGCAAAGATCAGTGTATGCACTGCGAGGAACCGGGCTGTCTGGAAGCATGTCCGGCGGACGGCGCCATCGTGCAGTACGCCAACGGCATCGTGGATTTTCAGGAAGCGCATTGCATCGGTTGCGGCTACTGCGTCACGGGATGTCCCTTCAACATTCCGAAATTCAGCCCCGAGGCGCACAAAGTTTTCAAGTGCACGCTGTGCAACGATCGCGTGTCGGTGGGTCTCGAACCAGCCTGCATTAAAGCTTGCCCCACAGGCTGCCTGCACTTCGGCACGAAATCGGAAATGAAGGACCTGGCGGAATCCCGAGCGGAGCAGCTTCGCGACGTCTCCGGGTTCGCCGACGCGGGAGTGTACGATCCTGCCGGAGTGGGCGGAACACACGTGATCTACGTCCTGCACGATGCCAAGAATCCTGAATTGTACGGCGGCTTGCCAAAAGATCCGCACATCCCCTATTCGGTCTGGCTGTGGAAAAAGCCGCTGAAATGGCTGGGGAATTTGGCCATGATTGGCGGCATCGTCGGCCTCGCCTTGCATTACCTGCGAGTCGGGCCCGAAGAAAGAAGAACCGATCCCGCCGGAAGATCGGGGGCCTTCATGAGTACCACCGATACGGTACGGCGTCCTCGAACGACCACGGATTTCGACGAGGAACTGATCCCGCGTTATTCGTTTGTCGAGCGCGTGAACCATTGGTTTGGCGCACTAACATATACCTACTGTTTGATCACCGGGCTCGCTTTCTGGACACCTTACCTTTACTGGCTGGCCGCGATTGTCGGCGGCGGACCAACAGCGAGATTCTGGCACCCGTGGTTCGGTTTGTTCTTCACCGTTTCCCAGTTCTTCATGTTCATGCAGTGGGCCGGCGATATGGAAATGGATCACGACGATCGCGTCTGGGCGGATAACATCAAAGCCTACATAAATAATGAGGACGACAAACTCCCACCCGTCGGACGCTTTAACTGGGGACAGAAAATCTACTTTTGGGCGATGGTGGGCAGCACAATTCTTCTGCTTCTCTCCGGCTTTGTGCTCTGGTACGTTGAAGCCGTTCCGTGGAGTTTCCACATTTTGCGCTATGTGGCGATCTTGATTCACGCTAGCGTAGCGCTAATCACTATTGGCCTCTTCCTCATTCACGTTTACATGAGCACGCTGTTGGAAGAAGGAAGTTTCGCGTCCATGGTTTACGGAACCGTTACGCGCGCCTGGGCCTGGACGTTCCACCGCAAATGGTATTACCAGGTCACCGGTAGATCCCGTCCCAATCAATGATTCCTGCGCAGTGGGATCGCCGAATCCGCCGCGCCACCGAATTAAGCTCAACGTATTCATTCGCCGCTGAAGGACTGCGCTTTTACGCGCGCGTGGCAACATTCCAGAAAAGCCTCTATGCGGAAATTCAAAAAGCCCTGATGGATTCGCCCAAGATTTCCGCTGACCGTCCCCTGCGAGACGAATTGGATCTTTTCCTCCTCCTGCCGCGGTTTTCCCTATTTCTATCCGTGATCCAGCAGATTGCACCGGCGCCGCTTGCCCAGGCCGCCGATGAACTTGGCGCAGAAGGGCCCAGCGGGATGGCAACAGGCGATCGAAGATTTCTGGCATGGGGATCCGGAATTGTCCGCGGCCGCGGACATCTCTGGCCTTGCGCGGGGCTGGCGATTCGCACGATGCAAATTTTTCCGATCGATTGCTGGCATGGATTTTTCTTCAACCCTATGCCGAGTATCTTGCGGATCACCGCGAGATCGCGATCGTAGATGGAACTCCATCGACCTGCCCGCTTTGCGGCGGCAAGCCGATCGTCGGCGTATTGAGGAGTGAAGGTGACGGTGCGAAGAAGTCTCTGATTTGCATGCTCTGCGCGCACGAGTGGGCTTTTCGAAGAATTTATTGCCCAGCGTGCGGAGAAGAGAGAGAACCGCAAATGGCGTTTTATTCGGCGCCGGAAATCGCGCACGTCCGCGTGGACGTCTGCGACACCTGCCATATCTACCTCAAGAGCATCGATCTAACGAAGACGGGGCTGGCGGTTCCCGTTGTGGACGAGCTGGCGACAATACCTCTGGACCTGTGGGCGCGCGAGCACGGATACCAGAAACTGCAAATCAATCTGCTCGGAACCTGATCAGAAATTCTGGAACGGCGTGCAGCACTAAAGCTATATGCCCTTCGCGAATCAAGAACCCCCTGAAGCAATTCGGCGCAGATGTTACAATACGAAAAAGATGCGCCCGTAGCTCAGTTGGAAAGAGCGTCTGCCTTCTAAGCAGAGGGTCGGGGGTTCGAATCCCTCCGGGCGCGCCACTCTTACCAATGATCTGAGGAGGCAGAGATGTTGATACACCGTGCCCCAAGATCCGTAAGACCAGCTATTCACACTGTGTTTGTTTTAGTGAGTGCTGTGCTGCTATTCGCGGCTATTGGAGTGGCAGAAGCGGGGCAGTCCCGGGCATCCACGGATGACGCATCACCGAAAGGACTCGTTGTCGTCATAGAGAACAAGCCTCAACAGGATCGATTGGATCTGGCTGCACTGAAGAATCCCTACATCAGTGGCGTCGCTTTGCAGATCCATTGGCGCGACCTTGAGCCGGTCCAGGGAAAACCGGATTGGTCGAAGCTGGATCAACTTTTCGCCGCTGCGGAATCATCGAACAAATGGGTTCAACTCCTCATCTTCCCCGGTTTTTTTTCTCCCGCTTGGGCTCTGGAAGGCGCGAAGACCGAAATGTTTCCGTTACAATATGGCCCCGGTAAAGGCACCCTAGCGCCGCTTCCGCTGCCATGGGACGAGGTGTACCTCTTCCATTGGTTCGCTTTCCTGAAACAACTGAGCGCCAGGTATGGAAAGTCTCCCGCTTTCAAAGTGGCCGCTGCTGCCGGACCGACATCGGTATCCGCCGAGTTCACGTTGCCTAAGTCGCCGGAAGATGTTCAGAAGTGGCGCAGTGTCGGTTATACCCCGGAGAAATATATCGACGCATGGATGAAGGTGCTGCGCGTGTATGCGACCGACTTTCCGAATCAGTACGTTTCTCTATCACTTGGGTTTGGTCTGATTGTAAATGAACGGCGTAAACGGGATGAGCAGGAGGGCAAGCCCACCAAGGAAGCGATTATCGAAGAGGGAATCACTATCTTGGGGCGCCGATTTGTACTTCAGAACAGCAATCTCGATGGAAATCCGGAGAAGGAGCGCGGTCCTCGCGGCGTCCCTCTGGTGATTAGTTACAACGGGCGAATTATTACCGGTTTCCAGTTGCGCACCTCTTGCGAACGCAACAGCGGAAACATGGGCGCGGAAGGAGATCCTCCGCTCGCCTTGAAAAAATCCATCAATAGAGGGATGGAGCCCAACAGCGCCGGTCACCGCGTCAATTACCTGGAAATTTACGAACCGGATGTCCTCGCAGACGACATGCAACCGGTCCTCCGCTACGGAGCCTCGCTATTCAAGTAACCTCGAATGTCCTCGCCCAACTGCCAGCGCTACGAATGTCGGCTGCGCCGTGCGGGCGCTGTTTCATGCATGAATAGAGCGGCGAGGAAAACGAGGATTGCTCCGCCGGCGGCGATCCAAAGCGGCGCGACCAGTCCATAATGCTCGGCGAAAGCGCCGGCAACGGTAGGGGCCAACGTGCCGCCGCACACTTCCCCGACCAGCGTGGACAATCCGATGGCAGTCGCCGCAAATTGCGGGGGCGCGCTCTCCGTGGGAATCAGAACGATGGTCAGCGCTGCGATTCCTTGTCCTCCATTGGCAATGAAACCGGCCGTAGCCATGAGCCAAGGATGCGCTACCAGATACGATATTTGATACGTTAAGGGCACCGCAGCAGAAAGAAGCGCGACAAACAGAAGCGTGGGTTTGCGTCCAATGCGGTCAGAGACCCAAGGGAAAATCCAACCCCAGATGAAGGCTCCCAGCCCGCTGGCTCCGATCACCAAGCCGGCCAACGTAGCCGAATGTTTCGACACTTCGGTGATGTAAAGAGGCGCAAAAGCATTCATTACGTAAAGCCAGGTCATGAAGCCGGCGCTTGCGATGCAGCAAAGCCATATATTTCGAAGCCGCAAGATCGAGAGATATCCCTTCAAGGAAGGCTTGTGGTGCGCCATTTCGGAGTCGATCGGTTTTGGTTCTCGAAGGTAGCGCCAAAGGAGCAGACCCAGGATCACGCCCGGAACTCCCGCGATGAAGAAAGCGGAACGCCACCCGTACCTCGCAGCAACTTGCGTGGTGAGCACCGGAGCAATTGCTAGTCCCACCAGAGCAGCCGCGCTGACCACGATGCCGACATTTCGCCCACGCGATTCGGGCTTTGAAGATGCTTCAACAGTTGCGGTGATCGTGGACCACGTGGGGCCCTCTGCTACTCCCATCAGCGAGCGGATGACGAAAAGCTGAGCAAAAGATCGCGCAATACCGGAAAGCCAGGACAAAATGGAAAACGCAAATACCGCTGGAATCAGTACCGGGCGCCGGCCAATGCGGTCCGAAAGCGCTCCGAAAATTAAAGAGGACGCCGCCCAGGTAAGGGCGAGCGCTGATACCAGCAGACCAACTTGGCCGTGCGAGAGATGAAGATCGGGAGCAATGAACGGGACCAGGTAGACCAGACTCATCCGGTCGAGAAATACCGTGCCCCAAGTGAAGAACACTAGAACAACAAGGCCGGTCTGGTAGCCCCGGGAATTGCGCACCAGCTTTTCTCCTTGCACTTGCGAGAGCAAGCATAGCAATAGCTTCCAGTGGAAGTTTTACTATGTGACTTTAGCCTGCTGAAGTCGTCAACATTTTCCTCCTGTGCGATAATCGAATTTTTTCGGAAGAATTTACAGCAGTCCAAAGTTCAAATGAAATTAGTGGTACAACTATGCCTCAGGAGAGCCGAGTGCCGGCAAACTCGATACGAAACCAACAAATGTTCATCGATGGCGCACTGACTGACGCCTTCGATGGCGGCAAGTTCGAGAAGCGGAATCCGTTCACGGGTGAAGTAATTGCGCGCGTGGCCGCGGCCGGGCGTCAGGATGCCGCGCGCGCCGTGGAGGCCGCCTCCGCGGCATTCTCCGGCTTGGAGCGCAACGCCTCCTGGAATACGCCGCAGTCTGTTTTTGAAGGCGGCCGACGTGATGGACTCCCGTCAACCGGAGATTGCGAGGTTGATTACGGAGGAAACGGGCGGAACTTTCGGCTGGGGGATATTTAATTGCATCCTGGCCGCCGGAATGCTGCGCGAAGCTGCTGCGCAAACCTACGGGCTAGTCGGAGAAATTATTCCGTCGGATCTTCCCGACACGGTGGCCATGGCGACGCGACAACCCGTCGGTGTTGTTGTGGGAATTGCTCCCTGGAACGCGCCACTCATTCTTGGCGTGCGAGCAGTCGCACTTCCGCTCGCTTATGGAAATACTGTAGTCCTTAAAGCTTCAGAGGAATCGCCGGGAACCCATCTCGCCATCGCAGAAATACTGCAGCAGGCTGGATTTCCCAAAGGCGTCATCAACGTTATTACGAATGCTCCCAAAGATGCCGCTGACGTCGTGGACGAGTTGATAGCGCATCCCAAGACGCGCAGGATTAATTTTACGGGTTCGACGAAAGTAGGCCGCATCATCGCCGAAAAGGCCGCAAAATATTTGAAGAGGACCGTGCTCGAGCTTGGCGGCAAAGCTCCGCTGATCGTTCTCGAGGATGCGGATCTCGAATCCGCAGTGGCAGCCGCGAAATTCGGCGCCTTTATGAATCAGGGACAGATCTGCATGTCCACCGAGCGGATCGTGGTCGAGCGGCCAATCGCCGAAGAATTCGCGCGAGGCTGGTAGCCAAGACTGTCACTCTTAAAGTGGGAGACCCTCTTCAGCCGGATACGCAGATCGGTCCAGTCATAAATAAAGCCACAATCGATCGCTTGGAAGCTCTCATCGCTGACGCAGCTTAGTAAAGGTGCGCGGCTGCTCTGCGGCGGAAAAGCAGCAGGCCCCTGTTTCACGCCTACCGTTTTATATGGTGTCGCAAAAGACATGCGCGTTTACTTCGAGGAATCATTCGGGCCTCTTGTTTCCGTTGTCATCGCAGAAAATAGTGAAGACGCTCTGCGGATCGCCAACGACACGGAGTACGGTCTCTCCAGCGCGATTTACAGCCGTGATATCAACAAGGCGATGAAAATCGCCGAGCGCCTTGAGACCGGCATGTGCCACATCAACAGCTCGACAGTTCATGACGAACCGCAGATGCCGTTCGGTGGCGTGAAAGACAGCGGCTGGGGACGATTCGGCGGCACAGCGGTTCTGGAAGAGTTCACCGAACTGCGCTGGATCACCGTTACGCGATCCCCGATCCCATACCCGCTCTGACGTTTGCGGATCGTTCGCGAAACGCTTCCGAGCTAACGATCCGCGTAGTATCCATCCCTCGTTTGTACCGTCAGATCCTTCTGCTTCACGGTGAGATGAATCTTGTGATAGCCCGGGCCGACGTCGGCTTTATCCGGGACATAGCCCAGGCCGTACTGATTGCGGAGTTCTTCATCAATCGCGGCGTAAATCTGATCGATGGGCTGTTTTTTGGAGACTTCAAAAAATCGGCCGCCCGTTTCTCTGGATATTTGCTCGAGAATTTTTTTTCCGTCGGGGCGCGATTCCTGCGGATATCGCCGGTGCCCGCCGCCTCCCATTCCGCCCGCCTCCCATGTGCCGAACCTCCGCCGTTGCCGTATTCTTCTTTGTCCGCAAACAGAATGGAGTAAACAAGAGTGTCCGCGCGCTGGGCTGTTTCAATGGAGTCTCGCAAAGTCTCTTTGCTTCCGCGGTCCACTCCATCGGAAAGGATGATGAGTGCTTTGCGTCCCTGCTGTTTTTTCATTATTTCGTTCGACGCAAGGTACACCGCATCGTAGAGCAGCGTGCCACCGCCGCCTCTGCCGTACGAACCATGCCCGCTGCCGCTCGAACCGCCTCCTCCCGTCTGCGAAAATTCCGGCTCACCCAACGCATCGAGAGATGCTTCCAGCTTCTGGCGAGAAGAAGTGAGGTCCTGGAGCAGTTCGACTTCGTAGTCGAAGTGAATCACAAAAGCCTTGTCCTTATCTTCACGCAGTACGTGATCGAGAAATCCGTGGCTCGCGGTGCGCTCCTGGTCCAGCACACGCCTTTGGCTCATGCTCGTGTCCACCAGCAGCCCCAGCGTGAGCGGAAGATCGGAGTCTTGCGCGAAATAGGTAATCGTTTGCGGATGGCCGTCTTGTTCCAATACGAACTCATCTTTGCTTAATTTGTTGACCAGATGTCCGTGTTTATCCCGAACCGTCGCAAGCATACTCACCATCTTGACGTCCACCGAGATCGACGGCGTTTGCTGTTGCTGGTTCCGCGCCGGCGCATCACCCAGCGACAACAGAGCGATCGCGGACAGAATCCACAGTTTTGTCCAACCGCGTGATTTGCGCCCTAAACGGCGATGGGGAAATCCAGACGCTCTCTGAAGTGCTCGTCTCGTGATGGACATGAACTTAGCGCCTTCGGCTGCGTGGCCTGGATCAGACAATCGGGTGGTTAGCCGCACTTGGAACTGTGCGGCTTTCGCTTAAGGATTCCGTTTTCAGGGCTGCGAAGTTCCATTTTTTCGGAGGGCCTGACGCGTGAATCGCAAGCGATGAACTCGCATAGCTCTCCCGGGATTTCTGGAACTGTTGCGCTCTGAAAAGTGAATCATTTATGCGCATGGGAAATCAGACCCATGAGGTTTGGCAAATTCTCTATGGTCTGGCCGGCTCCATGAACTGAAAGCGGGACTACTCCAATTTCGGAATTGTGGAGCCGGCCAGGGCCGCCAGTACAGGAAACAATATCCGGAGTTCTCGCTGCCAAATCAATTTGCCATGCGTATTCTTAAACCTGCCATGGAAACTCTCCCGGTGAATAAAGCGGCTAAGTGTCACAGGCTAATCGCATGAAGTCACCGGCTCGAGGAAGTTCGAGTCGCCGTTTGCGTTGGGAACAACTTTTGGTGGCTTTTTTATTTTGGCTGCCGTCGGCGCATCCGAGCTCGGCTCAGCAGTCTGCAAACCCGCCATCAGCAGTCATTGGAATCGTTCGGACGTCCGAAGGCACACCCGTTCCGGGTGCTACGGTGCGCTTGATTGACACCGTCACAAATAAAGTGTGGATGAGCTGGACCGACCAATCCGGCAAGTTTGAATTTCCGCAGATTGCCGACGGGAAATATCGAATAGAGGCAAGTCAGCTCGGATTTGTCCAATCATCGCTCGTTGTTGAAGTTCCCATTGTTCCGCCAGGTCCAGTTCCGGTCGTTCTGCGCGTCGCAACTCTTGCAGAGCTCTCGGCAACGCCTGGAACTCCTTCGTCAAATCGGCCAAGCTCGCCCGGAAACAGGCAGGGTCGCGGTCAGAACGCCCTGCGAATTCCGCAAATGCTTCAGGCTCGAACGCACCCGGCTCCGGGAGAGGACCCGGAGGCAGAGGACAATTGCCTGCGGGAGTGACCAATGCGATCAGCGCAGGCCTGGCAGGCGGCGGTTTCGAGCAGACCGAATTGACGGGCGAAGGAACAAATCCGCAAGCAACGGAAACGTAACGCCTCCGGGAACGAGGGGCCTCAGGCCGGACTCGCGCTTTCGGCCGGCAATAATTCAAATGCGACCTCCGATTCTTTCTTGTTGCAAGGAACCGTGGGCCAGAGCCTCATGAGTGGCGGCCCCGGAAGTTCCGGCCTCGGCGGAATAGTCCCCGGCACTCCTGGCGGCGGTCCTGGTGGTCGCGGCGGCGGACAACTTTTCGGTCAAGGCGGCGCAGGAGGTCCCGGTGGTCCAGGAGGGCCGGGTGGCCCCGGTGGAGGCGGTGGCGGAGGAATGTTTGGAGGGCGAGGAAGATTGGGCCGTCAAACGGTGAACCGCGTTCGATTTAGTTTTTACGACCGCTATTCGAATTCCGCGCTGGATGCCAAACCCTATTCGATTACGGGAAACCAGGTTCCTAAGCCTAACTTTTACGACGAGCGCTTTGGCGGCAATCTAGGAGGCCCGCTAAAAATCCCTCACATTTATAACGGCAGCGACCGCACATATTTCTTTATCAACTACCAGCATGAGGTTCAATCGAGTGCGCTAGACACTTATTCCACCGTGCCTACGGCGGCTGAACGCACCGGAGACTTCTGCGGCCTCGGGATTACGATCTTCAATCCATTTTCGAATTTCACCGGGCCGCGCACTCCTCTCGGCAACGGCTGCCAAATTCCGACAATAAATTCTGCTGCCGCGGGACTCCTCGCCTTTTATCCAATGCCGAATCTGCCCGGAAGCGTGCAAAACTTTTTGTTGCAAACGACCGTGCCGATAAACAACGACATTTTGAATCTCCACGTGATTCACACCATCAATTCCAAGTTCAGCCTGAACGGGGCTTACAATCTGAATTCCCAGCGGCAGAACACCTTCGGCAATTTTCCGGATACGGCCGGCACTCAATCAAGTTTGAATCAGTCTGTGACTCTGGGGCTTTCGCACAACTGGAGCCCGCACCTCGTGGAAAGCACGCAACTGAACTGGAGCCGGAGTCGCACTCAAATCCTCAGCGATAATTCCTTCAAGAACAACATCGCAGGGAATCTCGGAATTACCGGGGTTTCTACTGATCCACTCACTTTCGGCATTCCCGCGATCAGTTTCACCAGCCTTTCTGGGTTGAACGATCCGGTTCCCTCGCTAGTTCGCAACCAGACGTTCCGCTTGGGGGACAGTTTGAAGTGGGTTCACGGGAAACACACAATGACCTTTGGGGGCGAGGTACGCCGCATCCAACTCAACTCCGAATCCAATCCTCAGCCGCGAGGCTTATTTAATTTTACCGGTGTGATGACGTCACAATTGACTTCGACTGGCCAGCCTGTACCGCTCAGTCCTCAGACCGAGCCCTTCTACGAGATTGCCGATTTCCTTTTGGGTCTGCCTTACAGCACGACCGTACAATTCGGGCCTAACATCTATCTGCGCAGTTGGGATTTTATTACCTATGCCCAGGACGACTGGCGAGTGAACAAGCAACTCACTCTTCTTTTCGGCCTGCGCTACGAAGCCGCCACGCCCCCGGTAGAAGAGAACAACCAGATCGCTAATCTCGATTTGAATTCCACGGCCACGCAAGTTGACGTGGTCACGCCCGGTGGGCTGGGAATGTTTGACGGCCGCTATCCGCAGGCTCTCGTCCATGGCGACTACGGAAATTGGGCGCCGCGGATTGGATTTGCCTGGGTGCCGAAAATGATCAAGCCCAAGACCGTCATTCGCGGCGGATACTCGATTTTCTACAACGAAGCGATTTACAACACTCTCGCGCAGCAATATCTCGCATATGAACCCCCCTTCGCCACATCGGAAAACCTCATTACCTCGGCGACGCAGGTTCTCACGCTGCAAAATGGTTTTCCCGGGAGCAGTACCATCTCCAATAAGGGTGGCGTTAACCCGTTTTACAAAAACGGAAGCGCACAGATTTGGACCTTGGGCACTGAGACATCGTTCACTCAGAATTGGATTTTGGATCTGACCTACACCGGCACCAAGGGAACAAATTTGGATCTGCTCCGCGCTCCGAATCGGGCTCCTCTGGGTACCAGCCCGCTGAACACGCAAAACGCTCTCCAGATCCCAAATGCCAATAGCTTTTATTACGATCAATCCGGCGCGAATTCGATATACAACGCCCTGCAAGTGCGCCTGGTTCACCGATTCACGAAGGGTGTTTCCGTGCAGGCGTTCTACACCTTTGCCAAATCGCTCGATAACGCCAGCACGATTGGCGGCACCACGCCGATCGTAGTTCAGCAAGACGGCAATTTTGCCGCGGAGCGTGGACTCTCATCATTTGATGTCCGCCATCAAGCCCGCTTTTTCTCCGTGTACGAATTGCCCTTCGGCGAGCACCATCGCTATGGAAACCGCGGCTGGGCCGAACACGTTCTCGGCAATTGGCGGCTGCAAAACATCGTGACTTGGCAAACAGGAACGCCGGTTACGGCTTACCTCGGTGGCACTGCGTCCGACAACGGAACCGGAGCAAGTTTTTCTCTCCGCGCACAACAGGTGGGCAATCCGAACGTAGGCATTTGCGGAGGGGCGCCGCTCAATTTTTTCAACACCGCCGCTTTCACCACGCCCGCTCCCACCACTTATGGCGACGAGCACCGCGGCGCAATTGAGGGACCCTGCAAATTCTCTTGGAACGCGTCGCTCGCGAAATCTTTTCGGTTCGGCCCGCAAGAGCGGCATCACTTGGACGTTCGCTGGGAAGTCCAAAATCTTTCCAATACTCCAAGTTTCTCGGGACTTTCTGCGACGCTAGGCTCGTCATCATTTGGCCGCGTGACCAGCGCGGGATCGATGCGCACCATGGATGTTATGATCCGGTATAACTTCTGATGAGGAAATTCGCTCGCACAATCGCGCCTCCCTTGGTTGTGGCGTTCCTGGTCGCAGGATTGGCCCTGGCACAGTCTCCGCAGCAATCTGCCAATCCCTCGGCCCAGCCTTCCACAAACCAGTCTGCGCCCGTCGCCGTCCCCATGCCGGCTGCACCGCCCGCTTCGCCTCAGTCTCCCAAGCCAAACCCGGTTTCGGTCCTCCGCACATCATCGGATCTGGTTCGCATCGACGTCGAAGTGACAGACAAGTCCGGCAAGCCTATCAAGGGATTGCGCGCGGACCAATTCATCGTCACGGATAATGGCAAGCGGCAGGATATTTCCAGTTTTTCTTACGCGGACATCGAAAGCATCGAAGCCGCGGGCGAGCAGAGGACGCTAAACCCGTTGTCGTGCCAGTTGATAATGAGGGGCCGAATGCGCCATCGGCGGAAGCGATTAGCGACCAACTGCGCGATCGCCGCCTGATTGTTCTCTTCTTCGATCTAACTTCCATGCAGACCGACGATCTGATCCGCGCGCATGACGCAGCGCAGAAATTCGTCAAGCAGCAGATGACCAAAGCGGACGTCGTCGCCGTCGTCGCTTTTTCCACAAGGATCACTGTGCTGGCAAATTTCACCAACGATCGCGCGACCATCGACAAGGCCATCGCGCAATTGACCGCCAACAGCTCGTCCGATCTCGCCAGCCCTCTCTACGCTGCGGCAGAAAACGGCGAGTATGACGTTCAGGAATATACCGGAGCGGCCTTCACGCCTGACGAAACCGAGTTCAACGTCTTCAATACCGACCAGAAACTCGCCGCTGTGGAAGGGTTGGCAAACGTTCTCGGCGGAATTCCGGGAAGAAAGGCGCTCGTCGAGTTCACCGGCGGCATTACCCAAACCGGCGAAGAAAACCGCACGCAGCTGCGAGCCGCTACCGATGCTGCAAATCGCGCTGACGTTTCGATCTATTCGATCGACTCGCGCGGATTGTTTGCGGCCCCGCCGGGTGGGGATAGCACCACTAACGCCGCGACTGGGACTTCCATGTTTACCGGCGCATCCGTGTTTCACCAGACCGACCAGCGCGAAGATTCGCGCGACACGCTCGCCACTCTTTCCACCGACACGGGCGGAAAAGCTTTTTTTGATCTGGGGGATCTCAGCGAAGCGTTCCCGAAGATTCAGCAGGACAACACCGGATACTACCTGATCGGATACCGTCTGGGCGCCGACGTGAAACGCGATGGGCGCTGGCGCGCGATTCGCGTGAAGGTCAACGCGCCAGGCGCGCATATCCGTTACCGCGAGGGCTATTACGCGCCGCGCGATTTCCAGCATTTGGAAAAGGAAGATCGCGATCAGCAGCTAGCTGACGCGGTGAACTCGGACAACCCTGTCGTCGAGCTCCCGGTTGCGGTCGAGACTGGAATGTTTCGCCTGAGCGAAGCAGCAGACCTACGTTCCCGTCGCAGCCAAGATTTCCGCGAGCGCGCTCGATTGGGCTGAAAAGCATGGAAAGCGGGAGGCCGAATTTGATTTTGCGGTCGATGTCCGCGCGGTGCCCTCCGGCCAGGCGGTCGCGCAACTGCGCGACACAACGCAAGTGAACCTCGACCCCGAGCGGTTCCAGCAAATAAATCAAAAGAATCTGCTGTATCAGGGCGGCGTGGTGCTCGCGCCGGGAAATTATCGGCTGAAATTTGTTGCGCGCGAAAATGAATCGGGGAAGATCGGCACGTTCGAGCAAAATCTTTCGGTGCCGGCGGCGCAGCCGGGCAAGATGACCTTAAGCTCGGTGCTGCTTTCGAGCCAGCTCGTACCTGTTCAGAAATCATCGGAAGTCCAGACCAAAGGGCAGGGAGTGCGCGCCAAGCTCGCGAACTCGCCGCTGGAAATCAACGGGGAAACGATCGTCCCCAGCGTGACGCGCTTGTTCACGCAGAGCCAGACGCTGTACGTTTTCTTCCAGGCTTACTTTCCGGAAAAAACCGAAAACAAAGAAGCGTTCGACGGAAACTCTCTTCGCGCGGGATTGATTTTTTTTCGGAACGGGTTGCAGGTGAATGCGACCCCCTTGCTGGCGCCTTCGGAAGTGGATCCGAAGAAGCACACGGCGTCGTTCCGCATCAGCTTGCCTCTGGCGAGGCTGCAGGGCGGACGCTACACCGTGCAGGCGGTGGTCATCGCACCCGGAACACAGCACTCTGCGTTCAGCCGCGCTTACCTGGCGTTGCAGTACCCACCGACGCCGTCCAGCGCGCCGAATCCCGCGGCCAGTCCTGCGAACCAAGCCCCCGTCGTTGAAACACCCAAGCCGCCATCGCGCTAACCGCGCGCTCGCGTTGCGTCCCGAATAGATTTTCACGACGTTCATGCGCGAGACTTATCCCGGTGCCAGAAAGCTTCGATTTCTTCCAGGGTGCGGCCTTTGGTTTCGGGCACGAGCTTGTAGGAGAAGACCCACGCGGCGATGGAGAGAACACCGTAGAGCCAGAAAGTCCAAGTAGGACCGAACTTTTCCACCAGGGTGAGGAAAGTGAGCGAGACCACGAAGTTTGCCGCCCAGTTTGAAGAGGCCGCAGTTCCTTCGGCCGAGCCTCTCACTTTTAGCGGGTAGATTTCAGAAATGAGAAGCCAGAAAATCGGGCCGAGGCTTATCGCGAAAAAAGCCACGTATGCCATCAATGTGATCACGGCGAGTTGGCCGAACGCGGCGTCGTGGGCTGCAGCGGATTCGCGGAAGATGAAACCGAGAATGCCGAGCGTAACGGCCATGCCCGCAATTCCGGTTAGCAACAATATCCGCCGTCCGACGCGGTCGATGAGCCACATGGAAACAAGAGTCATGATGACGTTTACCGCGCCGATTCCGGCGGTGGCCAGAATTGCTCCGGAGGCTGAAGAGATGCCCGCGGAGCGAATAATCTGGGGGGCGTAGTAAATCACTGTGTTTATTCCGGTGACTTGCTGGAAATATGGCGAGGCCGATGCCGACGATGAGCGCGGGGCGAATTGAAGCTTTTAAGAGGTCGGACCATCGGCCGCGCTCTTCCGATCGCGAGGCGGCTTCCTGAATTTCTCCGAATTCCTGTTCAACACTTTGTGTTCCGCGAATTTTTCTCAATACGCCGAGCGCTTTTTCACCTTGACCATTTTTAACCAGCCAGCGCGGCGTTTCCGGTAAATACAAAGTTCCGAGTCCGAGGATGGCGCCGGGAATCACGGCCAGGCCGAGCATCCAGCGCCACTGCTCGGACTGGGCGAAGGCATAATCCACGAGATAGGCGGCGAGGATGCCGATGGTGATGGCCAGTTGAAAGAGAGAGACTTGCCAGCCGCGCGCTTTTGCGGGAGAGACTTCCGAGATGTAGAGCGGAACGGTGGCGCTGGCGAGGCCGATGCCGATGCCGACGATGGTGCGCCCGACGATCAGCGTGACTTCCGATCCGGCGGCGGCGCAGATGATCGCGCCCAGGATAAAAATCACGGAGGTGAGTGCGAGGTTCATTCTTCGGCCGATCTGATCGGCCAGGCGGCCGCCGGTGAGCGAGGCGACGGCTGCTCCCACCAAAACGACGCTTACTACCAATTCCTGGTGAAACACGGAGAGAGAAAAACTCTTCTGGATGAAAATCAGCGCTCCGGAGATTACTCCGGTATCGTAGCCAAAGAGGAGCCCGCCGAGAGCGGCGAACGCGGCGGCAATGTAAACGAAGGCGGTGCTTTCCGCCTGCCTGGCGGAGGCGTCGGCGGTTGCGTCAGAGCTTATTTTCTGTGGGGGCATTTGTCCTCGGCGAAATCCGGGCGGGCGGGAGAAGCGGCGAAAAACACGGACGACCATTTCTCAATATTTTGGCGATTTGAGCATTTCACCGTTGTTTGTTTTCTGTAAGTTACAGCGTTTCTAAATTCACGAGTTTGGCGATTTAGATTGTCGCGATTCGGGGCAAACCGGGAGCAGAAACCAAGGGTGGGCGGCCTTTTTTGAGTTGCCTGCTCACCGGTTGTCGAGTAGGCCACGCTGAAGCGGGACACATGCTGTGCCCCTACAGAGAGAAGCCGAATGCGCGTCCTGCAAAAGCGCGTACCTTCGCAGGTCCTTAGGGCAAGCGGCCCTTCGTACGGCGATTGCTACATATTGGCCAGAACCGGGTAGAAAGCGCAGGCAAGCTCGAAATTGAAGCTTTATTTGCGGCTGGGAAGCTTGAGGCCAAGGGCGGGCGGCACACTTGTCCTGAGCCTTGGTGGCGCGTCCGAAGCTGCTCTATTTTGATCACGCGCGACGCTAGCATGTCGTTCGGCGAATTTCAAGGTTGTGCATGTTGTGAGCATAAGGGTCTCACGGCGTGTTCTGGGGCCATTTTGAGAAGGATAGAGGGTGAAGCTCGAGGCAAAGATCGGGCGGCTAAAGTTGCGGATGCGGATGAGGCGGGTGCGGGTCGCGGACAAACATTATGGTTGGTCGAGTCTTGTAGGTTGTGAGCTGGGATTGGCGATAGCCGCATTTTTCCGCGACGCGAATGGACGCAAGATTATCAGGGTCGATGATGCAAGCAGTTCGCGCCGATCGGAAGCGCGTATCACCCCAAGCGATGGCGGCGCGAACGGCTTCGGTTGCGTAGCCTTTGCCACTTGCTTGCGAGGAGAAGACCCAACCGATTTCGGGCAGGCCTTTGAGCGCTGGCAGGTCGCGCTTGTAGTCGGCGAATCCAACCTCTCCGATAAAATTGCCGGTCGTCTTTTCCTCAACCACCCAGTAACCGAAGACCTAGCAGCGACCAGTGGCCAACGTAACGCAGCAATCTCGCCCAAGATTCCTCTTCGGTGAGAGGCTTGCCGCCGATATAGCGAGTGACTTCGGGGTCAGCCCACATCGCGGCCGAATGAATGAAATCGTCCAGACCGTGGCCTCGGAGTTTGAGCCGCTCTGATTCGAGGATGGGTACTTCTACAGAAGAATGGAGGATGCGAGACATTGGATGAGTCTATTGTTCTCCGGGCGCAAGGTCAAAGCTAGGAAGCCCTCCCGTCGTCGGGATAAACCCGCGGTAGGAACGGCGAGCGCGGGTGCTCTCGCGTAATGTATTGCTGCGATGAGGCAAATCTTCGGGAATATTTTCGGAGCTTCGTGTGTCTGGATAAGTGACTGCAGAGCAGAGAGCAATTAAAAATCGCACGAGCAGTCAGGAGGATTGACCAATGAAAGGCAACTTGCAGGACAAAACACATGGTAGGGGTATTAAGTCAGTGTCGCGAGCGGCGGTGGTGTTTCTTGCGATCGGAATTGCTGCGGCGCCATCCATGTTTGCCAAGCCGAAGGCGAAGAAGGCTGTCGTCTCGAATTTGGGCGTGATCGCGCACTTACAGCTCGACGGTGGAACGGCGACCCGGATGCTTTTGGTGCAGAAGGACGGGAAGGAATATTTGTACGTTGGGCTCGGCTCGTCATCGGGCGTTTGCATATTTGACGTTACGAAACCGGCGGACCCGCGCAAGGTCGAAAAGTTTGCAGGAGCAGGCGGAGCGCAGGCGGCGGACTTCCAGCTTGTTGGCGACACACTGGCGGTGACTTCTCGCACCGGAGAAGCAACGGCAAGCTCGTCTAATGTGCCGCCCCGCTCGGTGACAATTCTGAACATGAGTGACCCGGCGAATCCACAACAGATCCAGACGTTCGCCGACGTTACGAGCGTTGTAGCCGATGATGCCCGCGGTCTGATTTATTTGTCGAACAGCGAAGGACTGTGGGTGGTGCAAGCCAAGCAGCCCGCGAAAGCCGAACGCTCTGGGCTCCTACGGCGACTAGTGTTGTCCTCCTTTACTCCTTCAGATACCGGGGCAGGTGACACCCACGCTCGACACCGCCTGCCCCGGCCCCCCTTAGAAGTCGCGAGTTTCCTCACGCAGGTCCGAGTTTAGGGAGCTGGTACGACGAGCGGCAGTGTTAGGGTGCCGATCAAGGCTGTTCGGTTGTCGCGGACGGCGAGGCGGAGAGAATATGTTCCGGGGGCCAGCGGTGAGCTGCATGGAGAAAGGCAAGCCGTTCTGATTTGCCTGGGCGAATTGATCGGGCTTGAGACGCGCATCCACGGTGTGGGCATCGGAGGCGATGACTTTGCCGTCGAGCGAGACGGCGGCAACCATGAAATCCAAGTTGCAATGATGCAGGTCGTTTTCGATTGGGTCGAAGGAAATGGCTGAAGCATCGACTAGAAACTGAATCTGCACTTGCGGATGCGCCGCACGTTCGGGAGCTGGGATATACACGCGGAAGGTGACCTGAGTGGCGGAAAGAGGGTCGGAGAGCGCGGAGCGAAGTTCGTCGTATGCGCGGCGGTCGCGCTGCTGCGGAGTTTCCGATGCGGAAGATTGCGCGGCGTCCACAGCAAAGTAGCCGCTACGATGCCGCGACTTGACGCCATCGCGATTGATCTTCACGTCGATGCTATGGAATTTGCCGTCCCAACGAGCGGCTTCGGGATAATAGCCGAGGGTGTAGTAGCGTCCGCCGTCGGCAGAACTCAAGGCCACGGCCCGCATGATGTCATTGTTGTTGTAAAAGCGCCAGGCCGCCGGTTTCCTTGGCGAGGTCCTCCATGGTTTGATGCGATTCCGCGGTGGCGTCATGGGAATTGGCAAGCTGTTCAGCGGCGTTTTGCGATGGCAGGGGTTCACGACAGTCTGGACCGTGGGGTCGGTTAAAGGGTTCAAGGTCTGCTGGTACACATCGCCGACCATAAGGCCTCGAGCATCAACTGTGTAGACGGCCACACGGGCGGAAGCCAGCAGTGCGGCCGTGCGCCGAATATCTTCTCCGTAGTTCCTTTGCGCATCGGGGTAATGCCGCTGAGTCTGGTTGCAGGCTGAAAGGAAAAACGGAAGACACCCAGATTAGATTCTTGCGGCCGGGGAAGCCGGCAACGCCTCGTGCAATCGAGCGCAACGCTTCGAGCGTGATACGCACGCGGTCGTCGGTGGATCCGGCGGCGCGTGACTGATTGTTTCGGTCAATAATGCGCCGCATCGCCGGGCGAAAGAGTTGCGGCTTCCCATCGGAGTGAACGTTTGAATTGACGTAGCCGGACAATTCAGAGGACGTATTGGAATTGATCTTGTCCAGCGCGGCCATCAGTAAGTGCGGGTCGGTCGTAAAATCCTGGAGGAGAGCCGAGGGACTCATTCAGCGCGAGAATCGCGATTTTCTGGCCCTCTTTCAATTGCGTTCGCAGGTATCGCATCATTCCGTCGTGCGAAGAGAGCTGATCACCGATGGCGGTGTTCAAACCGTCGATAAGCAAGATGGTAGGCGGGCCTTCCGGGCGGTGAAATTCCGGGCGGTTGGTGAAGACGCCCGGGGGCAGCGGCGGAGGCGGAGGGGGAGGAGCTTTTGCGGCGAGAGATTCGCCGGCGTGATCGTCAGAAAATACCGCGATTTTTTGCGGCTCGCCGCGATCTCGGAGAGTGAAGTCGTCTGCGGTGAGGTTGGTGACATGGTTGCCGTGTTTGTCGTAGACGACGACATCGACCAACACGAGGTGTGTGGTGGCGCGGAGGGCAGGGGAGGCGCTGTGATTGGTCGATTGCGGCGGAGGAGCTTGTTGAGCGGAAATATGTTGACGCCGAAAATACCGCGGCGAAGAAGGTTAGGGGTCGAAGCGATCGCAGTCGTTCACCGGTTGCGGTATTCCTGCATGGCTCCCATTCTCTCACTAAAAAATCGCGAAAGCAGATGCACGAAGCTAACGACCTTCCGTACCTAACGGCGTCTTGCGACTTGGCGCTGAATTAAAGCTGATGCAAGCTCAGCCGACCGGGATGTCGAGCCAGAACCCGACTAGAATTGCGGATGCGGAAGGGCTTTGGCGCGCTCGTCGATGGACGGAGGGAAGACGGGGGAGCCTTGGGGAGGCTGGCCGCGCGTGATGGCCCAGTGCTCGATCCAGCCGGAACCTCCTTCACCGACGAAAGTGTCGGGCAGGCTGTAGGCAGAATCGCTGAGCGCGTCTTCGAGCGTGATGAAGCGGTAGCCGCGCTTGCGCATCAAGTCCAGAAGTTCACCGATGTGGTCGGCTTCGAGTTGATTAGCGTGGAGCAGGAGAATCTGCTTGGGCTCGTAGCCGATTAGGTCTTTCGAAAGCTTTTCTTCATAGGCGAACATTTCGGCGTGATAGGAAAGGTAGGAGCTGACAACTTCCTGCAGGAGAGCGGCGTCTCCGCGCTGCTTGGCATCGGCGTAAACCCCGGCGAAATTCCAATCCCAAGCATCCAAGGTGACAGGGGCGATGCGATAGCCGCGGGCGACGAGGAAAGCTTCGGCTTCGCGGCGGGTTTGGAGATCGCGGCCGGTGTCCAAATAGGGATACCGAAAATAACGGAGCTTCTTGTTGTGCTGCTCGAGCAAGAGCCGGGTAACCGTCTCGCCCTGGATCACGGAGTCTTCAAATTCTTGAAGGCCCGCGAGGTTCAGCGAGGTATGGCCGAAAGTGTGGTTTCCCAAGTCCAAACCGGCGTCGAGCCACATGTTGAGAGCTTTGATACGTTGGTCCACCTCGCCCCAGTGGTAGTAGAGCTCTTTCTCATTGACAAAACCCACGGCAGGAACTTTATTTTGGGTGAGAGCGGCGAGAAGTTTGGCGGTCATTTCGGTAATGGCTGCGGCGGACATGGTATTCGCGGCGGCGGAGGGCAAATCGTCAATGGTGACGGCGACCTGGCGGTCAGGTGGAGCGTCCGCGCGGGAAGCCGCGTTTCCCAGCGCTACGGAGAAGGCTAAAACTAGGCACACAAATGCCAGCACTGGCTTCATGGGCAAGGTCCTTCTGTCCGCAATTTCTGCAAGGCGAGGCATGGCGAATATTAACACGCGATAGCAGGAGTTATCGTTGCGTGTTTTTGTTGGGCACGGAGTCTGAGTCAATTGATGTAATGGTACCTAAGCGGCGTGGTATAGGTGGTAGACTACGCCGTTCCTGGAACTCCGATTAACAATACGAGGTGCGTTGAGGGTGGAAGTACTTTGGCAGGATTTGCGTTTTGCCTGGAGAACGCTGAGGCGGAGCCCTGGCTTCGCCTTAATAGCGGTGCTGACACTGGCGATCGGGATCGGGGCGAACACTGCGATTTTCAGCGTCATTAATACGGTGATACTGCGTCCGCTGCCTTTCCCGGATTCGCAGCGCATCGACTGGGTTTGGGAAACCGACGAAAACCGGAACGTGCGTCGCGGAACCGCATCGCAGGCGGAATTTCTCGACTGGCGCGACCGGAACCGTTCGTTCGAAGAGCTGGCCGCCTGGCGTGAATTGTTTTTCACCGTGACGGGGAATGGCGAGCCGGAGCAGAGCTGGGGCGCGCAAGTGAGCGCGAATTTCTTCCGCTTGTTTCGAGTGACGCCGGTCCTGGGGCGTGATTTCCTGGCCGATGAGGAAAAGCCGGGTCACGAGCGAGTGGTTATGCTCGGTTATGGATTGTGGCAACGGCGCTACGGCGGGGACCCGAGCATTCTGGGAAGAAGCATTACGCTCGACGACGAGCCGTACACCATCATCGGAGTGCTTCCACGCGAATTCAGTCTTTTTGGAACCAGCCAGCAGTTTGACGTGTGGGTACCGTTCGGATTCGATCGCGCGAAGCTCGATCGCGAAGTACATGAGGTGATCGTGTTCGGCAGGCTGCGAGACGGCGTGGCGCCAGCGCGAGCGCAGGCCGAGATGGAAACGATCCAGTCGCAGCTTAAGAAAGAATATCCGGCCATCGATCAAAAGAACGGCATCGTGGTAGTCGGATTCCACGACGATATAGTGAGCGGCTTGAAGCCGATGCTGATGATCCTGTTTGCGGCGGTTGCATTCGTGCTGTTGATTTCGTGCGCCAACGTGGCGAATCTGACGCTGGCGCGCGGGGCCACGCGAGCGCGCGAAATCGCGCTGCGCACCGCGCTGGGGGCCAATCGCAATCGAGTGCTGCGGCAGCTGATGACGGAAAGCGTGGTGCTGGCGTTAATCGGAGGAGCACTGGGCGTTCTGGTGGCCTATGGAGGGCTGCACCTGTTGCGCGCCTTTCTGCCGGTGACGGGAGGGAGCAGCAGGGGCGAAATTCCGCGCGCGGACTCGATCGGAATCAATGCTGCGGTGCTGTACTTCACGCTGGGTATCTCCGCGCTGACGGGGATCCTTCTTGGGCTGGCGCCGGCGATTCAGACGTGGCGTTCCGAGTTGTACGAATCGCTCAAGGAGGGAGGCCGAGGCTCGACGGAGGGGCGACGCAGCAACTGGATGCGCTCGGCGCTGGTAGTCTCCGAGGTTGCGCTTTCGGTGATGCTGTTGACCGGAGCGGGCCTTCTGATTCGCAGTTTTTTCCTGCTGATGTCGGAGAACCTCGGATTCAATCCCACGAACGTGCTGACGATGCAAGTGTGGCTGCGCGAGACGCACGTTTCCACCGGCCGCCAAGTGGTGAACTATTATCAGCAAGCGATCGAGCGAGTGAATGCGCTGCCCGGAGTGAAGTCGGCAAGCGCGGTGAATTTTCCGCCTCTGAGCGGCTGGAACGGCGTGTGCGATTTCGACATTCAGGGACGCGCGACGCCTCCATCCGGCCAGCGATTCACTTCGCAATATCGCGTTGTGGACTGGCGATATCTGCGGACTATGGGAGTGGCATTGGAGGCGGGACGCGATTTCGCGGCTTCGGATGGACCGAGTACGGGAGGCGTGGCCATCGTCAACGAGGTGCTTGCTCATCGGTACTGGCCAGATCAGGAGCCGGTTGGCCAACAGATACGGCTGGAATTTCCGGCAACGAGAGGTCCGTGGGAGCCCGAGCCGAGCAGTGCGTGGCTGACGATCGTGGGAGTCGCAAGCGACGTTCGCGACGGGCCTTGGAGCGAGCCAAAAGGTGGACAATTATATTTGTTACTGGACCAGAATCCTTCACGGATCATGCATCTGGTGGTGCGCACACAGGGTGATCCTACAGCGATGGCCTCGGCCGTGCGGCAAAGCGTGGAGAGCGCCGATCCGAATCAACCGGTGACGGAAGTCCGCACGATGGATGATTTGATCGACGCGTCCGTGGTGCAACGCCGCCTGAGCATGGTTCTTCTCGGCATCTTTGCAGCGGTGGCCACCGGCCTGGCGGGCTTGGGGATTTACGGCGTGATGGCTTATAGCGTGGCGCAACGCACGCACGAAATGGGCGTTCGAATGGCGCTGGGCGCCGAGCCTGGCGACGTTTTGAGGCTAATGGTGCGCGATGGGATGCGGCTGGCGGGAATCGGCTTGGCGCTGGGAATTGCCGGGTCGGTGGCGACCGCACGCTACCTGGAGACCGAGCTGTTCGGGGTCAGGCCGATCGATCCTATTACGTTAACGAGCGTGGTCCTGGGGCTTGCCGCGGTGGCGGTGGCGGCCTGCTATTTTCCGGCGCGACGAGCTGCGAGAGTCGATCCCTTGATTGCCCTGCGGCATGAATGAGGACCGACACGATTAATTTTTCTTTGCTCACGGTTGAATGTTGAAGAAATCATATCCAGTAAAAATGAAACCATCAACTCGAATCACGCTCATGGTCGTTTCCTCGGTATTGGCGGTTGTTATTGCCGTGACTGGAGCGTGGCTTCTCACATACCCAGACAGGAGTGATCCGAAGAACATAGAGTACGTTCTGTGGAAAGCTGGTCTTTACAAAATGAATCTCGACACGTCGATCGCAACAATGATCGGCGACTCGAACCGAGACAAATTAGTCCTGGGCAAGACGAAGAGGGAACTAGAGAGAAAGTTCGGGTATCTTTCATCGTCCGCGGATGTTTCAGCGTACTTGAGCGGTTGTTATCATGATTCTTCATGGAACGGCAAGGACGTGCTCTTTATCAGGAACGGTCCTTGGATGGTCGTCTTTGACCGGAACCGGGCCACTAGTCTGGTGCTGATCAAGGGGTGCTAAGAAGCCATGCAGGTGGGATTCTTAAGCGGGTCTGCGAACCAAGCGCGCAAGTTCGGGAAAGCCTCGCAATAACTCCGAAATTATAAATCTCAGGCCTAATACTGCCAGGATGATCATTTCCGGTTCGATGACGTGCCGGTAACGCATCTCCGGATGGGTGAGGTAGAACACCAAGGGATAAAAAAGCAGGAGCAACAGGAACGGAAGTGCCGCCTCGCGAGCGCTTCGAAGAGCTTGCCAGAGGCCGATTAGCATCACTACGGTTAGGGAGATGGTGAGGTAAACATTGGCGGGGTTGTGGAATTCGATGTCCAGATTTTCGGGGTCAAGATTCCAGAACGCGGTCCACATATAACCAAATCTTCGCAAACACATTACAAAATACTGCGCGGGATGCCGAGCAATAAAATCGAGCGCCTCGCGCCGCTTTTCCTGCATGTAGGGAATTTCTCCGAGGCGCACGAATTCAGCGAGTTCTTTATCGTTTATGGAAGGATGAGCCATGATATCGACCCAGCTTGCGGTATGACCGTTATTGCCGACCCAAACTTCGAGCCAGAAATTATCGCGCAGCGGAATGGGCCGGTGAAACGTGCGGTAATTGCGCACCTGCCAGGGCAGAAGGGCGATAAACAAGCCGAACGCCACGAGCGCGGCGGGCCTGAGCCATCCTCGCCGGTTTCGCCACAAAGGATAGAGCGCCCAGCCGGCAAAAAAAGGGAATACGGCGAGGAGCGATGCGTTCGTTAGCGCCGAGAAGCCCCACAGCAAACCGAAGCCAAGCCAGCTCCATCCGCCAGCCTGCCCTTTCATCTTGAGCGCCCAGAGAAAAAGAATCGCGAGCAGCAGAGCGCTGAGGCAGGTTTCCCAAACGAAGGCGCCGGCAATGTAGATGGAGTAGGGCCACAGCGCCCACATCCAGCACGCAACGACCGCGACGCCGCGTCCAAAACTACGCTGGGCGATGAAGAAAACGGGGATGCAAATCAGCGCCGAGAATAAGGAGTTGAGGCCCAGGATCACGAATGCCGAGTTCCGGCTGTAAATCCCGAATAATTTGAAGACCGCAGCGAGCAAGTAAGGATATACGGGCGTCATCCAGGCGGTCGGCCCGGTTTCGAAGTACATAGGATTGCCATAACCGTGTCCCGCTGCGATGGAACGCGCAATACGCCCAACTTCAAAACCGAACAACAGATGCTCTCTGAAGTTGTTCCAGGTGTCGGTATAGAGGAAGTGGATAGCGACAATCCGCACGGCCAGGGCTACGAGCGTAATCGCCGGCAGCGATTGCCAAATGTGTCTCTTCGTCGTTGCGCTCTGCACGATTCTCCTGGCGTGCGCGCGGCATTCCCGTTGTATGCCGGCAATTCCCAAACGAACGCGATTCTACTTCATTTTCTGCCAGCCGGCAGAAGGCGGGCAAAACACCTGCGGGTATAATTGTCGGGCGAAAATATCCGTTCGTTTTTTGATCGAGGGTACTTTTGCGGCTGTACTTCTTGATAAGATAGCAGCGGTTCTGGGTTCTTTTCAACGGAGGGAGCTGTTGAATTTAAAATTCTTTAGTCTTGTACTTCTTATTGGTTTGTCCCCATCGCTGCCGGCACAGTCCGAGGCTCCGAATTCGCCGGCGGTTACGCCTCATGCGCAGAGCCCGGCGCCGCAAAAGGTGCCTTCCGGAGTGATTCTTGTAAAGGGGGCGTGGTCGAGTTCCAGTGATTCGGCCACCCCGCTGCCGGAAGGCGGGAAGGTGGACCACAGCGTTTATACAAACCAATACTTTGGCCTTTCGTATCCGCTGCCCCCCGACTGGTATGAGAAGTACAAAGGTCCGCCACCATCCGATTCCGGTTATTACGTTTTGGCGCAACTCAGGCCTACGGAAACAGGCAAGGGGCCTATTAAAGGGTCAATTCTGGTAGCGGCTCAGGATCTGTTTTTTGCACTGGTGCCGGCCGCCAATGCAAAGGAATTGATCAAATACACGAAGGACAATCTAAAGCCGGACTATAAAGTGGAAGAGGAACCTACAGAGATGAAGATCGCGGATCGCTCGTTCGTCAGTTTTGAGTATGTTGCTCCGGAGGCAGATTTGCACTGGTACATACTGGCCACGGAAATCCGGTGCCACATGGTGCAATTTATCTTCACTAGCA
The DNA here is from genome assembly GCA_963830375.1 of uncultured Acidobacteriota bacterium. Classification (GTDB taxonomy): domain Bacteria; phylum Acidobacteriota; class Terriglobia; order Acidiferrales; family UBA7541; genus Palsa-295. The sequence goes on from CAWHMJ010000004.1 coordinate 699,348, forward strand.
GCGATACTCAATTGCTGAAGAACTTGGTCCAGGATATGAACAAAATGAAATTGCCGATGGAAGCCGATCCCGTCTCAGGGACCGGTGGAGGGGATTCACCAGTGTGCATCAAGGATTACGCCACACCAGAAAACGTGGTTAACAGGGTTGATCCGGTTCTTGCCGAGCGCAGATTCAATCCGATCCCGGTGAGGATCATCATCGACAAAAGCGGCAACGTAAAGAACATTCACTTCCTCAGCGCTTTTCCGGAGCAATCCAAGACCATTCAAGACGCCCTGTTGCAATGGAAGTTCAAGCCTTATCTGCAGAACGGGCAGCCCGTGGAAGTAGAGACCGGCATCATGTTTGGACATTCACCCCAAACGCCGGCGAAGACGACAGTGACAAACTGAGCGAATCTGCCTGGGCGCACCCTCCAATCACGAAATTGGTAGCCCACGCGATACGCGGTAAAAAAATCGAGCGAGACACGTTAATGTCTCGCCCGGATTATCCCGCCCAGGAACTACAGCGAGCGCAGGTAATTCAAAATGTTCTGTTGCTGTGTGGGTGATAGGGAATCGAAGTTCGAAATTACAGTGTTGGCTTCCGAACCGTTCCCGGAATGATCCCCAATGGCCGAGAGAAGATTGCTGGTGCGGCCATCGTGCAGGAAGAAGATCCGTTGACCCAGTCCCCACAAAGGTGCGCTGCGGAACTGGTCCCCGCCGGCGCTGCCCTGCGAGACGTTGTCCGCTAAGCCCGTGCCCATATGATGTATCTCAATATCCGAAAGCGGGTTCACGGACTGATTGGCCAACGAGGAGGTAATGTTCGAGTTCTGTGTGGAGTTGATGGTCACCGTGTGGCGGGTGGCGCAGCCAATGGAGCTAAAAAGGGACTTTCCGCTGGAGATTGAAGATGCGCCGCCGGGAACGGTGGTAGATGGTACGGGCGGAGCTAGAAGCCGCATGAACATTGCAAACGCGACGACGTCACTGGGGATTGTTGCGTTCTCAGTGAACTGGTCCGAGCTTGTGGTTGAAAACGCGAAATTGGTGGCGTCTTCCGGATAGCCAGTCTTGCTGAGGTTCAGACAATTGGCAGGAAGGCCGGTAGTGATGTCTTCGCCGGGAAGGGGTCGATCTTGAGTGAACAGCTCGTTGGTGATACCCATTTCGACGTTGTAGGCCTCACCTGCGAAGATCTCAAGCGACTTGTTCTGAGCCTTCCAGCCGAAGCGGCTGATGGTGCCGTCGTTACCGTTGTGGTTGAAGGTGCCGCTAATTCCAAACCCGTTGTTGGCGTTGGCCGTTTGAATGGCCAGCAGGGTGGAATCGTCAATGTTTTCAACCAAGCCTGCTCCGAAGGTCGGCGTGGGAATACGGAAAATGATGTCATTCTCCTGCTGAGCGGTGGCAAAGCTGGGCTGCGGAAGGCTGCAGCTTCCGGCGTCTGAACGGCCCGAGACCGTGAACAAGTCTTCCACGCCGCCATTCGGGGAGTTGGTGTTCACGCTTCCGTTGGCGTTAAAGAAGAATGGGAAGCGGGCTTCGCGCGTTGGGCCAGTGGCCGTGATGAACGACGGGAGCGTGTTGGTACTGCTGCTGGCAATGCCTTTGGTGATTACTTGGCTTTCTGGATTGGGACCGACGTCGGGGTAGATGTTGGCGCTAGGGCTTGATCCGCCGATAGAAGGTTGCGAATGGCAGCCGGAACACTGGTTAAAGTTAAAGCGGGGTCCCAGGCCATTGTTCGCACCGCCGCTGACTACTTCGACCTCCTGAAAGCGATTGAGACCGTTCTCGAAGAACTCCAAGATTCCTTGCGGGCTTTCGGCGGTGACGGAAGTGAGAGGGAGCGGGTTTGTTGTGGTGGCACCCGTCTGACCGTTAATCGCTCCAGTGCGAACACCTGGGTCAGTTTGGGCGAAAGCTGTACCACTGAACAACACAACTGCCAACAAAACCAAGACGTGCACCAAACTCACTCTTTTCATTGGTCCTCCTAGGCCGCGCGCAGTCCCTCTTCTCCAAGAGCTTTAGACCGTAGCGGGGGCGCAATCCCACAAAAACGCGCACAGGCGACCGCCCCAGCCGCGCGGCGGGGTCACGTCCGCGGCAACTAATGATGTGGTCAATTCGTTCGGGTCTTAAGCTTGGCAGGCTAATAACATTTCGCGAAATGCAGGTCAAGAAAAACAGATTAGCTTTTTGTGCTATTTCAGAAGCGTGGAGCGATCGTTGAATCGAGGTCCGTTCGATTTGTGATCGTGTTGCCATCGGAACGTCCGCTCACCATGAAACTGTTCTGCCGCAGATCCTGATAGATCTCGCGATAGGACTGGAACAGTGAAGTCTCATGGTAGGGAACGCCGTGCGACATGCAGTAGGACTTAACTATTTTTTGAACCTGCCGAAGTTTGTTTGTAGGCATGGTCGGGAACAGATGGTGCTCGATCTGGCAGGTGAGGCCTCCGGTGCAGTAATCAATTCCCGGATGCTTCTTAATGTTCCGGCTGGTGAGCACTTGCTCACGCAAAAAGTTCACGGCCGAGGCGCCTTGCAGCAGGGGCATGCCCTGATGATTAGGGGCGAATATCAGAGTCAAATACAGTCCCAGGAACATCTGTTGCGCCACGAAGAACAGGATGGCATGTGGCCAACCGAGAAGAAAACAGAGCAGGCCCAGAAACCAGCAGGCGTGCAGAATGAGAAAACTCACTTCAATGACGGGATGCGCGACCTTGTGGCGCAATAGGAATTTAACACTGTCGACTTTCAGCACAAATGCTTCGAACAAAGACAAAGGGAAGAAACAGAAATGCTGGTATTTCACCGTGAGCCGCGCGAACCCGCGCTTTGTAGCTGCCTGGTCCTTGGTAAATGCGAAAAGAGGTATATCGACGTCGGGGTCGGCGGTAACGTGATTCGGGGAGCAATGATGGTGATGGTGCTTGTGGAGCCACCAACTGTAGCTGAAACCGAGCAAGAGATTTGAATGAATGAGGCCAAGGACCTCATTGCCAGCGGGCCCGCTGAAAATTTCCTGATGGCCTGCGTCGTGAACGATAAAACCGAGCTGAGCGAAGACAAAAGCCAGGAAAGCGGCGTTGAGAAGTTCGGCCCAGGGATTTTGAAACCTTCTTATCAGCAGGAAAGCGCTAACGAGCAAAACCAGGTTGAGAAGCATCTTTCGGCCGTAATATGCGGGCTGCTTGGCCAATAGTCCGCTCTGCCGAACGAGGGTAAGTAAGTCGCGAAATTCGTCGCCAGCAACCGATCGCATCGTTCCCTTTCAAATATCCCGGTTAACAGCGGCTCACAGGTACAGCGGTGCTCGTTTTGTGGAAGTTAGAATGAGATCGACCACAGCGGCGGAGGAGGTCATATTCGACCCCCAGATGGCTTGGCGATGGCTCCACTAAGAGAATATCATAACGAAAGACTTTATATTGTTCACTGCTGAATTGGCTCACGATCGGGTTCCATCTCACCTGGTTTATTCCCTAATGGTGAATGCGTAAGAGTGATATCGGCAAGAGAGGCCTGCTCCTTGAATTAATCGTACAATTAGGAGTTCGAGCCTGGTGAATTGAACGGGGACTCCAATTCGGCGGCGGCTGTGAGCGATCCGGCCGGCGGGATCTCGCATGCGTGGCGCGCGCTGCGGCACCGGAATTTCCGGTTGTTTTTCGGCGGGCAGAGCATCTCGCTGATCGGGACTTGGATGACGCGGCTGGCGACCAGTTGGCTGGTTTACCGGCTGACAGGGTCCGCATTCTTGCTGGGCATCGTGGGATTTTCCGGGCAAATACCGACATTTTTGCTGGCGCCGTTTGCGGGAGTGTGGGTGGACCGGCTGAACCGGCGGCACGTCTTGATCGTGACGCAGGTGCTGGCGATGCTGCAATCGTTTGCGCTGGCGTTTCTTACTCTGACGAAACACATCACCATCCACGAAATTATTTTGCTTAGCGCTATGCAGGGAATGATCAATGCGTTCGACATGCCGGGGAGGCAGGCGTTCCTGGTGGAGATGGTGGAAGATCGACAGGATCTGGGGAACGCGATTGCGCTGAACTCGTCGATGGTGAATATGGCGCGGCTGGTGGGGCCTTCGCTTGCGGGGATGGTGATTGCAGTTTCCGGGGAGGGTTCGTGTTTCTTGATCGACGGGATTAGTTATCTGGCGGTGATCGCGTCGTTGTTCGCAATGCGGCTGAAGCCTGCGGCAGTGAAGCGTATGGCGACTTCCATGTTGGTGCAATTGAGAGAAGGCTGGGATTACGTTGCGGGTTTTGCGCCGATTCGAACGATTCTGACTTTGTTTGCCACGGTGAGTTTGATGGGCTGGCCGTTCACTGTGTCTAATGCCCATTTTTGCTTCGAAGATTTTGAAGGGTGGCGCGCACACGTTGGGATTTCTGATGGGAGCGGTGGGCGTAGGCGCACTGATTTCAGCGATGTCGCTCGCGATACGAAAGAATGTGCTGGGGCTGGGGCGGATGATTTATATTTCGACGGCGGTGTTCGGAGTGAGTTTGATATTTTTCGGGTTGTCGCGAAATATTTGGATTTCGCTCGTGATGATGCTGTTCTGCGGATTCGGAATGATGCAGCAAATGGCGGCCAGCAACACAATCATCCAAACGATTGTTGATGAGGACAAGCGCGGACGCGTGATGAGCTTTTACACCGTGGCGTTTGTGGGCATGGCTCCGTTTGGGAGTTTGCTTGCGGGGGCCATGGCGCATGCGGTGGGTGCTCCGCGCACGGTGATGTTGAGCGGGGCGTGCTGCATCGCGGGCGCGATCTGGTTCGCCACGCGGCTGAAATCGATACGAAAATTAATTCGGCCGATCTATGTGAATCTGGGAATTTTGCCGGGGCCGGTGAATGCTGTAATTCAAGATAGCGTGGGCCACTGAAGCGAATGTTTTATCGCTGGGCAGCGGGAGAAGGCGTTCCGTCCCTAGGGGACAGAACCATGATGGTCGAGGTGCCATGCGCCAGGATGCGGCCATCTTGCGAGAGCAGTCTGGCTTCGGCGGAAATGATTTGGCGGCCCTGGGATACGACGCGGCCTTCGGCTCGCACGCGGCCAGTGTCCAGCGTGATTGGCCGTGAGAGGTTTCCTTTGGTCTCGACGGTGGTGTAGAGAGAGCCTGCGGGGAGCAGCGTGTGACAGGCGCAGGCAGCCGCACTATCGATCAGTGTGAGCGCCCAACCGCCGTGGACCGTGCCGGTCGGATTAAGACGTGCGGGCCGGGTTCGCCCTCGAACACGGCAAAGCCATCGCCGACTTCGACGAGCTGGAACGACAACGTCTTCCCAATCGCCGGCCCCGGGAGGCGACCGTCGATCATCGCTTGTAGCAATTCTTTGCCGCTCATGCCGGCAGCTTCCGGGCGTTTGGACAAGTCATGGTCGTGGGTCGTCATGTGTGCGTTGCTCCGCTTGTTAGATGTATTCGCGAAGAAGTGGATTCGTGTTTCGAAGACGGCCATAGAAGCTGCCACGCGACGCGACACTGTTCGGCCTTGGGTGGACAGAGTGCGCGTGACGCGCTAACGTTGAAGAGGAAGTACTGAGGGGACAAACATGAACTATGATTCGCACCAAAGAGCGGCTGAGTTTCACGAGAGGCCGCGCACGCGCACCGAGCCGCGGCAGCGCAGCACGGCAAGGGAGAACACCTTTCCGGACACGAGCACTCCAGACAGGCCATGGAACACGCCGCAAAAGCCTGGCAGTATTCGCAGGAAGCCAACGAACAATCCGCGATGTATTTCAAAGAACAGAAGAGAAAAGAAGCAGCTAGCCGACCGGGAATCGTAGAACAGAGTTACATCACTGGGCTGAATATTTCGCGGTTACAGCGAAATCCATCCTGCGCTGATCAGCCACAGGGATGTGACGCCGACCAGAATCCATAGAATTACGCCCTGCAACAAAGGACGCACCCCCACCTGGCGCAAAGTGGCGCGCGATATTCCGGTTCCTATCAGATAAAGTGTCGCGGTGAGGCCCAACCTTCCTAAATTGCTCAACACATGCCAAAAATTTGTGAAGGCAGGAATGTACGTGTTGGCCACAGCGGCAAAGCAAAAAAACAAAATGAACCAAGGCCAGCGAATGCGGCTCTTCGAACGTTTCAGAGCGGCTGCGCCGATAGCAACCGGCACAATCCATAGCGCGCGCGTGAGTTTCACGGTGGTGCCGACTACCAGCGCGACTGGGCCGTATCGCGCCGCAGCGCCTACGACCGAGCTCGTATCATGGATGGCCAGGGCGGCCCACAATCCAAATTGCGTTTGCGTCAAATGCAGGAACCAGCCGAGCGGAGGAAAGATCAGGAGCGCGATGGAATTCAAAATAAAGATGGTTCCGAGCGAAATCGCCATTTCTTCATCGCTGGCCTCGATAATGGGAGCGACAGCGGCAATGGCGCTGCCTCCGCAGATCGCGGTGCCGGTGGAGATCAGGATCGATGCGGTTTTGTTCACGCGCAAGAGGCGGCCGAGCAGAAGCCCGAAAATTAGCGCAAAGGAGATACTGGCGGCGGTATAGAGGAAGCCGCTGCGGCCAACGCGCAACACTTCCTGCAAGTTCATGCCAAAGCCCAGGCCAACAACGGAGGCCTGCAACAGGAATCTGGAAAGGTTGCGGCTATCGGCCTGGTAAGGATGGATGAAACATAATCCGTACAGTAAACCGAGCGCGAGAGCCAGTGCCGGAGAAATGACGCCGCTGGCGCATAGAATGAATCCCACGAAAAAGAGCGTCTTGGTATTCAGGTTACGTTCTCCAACTTATGCCGCTTCAGAAGCGAAGAGTGAGTCTAACTTTATTTTTGCATAGCTACACTACCATTGATGGCAGGCGTGCTAATCCCGGGAGAGTTCGGGCTGTTGCGATCAGAGTGAGGCGCGAGCGTGGCCGAGGTTCGAGGCGGCAGCACGCGGATCAATGGCTGGTCCAAAAAGCCTGCACGTATCGTTTGGAGGTGCGCACGCGTGCTGAATTTAGGCTAGACATGGCTACCCATTCTCGGTCAAATTGTAAGTGCAGGGTCGAAGTCTTGGGAAGGCTGAGGGGGTTAGGCGATGCGACACGCTGGTTTTTTAATAGGGTCCATCCTTTTTATCGCGATGAATGCAGGCGCACAAATAAATGCTGCAAATGCGGCACCGGCCGAGCCCTTTTCGCAAGTATCCCTTTTGACGCCAGCCGAGAACTCCTTCAACTTTCCCGCTCTTCCGGCTCCTGAGGGTTTAATTACAGCCACACGGCCAGCACTGGCGAGCGTGGACGCGGATCCGACGCAGTACGTCCAGAGCGTTTATGAGACCTATCGTTGGCAGGCCTACGTGGGCTATGAATACCTGCGCTTTTATGAAGTTCCGGCAATTACGAAAAATTCGAATGGCTTTATGTACAGCATGGTGTACTACCTTAAAGATTGGATCGGACTAGATGGCGAGTTAAACGCCACGCACTTAAGCCAATACAATACCGGCGGATGGTTTTTGCTAGGAGCAGGCGGACCGCGGTTCAGATGGTCGGCCCCGCGAGGGCTGGAAGTATGGGGACACGTCATGGGCGGATACTCTCACTTCAAGCCGGAAACGTCATTCGGCGCCGACCACGCGCCCGCTTTTGAGGTTGGCGGTGGCGTGGACATAGCTGCACATCGTGGGCGGCTGTCATACCGCGTCGAAGCCGACATGGTGGGGACACGTTACTTCAGCACGTACCAATACAGCCCAAAAGTTTCGGCGGGTGTGGTATTTAAGTTCTAGTTTCGCGAATTTCGCAACAAGGAATCGCAAATGGACAAGAATAAAGCGCCGGATCCAAAACGTCCGGAGGCGAACCCGATCGATCCAGCCGATCCGGTGGACGAGGCTTCCCGCGAGTCTTTTCCCGCCAGTGATGCTCCGGCGTGGGATCCCAAGCCCGAAAAGAAAGACAAGAAAAAAGAAAAGAGCGCCGGCGGATCGTCGAAATAATAACCGGCAACTTTCTCCGCGTTTTTTCATCCAACCTTACGACCACCAGTTTGCCGAGAAACACGAGGCTGCGCGATTATTTGCCGTCCAAGGAAGGAAAAATGAAATCAGAGAAAAATGAAACAAAAATAGCTCTGCAAGTCGGAACGGAGCTGCGAATCAACAACAAGGGCGACATCATTGTTGACAACCCGGAACTCGAATTAGCGCAAGACCAAGAAGCGGCGGACGCGACTTTGTCTTATCGATTCGATTCCGACACGGGAGTGCACATTTTCCGCCTGCTCGACCCGGTGGCCGATCGTAAGCACATGAAAACTCATCGCCGCAATGATTGAGCGACATCCCCACAGGTCGCTAGTTCGATCCCAAAGTCCGAAAGGGGAGATCCATGTTATTTGACGAGCTGAGAATCCGCGAGCTGACTCTGCGAAATCGCATTGTCGTTTCTCCTATGTGCCAGTATTCGAGCGAAGACGGCTTTGCTACCGATTGGCATCTGGTGCATCTGGGGAGCCGGGCTGTGGGAGGCGCGTCGCTCGTGTTCACGGAAGCGACGGCGGTGTCGGCCGAGGGCCGCATCAGCCCGCAGGACTTGGGAATTTATAAGGACGATCACATCGAGCAGCTATCACGAATCACCCGATTCCTTCGCGAACAAGGAAGCATTCCTGGAATCCAACTGGCGCACGCGGGACGCAAAGGCAGCACGCTGCGTCCGTCGGAAGGCAATGGAGCGATTCCGGAATCGAAGGGCGGTTGGAAACCCGTGGCGCCAAGCGCCGTGCCTTTTTCCGAGACCTATCCGAATCCCACTGCACTGGACGAAAACGGAATTCGGGGCGTGGTGAAATCTTTCGCTAATGCGGCTCGCCGCGCGCTCGAAGCGGGCTTTCAGGTAATCGAAATCCATTCCGCGCATGGCTACCTGCTTCACGAATTCCTTTCGCCGATTTCAAACAAGCGCACAGATTCCTACGGTGGCTCGCTGGAAAACCGCTGCCGGCTGCTGTGCGAAGTCGTTACTGCGGTTCGCGGCATCTGGCCCGCGGGCTACCCGCTGTTTGTTCGAATCTCGGCTACGGATTGGATTGAGGGAGGCTGGGATGTGGATCAGTCCGTCGAGCTGGCCAAAAAAATTGCGCCGCTCGGCGTGGACTTGATTGATCTGTTCCTCCGGCGGTATCGCGCCGGGAGCAAAAATTCCCATCAAGGCGGGATATCAGGTTCCGTTCGCGCGGGAAATTCGTTACGAAACCAAGATCATGACGGGCGCGGTGGGGCTGATCACGTCCGCGAATCAAGCGGACACAATTCTGCGGGAAGAAAACGCGGACATCGTGCTGCTGGCCCGCGAATTTCTGCGGCAGCCTTATTGGCCGCTGCAAACCGCTCGCGATCTGGGATTCGCGGTTCCGTGGCCGGTGCAATACCTGCGCGCGGCGCCGGACGGGACGCCAACTCGCGAGCCGATTCGTCCTCCGGAGGGGATGGAGGCATTGGCCGAGCACGGCGCAAATCTGAAGTAGCCGCGTTCCGGCAAACGCTCTTGCCGACCTAGGCTGCGGAATTTCGCATCGCACCAACGAAGCTTTCCGCATCGGAAACACTCCGCTTCAACGCCCTAGTCCGGGCGCTTCAAACCAATTACCATGGCGTCGTGACGACCGCTTCCGACTCCGGAACAATGCACCGTCGCATCGCTGCGGCGACGGCCATCGTGATGGCTAGCGTCCTGCTCAGCCGCATCCTGGGATTTTTTCGCGATTGGACGCTGGCGCACCAGATGGGCTCAAACGCGGTGACGGATGCGTACAACGCTGCGTTCACGCTGCCCGATTTTCTGAATTATTTGATTGCCGGCGGTTCGCTGAGCGTCACATTCATTCCTGTTTTTGCGAAGTACGCGGCGGAGAAGCGGGAAGAAGAAGGCTGGCGAGTTTTTTCCACCGTGATCACGGTGATGGGTTTTGTTCTGGTTGGACTCGTTCTGGTAGGCGAGGTTTTTGCTCCGCACATCGTGAATTGGATCGCTCCGGGATTCAGCCCGCCCGAACGAGCGCGTGTTGTTTTTCTTACACGCCTGATGCTGCCCGCTCAGATTTGTTTCTACGAGGGGAGCATTCTGAGCGCGGTGCAATACGCGAAAGGGCAATTCGTCATACCTTCGCTGGCGCCTTTGATTTACAACATCGGAATCATACTCGGCGGTATTTTGCTCGCCCCGGTTATCGGTATCACCGGATTCGCAGTCGGCGTGCTGGCGGGCGCCCTGACAGGGAATTTTCTTCTTCAGATATATGGCGCTTATCGGGCGGGCGCGAGTTTTTCGCCGAGTTTCGACGTCAAACATCCCGGCTTCTGGCTGTTTCTGAAGCTATCCGTTCCCATCATGCTCGCTGTTTCCGTTTCCTTCGCGGACGATTGGATCATTCGCTATTTTGGATCGTATCTTCAGGCAGCTTCGATTACCTGGCTGACATACGGGAAAAATTTGATGCGAGTGCCGCTCGGTCTCGTCGGACAGGGAGTGGGAGTGGCATCGTTCCCATTTCTCGCGCAATTATATTCGGAGAAGAAATTCGAGGAGCTGAATCGCGTTCTGAATACGACTTTCAAAGGATTGATATTCCTGCTGCTTCCGATCTCCGCACTGACTATCGCCCAGAGCGTGCCGATCGTGAATCTGGTATTTTCGCACACGCGCATGCACGGAGCGGATCTTTTCGCCACGGGCCAGACACTCGCGTACTTTTCGATCGGAATGTTCGCCTGGGGCGCGCAGTACATTCTCGCTCGAGGTTTTTACGCCACGCGCGACACCATCACACCAGCGATAGTCGGCACGCTGATGACCGCACTCAACATTCCGGTTTACTGGTGGCTCGCGCATCACATGCAATATCGTGGTTTGGCGTTTGCCAGCTCGCTCGGGATCATCGCTTACACTGTGGTTCTTTTCATCCTGCTGAACCGCCGCACAAAAAACGCGGAGGAGGGGAGTCTAGTCGTTTTCTTCTTGAAGATGACGGCGGCTTCGCTGGTCGCCGGGGCCGCCTGTTACCGGCTCACGCTTTATCTTGAAACTCAAATGCCCTGGCAGAAGATTTGGGGGGCGCTGGCTTTGCTGGTGACGGTGACGGCTGCAGGAATTTTATTGCTGGTGATTTTGCTGAAGATTTTGCGCGTGCCGGAACTGGATCACTATTTGCGAAAGGCCTGGGCTTTTACCGGATTGCAGCGCTGATTCAAGGCAACGGGTCGAGAACCGGATGCAATGTCACCTGGCTGCCTTTCATCACCTCGATTTCGCGTTTCCAATCTTTTTTGCCTTTAGCTTTGATGGCTATCTGGTGCGTGCCGCTTACAAGCGAAATTGTTGATGGTGTGTCACCTACAAATTTTCCATCAATGTAGATTTCCGCTCCGTCTGTATCGCATGACAGAGTCAGAACGCCGGATTCGGAGCCGGCGGGCGCGGAGGGAAACGCGCGGGCACTAGGAGGCTTCTCAGCCGGTGATTCGTTCGCTGAATTTTGTTTTGCTGCAGGAAGCGGGCCGGCTTTTCCTCCGGATTCCTTCGAAACGGGTTTAAGCGTTGCCTGAACCTCATCTGCTTTCACCAGCCAGTATCGGCCGCGATTGTGGCCTTTCAAGTCAACCCATTCAAACGGACCGTCGGTGATGGTGGTTTCCTGTGCCGCGTATCCTTCCTTGTAGATCCGAACAACCAGCGGATGCCCGAGCCGCGCCGCAAATACGGTGTGAGGCTTGTGAAAGTAGCCGCCGGGGTAATTTACTTGTAAGGAGTTTTGCCCATCAGCACGCCATCGATCTCGACGTTTGCGCCAGCAGGAGAACTGGTGACCTTCAAGGTTTCTGCAATCGATTGCGATGGAGATAACAAAGCAAGCGCGAGGAGCGCTAGCGAGACGCAGAACGATTGCAGACTTAGTGCCCGCACCCAAGCCCTCCGAGAGGTTTAGAGGTGCCATGAAACTGGCACTCCGCTCGACTGCGGGTCAATCCGGTTAACTACGGAAAGGTGGATGAGGACAATTTCAGATGCAGCGGCGGGGAAATGCGACGATGGTTCGCGCCGGCTATTTTAGATACTCGGCGAGCCAAGCGAGAAAGGTCTTGTACCACAGCTCGCTGTTTTGGGGCTTCAAGACCCAGTGTCCTTCGTCCGGGAAAATCAAAAGTTTCGAAGGCACGCCCTGCCTTTGAAGCGCGGTGAAGAATTCGAGGTCCTGGGTATAGGGCACGCGAAAATCGAGTTCGCCGCCTACCACCAGAGTTGGCGTCTTGTATTTTCCGAGCGCGGCGGCAAATTCGCTCGGAGACCACTTGTTGTAAAGCTCGGGGTTCGCCCAGGGCGTTCCGCCAAACTCCCATTCGTTGAACCAGAGTTCTTCCGTGGCGGCCATGCTGACCGCGTCGTAAGGGCCGGCATGGCTGATCAAACATTTGAAACGGCCGGTGTGCGTCGCAATCCAGTCGATCATGTATCCGCCGTAAGAACCGCCAGCCGCGCCCACTCGCGAACCGTCGATGAAGGGGTATTTCGCAATGGCCGCGTCCAAACCTTTCATCAAATCTTCGTAAGCTTTTCCTCCCCAATCGCGGCTGATCTCCGCGGTGAATTTCTGGCCGTAACCAGTGGAGCCGCGAGGGTTGATCGCCAGCACAACGTATCCCGGCGCGGCCATCACTTGCTGGTTCCAGCGATAGCCCCAGGCGTCGGTCCATGCACCTTGCGGCCCGCCATGAATCAGAAGCAGCGCCGGATACTTTTTCGACGCGTCAAAATGGGGCGGGCGGATAACGATTCCTTCCACTTGGGTCTTTTCCGCGCCTTCGAACCAAAACATCTCCGGCTTGGACAGATCCAGTTGCGCGAGCAGCGCGGCATTTTGATGCGTGAGCCGGCGAACATTGCTGCCGTCCGAATTCGCGGCGAAAATTTCAGGAGGCATGGTCAAGCTTGTGCGCGCAAATACGAGCGTTCGTCCATCCGCGCTAATATCGAAATCGTCGTTGGAGTTACCGCTTACGATTACTTTCGGCGAACTCCCCGGTGCGGCTGCGATCGAATAGATCGGCATTTCCGCTTTTTCTTCAGCGTTGAAATAAATCGTCCTGCTGTCGGGAGCGAACGCATACGATTCCACGCTGCTGTCGAAATTTTCGGTCAAATTGCTTTGCTTGCCGCTCTGGCGCCCGTAAAGCATGAGCCGCCAGCGGTCGGATTCATCGCCCGGCTGCATTTGCGCGCGATAGGCGATCCACATCCCGTTGGGTGAATAGACCGGTCCCCAATCATTGCCAGGATTCGTGGTGATTCGTCTGAGCCCACCCGCGCCGGAAGCCGGCACGGTGAAAAGATCGCCATTCGTGCTGAGCGCTTCGTCCTTATCGGTATTCGCGGTGAAACAAAGCTCCTGGCTGTCGGGCGAGAACGCAATCGGTTCCGGCCCGCCCAGGTTGAAAGGAGGCACATCGTAGTCGGCGCCGGGAGTCAAGTCACGCGGAGTTCCTCCGCCGGCGGAAACGACGAAAAGATGGCTTCGTTTTCCGTCCGACCAGGCGGTCCAATGCCGGTACAGAAGTTTTTCGTAAATACGGGCTTTCACTTTGCTTTTTTGTTTTTCGGTGTCGCGCCGCGCGTTACAGGCGTCATCTTGGCAATCGGGATAGACGGCGGAAACGAAGGCAATTGTTTTACCGTCGGGTGACCACAGCTCATTGTCCGCACCGGTGGAAAGGGAGGTGACCCGGTTCGCTTCGCCGCCTTGGAGGTTCATCCAATAAACTTGCGGAATGTTTTCCACGCGGGCGGAGAGGAATGCGAGCTTTTTGCCGTCAGGCGACCAGCGCGGCCGCGCATCGGTTCCTCCGCGCGTCAATTGCCTGGGCTCGCCTCCGGAGGTGGACACAATCCAGATGTTTCGCACGCTTTTGTTGGCTTCGAGGTCCGGCGTGGACACGGCGTAGGCGATCCATTTGCCGTCGGGAGAAATCTGCGGCTCGCTCAGGCGATGCATGGAGATCAAATCCTGGAACGTGATGGCGCGCTTGTGTCGTTCCTGTGCCTTCAGCGAAACCGGAGCTGTCACAGCCATAGCCGCAACAGCTACCCATGCGGCCATGGCTTGGCCGATCGCGCGCGCTCTCATTTCCACTATTTCCTCCCGGGCTCACATCTTATCGATTCTTACGGAATCGCGTCTCAAGTAGCTAAGGGGCCTGGTTAAAGCATGGACGTGTTCGCAAAACGGACGTCAAGTCTTTCGTGTGCTGAGAAAAATCAAAGAGCCGCCGGCGATCATCAGAAGCACGGCGAAAACTTTTGGAAGTTGGATAATTCGGGTAGTTTCCATGATCACTTTCTCCGTGCCGATCTGAACTTCATGCTTTTTTGAGGGCATGCTGAGATTAGGATGGATCAGCGCCGCAATACCGCACGCAATCAGCAGGGCTCCTATCAACACGAATGGGTGAATTTTCATAAAAGTATGATTCTGTTCCGCACGCGCCGGATGTATCTCCTTAGCGCGGAAAATGCCGGCTTGGGGCGCCTATTGCGCGCAAACGAAATCTGTTACTGCGCGGCTTCCGTCGTGGTGGCCGACGGCGTCATCGGCTTTAGAATTTCGCCCAGGTAGTCCGGCTTGCTTTTGTCGCGTTCGAGGTGAGGGAAGCGCGCTCCGCCGTGATAATCAATGGAACGAGTTTGAAATTGCGCGCCATTCGCTACGATAAGCTGTATCGGCGTGGTGGACGATTTCGAGACCTCAATCGCTTGCTTCATTTCGTCCGGAGAATACTGCTTTCCCGCGACAGCGATGATTTTCATGCCGGGGCCGATTCCGGCGTTGTAGGCGAGACCTCCGTGGGTTACGTCGTCGACCATTCCGTCGTCGGAGACGACCATTCCGATGGTGAAAGTTAAATTCAGCCGCTTCGCTAGAATGCCTTCCACCGTCTCCGCTCCGTTCGGTTGCTCGTTGTACACCAATTTCCAGCCGCCGTTTTCGATAGCTTCGAGCGGAGTTTTCGTGGAAGTTCCATCCAGTCGCGAGCGAAGAAATCCCGCCCAGTCGTACGGCGCCAGACCGTTCAAAGTGGACACTACATCTTCAAAGGTGTAGGGCTTCAGAGCGGGCGCGCCCCCGGGTCCGCCGTGAAAGACCAGGCAAAAATCATTCATCGATTTCTTATCTTTCGTCAGGCTGCGCAGGGTTTCGTCCACATCGAGCCAGAGCAGTTCGCCTTCCTCGTAGAAATCGGTTCCGCGCCTCCAGTTCGACCAGTCATCGGTTGCGTTGTAGAGAAAGGGCGCGGCATCGGCGGTGTCCTGAAGCGGACGCCAGTCGCGTCCCGGACGATTTTCATAAGTGGCCACGAGATCACCGAGCTCCTCCATCGACTGTTCCTGCGTCAGCAAGCCGCTTCGCGCGGTGAGGACGAAGCTGCCAAGATATTCCGTTAGTCCCTCATAGACCCAGAGCAGATCGTCTTTCATCGGCACTTGATAATCCGGAGTCACGAGTCCTTCGGGGCGGCGATATTTTCCATTCCAGGAATGCGTGTATTCGTGCGGAAGCAGCCCGGCGAATGCGAGGAGCTCCGTTTCGTCGATCAGGCTGCGCTCCGCGGTGCGATCGTCACTTGATTCGTGATGCTCCAGACCGAAGTGAGCGACGTCGTCGCTGAGCGTCAGCAAAAAATGATAGTCGCGATAATGGCGCGAACCGAAAAGGGTGCCTGCCTCAGCAACAAGCTGGTGCAAGTGCATCTCGGTTTCGGGTGTCATCGCCAGCGCCGCTTCGCTGTCCGCCGCGATGTCGATGTAGTGCGGAGGATTTTGTCCCGGCGTCAGCTGGATTTCGCGGAAATAGCGGCCTGCGAGTACCGGCGAATCCACGAGCGTGTTCAGGGCCACCGGCGAGAAATCGATCATGTCTCCATTCTGTTTCGCGCCGGGAAGAGCTGTCCCGTACTTCCACCCGGCCGGAAGCTTCAAACTTGGCGCAAACAATAATGTCATGGATGTTGAAGCCTTTCGGATAAAGCAAAACCTGATTCCAGCTCAGAATATTCAAGGAATTTGTGGCCGACGCGCCTGCGGAAAATCCGCCCGCGGGAGCCGAAAGCAGAAAATCAAAATCCGCGTTTAATGTGGTCACTCCCTGCGGAATATCCAAATGGAACGAGAACATTTCCACCAGGTCGCGGCGCCAGGGGATTGTCTTGCCCCCGCCGTTGAATTTCATCCCAGCAACTTCGATGATGGGGCCATCGGGCATGTGCTCGCCCGGAATCCACTCCGGGTAGTAAAGCGTGAGAGCGCCGGCGGAAACTGGAATTTCCATCTTCACGTGCAAAATCTTTTGCGGCGCTTGCGAAGCATCCACGATCAAACGAATGGGAGCCGTCGTCTGGGCTTGCACCCTCGCGCTCGCAAACAACATCACCGCAGCCAGAACAATTCCCGCCACGCTCATCATTCGCCGCATCATTCTCCGCATAATTCCCCCTGTTTGTTTCTTGTCCCAATTTGGCCAAATGCACGTGCGTGCCGTTTAAAGCGGGAAATTCACTCAGAAATTTTTTACACCGACTTCGGCGAACAAAAATTGCAGCACATCGGTGTCTTCTTCGATGATCTTGCTCACGGGGCGGCCCTCACTGTGGCCCAACTTCGTGTCGTACATCAGCAGGATCGGCTTGTCTCCGCCCTGCGCAGCTTGCATTTCCGCGGTCATTTTCCGCGCGTGCAAGGGAGCTACGCGCGTATCGCTGTCGCCGGTAAGAAACAGCACGGCCGGATATTTCGTGCCTTTCACCACGTGATGGTAAGGGGAATAGGCGTAAATGAAGGGGAACTGTTGCGGGTTATCGGACGATCCGTATTCGGTGACCCAGAATCGCGCCACTAAAAATTTCTGATAGCGCACCATGTCGAGCAGCGGATAGCCGCATACGATCGCGCCGAACAAATCCGGCCGCTGGGTCATGGCCGCGCCCATCAGCAAACCGCCATTGCTGCGGCCGATGATTGCCAGCCGCTGCGGCTGCGTGTAGCGGTTCGCAATCAGCCATTCCGCGGCCGCGAAGAAATCGTCGAAGACGTTTTGCTTTTTCTCCAGCATGCCCGCGTGATGCCAGTCCTCGCCGAATTCTCCTCCGCCACGCAGAGCGGGCATGGCGAACACGCCGCCGTGCTCGGCCCACACCACCGCGTCGTCGCGGAACGCAGGAGTCTCGCTGACATCAAAGCCGCCGTAGGCGGTCATCAGAGTAGGATTCGATCCGTCGAGCTTCAGTCCCTTCTTGTAGAAAAGGAACATGGGCACGCGCGTTTTGTCTTTCGACTCGTACCAAATCTGCTTCACCTCGAACTGGCTGGCGTCGAGCGGCACCGCCGGCATGGCCCACACGGCCAAGGCACGTTGCGAAACGTTGAAACGATAAATCGTCGATGGGATGGCGAAGGATTGGAAGGACAAAAATGCTTCGGAGTCCCGCCACCTGCCTGTGATTCCGTTCACATCCCCCAATGCGGGCAGCGCGATTTCTCCTGCAGCCTTTCCGTCCGCTTCAAAAACTTTCAGTTCCGAAGCTGCGTTGTGAGAATACTGGGCGATGATTTTTCCGCCGGCCAATCGAAAATTTTCCAGTCGCGATTCGTTCTCGGGAATAGTTTCCTTCCAATTCTCCTGCGCCGGGCTGGCAAGTGGAACGGACAGTACGCGCCACTTCGGGGCCTTCCAGTTCGTTTGCAGGTACAGCGTGTCGTCCGCGATTTCTCCTTGGAAGCAGGAGTCAATGGTTTTGACGATGGGAGTGATGGGTCCGCCTCGCGCGAGATCCTGAAAATAAATCTCAGATTTTTCGCACGCAGAGCCATACAGGACGGTCAATAGAAGATAGCGCCCGTCTTCGGACACACCCACCACCAGAATCTTGTCCGAGGCGAATCCATCGCCGAAAATCTCTTTGTCTTGTCCCGGGTTGGTTCCCATGGCGTGGTAGTAGGCGCGCGGGCCCTCGTCAGTAAGCTTCGAATAGTAAAATCCGCTTTTATCGGTTTTGAACGATGCGCCGGAAATGTAACGCGCGCGGGGCAGGGAATCGGGAATGTCCTTGCGCGTATCCGTATCGATGAAATGAATCGATACTTCATCTTCGCCGCCTTTGCGCACGCCGTAGGCGACGAGTTTCCCGTCATCCGACAAGCCTTCGAAATTCACGCTGGTGGTGTGGTCGGCGCTTAGCGAAGCCGGGTCCATCAGCACCTCTTCCGGCCCGGTTCCTCGCCGCATATAAAGGACAAACAAATCCTGGCCGGCGGCGCGTTTGGAATAAAAATAGCGGCCGCCGCGTTCGCTGGGCAGGCGAATCGTATCCACTTTGATCAATTCGCCAAGCCGCTTGGCAATCGCATCGCTTCCCGGCAGCGTTTTCAGCAGGCTTTGCGTGCAGGCATTCTGCGTATCGATCCACGCGCGTGTTTCCGGGGCTGTTCTGATCTTCCAGCCAGCGGTAGGGATCGCTCACCACGACGCCGTGAATTGTTTCTTTCACTTCTTCCACACGCGTCGGCGGTGGGCACTTCATCTTATTGTCTTGAGCCATGGCGGGCGCGGCGCTCGCCGTAATAATTGCGATTGCGAGCAGCAGGAGATGGGTCAGCTGAGTTTTGAGTTGAAAAGATGGGAAGAAAATACGTGACGTCAGTCTCGTGGGGGGGTGTTGCGAGATGCTCGTTTCCAAATTGTGCCTCCGTTGGCAAGTCTCAAACGACCGGTGTGGCCATCTTTCGTGGCGGATTGAAGAAAGGCAACTCTCGCGTCGTCGCTCGTACCTTGTGACGCACGGCTTCGACCGTCAGTTCCATTTGCAGCTCGATTCCTGCGGCGGCATGTTCCCGGTTCAGGCTCGCGAGTGCGATCATTTTTTTCAGCGTCGGCGACCAAGTGGTCGAAGTCGCTTTGCCGACTTGTAATCCGCCGCGGTACACCGGGACGGGAACGCGCGACGCCGTGCTTTGCACCTGCGGCCCCAAACCCATGGCGTCGTAGAGGCGCTCCACGTCTTCCCAGTTGATTTCGAGCCCCATCAACAGCCGTTTGGGTCCGTGCCTGTTTTCCTCTTCCAGCGCCTGGCGGCCGATGAAATGCTCTTTTTTCAAATCCACCAAGCGGCCCAGCCCGATTTCGTAAGGAGAATATTTCTGCGATTCGATCAGCGCGCGCTTGCTGCTGAAATAATCCACTTCGATGAGAATCAGCCCGGCTTCGATTCGCGCCACATCCAGAGCCAGCATTCCGGCGGGATGCAGATCGAACTGCCGGCCATTTTCCATCAGCGCGTCCCACACTTTCGGCGCGTCGTTCCACGGGATCCAGATTTCGTAACCCAGGTCGCCGGTGTATCCGGTGCGCGAAATATCCACGGGCACGCCGGCGATTTTTCCGTGAGTGAAGCGAAAATATTTCAAATTCGCAATGTCGGCTTCGGCGGCTTTCATCAGAAGCCGTCCGGAGGTGGGGCCTTGCACGCGCCAGCGCCGCAACCTTGTTGGAAATATCTTCGATATGTCACATCGAGCCCAAGCGCGTTTTGATGGAACCAGCGCATGCTCGGATCGGCCGCGGTCCAGCGATAAACATTTTCCGCGAGGCGCGAGATGGTGCCGTCGTCGATTACTTTGCCTTCTTCATCGCACCAACAGCAGTAAATTACCTGTCCCACGGCGACTTTGTTGATGTCGCGAGTGATCACGCGGTTGACCAGCTTCGTGGCGTCCTTGCCGGTCAAAAGATATTTGTAGAGCGGGGAGACGTCGATCATCGCGGTGGCGTTGCGAATCGCGTTGTACTCATGGTCGTGGTGCATTTCGTAAACGCTCACGGCGTAATAGCCCGACCATTCGCGATAATTCATGCTCTCGCAAAGTTTTGAAGTTCTGTCGTGAACGGCTGTTCCGATCGGCAAAGTTGCTCCGGTATTCCTACAAAATGGTTTTCGAGATGGCCGCAAAAGGCCGCATAACTCGGCCCGTGATTATAGTGCGCGCGTCGCAGCTATCGCAAGGCGAAGTAAACGAATCTTGCGCGGGGCGGAGATATTTATTGCCGCGTTGTCGGGCCGTCTCGGCTTGACTCACAGTCATGGCGAGCGGTTCTCTGTTGTGAGTCTGCGGCGGCGCTTGTAGAATGCAACGGCTTCTGCTGCGAGCAATACAGCGCAAAGTTCATCGCAAAATCCTCATGGCGAAAAGATACGACGTTATCGTAATCGGCGGCGGGCACAACGGCCTGGTGAACGCGGCGTACCTCGCCAAGGCGGGGAAGAAAGTCCTGGTGCTCGAACGGCGTTACGTACTAGGCGGGGCGGCCGTCACGGAAGAAATTATTCCCGGATTTAAGTTCTCCGTTTTCTCCTATGTGGTTTCGCTGCTGCGGCCGGAGATTATTCGCGATCTGGATTTGCCGCGCCACGGCCTGGAAATTCTTCCTTTGGACGGGACCATCACGCCGATGCAGAACGGCGATTATCTCTGGCGCGAGAACGACCACGGCAGAACGCGGCGCGAACTCGAGCGCCACTCGAAGCTGGACGCCGAAGCTTACGAAGAATTCGGGAAGTCCATGGTGGCCATGTGCCGGTTCGTAAAACCGATACTCGGTATGATTCCGCCGGACCCCAGTTCGCTCGATCCGCGCGATTTGAAAAAGCTGGCATTTTTAGGCAAGCGTTTTCAGGACCTCGCGGCGGAAGATAAATACAATCTGGTCCAGCTTATGACCATGAGCGCGGCGGATTTTCTCGATCAGTGGTTCGAGACCGACGTGCTGAAGGCCACGATGTCGGCGTCGGGCATCATTGGAACTTTTCTGGGGATTCGCTCGCCGGGTACCGCGTACGTTTTGCTGCATCACTACATGGGAGAAATCGACGGCGCATTCCGCTCCTGGGGATTCAGCCGCGGCGGCACGGGCGGAATTTCCAATGCAATCGCGGGCGCGGCGAAGGAAGCGGGAGTCGAAATTCGCACGGAAGCAGCGGTGAACCGCATTTTAATCAAGAACGGCGTGGCGCAAGGCGTGGTGCTCGAAGGCGGAGAAGAAATATACGCGGACGTGATTTCTTCCAGCGTGGATCCGAATCTCACTTTCCTGAAATTCATCGAAGAGCGCGAGCTTCCGGGAGATTTTCTGGAGGAAGTGCGGCGGTACAAATATCGCGGCTCTTCGGGAAAAGTGAATCTCGCGCTCGACGCGTTGCCGGATTTCACCTGCCTGCCCGGACCGGGACATCATTTGCGCGGCGCGATGTCCATTTCGCCTTCGATGGAGTACATGGAGCGCGCGTACGACCAGGCGAAGTACGGCGAATTTTCACGGCGGCCGTACATCGACATGGTGATTCCGACGCTTACCGATCCTTCCGTCGCGCCGCCGGGAAAACACATTCTTTCCTGCTTCGTGCAATACGCGCCCTACAAATTGAGCAGCGGAAATTGGGACGAACAGCGCGAAGCGTTCGGCAACACAGTGATCGACACGATCGCGGAATACGCGCCGAACATAAAAAATATCATCATCGGGAAACAATTCATCACGCCACTGGACATCGAGCGGCAGACCGGCCTGACCGAAGGAAACATTTTCCAGGGCGAACTTTCGCTGGAACAGCTTTTCTTTTTGCGTCCGGCGGCGGGTTGGGCGCGGTATCGCACTCCGATCAAAAAATTGTACATGTGCGGATCGGCGACGCATCCTGGCGGCGGAATCATGGGCGCTCCGGGACGGCTCGCGGCGCTGGAAATTCTGAAAGACACAGGCAAGGGGAAGAACTGAACGTGGCAGCGCAGCGCGAAATCGTGATTCTTGGCGGCGGGCACAACGCGCTGGTGACGGCGTTTTACCTGGCGAAAAAAGGCTTGAAGCCGCTGGTGCTGGAACGCCGCGACATCGTCGGCGGTGCGGCGGTGACTGAAGAATTTCATCCCGGGTTTCGCTGCTCGACGGTGGCGCATGCAGCGGGACCGCTGCTGCCGGGCATAGCGAGCGACATGCACCTCGCGAAGCACGGCTTGCAAATGATCGAGCCGAGCGTGCGAATGTTCGCGCCGTCTCAGGACGGGCGGGCGCTGATTTTGCGTTCAGATGCGGATGCCACGGCGCGGGAGATTGAGAAATTGTCGAAGCGCGATGCGGCGAATTATTTGGAATTGGAAAAAGGCCTGGCGCGCGCGGGCGAAATTATTGCGCAAGTGCTCGCGCTGACTCCGCCGGAGATTGATAAACCTTCCAAGGAAGATATCTGGAAGCTGCTGAAGATTGGGCGCAAAGTGCGCGGACTCGGAAAAAAAGAAATGATGCGGCTGATTCGCTGGGGCCCCATGGCCGTTGCGGATTTCGTGGCCGAATTTTTCGAGACGGATTTGCTGCGCGCCGCGATTGCTGCGCGAGGAATTTTCGGCGCGGCCATGGGGCCGTGGTCCGCGGGTTCGACGACGCTTCTGCTTCTGCGCGCGGGCGCCGATCCGCATCCGGCGGGAAGTTCGGCCTTTCCACGCGGCGGTATGGGCGCACTGACGGCTGCGATGGCCGCGGCGGCGAAGCAAGCGGGCGCTGAAATCCGCACAGGCGCGGAAGTGAAACAAATTCTGGTGAAGAACGGGCGCGTCACGGGAGTTGCTCTGGCGAACGGCGAAGAGATCGCAGCGAAGTCGGTTGTTTCAGGAGCTGATCCGCGGCGTACGTTTCTGGGCCTGCTCGATCCCGTGCATTTGCCGCCGAGTTTTGTGGTGAAGATGCAGAATTACCGCAGCAACGGAACAGCAGCGAAGCTGAATGTTGCGCTGGATGCCGTGCCCACCTTTACGGCGCTGAAAAATTCTCCGGATGGGAATTCTGCACTGGCGGGGAGAATTCACATCGGCCCGGGGATTGACTATCTCGAGCACGCGTTTGACGATTCGAAATACGGCGACTTTTCGCGCGCGCCGTATCTGGATATTGCGATCCCTTCGATTTCGGATACGTCGCTGGCGCCCGCGGGAAAGCACGTGATGTCCATCTACATGCAATTCGCGCCCTACAAACTAAAGAAGGGGGATTGGGCGCAGCAGCGCGACGCGTTGCGCGACACGGTATTGAAGACGATCGCGGCCTACGCACCGGACCTCGCGCAGAAAATTCTTGCGGTGCAGACAATTACGCCGAAAGATTTGGAAGCCACCTACGGACTAACGGGCGGACATCCATTCCACGGAGAGTTGTCGCTCGATCAGATTTTCACCATGCGTCCGCTCTTAGGATGGGCGCGCTACGCAACTCCGGTCGCCGGGCTTTATCTCTGCAGCAACGGCACGCATCCCGGCAACGGCCTCACCGGCGCATCCGGCCACAATGCGGCGCGCGAAATCCTGAAATACATCCGGAAGTAAGACGCAGTCTTGGGAGCCGCGAGGATGAAGGTATTTGTTCAAAACGAAGCCGGCTCGTTGGTTAAGAATTACCATGATGAAAAGACATTCGAATTTAAAAGAACGGGGTGGGTGTCGCGAGCGTATCCATTCCCTTACGGATTTATCCTCAACACGACGGCAGACGATGGACTCAACGTGGACTGTTTTATCCCAACGAAAGCATCATTGCATACCGCACAAATCGTCGATTGCGAACCCGTGGGGCTAATGGAACAGATTGAGAACGGCAAAGAGGACCACAACGTCTCAGCCGTGATTCGCGGCGACGAAGAGCGGCTCGATAGCAAAACAAAGCAAGTGCTGACCGAATTTGTGAGCCACGTATTTGACCACGTCGCCGGTAAGACGGTTAGGGTGGGCGAATTTCGAAGTAAAGAATCCGCCATCGCCTACGTCACACGGCACGAAGATGCCAAGGTCAGTTCTGAGATGCGCTCGAAAGCGCCCTGATCGTTTTCCTTCCGCGGCTTTGCTGCATCTATACTACTTCGATGTCTAAGCTCGCCCTGCTCTGCGCCGCGTTGGCCGTCTTTTCTTCTCAAGCTACGGCGCGGCAGAGCACGACGCCAAGCCCGGCGCCGCAGGATTTACAGACCGGCCTAGTCATTCCCAAAGTTTCCTGTACCACGCAGCCGAGCCAAAGCTATGCGCTTTACATTCCTTCTCATTACACTAGCGAAAAGCGCTGGCCGGTTGTCTATGCATTCGATCCCGGCGCTCGCGGACGGATGCCGGTGGAATTGATGAAGGACGCAGCGGAGCGCTACGGGTACATCGTGGCCGGCTCAAACAATTCGCAAAATGGTCCGTGGAAAGCTTCGGCTGAAGCGGCACAGGCGATGGTGCAAGACACGCGTGCGCGCCTTTCGATTGACAGCGACCGCATCTATTTTGTCGGCCTTTCGGGAGGCGCTCGGTTTGCGTCCTTGCTGGCGCAAGCCTGCAAGTGTGCGGCGGGTGTGCTCATGAACAGCGCGGGCTTTGCACCTTCCTCACCTCCAGTGGCTGGTGCAAATTTCTCTGTCTTCGGTACCGCCGGCACTTTTGATTTCAACTATGGTGAGGTTGTGGATCTCGACGCGAAGCTCGGGACGCTGCACTACCCTCATGCCTTCAGCCAGTTTGACGGTCCTCACGAATGGGCGCCCGCAAGCGTCATGGATGAAGCGTTGGCGTGGTTTCGTTTGATCGCGATGAAGCAAGGCCGCGAACCGCGCGATATGGCTTTCGTGAAAGAGCAATCCGCCGAAGCGGAGAGGCGCGCGAAAGCTCTTGAAGCCGCCGGGGATATGTACGCGAGCTGGAAGGAATTATCGACAGGCTGCTGATACGTTCAACGGCCTGGAAGACGCTACAGCCTTTCGGGAGCGCGCGGTCGCGCTGGAAAAAGAGAAAGGCGTTCGCGATGGCGCGAAACGCGAGCAGCAGGACTTCGCGGAACAAGCGCGACTGAGCGCGGATATTTCTTCAGGGCTGGCCGCTCTGCGTCAGGAAGGCCCGCGCTCCGACTTGCGCAGCGAAGTCGAGCGGCAAATCTCGGACCTGCGCAATCGCGCGGAACATGAGAAGAATCCGCAAGAGCTCCGAGTCCTTCGGCGTGCGTTGGGCGGCATTTTCGTCCAAGCGATGGAGACCGGGCAAGAGCGTCTCGACGCCAAGGACATTTCGCACGCGCGCGCTTATTTTGAGCTGGCGTCTGGTGCGGACCCTGACTCTGTGTGGGGACTATGCGAAGTAGCGGCCGCGCGCGCCTTGGATAACGACCGCAAAGGCGCCTTCGAAGCTCTTCGCCGGGCAAAGGAAAAAAGCAAAAACCCTGCAGCACTCTCCGCGTGGCTCAAGGACGAGGCCGCCTTCGCGAGTTTCCGCGACACGCCCGAATTCCGTGCCCTTCTTGCGCCGGCTCAAGATCCTCATTAAGAAGGGTCCTCGACCCGCGCCGTAACGTCCGCCGCAGAGAGCGGGGCAAGACCCAAACACAGCAGGATCCTTACTAGCTAATTCGCGCTCGACCCCGAATTTCGGCGGGACCTTTTTTTCGAGTGATGATGGCGGTTCGTCTTTTTTTCCGCAGGTGCCGGAGGCGCCGGCAGCGCCAGGTCGGAATTGAAAATGTCGGCAACCACCTTCCATTTGCCGTCCGCCTGTTTTTTCCAAACTTCTACGAATTTGCCCTGGTCCGTCGCGGGTTTGCCGTGGGGATCTTTCATCGCCAACTGATAGACGCCCACAATGTAAGCCAGATCGCTGGAACGCGAGACCTCGACTTTGTTTGCCTGCCAGGACAAGGAAACGTCAGGGCCGAGAAGCGAGGCCCACGCGGCACGAATCGCTTGCTTGTTGCCGGCGATGGGAGCGTTGGGAGCCAGCAGAGAGGCGTCATCACTGTAGTACGAAACAGTGCCGTCCACGTCTTTGGCAGCAGCGGCCTTCTCCCACTGAGCGTCCAGAGCGCGAATAGCGCTTTCATCCGCAGCCCGGGTGTCTGGCGGCGTTTGCTGGCCGCAGCCCGATGCTAATAAGATCAGAGCAATGCAACACCAAAGAGCCGGCTTAGATATTTGCCTTTCTTCGCGACGACAAGCCATTGATAAATCCTCCGACTGCAGAAATTCTTACGCACTTCATCTTAGGTTGCCCCGGCAGGTGAGTCAACGCTGTTGCAGCCTGCTCGGTGTTGTGGGCACAGTCGGCGGCGCGATACAATGAACGGATAAATCAACACAAGATTATTTGGGAGGAGCGAGCAATGACATCGACAGCCACGCCGCAAACGACACTCGAGCGCGGAGAGTTTCGGAACGAAGCGTTCATTGATTTCAGCAAGCCGGAAAACCGCAAAGCGATGGAAGACGCGCTGCGCCAAGTGAGAGGAGTGTTTGGGCGCGAGTATCCGCTGGTGATTGGCGGGAAAAAGATCACCACGACGGACAAGATCAAGTCCATCAACCCATCGCATCCGGAAGAGATCATAGGAATCTTTCAGAAGGCCAGCGTGGAGATGGCCAAGCAGGCGGTGGAAGCGGCTGAACACGCGTTTGAGAAATGGCGCAAAGTGCCGGTGGCCGAGCGCGTGGCGTGTTTGTATCGCGCGGCGGACATTTTGCACAAGCGCAGATACGAGCTGGA
Organism: uncultured Acidobacteriota bacterium; assembly: GCA_963830375.1. GTDB lineage: Bacteria > Acidobacteriota > Terriglobia > Acidiferrales > UBA7541 > Palsa-295. The sequence goes on from CAWHMJ010000004.1 coordinate 725,984, forward strand.
CGCCTGGCTGTGCTACGAAGTGGGGAAGAGTTGGCCGGAAGCAGACGCCGATATTGCTGAGCTGATTGATTTCTGCGAATACTACGGGCGCGAAATGATGCGTCTGAGCGAGCCGCAAAAGCTGACCCCGATGCGCGGCGAGAAAAATTTCATGAAGTACATTCCGCTGGGCGTAGGCGTGATTATCCCGCCGTGGAATTTTGCGGCGGCGATCATGGGTGGGATGACGGTGGCGGCGATCGTGACGGGAAACACGGCGATCGTGAAACCGTCGAGCGATTCGCCGACGATTGCGGCAATCTTCATCGATATTCTGTACGAAGCGGGAGTGCCTCGCGAAGTGGTGAGCTTTTTCACCGGGCCAGGCGGAACGGCGGGCGAAGCGCTGGTGACGCATCCGAAGACGCGGTTCATCGCGTTCACGGGATCTAAGGAAGCGGGGCTGCGCATCAGCGAACAAGCGTCAAAGGCGCAGCCGGGGCAGAAATGGATTAAGCGCACGGTGCTCGAAATGGGCGGCAAAGACGCGATTGTGGTGGACGAAGAAGCGGACGTGGATGCGGCGGTGGAAGGCGTGGCGCTCTCGGCGTTTGGATTTCAAGGGCAGAAGTGCTCGGCTTGTTCGCGCGCGATTGTGGCGGAGAAAATTTACGACGAGTTTCTGGGGAAGCTCGTCGAGCGCGTGAAGAAAATGAAGGTAGGTCCGGTGGAGGACCCAACCAATTACATGGGGCCGGTGATCAACAAGGCGGCGATGACGTCGATTCTGGGATACATCCACCAAGGGCAGAAAGAAGGGCGTTTGATGACGGGTGGAAAACACACGGGCGGCGACGGATATTTTATCGAGCCAACGGTGATCGCGGACGTTGACCGAAAGGCGCGAATTTTTCAGGAAGAAATTTTCGGGCCGGTACTGGCAGTGACCAAGGCTAAGGATTTCGACGAGGCGCTCTCGATGGCCAACGACAGCGAATTTGGGCTGACTGGCGCGGTCTATTCGCAGAACCCGAAGAAAATAGAGCGCGCCGAAGAAGAATTCCACGTCGGCAACTTGTACATGAACCGGAAATGCACCGGCGCACTGGTAGGCGCCCATCCCTTCGGCGGATTCAACATGTCGGGGACGGATTCCAAGTCCGGCGGGCAAGATTATTTGCTGCTTTTCCTCCAGGCGAAGACAGTGTCGGAGAAAGTCGAGGCCACGAAGTAGAGCCTTTACTTTTTCGCCCAAGGAAGAGAGAGCAGATTCCTCGCTGCGCTCGGAATGACCAGCTACTGCAAAGCCGCGGGCTCGGCGGCAGGCTTCATGTGGAATCCCCAGCGCAGGATGGCGTACACGACGGGACCTGACGCGAGCAGGAGCGGAGCCCAATGCAGGACGAGCGGCTCGCTGTAGTAAACCTTCACGGCGCACAAAATCGCGGGGAAAATCAGGATGTAGGCGATACCAGCGGCACCGCCGGGGATCAGGAAACTGCGCGGCGCGTTGGGCAATTTCTGGCGCATGCGCCACGCCGCTAGAAGAGTGAGCAGGGTGGTGGCGATGCGCGTCCAGATGTAGATGTTCACCAGGTCTTCCACGGGATACTTCGCAAGAACGCAATACACCAAAGCGGACAGGGCGATCGCGCGCACGGGTGTGCCGAAACGCGGATGGATTTTGCCGAGCCACGCGGGCAGGTAGCCGTCCTGTGCCATGGTGGCGGGGATGCGCGTGGTGTAGAGGATGGTGCTGTTGGAAAGTGACAGCGTGCCGATCATCGCGGCGATCAACATGGCTGCCCCGAGAAGCGGGCCGCCAATCAGGCGCGAAGCAGTGACGATGTAGTCGGTTCGCCACTCCTGCCAGTTGCCTAGGACGGCGAGGGCCAGCGTGGTGGGCAAGATGTAGGTGAAAATGTTCATCGGCGTGTTCCAGGCGAGGATGCGGACGAAAGTTTTCTGCGGATTTTTCATCTCGCCGGTCATGCTGGAAAGCTGTTCGTAGCCGGCATAGTTCCACATGGCGAGTGCTAAGCCTCTGCCGAAGACCGCACCCAAGGGCTGGCCCGGCGGGACAAACGGAAGCAGCGGGTTGTAATGCAGATGAAATAGCGAGACGAGCGAAAGCCACGCGACAGGAATAAAGACTGCGACCAGCAAAGCTACGGAAAGCCATCCGGCGAGCTGAATGCCGCGCGCGTTGAGATATGCGAGAAGGCAAAGGACCAGGCAAGCTCCCGCCCACTTTATATTTCCGGTGATCCACGGAAGATATTCGCTGAGGTAGTCCATCACCAGCACGCCGTAGAGACTGTTGAGCAGGAATGTGCCGGTCCAATTCCACCAGCCACACTGAAAGCCCCAGAAATCGCCGAAGGCGGCGCGGCTCCAGCGGTAGAAACCGCCTTCCACAGGGAAAATGCTGTTGAGCTCGGCGGACGCGAGAGAAATGGGAATGCTCCAGAAGAAGGGAACGAAGGCGAGGAACACGATGGCCATGCCGGGGCCGGAATCGTGGAAGATGCCTTCGTAACCAAAAGGGCCGCCGGCAGTGTAGCCGTAAAAAAGCGCGAGGAGAGGGAGGAAACCGATCTGGCGGAGGTGCGAACCGTCAGAGGGAATGGCCGGAGCGTTTTCGCCGGATTCAGTCCGCATCGAGCCGGAGTGCAAGGTGCGGAATGATATTGAACTGGCAGGGTGTTTTCAATGGTAATTAAAACTATCGCTTGACGGGAAAGGCCGTTGGGTTAGAGAATTCGCCCTGTTTTCCCCCAAATTGAAGTTTTGTCCGAGGGCAACCCAGACTTGCTCCCGAAGTTAAGCTCGGGCGTAGAGCGGGGAAGGGTGTTTGGTTTCGGAGTTGCACCCTTCAGGGCAGGGTGCAAAGGCGCCTGAATCGGCAATTCCTGGTTAAGTGGCTTACGAACACCACCATAGGCGGTAAGTGCGTATTTTCAATATTCCTAGGCGAGGTACGTCGGTACTAATTTTGGTCAAATTTTTTCCCATTTGCCATGCGTAAAAGAAGCATGAACCTATTCTTCGAAATCACCCGGCGGGGCGCAGACGCGTGAGAGGTCTCAAGATGCGACGGAATTGCCTTCCAGTAGGTCCGAAATCACCCAACGTATTTGGCGCTGCAACGCGACGCCGGCGATGTCTCGCTGGCGTGTTCTCGGTATTGGCGCTGGTTCTGTTTGCGGGCGTTGCGCACGCGCAGAACACCATCACGACGGTCGCGGGCGGCCCTCCCCTGAACAATGTTTCTCCTACCGCAGCGCCACTTGTGGGTCCGCAAGCAGTCGTGCGAGACGGATCGGGGAATCTTTATATAGTTAACGACAACGGGGTCATCTACAAGGTAACTCCGGGCACAACGGCTCCCAGCACCATGACCATCTACGCCGGGAATAACACCGCGGGATTTTCGCCGAACGGTACCGCTGCGGCTTCGACATTGACGGATGAACCGTATGGCGCAGCGCTGGACGGAAACGGCAATCTTTACTATTCGGATTCACAAAACTGTGCAGTCAGGGAGATTGTCGGAGGAGTGGTCAAGACGATAGCCGGAAACGGCAGCTGCGGTTTTTCGGGAGACGGCGGCCAGGCCACGAGCGCGTCACTAGGTTTTCTGCAAGGCATCGCGCTCGACGGTTTAGGGAACCTGTTTATCGCGGACGCCGGCAACGCCGTCATTCGCCGCGTTGTCTTGTCGACTGGAGTCATCACCACTTATGCCGGCACGCCGGACACTCAGGGATTTCCTACCAGCGGCGTTTCGGCAACCTCGACCTCGCTGGGTTTCCCCGCGGGAGTTGCGGCTGATGCGAATGGAAATCTTTTCATCGCTGATGAGGGCGACAATGTGGTTTGTCGTGTAGATGTCACGTCAAAAATCATCACGATTGTGGCCGGGACAGGCAACCCAAGCTTCAGCGGAGACGGCGGGGCGGCAACTTCGGCAACTCTGAACTCGCCAGATGGTGTGGCAGTCGATGGTGCGGGAAACATTTACATTTCCGATGCTGTAAATGCAGTTGTTCGAGAAGTGTTCGCGTCCGGTCCCAATGCGGGGGAAATTCAGACGATCGTCGGAAACACTACCTTCGGATTTAGCGGCGACGGAGGCCCGGCTCTATCGGCTGAGTTGACGAATCCTGCGGGGCTGTTCGTTGATTCCAGTACCGGAAACCTTTGGATCGCTGACTACTGGGCTAATCGCATCCGACTTTACAGCCCGGGCAACAACAAGCAGATCACAACCGTGGTCGGGAGCGGCTTGGTGGGCGACGGCGGGCCGGCGACTAGCGCCAGCTTCTATTTTCCGCGGACACCCCAACTTGATTCAGAAGGCGATCTCTACATCGTTGACGCGGAAAACGATCGAATCCGCGAAGTGGACACATCCGGAAACATAACGACGGTGGTGGGCACCGGAATCCCGTGCGCACGGCCAAGTTTACCGTGCGGAGACGGCGGACTTGCCACCAGCGCTTCAATTTTTATGCCGCGCACAGTCACAATCGAAGCGAATGGAGACCTGCTGGTTTCGGATGATGGTGACAATAGGATTCGCGAGGTGTCCGGGGGCATCATCAACACGATTGTGGGATCAGGGAATCAGTGCGGTTCAAATCAGGGACAAGTGCCGTTACCGTGCGGCGACGGCGGGCCGGCCCTCAGCGCCAGCGTGAACGACGCGCGAGGAGCGGTCAGGGATACCGCAGGAAATCTCTATTTCGTGGATGCTCAGGACAATCGCGTCCGCGAGGTGAATACAGGCGGCACGATCTCAACGATTGCAGGGGGCGGGGCCAATGACACCGCGCCGACTGGGTGTGGTAATGGAACCTACACCGGCGATGGCGGACCGGCAGTGAACGCCACCCTGCATTGCCCGCTGGGACTAGACATCGACTCGCTCGGCAACCTGTACGTCGCGGACACATTTAACAATGTAATCCGCAAGATTGATACGGGCTCGCCGCGGATTATCACAACCATCGCTGGGACTGGGGCTGCGGGGCACACCGGCGATAACGGTTTGGCCACGAGCGCGACTCTGAATTCACCCGACAGAGTGTCGGTGAACGGCGCAGGGAACTTTTTTATCTCCGACTCCGGAAATAATGTGATCCGCCGAGTGGACGGGACCAGCAAAATCATCACGGCGTTTGCAGGAAATGGAACTTTCGCATTTGCGGGTGATGGCGGGCCGGCACTGGCGGCGAGTTTCGCCACGCCGGTCGGAGTGGTCGTAACCCCTGAAGGCAACATGTATGTGGGCGATGTGCTTAACAATCGAATCAGGAAAGTGCTCCTCAACGCCAACGTAGCTCTCTCCAGCAGCACCGCGGCGTTTTCAAACCAGCCCATCAATGTGGCCGCAACTCCTCTGCCCGTGACCGTGACGAATTCAGGAGACGCACCACTTAAGATTTCTAGTATTGCGCTCACTGGCGCGAGTGTGTTTTCGCTCGCTACCTCAGCGACTCCCTGCCCTGTGGCTCCTGCGACGCTGGCGGTTGGGGCCAATTGCGTGATCGAGGTTGGATATACGCCGACGCAGTTTGTTCCGTCCGCCGGAACAATCACAATCACCGACAATGGCCCCATGGCGGGAAGCCAGCAGATAATCAACGTTTCAGGCACGGGCGCTGCCTCGCTGACCGTAATGGTGACGGGCTCTGGAAGTGTTACCAGCTCGCCTGCCGGAATCACCGCGTGCGCGGCGACGTGTTCGGCCACCTTCTCGGGCAACAGTCAAGTGGTACTGGCTGCAGCGGCGGGAACGAGCTCGACGTTTAGCGGATGGAGCGGAGCGGGTTGCACGGGGACGGGCGCTTGCACGGTGACGATGAGCGCGTCCGAGACCGTGACGGCGACGTTTACGGCGGGAGGCGCGATCCTCCCATCGCTTGCGATCTCGAAGTCACACACCGGAAACTTCACACAGGGACAACAAGCGGCAACGTACACAGTTACAGTGTCGAATGGTGCGAATGCCGGGCCAACCAGCGGGACGATGACGGTGACGGACACGATTCCCGCTGGATTGACGCTGGTGTCCATGGCGGGAACCGGCTGGACGTGCGCAACGAACACTTGTACGAACAGCAGTGTGTTGATGCCGGGCGCGAATTCGGTAATTACAGTGACGGTGAACGTGAAAAGCACTGCCAGCTCGCCGCAAGTGAATATGGCAAGTGTTTCAGGAGGCGGGTCAGTAGCGCCACCTGCCGCAATCGGACTCGACGGTTATCACGACTTCGGGGACGGGACCGGGCAACGGAATCGCGACTGTTAATCCGAACCCCCTGCCGTTCGGAGGAGTGCAAGTCGGCGTGCCGAGCGCATTGTCGTTTACTCTTCAGAATACGGGCACGGGCCCATTGGGAAGTATCGCTTTTTCGGTGACCAATACGGATTACGCGATTACGACCAACACCTGCGCTACGAGTCTTGCTGCCGGTTCTGCGCCTTGCACGATTACCGTGACCTTTACGCCCAGCTTCCAGGCTCCGGATACAGGGGCGGTCGTGATTACCGATGACAGCTCAGCCGGGCCAACAACCGAATTGCTATCGGGCGCGGGAGTCGGACCGATATACGTGCTGCCGTTCGAGATGTTCTACGATGGAATAACACCGGGGACGATTAGCCCGGCACAAACGGCGACGCTGTTTAACACGACAGATACAGGACTATCCGTCACCGGAGTAACGTTCGTAGGAAATGCCGCTTCGGATTTCTCGGTGACCAGCAACGGGTGCGGCGACGGTGCCGATCCGAGTTGTCCGATAGGAGTTGCGTTCACTCCTTCGACGACTGTGCTAGGACCGCGGACGGCGGACCTGACAATCGCAACAAACGGAGGAGGTCCCTTCGTAGTTAGTCATTTGACGGGAAATGGCGCCATTCGGCATCTACCGGGATTCACCGGGAATTCTTTCCCTCCGAACGATGACGACTCAACGAGCGTGGTCAACCTGCCGTTCCCAGTCAATTTCTTCAACACTACTTACAATCAGTTGTATGTGAACAACAACGGGAACGTGACTTTTGGTGAGCCGTTTGGCACCTATACGCCCTTTGGTTTGACCGGAAATATCGGAGTCCCGATCATCGCACCGTTCTTCGCTGACGTGTACACGCTTACGCCGGGTTCCGACGTAGTGCACTACGGAGTGGACACGGTGAACGGTCAGCAAGCTTTTGGAGTCAACTGGGAAAACGTGGCTTACTATGCCGAGCCAGACGATGAAGATTGCCCTCCGGCAATACTGCTGAATAGCTTCCAGCTCATCGTGATTGCCCGTCCGGACACCGGGGCCGGGAACTTCGACATGGAATTCAACTACGACAAGATACAGTGGGAAACCGGAAGCGCCAGCGGCGGTATATGCGGCTTGGCTGGTACTTCGGCGGCTGTGGGCTATTCAAACGGCACGGGAGACGCGGGAACAAACTTTCAGCTCCCGGGTTCGCTGGTGAATGGGGCACTTACTCGATGTACCCACCGCCGCGGGGTTCCCCGGACTGATCCACTCGGACCTCAGCTCCACGATGCTGGGCCGCTATGAATTCCAGGTAAGAAACGGAGCGGTGCAGTCGGCGGATCTCGGTCTGACAATGACTCAGTCGGCGAACCCAGTTCCGGCGGGCTCGAACCAGACTTACACTCTTACGGTGACAAACGCCGGACCCAGCGACGCGACGAATACGACTGTGTCGGATACGTTGCCGACGAATGCCACGCTGGTGTCAGCTACGCCCTCGCAAGGGGCGGCTTGCAGCGGCACGGTAACTCTGACTTGTAATTTGGGCACGGTGGCAAATGCGGGCCACGCGACGGTGACGATTGTAGTCACCGTGAACGCAGCAGCGACGGGAACAGTGGTGAACAACGCCAGCGTTACGTCGGACCTGCCGGATCCGAATCCGGGCAACAACACAGCCAGCGCGACCGCGACGATTGGAGCGAGTACCAACGTCCTGCTCACAATAACCCTTGGAGGAAACGGAGCAGGAACGGTGAGGAGCACTCCCGCCGGTATTAATTGTGGAGCGACGTGTTCATTCAGTTTCGCCAGCGGCACTACAGTCATGTTGACAGCTACGGCTTCTGACGGGTCAACCTTCACCGGATGGGGCGCAGGGCCGTGCGAAGGAACGGGGACTTGCACGATTACGATTACTCGCCGCCCACCACGGCTTCAGTGGTGGCCAATTTCGCTCAGAGTACGAACAATTTCACTTTGGGTGTCAACGAGATGGGCACGGGAACGGGCACGGTGATGAGCAGCCCCGCGGGGATCAATTGCCCGACGACATGCTCGGCGAGTTTCACGAGCGGTCAGGTGGTGGTGCTGACGGCGACGGCGGCGAATGGATCGACGTTTGCCGGCTGGAGCGGAGTGGCAGGATGCCCGGGAACGGGTACGTGCACTGTGACAGTGAGCGCGGCTGAAACTGTGACCGCAACATTCAACAGCAGTTCTCCAGTGATCATCACGGTTGCTCCGGGAAGTCCTTCGACCGTGGTCACTTCGCCCGGAAGCAGTGCGGTGTTTGGATTGACGCTAACCGGAACGGCAGGCACGACCGGGACGGTGCAGCTCGGATGCACGAGCTCGTCGCCGGATATCACGTGCAACATTGTGCCGAGTTCAATCGTGTTGACCGGGACGGCGGTTAACGTAGCGATCGTCGTGCAGACATTCTGTAAAGGAGCGGTTCCGGGATTTAGACCGTTGCCAGGCGGATTCGCAGGCGGATTGGCGATGTTGCTGGCGAGCATGTCGCTCTGCGGAGCGATGTGGACAATCAAACGGCGTCCGCGATTGGCGCTTTCATTTGGAGTGCTGATCCTGATTGCGGTCGGAATGTCGGCATGCAGCAGTTTGCCGACATCGCCTGGAGGACAAGCAACGCCGCCGGGATCGTATCCGTTGGTTGTGACTGCCACGGCGCCGAATGGAGCGAAATCCAGCGTGAACCTGATCCTGAAAGTGCAATAGCGGAATGGGATGTTTAATCTTCCGGGTGCTGGCTAAGCTGGAGTGATGCTAAAGATGTGGGCCTGAAAGCCTTCCAGGCGTACGAACAGGCCGAGGTTGTGGAGTTCGTCTCCGGTGCGGTCGTAGCGGACGTTGTTTAGTTCATCGTTAAAGACATACTGCTGCGCAGGAGAAACGCGTTCTCCCAAATGGACGCGCCCTTGCGAAGCGCCTGCCGCCAGATTGGCCGCGATTATTTTCCAGGCTTTCTTCGATCTCCATTCGTACACGAGAAGTCCGGCGGGTGAGGTGTAGCCTTCCGCAGCGACTTCGAGTGCGCTCCAATTCCCGTGGTGATAAACATCTTCGCGCGTGAGGCTGAGAATTTTCTGGAAGAACGCGAGACTGTAAGGATCGGAAGGCTCGTCCGCAGCCAGGTGCAAAGTGATCGGCAGGCGAATTTTGCATCCTTCGAGTTCGCCCTGCTGATAAAAGCGCATTCCGGGCAAGGTTCCCATCAATGTTCCGACGGCGGGCAGGTGGTCGTTAGGAATTACTTCGGCCCGGCGAGGTTCGTCGTGGTTCTCGAGGAAGCGCGCGTAGTGAGTTTGCTGATCGCCAATGCCGGATAATCGGGATCGGACCGCGCCCACATCTGCGTTGCGCACAGCATCGTAAAGAATTTTATCGTAGGCCAGCGAGAATCCTAGATCGATGAGACGCGGCTCGGTGCCCCAGTATGCCTCGGCCAGCAAAATCAGGTTGGGAGCCGCTTCGCGCGCTTCGGTCCAAAATTCCTTCGCAGGCTGCGGAATATTTCCCAAAAGATGAGCCCAGCCTTTTTCGAAGATATCGTTGAGCTGGAGCATGGCCATATCGCAGCGAACTCCGTCGCAGTGCTTTGCGATGTTGGCCAGTTGCGCGAGATGTGCGGCGCGCATGGCCGGCTGGAAATGATTTAGCTGCGCTACGTCCTTCCAGGGAGGGAAGTAGGGATCTTTTGCCAGCGCGATGTAGCGCGTTCCTTGCACCGTCTTCGCTTGATAGAAGAGCGAGGTATTGTTTTCGAAATTCTGCTTCGAGCCTTGCACGTAAAATTCCGGATGTTCGCGCAACCAGGGGTTGTCGAGAGCAGTGTGGTTTCCGACGAAATCGAGGAACAGCGCCATGTTGCGCGCGTGCAATTTCTCGCGGACGCGATCGAGGGCGTCCCAGGTCCCGATGCGCGGGTCTGGAACGTATTGCATAACGGCATAGGGAGAACCGACGATGTCCGCGGGCTTCCATCCGGGAAGAGCGCGGTCATAATCGGGGAAATTCGCGGGATCTTCGAGGTTGATCTGGCGGGAAACCGGGCTTCGCTGCCAAACGCCCATGAGCCAGATGGCGTCGAAGCCAAGCCGCGCGAACGCATCCCATCCCGCATCCGGCATGCTTGAGAGATTGATGGTGCGGCCAAGACGCGCAGAAATCCGTTCGAGCCAGGCCCAGGTATTGATCTCATAGATGTGCGGATTCGGACGCATGGAAAATGGCGGGGGAGTCTTCGTAGGGGGCACGGGAGTGAGCCTAAATTGCATGCGGCCATCTGTCAATCGCCGGAGGCGGTTCAGATGCCGCGCAAAATGCACTCAGGCTATTCAGTTTTGGAATGCTGGACAAAAATAAGTACAAGTGACAAAGTAGGGTCGTTCCGCCTCGATATTTGGGCAAGTCGAACGAAGTGATTTTTTGTGAAAAGGAGTGCGATCATGGTGAAACGACTAATGCTGTGCGCGGCAGCAATACTTTTTATCGGCGGCCTCTCGATGGCCGGGCAAAGTGCGGGAACGGCCGGAACGTGGTCTGGAATTATTACGAATGACAAGTGTGGCGCCAAGGACGCAAGTGAACAGGGCGCCGGTTGCACCAAGGGTTGCGTGGCCAGGGGCGCTAAGCTGGCTCTTTACAACACGGATGATAAGAAAGTGTATGTGCTGGAACCGCAAGACAAGGCTACCGGACACGAGGGGCACGATGTGACAGTGAAGGGAACGCTCGACGGCGACACGATTCATGTGACTTCAATCACGATGAACCCGTCAAAGGGTAGCTAGCTCGGTTGATTGCGATCGAAGCTTAGCCCGGTTCTGAGGAAGCGTCGAAAAAACCCATCTCCGCAAATATGGGCTTAAAAAAGGCAGGGCCAAATAGCCCTGCCTTTTTTTGTGAGAGGATTGCGTTGCCTTGTGTATGCTACGGGCAGAATGCACGACAAATTCCTTGAGAGGCGGGCCTAGGCATGCGCTTTCGATTCGCGTCGTTGTTTGCCGTTGTTTTCGTTGCATGCGCGGTTTGGGCCCAGAGTCCTCCCGCGACACAAAATTCCGGCGCTGTGCCCGGCGCCGCCGCCGGAGCAATAGAAAATTCCGCAGCGACTCGAAACTTAACAATAGATGACTACTTCCGAATCCTCGAAATCGAAGATGCGCAGCTGAGTCCGGAAGGAAAGTGGGTTGCTTATGTAGTGAAGACCGCCGATCTAAAGGAAGACAAGAATGAATCCCGGATTTGGATGGTCCCGACTTCGGGCGGCCCTGCGATTCCACTGACGGCCGAAGGAGTCTCCTGCGATCATCCGCGCTGGAGTCCGGACGGAAAATACCTGGGTTTCCTTTCCGGGCGCGCCGGGCCTAAAGGCGAAAAGGAAGATGAGGACAGCAAGAAGGAAGAGCTCTGGATACTGAATCGCGAAGGCGGAGAAGCGCAAAAAATAACCGATACGATCCAGAGCGTCAACAGCTTTTCATGGTCTCCCGCTGGAGACCGAATTGTTTTAATTCTGCAGGACCCGTCGATTAGCGAAATTGAGGCCGCGAAAAATAAGGACAAAAGCGACGCGAAGCCGAAGGCGCACCCGTGGGTGATCGACCGGCTGCATTTCAAAGAGGATGAAATCGGCTACCTGGACCGGCGGCGCACACATCTTTATGTTTTCGAACTTGCCGGCCGAAAGATGACGCAGATCACTTCCGGCGATTATGACGACAGCGCTCCGGCGTGGTCTCCGGACGGGAGGTCGATTGCGTTTGAGAGCAACCGTTCGGACTCCGAGGACCCCGATCGCAATTACAACACGGATATTTGGGTGGTGGCCGCGGACAATGCGGATCAGGGCAAATCGCTCGTTCGGGTAACGACGAATCCGGGAACGGACGGCTCCCCCGCTTGGTCGCCGGACGGCAAATGGATCGCGTTTACGAGCCAGCTGGAAGCAAGACTTTTTCAATACGCGACATTCCACATTGCAATCGCCCCGGCAGCCGGCGGCGAAGAGAAAGTATTAACGCTTAAACTTGATCGGAACTCGAGCGAGCCGCGATTTTCGCCGGATGGGAAATGGATTTATTTCATCGCGGACGATGACGGCACGCAGAATTTGATGCGGGTTCCGGCGATGGGTGGCGAGATTACTCGGCCGATCGGCGGACGAAAGATGGTGGAGTCATTTACGCTGGACAAGAATGGAGCCGCGGCTGCCGTGATCGGAGAGTTGACGCATCCGGCTGAAGTGTATTTGCTGCCTGCAGACGGTGGTGAGCTGAAGCGGTTGACAACGACAAACGATGCATTGATGGCGCAAATTCGGCTTCCCAACGTTGAGTACGTGCATTTCAAAAGCAAAGACGGAACGACGGTGGCGGGATATCTCTACGAGCCGCCGGGATATAAGCCAGGGACGCGCTATCCGGCGATACTGCGGCCGCACGGCGGGCCAGTGTGGGCGTATTACGCCGAATTTAATTTTACTCCGCAGCTCTTTGCGGCGAACGGTTACGTGGTTCTGGCGCCAAATCCGCGCGGGTCGTCCGGCTACGGCCAGGATTTCTGCAAAGCAATTTACGCCGACTGGGGCCACAAGGATTTCGAAGACGATATGGCAATGGTGGACTATGCGGTGGCGCAGGGAATTGCGGATCCTGACAAGCTTGGCGTTGGGGGATGGTCATACGGCGGCATCTCGACCAATTTTATTATTACGCAGACTACCCGGTTCAAGGCCGCGATTTCAGGCGCGGGAAATTTTCTTTACATCACAAATTGGGGACACGATTTGTATTCCAGAGACTGGGAAATCGAACTCGGGCTGCCTTGGGAGAACCGCGAACTGTGGGAGAAGCTCTCGCCCTTCAATCGAGTGACTAAAATCAAGACGCCGACGCTGATTATGGGAGGCGAGATTGATTGGAATGTTCCAGTGATTAACGGCGAGCAGATGTACCAAAGCCTGAAACGGCTCGGCGTGCCGACTTTACTGGTAGTTTACCCGGGCGAATACCACGAATTTTCTCGCCCATCGTTCATTCAAGACCGCTACGAGCGCGACCTTTATTGGTACGATCATTACGTGAAAGGCGAAGGCCCGGCGATTCCCGCGCCCGCGGCGAAGACCGCAGACTAATGCCGCCTCATATCTCAATCTTCTAAATCACGTAGATACGCTCTACGAATAATTCCTCCACTGCTCCAAGCTCCATCGCATTTTTCGGAGAATTGTAGATCATCCCGCGTTGGAATTACTGCTTTGATGCCGTCGAATCAATTAGTTATGCGCCTCGCACCGCCCTTCTGATTGTTGGCTGTGAAACTGCATGGAGAGCCCCAGTGATTGCCTGGCGCATGGGCGCCAGCCAGAAGTGACTATCGGATTGGGGGACTAAAATGATGAAGGGTCGAAGTCTGTTCACAGCAGTTACACGAGCGCTCTTTTTGATGTTGGGGTTGTTATTCGTAATCTTGGCATCGCCATCGAAGCTTAAGGCACAGGTGACCAGCGGGTCCATATCGGGTACCGCGGTCGACGCATCCGGTGCGGTTGTACCTGGCGTAGAAGTCCGGTGCATCAATTCCGGGACGGGTTCGGTTGCGACTACTACGACGGACGGTGCTGGATTGTTCCGCTGCTCGGAGTTGCAGATCGGAACTTACAACCTGGAGTTTACGAAGGAAAGCTTCAGCAAGTATGTGGTGAACAACGTCGTGGTGTCCTCTGGCACGGACCAGGGCGTAGGGTCGGTGAAATTGGCCGTTGGTGCATCCACCGTAACGGTGGAAGTCACCGAAGCTCCGCCTCTAATCGAAACGACAGAGGCCCAAGTCTCCACCACGTTCACCACGCAACAGATCACGAGCTTTGCTGGTTTGCAGGAGAACGAGGGAATGGATTTCCTGGCCCTGCAAATTCCCGGCGTCAATATGACGCGCGACAATACGTTTTCGAATTCCAACGGAGTGGGCTTTTCAGTGGACGGCATTCGCGGCCGGAATAACGACCAACAAATCGACGGGCAGAATAACAACGACAACTCGGTTGCGGGGCCTTCGCTGTTCCTTGCAAACCCTGACTTCGTTCAGGAATACCAGGTCACAACCAACAACTTCGGGGCCGAGTATGGTCGCAACTCCGGTTCTGTGGTCAACCTGGTGACCCCTTCGGGCACTAACAACTGGCACGGCACCATCAACGGAGCCGAAGGTAACTCAGCCTTGGACAGCTTGACGAACGTCGACAAGGAGCCATTCCAAGATCCGAGCCTCACAAAAGTTCCTTGGTTCAACAATGTGTTTGCCAGCACCACGGTGGGCGGGCCGGTGCAGAAGGACCACATCTTCGTTTTTGGCGGGTTTGACACGCAAATTATCGAATCGAATTCGGTGGACCAAACCGGCTCCTTGACTCCCACACCTACTGGACTGGCGCAGTTGGCGGCATGCTACCCAAATAGCGCCAGCGTAGCGGCGTTGCGGACGTTTGGACCTTATGGAATCGGGGCAGGGAACCCGATGCCCAGCGGTACGGTAACTCCGATCACGCTTACGGGTTCCGACACGAACCCATCGTGCTCCGTTGACTTCGCAGGCGTCACGAGGACTTTAGGCACACCCTTTCACGAGTACGATTTTATCGGTCGCTCCGATTTCCAGTACACAAACGACAGAGTGTACCTGCGTTACCTCTACAACTACTTAAATTCTATTAATGCCGACCCATTCGTCACAGCCGCGGCGGGATATCCGGTATCAGTCCCGAGCCGGAGCCAGACTGGCCTGATTGGCTGGACCCACACGTTGTCGCCGTCGATGACGAACGAGTTGCGACTCTCGTACGGCCGACAAAACACCGAATTTGGCGGCAACGCAATCGGGAATACGGTTCCGGTTCAGGGCAACATTGGCAACGCCCTGGCAAACGTCGGAGTAAATTCCACTGACGGCAATCCTATTCTGGCCTTTGGACCGAGCCCTGACGCACCGCAGGGCCGCATTGTTAATACATATCAGATCCAGGACAACTGGAGTTACGTCCACGGGAAGAGCCAATGGAAAGCAGGTGTAAATTTCACACGTCAGGTGTCTCCCAATATATTCCTTCCAAACTTTAACGGCAGCTTCAACTTCGCTGGCAACCCGGCAACCACGTCGGCCATCACGACGCCGGATTGCACGATTGCGGCGGGTCAGACCCTAGATCCATTTTCGGCGTTTGCCTGCAACATTCCTGACTTCGTTAACATTTCGCAGGGAAATCCGAAGATCGACTTCAAGGAAAACGACACGTTCCTGTACGTTCAGAACGATTACAAGCTGAGGCCGAACTTGACTCTGAATCTCGGTCTGACGTGGTCTTACTACGGCCAGCCGGCGAATCTCTTTCACGATGAGACGGTTGCGAACTTGAAGGTGCCCATATGGAATCCGGCGCTGCCGAACTCGGTCACCACGTTTCCATCTATTCCAGCTCCCAAGAATAGCTGGGGCCCAAGCGTTGGGTTCGCGTGGAGCCCGAGCATGGACAATTTCCTGACGGGCGGAAGCGGGAAGACGGTGATTCGCGGCGGTTACAGACTCTCCTACGATCCGCCGGTCTACAACATCTACGTCAACATCGCGACGTCGGCTCCCGTGCTGCTCGCGCAGTCGGTGGGGTTGGCGACGGACCCGATAACCAATGCCGTAGTCAATCCACTGCCTGCAACGCCCACCGGCACGATTGTGCGCACGCAGCTCGCTCCGTCTCTGGTAACCGGGGTTGCCGACCCGCGGTCCTTTAACGAAACGACCATCACTCCAAATTTTGGACCGGATCATGTTCATAGCTGGTCTCTCGGAGTGCAGAGGCAGATTTCGAACGCGACAGCGGTGGAAGCTCGCTATGTAGGAAACCACGGGGATAATCTGTTCCAGTCAATCAATGCGAATCCGCTCGTTTCAGGCCTGGCGGCAAGCTTTCCGAGTTTTCTGCCATCTAACGTGACGCCGTGCTCTGCGGCGGATGCGGTTGTGCCGAATGCGATAGGACGCGTGAATTGCGACGAAGGGATCCTCCGCAAACGGACCAACACAGGGTATTCCAGCTACAACGGGCTGCAAGTTCAGTTCCGGGCAACGAATCTCTACAAACAGTTGACTATGACGGCCAACTATACCTGGAGCAAGACCACCGACAACGTGAGCGAAATCTTCAGCACCTTCGGTGGTGGGAATTCGCTGGCATTCTCGCAAAATCCCCTCAACTTCACGTCCGCGGAAAACGGACTATCGGGATTGAACATTCCGCAAGCTTTCACTCTGAACGTTTTTGAACAACTCCCGTTCTACCGCTCGCAGCAGGGATGGATAGGCCAGCTGCTCGGCGGATGGGGCGTTTCGGCCAACTACATCCTCTCTTCCGGTGAGCCGTACACTCCGATTCAGTTTGCGCTGAATGCGGAGACCGGCGGAACGGGCTTCGACATTCCGTTCAACAACGCGCTTGTCGGCACCTTCGACACAGCACGGCCGTTCCTGGGGAGTTCAGGCGCACCGGTGAACCAAGTCGGAATTTTCGCCGGCGACGCTTGCTCGCTCTTCGGACCTACGGTCGGTAGCCCGGCGGTTCCGAACCCCAGTTGCGGACTGGCGCCCACGACGTTGTTGAGTTTCAACGGCGTGAATTCGACGGGGGGTACCACGGCTCCGACGACGACAACCAAAGGCGTTCGAACCATCGTGAATGGCGGGGAAGCGCAGGCTATATTCGGCACGCCTTTCGGCAACGCGGGACGGAATATTTTCAGGGATGACAAGACGAATATTTCGAACATCGGGATAGTCAAATCATTCAAAATCAATGAGCGTTCCACCGTTCAGTTCCGCACGACGATGCTCAACGCTTTCAACCACTCGAATTACTCCAGCGTTGATCCTTTTCTTGACGACGCCGGACTTTCCTCCTTCGAGACGGGATTCGGCACTCCGAGTCTATTTCCAAGCGGTGGCGGATTCGGGAAGCGGCAGATTCTATTTGGGGCAAAGCTCAACTGGTAAAGTTTGACTGCTAAGTTCTAAGCTGTTGCTCCGAAATTGGGCAGATTCTCTGACCTTCAAAGCCAGAAAGCTCCTCATCAGGGGCTTTCTGGCCTTTCCATTTTTCTTTCGAGCAACACGAGCTGTTCAATTACCCGAAGTTCCGTCGGACCGGCACTTACATCACTGACGGCATGCACCCGCGGGCATCCCCAGGAAAGCTACTGCTTGTCGCATGAAGCGGAAGGAAACGTTAATGTGATTTCCGTAGTTTCGGTGTCGGCGCCGTCGACGGCGGCGGGCTCGGCGTCGATGCGCGCGGGGATGGTGCAGGTTTCCTTGCCACGGCGCTGGCTCAAACGCTGAGGATCAAGATCTTCCCAGGCGGAAATTGTGTAATGCGCGGATTGCAGGAGCGTGAAGTCGTAAACACCTTCGCCGATTCTTTGAGCTGCGGGATTTTCTCCTTCACTGGCTTTGGCCATGATGGTGACTTCGCCGGGTGGCCGCCCGTCCTTCCATTTCAACTGTGCGCGAATCTTATGGGTTGGGTACCCGTTGTTAACTTGAATGTTTGCTTTCAGCAATTGTTCACCGTCTTTTAGAGTGATCACAGCCGTTTCGTTTTCCTCCGAGACGCCGGGATAAAATGTGCGTGGAAATGGTGAGTTGGGATCCTTACGGTTTGTGCGGTTGAATACCAGAATATATTTACCCGGACCGACGTGGTCGAACTCGAACTCACCTTTAGACCCCTGAAAACCCCAAAGGCCTGGCTCGGTGTCCTTGAAACGATCCGCGCGATATAGCTCCACGGACGCAAGATTCAGAGGCTTTTCATCCGGACCCAAAACGCTGCCGCGAATCTTGCCGAGCGGCAGAGCGTCCACGTTGTATTCAAAACAGGCGCCGTTCGGAATCTTGATTGGGGGCAAAGCGCCCGGAAGAGTCTTCTCGGTCAATTCCATCCGAGCGGGAAGGCTCGCCGAAAAATGATATTCCCCGGCATGGACATCGTAAAAGGAATAGACGCCATCTGGTCCCGTGCTGGTCGCGAAGCGATCATCCTTTGAACGAAGCTTCAGTTTTACATGAGGGAGGGGATCGTCCGGATCGTCGGCAGGAGCCAGCAGCGGCGGATCGGAGCGGCGAAGAACACCGAATACGGAGGCGACGCGCTGATGTTTGCGCATGGCGCGCAATTGAGGCAGCAGGGCGCGGCCATCGGCCGCCGGGCGGGTGCCGTTGCAAATCGTGGCGAAAAGGCGCGCTTCGATTTCCTGTTGCGTGAACACGATATATTGATCGCCCTTCCGGAAACGGTAGCCACAATCGCCGTCGTCGCCACCAGAGAAAATATCGATTTCCGCGGCGTCCGGCCCGGCAAATTTTTCATCAATTCTGAAACGATAACGGATCACCGGGGTGACGTCAGTTGCGGGAGTTGTGCTTCCTGCGTTTTGCGAATCGGCAGCGTCCGGGGCTGGAGACGGAACGTTTTCGACGTCCATGACGGTGCCGACGAATACAACGTCATCCTGCTGCAAACCCTGGCAAGTTCCTGGAGGAGCCTTGGAACAGGTGCAGGCCGATATTCCTCCAGGCACCAAAAATAATATTGGAAGCATTGCAAGAACTGCGCGCCGAATCATCGTCGATATCGTACATGGAGCTGCGCGAGGAATCGAGTGCCAGAGGTATGATTTTTCAGAACAGTGTCCAGGCTAAAGGCATTCCAGTTTGGAACATCGCGGTCTTTCATAATGGTTTGCGGACTGCATACATTTCACTCTTTGGCCCATAGCCGAAATCCGCCGAGAATCGCGTTTTCGTTGCGTCCCATGCGCGCGCCCGGTGGCAACTTTTTGAGTTTCTTCGCGTTTCCGCCACCCAGCACTACGTAGTCGGCTTGAAGAGCGGCGATCAATTTCTCCGTGATCTTGAAAACTTCCTTCCGCCATTTTTTCTTGCCCAGCCGCTTCAGTCCGCGCAGTCCCAGATATTCCTCATATGTTTTTCCGTGCTTATAGGGCAGATGAGCCAGCTCCATGGGCTCTAGAACTCCGTCCACGATCATTGCGGATCCAAGTCCGGTGCCTAATCCAAGAAACAACATTCGCCCGCCGTGATAGCTACCAAGAGCCTGCATGGCTGCGTCATTAACAATCCTGACGGGGCAGCCCAGGGCTTTCTTGTAGTTGAACCCGACCCAGCCACAGCCGAGATTGACGGGCTCTCGAACGGGATGGCCGGCGGTGACCGGAGCCGGATAGCCGATGGAAACGCGATCGTATTTCCAGTCACGAGTGACCGCTTTCACATCGCGAACCATGTCTTTGGCCGTCATGTCCGGGCCGGAAGGGATCTTGCGCGGCTGTTTTTGTCCGGTCGCCTGCACCTTAATATTCGTGCCGCCCACATCGAGTACCAAAATTTTATGGGAAGATTTCGCCACGGACGCCCTAGCTTTTTTCATCCTGCTTGCCGTTCATTCATCTAGGGCGCCTTTCCAATCCACCAAAGAACCTTGGCTAGTATTGTCCATTTGTGTTTGCTATCGAGCGTGATCGATTCGTATTCCCGGTTTTCGGGCTGCAGAGTGTCGGTGCGGCCATAGCGCTGCAAGCGAGATACAGTCAAGCCCATGTCTCTGTGCCAGGCGATGACAATTTTTCCGTTCAGTTTGCTGCGCTCGCTCTGCGAAGAGTCCACGGCGACCACGTAGCCGTCTTGAATTAGAGGCATCATAGAATTGCCCTTCACGCGCAAGCAGCTCGTGGAGGTGGGATTGGGGCACCAATCCTTGGGCGCCGCAATCATGCTCTCAAACGGCGCCTGATGCAGCACCGAGGTACCGTCGCCTCTTTCGCCGTGTGAGGCGGCCACGACCTTCAGCAAGGGGATGGCGACGAGTTGGACCTTGCTGCGCAAACGCTTCTTGCCACCGCTGCCCGCGGTTACGATCTCGAAATCCGGCATGGCGGTTCGTTCAAGACGCCGCCGCATCTGCGGAACGACGCGCATCAAGTCTTCATTGCGCAATCCCGCCCGGCCCCAAAAAAACCAGCAAGCGGGATCTCCAGCCATATTCCCAAGTTCCACGTAGGCGTGAGAGGGCGGTTCTTGCACGCCGCGCTCCCAGCGCGATACGGTCATTGCCGAACAGTGAAGCACTTCACCGAAAGCGGCTTGATCCATGACGCATATTTTGGCGTAGCCGCAAAATTGCCCGGGCGCATTCCGGCGTGGCGGGGGATTTCGATTTAGCGGGGAGTCTGGCCATAGGAACCGCTGTCCCCTTATTAGCACCACTGAGCCCGCCGTTCAATGGTTACTGCAGCGACGCAGGTGCCCGCCCCAGATTTTACGGTTTAGAGCAAAGCGCGAATCCTAGTTGCCGGTTGCTAACATTTATAGCTAGTATCTGACGTTACGAAAGAGTATCTTGGTGAAGTCTCATGAGCACTTTTCCGCCACGCCTTTCCGGTGCCCGGTTTCCTGCGAAATCAGACAACTTTCCAATGGCGCAGGGAGCCCTTTGATGTCCGAAACTACAACCCGAACGGTTGTCAAAAACGTCTCAAAGCATGCCGGGATTGACGGTAATGCTCGGGCCACGCAAAACAGGATTTTGCGCAGCCTCCCAAACAAAGAGTTCAATTCCGTGTTCCCGGCTTTGGAGTTGGTGGAACTGCCGACACACGCCACACTGAATGAAGTCTCCGAGCCGATCGAGTTTGCCTATTTCATTGAGAGTGGGCTAGCTTCCATCTTGAACGTAATGGAAGACGGAAGAAACGTGGAAGTGGGATTGACGGGTAAAGAAGGCTTCGTCGGAATACCTCTGGTGGTCGGGTTCAGTAGCAGTCCCAGCCGTGTGGTTATGCAGATTGCGGGCAGCGGATTCAAGATTAGCGCGAAGGACTTTGCGGCTATTTTGCCTCAATGTCCGCAGATGGAAAGATCATTGCAGCGTTTCTCGCAGGAACTGGGTGTGCAGGCCACGCAGGTGGCGGCCTGCAACCGGCTTCACGAGGTGGATGAACGACTGGCGCGCTGGCTGCTGATGAGCCAAGACCGCCTGGGCGGAGACATCGTTCCGCTGACGCAGGAATTCCTGGCGCACATGCTGGGGACCCGGCGCGCGAGCGTGATTCTGGCTGCGGGCATGCTGCAAAAGGCCGGGCTGATCATGTACTCGCGTGGCGAAGTAAAAATTGAAAACCGGAAGGAGTTGGAGGATGCTTCGTGCGAGTGTTACGCGGCGATAAACCGCCAGTCGGAGAACTGGCGCAATGAGGCTGAAGAATAATTCAGTTGGCACGCAAGCGAGCATCAATCAGATTCCAGAAGTAGTCAGGGGCTTATGTAAATCACCTCGATCGGTAGAGCCTTTATACCGCGGGTCTTCCTTAACTCAATCCCACGAAACTTTGCACGCGAATCCACGAAGCGGAAACCGCCATTTTCTTACGAGTACAGGTTGGCGGCAAAGAGGGCAACTCGCGGTTGAAGTTCTAGTTCGCGGAAGAACTACTCGGATTGCCGTTGCTGATACAATCCCTCGTCTAGAAAGGAGATTCCGTTGCGTGTACACAGAGCCGTTGCCGTCACCGCGGTTACGGTCCTTCTTGGTGCCGGGGGCGCACTTCTATCCCTGTTGCCGCGAATCGCACCTGCGGTCGCCCATGCCGCTACGACGGAAACGCCGAATGTCGCCGTGGCGCCGCAATACGGTACGACCCACGTCTATGTCCCGCGAGATGATTTCGACAGCTTTGTCGCCAGTCTTCTAGCCACTTTCGGCGGTACCAACTCCAAGGCGGCTGTTATCACGGTGACGCCAACTCCGAGCAGCACTCTATGGCAAGCGGTGTCAACGCCCGTGGGGATTTTTTCAGTTTTCGGTTTTCAGACGCCAGTCCCATATCCGTTCGGCGCGGAACGGACAGGCTATCTGGTGACGGACATGGACGCGGCAGTCCGGGCTGCTCGTGCGACGGGCGCGGATGTCCTTGTCACTCCGTTTAACGACCCGATCGGGCGAGATGCAGTCATCCAATGGCCCGGCGGCCTGATTATGCAGCTCTACTGGCATACGACCCCGCCGTCTTATCCGCCGCTCCAGACCATTCCGGAAAACCGCGTCTACGTTTCCGCCGACAGGGTGGATGCGTTCATTCGCAGCTTCCTGGCCTTCTCTCATGGCGAAGTCGTCTCCGATGACGCGCACGCACCCGGTGTCGAGATCGGGCGGCCGACTGACACCTATCGGCGAATTCGGATGCAATCGAAGTTCGGCAAGCTGACCGTTCTCGTCACAGATGGCCATCTTCCGTATCCCTACGGACGGGAGACGGCCGGCTATGAAGTCGCGAACCTCGCGGATACTCTAGCCAAGGCCAAGGCTGCCGGAGTCACGATTCTGGTCGCTACGTATTCCGCCGATCAGCGTGATGCGGCCGTCGTGCAGTTCCCCGGGGGCTACATCGCCGAGATTCCACAGCAAATAGATTGAGTGGGGAGCGGTTTTGCGGGTGCGCGCTCGTGGACTCCTCGAATTTCTCGGACTCGGATTGGGCGCAACGGGATACGGCGGTGTCGGAACAGGATTTCGAGAGGGAACCGCATCGTAGTCGCGCCTAGCTTCGGAACAGGCATGAACATTGGAGGGAATTGGGGTGAGCGACGGGGATTGAACCCGCGACCCTCGGTGCCACAGACCGATGCTCTACCAGCTGAGCTACGCTCACCATCGCCAAATTTTTATTGGCATTTATGAGTTCCGCGACGTCGTGTCGTACCCACGTTTGTACCCAAAGCTGAACGGCGACGGACCGGCTTTTGCAGCTTCTTGAAGACTTGTGCGAGCCGATTCATTGCCTGTTTCGATTCCTTGGTCACGACGTTTTTCTTGATGTAGTGGCGTCGTGTCGTCTTTACGTCAGCGTGCCGCAGGATGGCTTGGATGGTCGTCTCATCTTCACCCAGTTCGTAAAGATTTGTGGCCAAACCACGACGAAACCCATGCCAGCCTGACCAGCATTGTACACCAGCTGCATTGAGCTTGGGAACTATGACGCGGCGGGCAAGATTGGCGAGGTTGAGAGGGCGGCCATTTTTCGGACCTGCAAAAACGTATCCATCACCCCGATGCGGCTCTAGTATTTTTGCCAGAGATTTCAATACCGGCACTGGCGCCTTTGCTTCAATCGTTTTCGTTTTGTCCCGCTCGCTCGTGTTCCACACGGTCCGGGTAATAAAGAACTGACCGTCACGGAAGTCAGACCAACGCAGTCCTCGCAACTCTGACCGACGCAGACCCGTGAACGCCGCGGTTGCAATGACGGCGCCCGCTAGGGGTTCGTGTTCCAGGGCGGCGATCATGGAACTGATTTCTTTGAGTGAATATGCTTTCGTCTGTTCGGTCGCGACTCCCAAGGTGACATGATGTTTCTGAATATAAACAACTGATCCGTCCGGAAGGCGAATCGGGTAAACCTGGTCGGTCAGGGGTCCTTCCATCATTAGAGCCAGTCCCGCCACTTCTGAATTCAACTGAACCTGTTCATTGAGAATGCTTGAAGCGCTAGGCGAAAAGCTTGACGGAGCTGTGAACGAACTTGTCGGTGCCGCTGCCGGTGTAACCGGGTTCTGCTGTGTCAGTGTGTAAGTCGTTTGCGTGCTCGGGCCGCCGTATCTCTGCTAGCTACCTTGATCAGCATGACAAAGCGCGAATGGCGTTCCACCAAGGTCGCGATGTGACTGTTCCTTGAGCCGCGCAGGAGATCGCCCTCCCAGTGACCCGGAACGGCGCGGTCCTCCACTTCCGCGGGCCTTTCCCTGATGGAGATGGCCTCGGGGATTTGACCGCGCGCGTCTTTAAAGATGCGAGAGTGTTGCGACCGGCGTATGCGACGCTGGGATCGCAGGTGCTCTAGCAGCTCCTTTTTCAGCACTCCACGCGCTTGGATGAACAGGCTTCGGTAAATGGTTTCGTGGGACACGTGCATGCTCTCATCATCGGGATACTGGGTTTTCAGCCAGCCGGAAATCTGCTTCGGCGACCAGCCCAGAATCAGTTTACTCGCAACGATGTTGCGCAACTTCAGGTGGATGGAAAGAAGGCAGCGCTTGGGTCGCAAGGCCGACTGCCAGGCTTGGCCGTCCGCCTGACTGGCTCGATACGCAGAACGGCCGTCATGTCGTCTGACCTCCCGGCTCACGGTCGATACCGCTCGCTCTAAACATCTGGCAATTTCACGGAACGACGAACCGGAAGCCACTCCGCGAGAGATTTCCTCGCGCTCACGAAGCGTGAGCGCAAGAAGCGCACGCCGACGGACGGCCGGAGCAATCCCACCGTGACGCGACACCAAACACCGAATGGAGGAATGTTCTTTCCCAAAAGCACGCCCGATCTCATGCAACGTCTGTCCTGCCTTCCAACGACGCCACACGTCGCTCTTCTGCTCCGCTGAAAGTCCAAACCGTCTCCCTTGTTTCATAAACACCACCTTTGAAAACAGCTTTATACCAGATGGTGTTGCATCGACCGTCTGAACCGACACGCGACTAATCAGGAGTTAGTCGGGTCAAACCCTGCGCTAGACAACTCGAATTTTGCACGCTAATGTAACCGTGAATTGAGACTAGGACTTACGAAGAAAACATCCCAGCTACTATTCATCGGGCTACTATGTATCGGGACCCGTGCGCAAACCGGCAAACCTCGCGCGCTGGTGCCGATTTTTGAGGAAATAGCGGCGCGCGCCGGCCTTACCGTCCCGCACATTTCCTCGCCCGACAAGAAGTACATTGTCGAATCGATGAGCGGCGGCGTCGGCTTTATCGATTGCGATAATAGCGGCACCCTCTCGGCCCTGGTCGTCAACGGCTCGACCGTCGATCGCTACAAACAGGGCGGCGACCTCATGATCACGCTCTACCGCCAATCTGCCCCACTGAAATTTGAGGACATCACGAAGCAAGCCGGGCTCACCCGCAAGGGCTGGGGCATGGGCGTTGCCGTCGCCGATTTTGACAACGATGGATTGCCCGACATATTCGTCACCGGTTACGGCGGCAATGCGCTGTACCGTAACCGCGGCAATTGCACTTTTGAAGATGTCACCGACAAAGCGGGCGTCCGCGGAAGCGGCTTCATGACCGGCGCTGCGTGGGCAGATTACGATAAGGACGGCTTCGTCGATATTTTCGTCGCGCGGTACGTTCACGTGGATCTGGCCAACGTCGCTGCATTCGGCTCCTGCAAATTCCGCGGCATCGTGGTGCAATGCGGTCCCTGGGGCATGATTGGCGAGACCGATTTGCTCTATCACAACCGGGGCGACGGTACATTCGAAGAAGTCTCGCAGAAAGCGGGGGTGCACGACTCGAACGCCTACTACGGTCTCGGCGTGGTCTGGGGCGATTACGACAATGACGGCTGGCCCGACCTCTACGTCGCTAACGATACCGGCCCCAATTACCTTTACCACAACAATCACAACGGCACGTTCACCGACGTCGGCATGCAAACCGGGACGGCTCTAAGCGCCGAAGGAGACGCCGAAGGATCGATGGGCGTGGACTTTGGAGATTACGATCACGATGGCAGGCTCGACATCTTCGTCACTAACTTCATGGACCAAGGGGACAGCCTGTACCACAATCTCGGCTCCACGGGCTTCGACGAGGTCAGTTGGAAAGCAGGTGTGGCTACTTCCAGCTATCCCTATGTGAAATGGGGCACGGGTTTTTTCGATTTCGACAACGATGGCTGGATCGATCTATTCGTCGCCAGCGGCCACGTTTACCCGCAGATGGACTCGCTGGATTCCGGCCCGCGCTATCGCGAGCCGCTGCTGTTGCATATGAATAATCACGACGGCACGTTCACCGATTCTGCTGCAGCCGCGGGGCTCAACGTGATTCCTCTTGCTTCGCGCCGTGGTGCGGCATTCGGCGACGTCAATAACGATGGAAACATCGATATCCTGCTTTTGAATGTAGGCGAACCGCCCTCGCTACTGCTGAATCACGGCGTCGCCGGCAATCACCGCGTTCTCTTCAAGCTAATCGGCGAGAAGAGCAACCGCGCTGCGATTGGCGCGCGCGTCACCGTGCACGCGGGCAAACTCGTGCAGTTCAATGAAGTCCGCGGCGGCGCCAGCTACCTCTCGCAAAACGATCTGCGCCTGCACTTTGGGTTGGGCAAGGAATCAACCCTGGATTCCGTGGAAGTTCAATGGCCCAGTGGCTTAGTCGAGAAGCTCCAGAATGTAGCGCCGGACAACATTTACACGCTAATTGAAGGGAAGGGAATCCGCGATACGAAACCCCTGCCGGTTCCATAAAAACCCTTCTCGCCCGCAGACCATGTGTACCATAGGCTCTTAATCTTGGCATTCAGTGCGTGACGACAATGCTCATCGATCTGTGTAGCGCCAAAGTGCCATTTATTCCCGTCAAATCGTCGCGATCTGCTCACGCTCCTAATTAGTAGGATTCACTCCTTCGCCAACCCGGAAACTGGAATCTCACGAACAAGAGTTCGGTGCCCGCCCACAGACAACTGCGGGGAACGGCAGGGTCATCCGGATTACTCTGATTGCAAAAATGGTAAGCTCCAGCTTCAATCCCCCAGCGAATGTGAGGTCGAAATTGGAATTCCTGCCTAATCGTAAAACCTTGAGTCCGTTTGGATTGCAGCCTGCAAGGGTTGGAAGCCGTAGCCCAAACACAGCCAGTCGGAATCAAGTAACTGATGTAAAGCCTTCCGGGATATCTATAGCGAGTGCGGATCACAGCGCCAAATGCCGGAGCCGTGCCCCCTTCGTCGAACTGCGAAGTCCATAAGCGGTCATACTCCACTTCGCCCAAAGCGCCTACCCGCGAGTTGATCCAAAAGATTCCCGTTCCGCTTGCGGAAATCGAATGGCCGTCGTCGGTGATTTTCTTTTTGTCCGGTGAGAAAGAGGCTGATCCTTGTATCTCGATGTGACTTCTGAGCGGAACTTCAAATGACACGCCAAAATCGCTAGAAGGCGGTAAAAAGCCCAGTTCGGCGCGTATTCCTATATCTGTGTCCAAGAACAGTCGAAGCGACCAGGTTGCGCATCGCCATGCTTCCTTTGTTTCTTGCGCGTCCTGTGCTCCAACCGGGGCGGCGCACATCAACAGAAGGAGGAGGCATTTCGAAATCGGGCCGACTGTCATCTTTTTCTCGTGGCAACTGTCCGGTTCAAGTGCTCGTGTTGGCCCGCTCGCGTGAGGCCGCTCAGAAAGGGTTTGAGGACACCGGGCCGGAGATTTAACTAGAGAGTTGCGAATGAGAGAGGATTCGAATAAGCCAGTTGACCGGCAGTTCCACCTCGAATTATTTCTTAGGCCCGGGCGGCGACGGGGTACCAACCTCGTTGAAGGTAATATTCGACGATTCTTCAGAAGGTGTCTGCTTTGTGTAGCGCGTCAGATACGGCATGAACGGCGTCAACTCAAGCGGCATCTTCTCCCTCGCCGACGCGATCAGACTTGGCTTGGCCTTTATCAGTTCAACTTCATCGGTCCAAGGATCGAGCTTGATCCGTGCACCCAAAGGAAGCGCGGCCACCTGATCCAAGTTACCCGGTTGCAAGGCTGGCGCAGAGCCGGTCAGTTGTGAAGCCACATAAATGCGGTTCCCCAGGTGCGGAGCGACCAAGGCTCGTAAATTCCGCGAATCCTGCTCAAACTGCTTTAGGAAAAGGCCAGCGCTCGCCAGCTTGTCGCTATAAGGCGAGCTTCGCATAAGGGCGATGGCTTTCTGGCCGCTAGCTTCGCGTTCCTGGGCGTTTTGTTTAAACGAAAACCGCCTCAGGGCATAAAGCGACGGAACCTGCACAATGTCATAGAACGCATACTGGTCGGGATGCGAGTTCGACACGATAATCTCCCCCAGCCCTTGTGCCAGCATAGTGGCGAGAGCGGCTTCATCGGGAAGAACGTCCAGGAGACCGCGGCTAATCACTATTACATGGCCGACTGCGAATAGATCGAACGTAGCCGTTGTAAGTACCCGGCAATGCACGTGAGGTTCGATGTCAAGATTGTTTGTGATTTCCAAATTATTCACTACCGTGTTGAGAGTCTTGTCTACTTCTCCGGCTGGGGCCAGTAAGCCAGTCCTCTGAAGTGCGGCGAGGACGTTATCCTCGGCCTGGCTTTGCCATTGCCGCTGAGCCTGTGTGGGATATTGGTCGTGACCATCTCCGACATCAGCGCCGTCGTTTACTTTAAATGGCGCGTCCCCAACCAAATCGCTGAATTCTTGCTGCTGGGTCGGATTCTTGAGTTCGTAGCCCCAGAACCGCGTTTGGGCCTTGAAGCGAAGGCGGTCAAGGTCATTGACATATTTGATCTCTACCTTGCGCGTACGTAGGTCCGATTCTTCGGCAAATGCGTAAGCCGGAAGCCAGAGCCCTGGTTGGAGGTTCAAGCGCCAGCTATCAAAGTGCGAGTTGTAATGGCCATCGTGACGAACAGGTAAGTAAACTCCGTTGAATCGCACTACGGTATAGTTCTTATCCTCAGCCCAAATCCGGCCATAGAATCTGCCTGGACCGGCTTTTGGAAGCGGCTTGACATCGAAAAGTATGCATCGGATATCGCCGAGAAACTCCCGTCCGACGTACTGAAAGCTATAGTGCTCCCTGTCAAACTGTTCTTTATCTATATAAACCATCTGAACAAAGCCCAAGGGATGGAAATCGTCTCCTACCAACCCTTTCTTGGGGAGCTGGTCCTTGGACGCGAGCATCGAGCGGTAGCCAAACTGTTCTCGATGCGAGAGCTCAGCCTGTCCAAGATAGTAGTAATCCCTTGATAGCTCCCGGGCCCCATTCCTTTTTTGGCTATACACTTGGACGTAAGTCTCGACAATCGGATCATACGAGTTGACGACCTCAATCTCCTCGTGTTCACGCGTGATGATACGGTCAATGACATCGTCTACTGTTTTTGCGTCGTGTGTTCCTGCGAGATCCAGTCTTAGCCGAGAATCATTCGCGGATTGTTTTGCTGAAACAGACGCGAGGCTCGCTAAACCAGCTAGAGCTAAGAGACTTAACAACTGTCGCATGTATCCCTCCTCTCATTATCCCGTTCGAACAAGATGCGAGACAACGTGGTTCGTCAACCATCCGACAATCGCGCTGCATCGCAGACCCAGTGTTGAACGAGCCAAGACTCAGTGTCGCTTTAGCACTTAATGTGCCAGTCGCGAACATGCGGCTTTTAAAGAACTTCTGACTATTGCTACTCCAAATCCCCGTGAGGAAGGTTCAGCGAGGAACAAAATCCGCCATGAAGTTCCCAAAACCGGAAATCTAACCAACTCACCCCCGCTTGAACTATTTCAGTACCAACATAAGTTCCAGTTAACTATGCTTGACCATTGTTGGCTCCTGCAATATACGTGCTGATAACTATAAATGGTCGGCAGAACCCGCATATGGTAAACAATTTCAATGAGTGTTTGGTGTTTAGCAGAAAGCCAGTCTTCAGCGGATTGGGAAAGGCTCTTATTGATTCAAGCGCGCATTTTCTACGGACATAAATATGCGGTTAATACGAATAGACGAAGAGCGTCTAAGGGAATAGAACATGCGTGCATTTTGATCGAGCTTGTGTCGGACGTCAGTTCGCGCCGGGCAGGTGGAAGCGCCACGAATTCCGCGCGTTCCGATTTCGTGAATTCTCAAGGAGTGCATCGAAATGAATCCCTACCACGGAAGAACTCAGCATTTCATACAATTTAAAATCCCCATCAGGGTATGGGCAGCGATCGCGCTTGCAATGGGAGTGTTCATCGCGCTATTGATAGTTCTCGCGTCTATCCATATTTGAATCCATCGGTGCGTGCCTATGGACTCAGCTTTGAGTTTGTGTGCTCTACTCACTAGACAATCTGGATTACATAAATCGTTCGTCTGCTACTCAATATCTGACGACAATGCTTATCGATCCGTGCTTGTCCCGTGATTTGGAAGGGGCTTTTTTCACAGTGGGTATTGGCCGAACCGAACGCTTCTTGATTGACCGAGGTCTGGCCGCTTCCGGGGGTTTCTTTCCGCGATCTGGGCCGGTCCACACTGGCTCCGGAGGTTGCATCCGGGCCTTAACCTCGTTAAGGGCCTGGGTGTAAAACATATAAGGCGACACATAGTCATCGTACTTCTTAAACCTTGCTCTTTCTGAATGAAATTCACACAGTTCCTCTTCAAATGTGTTCTGAGCCATATCCCGTGGAATGCCATGATCAGAATCCGCTTCGCGGACATCCCACCATCTCTTTTGCAAAACGTCTAGTTCACTCTCGAAACATGCGATCTTTCCCAAAAGCAACGCAAGTTCTTCCGGATCTTGTTCCCGATGAACTTGGTCCAGCATGATCAGAATCTGCTTTGAAATAAACTCTCTTTGTTTCTTGTTTTGCTTGAGCCATTCCAGGTAGGCACAGCCATCTGCGTGTTCCGCGCAATCTTCATATCCTTCGTTCTCTTCGTCCTCAGCGGCTGAGCTTTCACGTCGTTCAATCTTTGCGATTGGAAGCGGCCCTTCGAGCAGCGTGTACCAGGGATTTGCAGAGCGAAAAATGGGTGCGGGGGTAAGCGACGGGCCTTTTGTCAATAACCGTATGGCGCGCTTACTGTTGACTGGCGGGGTGATACGAAGCCCACGAAGTTCGGTTCGGTCGATTTTCAACAGGTGCCTCCGAGCTGAGTAGAGAGGTAAGCAAATGCCTTTTAATCCACGTATGGGGTTTTGTCAATTAGGATAATTACTGTTTATGTCCTGTTATTTCTACAGTACTACTGTAATGTGTCATCGAGAGCAAGAATGATGAATTCCATCAGGGCGGGAAGATCGGAGGCTTGCTAATCTGGTGTGGCGGTTTGCCATTTTCTCCGCAAGGTGCACGAGCAGTTTCTGTTCGCGATTATCCATCCGTTTGAACGTTCTGGCGAATCGCCGAAGCTCAAGGCGGTTCTTGCCGCCAGTGCCCCACCCAGCCTTGCTGTTGGTCGTTGGCAGCTTCGGCGGACGTACCACCTCACCGTTAGTGAAGAATCGGTATAAAGGAATCTCCAAGGCATAAGCGAACTTTTCAAGGGTTTCGACACTAGGAGTTGTCATGCCATTTTCTACGCGGCTGGTGTAGCAACGAAGCAGTCCGACCTTTTTCTCAATATCCCCCTGAGATAAATGCCTCGCTTGGCGCAGTTCACGCAGTTTTCGACCAACTTCCATTTCAATGAAGCTACACTAAGCGTGTCTTGTCGAGCAAGGTATTGCGGCGTACTCTAGCCGGACGGGTCAAGTGAGTATTTGAAGGCGGAGGCAACATGAAATGCGCGCGATCTCTTGCGGTGCTGGCTATTTGTTTCCTTACAATTCCTTGTGTCCGCGCTCAAACGAAGAAGATCACCGCCGCTGAGGCCAAAGATCATATGGGCGACCGAGCGACGGTCTGCGGGAAGGTGGCCAGCACCCATTACGCCAAAAGTTCAAAAGGTGAACCCACGTTTCTAAACCTCGATGAACCGTATCCGAAGGAAATCTTTACCATTTTAATTTGGGGCTCAGACCGCGGAAAGTTTGGTGCGCCTGAGAGCGAGTACAAATCCTTGCAAGTATGCGTGACGGGTAAGATAACGAGTTACCGGGGCGTACCCAGATTGTTGCAAGTGAACGAGGACAGATTGAAATCCAAAAGTAGGCGGCAGGGCAATTCGACCGGCATACCGAGCTTGACACAGAGTCTACGTCGGGTTTACGGTTGCGGCCGGTTCCCGTCTAGTTAACCCGAAACAGAAGGACGGCAGATAGTGACTATGAAACTTTGGGCGCTTGGCCTTCTCTTGCTCTCCTTCGAAACGAACGCACTTGCCCAGTCGCCCACACCAGCATCGCAACAGCCCAAAGATATGACGAACCAATCTCAACCTCGCGTCTATGTAGCAGACAGCGAATCTTGGGAAATGACAGGTGGCTGGGGCATGTCGGGAAATCGGAACGCGAACGGCAGTGGGAGCGTCAGCGGCGGTGGGTTCACTGCCGGCGGTGCTCGCCCTCAAACCGCAGAGATTATCAAGACCTTCAACCAACGTTGCTCAAACGTCACGATCACTAACAACGTTCAGAAGGCGGACTTTGCCGTCATCCTCGACCATGAAGGGGGAAAGGGGCTGGTGCACCGCCGCAATAAGATTGCGGTGTTTAATCGCGATGGTGACGTGATCTTCAGTGATTCAACCCGAGAACTGGGGAATTCAGTCAAAGACGCGTGCCAGGCAATTCTGACAGCTCCGTCGAGACCCCGAGAAACCTCAGCGCCACCCCCATCGGCCCAGCCGCCCGCCGCGAAGCTTGAGAATTTGGCTCCGGCCAACTCTGATGCGTTGACTGATGTCACATCATCGCCGAGCGGCGCGGATGTCGAGCTTGACGGAAGTTTTGTGGGAAACACGCCATCCGCTATCGGTGTTTCGCCGGGCGACCACACGATCAGTGTGAAGAAAAGAGGGTACAAGACTTGGGAAAGAAAAATCAAAGTCAGCAGTGGAAAGGTCAACGTCTTCGCCGAATTGGAGGCAGATACTAAACAGAATTCCGCCGAAGGGGCCGCAACACCGGCAGAAGAATCGAAACAGAAAACAGAACCTGCTGTCTCAGAACATCCAGTCGCGCCCGCTGCACTGGCGAATGGAACAGCCAGCGCAAGCACTTCGGAAAACCTCGGTTCTGTTTCTTTTGCGTCCGACCCGAGCGGAGCCGAAGTCTACGTTGACGATGTCCTTGTGGGGAGATGTCCCATCAGATTGAATCTCAAGCTCGGACACCACTATGTCCGTATGTTTGCAAAGGACTACAAGAGTTGGTCCGAGCAATTCACGATAGTGAACGGACCGGAATTGCGGCTAACAGCGGTTTTGGAAAAGTCGAACTAGTCAGCCCATGACAAGCAGACGAAGCCCCCTAGCGCGAGGAACCGAGGCGCCGAGGCCAGCAGAACGCTGCCCAAAATCACGTACACACGAATAGACAACGACAATTACGAAATTTAGAAGCATGGTATGTGGAACTCAACACTTGCTAGGGTTCCGTCGGCAAACTACGTTCTCGTCGAATGGGTACCGCGAAAGACCGCTTTTCCTTGCTTAACTCCTGATTAAGGCGCTTACCGGAGAAGTGGAGTACGAGGAAAGGACGTTTCCGGTAATTCGACTTACCAGGAGTTTGTCGGAGTGCCCGCCACTAAGCAGGAAATATTTACATAGAGACTTTCGTCTCCTTGTCGTGAGGACGCACGACTCATAGACTGCCTCAGAAATTCATCGACTCTTGCGACTTGGGTGCAGGAACCTATGCGATCATTTGCCCACCACAACCGACAGCTCGCGAAGCGCTACGACGACTGGATGGCGGCACTCCACTACGCTCCGCACACCAAGGCTTATTATCGGATGGTTCTGGGAAAGTTTAATACGTTCCTAGGGAAAAGATCGACCACTGCCGTGAGCCACGTGGAAATTCGCCAATTTCTGACCCACATTTCCGACTACGGCGCGACACTTGGGACAACCTATCGCTACTTGGGCGTGCTTCGTCGGTTCTACGATTTCTTGAATCTTGGTGGAGTAGTCAGCTACGTTGCCCCGCGACTGGTACGGATGAAAGTGGTAAAGAGAACAGACCTGCCCTGGCTTACTGAACTGCAGGTTAAACGTCTTATCGCAGCGACGCAGACCAGGCGAGAGCGGGCGCTTCTGGAATTCCTCTACAGCACCGGATGCCGGGCGAGCGAAATGACGCACTTAAGGGTGGAAGACGTCGATTTCGAAGGCCGCAGCGTTCGCGTTCATGGAAAATTCAACAAAACTCGCATTGCCTTCCTGACTCCAACCGCTTCTGCTGCTCTACGGGCATATATACAAGATCGCGAGAGCGGTTACGTTTTTCAAGAAGACAGACCCCAACAGAATGGAGCCGTTTCGGCAGATGACGGATACTGGATTGCACGCTGGGTTGACTACGGGAGTCGGTTTCCTTGCGGAAAATACAGAAAGAGAAGGTTAAACCTTGGGAGGATTGATTCCATGCCCTATCAGCGTGCTAGAGCAAAATTGACTGAGCTCTTGGGGGGTGTGAATCTTACGCGTCCACAGCCAGACCGTCCTCTAACGATTACGCTAATACATTACATTCTCGATAAAATTGGGCTCCGAGCTGGTTTGAAACGCGTTGGAATTCACGTGCTTCGACGGAGTTTCGCAACGCACTTGTACGATCACGGCGTGAATATTGAGATTATTCAAAAGCTCTTGGGCCACGTCTATCTCGGTACGACACTCGGCTATACGCGGCTAAGTAGAGTTCATATGGCTAGGGCGATCGAACTAAATCACCCTTTGGCAGGAAGCCATGAAGTCTGAACGCAAGGAACGAAGCTCCGCGAATAAATCTACCGATCCGGAGGTCAGATCGAATAGATTCACTTCGAATGAACTCGTATTTCAACCGTGGTTCCTGCCCAGACACAGCCGCCTCGCAATAAACTCCCTAATCCCTCCTGGCTATCGGAACAAGATGCGCTGGTATTTTGATGATTACGGCTGCATGATCTGCGGTGATAGGGACGTGGTTTACGATTGCAATGGTATGTGCATTCCGTGCCACCATACCGTTGTAAAGAGACTTAGGCGATGTCTCAAGCGCCGGATGACGAAAGGACCGGATTATAGAGCTGACCTCTTCATGCTGCGGAGGGCAAAACTTGCCAAGAAACTACTCGGAAGGTTTTCGCCGAATTGGAGAGCAAGGTCCCTAAAGCACCCGTTGGACAAGGTTTTTTCGAAGAATCCAATTGATGAGGCACTCGGGTTCCTATCGCCTGTCATTCCGAGATACCCTGTCCAGATTCTTGATCCCGCACCTTCAGACGAAGGGGGAGTTTTGGGAAAGTCAGTCCGCGATCTCCGGGCGGGGAGACCACATCGATAACGGAATTCCGGGAATGCGTTTCGGTTGGATGTTCGCGAGTACTTGGATTTTTCCCAACTTTACGACTCAGCTGAACTCCTAGCTGGTCGCGATATGCAAGCCTGCTGAGGTCCTGATTAACGCACTAACCGGACATCTCTAACAATGTCGGCCCTGTCAAATTGTTTTTGAGCGCACTTCTCCGTTCACTCCTAAGAGTGGTCTTGTTCGTTTTGTTGGCTCTGCATCGACGACCACGGCTCGTTTCGTAATCTCTCGGTCGGCTTCGGTCCGACCTAAACATCTCTTCGATCAGAACTTCGACCATGATTACTAATTCAAACTCCTTCTTGCGAAGGAGCGGGATGCCCATTCAAGTGCACGGCGTTCTACTGCGCGCCATGTCCGGTACCGAGCTGTCCCGCGTACGAACCGAACTCTAACGACGGTGAATACTCACAACCATTCCGCCACATCCAGTACAACCGGATCGCCAGCCGGCGTCCCATCGCTACCTTGGCAATGCTTTTGTGTCGACGCATCGCCAGGTGAATGTACCGGCGTCGCCAGTCCGGATGGATACGCGCAGCGGCTTGGGCAGCTTCCACTAGCAAAAAACGCAACAACGAGTTGCCTTGCTTGCTGATGTGCCCCAGCCGTTGCTTGCCGGCACTGGAGTCCTCACTCGGAATCATTCCTACGTACGTCCCGATCTGCTTGCCGCGTTGAAATCGAGTCGGAGTTCCAATGATCAACACATAGGCGAGTGCCGTGAGCGCTCCCACGCCGGGATGCGTCATGAGCCGCAACACTTCGGGCCGCTTGCTGGCTTCCTGCTCGACGGCTGCGGTTAAATCTTCAATCCTCGGATTCATACGGTCCAGCAGCTCCAGCAGCTCTTGCCGACGTCGACTGGCCCAGGGAGCTAACGCGAGTTTTTCTAACTGCGATCGTCCCTGTTCGCTGAACAGTTTTTTCTTCCAGCGATAGCCCTCGTTCATCGCCAACGCCTGCAGTTGATTCATGATCCGCGTGCGCATCTGCACCAACCGATGCCGGTGCCACAGCAGTTGTCGCAGATCTCGATTCTCCGGACTCGGTACCCAGATTCGTGGAAAGTTATCTTCCCGCATGAGTCTAAGCAGCAGGAGAGCGTCATTGCGGTCCGTCTTCCGCTTCTTCACTCGCTTCGCTTTAATCTCTGCGGGATCGCCCATCCAAATCTCGATGCCGAGTTCTGCCAGCAGTCGCTCGAACCAGCGTGAATATCCGGTAGCCTCCATTCCTACTCGTACGCGGATTCCTCTCTTCTGTAGGTCCCGGTAAAATCGTTCTGCTTCGCCATCGCTGTGGTTCAACTGCCGTTCACCACACTCACCGGTCACTTCGTCAAAAAATGCAATTTGCTGAAAGCTCGGATGGTAATCTACGCCTATCAACATGTTCGGCTCCTTTCTCCCGAGCCTATGGTCGTTAAGCAACCACAGTCTACTCGGGTCGAGGAGCCGACATTGTTATGCAATCAAGTGAAGTGCTACTTCAAATGTTCCTTGGCACAGCACAGTCTCTCCGCTTGTTGCGGCAAAAACCCCACTTTCACTCTGTCTGTAACCTGCTGAAAAGGCGAGTCTCGTGGGCGAGATTTTAGACGTGGCGAAAAGACATGTTTTGTCCCCGGCCGCGATTCAGTCTGACACTGGCCGACCGGGCTCTCTGAACAAAGACGGGAATTCAGTTCGTCTTTCGTTGGACAAAGCGGTCACTTTCTTTTCGTAATAGAATTTTAGACCACGCCGCTCGTAATCTACGAGAGCTTCGAACAGTTCCCTCGCGCTGGTTGGAGTAGAGGCCTTACGTTCGATCGCGCCTCCGAGTTGACTCGACAGCTCAGACAATCCGTTCTCGAAATCGAGCAGATTGACGTGGCGAGCCACAAGGCTTTCCAACTGGTGCCGATTGTTCACCGTATCGAAAAAATCATCTATTGACCATTTCAACTGGTAAAACTCGGTCCCATATCTCGACAAGAACAACATCGCAGGTTCGTTTAGATCAGGCACGGGATGCTTCAGCGGATCCCAGTAGCTTGTCCCTCCTGCTCTCAATTGCTCCTCCAGATACTCCTTTACCGCCGCCTTCAACAGGTCGGATTGGGAGAGCCCTGGGACAAGAGGGCTGGTTTTCAGGAATTCAACCGCCGAGTACGTGACCGAAACTGGTATTTCGCGCGTTCTTTGGCCGGACACCAGGGTCGCTACGAACGGGATTGCAGCCTTCATCACGCCAGAAACGCTAATTGCATTAGATTGTTGTACTCTGCCGATAACCCATATGGAACGAACGACATAGTCTATAGGTTCGCCACGCTTCTTTTGACTCTCAGAAAGCTCTTTGACGGCTCTTTCAACTACCTCTTGCTTGGTCGCATCAGTCAGAACAACCTCAACGAAGACATAATCGCCCAAATCCAGGACCTGACTTCGTTCGTGATCCACAAAACTCGCTACGCCGACATCGCTTAACACAATGTCGAGACTCTTCTGAACCCTGTCAGTCTCCATGCTGTCGCTCCTGTAGGTCAGCCTAGCTTGTTTGCTCGCCCTTTGCCTTTTCGATCAGGTTTTCGTAATCGACAATCGCGCTTCTTATTTCTTCCAATGTGGAGAATGCGAAAGCTCGATACCGATCGAGATCCCCTTCGAACTCTGCACTCTCTAGAACTCCAGGCGTGTAGTCCGCCTGTTCACGTATTCGCTGAAAGCGCCGAAGCCGGTCCTTTGCTTCCACACCCACGTGGTGAGAAATAGTTCTTTGGAGGCTGGCATGACTCGTGCGTTTTTTCTTGGGAATAC
This sequence comes from uncultured Acidobacteriota bacterium, assembly GCA_963830375.1. Classification (GTDB taxonomy): domain Bacteria; phylum Acidobacteriota; class Terriglobia; order Acidiferrales; family UBA7541; genus Palsa-295. The sequence continues at coordinate 764,172 of CAWHMJ010000004.1, forward strand.
TCTTATAAGCGAGCCATGCATTGCAGAAATGGAAGAGCGCATAGTACGACCGTGAAAGCGTGTTCCGTATTTGGGACTCGGTCGCTCTATCCGGTAAGTTCGCCGATGCCAAAAACAGTCGCGCCAGTCGGAGGTGCGCGTCGCTGTCGTCTCGTGGCTGAGCGTGGCGCCGTCGGAACATCCGGAAGTCATTATAATCCGGTTCCCCATTGATCAACCTGCCGCGTGCCCCGTACAGAAAAGACAATCATGCAGGGAATTACTGTGCGCAACCCGACCTGAAACAAAACCGCTTGAACGCCCCGGATTTCAAGCGGGCGCCAACTAGGACGAACGGTGCGCGCACAGAAGGGAACGTCGTCTCCGAATTCAGCGTTGCTGTAATAGCCTCTGAAGGCCCGCCGCGCGGCGACCATCATTTGCTGGCCTCTGAAAAATAAATCACAAATAACCCGTCGATTCCCCTTGGGCAAGAGTTCTCTAACAATGATGGGGATAGGGAGGTTTTTGGCAAGCCCAAACCCACATGGAGGAAACACAAAATGCGCAAGCTACTAGATTACTTTAACGAGTGTTTGGAAGACGAACGGAAAAACAAAAACAAGGACCTCACCGTCGATAAGGAAAAGTTGTGTGATTTACTGAGCGAGGTTGAAGCGATGCTGGCGGTCGAAGCGGCTAAATCTCGCTAAGATCCACCACGGGCCGGGGGAATCGATCCCTCCGGCCCGCGTACCATTCGGAAATCGTCGATCCGGATAAATCATCGCCAGAAGCATCGCCTGCTGCCTCTTGTTCAGGTTCCGGCGAGCGATGTCAGTCGGCATCACGTTTCTTACCTTTCGCGGCCGCGATTATTCTGAACACCTTCTTGTAATCGTCCTGCCCCAAGTAAAATATCTCTCCGATGAGCCCGCTGTAGAAACGGTCGATCTTCCGCAAGATGTTTTCAGTCCCGTCAAAAACTCTTTGCAAATCGCCGATTGTCAGGGGCGCCGTCTGCTTTAGGCTGCCGGGATTTATCACGGAGTTTTCGTCGAGGTGTGCTAATACCTCGTTCCGGCGCTTCTCGATCGAGGCGAGCGGCGCCTCGAGCGCTGCGATGATCTCCCTGCATTCCTTCGCGGCCGCGATCACATCGTTCGGCTTACCTTTCGTGAAAAGTGCCGGCTGCTCCTCCGCCAGCTTGAGCAGAGCTCTGACGGTGACGGGTGTTTTGTACTTTGTCGGTTTATCGTACAGCCGGGCCGCGTGCATCTGCGAGACTTGGAGATTCGCTTGGAGCAAGACACCAAAGAACAGAGGGGCCGCAGTCCAGACATCGGGCGCCGCAGTGTTCAAAGCCGCAGCTATGCGGACGGCTGCTTTGCCGAAACGAACCTCGGCGATCAGACCGCTCATAATTTGCTCGATGCTCGGCGCGGGGGCGAATTCATCGGGAGACTGCGATCGCTGAACGGAATTGGAATCGATAGTCATGCGAACGGGGAAAATGTAGCACGCAACGAAGCCGTAGGGCCACAAGCATCGCCTGCTGGGCTCGGATTACGAAGGCGTTCATTCAAGTATTAGTATAAGGTTAAGTGATTGGGCCGTTCTTTCCCAGCCCAGAAGAGGAGCCTTATGAACATAACTTTTGCTTTCTCGATTCCGAGGCCGATTCGAACAATTGCGGTGCTCGCGTTGATTCTATGTTCGCTCAGCGGCACCGCGGTGTTCGCTCAAGACGCCGTGCCAACAGAGATACTTCAGCGGACGCTCTTCATCAAAGTCGGAGATGAGGGTGGGACGGCGTTCAAGGTAGACCACAATGGCAAACTTTATCTGGTTACGGCGAGGCACATGGTTGCGGGCCTGCCCATTAGCGGAGCGACAATCCAGATCTGGCAGTCTGACAAGTGGGTCGACTATAAGACCGTGAAGACTCTGTTCCCTGTTTCTGACGATGTGGACATTGCGGTGCTTGAGACCGACGAGAAGGTCTCGCAGCCATTCCAAATTCAGATGGCGCCGAGAAACACGGGTGGCGTGACATTCGGACAGCAAGTTTGGTTTTTGGGTTATCCCTACGGTCTAGGCTCTCATCTTATAGGCCCGCAGCACGGGAGCTGGGCCGAATTTCCGTTCATCAAGAGGGGTACCATGTCGGCTATAGATTCGAGCAATCCCAATGCTATCGTGTTGTACATCGACGGTTTCAATAATCCGGGCTTCTCAGGCGGCCCGATCGTGTACTGGGACTTTAGTGGCCGGGTTTACGAGGTGTTGGGAGTTGTGAAGGGTTACAAGGAAGACACCGCGAAAGTGATAGTCAATGGAAAGCATGTGGACACAAAACTGTTGGTGAATTCTGGGATTCTCGTGGGATACAGCATTTTACACGCTATCGATGCTATGGACGCAGAACAGAAACCCTAGTGTTGGAAAGTAAGGGCCGGGGTCGATCCGCCTCAAACTAGATTGCGGCATGCGAAGAATGGTAGATTTTCTTGTACATTTTCTACCGGATCGCCCTTCGTATTTTTGGTCTGGAAAATGATTGACATGATTTTCCCGTCGCCGATGGAATGTCCCGCAACCTAGTCAACCACCAGGGCTCTTATTTTTGACACCCGAAACGTGCTACCAGTGTGCTACCAATCAGCTCTAAATCATGGCATCTCGTGTCACACTATGTCACCATCCACACTTCAAAAAGTCAGCAAAATCGCTGTTTTTCACGTATTTCCTAGTGTTCAGAAAGGCATCTGCGGAAGAAGGGACTCGAACCCCTACGGCCTGTCGGCCACCAGCTCCCAAGGTTGGCGCGTCCCCGGCTGGTGGAAGACTCCAATTGTGACGCGCTTTGATGTGCACCAGGTGTTTCGCAGAGTGCGCACGAATTAGCCAAACGGGCGCTCATTAACCTGAATAGCCGAAACGTACCCAATCCGTACCCAAACTTCGTCCAAAACCCACCAAATGACCCGAATCAACCCAAATGATCGGACTGTAAGTGATTGATACCAAAGGATTGGAATGGAGGCGCTCGTAGCCACAGACCGATGCTCTACCAGCTGAGCTACGCTCACCAGGGAACGCTTAGGAAATAATGTTACGCAACTTCGCGCTCGGTTGCAACTGATGAGAGGAGGGCCACTGAAAGCGGTGTTTTAGAACACCCGCATAGGGGAAACGGCGCGATGGCAAGTATCGCGTCCTAAGGAATACTGCACGCGGTGCGGCATCCGGCGCTATCTCGTTTTTCGCGTCCTGTGACGGCGAGCAGACCTCGGTTTCCTTTCCGCTTCTACGGTGGCGCGAGCGCCATCGCGAAATCGTTTGAGCGCGTCGAAAATCTGCTGGCCGTACATCTCAGACTTCCTTTCACCGAATCCGGAAACATGGAGAAGCTGGCTTATCGAAGCGGGACGTTTTCGGCAAAGTTCGTCGAGCGACGTATCATGCATCACCACATAAGCCGGAACACCCTGCTGCTTTGCCGCGACTCGCCTCCACTCGCGAAGATATTCACGCAGTTCGGGATCGACTTCTGCAATGGCCGGTCTGGGCTGCGGATCTGGGCCGGTCAGATGTGCGGGAACGGCAGGCGAAGCTGCAGATTTCGGGCGCGCGGGACGTGTTGCGGTCGACTGCGTCTGCAAGCCAATCGAGAGCGCAGCCGCAGGTATCGCATGCGTCGCATTTTTCAAATTTTGGATTCTCGCCAAAATGAGAACAAATCTGGCGATGACGGCAGTTCGCCGATTCCACAAAATCCCGAATAATGTGATAGCGCTGCCAGGCACGATCCTTTTCGGCGGGATCGGTCAACTGTCCAATGAAATAGGCGAGCAGTCCCGCGTCTCGCTTCTGCCAAAGCACAACGCAGTCCGCAGGCTGCCCGTCGCGGCCCGCGCGTCCGGCTTCCTGATAATATTGCTCAATTGATTTCGGCAGCGAAAGATGGATCACCGCGCGCACGGCTGCTTTGTTGATGCCGAGTCCAAAAGCAACGGTGCCTACCAGGACGCGAACTTCATCCGACATCCAGCGTTCCTGATTTTCCCTTCGTGAATCGCTGTCCATTTTGCCGTGGTAGGCGATGGCTGGGATTCCATGCTCCTCGAGAAAATCGACTGTCTCTTCCACTTTGTTGATGGTCGGCGCGTAGACAATCACGTTGGCGTCCGCATATTGGCGCAGGGCCTTCAGCAGGAAGGTCGATTGCTGCTGGCCGCTGCATTCCTTGATGATGTAACGCAGATTCGGCCGGTGAAAGCTGGCAATATACTTGTCGGGCTGGCGCAATTGGAGCTGTTCGATAATGTCGTGACGCACTCGCTGCGTGGCGCTAGCGGTGAAGGCTGCAATGGGCCGGTCGGGAAAGTGTGCGCGGAGAGAGCTCATCTGGCGGTACTCCGGGCGAAACTCGTGTCCCCATTCCGATATGCAATGCGCCTCGTCAATCGCGAAAAATGAGACGGGTACGGTTCGGAGCCACTCGATCGTATCCCCGCGCGCAAGCCGTTCCGGTGAAAGGTACAACAGCCGGTATCTACCGTTCTTCGCTTGGCGCGTGATTTCAGCCTGCTGCGCGCCCGTTACAGAGCTGTTCAACAGCGCTGCGGCAATTCCCATCTGCGTGAGCTGTGCCACCTGGTCCTGCATCAGCGCGATCAAAGGCGATATAACGATCACGGTTTGATCGGAGAGCAATGCGGCGGGTAACTGATAACACAGAGATTTGCCGCCGCCGGTCGGCATCACCACGCAGGTGTCACGTTTTTGCAGCAGGCTTCGAACGATTTTTTCCTGCAGAGGGCGGAAAGAATCGTAGCCCCAGTATCGGCGCAATGCGGGCAAGAGCTCCATTTCCAAATGCACGTACGCAGTATAGGTTTCGATGTCCTGGCGTCCAGGAACGCGGGAATTGCGCAGCCCAATGGCGAACTAGGGTTTACAATATCTCCCGCGATCGATAGCAGAACAGCCCGCGCATCGAAGGAGGTCTCTATGGATACAAAAAATGTAAACGCTCCGCCTCCCAGGCCGTTGCCAATTCCTGCGTCATGTGCTGGCGACGATCGCCTATCGTGGCGGCAAGGCTGATGCGCGGCGCGCCAGCCGAGTTCGCCGAATTCCACGCTTCCGAGACCACTCGTACTCCTGGCCAAATCCTGGCGCACATCGGCGATCTGCTGGATTGGGCTCTTTCACAGGTCAGCGGGAAAGAGAAGTGGAGCGATTCGAAACCGGTCGCCTGGGACGATGGGGTGAAGAGGTTCTTCGCCGGTTTGAAAGCGCTTGACGACTATATCGCCTCGGATGCAGCGCTCAGTTGTACACCTGAAAAACTTTTTCAGGGAGGGCTCGCGGACATGCTTACTCACATCGGGCAAATCTCGATGTTGCGTCGCCTGGCCGGTTCTCCCGTACGCGCGGAGAATTATTCTCGGGCCGAAATCGTTGCGGGCCGCGTCGGTTCCGAACAAACTCCGCCCGAGAGGGAATTCAATTGATCGTCAAGGCATTTTCGCTGCGTGAGACTTCCGGCGGGCGAATGAGGCGGGCGAATAATTATTCAAAGCATAGAAAAATAGCCGGGGGCTTAGGCTGAGGGACCCTAGCCACCCGGCTCTTCTCACCCATCTCCGCAGGGTCTGGGTAAGAAACTTTTAAGCGGCGGATTCGCCGTTACGCATGAACTCGTAACGCTCGATTGCAGCTGCCACTCCCACTTCGCCCGCATTTTCGGGACTGGATCGCAGAACACGTCCGAGACATCGGACGCGAACCGGGCCCGCCTGAGTAAGCTCGTGTGGAAGAGTCATTACGATTTCCACCGGCGAGCCGCTGCGCAAACCTTTGGGCAAGTGAAAATAGAGGCCACGCGAACTTACTTCGCGCGATTCGGTTGCGGCCTCGCCAACGACGCTTTCATCCGTCCAGCGGACGGTGAGCGGCAAGCGCATTAGAAATCTTCGTGTTGCACGTCGCTCTTTTAGAGCCACAGGAAACTACCTCCCTAATTACACGACCATCGTGGGGCTTAGGCTCCTTTCAACCAATAGAGCGAAAGCCTCAATTCTCGACAACCTATAAGGACCAAAGTACTAGACCTAGCGAATAAACTGCACCAAAAGCGAACGTTTTGCTGGATTCCAGAACGCTCACTCAACTGGGACTTTGCGGAAAGCCCTCAGGATGTCCTCTAGTGTAAGCACGCCTTCGAGCTTGCTCAGGTCCGCGCGGTTCAGAACCGGGAGGGCGGGCCAATCTCCTGCCCAGTGGAGCGCCTCTTCGAGCGACATGTCTCGGAAAACGAACGGCAACGGGCCTGTGGAACTGGCTTGCGCAACAGTGGAAGGCTCGGAAGCGTCGGCGGCCAGTTGCTGGAGCTCGGCAGGCTCGACGTGGTGCCATTCTCCCGGCCGCGCGCGCACGAAGCACAAATTGCCCTTTTTAGCTTCCACGCGCTTGAGCGCTTCAGACATCTTGTCGCCGGGTTCCAAGACCACGGCGGCATCAAGGCGCATAGCGTCTTCCACCGTAAGAATTAGTTGTTCGCGGCGCTCTTCGACCGAGGGCAGAACCAGCCCGTCCTGACGCGCCAGCATGTCAAACAGCGGAACTTTGACATACGAACGCGAAATTCCGTAGGCGATAAGACTTGAAATCATTACAGGCAGAATAGCCGTATAGTTTCCGGAAAGCTCGATCACCATGAAAACTGAAGTGATCGGCACGCGCAGAAAGCCGGCGAAAAACGTGCCCATTCCAACCAGCGCAAACGTACCGACCGTACCAGGAAGGCCAGTAAAAAAATGCTGTTCGATTGCGCCGACGGCGGCGCCAAGCATGGCGCCGATGAACAGGCTCGGCGCGAACATTCCGCCCGGGGTGCCGCTCAGAAATGAAAAGCCAGTGGCCAGGATTTTTAGCGCGGCCAAGACCAGGAGCAGCTTCCAAGCGAATTGTCCGTGCATCGCTTGGTCGATGATGGGATAACCCGCGCCCATCACCTGTGGCAACTTCATACCGATTATTCCGATCAGCAATCCCGCGACGGCGGGTTGAAAATGCTGCGTCCAGCGAGGAAGGGATTGGATGCGAGGCCGCGCGTAGGCTAGCCACTTCAGGAAAATCAGAGATGCTACTCCACCGACGATTCCCAGCACGATGTACGCCAATAGGTCCACGGGCTTGGCCACGCGAAAGGGCGGAACCCTAAACAACGATTCGGGCCCAAGGAACGCGCGCATGGTCATTACGCTTGATATGGCGGCCAGAACGATCGCGCCAAGCACGCCTGCGCTCCACGTTCCAATCACCTCTTCGAGAACGAAAAGCACGGCGGAAATTGGCGCATTGAACGCGGCGGCGAGACCTGCGGCCGCTCCTACCGGCGCAATCAAGCGAACTTTCTCCTGCGACAAACGCAACCGGCGACCGATGAGCGAAGCGATTCCCGCGCCCATCTGCAATGAGGGATCTTCCGGCCCCAGCGATTGTCCACTGCCGATCGCCAACGCACAGGTGACAAATTTGCCGATGACCGTGTTGAACGGAATGTAACCGTTAGAAACATACACGGCGGATTTTGTTTGATTCACTCCACTGCCGCGCGCGCGGGGAAAGGCGTAAATGACGAGGAACGCCACGACCAGGCCACCGAGGGTCGGAGCAAGAACGACGCGCAGGGTTGAGGGAGTCAGCGAAGAGCCAAGCAGTTCGATTTGCGTCCACTCGATTGCGATGCGGAAGCAAACCACGGCGAGGCCAGACAAGATGCCAATCAGCACAGCGAGAAAGAGAAAAAACTGATCTTCCCGCATGGTGAAGACGCGGTGCGTCCAACTCTCCCACAGTCCGCGAAAACCGGAAGTGGTGTTTGGATTCGAAGGTGCAGCTGACAATGGAGCAGAAGGGGCGGTCGAAGCAACACCGATGGGTTCAGTCACTGGGCTGGGACTCCGCGTCTGCGCCCCAAAAGCCAGAGCGCACGATCGGCATCTTGCGGGTTTCCGCAGGCGTCAGCGGCGGCGTTTTCCATTTCGAAAACGTGGGCCATCACGTCCTCAATGGTTTCGGGATGCTTCTCGATGTATTGCAAACTTCCTCTTGCTTCTAATTCTTTGCTCTCGGCGAAGGTTTTTTGAAGCGGCGTTTGCGGCGGCGTTACCGCTAGCGATTGGCCTTCTTGGCCGGCGCATGTCTGCAGGCGCTTGCTGGCGAGCGATAGCGCGTCGGCTGCCTTGCGCGCCTTATCTTCGCGAGAAAGACCCGCGACAAACGGATTCACGGCGTTAACCTGCCGGGCGGTCTGATACATCTCGACGATATCCGGAGCCTCGCGTTTCTCTTGCGGCAAGCGGTCGAAATAATCCAGCGCAAGATCGTACTGGCCAAGTTCGAAAGCGGATATCGCAGCCCCGAGCAGTGCGTCGGAGTCCTGATTGTTGGCGGAAACCAAGGACTGAAAACCGTCCAGCGCCCGAGGCCAGAGTTTGGCTCGCAGCAATAAATTCCCCACAATTTTGCGGCGTTCCGGGTCATCCGCCGGCGTGTTGTCGGCGAGGGCAATGATTTCAGGCACGGCCTGCCGTGCTTCTCCGCGGTTCAGCAAATATTCGGAAAGTTCCCGGCGAACCTGCCAACGCATCGCGATCGGATCACTTTCCCATTCGCCGTATATCGCGGCATGGTAATAGCGAATCGCTTCGGAGGTTACACCTTTGTGCGCTGCGATCCGGGCCAAGGCCAGGTTCACGTCTCCGCTGCCGGGAGATTCCGACAAGAGGTTCAGCAAATACGAGCGGCCTTCGTCACCACGCCCTGCAGCAGCCAGTGCCTGCGCCAAATGGAATTGAAATTTCGCGTTGCCGGGAGAATAGACCAGCGCGTTGCGGTAGTCGAGCAGGGCGGACTGCAGATCGGCCGCCTGAAAACTGGTTTCGCCTTCGGCAAACCAGTTGTCGGCTAAGACGTGGATTTTCTTATGATACATCCGGGAAATTGCGGCGGTGGTGAGGACGAACAAAACGAGCAAAACGATGCAACCGAATAGAACCGCTTCGCGCGAATAAATTCGCGGGCTTTTCTTTCCTGGTGCGCCGGTAATTGCCGTGGAACTCATCCTGGATTTCTAGATGGAAAGCATACCTTATCTAGCGCTTTCGATGCAGACAGCGTTTGAATACCGAGAGCGAAGAGTCAAAGGAACTTGACTAAGATAATCTGTGGCGAAGGCGAATGTTAAGCCTGATCAATCAGGCGGTGGTGGATTGCGTAGAGGGCGAGTTCGAGGCGGTCGGAAACACCGAGCTTGTCGAAAATGTTATGAAGATGGTTTTTCACCGTCTGCTCGCTGATGAAAAGCTTTTCGCCGATCTCGCGGTTGCGGAAGCCCTGGGCTACGAGCTGAACGATTTCTTTCTCCCGTTCACTCAGGAGCGGTTTTTCGCGGCGCTGCCCGGACTCCGCGGACTTCTTGAACGCGTCGATCACTTCGGCGGTCATGCGATTGTCGAGCCAGATTTCTCCATCGAAAACCTTGCGGATGCTTTTCACCAACAAGTCGCTGGCTGACTGCTTCAGCACCACCCCGCGAGCCCCAAGACGCATGGCGCGAACCACGTCGCGGTCATCTTCCGCCGCCGTAAGCACGATCACGCGCGTCGGCAGAGTTTCGAAATTGACTTCCTCGAGGACCCCGAGGCCGTCTTTTTCCGGCATGCGCAGGTCAAGCAGAAGGATGTCGGGCTTGAGTTTCGCCAGCATCTTGACGCACTCATTCCCGTTCGAAGCCTCGCCGACAATTTGGATCTCGTCGGCCGCTTCGAGCAATTTGCGCAGACCATCGCGAAAGATAGCGTGGTCGTCCGCTACCAGGATACGAATCACCTGTTTCGCTTTCGTCATTTTCAATTTAGTGGGATTTCTACCGTAAGACGCGCCCCGTGCCCGGGATTCGACTCCACCGTTAGCGTTCCCCCTACGGTTCGTGTTCGCTCTTTGATCGAAATTGGCCCGAGACGCAACCGGTCCAGCTCCTCGCTTGTGAACCGCCCAGAGAAACTGAAACCCCGGCCGTTATCGTCTACAACGAGAGAGACTTTCGCCTCGTCTTGCCCTAGTTTTACCACGACGTGGCTGGCCGACGCATGCTTTTTTACGTTGTTAAGTGCTTCCCTGTATATCTGGAACATCTCGCGGCAAATGCGGTCGGGAAGACGCAAGTTGCGGTCTTCGATGAAGAGATCGACGGCCAGGCCGGATTCATTGCGATAACGTTCGGCAAAACCGAACATCAGCTCCCGCATATCAGCGCTTTCCACGCGTATTGGCCGCAGGTCGGTCACCATTCTCCGGAGCTCTTCGCTCTCTTGCTTTACGGTGGTTTGCAGCATCTCGAGCTCCTTGCCCGCCTGTTCGGGGGTCCACGGAAATTTGCGGCGAAGGACGTCGAGCTGGATATTCAAGCTCAGCAAGGTTTGGAGGATTCCGTCGTGCAGGTCGCGCGAAATTCTGCTGCGTTCTGATTCCACGGCCCGAGCACGCAAGTGGCGCAGGCGAAAAACATTTTCCATGGGAGGACCGATGTGCCGAACAATCTGTTCCAGCCAGTGCAGATCGGCGGGTGCGAATCGCTTGTCCGGATTTATGAGCAGCACACGTCCGGCTGGACGGCCACTGGCATCGATGGTCACCGCCAGGAGCGACCGGGCCCCAAACTCTTCGCGTGTGGAAGGCGGAGGCGCGAGCAGGTTTCGAACTCGATGGCCGGTGCGCCGATCCCATCCAAAGCCGCCATTCTTGCCGTCCTTATATTCCCAGCACAGGGACACCTCCATGGCGTCGGTAAGGAAAGTATCGGACCGCGAGGGCGATACAGTTTCCGGACCGGCCGGCTCTCTTTCCGCAGCGCGAATTTTCCACACAAAGATCCGTTCAAGTTCATCATCGCGAATTGCCAGGCAGGCCTGCTCGCATCCAAATTCGAGAATCAACTCGCCCAGTGCCTGGCGAATGGACTCGGTTAAGCCGCGATCGAACTGCAATAACTGCGTCACCTTTTCCAGGAATTGGCGACGTTCGAGGTGATTTCTTTCTCGCGCCCCTAGAAAACCCATTCCCAATCCGGAAACCAGAGTAACTAATCCGATCGAAAGCCAATGCCAAAGCCCGCGCCAACTAAACGTCTCTGTTGCAGCTACGCGCAAAATAATAGCTACCGACGCCGCGCTCACGAGGCCGAGCATTGCGCGCATGTTTCCCCGGGTGGCCAGGGCAAAAACGACAAATAGGAACAGAAACCAGGAAGCGGAAACCGATGGAGTGAGGATCAAGAAAACGGCCAGAACCGCAACATCGGCGGCGAGCGGAATCTGAAAATGCGCCTCGCTGACGATGCGCTGATAGAGCACGACCGCCAACGCGATGCCAAGATAAACAGCAAGAAACAGAACCGAGGCGGGCCGTTGCGTTCTGCCAGGCATTTCGAGCAGAGCCACGAGCGCAAGCGCTACGAGGATGGATCGAGCCAGGGTGACCTGGCGCTCCAGATACAATCGTTCGGCGCTATCGAGAGGCATCGTGGCGGGCGATTCTCCAATCAAGTTTAGCAAGCGGACGTTGCAAGCCGGACAGAGCGCGCACGCGCCTGTATGCTTATGGTAATCGCGCTAACACGAGCGAATGGCAGGGACTGAATGAATGCTCACAGGAAACTCGGCCACACACGATTTGACAATTGGTGCATAATCGTTCGAGAAAGTGGAAGCGAGGCGAGGGACGCCGGCTTGGCAGACCGATATACTCGAAATGAAGTTGGGCGAATCTTGGGGCTTGAGGAGGGGCGTCTTCGCTATTGGGAGCGGCTGCGGCTTGTGCGGCCCGAAGTGCGATGGGGCCAGCGGTTCTATAGTTTTGGCGACCTAGTTGCACTGCGGTCGATCCAACGGATCACGCTAAATCGAGTTCCCGCGCGGAAATTGCGGCGCACTGTTGCGCTCATCGAGCAGCAATTTGGCGGCGATTCTCTGCCTCTGCAACAGCTTCGTCTCGTGGAACTGGGGCGCGATGTTCTCGTAGTTCCTCCCGGCGCCGAGAGACCTTTTAATCCCTTCCTGCAGCAGTGGGCTTTTCCATTCGATATTCCGGCGCGGCCCGCGAAATTGCATTCGATGGCCGGCCCGACGCCGGAAGAATTCTTCGAGACCGCGCTGAGTTGCGAGACGAAGCAAGACTTGCTTCCGCAAGCGATCGAGAATTATCAGCGCGTGGTGGAACTCGCGCCGGATTGGATTGAAGCGCACATCAACCTGGGAGTCGCGTACTACCAGATGGGCCAGCTTTCCGATGCCCGTGCGGCATTTGCAGCGGCGGTCGCGCTCGATCCTTTAAATGGCATCTCGCGTTACAACCTCGGCTGCACTCTCGAGGAAATGGGCGAGTATGACGCGGCCATCGAGCATCTACTGCGGGCTGCTCGCGCGATGCCGGCCCATGCGGATGTACATTTCAACCTTGCCTTGGCTTACGAGAAGAGGGGTGAGCGTCGCGCAGCCCGCGATCACTGGACGCTTTATCTTCGTCACGCGCCAAACGGCACCTGGGCGGAACAAGCCCGCGCGCGGCTCAGGCGGTATTCAGCGCGACGAAAAAACGCCATGCCCATACCTTTCCGGCGTCCCAGCTAGTTTCATGCAGTCACTCCCTTGAAAGGAATGCTATGAAACGTGTGATGACTTTGTCAGTTTGCGCTACTCTGTGCCTGGTGACGTTTGCAATGTTTTCCAATCCGCAAAAGGTAAATTCGGCTGCGCAACGCTCCGGCGCTTCGCCTGCGCAGAAATTTGCGGAACTGAGCGATCAATTCATGAAGGATTCTTTGGCGCTCTCTCCCACGAGCGCTTCCGCGGCCGGCTACCACAAGCACGTGGACCCCAAAACCGGCAAAACAATCGAGCTGGATGCTTTGCTGGACGATATGAGTTTGGAGGCCATTGCGGAGCAGCGCGCGTTTTACCAACAATGGCGCGAGCGATTTCGCAACGAGACGCCGGTTTCTGCGCTGGACGCCCAGGATGCCGCCGACTGGCAACTGATCGACGACCAGATCGGTCTCAACTTGCTCGAATTCGACAAGATTCAGAACTATCGCCACAATCCGACAGTTCCCGTCGAGCTGATTGGAAACGCGCTCTTTCTGCCGCTGACGCAGGATTACGCGTCACACGACGTTCGCGTCGGGCCACGTTCTTTCCCGAGTCGGCGCGATTCCGCGCCTTTTAGCGCAGGTGAAGAAATACCTCAGCGATTCCGACCCCATTTTCATCACGACTGCGATTGAAGAAAATGACGGCAATATCGACCTGATCGAAAACACGATTGCCGCGGAAATCCCGGCCGGGTCGCCGCTGAAAGCGGAGTATGACAAGGTTGCGCCGCCGGCCATCGCCGCCCTGAAGGATTTTTCTAAGTGGCTGCAGGATGACTTAGCCAAGCGGCCGTCGAATATGACTTGGCGGTTAGGCAAGGAATTCTACGATCAGAAATTCAGGCTGGTGATGGAGACGGAGGTCACTCCCGAACAGGTGCTCGCGGATGCCGAAGAGGGATTGAGATCGGTGCGCGGCGAAATGCTCGATCTGGCGCTGCCCATGCACGCGAAGATGTACCCGAATCATAGCGATCACTCCGACCTCGCTATGCACGAGCGCCAGAATTTGATCATTACCGAGGTGCTGCGCAAGATTTCCGACGAGCATCCGCGGCCCGACCAGTTGCAGCAGACCATCGAAGCCGACCTCGAAAGCATCAAGCAATTTATACGCGAGAAAAAGATTGTATCGCTGGGCACTCGGGACAATTTGAAAGTTATTCCGACGCCGCCTTTCGAACGCGGCATTTATTCGGTGGCGGGATTCCACAGCGCGCCGCCACTGGAGCCTCAAGCCGAAGCGGAATACTGGGTGACTCCCATCGATCCGAAAATGCCCGCGGACAAAGTGGAATCCAAGTTGCGCGAGTACAACAATTACACGCTTTATTGGCTGAGCATCCACGAAGCGCTGCCCGGCCATTACGTTCAATTCGAGCATTTGAATAATATTCAGCCTGAAAGGCGCAGGCTGCTGCGCTCGCTGTTCGCCAACGGCGCTTACGTGGAAGGCTGGGCCGAGTACATCGCGCAGGTAATGATGGACGAAGGTTTTCTGAACAACGATCCGCGATTCAGAATGGTGATGCGAAAAATCCGCCTGCGATTACTGGCCAATGCGATTCTCGACGTCAAGATGCAGACCATGGGGATGACCGACGAGCAGGCCATGGATTTAATGACCAAGGATGCATTTCAGACGCAAGCGGAAGCGGAAGGCAAGCTCGTGCGCGCGAAGCTTAGCTCGACTCAGTTGCCGACATATTTTGTGGGCTTGCGCGAATGGCTTGCATTCCGCAAAAAGTATCAGGCGGAAGCGGGTAAGAATTTCGACATGCTGAAGTTTCACGACCTCGTGCTTGATCAGGGCCCGCTGCCCGTCCCAGTGGTGGAGAAACTCGTGATGCCTACGGCGCATCAGTAGCATTCACTCTCGGACAGTTTTTTTCACCCTTTAACGCCGCGCGTCAGCAGTCAGGAGCAACCCTGGGGCAAACTAGACCTTCCAAGCATGGGAATAAAGAAGGGGAAAGGGATGCGAATGTTTGCAAAGATAGTGTTCAGGCTGCCTGTAGCGCTCCTCATTTTGTGCAACGCCCCCGTTTCAAACACGAAAGCGCAAACGCCCTGCAGGGGAGGCGGAGCGCAAGCCGGTGATCGTTGAGTTGTTCACCTCCGAGGGATGTTCCACGTGCCCGCCCGCCGATGAGCTATTGCAGAAGTTGGAAGCGCAACAGCCCGTCGCCGGAGCCGAGATCGTTCCGCTGGAAGTGCACGTGGATTATTGGAATCATGATGGGTGGAACGATCCATATTCTTCAGCGGAATGGACGGAGAGACAGTCCGTTTATCGGACGATCTTTAACCAGACGGAATATACGCCGCAGATGATTGTAGATGGGCAGAGCCAATTCGTGGGGAGCAACGGACGGCAAGCGCTCGCGGAAATCGAAAAAGCGGCACAGCGGGTGCAAACGGATGTCGCGATAAATTCCGAAAAGTCGGATACGCACGGCTCGCAACAGTTCACGGTATCGGTTGGGAAGCTTGCGGGAAACACAACCGGAGATGTTGCGGAGGTCTGGGTTGCGGTGACGGAGGATGGCTTGCAATCGACGGTGAGTCGAGGCGAGAATGCCGGACACGTCCTGCATCACACTGCGACTCTGCGGTCGCTGCACAAGATCGGGACTGCGGATGGAAGCGCGCCATCGGTATCGTTCAAGGGTGATTCTCGAGTGAAATTCGAGTCACGCTGGAAGCCGGAGAATCTGCACGTGGTAGTTTTTGTACAAGAAAAAAAGAGCCGCAAAATTCTCGGCGCGGCTTCCGCGAAAGTGTCGCAGTAGAGGATTTGAAATTGCTACGGTTATTCGATTCCATGAGAATAAAGGATATTCCTCCGCTATGAGCCAGATCTGTTACACAAACTTCGAGAGTCCCATGGGCATGATGCTGCTTGCGGCGGATGATCGCGGGTTGCGGTTGATCAGTTTTGCGTCGGGAAAGCGGCCTGAGCGCCCGCAATCCGCCTGGCATAAGGATAGTGCGCCTTTCGCCGAAACGATCCGCCAGTTGCAGGCTTACTTTCGAGGAGAGTTAAAAAGTTTCGATCTGCCACTGTCGCTTGAGGGCACCGATTTTCAACTCCGCGTTTGGCATAGCCTGCGTGAAATTCCTTACGGACAAACAATTTCTTACGGTCAGTTGGCGTGCCGTGTTGGAAATCCGAAAGGCGGCGCGCGCGGTAGGTTTAGCCAACGGGTCTAATCCAATCCCCATCATTGTTCCTTGTCATCGCGTGATCGGGAGCAACGGCAGCCTGGTTGGTTACGGCGGCGGACTCTCGAACAAGAAGGCGTTACTATTCCTCGAAAAGCAGCATGAGTTTCTTCCGTTTGACGGTGGCGCTTCCGGCAGAAAGGTAACCGCGGCATGTTGGCAGATTTCTTCAATATTGTTGAATTGCAGAAACGGCGCGAACAAGGCGGAAAGCCTTATTTGGAATTCCTGCGGGTGCCTGCGATGAGTGCCGGTATCTACGCCCTGCCAACGGACGGGAAAGATTCTCAAAGCCCTCATAAAGAAGATGAATTGTATTATGTGGTTCGAGGGCGGGCTCGCATGCGCGTCGCGGCCGAGGAGCACGTTGTGACCGAAGGCAGCATAATTTTCGTCGCAGCGGGAGTACAACACCACTTCCATGAGATTAAAGAGGAATTGATCGTGCTGGTTTTTTTCGCCCCTGCGGAGAGCTAGTCTGCAGGATCACTTCGGAATATTTCCCGAGCCGCATACATTAGTTTTTGAGAGTGGCGCCGGCGATCCGCGTTAATACACTTCATTCGATTTCATGTTGCTTCCCGCCGAGGCGATGTGCAATAAAGCTGGGCCAATGGCGTTTACGCTGCTCGATTGGTCCGCGATTATCGGTTATCTCGCAATTACTCTTGTCCTCGGACTCTACTTTCGCCGCAGTTCAACCAGAAGTTCGGAAGATTACTTCGTGTCCGGGCGGAAAGCGTCGTGGTGGCTGGCCGGAACGTCCATGGTGGCCACGACGTTCGCGGCGGACACGCCACTGCTTGTCGCAGGCCTCGTTTACACACAAGGAATAGCAGGGAATTGGATCTGGTGGGCTTTTTTGCCTTCCGGGATGATGACTGTGTTTTTGTTCGCCCGCTTGTGGCGCCGCTCCGGATTGATGACGGACGTGCAGTTCGCGGAGATGCGATATTCCGGCAAGCCCGCCGCGTTTCTTCGCGGGTTCCGCGCCATCTATCTGGGACTGTTGATGAACTGCCTCATTCTCGGATGGGTCACCAAAGCCATGATCAACATCGTGGGGACGACCCTCGGTCCCACGATGCAAGGTTGGCGTTTTCTCGAAGTTTTTTCCGGCGCGCTCAGCCGAGTTTTTGGGCCAGTATTCTCCGGGACGGACGGCCAAGCTCTGATTATTTGCATTTTCTTTCTGATTCCTTTCACCGGATTCTACGTTTCTTTAGGCGGCCTTTCCGGCGTGTTGTGGACCGACATGTTTCAGTTCGTCCTGAAAATGGGGATTGTGATAGCTATTGCGTACTACGCTGTGCGAGCCGTGGGCGGCATGCAATCGATGATCGATCAGATTGGCGCACTGCGCGCCACGAATGGAGCATCCGATCCGCTGGCATTTTTGCCGGACTTTTCGCGCGGTTTTGCGACCGACACTCTGTGGACGCTGCCTGTTATCACCTTCGCTGTATACCTGGGGGTGCAATGGTGGGCTTTCTGGTATCCCGGAGCCGAGCCGGGCGGCGGCGGATACATCGCGCAGCGCATTTTCAGCGCGCGTGACGAACGTCAGGGATTATTTTCAGTGCTGTGGTTCAACATTGCGCATTACGCGCTTCGTCCGTGGCCATGGATTCTAACGGCCCTTGCGGCCATCGTTCTCTACCCCGGCCTTCAGCATCCGGAGACGAGTTATATGATGATCGTAAACGATCATGTCCCGCATGCGCTGCGAGGCATCATCGTGGCAGGTTTCCTGGCCGCGTTCATGTCCACAATCGCGACGCAGCTAAACTGGGGAACGTCTTACATCGTCGAGGATTTTTACCGGCGTTTTCTGGTTCGGCACGCTTCGGAGCGCCACTACGTTCATATTTCGCAACTCGTGACGGTACTGCTGGTGGTTCTCACGGGATACGTATCGGCGCAGTTAGCTTCGATCCGTTCTGGATGGCAAGTCGTGTTGCAAGTCGGTGCGGGAACCGGCAGCGTATATATGCTGCGCTGGTATTGGTGGCGCATCAATGCCTGGAGCGAGATTTCCGCGATGATTACGGCGCTCGTTTTGACCCTCGCTTTGCATTGGCAAGCGCTGGGTGAGGCGATGGTCGGACGCCCGACAATTTTCACCGGGTCCGATACAGTGCTGTTCGCGAAGAATGTTCTGGCTACAACGCTGTTAACAACGATCGTGTGGGTAGTCGTCACTATGCTGACGAGAAGAGAGCCCGACAGCATTTTGTTGTCATTCTATCGAAAAGTACGGCCGGACGTCACGGGCTGGAACGCCATTGCCACGCTGGCCCCCGAAATCCCGAGAACGCACGACATTGGGCGGAATCTTTGGTGCTGGGTTCTGGGCTGTGTGATGGTCTACAGCGCTCTGTTTGGGGTCGGTAAATTGTTGCTGCACCATTGGCTGCTGGGAATATTTCTGGTTCTAATCGCGGCGGCATGCGCCTGGCGCATGGCTAGAGAGCTAACTTGCGGGCAAGGCGCGCTGGAAGTTGCCCCCCTGTCAATCAAGGGAAGGTAGGAAACAGCCGGGAAACGGCTCAATGATTCATTTCGGAAATT